>NZ_JBLKNU010000012.1:0-232827 GCF_047532935.1 Rhizobium sp. IY2
ACACCGCAGATATCAGCCGTAGATCAAAATCTCCATAGCCTCCGACTGTGGTCCGCGGGTTCCTTCCTCGGGGACTTTCGTACGCCTGGCGGCGCCCGAAACTCTTCACGTTTGCTGTCTGGCAGCTATCAGGCGCACATCAAATGAAAGCAAGCAGAGGCAAACGGCCTCTCTAGAATGTCGAGAGGACATCGCCGGCGCGGGGCGCGAGCGATCGACAACCAAGGGAGAAATGATGATATCTGGAGAAACTAAGATCGCTGCGGTCGCTACTGAAATTCAGGACCTGGCGCCGACTATATCAGAACTTGCGCAGCGGGCACGGATGGTGGCGACGTCCGCTTCTATCGCCAAGTTGGAGGGGCGGGGTCGAGCGGAACTGCTGCTTCCATGTGAGATCGGCGCCGAAGCTCTCGAGCGATGCAAGATCCTAGTAACCAATAACGTTGTTGTGCTGGAGACGCTCGGCGTCATCTCGCTGACCAGATATGTTTTTGAACTTCTCGTATGGCTCAGGACGATCAAGCAGACGCCTCTGAAATCCCTATATTTCCTCATGCTTTCGCTGAATGACGGAGAGGCTCATACGGCGCAACACATCGAGCAACTGAAAGCAGAAGCAAGCTTTTTCGACATGATGGCCGAACGCGACGATCCGGTGCCGGCGATGCGGGCGCTTCAGGAACAACATGGAGAGAACCTGACGGCGGAGATCGTACGTGCTGCTGAGAAGTCGCGAATGGGTGCGATCGATCTTGAAGCCCGGCGTCACTTTAGCGTTTATGCCGCTGATGCGAAAATCAACGGCTACTCGTTCCAGGCCCATTTGATCAGAACCAAGGCGATTATCGCTGCAGAGGCGGACCTAAAGGCTCATTGGCGAGCTCGCACCGAACTCGTCGATCGTTTTGGCCAGGCTCTGATCAACGAGTCGGGTATAGGTTCAAAATGGATCTGGGCCAATTCCGCCAAGGCCGTCGGCATGGAGGCGGAGTACGAGTATATCTATCGATACACATCGAGGCTCCTGCATGCGACACCCACCAGCTTCTATACGTCTGCGAAGAACCTGGAACTCGTCGAGATGCGGGTGTTTCTGGAGTTCGTCTATGTCCGGCTGCTGGACGTGATCGACGTCGTAGCCGAGCTCATCGATCGAGCTGAAACGAATCTGGTTGCCCACCCGGATCCGTTATCTGCTTGATTAGGAAGAATAGGGGGAGAATGGATGAATGTCGAGTTCCTGGAGGCGAACGCAATTCGGCTCAGGCTTAGGCGCTACATGGAGGAGTACGACGAGTTCCACTGGGCCGTTGCCTGGGGGTCGCACCCTGGCATGGCAAAGCGACTCTTCACGCACCGCTCCAAGTTCCGCAACGTTACCTTCGGGGTGGCGTTCAGCCAGACCGATCCAGATGTCGTCGACGCGCTAGTCGGCGTCGCCAACGGCTACGTCGCGACCAAGTTCGCGGGCGGCACCTATCACCCAAAAATCTACAGTTTCCGCACTGGACGGAGGGTGGCGGCTGTCGTCGGCAGCGCAAACTTCACCGGCGGTGGGCTAGGCGCGAACCTCGAGGCGGCGGTCGCGCTCACCGGCACGATGGACGACCCGGCGCTGTCCGATATCATAGCCTTCGCACGGACGAGCGCCGGATACGGGCGACAGGTGACCCAGCCCTATGCCGATGCCTACCGCGCGAGCTGCGTCCGCGCGGGCAGGCTTCCCAAGGCACCGCGCGATCCGGTGCCAGAGGGACGCGTCGGGGCCGCCGCCGCCATCATGAAGATGGACTGGGACGAGTATGTGCGCCGCGTCCGAGCCTCCCGCCATCACGACATGGCCCGTAGCCTGGAACTGATCGCAATCGCCCGGCGCTGGTTCGCGACCGAGGCGTCGTTCGCGCGCTTCTCGCCCGAGCAGCGCAAGGCCGTCGCCGGGATTCTGGGAGAGTACCAGAAGGTCGGCCCCGATCTGGACCGCGAGTGGGGCTGGTTTGGATCGATGCGCGGCGCGGGCGATTTCGCGAACCGGATTGAGCAGAACGACCGCTCGCTGTCCAAAGCATTGGACAGCATTCCATCGGGTGGCGAGGTGACACGTGCGCAGTACGAACGCTTCTGCAGGCTGTTCCGGCAGGCGTTCGCTAGATCGTCGCGCACGGGCGGCGTGCCGACCGCGACGCGGCTGCTGTCTATGAAGCGCCCGGACACTTTCCTGTGCGTTTGCAAGCCCAACATCGTTCAGGCCGCGAAGGAGCTGGGCTTTGCCCGCACGACCCTGGACCTGGACAACTACTGGGAGCGCGTGGTCGAGCCGATCAGCCTTTCCACCTGGTACAACGCGGACAAGCCAGATCATCCCGACGGCGAACTCTGGGAAGCGCGCGCGGCGATGCTCGACACGCTGTTCTACCGCCCGTAGGCAGACCCGAGAAGCGCTAGCGATGGTCCCGCGCCCGCCAACGCCGGCGTGCCCGGAGCGCTCAACTGGCGTAGATGGTGACGCGCACTAAGAGGAGGATGGGGCCGCAGAACACTTGCACAGGCTCAGCACCTTGAGCGGAATTTCGGCTGGCACTCGAACATCCACTCTTGTCCAGAGCTTCCGTTTGACGGCCGAATTCCGAGACAACGAAAGAAGCCTGCTCTTGGCCCGAAAGCGGAAATAATTGCCGCTCGTCCCCTCTGTTGACTGATGCCCAAAGCCAGGGCACAAAGGTGGCATCCACGGTCGCTTGCGTAATTTACCCCCCGTAACAAACCATTCTAAGTTGACGATCCATCCGAAAAATTGCGTAGCTTTTACAGCCATTTGCTCCCTTTTCTGAGCACGCCGCCCGTCTTAATTCCAAGCCAACTATGCAATCTAAGGCCGCACTAAAATTAACTGGGGACCCATTTCACTCGAGGCGACTCCCTCCTCTCGAAGCCTATCGAGGCATTCTAAGCGCGCGCGCCGATCTTGGACAAAGTTTTCGTCCTTCCCGTGCACGCGGGATAGCGGACACAGCTCAGGAAGGCACCGTAACGCCCGGACCGTTCAATCAGCCATCCATCCTTGCATTCCGGACATGATGGAAAGTTTGCATCGCAGTTGCACCGCGCCTCCGCTGATTTATTCGTACGGCTCGGAAGCCCAACTCCACAGGACGAGCAGGCGGGCAGCAAGTTTCCGCAGTGCTGAACATGTTCGCAGCGATACCAGGTTCGCGCATCCTGGCCCCGGACATCGAGCAACCGTCCGCCGCATTCTCCGCATTCGTGCGCAGTCTGTTCGCTGCCGGCCGCCGAGGCGATACCGTATTCAGGGTCTTTGTTGAGTTCGGTTACAAAGGACGAAGGCCTGGAGCTCGAAGCCATGATCGTCAGCGTGTGACGGGCTCGCGTCATTGCGACATACATGACCCGACGCTCCTCCGCGTTCTCGAACGATTCCTCCTCTGGCGATACCAACGCAAGCAAGGGGTCATCGACGATCTCGGAGGGGAAGCCCATCCGGCCGTTGTCCGCATTTAGAAGAATTACATGATCTGCTTCGAGGCCCTTCGATGCATGGATCGTCTTGAAATTGATGCGTAGCCGAGGAAACCTTCGCTGAACGTCGCTCATGTCTGGCTGGAGAAAGCGATACCGCCCCAGCAGCAACACACTCGCGGTGCTTGCGCGATCAATCCTGGCGGAGATTCCCGCAAGAACGTCATGGAGCTTTCTCTCGTCCTCGTTCTTCGGCGTCATCACGATCCTGATAGCCGGCTCGGTTGCCTTCCCTGCCGGAACTATCTGCTTTGAGATCTGAATCGGGTTTTTCAGTACAAATGTTCTTGCAGCGAATGCGATCTGGTCGATCGAACGGAAGGTCCGACCAAGGTCCACTGTTCGGTGGACGCCGGTCTCTGCGTTGAAGATCCCACCAAATTCAGCGCCGAAGTGGCGCATCAGATGGATGTCCGATCCTGCAAAGCGGAAGATCGATTGCCAGTCGTCTCCTACCGCAAAAACGCGGACGTCCTGGTGCTGCGCTTTTAATGCCTTCACCAGCCGGGCACGGCTCTGCGAAATGTCCTGAAACTCGTCCACTAGGATGTGTCGAAACGGGCTCACATATCGGCTTGTTTCGGCATACTGGGCAGCTCGCAAGATCATATCTTCGAAGTCGATCCGTCTGCCGAGACGTTTCTGGTACTCCGCGAAAACTGGTGCGAAGACGGCAAGGAAAGCCTTGGCGCGACTGCCTTGCTTCAACCGCTCCGAATTCGTCTCGCAAGCGGCGACGTTGTAGCCCCCGCCCTTGAACTTGCGCAGGAAGGTACCGAGCAATTGTGAAAACGCGTCGACCTGCTTCAACTCAATCACTCGGTCAAAGATTGTATCGGCTGGGCGAGGTTTCAGTGTCACATGCGGTTCGAGCTTCTCTGCCAAGGCAATGAGCAGACGCCCCTCCTGCCGTTCGTAGCTATATGTTTCGATGAGCGTGGTTTCATAAGCCGTGTGAAGCTCGCGCTTCCATTCCATGCCTGCCAGGTAATGGTCACGGTCGACGAAGGGTGCTGTGGTCAGCCGCTCGCTGCCATCGGGCATCTTTTGACGCCGCACACCGAAATGCTCGATGTAGACACCACTTTCAGTCAGGCGAAAATCCGGGCAATAGTCTCGGCGTCCCGTCTCTCGGATCTTATGCTGGTAGTCCGGCTCATATTCGTATTCGATGCCGTTTTCGTAAAGCCAGTTGGCAATCTGCAGCTCTTCGTAACTCTTGACCTTCTCGCCCTGCAGGGTGCGGAGATCCTGCTTTTCCATATGCGTGTAGAAATCGTGTTTGGTCTTGAAGTCCCACTCGGTCTTCGGTTCGATCAGAAAGTGCGCAAACCACTCAATGATTGCCTTGGACACTTCAGACAGCGCGTGAACGAGATCCTTCAGAATCTGCTTAATTAAGTTGGTGAACGCCAGCTCGTCCGTGGCGTGATCCGCCAGTGCCGGCTTTGACCCCTCGACACCCCCGATGATGTCATAGGCAATTGCGTGGAAAGTTCGCGCCACGATCGGCACGCCGGATCGTGCCTCGACTCGTTCCGACATTTCCTCGGCGGCATTCTTTGCGAATGCCAGCAGCAGTATTTCATCCGGCCGACGTATACCGGCCTTGATCAGATAGGCGGCCTTGGCAGTGATCACGCTGGTCTTTCCGGATCCGGCGCCGGCCAACACCAGCGTTGCGTCCTCGTCCACAACCACGGAGAGGCGTTGTTCCGGCGTCAGAGGCTTGCTTTCGATCGTATCGAAGAAATCCTTCCAGCGTTCGAGCTCGGCAGGAACAAAGGTAGCGATTGCGCTCGTTCTCATCGTGTCAGGCTCGGCGGCGAACTTCCTCACAAGCGCAACACGCTCGGCTTGGTCGGCCCCGATGGCGTCTGGCTGAAGTTTCGATAGCAGCAAGGTCTCGAGTGCCCTGGCGTCGCTCAGAAGCGGCGCGAGTTGGCATGCAGCGGGATAACGAGTGGGCTTGGCAAGTTCGGCAATCGCTCGATGAAGGCGAAGCAAGCTATCTGCTTCACGTTCCAGCGCCGAAAGATTGAACCCGATCCAGGCTCTTTTGACTTCTTCGGCGAACATGTACGCATCAGGATGTCGGAGGCCACGCACCACGAGATGGCGCTCTGCCGTGGTAACTGTCATCGTCGCACCAACAGTTCCCTTCCGTACCAACGGAGCAGCAGCTATCGCTTCAAGGGATACGGACGAGGTCAATCCGCGGCGAGTAACCCGCAGGTAGTCCCCATCGAGCTCCATGGCCTGAAACGTTGTCCCGAATGGGTTCACAAGCAGTCCAAGCAATGGCCGTTGTTGCAGTCGATTCAATACAGGAGCCTCGTATCGCGTTCGGCGGCGCAGCTCGGCTTTGCCATCGGAAATGATCCGACTATACATCGCGAGTGGTAAAGAGGATGCACATGACCAATAAATAACGGCCATGTTGATTGAGCCCACTAACGAGGATGAAGTATGGCGGATTTAAACGAAGAATCTCGCGCCCCGGACTACCGACAATGAGGGCGCTCAGTCTCGGCAAGTTGACCTGGAAGTCATTTCCGCACTGGCGCACGTAGCCCGCCGCCTAGTCAACCCAGCGTTCTGACGCACTTGAAAGCGCCAATAGTTCAGACCTTTAGTTGTGACAGAAGCGTCGACGGCACCGCCTCACGTAGTCGCCATGTCACGGTAATCGGCATCTCGCCTGTCCAGGTTTCGAAATCCACTTCGCCACAGTAGATAAATGGTGCCGGCTTGGGTCCGATCTTCTTCGTCTTTCGGACGAGCAAGTGGACGTGAAGACCCAGGGCTTGATGGTCACGGATCATCTCGCCATGCTTCGATTGTTGCTTGGTCCTATTCTGACTTTGCCATGAGAATTCCGTGGCTGAGGTGAAGTGATCAGCATAGCGGTGCTCGTCCATCATCCCCTCCTTCTCCAAGGTGACGAGCAGAAAGACGTGAGGCGGTTTTGGCACAAAACCAGCGTTCCACGTCGCCTGATCGAAGGTTAGGCCGAAAGCTGGAGGGATAACCTCGCGCGAATAGCGTTCCCAAAGCCGAAGGCCTGCCTGTGCCTGGGCCTGTACACCCATCGGCTCCATGCGCCAGACATCGCTCTGGTATCGGAATCGGACACGATCGCCTTTGCCCGGAAGTCCGGCGTCGTCGCCGAACCATCCGTGAAGAATGGTGGACAAGCGGTTGGATGAATCGTCGGCTCTCCGCACAACGTTAATTGCGATCTTGGCAACTGTAGCCTCCATCGGCTGATCGTCTACGATAACGTGCAGGGGCCCTTCCGGCAGCCGCCCTGCGCCCGACGTCGTCGGGAGGAATAAGATAGGTTGTCCGCTCGTGTTTCGGGCGACGCGGCAAACAGCTTCCGCCGGCTCGTTGGGAACACCGCTTCTGCTCAAATATTGCGCAAGACGCCAATCGAGGATTTCCCGCAGAAGTTGGCTAAACGTCGCCCTATCCCGTGGAACTCTCACTAAGCCGAATTGATCTTCTCGCAAAACAAAATACGGAGCGCCCTCGCTATCCCGCAGCTTTGTAAGGACATCGATCGGAAACCTTAGCACGAGCAATCTGAGCGCTTTCCGATCCGTGAGATCGACAGAGAAATCCTGCTGAAGCTTATGGACTCGAGAGGCCAACTGCGCGACGCGCTCGACGAGCTCATCGACGGTACAGCGGTCCCGCACGGTCTCCTCATCGAACAGTGCGAGAAGCGTCACGAGCTTGTAGCTTCGGGTTAATTCGGTCTTCTCCATCTCCTGAAAGAAATCCCGATGCTCCAACCAGGTCGATCGTTCCAGATCGTCCAACCCGCGCATGCGTTCCACGAAACCAAGCCAGGAACGTTCGCTGCTGCTTCTTGGATTGTTAGTTGAGTGGAAAACCTCTGACGCAGTTGGGCGGACGCCATGCCGCTCCAGGAAGTCGCGGTAAAAGTCTTCCAGTGCATTCTCGGTGCTGGCTGGTTTCACCAGCATGCGCAGTATGTCGAGTGCCTCGAGGTCGTAGGTCACTTCACAACCGGTGGGCAGATTGATCTGATCGCCTTGCAGCCGTTCCAGGAGCTCGCGGATATGGCCACCAGAAGACGCATCGACATTCGCAATCGAGGCGATCGCACGCAACTTCGTGAGAAAGATTCGATGGTTGCCGATATAGTCGATGACAACGAGACGCTTCTTGTTTGCGGATTTTCGCAAACCGCGGCCGAGCTGTTGCAGCCAGATTATAGTCGATTCCGTTGGCCGCAACATCAACACGGTATCGATACTTGGGACATCGACACCTTCGTTGAACATGTCAACGGCAAACACTACCTCGAGTTCGCCCGCTTCCAGTCTCTGCAGCGACGTAGCCCGAGGTGCGGAGTTGATGCCGGAATGGACGGCGGCGGCCGGCACGCCGTGGCGGTTGAAGAAGTCGGCCATGAAATCGGCATGCGTCTGGGAGCAGCAGAAGCCGATGCACTTTGTCCCGCCGCGCAGTCGGTACTGTTCGAGCGCGTTCTGCGCTCGTGCTTCTGTGGCGACAGCAGCGGTGAGTTCTGTCATGTCGAACTGCGCGCTGCGCCAGGGGATGTTTCGATAATCTACATTGTCCGGGACGCCGAAGTAATGAAAGGGGCAGAGATGCCCGGCTTCTATCCCCAAATGGACACCGGCCTGGAAGACGAGGTTCTCTTGGCACAGACCGAGGAGATCAGCTCCATCGCTCCGCTCGGGCGTCGCCGTCAGACCGAGGAGGAACTTTGGTTCGAAGTAATCGATGATGCGTCGGTAGGTGGTCGCTGCTGCGTGATGGAACTCATCGATGACGATATAATCGAAGGTGTCCGGTCGAAATTGCTTGATCTGGTTCACCTTGCCGAGAGTTTGAACGGAGGCGAAAAGGAGATCGGCATCCGTGTCCTTGTAATCGCCCGACAACCTTCCGATCCGAGCTGTCGGTCGCACGCGTCGAAATGTCTCGATCGCCTGATTGAGTATTTCCTCGCGGTGGGCGACGAAGAGGATGCGACGATATTCGAGGCGATCGCTGTCGAAGGCCGCCAGCCAAGTCTTACCAAGACCGGTAGCGAGCACAACAAGGCCCGCAGTAAATCCGTCCTGCCGTGTGTGCTCGAGCGCTGCGAGAGCCTGCCGTTGGATGGCGTGGGGTTCGGGAGGGGGCAGCGGCGGCTCGTATGCTAAGCCAGCATCCTTGAAGCCTAGCGGATTCCTCCGGCTTTCATAGCGGTCGATCCACTCCGGCGTGACGGAGACTGCGCTATAGGAATTGAACAGGTCTTCGAAGCCATTGGTGATCTGGGGGAAGGCCGATCGGTCGTGGCTGGAAATGACCTTGTAGTTCCACTCGATGGATGTCGTCAGTGCCGCCTCCGACAGGTTGGAACTGCCGACGAATGCCACGCCCTCGTTGTCCGACAGAAAGATATAGGTCTTCAGGTGAAATCCCTGCGCCGCAGCCTCGAAGACCCGGAACGTCAGATCGCCGTCGAGATCGGCCAGACGCCGCAGTGCCATCGGCTCCGTCACGTCCATGTAGTCGCCGACGAGAATTCGGGCTCGTCCACCGCGGGCCAGAAAATCTTTCAGATGTTCGACGATCAGTCTGGCGCCGCTATCAAGCAGAAATGCTACTGCGATGTCGCAGGCGTTCGCCTCGTCCATATGCATGATGAGGTGGGGCAGAAGGTGGTCGCTTCCGCCAGTGACCAAGCGCTTTAACGCTTGGGTGCTGCTCACATCCTGGGCTAGGTAGTTGGCCTTGTGCGGGATAACATGCCTGATGCCGCCTCTCGGATCGTCGACGTCACCTAGGTAGCGCGGAATGACATGCAGGTGAAAATGGGAGACCGTTTGTCCTGCAGCCTCAGCCAGATTGAAACCGACGTTGTACCCATCCGACTTATGCCTTCGTTCGATCTCGATTTTTGCCCTGTCGATGTTCTGCCAGATTGCCTGCTTCTCGTCCGCTGAAAGATCGTCCCATGTCGTCGCATGCCGTCGTGGAACGATGAGTAAATGTCCTTGCGACACCGGGAAGCCGTCCCACAGGGCGACGACTTGATCGTCCATAAAGGCGATGCGGCTCAATTCGGCGGTACAGAAAGGGCATTTGATCATCGGTAAACTATGGGCTGCGTCGCCGAAGCATCCCAGGATGGCTGATGCTTTTCCACACAATGTTTTTGAGAACCCGCCGCGTTTTCGGCACCTGGCTGAGGCGCCATCCAATGTGGAACCGTGAGGTGGAGGCGCGTTCAATCTAAGGAAGATAATGTGGAGCAACTTCTATTCAAGGTTGCTTTGACGCAAACTTGCCGCCTCGCCGATTCACCGAGACGACCACTTCTGGGACGCGGCAGGAATGCAAGCTATGACGGGAATGAGCGGTCGATTAACAAGGTGACGGCCAGACAACAACTTCGCCCCGAAAGCGGAAATTATTGCCGCTTATCCCGCCGGTTGACTGATGCCCAAAGCCAGGGCACAAAGGTGGCATCCACGGTCGCTCGCGACGGAAAAACAGAGGGAATTCAAAGGCCATTTCGCTAAGTCTTTGAAATCATGCGAGAATCCAGGTCTCCCAGGCAAGCCATTTTAGACCGATTTTCCGATTCAAATTGGCGACCATCTGTCGCACGAAAAAGTGACGTCTTCTCAATAACTTGGGCAATCTCGGCCGCAGTTCCTTAGGCCATCCGTCGTGTGCGAAGACGGCTAGGAAAATTGGCTGGGGACCTTGTTATCCGGTCGGTACCTGAAATTCACTCAACTCAAATTGTTCCGCGCTGCCGAAGAGCGTCCACGATCACCGCCATAGCAGGCGACATCTGACGTCTGCTGGGATAGTAGAGATGGTAGCCAGTGAATGGGTGGCTCCAGTCATCTAAGACAGCTTGCAAACGGCCATCAGCAATATGCTCCTCGACAAGGTTGTCAGGAACGTAGGCGATGCCGAAGCCTGAAACCGCTGCCTCTACCTGCGAAATCGAGGAGTTGAAACTTAACTGGCCATCCACCCTCACCCGCAGTTCCCGGCCGTCCTTTTCGAACTCCCAGGCGTAGAAGCCGCCGAGCGTCGCCTGGCGCATGTTGATGCAGACGTGACCCACTAGATCCTGAGGCACCTGAGGACGTCCGCGTCTGGCGAAGTATTTTGGAGAAGCGACTGCGCGGAGCCGCCAGTCAGGACCGATCCGGACGGCGATCATATCCTTGTCGACGTTTTCCCCAAGGCGAACGCCGGCATCGAAGCGTTCTTCCACGATGTTGCGCATTCCATTGTCGGCGTAGAGCTCCACCTTTACGTCGGGATATTCGTCGAGAACGCCCGATAACTTTGGCCATACGGTTGTCTGCAGAGCATGATCGGACAAGGTCAACCTGACGGTGCCGGAGGGCTTCTCGCGGAATGCGACCAGATCTCCAAGATCCGCTTCGATGCCCTCAAACCGAGGTAAGATCGATCTGAACAGGCGTTCTCCAGCTTCCGTCGTCGCGACGCTGCGGGTCGTTCTTGTAAGAAGACGGACGCCGAGGCGGGCCTCCAACTGCTTGATTGTGTGACTGAGGGTAGACTGGGACGTCGCAAGGTTTGCGGCTGCCTTGGTGAAGCTCCCTTCCTTCGCGACCTCCAAGAACCACAACAAGTCCTTCATGTCCTCGCGTTGCATCTGCGCATCCTATTCATGTTGAAAATCGATAGGTCCATGCGGATTAGCCCGTCTTATCCGAAAAGTAGGTGAGGACTATCTTCAGCGCAACGTTGAACAGAGATGATTCAGGACGAAGCAATGACGCTCACCATAGACAACATCGAACGGAAACCCTCGGCATGGGGAGCCGTTCTCTCCATGACCCTGTGCGTGTTCGTGCTGATCGCGTCGGAGTTCATGCCGGTCAGCCTGCTAACCCCGATCGCGGCCGACCTAGGCGTTTCGGAAGGGAATACGGGTCAGGCGATTTCGATCTCCGGGATCTTCGCGGTGATCACGAGCTTGTCCATCGCCACGGTGGCCGGTCGACTTGACCGACGCCTGCTCGTGCTGGCCTTGACCGCGCTGCTGATGTTGTCCGGCGTCCTCGTCACCTTCACGCCATCCTACCCGATCCTGATGCTCGGCCGAGCGCTGCTCGGCGTCTCAATCGGCGGCTTCTGGTCGATGTCGACATCGATCGTGATGCGCCTCGTCGATACCGACCAGGTGCCAAAGGCGCTCGCGCTACTCAACGCCGGCAATGCCATCGCCGCGACGATCTCCGCCCCGCTCGGCAGCCTGCTCGGCGCCTACATCGGCTGGCGCGGCGCCTTCTTCCTCGTCGTGCCGATGGCGCTGCTCGCTCTTGTCTGGCAGTGGATGAGCCTGCCCAGCCTTTCGCCGCGCGGAGAAGGATCAGGAAACGTGTTCCGGCTTCTTGGACGTCTACCCGTCGCGCTCGGCATGGCGGCGATCCTGCTCCTCTTCATGGGCCAGTTCGCGCTCTTCACCTATCTGAGGCCGTTCCTGGAAACGGTCACCCGACTGGAGATCGAAACCCTTTCCCTTGCCCTTCTGGTGATGGGTCTGGCCGGAGCGGTCGGCACATGGGTCATCGGAAAGCTCCTGTCCCGCCGACTGTTCAGCATCCTCGTTGCCATCCCGCTGCTGATGGCCTGCATTGCAGGCGCGATGATCGGGTTTGGCGAGATGAAGCTCGCCGTGCTCCTGTCCCTGGTAGGATGGGGTTTCCTCGGAACCGCCGCTCCGGTCGGCTGGGGAACATGGTTGAGCCGCGCCCTTCCCAAGGACGCGGAAGCCGGCGGCGGCCTGCAGGTGGCTGTTATCCAGCTTGCGATCACGGCCGGCGCATCCCTCGGCGGCCTGCTCTTCGACACGGTCGGCTGGCGCTCGACTTTCACGCTCGCCGCCGTGCTGCTGCTCGGCTCGTCGCTGATGTCCATTGCCGCATGGCGTGCCACCAGGAGGTCCCGATGAGCGTCCCGCGCACTGGTCCGACCCGCCGCGGTCTTCTCGTCTCGGCCGCAGCCGCCGCAATCTTACCGACAAGAGTGTTCAGCCAGAACGGCCCTGACAACCAGGAGCGCACGGACGTGAAGATCAGATTGATATTCGACACCCACACGATGACCGCGACCCTCTACGACAACCCGTCGGCACGCGACTTTGCTTCGATGCTGCCGCTGGACTTGGAGATCGACGACTTCGGCTCCAACGAGAAGATCGCCTACCTGCCCCGCAAACTGACGGTGGACGGGCACGGCCCATTCTCGAACGAGCGGCCATACGACCTCTGCTACTACATGCCCTGGGGCAATCTGGCGATGTTCTACGCCGACTACAAGCATCCGGGCCTCGTGCGCCTCGGCCGCTTCGACGACGGCTACGAGGCGCTGCATGTCCGGGGGAAATTCCCACTGCGCATCGAACGCATCCAGTAAGTCAAAACCTCTATCTACGGAGATCACATGATGACCAGGAAGACCGACAATACCGAAGGATTCGACGCAGGCCGGCGTAGCCTGATGAAGGCGACAGGCGTCGCCGTCGCCGCACTCGGCGTTATTCCAGCGGCTGCCGCAACGCAGGCGTTCGCCCAGACGAGCTCGTGGGACAAGGTGTTCCCGAAGAGCGACAAGGTCGACCACCAGAAGGTCTCGTTCAAGAACCGGTACGGCATCACGCTGTCGGGCGATCTCTATCTTCCGAAAGAACGGGGAAGCGGCAGGCTTGCAGCACTCGTCGTCGGCGGCCCGTTCGGCGCCGTGAAGGAGCAGTCTTCCGGTCTCTACGCCCAGACGATGGCCGAGCGTGGTTTCGCGACGCTCGCATTCGACGGGTCCTATACCGGTGAAAGCGGCGGCGAGCCCCGCAACATCGCCTCCCCCGACGTCAACACGGAAGACTTCAGCGCGGCCGTGGACTTCATCGGCCTCCAGTCCTTCGTCGACCGCGAGCGCATCGGCATGATCGGCATCTGCGGCTGGGGCGGCATGGCCCTGAACGCCGCCGCTGTCGACAAGCGGGTCAAGGCCGTCGTCGCGAGCACCATGTACGACATGACCCGCGTCATGTCGAAGGGCTACAACGACAGCGTGACGCTCGAACAGAGGACGAAGGCGCTGGATCAGATGAGCCGGCAGCGCTGGACCGATGCGGAGAAAGGCACCCCCGCTTACCAGCCTCCTTACAACGAGCGCAAGGGCGGCGAAGCGCAGTTCCTGGTCGACTACCACGACTACTACATGACGCCGCGCGGCTATCATCCCCGCGCCGTCAACTCTGGTAATTCGTGGTCGCAGACGACCCCGCTGTCGTTCATGAACATGCCGATCCTGACCTACATCGCGGAAATCTCGCCGCGGCCGATCCTGTTTGTCCACGGCGAGAAGGCCCATTCGCGCTACTTTTCCGAGACGGCCTTCGCAGCGGCCGCGGAGCCGAAGGAGCTGATGATCATCCCCGGCGCTAGCCACACCGATCTCTACGACCGAATGGACAAGATCCCATTCGATCGCATTGCCGGCTTCTTCGGACAGCATCTCGCATAAGCGAGGAAGCCATAACGATGGCGGCGTCGCGTAATTGACCTCGACGTCGCCAAGCTTTGAAAGAAGGATTCAAAGATGAAGAACATCGCTGCATCCATCGCCATGTCGGCGCTTGCGACCACGGGTGTCGAAGCCCAGGAAGAGCGCCGCAGAATAGCACCACCAGCCGTCTATGACGTCGCACCCGGCCTCGGACATTTCACCGACGAGATTCTGTTCGGCGAGGTCTGGGAGCGGAAGGAACTGGCGCCGCGGGACCGTAGCCTCGTCACGGTCTCGGCGATCGTCTCCACCGGCAAGACGGCCCAGATCGGCGCCCATGTTGGCCGCGCCTTGGACAATGGCATGGCCCCGCAGGAGATCGGCGAACTCATCACGCAGCTTGCGTTCTATTCCGGCTGGCCGAATGCCATCTCCGCGGTCGAGGAGACGAAGAAGGTCTTTGACGCCCGACAGATAGGACCTGTCGGCAACAGTGGGGCTGCGCGCGTGGAGCTGGAAGCCGCGGCCGAGGCTGCGCGCAGTGAAACCGTCAACACCACGATAGCGCCGACAGCGGCCGCACTTGCCGATCTCACCAATCGCGTGCTGTTCGGCGATCTGTGGCAGCGCCCGGATCTCTCGGCACGCGACCGCAGCCTGGTGACCATGTCGGCGCTGATCGCGATCGGGCAGCCCGAACAACTGCCCTTCCACGCCAACCGAGCCATGGACAACGGGCTGACTGCCGGTGAGGCATCCGAAGTCCTGAGCCATATCGCCTTCTACGCGGGCTGGCCCCGAGCCATGTCGGCCGTGCCCGTGCTTAAGCAGGTTTTCGCAAACAGGAAGGAAAAACCGATGACCACGTCGCAGTCAGACATCAAGATCACCCCAGCGGGAAGCAGCGCGACGCCTGGTCCGGAGCAGTACTTCACGGGTAAGGTTGAGATCTCCGGCCTCTACCAGACCGACGCGCCTGCACGGGTGGGCGGAGCAACCGTGTCCTTTTCGGCAGGTGCCCGCACAGCATGGCACACCCATCCGTTGGGACAGACGCTGTTCATCGTGAGTGGCCGTGGCTGGGTGCAAAAGGAAGGAGAGGCAGTCCAGCAAGTCGATCCGGGCGACGTCGTCTGGATTCCACCTAACGTCCGGCACTGGCATGGAGCGTCAAGTAACGAAGCGATGGCGCACTTCGCCGTGGCCGAGGCGCTGAACGGAAGTTCGGTCACATGGATGGAGAAGGTGTCAGACGAGGAATACGAAAAAGGTTCCGCTCGCTGATTGATAGGCGTGTCACGATGGGATCTGTCTACCCGTCGTGACTTTCCAACGTCGTCCAGTCTAAAGGCAGAAGCCAACAAGGTTCAGCTCTTCAAAAGGTGGTGCATGAACCAATTCTCCCGCGATAATTTCGGCCCAGTAAGCGGAAATTATTGCCGCTCGCCCGTCCTGTTGACTGATGCCCAAAGCCAGGGCACAAAGGTGGCATCCACGGTCGCTCGCGATGGGAAAAGATAAGGAAAACAAAGGCGATTTCGCTAAGTGTTTGAAATCATGTGAGAATCCAAGGTCCCAGGCAGGCTATTTTTGGACCTTCATACCACAACTTTTGACCACCAATCCTCAAGACGAAAAGTATAGCCTTTGCAGCTAGTTACCGATAATTCGCGACAAACCGTTCTGTGATTTCCGGGGATCGAAACGCTACCTTTAGCCGCACGAAAACTGGCTGGGGACCCTGTTTCAGCCGCGATCATGGTCGCGCCCATAGCGGATGTCGAATCGCTCAATGGATGACCGGGCGGTAGCGGACTGGCAGCTCCCGGTGTCCTTCACTTCTGTAGAAGACGGTCAGATCGAAGCGCGAAGTTTTCAGGTCCGGATTATGGCACACAGGCAAAAGGCTCAATCACCATCGGCCGGTGTAGGACCCTCAGCTCTTGCAAGGGATCGAACGCTTCCTCCAAATCGCTGCTTTCAGCCCTTCAGAATGCCCGCAATCCTAACCAAATCCGCAACTGACGATGCTTGCATTTTTCGCATCATGTGACCGCGGTGAAGCTTCACGGTGGCCTCAGCGAGCTGAACTTCAGCCGCAATTTGTTTGTTCAGCTTCCCGGCGACAACCAATGCCATAATCTGCCGCTCGCGCTCGGTAAGTTTGGAATACATTAGGCGCAATGCCGCCGTTTGACGTGCCTCTTCGCGTCGAGCGCTATCACTTGCCAAAGCCCGATTCACCGCTTCGAGCAGGTCCTGCTCGCGCACAGGCTTGGTAAGAACATCGATAGCACCTGCCTTCATGGCGCGGACAGCCATCGCCACATCGACATGAGCACTGATCAGCACCACCGACCTTGGATGCCGGCTTTTCGCGAGTGCCTCCTGAAACTCCAGGCCGCTTTGACCTGGCAAGCGAATATCAAGCACAATACAGCCGGCACGATCAGGATCATCCGCGGCAAGAAACTCTGCCACCGACCCATGGGTTTCAGCGACAAGTCCGACTGACTGGAACAATCCTCTCAAAGCTTCGCGGATACTTTCGTCGTCATCGATGACAATAACTGTGGGCTGCCCTCTCTTGCGATCATCTATCATGGACGACAGCGCCCTCCGCCATTGGCAACGTGAACGTAAATAGGGCCCCGTCCCCGTTCTCCCCCAATGAAGCCCAAATACGGCCACCATGGGCTTCGACGATGGAACGGCATATCGATAAGCCCATTCCGATACCGTCGGCCTTCGTGCTGTAGAATGCTTCGAAAACGCGCTCCAATTCGTGGATAGGTACCCCGCGACCCGTGTCAGAAACGCTCACGCTGACAAGCTGCTCCTCCACAGCGCATCTGATGTTGATGTGTTTTGCTGTTGAAGAAGCTGTCATCGCTTCGGCGCTGTTCATAACCAAGTTGAGAACAACCTGTTGCAGTTGCGTTCGGTCTCCTACGACTTCGATAGGCGTTGCTGCCATATCAAGACTGAGCTCTATTCCACGCCGTTGAAGTTCGCCCGTCAACAGATCCAGCACCTCGCGAACGGCAGGTTTGAAGTCAGTTAGCTCAATCCTGGCAGGTAACTTCTGAGCCATCGCCCGGATACTGGTGATGATATCGCCGGCGCGATGCCCATCCCGGACGATCCTTTCGGCGGCCACACGCGCCTGCTCCAGATCGGTGTGGCCCGGCTGTAGCCACCGCAGACATGTGCCGGCATTCGTGACGATTGCCATCAGCGGCTGGTTGACTTCATGGGCAATTGAAACGGCAAGCTCACCTGTGGCCGTCATCCGCGTCACATGCGCGAGGTCACTCTGGCTTTGCCGCAAGGACTCTTCCGCCCGTTTGCGATCCTCGATATCCACGACGACGCCGTACCATCTCACAACATTTCCATCGGGATCCAGAAGGGGGCTTTGTCGAAGGTTGAACCATCGATATTCGCCATCGGCGCGTCTGATGCGGGCGTCTACAGGACGACTTTTTTTTGAGGCTACGATATCGTCCCAAGCCATACGCATCGGCTCGACATCATCAGGATGAAACATACGATAAAAACCGAAGCCGACGATCTCTTCAGAAGGTAGACCGACATAATCGATCAAGTTTCGATTGAAATATTCAAGCCGGCCATCCGAGGTGCAGGACCAGGCCATGGCGGGTATCGTGTTGATGATAAGATTGAGCTTGTGTTCACTTTCCCTGAGCGCAGCTTCGCTTTCCCGAAGAGCATTCTCCGCACGTTGCAGGTCTTCGATATCGATGTTAACACCGAACCAACGAACGACGCCGTTGGCATCGACCAGCTTTCGCCCTGAGAAGTAAAACCAACGATAGTTGCCGTCTGCTCCGCGAATGCGTCCTTTCAAAACAGTGTGGTCGGAATGCTCGAGGTCTCTCTTCCAGATGTCCACCATGCCTGGAATGTCGTCAGGATGGTAAAGGTCCAGAAAGCCCCACTCGAGGATTTGATCAGCAGGACGACCTGCATAGTCCAACCAGCTTTTATTGACAAAATCGGCGCTGCCATCCGGTCGCGCTGACCATACGAGAACAGGCAGCGAATTGATGATAAGGCTGAGGTTTTCCTCGCTGGCCGCAAGCGCAGTCTTCGTTTCCTTCAATGCATTTTCGGCCTGTTTGCGGTCTTCTATATCGAGGACCACACCATACCACCTGACGACGTTTCCTTCGGTATCGAGCCGCGGTTTCTGCCGAAGCGTGCACCAACGATATTGGCCATCTGCGCGCCTGAGCCTGCCCACGACCTCTCTGGCATGTTTCGAGGCCATGATGTCGTGCCATTCCGAAGCGAGATGTGACATGTCGTCGGGATGAAATAGCTTGTAGAATCCCACTCCGGAGATTTCCTCAAGCGGCGCCCCGATAAACTCGAGAAAATGCTGGTTGGCAAAATCCAACATGCCTTCCGACGTTGCGGACCACACCATGGCGGGGATCAGATCGATAATGGGATCGGTTTCCGGCTCTCGTTCCACCGCACTCTCCGTTCAGTGTTTGAGACGTTACAGAGCCCAGACGTTCCGACTCCATGTCAGGAAATGTCGAAAGATGGCCGATCGTCCGTCGGAAATAGTTACGGGATTTCTGTGACTTGGGTAAGGGAAAATCGATATACGAAGGTCTATGGTTGCAATGCCATCGTCTAGTTGCGCGTGACCTAGATCGCAATTGAGCGAGGCCATAAACCGGCTTACTCCTAAACATCGAAGCCTTTGATGAACGGTGACCTCAACGGATCCCTCGTCGCCTTCACATCGACCATTCACGTGCAACGAATTTCTACATCGCTGCCATTTCCTGACCTGAGGCAACAGCCTCCGGTGACGTTGTTAACCGCCACGGCGCTTGCGCGGTCCGAACGACCGACAGCAGCCCTCATTCGAAATCATTTTTTCATCTCGACTTTTAGGGAGACCATCATGCGTAGCTTGATTATGTGCTTGATGCTGGCGACCGCCAGCATGACTGCCGCAACAGTGGCGTCAGCGCTTCCCGCGCAGGCCACGACGGACGTTCGCGAGGCTCCGGTTCCCGTCCACTACCGAACCGCAAAGATCGAGGGTCTCGATATCTTCTACCGGGAAGCCGGGCCGGCCGACGCTCCGGTCGTGCTGCTGCTTCATGGTTTTCCGACGTCATCCCACATGTTCCGGAATCTGATCCCGCTGCTTGCAGATCGATACCACGTCATCGCGCCGGACTATCCGGGTTACGGGCAAAGCGCATCTCCCGATCATAGCAAATTTGCCTATACGTTTGGCGGGGTCGCCAATATCGTCGACAAGTTGCTGGATCATCTGGCCGTCAAAAGCTACGCCATGTACGTCATGGATTATGGTGCACCGGTGGGATACCGCCTGGCGCTGAAACATCCCGAGCGGGTCAGTGCGCTGATCATCCAGAATGGCAACGCCTATGATGAAGGGCTGAAGGAATTCTGGGATCCCATCAAGACCTACTGGTCCGATGGATCGCAGAAGAGCCGTGAGGCGCTCTCCGGTCTGGTCACGCTCGAAACGACCAAGTTTCAGTACACCGACGGGATGGAAGACGTATCGCGCATCAGCCCCGACAACTGGGTTCACGACCAGGCTCTCCTGGACCGACCAGGGAACAAAGACATCCAGCTCGACATGTTGTATGACTATCGCACCAACGTGCCGCTTTACCCTGACTTCCAAAACTTCTTTCGTGAGCGTAAACCTCCCACGCTCATCGTCTGGGGCAAGAACGACTATATTTTTCCTGAGGCCGGCGCTCATCCTTATCTCAAGGACCTCCCAGATGCCGAAATTCATGTCTTGAATTCGGGTCACTTCCTGCTCGAAGAAAAACTTGACGTCGCTGCTCCTCTAATCAACGACTTCCTGGATCGCAACGTCGCGAAGAAGTGACCATCAGACATGGTCACCGGCGGTGTGACCAAGGTTCCGCAAACCCGAGGTCACACCGCTGAACGGCGGTTACTAAATTCCAGATTTTGGAGATCTCCCATGCCGTACCATTTTTTGGAAGTTGCAATCACTCCGAATGTGCGGCTGGCCCAGACTGAAATGGGTGCCGATCAGATATGGTTGGGCGATCACCATCGAGAGTCGGATAGTTTCACCGACAGCGAGCGCGCCTTCATCGCTGCTCGGGACAGCTTCTATATTGCATCTGTGTCGGAAACCGACTGGCCTTATGTGCAGCATCGCGGCGGGCCGCAGGGCTTTCTCAAGATCGTTGACAACAAGACACTGGCATTCGCCGACTACCGGGGTAACCGCCAATACATCAGTACCGGTAACTTCGCCGCAAACGATCGGGCCTGTCTCTTTCTGGTTGATTACCCGCGGCGAGCCCGCCTCAAAATCTACGTGCATGTCGAGAAGCTTGCACTCGATGCCGACCCGGCACTGACCGATCTTGTTTTGGATGCCGGCTACCGAGCAAAGGCTGAGCGGATTTTCCGGCTGCGGCTGGAAGCCTTCGATTGGAATTGCCCTCAGCATATCACTCCGCGTTACACCGAACACGAAGTCGAGAAAGCAGCGACACCATTGCGTGAGCGCTTGGCTCAATTGGAGGCGGAGAATGCAGACCTGCGGCGCCGGCTCGAAGCCTTGGGAGAAAAATAATGAACGCCACAAGACCCTCTTTGCCGCCGTTTTCGGCGGTTTCCGCAACAGAAAAGGTCCGGCTTGCAGAAGACGGTTGGAATAGCCGCAATCCCGAAAAAGTGGCACTGGCCTATAGCGACGACAGCCAGTGGCGCAATCGCTCGGAGTTCGTAAATGGCCGCCAAGCGATCGTCGGCTTTCTTACCCGGAAATGGCAACGCGAGCTCGAATACAGGCTGATCAAAGAGCTCTGGGCCTTTACGGACAATCGCATCGCTGTTCGCTTTGCCTATGAATGGCATGACGACAGCGGCAACTGGTTTCGGTCTTACGGGAACGAAAATTGGGAGTTCGGGGCCGATGGCCTCATGCGAAAGCGCTTCGCTTCCATCAACGATGCACCCATCCAAAGCCATGATCGACAGTTTCATTGGCCGCTTGGCCGTCGACCGGATGAGCATCCCGGCCTCAGCGATTTCGGCTTCTAAGGGGGAAGGACAAGATGAGGCATTCCACCTATCACCGCGTTGATATCGACGGTCTCGAAGTATTTTATCGGCAGGCCGGAGAACCAACCAAACCGACCCTGTTATTGCTGCACGGGTTTCCGTCTTCGAGCCACATGTTTCGGGACCTCATTCCGCTACTCGCCGACCGATTTCACCTTATCGCGCCCGACATACCGGGGTTCGGCCAGTCGGAGGCGCCCGCGCGCGAAAATTTCGCCTACACGTTCGACAATCTTGCCCGCATCATCCAGAGGTTCATTGAGGTGCTGGGCATCGAACGATTTGCCCTCTACGCTTTCGATATCGGAGCGCCCATCGGTTTCCGCGTCGCGATGAAGTTCCCGGAGCGGGTGACAGCAATCATTTCCCAAAATGGCAATGCCTACGAGGAGGGGTTGAGCGACGTCTGGAACCCGATCAGGCGATACTGGTCCGATCCCACGACCGCCAACCGCGATGCGCTGCGCGAGATCATGAAACCCGCCGCCATCCGCTGGCAGCACGAGCATGGCGTTTCGGATTTATCGAACGTGTCTCCCGATGGCTATTCGCTCGATGCCTTCTACATGGCGCGTCCGGATGCTGAAGAAATCCAGCTCGATATTGCGCTCGACTACGCGAGCAACGTGACTCTGTATCCGATGTTTCAAGCTTATTTCCGCCAGTATCAGCCCAGGTTCCTGGCTATCTGGGGCGACAAGGATCCATTCTTCCTGCCCGCAGGCGCGGAGGCCTTTAAACGCGATCTCCCGAATGCCGAGATCCGTCTCCTCGATACAGGCCACTTCGCGTTGGAGACGCATTCCCGAGAAATCGCC
This sequence comes from Rhizobium sp. IY2, assembly GCF_047532935.1. Classification (NCBI taxonomy): domain Bacteria; kingdom Pseudomonadati; phylum Pseudomonadota; class Alphaproteobacteria; order Hyphomicrobiales; family Rhizobiaceae; genus Rhizobium; species Rhizobium sp. IY2. The sequence continues at coordinate 22,047 of NZ_JBLKNU010000012.1, forward strand.
ACCGCAACAGCCAACTTCCTGACCTAACGGCGCTAGCAGCCTCAGCCTGCTTCTACCGTGGCTGACCTCGCTGCGATGAATTCCGTTTGGCTTACTGATAGTTCAAGGACACTGCCATGGATCGCCCGTCAGCATCGCGCCAAGTGGTGCCCGAAGAAGATATCATCGAAGCGAGAGCATTTATCGATCTGTTCATGATCGCGCCCCAGACGCTCGTAGACCAGGCTGAGTTTCGCTGCATGCAATTGGGTGCAGGTTGCGCAATATCGCTGCCCAACGCGCCCGCCATCGGTCTCAATCGTATCCTTGGCCTTGCAACACTTGAAGACCTCGACACGGCCTATGAGTGGATGAGCAGAAAGGCAGGCCGGCGTTACTTGCAAATGAACGCTGCCACCGCTCCTCAACAGACACACGATTGGATAAGGAAACGGGGCCTTGTTCCCCAAGGTAACGGATGGGCAAAGCTACGGCGCACAGTGCCTTCCACGCCACTCATCCATTCTGGAGAGGTCGCTACCCGGCAGGTCAAAGTCACCGAAGCCGAAATCTTCGGCTCGATGATGGGCGCCGGATTTGGCTTTCCGGCGAGCCTGACGCCGCTTTGGTCAGCGATCGCCGGTAAGGAAGGCTGGGCCCGCTTCTTCGCTGAGTTGAATGGCAAACCAATTGCGACAGGCGCGATGTACGCATCAGGCGGCTATGCGTGGCTGGGCGGTGGCGCGACAGTTCCCGAGTTTCGCAATCGAGGGGCACAGAAGGCCCTCATTACCGCGCGTCTGAACCAAGGCGCCAGTCAAGGCGTTCAGACATTCGTCGTCGAAACCGCCCAGCCTTCGGCCGACGAGCCAAATATCTCTCACGCCAATCTCATCGGGGCCGGATTCGAGCAAATTTACACGAGAATGAATTACCGGTTCCCGGACGGTTCATAAAGGGACGCCAGACACCCTGGGTTTGCGGCTCGAGCTGTTGCTTCCTTTCCAGTTGCCGCGCTTGTCGGATGAGTGCTTCGAACTCTGAGAGAATGTCATCTGCTTCCGGATCAGCCTGCAACCCCATTCCATCCTCCAGCACCGATTGATACGCGCGTTGAACGAGGTTCGTGTCGCACTCAGCTCTCGCCGATCCCCCTGGATGTCCGCTTTCGGGATTCGGCTAGGGTGCGCTCTACGGCCGCGATGGGGCGCGAAGCCGCCGTGCTGCGGTGGTCGCCAGTTCGGTAGCTTCGGCGCTCAGCGCGGCAATTATTTCCGCTAACGCCGCCGGTTGACTGATGCCCAAAGCCAGGGCACAAAGATGGCATCCACGGTCGCTCACGGCAGGAAAATATAGGGAAATCAAAGGCTATTTTGCTAAGCCATTGAAATCATGTGAGAATCCAGGTTCCCCAGCCAAAATTTTCCGAGGACGAATTCATAGGCCTACGACAGCTCCGCATGTGATTTGCGGTGAGCAAACGACAATGTCTGCTTGCCTGGCTGGCAGCTTCGTCGGCACTCAAGTCGGACTGTATCGACGTCGCAAACCCTTGCTTGGCCGAGAACGCGTCGTTAGAAGATTACGATTAAATGATGTTGAAGAGAACGTGAATTATGCTGACAGGTCAATCGATCCTCATCACCGGCGGCACCGGGTCATTCGGCCATGCATTTCTTCCAATGACACTTGAACGTTATAACCCGCGCCGCATCATCGTGTATTCACGCGATGAAATGAAGCAGTGGGAAATGGCCAAGAAATACAGTGCCGACAAGCGAGTACGCTTCTTCATTGGTGATGTGAGAGACCGAGAGCGTCTGTACAGGGCGCTCGACGGGGTCGATTACGTCGTTCATGCCGCGGCAACGAAGATAGTGCCGACAGCGGAATACAATCCCTTTGAGTGCATCAAGACCAACATCAACGGCGCCATGAACGTCATCGACGCCTGCATAGACCGCGGAGTAAAGCGCGTCGTTGCACTCTCGACCGATAAAGCCAGCAGCCCGATCAACCTGTACGGAGCAACCAAACTCGCTTCCGACAAGCTTTTTGTCGCGGGCAACTCATATTCGGGCGGCAATCGCACACGCTTTGCGGTGGTTCGCTATGGAAACGTCATGGGCTCGCGCGGCTCGGTCATTCCGTTTTTCCTCTCCATCAAAGACAAGGGTGTGCTGCCCATCACCGACTCGCGCATGACCCGGTTCATGATCACGCTTGAACAAGGTGTGGAACTGGTCTGGCACGCTTTCGACGACATGGAAGGCGGCGAGATCTACGTCAAAAAAATCCCTTCCATGAAGATGGTGGATCTCGCCGCCGCCGTTGCACCGGAAGCTCAGATCGAAATTGTCGGTATCCGCCCAGGCGAGAAACTTCATGAGCAGATGATCGGCGAAGAAGACTCCTTCTACACCTACGAATATAACGATCATTTCAAGATACTGCCGGCCATCAATAATTGGGGCACCAGTGCCGAGCGCATAAAGGACGGGGTGAAAGTCGCGGAAGGCTTCAGCTATACCAGCGACAACAATAAGGAATGGCTGAGCGTTGCATCTCTCCAGACCTGGATCGAAGAAAATCGTCTCAAGATCGGAATGATATGAGTTCCTCCATTCCCTATGGCAGACAGGATATCAACGATGCGGATATCGACGCAGTCGTCGCCGTTCTGAGATCTGACTTTCTGACGCAAGGCCCTGTCGTGCCTCGTTTCGAGCAGGCCGTCGCATCCTATTGCGGTGCACTCCATGCTGTTGCGGTGAACAGCGCGACCTCGGCGCTCCACATTGCCTGCCTCGCTCTCGGACTTGGTCCCGGTGACTTGCTTTGGACAAGCCCGATCACCTTCGTAGCTTCCGCCAATTGCGCTCTATACTGTGGCGCTGATGTCGACTTCGTCGACATCGACAAGGACAGCTACAATCTTTCGCCGGCAGCGCTCGAGCAAAAATTGTTGGAAGCAGAGCGAAGGGGACGCCTGCCGAAGGTGGTCGTCGCAGTCCATCTGACCGGGCAGCCCTGTGACCTTGCGGCGATCCATGCCTTGGCGCTTCGTTTTGGCTTTGCCGTTATCGAGGACGCATCGCATGCGATTGGAGGTCGCTATCTCAACGAGCCTATCGGCAACTGCCGCTATAGCGACATCGCGATATTCAGCTTTCATCCTGTAAAAATCATCACCTCGGCAGAGGGCGGAATGGCCGTTACCAACGACCCAGAACTCGCCCACAAGATGCGCCTCTTTCGTAGCCACGGCATTACCCGCGAACCCGACAGGATGACGCAACAGCCGGACGGGCCATGGTACTATCAGCAGATAGATCTCGGCTATAACTACCGCATGACCGAGTTGCAGGGCGCGCTGGGAATAAGCCAGATGGATCGTCTGGACAGCTACGTCTCCAAGCGCCATCAATTGGCGAGACGTTATGACGACGCGTTCAGCGACTTGCCTGTGATCACGCCCTGGCAGCATCCTGACGGATACTCCGCGCTGCATCTTTACGTCATTCGTGTCAAATCGGGAGAAATCGGGAAGAGTCACAGGGACATTTTCGACGCGATGCTGATGCAAGGCATCAATGTGAACCTCCATTATATCCCGGTGCATCTGCAGCCGTATTATCAACGTATGGGCTTTCAACGTAACACCTACCCGGAGGCTGAATCCTATTATTCAGAGGCCATAACCCTTCCGATGTACCCAACGATGACTGATGCGCAGCAGGAGCAGGTCATCGTGGCGTTGCGGGAAGCCGTTACCGCATAAGGCTGTCGATCATCCCGATCAGGGACGGCGGATTACCTGGCAGGCGACACGCCTGCTATCTCGGACGCCACCTTCACTGCCCCCAAACCATCAATTCCTACCGCAGAGACGCGCTCCACCATTACCTCGAGGCCATCTCCGATGAGAGCCGATAGGGCTTTCGGCAAGCTTTCGGCAAGGGATTCGGGACCGTTCGGATCCAGCGCTATAACAGCCTTTCGCGATGAAAGCGCGTGAGCGCTTTGCCTTTGATTATCCGCCAGTATGACAGTGAGGCTGGGCAAGCCGAGACAGCAGCGCTCCCACGCGCTGCCGCCGGCGGCGCCTATCGCGAGATCGCTATCTGCCATCAGCAGCGCCATATCGGTCACGTCAACACGGACCTTTGCCGGCCAGGGCATCGACCGCGCCAAATTGCGCACACCTCTCAGCCATTGCGATTGAGAACTCATAACGATCGTAATCTGGCACGATGGAGATAGCGGAGATCTCTTCAACGCCTCCAGAATGTCCGATGTCACGTTGTTCCTGTCCACTCCGCCCATGGTGATAAGAAGCTGCTGCAGTTGCGGCGTTCTCCGGCGAGCCAGGCTGTAGTGTCGCAACTCAGCAAATTCCGGACGCAACAACGCATAGCCCGGACCCAACAGAAGTCTGCAATTGGAAGGTACTTTGCCGGCATACTTCTGCTCACCGGTTCCGAGGTTTTGATCCAGCAACAAGTCGCAGTCGTGGACGCGATCGCCGATATCATCGATCACCATCAGGCGATCGCAGAACGGGCGAAGCCTTTTTTCCCACCGGAAATCGATTGCGTAATGGTCCACAACGATCCAGGACCATTGCCCGCTTCTGCTCAGCAGCAGGCATTGATCTGCATCGGTTTCCTGAGCGACGCCCAGCCAGCCGGCGTGAGACAAGACAGGTTCGCCATCGGTAACATTTTCAGAGCCGCCATCCAACCTGACCAGGATATGCCCGGCATCCTCAATCAGCCTTCCAAGGCTTTCGAGCATGAACCTCGCGGCAAAAACGCAGCGGTAGCCGTTGGCCTTCAGAGTGTTCGCCAAGGTCAGGCACCGCATCACGTGGCCTGCTCCGATGTCAGCGGACGCGTCAGCACGAAAGAGAATTTTCTGCGTCATTTCACAGATGAAATCCCGATCTTGCGCGCCCGGATCTTGCATCATCGACTACCCTATTCTTCAGCGACTGAGCTCCAGTAACTCCAATCCCAGGCACATCCGGCCTTGCACTCGGTTTCAAGCGTGATCTCGTGAACATCAGCCGGTACGGCGAAACTCTCTGTCTGCTCGCCGCGATCCGCCTCTACAGCGGCTGGATCGAGACATCTTTGTGCTAGGGCCTGTTTTCCATTTCTGGCGAAGAAACATACGCCATCCGTGTGACCGCCATCTTGCCAGCCGCCAGGCCGTATGCCGAACGAGAGCGATAGCTTTGATGAGGGTGTCACCGGTAGACGCAGTACAGCCGGCGCATGGGCCAGCAGTCCCTCGGGCACTCGAGAAACAGTCGCCCCATTCAGCGCGTTCGCGCGTAAAAGCGGGAGAATTTTTTCATCGCGCAGCAGGGCGTTTTCGATGATCGGTCCGCCGGAAGCCTTTCTGAGGACATCCTTGTCGAGCTCGGTAAAAGTCACCGTAATCGCCGATTGATAGAAAAGACCATGCCGGACCCCCGACTTGATATTGACCGACTGCGCGTGCCTGAGATCCGGGTAATCCGAGTGCCCGGAAGAAACCTTCAAGTATGCGACAGGGTCGACAACCAGCGGTGAAACAAGAAAACCATCGGCTGCCATCCCGGGTATCAGCCGGTAGACGCCGGTCGATCCATCGGAATAATTGACGGATATCTCAGACATCGGCGGTCGGTAGATCAGCTCCGCCAGGCGCCCGAGAAGGGTCGGCCGCATGTCGACTGCGATCATGATCGGGTTGTCTGTTTTCGGCAGCTGAACGTCCTGGCCGAGTTCCGTCTGAACTTCGATATCCTGCTTTTTCACGCCCGATACCGCGGTCGGACGCTTCCGCAATATGATCTGCCGATCGGTTTCGATAAAAGGCTCATATCTGGCAAAAAATAGCGGCCACAGCGCTCCCTCGGCGGAAGCCGGATGCCGTCCGTCGATCGAGCCTGGGGCCATGATCACGTATTCCGGTGCTTCAGGGCCGTCATAAAAGGCTCGAACGCGCTCAATCAGTTCTGGCGTGTAGGAGGTATATTCCTGCACAGTCGGACGAGGACGGTAGTCGAGGCCATTCCCGATGACATCCGATTGCTCTGACTGGATGATATCAACGGAACCGTTCAACGCCGGCAGCGGCGTTTTTTGGCGAATGGCAGCCAGAGAGGCGGCATTCTCGGCTTTAAGCTTATCAAGCCAAACGGTTGGCCGAAACAGAAACTCGCGTCCTCGGACCAAGCCTTCGGATATCTGTTGCGGCAGTGTCCGAATATTTTCTGAAGGCAACATCTTATAGGCGACATAAAGGGCGGCATAGCTCGGCATAATGCAGACGCAGGCCATCGGGATCAGGAGCTTTTTCCACCGCGTCCCTACGTAGGATGCTGAAAATCCGACCGCCGTAATCACCATCGCCAACGCGCTCCAGGAGATAAGCGTATGGAGATCATGGCGAACAAGCCCAGCCTTGAAGGCAATGAAAAGAAAGCCGGCAATGACGAGAGGTCGGGCGATGAGGATGTCGTAAGGTATGCTGCCAGCCCGCGATGCGGCATCACGAAGAAGGACCACGATGAACACCGCCGCGATTGCGAGCCAGATCGCAAGATCCGCCACGAAGACGGACAGGCTCATTGCGCTGGAATAGCCCCCGGAAACCTGCAGGCTCGCGACCAGGAACGCAGGCAACTGCGCCAGAGGCTGGCCGGAGATAAACAGGCCCGTGTAGAGCCCGGCCACCATCACCAGAAAATGCAGCGGAACTCGTCGGCGACGCACCGCCACGACGTCAAGCAGCAGCATGGCCAGTATGGACACCGGGAATGTGGAAAACTTGGCGAGCGCGAGTATGCCCGATAGATACGCGCCTGCAATCGTTACAGGCAGCCCCCGTTTCGAGTCATTCTCGAACCCGTATAGCGCGCCCAGAAGCGGCACGAGCAGCAGCAGGGTGTCCTTGGAAATCATGCAGATAGACACCAGGACCCAACCTGAAATCATGCTGAGGACGTTGCCGGATGCGGAAAAAAGCAGGCCTAGCGCAAGAGCCACGAAGGCGACGATGCCAAGGGATATAATCGCCACGGCGAAGGCGGTTATGGGCTCGAACTGCTGGGTATAGAGGCTGGATAGAGGGCCACCGGTAAAGACGAGATCTGTGCCGAACAACAGGTGATGTTCGACACCGTAAGCCAGAGCCGCCTGCCACGAAGGGTCAAGGCCTGACCGCACCGGATGAAGGGCGAGCGGCTGAAACTTGAGATAAAGACTGACGAACAGAAGCAGAAAACCGACTGCAGCGATCCACCATGTTTTTCCCGGTGCAGACGTCTTCAACATCACCGATGGCTCCCGAACGTAAAGTATTTATGGAGAAAGTAACTTGTTGCTATCGGGCTCAGGACGCCGATGACGTGAGCGACTGTTTCCGCATGGAAATTAAACCCGACAAGCGGAACGACGAAGTGGACAAGTCCGACGCTCACAAGCCAGACCTGCGCGAATGCCACGAAATTGACAAGGCCGAACCGAATATATTCATGGCCGACATGCCGCCCCGACTTCTCGAAGACGAATATCTTCATCAGCACATAGGCTGTCGACATGCCGATCAGGTATGCCAGCACGATGGCCGGCGTGTAGTCCATAATCGTCGACAGCGCGATCCGTGAAAGAATGTTGGCCGCCGCCGCGATCCCGCCTGATACTGCAAATCGGACGAACGGCATCGAGAAAAGGCTGACGACCCCGTCCCTTATCAAGTCAATGCCTCCGCCATATTCCGGCCGTAGCGGACACTTTCAGCAATCCCGCGATCCTCGGGATAGTAATAACAGGTGTCGGCAATCTGCAGGCCGGCGATCGGCGTCTGGATCGGCGGCAGCTTGTCGAGGAAGTTTGGTTCGCAGACAGGCTGCGCGTGTTTCAGCCGCCCGACCTTGGCCTCTATGAGATCGTCCCGGGTGATCGCTGGATTGACCTTGCGCAGATAGCCAAAGGCCTCCTCAACGAACTGGCTATCGCTCCATTGCCACTTCGCCTGGCTGGTCGGCATATAATAGGGAACATAGACGATCGTGTTCTCGACCGGCCGCAAGTTGGAAAACTCGATCAGTCCCGGAATCTCGATGCTTTCATCGACGATATTGATCCAGAAGTTCCGGCTGATGGATTTCTTCAGTTTGAACAGCAGGCAGACGACGCCGATGTTTCGGATGGCGTCGTATTTCGCTTTCGACGCTTCCGGCAGAGACGGGACAAGCGTGGAGATGTAAGGTGTCGGCACAGTCGAAATGACAGCGTCCGCGGGGAAGAATTTTCCCGCCGCCGTCACTCCCGTCGTCCTGCCTGCCTCGGTCTCGATACGCTCCACGGGCATCCCGAGATGCAGACGGCCGCCTTGCGTCGTGTAGGCGGAAACAAGGGCGTCCACGAGCGTCTGGCTGCCGCCTTCGATGTAACCCAGTTCCTCCTGAAAGATGGAACGCCGCGAATTGCCAATGCGCCGGACCCGCGTGGCAATCCAGGATGCGGATACGTCGTTTGCGAGCTCATAGAACTTCAGTTCCATGAGGCGCTTCCAGAGCGTGTTGTACACTTCCCGCCCCGAACCGCCTTCCAGCCACTCTCGGGCGGTCTTGCTTTCGATAGAAGCGAAGCTCTTCGCCTTCGTGGTCAGGAACATCTGCAGACCGGTGCGAATCTTGGCAATGAGGCTGAGATGCGGGAATTTCAACAGACTGATCGGATCCCCCCAGGAATGGATCTGTCCCTTCATGTAGTAGCCCATCGATGTCGGCCGCCAGCGCATGCGATCGCCGATACCGAGTTCCTTCATCAAGGCAAACGTCGGTTCATCCGATTTGCATACGAAGTGGTAGAACCGCTCGATCGACACGCCGCCGAAATCGAAATGCGCCGCCATCCCACCCGCGACGCTATCCGCCTCGATGAGATCAACGTCGTGACCTAAACTCACAGCTCTGTGCGCTGCCGCCAGTCCCATGGCGCCAGCGCCTATAACCACAACCCGGCTCATCTCACGTCTCCTAAAACTCCAATACGATGCTGCTGTAAACCGGATCCAGGTAGCTTTGGCGGATCGCTTCGCGCAGCGGCGTCGGTGAAACATCGAACAATCCCGGCCAATCGATGACCGGAAACGTCTCAGGGATGACGAGAGCCTCAAGCTGACTGGTCGTAAAGGGAGGCTTGCTGCTGAACTTGCCGTAGACGAACAGCAACAGCCAGAACAGGCGGTAGGGCAGCCTGATGATGCGTGCTCTCGGCTTCACGGTGTCATGAATCATTCGAATCACGTCGCCGTAGTAGATCTGCTCCAGCCCCGATATGTCGAAGCTCCCGACCGGCTTGTTGCGCAGCGACGAGATGATAATGGCTGCGAAATCGCCGACATACAGCGGTTGGCGGATGAATTTTCCGTCGCCGGGGATAGGAAAGACAGGCACGCGGTCCATGAAGCGGCGAAGCCAGCCCAGATGCTTCCGGTCGAACCACCCGAACATCAATGTCGGCCGCAACACAACATGCGGGATATCGGTTACAGTGTCGATCAAACGTTCCTGCGCAGTCTTGGAGCTTGTATAAAAGTCCTCGGCCTTGGAATGCACCACGGATGACGAGATGTGCACGAAATACGGGACGCCGTGCTTGCGCATAGCTGCGACGATCTGCTCGGTGGCCACGACGTTGTTGTCGATAAATTCCTGCTCGTCGAGGCCGCCGATCTGCGCCTGGTTCAATAGAACGGCACTTGCATCGGCAAAAGCGTTCTTCCATGGACCGTCCACCGCAAGATCGGCTTCGATCACCTCGATTTCGGGATGAAGCCGGCGAAGCAACGCGGTATTGCTCGGATGTTTGTCGATACCCACGATCTGCAGGCCGGGCTCGCTCTTCAATCGCGCAATGACGTTCTGACCGACCAGACCGGCTGCGCCGGTAATGACTATCTTCGACATCAAATTTCCATTCGGTTGAAAATGGCGCTCGGAAGGTTCCGAATGATCAACATGATGTAGCGCCAGAAGCCCGGAGCATACGCCACCGGGCCGCCTCGATACGCACGCGCATGAACGATTGCCGCGACTTGTTCCGGCTTGGCCCAGAGCGCACCCTTGCGGTTCATGCCCTCGGTCATCGGTGTCATCGTCGGACCGGGTTTGATGAGCACAGCCCGCGGCCCCTTATCGGCAAAACGATGCGCTATGCCGACAACCAGCGCCTCCAGACCAGCCTTCGACGCCCCATAGATGAAGTTGGCTCGGCGGCCCCTGTCGCCTGCAACCGAACCGATGACGGCGAGCGTGCCGCGGCCCTGCTTCTCGATAATGTTGGCCGTCGCAAGGCACCACGCGGCAGCCGAGTTGAAATTGACCCGCAGGATCGTTTCCGCGTCGGCCAAATCGCGCTCGGCCTCGCCCTGATTGCCGAGGATGCCATAGGCCAGGAGAACGTGATCGACGCCGCCAAGCTGCCTGACGAATGCGTCCAACCGCTTCTCAACGTCAGCCGGGTCGCCGAGATCGCTGATGGCGACTTCGGCGGTCTCCGCGCCACGCATCTTCAGATCCGCGGCAGCTTGCGCCAGACGATTTTCGTCCCGCCCGACCAGCAGCAGGCTTGCGCCTTCTGCTGCATAAAGCCTCGCGGCCGCAGAGGCGATCGCCGAGGTGGCCCCTAAAATGATAACCCGCAATGGAGCCCCCTTACTCTTGCGATACACGCTTCCAGAAATGCGAACTGAACCCGCTATCTACGTATTTGGCGAAGTCCTGCCAAGCCGGATAACCGGCCTTGAACATTCGTGCCGGCATACGGCCATCCTTGGCAGGGTAGAGCCGACCACCCGCTTCCAGCACGATATCATCGAGCCGAGCCATCAGCCTCGAGGTGGTCTCGCCATGATTTGGAAAATCCAGCGCCAATGTCGTTCCCGGTCGCGGGAAAGACAGCATTCCGGGCGAGGAAATCGCGCCGAATGTCTTGAGAACGGCTAGAAACGACCCCTGCCCGCTGGCGGAGATGGTCTTTAGCATTTCTTTCGTAGCGTCTTTCTCGACGGCCGGCGGTACCACCGACTGAAACTGATACATTCCCTTGCTGCCATACATCCGGTTCCAACGCCCGATGGAATCGAGCGGATAGAAGAACTGATATATCGGTATGTTCTGCTTCCCGGCCTTTCGCTTGCCGTTCCAGAAATACAGCGAATTGAAAGCGCTGATCGAATAACGGTTCATGCAGAGGCTGGGAAGGCTGAGCGGCATCGTGAACTTGGTGTTCCCGCGGCCCGGCAGGCGAGAGCCGGTCTTTGCGTGGTTGCCACGCGTGAAAATTCCGCGGCCCAGGGATGCGCCTTTTGCGAGGCAATCGATCCAGGAGACCGTGTAGTCGAACGCGTTGTCGCTCTCGGCTGCCAGAGAGAAGAACATGTCGAGATTGTCAAAGGGAATGTTTTCGGCTTCCATGACCGCGCTCTCGATCGGCAGGACTTCCAGTTCAACCCAGGTTATCGCACCGGTCAGCCCCAGGCCGCCGATCGTCGCAGAAAACAGCTGGGGATCGCTTTCGAGCGTTAGCTCAAGTTCCTCGCCGTTGGAGCGCATCAACCCGATCCTGCGGACCCAGCGTCCGATGGTGCCGTTGATATGATGGTTCTTGCCGTGCACATCGTTTGCGACGGCGCCGCCCATCGTCACGAAACGCGTGCCGGGTGTCACAGGTAGAAAGAATCCCTGGCGGACGATGACCCCGAGCAAGGCGTCGAACGACAAGCCCGCTTCCACCCGAACAAGGCGGCGCTCTCGATCAAAGTCAATGATCCGGTCGAGACCGGTCATATCAATCAATCCGCCTTCGGGATTGAGGCCACTGTCACCATAGGAGCGACGCAGGCCCGTCGCTAAAAGCGCTCGCCCTTCCTGGCGGCCGGACAGCACGATGCGGGCAAGCTGGTCTCGCCAGGCAGGAAAAGCTGCATGGTGTTCCGCCTGCAGCACATTACCCCACGAACGGACGTCGGCCGGCTCGAATCTGGTCATAGTGCGGCCAGGAACAAGATCGCGACCACGACGCCGAGACCAGCGCTGATACGGTCGCGAATGGCAAAGCTGACCGGGTCGTCGTTCATCTTCCCCCGGTGTGCCAGAAGCCAGATTCTGCCAAGCCAAATCGACAGCATGATAGGAATTCCACCCAGGAAATGCGGAGAGGAATAGGCTTTGCCGGGCAACATCTCCTGCAAGACGAAGATCATCAGGACGACGAGCGACGCCAGGGCGGTGCCGATACCGAACGAAAGCGTCAAAGGCGCGTCCTCGATTTCGTAACCGCGACTCTTGAGACTCAGCGAGCCGCTGGTTGCTGCCCGAACAATTTCCGTATGACGTTTTGCCACGGCCAGCGAAAAGAACAGGAACACGGCAAAGGTCAGCAGCCATGCCGGCTTCGAACTCTCGAGCAAGACCGTCCCCATGATGAGGCGTGTCGTGAAAAGTATGCCGATAATAAGAGTGTCGAGCAGAGGAACCCGCTTCAAGCCCAGCGAATACGCTCCCGTTATCACCAGATACGCAAGGAGGGCGAGCGTGAATTGCGGGGACAGCAAGGCCGCGAAAAAGAAACCGCCTACCAGCAGCCCACCCGCGAGCATGAAACCGGCCCGGATAGACAGCTTGCCGCTGGCCAGGGCCCTGTAGCGTTTCGACCAATGCTGACGATCCGTATTGAGGTCGGCAATGTCATTGAGCAAATAGGTGGCAGAGGTGACCGCCAGGAGACAGGCGAATGCTGAGACGGTTTGCAGAATGAGTAAGAGGTTGGTCCATTCATGGGCCAGAATCAATGGAACAAAAAGCAGAACGTTCTTGGTCCAATGATGAACGCGGATGGCCTTCAAGAACTCCCTGAACTTCAGTGACGGCGAATGAAATTCGGCGATCACCGGCAGGTTGCGCCGCTTGAGCTCCCGCGACACACTTTGACTGACGCCGGCGGGCACGACGCCCTTTGACGCCTGCCATACAGGCAGGTCCGCCGCATGGTCACCGACATAGATGAAGCCGTCAGGAAAGCGACCTTCGAGATACAGCGCCTTGGCCTTGCCTTTCAGATTTGAGCTTGATGAGCCGACGGCCGAGGCGAATATGCCGACTCTTTTCGCAACCGCGTCTACCACGGATTGATTCGCGGCCGAGCAAAGATGGAGTTCATGCCCCTCTTCTGCCTTGCTGCGCAACCATTCGACGAGATCCTCCCGAAGCGGTAACACCTCGTGGGTCAAGTCGACTTCTTTCGCGAGCGCAGCCTTCAGTGCATGGCGGCCGTTCACGAGCTGTCTCAGCGCGTGAAACAGAACCAGCGGTTTACGGAAAAGCGCAACCGCAGCGGACTCATGCAAGGTGTCCGACAGGATCAGCGTACCATCCAGATCCACAATGATAGGCAATTTCGATTCTGGGTTCAGACAACCGTCAAACAACTGATTTGAAGTCTCCATGACCACCTAAGTCTATTTTTCTGCCGACCATTCGCTATACGGAATCCCAAGACCCAATATCAACAATGATTCTGGCCTAGGACCTGTCACGGGGGTCCAATAACACACCAATCGGGTTGTGGCGATCTGCGACGCCCAACCGAAGCGAACTGTTCGGCGACATGGAACAGCATGTTTCGTCGCTAAAGCCGGTGGCGCCAAAAGGGTGTCTGGTGGCGTTTCCATAAGGCGATGTCGGACGACGGTGTTTTCGAATAGCTGATTGTCGATAGCACCATCATTCGCGCCCACCAGCACGCTTCCGACGAGAAAAGGGGCTGAAGATCGGGCCCTTGGCCGTTCTCACCACGGCTTGACCACCAAAATCCAGATGGCCGCACGTGGCCTTGGATGTCCCGTTCGTCTCGTACTGACCGCCGGCCAGATTATCGAGTAACGCGCTGGCTGCACCTATCCGAGCGACTTGGTGTAAGCTGCAAGGACATCGTCGATAGGGCCACGCATCCGCATGCGACCGTGCTCCATCCAGAGGCCCTCCTTACACCATGCCCGTAACAGATCGTTCGAGTGAGACGCCATCACCAGAATTCCGGCGTTGGAAATGAAAGTGCGCATCCGTTCCTGCGCCTGGGCAAGGAATGCCGCGTCGCCTGCGCCGATACCCTCATCGATAAGCAGTATCTCCGGCTTGATCGATGTCGAGATTGCGAAGGCAAGCCGTGTCGACATGCCGGCGCTGTAAGTGCGAAGCGGCATATCGAGAAATTCGCCCAGCCCCGTCAAAGCACCGATCTCTTCTGCGCGGGCCTCGATCTCCTTGCGGCTGTATCCGAGATACATTCCCCGCAGAATGATGTTTTCCCAGCCACTTGCCTCGACATCCATACCGAAGCCAATGTCGAACATTGATGCGACTTCGCCGTCGATCTCCGCTGTTCCGACCGACGGTTCGTAAATGCCGGCCATCACCCGCAGGATTGTCGATTTTCCTGCGCCGTTGTGGCCGAGCAGGCCAAGGCGCGTGCCATGTTCGATATCCAAAGTCAGACCTTCGATCGCTCGAATCACGACCGAACCGGTGCCTTCACGGGGCTTTATCTGCCCGCCTGTGGCTGAAGCGAGAATACTATTCTTCAAAGAACGATGGCTGGCACCGTAGATCGGAATGTCGACCACGACATCCTTCAGAGAAATTTTAGCCAAGGATTAGCTCCAATAGACGACGCGTGCGCGGTAACGGGCGAAAAAGACCGTAGCGATCGCACCAAGGGCAATCGTAATGCCGACACTCGCCGTCCAGTTGAGTAGAGTGCCCGTTTTTCCGAGCAACGGATCCCGGATGATTTCGATAAAATGATAGAAGGGATTTGCGGTCAGGACCCATGCGCGGCTTGGCATCTGGTCGGCGCTCCAGATGATTGGGGTCATGAAGAAAATGATCTGCATAACGCTTCCAATGATCATCGGCACGTCGCGAAACCGCGCGCATAACGGACCGAGTATCATTGATATAAAAAATCCACTTAAGATAACAAGAAAGAGCGCCGGAAAGAACAGAAGGACATTCCAGCCCGGATTCATCAGGAATACTACCGCGATAATTATATATATTAGAAAATTATGCACAAAAACCAGAAGCTGACTCCAGATGAACTGGAAGATAAACATGCTGACCGGCATCTTGATCTGCCGCATGGCGCCACCGGCAACGGCGAATATCCTGCACGCCCCGATGATAATTCCGTTGATCAGGCCCCAGACGATGAGACCTATCGCAAGCCTGGGCAGGTAATTCGCGACATCGATCTTCAATATCTGGGAATAAAGCACACCGAGACCAAGAACCATCATTCCCATGGAAAGTGTCAGCCACAACGGGCCTATGATAGAGCGGCTGTATTGCGACTTTATCTCTCGCCAGCCCAGGTATAGCCATAGTTCACGCTGGTCGAACCCGCTACGGATATCATCCAGCGCACGCATGGTATTGCTTTTAGCTCGCGTCGCCATCGTGCTCTTCTCGATCATGCTGTTCCATCGGTGTCTCCTGGCGCATGCGCCGTGACCGCTCGATGGCAATAATAAACTTCAATTTTTGTCCATCTGGATGTCAGGACGCCAGGGTGGGATCAATATCGTTTCGCGGAGGCCATGCAAGCGAAAAATCTTCGTATTCCAGTGTCAGATTGGGGTTGTAGGCCGGATCCGCCATCAACACTTTCTCCCAGCGCCGGAGCATGAAAAGCACCTCGGATTGGAAGCGCTCTTTCTTTTCGGCAGTATCTTCTACCCCTCGCGTTGCCGACTCGTGATGGCGTAGTTCAGCGTAGGGCGTCCAGACATTCCGGAAGCCCGCCTCTCGGAGCTTCAGGCAGAAATCGACATCATTGAACGCGACCTTGAGATTTTCCGCGTCCAGGCCGCCGACCAGTTCGTATGTGGACTTTTTGACGACAAGACATGCCGCCGTTACCGCGCTCAGCGTTTGCGTGAGCTCGCCCCGCGAGAAATAGCCATGTTCGCCGCGTCTCAACATCTTGTGGGCATGACCGGCCACCCCGCCGATGCCGAGAATGATGCCGCCATGTTGCAGCCGGTCATCCGGATACCACAGCCGCGCGCCGACCGCTCCGACCTTCGGCTGCATGGCGATCGCCACCATTTCGCTCAGCCAATCCGGAGAGACGACCTCGATATCGTTATTGATCAGGCCGACATATTCGCCGTCGACAAGACTGACGGCCTTGTTGTTGATTGCGGAATAATTGAAAGCCTGTCCATCGCGAACGACTTTCACCCGCTCGTGCAACCGAATTTCGTCGAAATAGCGAAGCGTCGCATGGTCGTCCGAATTGTTATCGACGATCAGGATCTCAAAATTGGGATAGGTGGTTTTCTCGAGAATGGAGCTGACACACTGACGCAGAAGCCGCAATCCGTTTCGCGTTGGAATGATCAGGCTTACCTTCGGAGGATTGGGCGGCAGATCGTACCGCGCCCTGTACATTCCAGTCGGCAATATTTCGATGTGACCAGCCAGCCCCGTCCGATGCAGATGTTCGTTCAGGGCGGTTTGACCGGCGATGGCGGCATAATTTTTGTTGCTGCCGCTTTGCGCCGTGCTGCCGGAATGGCTTCGCCAGTGGTACAGAACCCGCGGGATATGGCAGATCTGCCCAGGCAGCAGGCCCTCAGAGAAGCGCAGCACCAGATCGTAATCCTGCGCGCCTTCAAAGCCCATCCGAAAGCCGCCGATAGCCCGCACATGATCCATCCGGTACGCGCCAAGATGGCAAACCATGTTGTGCGACCGCAACAGATCTGGGTTCCAGTCCGGCTTGAAGTAGGGATCATAACGCCGGCCGTTTTCGATCTTGTCCTCATCGGAATAGATCAACGCAACGTTTGGCTCACGGCTGATGGCACGACCGACATAATACAGCGCATCTTCCGCAAGAAGATCGTCCTGATCGAGAAGGACCATCCAACTGCCGGACGCGAGTTCCAATGCGGAATTGGAGGCCTCGGATATATGCCCGTTCGTAGCGCGATAAACAACCTTTATGCGCGGATCGGCAGCGGCGAATTTTTCAAGTAGGGGGCGTACATGCTCGGACGTCGACTGATCGTCCGCGATGCATAACTCCCAGGACGGATAGAGCTGCGCCTGCACAGACGCAATCGCTTCTTTCAGCCAATCGACCTCCGGGTTGTAGACCGGCATGACGACCGAAATCAGCGGCGGTTTTTCCCACGACGCAATTTCGGACCGAATTTTTTCGCGTCCCACCTCATCGAGGCCGGAATATCGCTTAAGCCAGCTCTCATAGTCGTTGCCGGAAAGCGGGTTGCCTCCATGACGCAATGCCTTGGCGCGCGCCCATGCTGTTTTACCGCCTGCCAATCCATCCCGCCTCAGGATGTTCAGCGATCTCTGTGCAAGGCGCGCATAACCGCCGTGTCTCGTTGCCAACATCTGCATCATGCTGGCGAGCTGCGGAATACGGGCACCGGCGCGGTTCGCCAACCGGAGCGGAGCCGTCAATTTCCAGCTCGTCGAAGACAGCATCATGTCCATCGCCTGGCGATGTTGTTCGAAGGCATTGGCGATACGGTCGCGATCGGCCGTCAGCAGCTTTGCCTGCTCCCCGATGACCCCCAATTGCTCACGAGCCACGTCTATCTGGTGATCAAGAGAATTGACGAGACCCAGCCTCGAGTAGAGCATGCGGTTGACGGCTTGTTCTTCCGGCGTAAGAGCGCAGAGAGCCTTCAACGCCTCCGGCGCCTTCTTGCCCACGACGAGGACGCCCAGACCATTGCCGTGATGAAACTCGAAGTTCGGATGCGCGGCCGAAATCTCCGCCCAAAACTTCCAGACACTTAAGTCGCCGGTCTCTACTCGCGTATCATGAAACAGGACTACCGCTCTGTCGGATAGCGCGCTTTCCCAACTTTGAAAGTCTTCCAGCACATCCTCATAGCGATGGCGCCCATCGATATGCAGAAGATCGACTGATCCATCGGCGAACTGAGGCCTCGCATCGGCAAAAGTCGATCGCACCATAGTGCCGATGCCTGGATATTCCTTGAACAATTCGGCTCGGAGTGAATCGTGCACTTCAGACTCGTAGAGACCGGCATGCTCGTCCCCTTGCCACGTGTCTATGGCGTAGATTTTTGTGCCGATCCCACCCCCCTTGGCTGCCTGGCAGAATGAAAGGAAGGAAAAGCCGTTGTGTGTCCCGAGTTCGACCACGGTGCGAGGCCGCAACTCCTGCATCAGCCAGAAGGCGAAAGGCGCATGTTCGAGCCAGGCCGATTTTCTGACGTGCTGAGAAGGTTCGAGCGAATTTTTGGATACAAGCATCTAGCTCTCTCTCGGCATTTGGAACACTGCGTTATTGAGTTTAGCTTCTATCGATAATTGCTGTGTTGGAAATAGGGTATTTGACAAAAGGGCTTCCCACAGGATTTTACCGCCGGAATGATCCGGTTTCGGCCTCGCGCGCGGAGCAACCTCTGGTGGGTCGGGTTGGCCGGCAGATCGCCTATCGGGCAGCGATCCGCGTCGATAATGGTCGCGAATTCATCTCCCGTGACCTTGATCTGTGAGCCTACCTAACCTTTAAGCATTTAACGGCTGAGCGGTAAGTGAGAGATCCTCGACAAGCCCAACTTCAACCAGTTTCAGGACGATCGGATAGATATTCCAAATCGCCACGCCGATCCTATTCGACACCTCCAAAAGCGATGTTCTGCCGTCGAGCTGAGAGATAACGTTCATCATCAGTCTGACGGTTGCGCCTGATGTCTTTGTGGAAATGGTGGGATAGAGGCCCCGCTTCCCAAGCTGCGGCTCGCCGAGAACATTGATCTTGTAATGACGATCCTGTTCCACCGCTAAGATTGCCCCTTGAACGGCTCGAATAGCTCCCCCAAGGCCAGCCGGTGAAATAAGATCCAGATTGTCGAGTGACGTATGATATTCCGGGTAAACGCCGTATTTGGAACGCATAAGTGAGGCAACTGGCAAATCGATACCGGGAGCGCAATATTGCCGTTCGTCGCTGCCACGGTCCCACCAAGAATAGCGCTCAAACTCGCCAGCGACATGCTTCAAGGCGTGGAGAGCCGCACGATCTGCCAGCGTATTGCCGTCCCTCGATGGCAGGAAAGAATAGGCGCGGTCGTCGCCCACGCAGGTGATGTTGAACCCGGCACGCACTCTTTCTTTCATAACTCCCAGATTGCGACTGAGATAGCAAATAGAGCCGATCGTTTCAGGGATGAATATGGCGCGAAATGAATAGGGAAGCCTATCTCGCGAGATCAGCCATTTGACAATCTCGGTTGTAACAACTGGACCAGAAAGTTCATTGTTTGCCATGGAGGGATGACAAATATAGGTGGATAGGAAAATTTCTTCTGCACTATCACCGGCGATGAGAATTTCGCCGTAATTCAGGCTGCCAGGCGCGAGCGTAGAGTCAATCCGAACCCGATATTGTCCAGGTTTCAACGACAAACGCTGATGGTGACTGAGGCAAAATCCCCACCGGCGGGAGTAATAGGACGTAACATAGGGTATAGCATCCGGCTGGTCTGGAAGCGAATAAAGATGCGCTTGCAGATCGTCCAAGGACAGTTCGCAGTTCACCGGCTCCGAATATCCCATCAGATGGAGATTGTTGGCCTTGAAATCGACGATACGATTGCCTTCCGGATCTTCGATATAGGCCTCTCGAACGTCCCATTCATCCGGCACGACCCAATCGAAAGCCTGTGTTCCCGAAGGAACGGAATGAGTGGTTAACTCCGGCATTTCCCGCGTCAATATCGCAAGCGTTTGCCTCACGCCGGGTCCAGTGATCGATCGGTTTATCGGAAACAGTTCGCAAGCCAAATTGTAGGCAGCTTGGCCCGATTCGCGCGCCGCGTCGGAATTCATTGGTTCAGCGGTTCCCGCAAGCTCACCGCCAGGCGCGCCAACATGCATTTCTTACTCCCACAATAACCTGACGCAGTCCTCCGCAGACATCACCCCGCCAGGACCCAATCTTCAAATAACCCCACGAGGAAAATTCGTCTCGGTCTTGTACCAACGAAGATGCCGCTCCGCCAGCATATGGTAATAGGCCGGATCGGCGCAGGACCTGATTTGCCCGATGACGAAATCGGTATCACCGACTTGGAAGTGCTCGGCATCGAGGGCGGTGTAGTCGACAATGGGAAACTCCCGAACGATCAAGCCGGGGATGCCGCGCCCGATCCCTTCCAAGAGCGCGGTCGAGCCCAGCGAGACGGTTAAGAATATCATGTTTGGGAGGTCTAGCTCCTTGGTCGTCTGCTCGGTGAAGCGAAAACGATGGCCGATCGGGAAAAACTGTTCAAGCCAGTCGGCTTCTTCCCAGTAGGCCTTCGGCTTAACGAGAACCTGAAATTTGTCGGGCAACTCGCCGAGTGCTCCGAAAAATTTCTGCAGCACCGCCTTTTGGGCACGACAATCCATCGTCGGCATACGGTTGATCCGGTGCGCGCCAGCAAAAACCACGATGTGAACGGGCTCTTCCGACGCATAGGAGCGGGTGCCGGAGGCCTCGGAGAGCATGAAACTCGAGTCGATATTTACGATTTCGGAGGGGATCACTCTCGACCACGTCCGCTTGGCGCTCGCCGTAACGGCAGTCACACTGGCTAATGCATCGTGTTTTTGAAAGGGAACATGGCCGGCATTGGAGGAGTGCGGCCACAAGCGGATATGTCCGCCAGCGGCGGCCACGGCGTGGCTCATAAGCGCGCCTTCTAAAAATAAATGATCGCAGACATGGGCCTCGCGGGCCTTGGAGGCAGCGACGGCTTTATTGGCATTCTCCCACGCCGCCTTCGACAGCCCTCCAACAAATGTCAGAAAGGCATCTGTGAGTTTGGGAGGTGGATTGGAGGGAGCGAAGATTGAAAATGCCTTGCGGGTCGAGACAATATCGAACGACACGTTGATGGAAGGCGGGTTGTCAACTTCGCTCCACAGATGGATATCGGCTGCCGCTGCCGATGCCGGGTCACGCACGGTCCCGACGAGAGCAGCCCGCCCGATCGTAGAACGCACCTTGTTGCGATCACGCATTCCCTCCGGGTCGAAAACCTTTTCGAACGTTGTCGTGGGGATTTTGGCGTCCACGCGCGAATGCCACCAGGCGGAGTTTGCGACAAAATTCAGTTCGCCTTTTCCGTCGGAAAACCGGTTCGACAGCTCTTGAGACCTAGCAAGTAGAAAACTTCTAGCACCGCGCCGCCTCAGTTCCGCGACCAAAATGAAGGGCTCGAGTTCATTGTATGCCCAGTGATTGAGACAGGTTACCTGCCCATGGTCGATGGGGACAATAATAAGGTTCTTGCCAAATTTCTTATGCAGAAACCGTGCGAGATGACGCATCGGCAAGATAGCGCTGATCTCGGTCCAAACGGCAAAAAACCACGCTGCCTCCAGGGCCGCAGCCTCGGTCGGTGAATTTGGCGCCATCACCCGAGCGAGACGTCGGCATATCCTGCCCGATAACGCCAGTGACAGCCGTATACATTCGGAAAGATCAAAGGCGCCAAGAGGGTAGTCGCCGTCGTCGTTCAATGCATCGATAGCTTTCCTATCCAGAACCACAGACCAGCTAAGTAAACGTGCATAGAATTTGGCATCTTTTGCAACTATAATATCCGAAGAAGACGTATTCTTTAGACGAAGATCAAAGTTTATACGTCGGAAAAAGTCAGCTATCCTGGATAAACTGGCTCTCATCTTCCTCAACGGAACAGTACCCCGGCATCGCAATTTTTGCAAAAGCCCACGTTGCCGATGGCACCGACTAATCGTCTCCTGGCCGACTTTTCTCATTGGACGGGGTCAAACCTTTCGCTGCGCACAAAAGACGTGCCAGTGATAGGGCAATCCAAACCACTCCATGTCGAGATCAGCATGGCAGAAGTTTTCGAATTTCGCCTCAAAAGACTCGACCAGATCGGCACGGTCTTCGATGCAGCGCATGATTTCGCCATTGCGCATACCGAAATAGTCGTTCGCAATGATGCGATAGCCGGCTGTGTCACTCACCGTCGAATCTTGAAAAATGAAGCTGGTTTTCTTTGGAAGAGACGCAACGATCCAGCCGCCGGGTTTTAACACCCTGGCCATCTCCGCGACGTGGGCGCCAAACCTTGGGCCGCTCAATGACATGTAGTAGCAGCTGTTCCACGTCAGTAGACGGTCGAAATACGAATCCTCATATGGCAGGGAACCCGCATGACCGGCGCGGATGTCTACTTTCACGTCGTAGGCTTCCATCCGTCTGCGCAGCGTACTGCAAATTGTCTCGCTGACCTCGACTGCGCAGACATCGAAGCCTAGTCCGCTTAGGAATGGCAGATGTCTGCCGTCGCCGCAGCCCATATCCAAAATGGAGAGGTTAGCGTGATCGCGCGGCATCGTCAGCGCAGGGAACGTCCCCTTGAATATCCTTATTACGCCTTCCGCGGGGTAAGCGATCGGACTATCGCCCGAATAAAGCTCACCCCAGGCCTTTTTTGAATCATAGCCCATTCCAACCCCCATTCATATGAATCTCGTGCGACCGAGCCGTCGCTGCAGCCTCATCTGCCCAGCATCGACGCCATAGTTTTCAAACGACCAGCTTCTCGTGCCGAGCGGTCAATATATAAGGATTCCTCTCAAGCAACTCGCCGAGAAAATCGCGTGCCTTTCGACATGATTGCGCAACAATCTGTCCGCGCCCGAGCGGCACTATCTTCGACAGGCCGGCGGCGACCGATGCATTGTGATAATGCTCAAATTTTGGAACGGCATTTGGATCGGCAAGTGAGCGGCCGGTGTAGACGATTTTCGCAGCGCGCGGCCTACCATGGTCGATAATCGTTCCCATCATCGGGATATCTGAGCGATAGGCGACGCCCAGCTCGCGTTCCACCCAATGCAGGTAGGTAGAGCCGCTATCGAGATTCAGATTGCATATAGTCGCATCGGCCTCGTACAGCCGTGCCCAGATACTGCGGGGACCAAAGCAGATCGGGTCAATATCGCGCGTTAGACTGTCAGCTGAACCACCGAGAGCCACAACAGAAAGCATCGGGTCGGCGGAACGGCGCCCCATTCCATTTGCGATTAGCCAGTTGCCCAGCCCGGAGGTCGTTGAAACGCTCTTCTGAAGATCGAAAATGCCATCCTGTTTGTCGGAGCTGAACGAATAGGTAAAAACAGGCAGAACAAGGGTCCCGTCCGGTCCAAGAACGGACTTAAACGCGGCGAGCATGATATCGATAAGCTCGGACATATTCGCGGCGCCGGCTACCGGGCCGAAAAACGCTATATTGGCATGGCTGAAAACAGTCATTCCTGCGGTCAGCCCCGCAGACCGCAGGGCCTCAATAATATCGCCCTTGGTAATCATGCTGCGCTTTTCAAGCTCTCGACGACCTCGGCCAAACCTCGAATGGTTTGAAGGCGTCGATCCTGAAACGCCTCGGGTGTAAATGTGAAGCCGAATTGCGCCTCCGCTTCGAGTAGTAAATTCATGAGCGCCATGGAATCGAGACGCCCCGAGGTAAAGAGATTTTCACCGAGCTTTGCTTCTTTACCGAGCCCCGAAAAGCTCGGATCGATTTGCTCAACGAAGGCACATGCCCATTCGGTCAGATCCGTCACTGTTGGAACCCTTGCTATTCGACAATGGCAATAGCGCGCACGGGGGCGCCATCGCCTTCTTCAATCTTGAGCGGCAATGCCGATAAGATGAAGTCCTTGGTCGGAATTTGAGACAAATTGACGAGATATTCAAGAATGGCGACTCCTGCTCCCAACAGGATCGTATGATTGGGAGAGTCGCGGTCGCTTCCGCGGCCGTTGCGCGGGTCATCGGGCATAGGTGCGTCGAAGCCCACCAGACGAATGCCGTTTTCCACTATCCACTCGCAGGCCTCCTCGCTCAGATAGGGATGGTCGCTGTAATATTTCAGGCTATCGAGACGCCGTTCCCAATCATAGCGAAACAGAATACGCGATGGGAAATCCCGTCCGATACGTTCAACAAGCATTTCCCGGGTGATTTCGGTCTTGTCAGGAAGATGAGTGAAATCCAGCACCCGAGCCGGGCCATAGTAGATATCGAGGTCGGTATTTTCGATCGTCTCACCCTTGGGCACAAAGTGACGGGGCGCATCGACATGCGTGCCGGTGTGCGTGCCCAAAACGATCTTGCGCGTTTCCCGCCCTTCGACCTCGAAACGTCCCAATTGGGTAATTTCCACAACAGGGTGCCAGTGTACGGGAAAAGTCATGATACCCTCCCGCAGAGTCATAGTCAGGTCAATAATCATGTGATCGGCTCCACCAACTCAATAACCGGTCCATGCTCAGACCGGACAAGCGTTATTTTCAATGATCTATTGTTCACCATAAGCGCGAAGGACTCGCTGTGCCCCCCCAGCGCAGATAGCATGGGAAGATGAGAATGCCCGGAGCCCCGCGCCACAAGCGCGATGCACGGACTGCCCGCCGCGTCCAGAGGTGAGCGCAATACCCAGTTCGGATGATCGCAGTATTCAATCGGCAAGAGCCTGGCCTGCAGGGCTGGAATTGGACTCAACAACGACCACAGGCCGGATGCCGCGTCGGGACGAAATCGCAGCGACGAGAGAATCTCTTTTGACGCATCAACATTGAGGCTCGGCATAAGACATGCGAAAAGGCCGGATGCTCCGCCTTCGCTGAACCACACGAAGATGAGCATAAGCTCCGGGTCATAAAAGACTTCAAGCGGAGCATTCAGCGTAGCCTCTAGTCGCTTCCAAGCCTCCTGGGTCAGCGGTAAGCAGTCAGGGCTAAGAGTTTGCCATCCGGCAAGAGGCTCGGGAGACTGAAAAACCGGAATGAGGTCTGCTGATTGCATTCCCCCTGTGTGCCCATGGTCCAGAAGTTCAATGCTCATCCCGCCCGGAGCGCCAAGTGAGCGGATATGATGCCTTCGCTGGTAACGCTCGAGGAGCGCGGACTTCGTCGGGTGGTTTTCGAGATCGGGTTCGTCAAACCGCGTCGTATATCCGAGCAGGGCAAGACGCGAGGTAGAACGCTCAATATCCGGGGTATTCAGTGCGATGTGGCTAAGGCCCAGGATAAGCATCTCAAATCGTTTCCTCGGCAAGCATCTCCCGGAGGTCCTTCCGCCGAATCTTTCCCGTAGGCCCTATCGGAAAGGTCGCGACATAAGCGATGCCGTCTATTTGTACCCTCCCGCCTTTTTCGCGCATCAGCCTCTGGGCATTGACAAGAATATCTGCCCCTTGCGGGCGGGCTACTTCCTCCAAGACGAGAATGACTTTCTGACCGAGCATCGCGTCGGCCAGTCCGATCAAGCAGAAGGATCGCTGGCCAAAGAGAGGCGATAGATAAGCTTCTGCCTCAAAAGGATTCACATTGACGCCGCCACGCAATATCACATCGTCGCTGCGTCCAAGGATCGAAAGGCGGTTGTTGTCGTAGCTGGCGATGTCGCTTGTCACGAACGGTTGTTGCGGAGTTCTGACCCTGCCATCTTCGAGGTAGCCCAAGAATGCGTACGGCGTTGTGATGGCAAGGGTTCCAGAATCGCCGGTCGCAATTTCAACTCCCTCCAGAGGGCAACCGACAGTCCCGAAGCACGGCGATTCTGCGTCGTCGACCGAAACATACAGAAGCTCCGAGAGCCCATAGGATTGAAGCGGAGCCAGTCCATAAGTTGATTCAAATGTCTCGGCGTCGGACTTGAGCATCGCGCCTGTACCGACGAAAAGCCTCCGGAATGCTTTGGGAAGTTGCTTGTCTCCACGATCCAACTTTGTCGCCAGCGACAACATGGTCGGCGAGAGCCATAAAGCCGATACTTCGTTTTCCGCCACGGTTCGCCAGAATTTAAGGGCAGTCCCCGTCGAAAATGCGGAATCTATGACCACCGCCGCGCCAGCTTGAAGCGGTGCAAGAATGCCATTAAATATTCCTGCCATGTAATACATGGGCATGACATTCAAGAAGCGATCCTTATTCGTAATGCTGGTCTGCCGGTTGAAGGCGTCCGCGCAAGCGAGGAAACTCTCGGCGGCATGGACGATTCCCTTGGGTGCGCCGGTCGATCCGCTGGTGAATGTGACTGTGAGAGGGGTTCCGGGCCTAACGTCCACTGGCACTTTCTCAACCGCCGGCAAATCATCCAGGCGCCAGGCTTCGGTGTTGCATACGGTCTTCCCCGTGGCATTCACTGTGGATTTCGCCCCGACCAAGCGGGCCGCCTTCTCGACGTCGGCAGGGCTTGCATCGGCCGGCTGCATGCAGAGCGTAATGCCGTGACGCATCGCAGCCAGCAGCAGCAAGGCAGCTTCAAGAGTGTTATCCACTACGGCGACGACACGATCTCCGGGGTGGATACCCATTTGCCCCAACAGCGATGCCAACCGATCCAATATCGGAACGAGTTCTGTTCCCGCGACTTCACGTCGCCGATCGCCAGCAATATCGATAAGGATTGGATATTCCAGCTCGCGAAAGCGCTCGAAATAGCGGTCTATCAGTTTCGACATTGCCGCCTCAGAGATTTTCCTGCTCGCGTCCGTAATATTGGCTGAGGGTAAAGTGATGTTTCGTCGCGCTATGGTCCTTCAATTCCATGGCCTTTTGCTCCACCAGAGCATCGGGCGCATCCGACTGGTTCTCCTGGCAGACCGCGATGATCAGCAGACGCGGATCTACGTCATATTTGAGAGCATAGCGTCTAATCACGTGCATATAACTCGAATGAAATCCGGAATAACCGCACACCAGATCGACGCTGTCATGACCCACTTGATTTAAAAGCGGCCGCACATGCTCTTCCGCCGCATCAAGCAGGCGCATGAGATTGAGATTTACCAATTTACCTTCACGATGCATCAGGGCCACGAAATGCTCTGTCATCGTGTTTCCGGTACAGCGGCCCATTCCCTGTAGCGACGTGTCGACCAATGCGGCGCCGCAGGCTTCGGCTTCCAGCGCATTTGCCACCGCCAAGCCTAAATTGTTGTGGCCGTGGAAGCCGAATGGCAGATCCTTAATCCGCTCACAGTACTGCCGGACAGTTTTTGGAACCATACTGCCTGCGGAATCAACGATATAGACATAGTCTGCTCCCGCAGCAACGACATAGCGCGCAGCCTCTTCGAAGACAATTGGCGGCCTTGAATAGGACTTCATAAAGTTGACGCAGGCGATAATACCGGCTGCCTTGGCTTTTTCGATAAAAGGGACCGCCTTTTTATAGGCATCTATTGAGACGCCAAAACGCAAGAATCCCATTTTAAAATCAATACAGGCATCAAGGTGTTCAAGATCGCATATGCCTGGGATCGCAAACATCCCCCATTTAGCGTCTCTTACCGCTCCAGATGCGGCCGCCATATAGATCTCATCGGTCTCCCTGGCTTCACCTTGCCCCCTATTGGAGGCATTGAGACCAACACCATGTCCAACTTCGATAAAGTCAACACCTGCTTCATCAAGTTCCAGACATATGTCCGCCGTCTGCTTGCGATCAAAACCGAAATTGATCACATACGATCCATCGCGCAGGGTTGTATCCAGTAATTTCATTGAGGCCTTCTCAGACAGCCGATGCCAGCGGCTTGGACAGCTTTGGAGCCACTACATACGTCCTTAGTATTGACGGGATCAAGCATTTAACAGTGAGGTGTCCCCTTCTTTGGGCCGTCCGAGCCGAATTCCTGCGGTTATGAGCGCGCTCGGCCAAGCCCGCCGAAGAGCCTTTCATCAGCACAATCGGCATTTGAATAGTCCTCTAACACTCAACAAGGGATGTGTGCTTAAGGCACGCCAAGCTACGTAGCTGGTGCGCAGCTCGGCTACGCTTAAGCACCCGGCGGCCCAACAATTTAGGTCGAGGTCTTACCAGCAAAGAGCGAGATGAGCGCTGCCCTGGAAGCCTCCGAGGCAAAATCACTTGCGGCGTTCCGCTCGACCTGCGACGGCCTCAAGCCTGGCGATGATGATGCTATCTTTGAAAGACTGAGGGAATCACACCCTTCTACAATGGGGCGGTCTGTCCTAGGGTCTGGTGTGGAATGTTGATGACGAGTCCCGCTTGCATTGGCGGCTAAATCGAAGGGACGGGCCACTGTGTTGATACTTCGTAAGGCAACAATCTCCGACGCGAAGGCGCTTTTCGATTGGCGAAACGACCTTGCCACACGAGCGGCTAGCATCTCCACCGGAGAGATCGAGTATGATTCTCATGTGGCGTGGCTCACGGCTACGCTCAACAATACCGCTAGGAGCCTCCTTGTTGCCGAGGAGGATGGAATCCCGGTCGGAACCGTCAGGGTAGACCGCGAGCCGAATGGAACCGCAGAGCTATCTTGGACGGTTGCCCCTGATGCTCGCGGGCGCGGATTGGCGAAACGCATGGTTCAGCTGGCTGCTGATGAAACAGCCCACACACACACAGTCCGCGCTAAAGTAAAGGCCGACAACATAGCCTCTGCGAAAGTTGCCGTTGCTGCCGGGATGGTCCTTTTCAAGAGAGACGGCGACGTCCTGTACTTCTCCCGATAATCGTCAAAGTTTCGAGGCAGCGAGGAAAAAAGCGTCGATCTGCTCGGGCGTGAAGTCCATGGCAGCGAAGCCGGTTTCGATCATCGGGGACCACCTGAAGGAGCCGATCACAATCGACCCGTTCGGCCGATCAGGCCATGGTAGATTCCTAGAAGCATCATCTTCGAATGGTGCCACCTCTTAACCCCAAACACACTGAAAAAGACGAACTGACGGAAAATGCGCAGAGCCAATATAAAGCGCCATGCCCAGCCGATCCATCGCCGCCGGATGAGCCAGACAGCATTGCGAACCGCATAATAGTGCCTCAAAGGGCTATGAACCGGGACGCTGCGGCCGTTGAAATCTATCCATTCGTCCCCCATCGAATGTTCCATGAAGGCATCGTTCACGCCAAATAAGCCAAAACCCTTTTCCTTGGCACGCAGGCCCCACTCGATATCGACATAATCAATGAATAGCCCCTCCTCCATATGACCAACTCTCTTGAAGACGGCGACGGGAATAAGAGAGCCTGAGGCAATCAGAAAATCGGCACTGCATGTTTCCTCTTGCTCCGACCTGGGACGCCTCTTAAGCTTCAGCCCTTGTCGATATACAAAAGGCGCCGTTTCGCCTTGGCGATGGTCGAGATAGCTCGGCCCCACAGCCGCTACCGCAATCCCCCTTTCCTTCAAGCCTTCGAGAGCGGTTATGAGTTGCCGGACCATTCCAGCGGCAGGCACGCTATCTTGATCCAACAGCAGGATGTATTCACAACCCCGCGCCTCGGCTCGGCGGATCGCAACATTTTGCGCGTAGGCGATGCCGTAATTCTCGCCCAGACAGATGACCTCGATATTGAAGTCGTACACGAACGAAGGAAGCTTCGTCCCGTCGCCATTATCGACCAGACAGATACCATCAACTTGGGTGCGGATGCTCTCTATAAGCGGATACAGCGCTTCGGGATCAGGCTGATATGTGACGATAACTGCGACCGTCCGAGGCTTATCCGTCAAAGCCGATTCAGCTATCATAAAGGGCATATCCTCGACTGGTTCTTCAATCTTGCAGTCACTGCGCGGGCCATTGCATTGCGGAACGCGCAAGCATGCCGCTCGCCGTGCTTCATATTATCGGCAGGACCAAAAGAGTATCGGAATTTTGCGGTGCGCAGAATCTTTCACGGCTCACGAAACTGAACGGCAATCCGCCGCATCGGCATAGGAATAGCGATTGCATAGGCGAATATGTTGACGCTAATAGGAGACGGTATGGCTATTACATCCGTTTGTCACAGTGCACGTGCCGCCAGTGCTGAGATTGATGGAGCGGCCCAGTAGTTGCAGCGCAAGCCTGTCAGAAAGGTCGAAATGTTTACCGACGTCAATCTGCGATCGATCCGCCCCGGCTTCGGCATGAAAGCGAAGCATTTCGATACCTTGCTCGGCCGGCGTGCCGCGCGCGACATCGCTTTCGGGAAGCCCCTTGACGCCTCAATGATCGAGGGTGGGTTCGAGGCTTGAACGAGGGCTCGAACGCCGTTTGCATCATTCCGGCCCGCGGTGGCAGCAAGCGCATTCCTCGGAAGAATATTCGTCCTTTCCGCGGTCGCCCGATGCTTCTCTGGTCGATTGAGGCTGCTTTGATGTCCGGCGCTTTCGACTCGGTCCTGGTTTCGACCGACGACGACGAGATCGCGGACGTCGCCCGCGCGGCGGGAGCTGAGGTGCCCTTCCTGCGGTCGGCTCGTACGTCCAACGACCACGCAACGACCGCCGATGTCCTCGCAGAGGTACTCCAGCAACTCGGCAAGATTGGGCGCAACTACACCCTGGGCTGCTGTCTTTATCCGACCGCGCCGTTTGTTCAGGGCGGAGACCTGGCCACCGGACGGGCACGCCTCGAGGACAGCGATTTCGACGTCGTGATGCCGATCGCAGCCTTTTCCTACCCGATCTGGCGATCGCTGGGGCGGGACGCGGCAGGCAGGGTGCTTTTGAATTTCCCAGAAAACCTCAATGTCCGTAGCCAGGATTTGCCGACGGCTTACCATGACGTAGGTCAGTGGTACTGGTTCCGAACTGAGGCCTTCCTGCGCACTCACATGCTTATGGGCAGCAACACCGGGTCGATCGTGGTACCGGCGGACCGCATGCAGGATATCGACACCGAGGAAGATTGGGCGATTGCCGAATATAAACACGAGAGGCTCTTCGGATAACGGCCCCCGCCTCCACCTGTTCTCCAATCGTCGCGGCATCCACGAGCCTTACAAATATAACCGTAAAATTATCGGCTTTGCCTGCTGCTCTATGCGATCGGGCAAAGCCGCTGACTTCGTACCTGGTAACAGAATAATTCGCGTCACCACCCATCGTGTGCTTCCGCGATCGCGGCACAGAGCCCGCTTTGCCGAAGCTGGGGTCGCTGTCATCGTCTCGAACACCGAGTTGCGTTGACGAATATGCATGGGTAATTATGAGAGCAAAACTCCAAGGATCGCAGATGACGCAACATGAGATCTCTATTGCTGGTCGCCGCATTGCGGATGACCAACCACCATTTATCATTGCCGAGCTTTCCGCCAACCATCTGGGAGATATCGGCCGCGCCTTGAAGTCGATCGATGTTGCGGCCGAATGTGGCGCAGATGCCGTGAAGTTCCAGACTTATACTCCCGACACACTGACCATTGACGTCGACAATGAATATTTCCGAATAAGCGGCGGCCTCTGGGATGGGCGCACTTTGTACGATCTCTATGGCGAGGCGTTCACCCCATATGAATGGCACGCCGAATTGTTTTCACATGCTAGAAGCAGAGGTATCATCCCGCTCTCGACGCCCTTCGATGAAACCGCAATCGAGCTTCTCGAAGGCCTTGACGCTCCGGCCTACAAGATTGCCTCATTCGAAGTTATCGACCTGCCATTGGTGGCTGCGGTCGCGAGACGCGGAAAACCCATGATCATTTCGACGGGCATGGCCGATCTCGCAGAAATCCAGGCGGCCGTGCAGACGGCACGCGACAACGGAACTTCCGAAATTATTCTATTGCACTGCACAAGCGCTTATCCCGCTCCGTTCACCGATGCGAGACTGCGAACGATCCCGCACATGAAGGAAGCATTCCAGGTCATCGGCGGGTTGTCGGATCATACTCCCGGTACCGCCGCAGCTGTCGCCAGCGTTGCCCTTGGCGCCCGCGTCATTGAGAAACACTTCACCTTGTCACGAGATGACGGTGGACCGGACTCTTCTTTCTCGCTAGAGCCCGATGAACTCGCCAGACTTGTTTCTGACTGCCGCAGTGCGTGGGAGGCCCTTGGGTCAGTCAGCTATAACCTCTCCAAAAGTGAACGCGGAAGCGAGAAATTCCGCCGGTCATTATTCGTCGTGCAAGACGTCAAGGCTGGTGAAGCAATCACCCACGCTCACGTTCGTTCGATCCGCCCGGGATATGGCATGCCGCCGAAGCATCTTCCGGACGTCATCGGCAGAAAGGCTGCACACGACCTTAGCCGAGGCCAGCCTCTGACGTGGAAGGATTTGGATTAGCGATTTGCTCAAGGTCGGCGTACCGTTCCCGAAACAGCGCGATCGGTAGGCCCCAGCCTTCCGGTCCCATCAGACCAGACCGCAAAACGGCGAATTCGCGCCGTTCGACGTTCCAGGGGATTGCGCCAGGCGACGACGAAGCGATCTATCAGGGTCTCAGGACTGCTCATCCATTCTACAACGGAAGCGTCTACGAGCAGATTTGATCCACTTGCTCACAAGGGTTTTTCCCGAGATCGAATGCCATGCTAGCTATCGCTTTGTGTCCCGATACGCGATCACGCCTGGAGAGGGCTACGACCTTTCCCGGCGGCGTTGCAAGGCAGACCCATTCCTTGGCGCAAAGCTCAAGGCACATCTGCGAAAAGCTGGGGCAAGAACCTTCGATGCTCTCGGTCGGCGGCCTGCCTCGACTGTCCCATCGCCACTGTCGATCTGCGGCTTTTCAGAGGACCGTGGCCTGTCGATCTGGCAGGACATCGATCATGCGGTTTGACGATCAATTTTTTCAAATCAAGCGCACCTCAGGCGTGTTTTCTGGCAAAGCTGGCCCAATTGTCGCATACGCTTTCCGCCCATCATCGAATAGAAACACGTTCATCCAGACTTCCTGTTGCCGGAATACAACGTTGAATAAAGCCATAGATTGCACCGACATCCACAGCTTGACAGCGGTGACCACGATCCTTAGCGAGGCAGCGTGGGCACGGTCAGGACCGGCAAATTGAATTACTTCAGACAACTCAAAATAGCGGTTCTTGGTCCCGAGAATGGGACGGGAGATTCGCTCGACCGAAATAACCGCATTGCGGTCTTTGCCTTTGCAATCCTTCCAGGACTTTCGTCGAACTTCAACTCCTTCATCCTCCTCGCGTCCATGGTGTGGGGCATCTATTGTCTGGCGACAGGCCGACTTGCATTGAACCTTTCGAGATCCGACCGACTGGTTGCCATCGGCATGTCGATCTACCCGTTGGTGATGATCGCGAGCATATTCATCAATCCACCTTACTCCGAGGAACTGGACTGGATATTCCGGCTCCTGCCTTTCTTTTCGGTCTGGCTGATCTTGCCGCGGATGCGCCACTCTCCCGATGGCCGTCTCGTGCCACTCTTTATCCTCGGCGCCGGCATCGGCATGATCCTGACCTTTCTTTTCAGTCTGCTGCAGATCATCTTTCTGATGCCGAGGGCAGAGGCGGGAACTTCGAACGCTGCACTCCTCGGAGTCATAGGCGTTCTTTTCGGCGGCATTGCGCTTCTCAACGTTCAATCTCCCAGAAGCGTAGAGCAAAGAATTGCGATATTGGGATATGCAGCGGGTCTCGGCTGCGTGCTGCTTTCGGGAACGCGCTCAGCCTGGCTGGTCATTCCCGTCCATATCGTCATCTTTCTCTGGTATTTTCGCAAACACAGCTTCCATCTGAGTTTGCGCAGCCTGGCCATTACCGGCTCCCTGCTGTTGGCGGGAATTGTCGCCTTGGGCAGCGGCCAAATCCTCGATCGCATCCAGGCGCTCCAGGGAGATCTGACAACACTCGAACGCAGCGACGGCGAGATCACATCGCTCAGCGCGCGGATCGCTTTGTACAAAGGCGCGCTATCGGCAATCCGTAAGGACCCGTTGACGGGTTATGGCCCGCAAAACCGGATGGCTTCGGTCCTGGCGGAACTCCCCGATAACATAAGGCCGCAGTTGCCCTTCTCGCATGTCCACAACGGCTTTCTGACCGCGGGAATCGACGCCGGCGTTATCGGCATTGCAGCGCTTTGCCTGATGCTCATGACGCCCGTGATAGGCGCGTGGAGAAAGGAAGCGGGGCCGGGCAGGGACATCTCCATCGCGCTCGCTCTTCTGCTCGTCAGCAGCTACGTGATCACGGGCAGCTTTGGCATCATGTTCAATCAGAAGGCTCTGGATCCGATCTTCGCCTACCTCGTCGCCCTCATTTGTGCGGATCGCGGCAGCACAGGCTTTGCGCCCGTCGTTCGCGGCTAAATCTCGATCCAGTGACTGCTATCGACGTCTCTCGCTCAGAGACAACAAGGTCGATATCGCTGTGCCTTCTAACTTGAACGCGACGTTGCGTTTACCTGCCTCAAGAGGCCTGCTTCCTTCGAAGCCGAAGATAAGGAGGCTACGCCTACAATCTGTTCAGGAGAGCGAGGATGGGAAGAAATTTGGTCTGGAGCGTGCTTTGGCGCTTTATCCCGGTTCGCTTGAGCACCGACAATCGCTCAAAGGGCCAACCACCGTTGCGAGCCCGCTGAAAAGCCTGGAAAGCGGCGCGATTTTCGGGGGTAAGACGATCCTCGAAGGTCTTGATCGCCTCTTCGTGAGCCGTGTTCCACGCACGCCATTGCCCCCGAAAAGCCATCCACAATCTGGCGACTTGCATTGAGATACCGTTGTTGGCGCCAACCAGGTTGGTGGCGTGCTGGCGGTATTTCAACACCGGTTCCGCATCGTATCGGACCACGCCGCCGCAGCCTGCCACAACAATATAGAACCACCAGTCGTGGGAAATGAGACGTGTTTTCGGCAATGTGTTGACCACAAGATCCCTTGCCGCCTGATTGAACATCATGGTGTTGCCTCCACCGATGCTCTGGACCAGGGCGTTGCGAAAACTTGGTTCGAGTTTGAACTCGGGCGACATTCCTGCATGATTGAGTTGTTCATCGACAATTTCGGTCCGAGCGAAATAAACTGCCGGTGTGCCAGGGTCGATCCGCGACAGCCAGTCGAACGCACGTTCGAGTTTTTCCGGATACCAAATGTCATCCTGGTCGCAGAACGCATAAGCGTCAGCATTTTTGAGATTCGAAAGGTTGTTGAGGAAGTTACCGCAAAAGCCGAGATTGACGGGATTTCGTATCAAGCGGAAGCGCGCGTCCTTTGCAACCAGAGCTTCGAGCATTTCGACGGTACCATCCGTTGAGCCGTCGTCGAAGAACGTCACATGCCAGTCGGTGAGCGTCTGCGCCTCAATGGATGCAATCTGCTCCCGAAGATAGCGCATTCCATTATAGGTCGCGCAAAGAATTTCTATCAACTGAATAACTCCGATCCAGCTCGTATAACGGGGCGCCCGGCGATTTGTCGATCCGCTGTTTCACCACACATATCGCAACCCCATGCGGTCGATGTGCCAGCGTGCGCCATAAAGCATGATCGTCACCTCTGCCAAGCGCCAACTGAAATTCAAAGCATGTCGGGCGTGAATTCTCGCTGGCAGCAGCGGTTATGCCACTCCAAAGGCACCTTGCCGTCTCGGATAGAGGCGAGCCGGCACCTTTCACGCATCCGCTGGCAGAACTGGATTCTCATCTTGCTGTCCCGGCCCCGGCGCGGTATGTGCTCAGCAGCACGATTGGCTATATTGCCGGCGTTGGTTGCTGTCACAATCCAGCGATCGAGCCTAATGCAAGGATGTATGCATTGAATGTAGAACAACTGGGGATCGGGGACGTTAAAAGGATCACTCCCGCCAGATTCGGTGACTCGAGGGGCTATTTCAGCGAAGTCTTCAAAGATTCCTGGTTCCGCACTAACGTGGCCGACGTTTCTTTCGTGCAGGACAATGAGTCTCTTTCAGCGCAACCGGGGACCGTTCGGGGATTGCATTTTCAGCTGTCTCCCTTCGCCCAAGGCAAGCTCGTGCGCTGCCTGCGCGGCGCGCTGCTGGATGTGGCCGTCGATATCAGGCATGGCTCTCCGACCTACGGAAAGTGGGTCTCTGCAGAACTGTCGCCGGAGAATGGCTCACAGCTTTGGGTGCCGGCCGGATTTGCGCATGGGTTCATAACTATGCAGCCGGATACCATCATCAGTTACAAGGTCACGGCTCCCTACAGCGCCGAACATGACCGCGGCCTGCGGTGGAACGATGCCGAGATCGGGATCGAGTGGCCGCAGATGGATGCCTACGTTCTTTCTGATAAGGACAACAAACAGCCATTGCTTTCCGAACTCCCCGCATATTTTCAATTTTCGTAAAACGGAGGGCCTCATGCGTGTTCTTGTAACAGGTGGCGCTGGCTTCATCGGTTCGGCATTGGTGCGCTATCTCGTCAGTGAGGTCGGCGCCGACGTCCTCAATATCGACAAGCTGACCTATGCCGGCAATCTCGCCTCGCTGAAAGCGATCGAGAATGCTCCGAACTACAGGTTTCTCAAAGCCGACATTTGCGACAGAAGCGCGGTCAGCAGCGCTTTCGAGGATTTTCGTCCCGATTACGTCATGCATCTGGCGGCGGAAAGCCACGTCGACCGGTCGATCACCGGGGCGGCGGATTTTATCGAAACGAATATAAATGGCACCTTCAGCATGCTGGAGGCTGCGCGGCAATATTGGCAAGGCCTTCCGGCGGACGAAAAGGCGGCGTTCAGGATGCTGCATGTGTCCACCGACGAAGTCTACGGTTCGCTGGGTGAAGACGGGCTGTTTGCCGAGACGACGCCTTACGATCCGTCCTCTCCCTACTCCGCATCCAAGGCGGCCAGCGATCACCTGGCAACGGCGTGGGAGCGGACTTACGGCCTGCCGGTGATCATTTCCAACTGTTCGAACAATTACGGTCCTTTTCATTTCCCGGAAAAGCTCATCCCCCTCATCATATTGAATGCGCTGGAACGGAAGCCATTGCCCGTCTACGGAAGCGGCTCCAACATTCGCGACTGGCTCTATGTCGACGATCACGCACGAGCGCTGTGGCTGATCGTGCAACGGGGCCGTCTCGGCGAAAAATACAATGTCGGCGGGCGCAACGAGCGGCGGAACATCGATGTCGTCGAGCGTGTCTGCGCGATCATGGATGAAGTCCGGCCAGGACATGCGCCGCATAGTGATCTTATAAGCTACGTTACCGATCGGCCGGGCCACGATGCCCGCTACGCTATCGATGCGACCAAGCTCGAGACTGAACTCGGCTGGAAAGCACTGGAGAATTTCGACAGCGGCATCCGCAAGACCGTCGACTGGTATCTGGAAAATGCATGGTGGTGGCAGCCGCTGCGCGAGGGTGTGTATTCCGGTGAACGCCTTGGCGTGTTGAAAAAGGTGTGAGATGCGCATCGCGGTAACAGGCAAGAGCGGCCAGGTCACGTCTGCGTTGCAAGCGCTGAAGGCGCCTGACATCGAGGTCATCGCCATCGGCAGGCCCGAGTTGGATTTGCTCGCGCCTTCTATGGTGCGTGAAACCATTGCGAAGCTCAAACCCGACTTCGTCGTGTCGTCGGCCGCCTACACTGCCGTCGACAAAGCCGAAAGCGACGAGGCGGCGGCGTTCGCCATCAATCGAGACGGCGCAGGAGCCATCGCTGCCGCAGCTGCCGAGCTGTCCATTCCCGTCATCCATCTCTCGACCGATTATGTGTTCGATGGAGACAAGCTCGAACGCTATGTCGAGAGCGACCCGGTCGGACCGGTATCCGTCTACGGCAGATCGAAGCTCGAAGGCGAATATGCGGTTGCCGCAGCCAATGAGAACCATGTGATCCTACGGACGGCCTGGGTCTATTCGACATTTGGCCATAACTTCGTGAAAACCATGCTCAGGCTTGCGGAGACGCGAGACGAGCTGAGCGTCGTGAGCGACCAACTGGGTTGCCCGACCTCCGCCAACGACATCGCCGAAGCTATCGTCAAAATAGCGGCCAGACTGTCAAGCGACTCTAGCCCGGACTTGCGGGGCGTTTTTCATTTGGCCGGCAGCGGCGAAACGAACTGGGCCGAGTTTGCTCGATATATTTTGTCCATTCTCGAGGAAAAGACCGGCAGGCGTGTCATCGTCAGGGACATTGCGACCGCCGACTACCCCACAGCCGCGAAGCGGCCCGCCAATTCCCGATTGTGCTGCGATAAGTTGAAGCGCCTTTATGGCGTCAGCATGCCGGAGTGGCAGGTATCGACGCGAACTGTTGTGACAAAGCTCTTGGAAGAGCCGAAGGAGGCCGTATGAAAGGTATTGTGCTTGCGGGGGGCAGCGGTACTCGCCTGCACCCGATGACTCATTCGGTCTCGAAGCAGTTGCTTCCGATCTATGACAAGCCGATGATCTACTACCCGCTGACCACCTTGATGCTGGCCGGCATCAGAGAGGTTCTGATCATCTCCACCCCGCACGATATGCCGCTTTTCCAGCGGTTGCTGGGTGATGGCAGCGATTGGGGCATGTCTCTGAGCTATGCTGTCCAGCCGAGCCCCGATGGACTGGCCCAAGCCTATATTATCGGCGCAGACTTCGTGGCGGGCGGACCATCCTGTCTCATCCTCGGAGACAATATCTATTTCGGCCACGGGCTGCCCGAACTGCTTGAAGAGGGTGTCTCAAAGGGTGATGGCGCGACCGTATTTGCCTATCATGTGCACGATCCCGAACGTTACGGTGTCGTCGAATTCGGCAGCGATATGACTGCAATATCGATTGAAGAGAAGCCGGCGAAGCCGAAATCGCACTGGGCTGTCACCGGCCTTTATTTTTACGATGCCGACGTCGTTGATATCGCAGCCAATCTGAAGCCTTCGGCGCGCGGCGAATACGAGATTACCGATGTCAACAGGACATATCTGGAGCGGGGGAAGCTGCGCGTCTCGATGATGGGCCGCGGGTATGCCTGGCTTGATACCGGCACGCCCGAAAGCCTGCTCGAGGCCGGCGAATTCGTCCGCACGCTCGAAAAACGCCAGGGCTTCAAGATCGCTTGCCCGGAGGAAATCGCGCTGGCCAAAGGCTTCATCACCAAGGAGCACTTCGCCCAGATTGCCGCCAAAGCGGGCAAAGGCGATTATGGCCAATATTTGCGCGGCCTGATGGATTAAATAGCTGCGGTCCGGTGAAATAGGCATGCCGCGCGAGAGTGCAGGGCGGCCTTGCGATAACGGAATGCGGAAAACAAAAAGCTAAAGAGCGAATCTGAAAAATTGCGACGCTCTTTAACAGTCAGGCTGAAAGTCTCCTCCTGACGTCCTCTCCCAATTCCTTCATGCGGTCGGCCGAAATGCGGCCGATCAGCATGAAGGCGTGCGTCGCATTCGACCAATAGATCACATTCATCCCCTTGCGGCTTTCGAGATCCGGCGCCTTGGGCCCGGCATTCGACGTGACGATACACAGCGCCATTGGGCCGGTTTCAGGGTCGAGATAGGCGACCTGGGCGAGCGGTTTGCCGTCATATTGCAAGAGCAGCGCGCGTTTGAAATCGATGCCCGGAAGCGCGACGGCTTCGGGGGAGAGCGAGAGGCCGAGTTTCTCATCAAGCGGGCCGAGCTGGGCGGCCTGGGCCTCCCGGGCAGGCACCGGGCCGGCCAGGGTTTCCGGGGTATAGAGCGAGATATAGTCGGCGACCACGCTGCGCCATTCGCTGTTTTCGTCCTTTGCCGAAAGGCGTGCGCCGATGCCGATGACGGCGCGGTCGATCGCGATGCCGGCAATGAGCGAGGCGGCGAGCGCGCCGAGGAACCGGCGACGGCTGTCGAATGTCAGTGCAGAAGCGGATTTTGCGCGCTGCTGCGCCGGGATGGCGGCGAGCATCGTCTCCAGCTTCTGACGCGGGGCTTCGGCGAGCAGCGGGGCGAAGGCTTGCTTGAACGGCAGGCTGGCGCGCGCCAGGAATTCCAGCCGTTCGGCGACGTGTTCATCTTCGCTGACGAGGGCTTCGATGCGCGCAGCCTCTTCGGCCGTCAGTTCGCCGTCGATGAAGGCGGTCAGGTCCTCGTCGGAGGGAATGGTGTGTTTGGTGTTCATTGCCGTCCCCCTTCCGATCCGGCGCCGGAGAGCTTGGCGCGGGCAGCCGCCAGCCGGCTCATCACGGTTCCGATCGGGATATCCAATATGCCTGCAACCTCGCGATAGGAAAGTCCTTCCACATAAGCGAGGAAAACCACCGTCCGCTGCGCCTCGGGCAGTGCGTTCACCTGTCTCAACACCTGACCCGCCATCACATGCGTTTCGGTGTCGTGGGCGCCGTCGAAGGTCAGCGTCTCCCCGGCATCGACGAAACCCTGGCCCTGACGCACCCGGCGAGAGCGGATCTCGTTCAGCCAGATCGAATGCAGGATCGAAAACAGCCAGCGGTCAAGCTGGGTGCCGGGGATGAACTGGTCGGCGCGCTCCAGTGCGCGAAGGCAGGTCGCCTGCACCAGGTCGTCGGCGACATCGCGCTGATGCGAGAGAACGAGACCATAACGCCAGAGCCTTGCCAGATTTTCCGTCAGGCCGCTCCTGATATCCGCTTCACTCGCGATGGCCGCCTCCGCCGATCCAACATCTTTCGGAACCGCCGGATGAACCGGCGATTCCATTCTCGCGCGACTATAGGCAGGAAAGTGGGTGCGCGCGACCGACATTCTTACATCCCTTCCGTGCTTCCATCTTCCTGCCCGTGGCTTCCCAATCAGATCTTCGAGGGGTTGAGGATTGCGGCGTTCAGATCCTGATATTCCTCGCAAGTGGTGCCACAGATCGCCTTGATTGACTTCAGCTGCTCCTTGGCGAGATCGAGCTGGCCCTTGATGACATAGGCTTCGCCGAGATATTCACGGACCTTGGCATATTGCGGGTCCATCTTCACCGATTGCAGATAATAGGAGATGCCTTCGTCGGTGCGGCCGAGCTTGCGGGTGGCATAACCGCGATAATTCAGCACTTCGGCCGTGTTCTGATCCTTGACCGTGTCGAGCACGGCAAGCGCCTCCTCATAGCGGCCGGCCTTGGCAAGCGAATAGGCATAGTCGGCACGGTTCTCGTCGGAGACGTTGGCACTCTGCTGCTTGACGCATTTCTTGGCCTTCTGGTCGTAGATCTCGCCCTTCTTGCAGGTGGGCGTGGTGCTGCTGTCATCGCCGACGGCAAAGACCGGACCGGAGAGAACAGAAGCGGCAAGGCAGCCGCCGACAAGGATGGAAGCGATACGGGCTGTCATGATCGTCATGGGAGAAATTCCTCTAGAAGTGACGTTGCGAGGAGAGAACACCGCTGCATCTGGCTTTATTCGCCGACGTCTCCATTTTCTCCATCACTGCTTCGTGAAGCCGACGAGGCCGAATAAATCGTCGGGCCGCGTGTTTTCCGTTCCGCCGGGAACGACAAGGAGAATTCCGTGACCGATACCGTGAAACTCGTCAGCCTCGCCGTCGCCGCACCCGAACATGTCATTCTGCAAAAACAGGCGGTCGAAGCCTCGGCCCGGCTGTTTGCCGACCGTTTCGAGGATTTCCGCCATCTTGCCCGCGTCTTCGATAGCGCCGGCATCGTAAAGCGCCATGCGGCGCGGCCGCTTGCCTGGTTCGACGAGCCGCATGGCTGGCAGGACCGGATGCAGGCCTATGCAGAGGTGGCGGGCGGGCTTTTCGTCGAGGCTGCCAGCTCGGCTCTTCGCCAGGCAGGGCTTGAGGCCGGGGATGTCGACTGTGTCGTGACCGTGTCCTCCACCGGTTTTACGACGCCGAGCCTCGATGCGCAGCTTGCCCGCAGAATGGGTTTCAGGGCCGATATCGAGCGCGTGCCGGTCTTCGGGCTCGGCTGTGCGGCCGGCGTGTCCGGCTTTGCGATCGCCTCGCGGCTGGCGCAAAGCCGGCCGGGTGCCGTCGTGCTATTCGTCTCGATCGAGCTCTGCACGCTGGCCTTCCGGCTGGACGAGCTGACGCGGCCGAACATCATCGCGACAGCGCTTTTCGGCGACGGCGCGGCCGCCTGCGTGCTGCGTGCGGGCGGAGACGGGCTGGCGGAAGTGGAATCAACAGGCGAACATCTCTTTCCCGACACGCTCGATATCATGGGCTGGAAGATCGACGATGGCGGCTTCGGCATCGTGCTGGCGCAATCGCTGCCGCCCTTTGCCGAGAGAGAGCTCGGGCCGGCAGTGACGGCCATTCTGGCGCGCAACGGGCTGAGGCCGGAGGATATCGGCCGCTTCATCTGTCATCCCGGCGGCATGAAGGTGCTGGCCGCGATGGAAAGCGCGCTGTCGATGGCGCCGGGCACGCTCGATCACGAGCGCGCCGTGCTTGCCGAATACGGCAACATGTCGTCGCCCACCATCCTGTTCGTGCTGGAACGGGCGATCCGCGCCGGATTGCCGGAGCGTGCCGCGATGATCGCCATGGGGCCGGGCTTTTCGGCGAGCTGCGTGACGCTGCGGAGGGTGGCATGATGTGGCCATCGATCGCGCTTCTGGCCTTCGTGACGCTGCAGCGGCTAGGCGAGCTCGTGCTCGCCCGGCGCAACACCGCCGCCCTTCTCGCCAGAGGCGCCAGAGAGGTGGCAGCAGAGCACTATCCCGCCATGGTGGCGCTGCATGCCGGCTGGATCATCGGCCTGTGGCTGCTCGCACTGGGCAGGCCGGTCGAGTTCTTCTGGTTTGTCGTGTTCATGGGGCTGCAGGTGCTGCGGCTCTGGGTGCTGGCGACGCTGAAGGGCCGCTGGACGACACGCATCGTCATCCTGCCTGGTGCGCCGCTCGTCCGATCCGGGCCCTATCGTTTCCTGCGCCATCCGAATTACGCGATCGTCATTGGCGAGATCGCCGCCCTTCCCCTCGCCTTCGGCCTGCCGCTTTACGCGATCGTCTTTTCGCTGCTCAACGCGCTTATCCTCCATGTCCGCGTGAAGGCTGAAAATGCCGCACTGAAAAGCGCAATGATTTTGAAATGAATGCGATTTTTCGTTTGCGCCGCATCATCGGCACGGGCATTTTCACCCCGATAAACAAAGCGGAATGCAGGGGAAATGACGAAGAACGCAATCGTGCTCGGCGCCGGCATCGTCGGGGTTTCCACGGCCATCCATCTTCAGCGGCGCGGCCGGCAGGTGACGCTGATCGACCGCAAGGATCCGGGCAACGAAACCTCCTTCGGCAATGCCGGCCTGATCCAGCGCGAAGGTGTCGCGCCTTACGGCTTTCCCCAGCAGCTCGGGCTTTTGCTGCGTTATGCGCTGAATAACCGCATCGATGCGCATTATCACCTGCGCACGCTGCCGAGCCAGATCGCCTTTCTCGCCCGCTACTGGTGGAACTCCAATGCGCGCCGCCACGCGCTCATCACCCGGGCCTATGCGCCGCTGATCGAAAATTCGATTGCCGAACACAAGGACCTGATCGAAGCGTCGCAGGCTGAAGCGTTGATCCGCAAGGATGGCTGGATCAAGCTTTTCCGCACGCAGGCCAAGCGCGACGCGGCTCTTGCGGAGGCAGCACTTTGGCAGAATGAATTCGGGGTGGAGTACGACAGCCTGGCTCCGGCCGATATCGCCCGCATGGAACCTGATCTTTCCGGCGATTTCGCCGGTGCTATCCGCTGGCGCGACCCCTGGTCGGTGCTCGACCCGCATGCGCTGACATCGGCCTATCGCCACTATTTCGAAAGCCTCGGCGGCCGTTTCGTCACCGGGGATGCCGCCTCGCTCGGTCCGTTCGGCTCCGGCTGGAAGATCATGACGACAGAGGGTCCGCTCGAAGCCGAGGATACCGTCATAGCGCTCGGCCCCTGGGCGGCCGTTGCGACGCGCCGGCTCGGCTATTCCCTCCCACTCGGGGTCAAACGCGGCTATCACATGCATTATGCCGCCGAGGGCGATGCCGTGCTCAACAACTGGATGCTCGATGCCGAACGCGGCTACTTGCTGGCGCCGATGAACCGCGGCATCCGCCTGACGACCGGGGCGGAGTTTGCAACGCTCGACGCGCCGAAGACGCCGGTCCAGCTCGACCGTGCCGAAGCCGTCGCGCGCACCATCTTCCCGCTCGGCAGGCGGCTCGATCCCGAGCCTTGGATGGGTGCTCGCCCCTGCACGCCCGATATGATGCCGGTTATCGGCAAGGCGCCGCGCCATCAGGGGCTGTGGTTTGCCTTCGGCCATGCCCATCACGGGCTGACGCTCGGGCCGGTGACGGGCCGCGTGCTTGCCGAACTCATCACCGGCGAGACGCCGTTCATCGATATTGCGGCCTATTCGCCGCAGCGTTTCAAGCCGTGATGCCGAGAGCAGCGAGACCTTTGAGAGCGGTCGCCGCGATGCCGTCCACCGTGTCGTCGATATCGACGGTGACGACGCCCGGCTCGCCCGTGGGCACCTCAAGCGTCGCCAGCTGGCTTTCGAGCAGCGAGACCGGCATGAAATGGCCCTTGCGCTCGCCCATCCGCTTCGTCAGCAGCGCCTTGGAGCCTTCGAGATAGACGAAGAACAGATTGCCGCCGACAGCCGCCCGCAGCCGGTCGCGATAGACGCGCTTCAGCGCCGAGCAGGAGACGATGATGCCCTCGCTCTTGTCAAGCGAGGCCTGCATGTCCTCGCCGATTAGGTCGAGCCAGGGCATCCGGTCCTCATCCGTCAGCGGAATGCCCTTCGACATCTTTTCGACATTGGCGGCCGGATGAAGCGCATCGCCTTCGACGAAGGCCAGGTGCAGGGCCTCGGCGAGCTTTTCGCCGACGGAGGATTTGCCGCAGCCGCTGACCCCCATGACGATGATCGCATGGGGTTTGTTCATCTGCTCCGACATGATTCCTCCCAATCGATGTTTCCCGCTCAATCGA
The DNA here is from genome assembly GCF_047532935.1 of Rhizobium sp. IY2. Classification (NCBI taxonomy): domain Bacteria; kingdom Pseudomonadati; phylum Pseudomonadota; class Alphaproteobacteria; order Hyphomicrobiales; family Rhizobiaceae; genus Rhizobium; species Rhizobium sp. IY2. Next base: position 66,753 of record NZ_JBLKNU010000012.1, read on the forward strand.
GCGGGAAGTGACAGGCATATTGTTGTTCGCCCTCTCCCCTTAATTCGGGAGAAACCTGGCGGCAATGGTCCTGCGCCTTCCAGCAGCGCGGATTGAAGTGGCAGCCCGACGGCGGCTTCAACGGCGACGGCAGCTCACCCTGCAGGCGGATGCGGCTCTTCTCGCGGTCGGGATCGGCAATCGGCGTGGCCGACAGCAAGGCGGCCGTATAGGGATGGCGTGGCCTGGCGAAGACCTCGGCGGCGGGACCGGTTTCGACCGGGCGGCCGAGATACATCACCATCACCTCGTCGGCGATATGATGGACGACGGACAGGCCATGCGAGATGAAGAGATAGGCAAGACCCATCTCCTTCTGCAGGTCCATCAAGAGGTTCAGCACCTGCGCCTGGATCGACAGATCGAGCGCCGAGACCGGTTCGTCGAGCACCAGCACCTTCGGCCGCAGCATCAGGGCGCGGGCAATGGCGATGCGCTGACGCTGGCCGCCTGAGAACATGTGGGGATAACGGCCATAATGCTCCGAACGCAGGCCGACGCGCGCCATCATCTCCTCCACCTTGCGGCGGCGGGCGGCGGCGTTGAGATCGGTGTTGATCTTCAGTGGCTCTTCGAGGATCGAGCCGACCTTCTGGCGCGGGTTGAGCGAGCCGTACGGATTCTGGAAGACGATCTGCACCTGGCTGCGCAGGCTGCGGTCGCCGACATTGGCGGGCTTGCCGTCGATCAGCAACTGCCCTGACGTCGGATCCTCGATCATGGTGACCAGGCGGGCGAGCGTCGACTTGCCGCAGCCGGATTCGCCGACGACGGCGAGCGTCTTGCCGGAATGGAGGCTGAAGCTGACGCCGTTCAGCGCCTTGACGGTGGCGTCGGCTTTGAAGAAACCACGGTTGACGGTGTAGAAGCGGGCGAGATCCCTGCCCTCGAGAACAGCATCCGTCATACGAGGTCTCCTGCAGTTTCAACGGCCATCACGCCCGGATGGCCGAGCGGCTTGCCGTCCTTCAAAGGATAGTTGCAGAGCGCCAGGCCCAACTCCGGCCCCTGACGAACGACGCCGCGATCGCATTCGACCGTGGCGAAGCCACAGCGCGGCGCGAAAAGACAGCCTGTCGGGCGACCGTGCTGACCGGGCACGACACCGGCGATCGAGGGAAGGCGCTGGCCGACTTTGGCGCGTTCCGGGAGGGCCGCGAGCAGGGCTGCGGTATAGGGATGATGCGGATCGCGGAACAGCGCCCTCACCGGCTGCTCCTCGACCTTCTGGCCGGCATATTGCACCTGCACGCGCTCGGCGGTTTCGGCGACGACACCCATGTCGTGGGTGATCAGCACCAGCGCCATGCCCTGCTCCTTCTGCAGGCGAACGAGCAGATCGAGGATCTGGGCCTGGATCGTCACGTCGAGCGCGGTCGTCGGCTCATCGGCGATGAGCAACTTCGGATTGCAGGCGAGCGCCATTGCGATCATGACGCGCTGGCTCATGCCGCCGGACATCTGATGCGGGAAGTTCGACAGGCGGTCTTCCGGCGCCGGAATGCCGACGAGATTCAAGAGCTCGATCGAGCGTTGGCGGCGCTCCTTGCGGTTGAGGCCCATATGAAAGCGCAGGGTCTCACCGAGCTGGAAGCCGACCGTGAAGCACGGATTGAGGCTCGACATCGGCTCCTGGAAGATCATCGCCATATCCTTGCCGACGATCCTGCGGCGCTGGCGGGCGGAGATGCCGCGCAGATCCTTGCCGTCGAACTGCAGACGGTCGGCGGTGATCTTCGCTGTCCAGGGCAGAAGCCCCATCAGCGCCAGCATGGCAACGGATTTGCCCGAGCCGGATTCACCGACGACCGACAGGATTTCGCCCTTGTCGCAGGCAAGCGACACGCCGTCGACGGCGCGGAACAGACCGGAAGAGGTCTGGAATTCGACAGTCAGATTTTCAATCTCGAGGAGCGACATCACGACCTCTTCAGTTTGGGATCGAGCGCATCGCGCAGGCCGTCGCCCATCAGGTTGATGGCGAGAACGGTGATGAGAATGGCAAGACCCGGAAATGTCACCACCCACCAGGCGCGCGAGATGAACTCACGGGATTCGGCCAGCATCGTACCCCATTCCGGTGTCGGTGGCTGGGCGCCCATGCCGAGAAAGCCGAGGGCGGCGGCATCGAGAATCGCCGCCGAGAAGGCGAGCGTCGCCTGAACGATCAGCGGCCCCAGACAGTTCGGCAGGATCGTCTTGAACATCAGCCGGAAGGTGCCGGCACCGGCGACACGCGAGGCGATCACATATTCCTTCTCGCGCTCTGAAATGACCGAGGCGCGCGTCAGGCGCACGAAATGCGGCTGATTGACCAGCGAAATCGCGATCATCGCGTTGGTGAGGCCAGGCCCCAGGACGGCCACCAGCACGAGCGCGAGCAGCAGCGACGGGAAGGCCAGGATGATGTCCATCAGGCGCATGATCGCGGTGTCGACCTTGCCGCGGAAATATCCGGCGATGAGGCCGATCAGCACCCCGCAGATGACCGAAAGTGTGACGACGACGACGCCGATGAAGAGCGAAAAGCGCGCGCCATAGATCAGGCGCGAGAGGATATCGCGGCCGACGGCATCCGTTCCGAGCGGGAAGGAGGCGCTACCGCCCTCCATCCAGGCCGGCACGGCGAGCAGCACCGCGCGGTTCTGTTCGTTCGGCTGATGTGGCGCAAAGAGCGGTGCGAGGACTGCGACGACCAGGATGATGGTGAACACCACGAGGCCGATGACGGCGCCCTTGTTGCGAGAGAAATAATGCCAGAACTCCGCAACAGCGGATGGCTGACCGGTTTTGACGGTGACGGTGCTCATGAACCGCTCCTAATGACGAATGCGCGGATTGATGAAGCCGTAGAGAACATCAACAATCAGATTGACCAGCATGATGACGCCGGCGATCAGGAGAAGGCCACCCTGGACCACGGCATAATCGCGCTTGAACACCGAATCGACCATCCATTTGCCGATGCCCGGCCAGGAGAAGATCGTCTCGGTGAGGATGGCGCCGGCAAGAAGGACGCCGATCTGCAGGCCGATCGTGGTAATGACTGGGATCATCGCATTGCGCAGCGCATGCACGCCGACGACGCGCAGCGGCTTCAGGCCCTTCGAGCGCGCCGTGCGGACATAATCCTCGCCCAGAACCTCGAGCATCGCCGAACGCGTCTGGCGGGCGATAACGGCGAGCGGGATGGTCGCCAGCACGATGGTCGGCAGAATGAGATAGCTGACGGCCGAGGCGAAAGCGCCCTTCTGGCCTGACAGCAGGCTGTCGATCAGCATGAAGCCGGTGACCGGCTTGAAGAAATACATCAGTGAGATGCGACCGGAAACCGGCGTCCAGCCGAGATAGCCGGAGAAGAAGATGATCAGCAGCAAACCCCACCAGAAGATCGGCATGGAATAACCGATGAGGGCAACACCCATCACGCTCTGATCGAACCAGGTGCCACGCTTGACGGCCGCAAAGACGCCGGCGGGCACGCCAAGACAGACCGCGATGATGATGGCACAGAGCGAAAGTTCCAGCGTTGCCGGGAACAAAGTGAAGAACTCGCCGAGAACGGGCCGCTTGGTGACGATCGAGGTGCCGAGATCGCCGTGCAGCACTTTTACGATATAATCGAAATACTGCACATATATGGGCCGGTCGAAGCCGAGATCGTGCATGATCTGGGCGTGACGTTCCGGCGCCATGACACGTTCACCCGACAGAAGCATGACCGGATCACCGGGAATCAGGCGGATGAACGAGAAGGCAATGAGCGAAACGCCGAGAAACGTCGGGATCAGCACCGCGAGGCGGCCGATGAAAAAACGCAACATAGCAGGTTTTCCAATAGTTTCCGGCGGTCAGGGCAACCTGACCGCCGGCCGCACCCGGCGTTGACCGGGTAGTTTACAGATTTTTTATTATTCGGAAATGTCCACGCCGTCGAAACGGTGGATGCCGAGCGGATCCATGAAGAAGCCCGAGACCTTCTTGCTCATCGGAACGAAGACCAACGAGTGGTCGAGCGTATTCCAGGGAGCTTCCTTCTTGAAGATCAGCTGAGCCTGCTCATAAGCCTTGGTGCGCTCGGCGACGTCGGCCGTCTGCTTGGCCTTCGTCATCAGATCGTCGAACTCCTTGTTGCACCACTGCGCGCGGTTGTTGCCGCCGACAGCGTCGCAGCCAAGCAACGTATCCATAAAGTTGTCGGGATCACCGTTGTCGCCAGTCCAGCCGAGGATGACGGCACCGTCGCGATTCTTGTCGGACGAGAGCTTCAGATATTCGGCCCATTCATGGGTGACGATTTCCGCATCGACGCCGACCTTGGCCAGGTCGGCCTGCATCAATTCGGCGGCGCGACGCGCGTTCAACATGTACGGACGCGAAACCGGCATTGCCCAGATCTTCATCTTCAGATCCTTGACGCCGGCATCTGCCAGCATCTTCTTCGACGCATCGGGATCATACTTGTCGTCGACGACGGCATCGTTATAGGACCACATCGTCGGCGGGATCGGGTTCTTGGCAACGGCCGCGGCACCCTGGAAGACGGCATCGACGATCGCCTGCTTGTTGATCGCCATGTTCAGCGCCTTGCGGACTTCGGCCTTGTCGAACGGAGCAATCAAGGTGTTGTAGGCGAGATACGAAACGTTCAGGCCGGCCTGCTCGAGCACGGTCAGGTTCTCGTCCTTCTTGAGTTCGGCGACGTCAGCCGCATTCGGATAAGGAATGAGGTGGCATTCACCGGCTTTCAGCTTCTGCGCGCGGACGGCGGCGTCAGAGGTAATCGCGAAAACCAGATCGTCGATCTTTTCCTTGCCCTTGAAATAGGTCTCGTTGGCCTTGTAGCGGATGACGGCATCCGGCTGGTAGGCGACGAAGGTGAACGGGCCGGTGCCGAGCGGCTGCTGGTTCATCTGCGCCATTTTGCCGTCGGCGGCGAGTTTGTCGGCATATTCCTTGGAGACGATCGAGGCGAAGTCCATGGCGAGGTCGGCGAGGAACGGCGCTTCGGGATGGTTGAGCGTGAACTTGACGGTGAGGTCATCGACCTTCTCGACCGACTTGATCAGCTCCGGGAAGCCCATGCCGGCAGCATATTCGTAAGAGCCGCCCTCGACATACTTGTTCCAGGGATTGTCAGCCTTGAGCTGGCGCTCGAACGAGAAGATGACATCGTCAGCATTGAAGTCACGCGTCGGCGTGAAGAAGTCGGTGGTCTGATACTTGACGCCCGGATGCAGCTTGAAGGTGTATTCCTTGCCGTCGGCCGAAACGCTCCAGCTGTCGGCCAGGCCCGGCTCGATCTCGGTGCCGCCATGCTTGAATTCGACGAGACGGCTATAGACCGTGCGCGACGACGCGTCGAAGGTCGTGCCTGCCGTGTAGAGGCTCGGGTCGAAGCCTTCCGGCGAGCCCTCGGAGCAATAGACAAGGGTCTTGGACCAGGCCGACGTCGCCATGACGGAAATCAGGGCCGTCGCTGCCAGGAGGACAGAGATCTTTTTCATAGTATTGTTTCCCGGTTGTTCTTTTTTGATGTTTGGAGATCGTAGAATGGCATCACGATCGACGGTTGATGGAACGATATTTATCTACTGAAAGCAACGGGCTACGGAGAAAAATTTTCCAGCTGGACAATTTTAGAAATTTTCAGTCAAAAATCAGCCGCATTTGGAAATTTTCGGACAAAAAAGACCGGAATTTTGTCGCATTTGGTATAAAAGCGCCGCCATCGCGACACGCGGACGCCATCCCCCCGCATTTCCGAGACCGGGAGACGCCGCAAAAACAAAAACCGCGGCTGCTGGAGCAACCGCGGTTCAGAAGCATAATCTGCGCTTAGAGCGCCGTGCGTCCTTTCGGACGCACAAGGGATAGTTCAGGCGGCGGGGACAACGATCGCGGGTTTGCGATATGGCTGCTCACCGGTGATTCCGAGAAGGAAATTGATCTGCGGACGGGCCTTGACGAGGTCGTCGATGGAATATTCCGAAAGCACGGCGAAGAAGGCGTTGAGCGCCTTGCGCAGCGCCGAATTCAGGCCGCAGCTGTCGACCAGCGGGCATTCGACCTCACCGTCATCCTCGAAGCATTCGGCCATGGCGAAACTGTCTTCCGTGACCCGAACCACGTCGAAGAGGGTAATGTCGGCCGCCGGCTTGCCCAAGCGCACGCCGCCGTTGCGACCGCGCACGGTCTCGACCAGACCCGCCTTGTTGAGCGGCTGGAGAATCTTGAAAAGAAAGAGCTCGGAAACACCATAGGCCTTGGCGATTTCCGGAATCCGGCTCAAGTGCCCGTCGTTGGCAGCACAATACATCAACATGCGAACCGCATAGTTGGTCTGCTTCGTCAACCGCATGCCATTCTCCTGACTCGTGCCTGTTCAGACCTATATAGGCGGTTTGCTAGTTTTGAACAATTCCAAAATATGAAATTCGCATTCAGCTTATGAGGCCATTTGCCGCGACGTCAATCCGCCCCCATCACGGGGGTCACGCGACCGGCAACTCATCTGAGAACAACGCCACCAAAAATCAACAACTTATAATCGAAAAATTCGGGGGCCGAAAGGCCCCCGAATTGCAGATTGCAGATTGGAATGTCGTGAAGATCACTTCATCGTCGGCATGACGAACTCGGCGCCACTCTTGATGCCCGAGGGCCAGCGGGCGGTGACCGTCTTGGTCTTCGTCCAGAACTTGATCGAATCCGTGCCGTGCTGGTTGAGGTCGCCGAAGCTCGATGCCTTCCAGCCGCCGAAGGAATGGTAGGCGAGCGGAACCGGGATCGGAACGTTGATGCCGATCATGCCGATATTGATGCGCGAGGCGAAATCGCGGGCGGCATCGCCGTCACGGGTGTAGATGGCGACGCCGTTGCCGTATTCGTGCTTCATCGGCAGCGACAGCGCTTCCTCATAGTTCGCGGCGCGGACGACGGAGAGGACAGGTCCGAAGATCTCGGTCTTGTAGATGTCCATCTCGGGCGTGACGTGGTCGAACAGGCAGCCGCCGACGAAATAGCCGTCTTCATAGCCCTGGAGCTTGAAATCGCGGCCGTCGACGACGAGCTTGGCGCCTTCCTCGATGCCGCGGTCGATCAGGCCGCGGACACGGTTATAGGCATCCTTGGTGACGAGCGGGCCCATGTCGGCCTTGTCATCGGTGTAGGGGCCGATGCGCAGCGATTCGATCTTCGGCGTCAGCTTCTCGACGAGGCGGTTGGCGGTTTCTTCGCCGACCGGAACGGCAACCGAGATCGCCATGCAGCGCTCGCCGGCCGAACCATAGCCTGCGCCCATCAGCGCGTTGACGGCCTGGTCCATATCGGCATCCGGCATGATGATCATGTGGTTCTTGGCGCCGCCGAAGCACTGGGCGCGCTTGCCGTTCATTGCCGCCGTGCCATAGACGTAGCGAGCGATCGGCGTCGAGCCGACGAAGGAGACGGCGCCGATATCGGGATCGGTAAGGATCGCATCGACAGCACCCTTGTCGCCGTTGACGACGTTGAGAATGCCGGCGGGCAGACCGGCCTCGATCATCAGTTCGGCGAGACGGATCGGCAGGGAGGGATCACGCTCGGAGGGCTTCAGGATGAAGGCGTTGCCGCAGGCGATCGCCGGCGCAAACATCCACATCGGGATCATGCCGGGGAAGTTGAAAGGGGTGATGCCGGCGCCGATGCCGACCGGCTGGCGGATCGAATACATGTCGATCGCCGGGCCTGCGCCCTCGGTGAATTCACCCTTGGCGAGATGCGGAATGCCGCAGACGAATTCGCAGACTTCGAGGCCGCGGATGACGTCGCCCTTGGCATCCTCGATCGTCTTGCCGTGTTCCTTGGAAATCAATTCGGCAAGTTCATCCATGTGCTTGTTCAGGAGTTCGACGAACTTGAAGAAGACGCGGGCGCGGCGCTGCGGATTGGTGGCAGCCCATTTCGGCTGCGCGGCCTTGGCGTTTTCGACTGCGGCGCGCAGTTCCTCGACGCTTGCAAGCGCGACCGTCGCCTGCACTTCGCCGGTTGCCGGATTGTAGACGTTGCTCACGCGGCCGCTGGTGCCGGCAACATGCTTGCCGCCGATGAAATGACCGATCTCATGCATGGGTGTTCCTCCTGTTTTTGGATGACCGACAATCGCACTTCAATTTGCACAAATCAATGCGCTGATATAAGGAACTGTTGTGCGTAGATTGTAGTCCTGTCGTTGCATCGGGCCTGCTGCTTACAAACTTGGCACGGCACGTCGACAAGTCAAATCCCAAGGGGAGGTCAAACCGTTGAGCCGGAAACCCGTCGTCAGAATGGCGGAGCTGGAGATCGCTCCGGAGACGCTGGAAACCTATAGCGCATTGCTCGCAGAGGAAATCGAGGCATCGGTGGCGCTGGAAGACGGCGTCCTTTCCCTCTGCGCCGTTTCCATCAGGGACCACCCAAACCGCATCCGTATTCTGGAGGTCTACACCGACCAGGCGGCATATGAGGCCCATCTGCAGGCACCGCATTTCCTGAAATACAAGAACCAGACGGCGGGCATGGTGACATCGCTGGCGCTGATCGAGGTCGATCCGATCGCCATGCGTGCCAAGCCATGAACTGGGACGATGTGCGTATTTTCCTGGCCGTCGCCCGCACCGGGCAGATCCTTGCCGCCTCGAAGCGGCTGGGGCTCAATCACGCCACGCTCTCGCGCCGGCTGACGTCGCTGGAAGAGGCGCTGAAGACACGGCTTTTCATCCGCCGCACGAATGGCTGCGAGCTGACGGCCGAAGGCGAAGTGTTCCTGGCATCCGCAGAGCGGATGGAAACCGAAATGCTCGCAGTACAGGCCAGCCTCGGCCACACCGATACGGCTATTGCCGGGACCGTGCGCGTCGGCGCGCCCGATGGGTTCGGTGTATCCTTCCTGGCGCCGCGCATAGGCAGACTGATCGAGCGCCATCCGGAACTGAAGATCCAGCTCGTACCCGTGCCGCGCTCTTTCTCGCTGTCGCAGCGCGAGGCCGATATCGCCATCACGCTGGAGCGGCCGGTACAAGGCCGGCTCGTCTCTTCCAAACTCACCGACTACACGCTCGGCCTCTATGCCTCACGCGACTACCTCGCCACCCAGGGCACGCCCGGCGATATCGAGGCGCTGAAGGCGCATCCGCGCATCGGCTATGTCGAAGACCTGATCTTCACCGCCTCGCTGAATTTCTCCGGCGAGGTGATGCGCAGCTGGGATGCGAGCTTCGAGATATCGACGGCGATCGGGCAGACGGAGGCGGTGCGATCAGGCGCCGGCATCGGCATTCTGCACGATTATATCGCCCGGCAGTATCCGGAGCTCCAGCGCATCCTGCCTGAAATTTCGATCCGGCGGGCCTACTGGACGACCTATCACGAAACGGCGCGCGATCTCGTGCGCGTCAGGAGCGTTGCCGATTTCCTGCAGGAACTCGTCAGCGCCGAGCGCCATATTTTTCTTTAAACGTCCCGCACGTGCTTTGCCGGCTCGTCGTTCTCGTCCGGGTTCGGAACCGGCGCCTCGTCGGGCAGCCTGTCCGGCTCCGGTTCCGTGATCGGAGGCACCGGCTTCCAGCCGGGTGCCGGCATCGGCGGCTGGTCGGGAATGGGTTCGTTGGGCACGGACATGACCGCCTCCCTTTCATGATCTTGGTTTGACGCGATGTTCGGGACTATTTGTCCGGCTTCAGCGATTCGGCAGCGCGCATCGGCATGCTGTCGATGATGGCGAAGAGCTCGCCATCGGTGATCGGCTCGCTGGCCTTCAGCTTGACAGTGCCGTCCTTGCCAACAAGAAAGGCCGCGAACTCGCCCACATCGGGCGCCTGGAGATCGCGGCGGATCGCTTCGCCGTCGAGACCATCGGGGGCACCGAAGAGCGGCCGAACGCCGGCGCCTGATATCTTCAGCACCACCAGGTCACGCTCATCGAGGGCCGAGCGATCGGCCAGCAGCTGGTTCTCCTGGCGGGCGGCGCGGGCATTGTCCCTGTCGGCGAAAACAACGAAAACGCGGTTCTTCCACTGGAACGCAGCAAGGCTTTCGACCGGCGCATAGGCGCTGTTGGTCTGATCGATCTTGGTCGCACCGTAGAGAAGGGTTTTCGACATGCGTATCTCCCGTTAACTGGAGAACGGCGCGGGCCGGCATGGGTTCCATCGAAACGGCGGGAACCGGGTTTTCATTCTGATCGTGGGGGAAGAAATGGTACGGTTGGGGGGTCTCGAACCTCCGACCTCAGGTGCCACAAACCTGCGCTCTAACCAACTGAGCTACAACCGCATAAATCACGCTTGGCGCGACGGGGGTCACATACGAGGACTTGGCGATGAATTCAAGCCCCCTTCCTCGTCAATATACAAAAAGGCTGGACGCGAGGTCCAGCCTTTTGTCTGCGATCGGTAAAAGACCGATCAGGCGACCTTGAAGGAAGCCAGGGCCTTTTCGGCGGCGTCCTTGGAAGGCTTTGCGAGCTTTTCGGCCACCTGCTTGGTGGTTTCCTGGATCGACTTCGCCTGCTCGACAGTGAGTTCGGCCTGCTTGCGGATGAAGGAGGTCTGCAGTTCGAAGAATTCGGCGGCGGACTTGACGCCGAGCAGCGCTTCGAAGTGCGACAGCGAGTTCTCGGAATTGACGCGCAGGATGTCGATCGCCTTCAGGCCGATCTCAACGCTGCCGGCCTGAGCCGTCTGGACGGTGGCTTCGAGCGTCTTGCCGGCTTCCTCGCCAGCGGTCTTCAGCTTGGCATAGGCATCCTTCGACTGCTGGGCGCCCTTTTCGGCGAAATCACGGAAGGATTCGGCGAACTTGGACGGGTCGAAAGAAGCAATTGAAAAAACGTCATCGGTCTTTATGGTAGCCATGGGTCGCATCCTTTGGGCTGAGGCAGTCGCTGCCTTCGATAGTTGGGATGATGCTTATATAAGACATATCATTGTGCATTGCAACAATTATTGTGCGATGCACAAGACGTTAACCTTTCCGGCCGAAAACACCCTGCTCTTCTGGACCGGCATGCCACCCGCAGTTATTAATAAGCCGTTAATTTAAGAAGGCCGACAGCGACAAGGTTCGAACATGCCCGCAGTCCAATATCCGTTCATCGATATCGCCGTGCATGCACGGGTGCGGGAACGCTTTTCACGCGGCGAGGCGATGGTCCTGTTTTCGGCCGATCTTGCCCGCCTGCTCTGGGCAAACGGCGCAGGTGCGGAGCTTTTCGGCCATTCGGCGGTCTATGACCTGCTCGACCAGGGCGTCGACCGGGGCGACATTACCTTCCGCCAGCTGGAAACGGCTGCGCGCCAGCTTTCCGATGTCGGTGACAACAGAAGCCTGATGATCCGCGTCGCCAAGGGCTTCCAGCGCGCCCAAGTGCAGGCGGCCGCCGAACTGATCCGGCTCTCCTCAGGCGAAAAGGCCATCCTGTTTTCGGTGCCGGTCTCGGCAAAGCCATTGGCGGCCGGCGCCTCGGCGGCGCAGATGCTGCAAGGGCTTGATGATCCCGATACGCATATGGCGGTGATCGGCGCCAATGGCGAAGTCATCGCCGCTTCGCCGGGCTTTGCGTCGCTCGGCATATCAGAGCAGACCGCAAAGACCTTGATCAATCTTGCCGGCGCCCATCCCGACCGGCTGGTGAAGCGTCCCGTCGCCACCACCAGAGGCAATCTTCCGGCCGCCTTCGGCAAGCTCAGCGACGAGCCGGCGCTCCATCTGCTTTTTGCCGTGGAGGCCGCGATCGGCGATCTCGACCCGATCGATGCCCCCGCGCTCGACCCGGTCGATGCGCCCGCGCAGGAGGAAAGCGTGCCGGCCGCCGAACTGCTTCAGGACGAGCCTGCCGTCGCCACCGGCTTCACCGAGATTATCGACGCGGTCTCGGGGATCGAAGAGGTCGAGGAGACGCTCGAGGACATCACCGGCGAAAACGAACAGCCGGCCGAGACAGCAGCGGCATCCGAAGACGAGGCGGTCGAAGAGGCTGGTCTCGCCGGACATGCCGAGGTGGCGAGTGACGTCGGTGTGATCGATAGCAGCGCGGATGGGGCCGACAAGCCTGCCGCGACCATCGAGGACGACCTTGCCTCCTTCACCGAGACGGTGGAAACGGCCGTGGCGGAGCCGTCTGCCGAAACCCACGAAACGCCTATCGAAGATGCGCCGGAAGCGGTTCATGAAGAGCCCGCCATCGCAACGCCTGTGGTCCCCAACGCTGCCCCTGCTCCTGAGCTTGCGGCTGAGCCCGGCTTTGTCTTCAGGCCGAATAGCCGCGCCACGCGCTTCGTCTGGAAGATCGACGCCGATGGCTGCTTCACCGAGGTCAGCCACGAATTTGCCGAGGCCGTCGGTCCACATGCGTCCCACATCATCGGTTCGGCCTTCGGCGATGTCGCCGCCCTTTTCAACCTCGATCCTGACGGCAAGCTTTCCGAGGCGCTCGCCCGCCGCGACACATGGTCGGGCAAGACGATCCTCTGGCCGGTCGAAGGCACCAGCCTCGTCGTTCCGGTCGATCTGGCAGCACTGCCGACCTATACCCGCAACCGCGACTTCGACGGCTTCCGCGGCTTCGGCGTCGTCCGGCTTTCGGACGCGCAGGAAGATCCGCTGGCGCTCGGCCTGACGCTTGGCCCTGATGGTATCGGCCATGATGCCGCGAGCCTCGGCCCGGTGGCCGATGAAGCGGAAGCCGCGTCCCAGGAGGTCCCGGCCGAAACCATCGTGTCGGAAGAGATCGGCGACCAGGCGTTTGTGGCAGCCGAACCGGAGACCGAAGAGACGGGATCGGAAGAGATCACGGCCGAAGAGGCGATCGCCGAGACGTCAGCGCCGGAGAATACAGTAGAAGAACAGGCGACGGGCGCCGACGAAGCACCTGCCGCCGGGCCGGCAGCGGATCTTTCGGACGAGCCGCCGGCGCTTCGCATTGCCGAGACGCCCAATCGCCGTTTCTCCGACAAGATCGTTCAGCTCCACAATACCAGCGCCGGGCTGACGGCCGCCGAACAGGCGAATTTCCGCGAGATTGCCAAGCGCCTGGAAGCCTTCGGCACGCGCAAGGAAGAGCCCGCCGCTCCAGCGCCGATGGAACCCGCAGCCCCGGCGTCGGCGGCACCTACCGTGACGGCGGCGGTGGAATCCGCCGTCGCGGAAATGGCGAGCTTCGAAGGGGCCTCTGGACATGAAGAGTCCGAGGCCGAAACTCCCGGCGACAAGGCTGACATCGCCTCGCCCGAGGAAATCGCGCCGCAAGAGGCGATCTTCGAGAATGCCGTCGAGGCCGAGCGCGAAGACGACGTCGTCGCCGAGGAGCCGGCTGTTATCGCCGAAGACGAGGCGACGGAAGGACTCGAGGAGACGGTCAGCCAGATCGAGGTTCTCACAAGCTTCATCCCGCCGCGCGTCAAGATGACCGACGGGCTTTCGGTGGGAACGGTCGACCAACTGCCTGTCGCCGTGCTCATCCATATCGGCGATGCGCTGATCCATGCCAATCCGGAATTCATGCGGCTGACGGGCTATGCTTCGCTCGACGCATTGCGCGAGGTGGGCGGCATCGAGGCCCTGCTGCAGCGCCGCGAACTCGAGGAGAAGGCGGCCGGCTCCAGCACCATGATGCTCGTCAAGGCCGATGACACGCTGGCGCCGGTGACCGCCCGGCTGCAATCGGTGCGCTGGGAAGATGCCAACGCGTTGATGCTGGCGCTGATGCCGGTCGAAGGCAAGGATGACAGCCGCAGTGAAGCAAGCCGTTCCGAGGGCCGCTCCGAGGGCCGTTTCGAAGCCCGTCCCGAGCGGATGGTCGAGAAGGTCGCCAAGCTTCAGGTCGAAGTGGAGGAATTGCGCTCGATCCTGGAAACGGCGACCGACGGCGTCGTCGTCATCGGCACGGAGGGCGACATCCGCTCGATGAACCGGTCGGCGAGCGCGCTTTTCAATTACGACGAGCAGGAGACGCGCGGCAAACCCTTCGTCATGCTGTTTGCCCATGAGAGCCAGAAGGCGGTCCTCGACTATCTGAACGGCCTCTCCGGCCATGGTGTGGCCAGCGTGCTGAACGACGGACGCGAAGTGATCGGCCGCGAGGCGGCCGGCGGCTTCGTGCCGCTGTTCATGACCATGGGCCAGCTCACCTCCTCCAATGGCTACTGCGCCGTCATCCGCGATATCACCCAGTGGAAGCGCACCGAAGACGAGTTGCGCAACGCCAAGGGTGCGGCCGAAACCGCCAACGCCCACAAGACCGATTTCCTCGCCCGCGTCAGCCACGAGATCCGCACGCCGCTCAATGCGATTATCGGCTTTTCCGATATGATGGCGGGCGAGCGCTTCGGGCCGATCGGCCATCCCCGTTATATCGAATATGCCAACGACATCGGCCGCTCCGGCCGGCACGTCCTCGATATCGTCAACGATCTGCTCGACATTTCGAAGATCGAGGCGGGCGAGATGGACCTCGATTTTGCCGCTGTCGGCCTCAACGAGGCGGTTTCCGAAGCCGTGGCGCTGGTGCAGCCGCAGGCGAACGGCCAGCGCGTCATCATCCGCACGGCGCTGTCGCATGCGGTGCCCGAAGTCGTGGCGGATCTGCGCTCGATCAAGCAGATCGCGCTCAACATCCTGTCGAACGCCATCCGCTTCACCCCGTCGGGCGGGCAGATCGTCGTTTCCACCTCCTACGAGGCCAATGGCAGCGTTGTCTTGAGGGTCCGCGATACCGGCATCGGCATGACGCGCAGTGAACTCGACCAGGCGATGAAGCCGTTCCGGCAGGTCTCCTCGACCCAGTCGCGCCACCGCGGCGACGGCACCGGGCTCGGCCTGCCGCTGACCAAGGCGATGGTCGATGCCAACCGGGCGGTGTTCTCGATCAATTCGGCGCCGAACGAGGGCACTCTCGTCGAGATCACCTTCCCGTCGCAGCGGGTGCTGGCCGGCTGATCGGCGCAAAAGAAAAGCGATCACCACAAAGAAAAGGCAGCCCGGAGGCTGCCTCGAAAATTGGTGCTGTTCAACAAGAGCTCAGTCGATCAACGTCATGTTGTTGTAAGCCCTGGGGCTTCAGGCCGCCTCGTTCATGTGCGACCCCTAAGTTAGCTTTACATTTGACAAACCTTTCTTAACGAAAGGTTTCCATGACAGGCGATTGATGGAGGGTGAAAGCTTGTAGCTTGCGATCGCCATCAATCCTTCAGTTCGCTCAAACCGGCGAAGAGCCGCAGCGCCTCGGGATTGGCGAGCGCTTCCTGGTTTTTGACCGGCCTGTTGTGCACGACCTCGCGCACCGCAAGTTCGACGATCTTGCCGGATTTGGTGCGGGGAATATCGGCAACCGCAATGATTTTCGCCGGCACATGCCGCGGCGAGGCGCCGGTGCGGACCCGCGTCTTGATCGCCTTGACGAGATCCTCGGTCAGCGTCACACCGGAAGCAAGGCGCACGAAGAGGATGACGCGCACGTCGTCGTCCCACTCCTGGCCGATGCACAGCGCCTCGGCCACCTCCTCCATCTGCTCCACCTGATTGTAGATCTCGGCCGTGCCGATGCGCACGCCGCCGGGATTGAGCGTCGCATCCGAACGGCCGTGGATGATCAGGCCGCCATGCTCCGTCCATTCGGCGAAATCGCCGTGGCACCAGACATTGTCGAACCGGTCGAAATAGGCGGCGCGATACTTGGCGCCATCGGGATCGTTCCAGAACATCACCGGCATCGAAGGGAAGGCCTTGGTGCAGACGAGTTCACCCTTCTCCCCGCGCACCGGCTTGCCATCATCGTTCCAGACATCGACCGCAAGACCGAGGCCGGCCCCCTGGATCTCGCCGCGCCAGACCGGCTGCAGCGGATTGCCGAGCACGAAGCAGGAGACGATGTCGGTGCCGCCTGAAATCGAGGCGAGATGGACATCCGCCTTGATGCCCTCATAGACGAAGGTGAACCCCTCAGGCGACAGCGGCGAGCCGGTGGAGGTCATCAGCCGCAGGCTGGAGAGATCGTGGCTTGCGCGCGGCGTCAGCCCGCCCTTGCGCACCGCATCGATATATTTCGCCGAAGTGCCGAAGATCGCGAATTTTTCGGCCTCGGCATAGTCGAACAGCACGTTGCCATCGGGCGCGAAGGGCGAGCCGTCGAACAGGCAGAGCGTTGCGCCGCTGGCAAGGCCGCTGACCAGCCAGTTCCACATCATCCAGCCGCAGGTGGTGAAGTAGAACAGCTTCTCCCCCGCCTCCAGGCCGCAATGCAGCCGCTGCTCCTTGAGGTGCTGCAGCAGCGTGCCGCCGGCCGAATGCACGATGCATTTCGGCACGCCTGTCGTCCCCGACGAAAACAGGATGTACAGCGGATGCGCGAAGGCAAGCGGCGTAAACTCGACCTCCCTTGCCTCATAAGGCGCGACAAAGGCCTCGAGCGTCGAAGCCCCCGGCGTCTTGCCCGCCACCGCCTCCGCATCGCCGGCGTAGTGGACGATGACCGTCGGGACATCCAGGCTTTTGGCAACCGTGGCGACCTTGGCGCCGACATCCTGCAGCTTGCCGGAATACCAATAGGCATCGCAGGCGATGAAGAGCTTGGGGCCGATCTGGCCGAAGCGGTCGAGCACGCCCTGCTCGCCGAAATCGGGAGAGCAGGACGACCATATGGCGCCGATCGAGGCGGCAGCGAGCATGGCGGCGACGGTCTCCGGCATGTTCGGCATCATCGCGGCGATGCGGTCGCCCTTGCCGATGCCGCGGGCCGCGAAGGCCTGCTGCAGCTTCGAGACCAGCGCGCGCAGCCAGTCCCACGACCAGCGATCCTCGGCCTTGTCCTCGCCGCGGAAGATGATGGCCTCGCCTTCACCGCGGCCCGACAACAGATTTTCGGCGAAGTTCAGCGTCGCATCGGGAAAGAAGCGGGCCTCCAGCATGCGGTCGCCATTGGCAAGTACCTCTGCGCCGCGTTCTCCCTTCACGCCGCAGAAATCCCAGACGGTCGACCAGAAATTCTCCCGCTCGGCCACCGACCATGCATGCAGATCCTCAAAGCCCGAAAGAGAAAGCCCGAAATCGGCATTGCAGCGCTCGATGAAGGCATGGATCGGGCTTCTGGCAACGGCGGCGTCCGAGGGCACCCAAAGTGGTCTGTTATCCTGCATTCAATCCTCCTCCCCAATGCCGTCTTTATATCATGCTGCATTGCATTATAAAGTGCGGAACCGACGTGATCCGTCGCCTATCGCATCGTCTTTTGCGCCTCTTGAAAAGACGCGCGGCATTGTATGGGATTTGCATATGCCCGATATTTCCTATATCCGCCGAAACCAGCGCATAACGGGATGACCGGCTGCATTGCCGGCGGAGATCATGAGCACGTCAAGACATCGCAGGTGGCGCAGGAAGATCGGACCCGTTTCGCGCTGGCTTCCGGCCTTCGCCCGTGTTTCGACGGTATTCCTGCTGATCGCGCTGGCGCTTTTCGTGGCGCTGCGGGTCGCCGCCCCCTATCTCATTTCCACCGGCTTCGTGCGCTCCGGCATCGAGGACGCGCTGTCGAAATGGACGGGCTACCATGCCGAGATCAAGGGCAGTCCGGTTCTCGAATTCTGGCCGACGCCGCGCATCACGCTGAACCAGGTCACCATCCGCCAGCCGCGCGAAAGCGGCGACAAGCTGCTCGGCAGCATTGAAAGCCTGTCGGCCGATTTCAGCCTCATAGACGCGCTCCGTGGGCGGACGAGTTTCCACGAATTCCACCTGCTGCGCCCCAGCCTGGCGCTCACGCGCGACGAGAAGGGGCTGATCGACTGGAGTTATGCCGGCCTGCTCGCACGCGCGATCAGCGGCGTGCGCTACGAGAACGGAGCGGAGGTGCTCGATCCCGATCTCGATGCCGAGATCGGCGCGTTGACCGTCGAGGATGGCACGCTTGTGGTCACCGACATCAAGAGCGCCAAGGCCTTTCATTTCGACAGCGTCACCGCAGATATCGCTTGGCCGAGACTGTCCGGCGCGATCTCGGCGGTCATCATCGCCCGCATCAACGGCCAGGACCTGAAGATCGATTTCGCCTCGCGCCAGCCGCTGCTCGCCTTTGCCGGCCGGAATGCCGAGGCACGGACGTCGCTCACGTCAAACCTGCTGACGGCGCATTTCCAGGGCGTTGCCAGCATCGCCAACCTTTCGGCCCTTTCCGGCAATGTCACCGCCAGCATCCCCGATGTGCCGGCCCTTCTGGCATGGTCGGGCGAATCTGTCCCGGGCATCGGGACGCTGAAGAGCGCCTCGCTGGAATCCGACATCATGTCGTCGGGCAGCGGGCTGCGCTTCAACAATCTCAGCCTCTCCCTGAACGAAGCGAGCGCCACCGGGGTGATGGATCTCTTTACCCAGCCCGGCAAACGGCCGAAGATCGGCGGCACGCTCGCTTTCGACCAGATGAACCTCAAGCCCTTCCTCGATGCCTTCGCGCTCAGGCTCGCAGCCGGAGAGGCAGAAGAAATCTCCGCCGGCATCACTGGGCCGCTGCAGATGCTCGATGTCGACGTCAGGCTTTCGGCACGGCGCGCGCAAATGGGTCTCTTCGAGCTTTCCGATGTCGGCGCCAGCATGATCGTGGCCGGCGGCGAGGCGAAATTCGATATTGGCGACAGCCAGTTCGAAGGCGGCGAGATGACCGCGCATCTGGAAGCGACGCAGCGCGACTTCGACGGTGGCGGCAAGCTGCAGCTGTCGATCCGCGATGCCGACTTCGCAGCTCTTGCCGAGCGCCTGCAGCTGAAAGGTCCGCTGCCGCTTGCGACAGGATCGCTCGATCTCGACCTCCGGTCGCCGAAGGCGATATGGACGACCGGCCTTGCCGACGTCACCGGCAAGCTGCGCTTCTGGACGAAGCAAGGCACGATCCCCGGCATCGATGCCGCAGCGCTCCGCACGCAGGCAGCCGAAAAGCCGTTCTTTCCGCTGAGCGCGGCGGCAGGCGGCGCCTTCACCTTCAACCAGCTGAACCTGCAGGCCGATTTCGCCAACGGCACCGCCGAGATGCACGACGCTCATATTGCCGGCGCCACGGAGACGCTGACGCTTTCCGGCGTCATTACCTATCAGTCGAACGGGCTGGCGCTTTCCGGATCGCTGGAGGCAACCGATCCGGCCAAGGCGGCAGAGCTGCCGCTTCTACCGTTCTTCGTCGGCGGTTCATGGCCCAACCCGGTGATCTCGCCAGTGCCGCTTTTCGGCAATACGCCGCACGCGCAATAGAGCATTTCCGTTTTCTTCGAAAAACGGAAGCGCTTCATCTTTTGTTTCACGCAATTTCAGCTCACGCGCCGGCCGCAGCGGCACGCTCATCCCTCTGGCGCTGTGTTTCGCGGCGCTTGGTGATGATCGAGGCGCAGATGACGCCGAAGGCGACGACGCCGATCAGGATCGTGCACACCGCATTGATCTCGGGCGTCACACCGAGGCGGACCTGGCTGTAAATCCTCATCGGCAGCGTGGTGGCGCCCGGCCCCGAGGTGAAGCTCGCAATCACCAGATCGTCGAGTGAGAGGGTGAAGGCAAGGATCCAGCCGGAGAGCACGGCCGGCGCGATGATCGGCAGGGTGATCTCGAAGAAAGTGCGCACCGGCGGCGCGCCGAGATCCTGCGCCGCTTCCTCGATCGAATGATCGAAACTCAGCAGGCGCGACTGGACGACGACGGCGACAAAGCACATGGTCAGCGTCGTATGCGCGAGCGTGATCGTCCAGAAGCCACGGTCGAGACCGATCGCCACAAAGAGCAGCAGCAATGACAGGCCGGTGATGACCTCCGGCATGACGAGCGGTGCATAGACCATGCCCGAAAACAGCATCCGGCCGCGAAAGCGGGTGTAACGCACCAATGTCAGCGCCGCCATCGTGCCGAGGATGGTTGCAAATGTTGCCGACAGCAGTCCGACGCGCAGCGTCACCCAGGCAGCGTCGAGCAAGGCCTGATTGCTCATCAACGAGACATACCATTTCGTCGAGAAGCCGCCCCAGACGGTTACGAGTTTGGATTCGTTGAAGGAGAAAATGACGAGAAGCACGATCGGCAGATAGAGGAAGGCGAAGCCGAGCGTGACGGAGACGATATTGAAACGGGTCCATTTCAGCATGGTTTATTTCCCCCGCTCTTCGGCTTTGGCCTGGACATTCTGGAAGAAGACGATCGGGATGACCAGGATCAGCAACAGGATGGTCGCCACCGCCGAGGAGACCGGCCAGTCGCGATTGGAATTGAACTCGTTCCACAGCGTCTTGCCGATCATCAGCGTCTGCGACCCGCCGAGCAGATCGGGGATGACGAATTCGCCGACGGCGGGGATGAAGACCAGCATGCAGCCGGCCACCACGCCGGGGATCGACAGCGGGAAGGTGACGCGCCAGAAGGCGGTGATCGGCGGGCAGCCGAGATCCTGCGCTGCCTCGATCAGCGTGCCGTCCATCTTCTCGAGCGCCGAATAAAGCGGCAGTACCATGAAGGGGAGATACGAATAGACGATGCCGATATAGACGGCGGTATTGGTGTTGAGGATGATCAGCGGCGCATCGATCAGGTGCAGCGACAGCAGCAGCTGGTTGAACAGGCCCTCCGGCTTGAGGATGGCGATCCAGGCGTAGACGCGGATCAGGAAGCTCGTCCAGAAGGGCAGGATGACAAGCATGACCAGCGTCGGCCGCAGGCCACGTGGCGCCTGCGCCATGCCGTAGGCGATCGGATAGGCGATCAGCAGCGTCAGGAGGGTGGAGATCGCGGCGATCACCACGCTCGACACATAGGCGTTGAAATAGAGCGGGTCGTCGGTCAGGTAGGTGTAATTGTCGAAGGAGAATTCGCCGATCTTACTTAAGAGGCCGGCCCAGCCGTCGGCGAAGGAGAAGACAGGCTCATAGGGCGGCATGGCGATCGCCGTCGTCGACATCGAAATGCGGAAGACGATGAAGAAGGGCGCCAGGAAGAAGAGCAGCAGCCAGGCGTAAGGGATGACGATGACGAGGCGATTGTAGAGGCCGGAGGTGAGCTTGCCCATGACGTCAATCCTTCAGCAGGACGCCGGCATTCTCGTCGAAGGAGACCCAGACTTCCTGATCGTAGGTGAAGGGGTCGTCGACGGAGCGCTGCGCATTGAGGGACGAGGCCTTGACGATATTGCCGCTCTGCAATTTCACATGGAAGACGGTCATGTCGCCGAGATAGGCGATATCCCAGAGTTCGCCTTTGGCGGCGTTGACGGACGCGTTGGCGGGAGCCGTGCGCCCGACCCGCATCTTCTCCGGCCGGATGGCGAAGCCGACGGCGCTGCCTGCAGAAGGTGTTTCGGAAGCGGCGACACGCACGCTGAAGCCGCTGTCGACTGATATCTCGACGGTGCCGTTGCCCGATGAGGCGACCTTGCCGTCGAAAATGTTCACGTCGCCGATGAAATCTGCGACGAAACGGCAATTCGGCGCTTCGTAGATCTCGGCCGGCGTCGCCACCTGCACCACCTTGCCGTGGCTCATGACGGCGATACGGTCTGCCATGGTCATCGCCTCTTCCTGGTCGTGGGTGACGACGACGAAGGTAAGTCCAAGATTCTGCTGCAGGTCCATCAGCTCGAACTGGGTTTCCTCGCGCAGCTTCTTGTCGAGCGCGCCGAGCGGTTCGTCGAGCAGCAGCACCTTGGGGCGCTTGGCGAGCGAGCGGGCCAGCGCCACGCGCTGGCGCTGGCCACCGGAAAGCTGGTTCGGTTTGCGGGAGGCGAACTGCTCCAGCTTGACGAGCTTCAACATCTGCAAGACGCGGTCAGTCATCTCGTCCTTCGCCATGCCGTCCTGTTTCAGGCCGAAGGCGATGTTCTTCTCGACCGTCATGTGCGGGAAAAGCGCATAGGACTGGAACATCATGTTGACGGGGCGCCGATAGGGCGGCGTACCGGCCATATCGGTGCCATCGAGGACGATTTCGCCCAAGGTCGGCTGCTCGAAGCCGGCGAGCATGCGCAGAAGCGTCGACTTGCCGCAGCCGGAAGCGCCGAGCAGCGCGAAGAACTCGCGGTGATAAATATCGAGCGACAGGTTATCGACGGCGGTGAAATCACCGAAACGCTTGGTGACGTTCTTGATGGATATGAAGGGCTTGGCGGACGGATCGGTCCAAGGTGCGAAAGAGCGGCGAATATTGCCTAGAGACTTCATATTGTTCCCCGAAAATGCATTCTTTGCTTTTATTCTTGGCTTTTGCTCCCGGTTTCACCCAGCCGGGATCGTCAAAAAAAGACCCGGACGTTTCCGTCCGGGCCGTTGTTCTATCATTGGCCGGTGACCACGGTGGTCCATAGCCGCGTCACGATCCGCTGCGTCTTCGGATCGAGCGGCGGAACGGTGAAGAGTTTCGCCATTACCTCCGGCGTCGGGTAGATCGCCGTATCGTCGAGGACCTCCTTGTCGAGGAACTGCTGCGACGCCTTGTTGCCGTTGGCGTAGAAGACGAAGTTCGAGGCCTTGGCGATCACTTCCGGCTTCATCATGTAGTTGATGAATTCATGGGCTTCGGCGACATGCGGCGCATCCTTCGGAATGCCGAAGACGTCGAAGAAGATCTGGGCGCCTTGCGACGGGACCGAGTAGTCGACCTTCACGCCGGCATTGGCTTCCTTAGCACGGTCGCGAGCCTGGAACATATCGCCGGAATAACCGAGCGCAATGCAGATATCGCCGTTCGCCAGCGCGCTGATATATTCGGAAGAATGGAACTTGCGGACGAACGGGCGGACGGCCGTGAGAACCTCCTGCGCCTTCTTGAGATCGGCGGGATCGGTACTGTTCGGATTGAGCCCGAGATAGGCGAGCGCCGAGGGCACGACGTCGGTTGGGGAATCCAGCATATAGATGCCGCAATCCTTGAGTTTGGCTGCTTTCGCCGGATCGAACAACGCGTCCCAATTGGGCTTTTCGTCGGTGCCGAGGGCGGCTTTGACCTTGTCGACATTATAGCCGATGCCCGTCGTGCCCCACATGTAGTCGACGCTGTATTCATTGCCGGGGTCGAAGGACGCCACGCCCTTCATGATGACGTCCCACATGTTGACCAGGTTCGGCAGCTTCGACTTGTCGAGTTTCTGGTAGACGCCGGCGGCGATCTGGCGCTGCATGAAGGATACGGTGGGGACGACGACGTCATAACCCGAACCACCAGCCAAGAGCTTGGTCTCCAGCGTCTCGTTAGAATCGAAAGTGTCGTAGACGACCTTGATGCCGGTTTCCTTGGTGAAATCCTCGAGGATGGAACTGTCGATATAATCCGACCAGTTGTAGACGTTGACCACGCGCTCCTGCGAAAAGGCCGGAGCGGCAGCAAGGAGTGCGGTAACGGCGGCGGCCGTCACGCATAGGATGGTTGACCTCATAACTTCTCCTGTTTGTTCAAAGATTCCGCATCCCCGGACATCTTTTCCCTCTGGTTTTCCACGCAGACTAAGAAGGAATTTCACAGCCCACAAGCGCAAAATCCAGCGCCCTCAACGATTTCACATCACTGGAAGTCGAAGGCGCTGAGCCCTGCCACCATCTCGTCGAGCCCGAGCGGTCTGGTCACCGGCGGCTCAGCCCGGGAAAGGCAGCCGCGTCGCTCGCAAAGGCGACAGGCCGGACCGATTTCGACCGGATCGAGCGCCATCGCCTGCCCGTAGACCACACCTCCGCCAAGGGCAGCGTCGCAGCCGATCAGGATCGCGGTGCGCCTTAGCCTTTCGCCGAATTCGACACTCGGTCCCTCCAGAGTGCGGGCGACCGTCAAGAAGGATGCGCCATCCGGCATGACCACGGTTTCGGCGAGGATCTGGCCCGGCTGCAGGAAGGCGGCGTGGATATTGAGCTTCGGACAGCCGCCGCCGAACCGGGCCTGCGGAAAGCCTTGGGCGCCCGCCCGGCGCAGCCGGTGGCCTGCGGCATCGATCTCGATCAGGAAGAAGGGAATGGCCGCCGCCCCGGGGCGCTGCAGCATGGCAAGGCGCGCGGCGGCATGACCGAAGGAGACGCCGAAGCGTGCGCGCAGAATATCGATATCGTAACGCGTCGCCTTCGCCGCCGAAAGGAAAGCCTCGTAGGGCATTGCCAACGCTAAGGCCGCGATGCGGGCAAGCTCGAAGCGGGCGATGCGGCGCGCCTCGGCGGAGGAGAGCGGGATATCGTCGAGCTCGGCATCGATTGCCGGCAGCAGTGCCAGAGTTGCCGCCTCGATTGATATCTCATGCGCCCGGTCAGCCGGCGACAGCCGCTCGGAGATGAAAAGCCGCATCGAATGGCGATCGAAACGGCGGCGCAGATCCGGCATGACGTGGACGGGCAGGACGCGCACCGCGATGCCGCGCTCGGAACGCAACCAATCCTTCAGCCCGGCGGCAAGATCGAGGCCACCGGGGAGCGTTGCGGCAAAGGCTTCTGCCGCCGTCTCGATCCGTCCGAAATAGCCGGACCTGCGCTCCAGCGTCTCGCGCACCTCGTCCAGCGGCAACCGGCCGGCGGCGACCGGCGCATGCCCCTCGGCGGCCATCAGCGCCGTCAGATCGGACAGCCTTGCCGCCTGCTCGCGATAGGCGCGGTAGAGTTTGATCATGCCGCTCGCGGCATTGGGTGCTGCCTCGGCCACCTCCACCAATTCCTGATCACCCGGCAGCTCGCCCGACAGCAGCGGATCGGCAAAGATCTCCTTGAGCTGGTCGAGACTGCCGCCGGTCTGCCCCCGCAATTCCTCCAGATCGACCCTGTAGACGCTTGCAAGCTTGAGAAGGAGTTGCACCGTCAACGGCCGCTGGTTGCGCTCGATCAGGTTCAGGTAGGACGGCGATATTTCCAGCGCCTCGGCCATGGCGGTCTGCGTCAGCGCCAGCGCATTGCGGATGCGCCTGACTTTCGGGCCTGCGAATATCTTCCGTTCCGCCATGTCACACCCTTTGACAAGCTAGGAGCGCAGTATTTACAAAATTTTACAAATTCACAGCGCCGCTCTGTCAATCCTCGTCATCTTAACCTCTTTCCGAGCAGGAAATCAAAGGTTTTTCTGGTCATAACGGCTGATATTGTCAATCTTGTCATGACCACCCTTTATCGGCTTTTAGTGAGGAGAGCAGCATGACCGATTTTTACAAACTTGTCCCAAACGCATCAGCTAATCGTTTCGACGGCATTGAGAGACCCTACTCGGCCGACGACGTGCAGCGGCTCAGGGGCTCGGTGGCGCTGCGCCATACGCTGGCCGAAATGGGGGCGGACCGGTTGTGGCGGCTCATTCACCAGGCGGATTTCGTCAATGCGCTCGGCGCACTTTCCGGCAATCAGGCCATGCAGATGGTGCGCGCCGGGCTGAAGGCGATCTATCTCTCCGGCTGGCAGGTGGCGGCCGACGCCAATACGGCATCGGCGATGTATCCCGACCAGTCCCTCTATCCGGCCAATGCCGGTCCGGAACTGGCCAAGCGCATCAACCGCACGCTGCAGCGCGCCGATCAGATCGAGACCGCGGAAGGCCAGGGGCTTTCCGTCGAGACCTGGTTCGCGCCGATCGTTGCCGATGCGGAAGCCGGCTTCGGCGGACCGCTCAACGCCTTCGAAATCATGAAGGCCTATATCGAGGCGGGTGCCGCCGGCGTTCATTTCGAGGACCAGCTCGCTTCGGAAAAGAAATGCGGCCATCTCGGCGGCAAGGTGCTGATCCCGACGGCCGCTCATATCCGCAATCTCGATGCCGCTCGGCTTGCCGCCGACGTCATGGGCGTTGCGACGCTGGTCATCGCCCGCACCGACGCGGAGGCGGCAAAGCTGCTGACCTCAGACATCGACGAGCGCGACCAGCCCTTCGTCGACTATGATGCCGGCCGCACGGT
Organism: Rhizobium sp. IY2; assembly: GCF_047532935.1. NCBI lineage: Bacteria > Pseudomonadati > Pseudomonadota > Alphaproteobacteria > Hyphomicrobiales > Rhizobiaceae > Rhizobium > Rhizobium sp. IY2. Next base: position 92,674 of record NZ_JBLKNU010000012.1, read on the forward strand.
CGAAGGTTTCTATCAGGTCAGAAACGGCATCGAGCCCTGTATCGCGCGCGCCGTCGCCTATGCGCCGCATTGCGATCTCATCTGGTGCGAAACCTCCAAGCCGGACCTCGAGCAGGCGCGGCGCTTTGCCGAAGGCGTACACAAGGTCTACCCCGGCAAGCTGCTCGCCTATAATTGCTCGCCCTCCTTCAACTGGAAGAAGAACCTCGACGAGGCGACGATCGCACGGTTCCAGCGCGAACTCGGCGCAATGGGCTACAAGTTCCAGTTCATCACGCTCGCCGGCTTCCACCAGCTGAACTTCGGCATGTACGAACTGGCGCGCGGCTACCGGCAGCGGCAGATGTCGGCCTATTCCGAGCTGCAACAGGCGGAATTCGCCGCCGAGGTCAACGGCTATACCGCCACCAAACATCAGCGCGAGGTCGGCACCGGCTATTTCGACGCCGTGTCGCTCGCCATCACCGGCGGTCGGTCTTCGACCACCGCGATGCACGATTCAACTGAACATGCGCAGTTCAAGCCGGCTGCGGAATAACCCGAAGAGGAGGAGAATATCATGGCATCCATCACACGCGTCCGGGAACGGGCCGAAGAGCAGACGACCAGCATGAGCGAGGATCAGCAGACGACGATCCGCATGCTCGCCAACGACCTGCATCGGCTGAACCAATCGATCATGAAAGCCGTCGAGGCCGGCGTCTCGGTCGAACTGGTGCGCTCGGCCCGTCATCACGGCGGCGACGGCAACTGGGGCGACCTGCTGATTCCGGTCGTCGTCACCAACCGGCATTGACGAAACCTGCCGGGGCGGGCCGGCGGTGCCGGCCCGCATTGCTCAATCGCAGCGCCCACGCGTCCAAGAGATGCGTGGGCGCTTTATCATTTTGAATCTGTGAATCATTCTTTCCGAAACCGAACCCGATTTCGGGCTTATTGCCAGCCGCACGACGCAGCGGTCTCCGGCTTTCGCAATTTGACGCAATTGTCACCGCCGCCTGGTCGGGTCATAATGGCGCATCTTCGAACGGAACTGCCCATGCCCGGCGCGCCGCACCCCAAGCTCGAAGCCTTGACCGATCTGATCTACGCCGCCCTGTTCGGCGAGACGACGTGGCAGACGTTTCTCGACGCTTTGAACGGGACGATGCCGGATGCGAAATCCACGCTGTTCTTCCACGATGCCATCGCCCGCACCGGCGGCCTGTCGCTTGCTTCAGGCATTCAGGATACGGAAGCCGAAGCCTATAACCACTACTATGCGAGGATCAATCCGTGGATGCCCAAGGCCGCTGTCCGGCCGGTCGGCCTCGGCGTCATCGCCGAGCAGATGCTGCCGAGGAGCGATCTCATCAAGACCGAATTCTACAATGACTTCGTCCGCAGCATCGGCTGCGAAAGCAGCGTCGGCGTCACCATCATGCGGGAGAATGGTCGCTCCTTCAATTTGTCGACGCTGACCTCTTCGGCCGATCCCGACAACAACCGGGTGAATGCCGACCTGCTGAGCGATCTCGCCCCGCATCTCAGACGCGCCTTCGATTTCATACGACGCGATCGCCGCGATCCCGAGAATGATGAAAACGGGCTAGCGCTCTTCGATGCGATCGGCGCCGGCATCGTCTATCTCGGCGAGAACCAGCAGATCCGTTCGCTCAACAGGGCGGCGGAGCGGATGCTCGCCGAGGGCAGCGGCATCGGCACCGGCCCATCCGGACACCTCGTCATCCATGATCCGGCGCTGGGCGCCCGGCTCGATATGCTGAGCCGTCATCATCATTCAGCCGTAAGCCCGCCACCATCGACGACGCTCGTCAAGACGAAAGCCGGCAACGTCAGATGCACGCTCGTCAGACTGCAATCGGATTTCATCACCGCCTTCCTGGAAGGTCCGACGATCGCACTGATCATCGAGCGCACAGGCATGGCGCTGAGGAGCGATATCAACGAGGCGCTGGCGCGCAGCAACCAGTTGACGGCGGCCGAGATGCGGATCGCCTCGGCGATTGCCGACGGGCTTTCACTGCGTGAAGCCGCCACGACGCATGATGTCAGCTATGAGACGGCCCGCTCGCATCTCAAGAGCATCTATTCCAAGCTCGGAGTGAACAGCCAGGTGGCGCTGGTGCGCCGGTTGATGCCGTAGCTTTTTGCTCGAGCGAGTCGCGATCGTTCAGATGCGCTTTCCACGCTTTAAGTCTTTGTTTTTACACATGTCTTTATCGCAAAACCGCTGCACACTTTGGCGCGACATGTTCTAACCTCGGCTCGGCCGTTTTCCGGCGAAGAGATCGGCATAACTTCTGATGAGCTTGGTCATGCGGTCGGCGACCGTGCGGATCTCCGGGCGATGGCGGTCCTCGGCATTCATGACGATCCATTGCCGATGGCGCAATTCGGGCAACTCGCCTCCCTGCCGCTGCAATTCAGGATGGAGATCGCCGACGAAACAGGGAAGCACGGTCTTGCCGGCGCCGGCGCGCACCAGATCCGGCAGCGAACGCGGCCGATTGACGGTGGCGACGATCCCTGTCGCGGCATGGGCGTGCGGCCAGCGCAGATAGGCCGATATCGCCTCCTCCTCGGCAACCGCAATCCAGCGCTCGTCGGTCTCGGCAGTGTTGCGTCTGATATAGACGGCATAGGCCACCTCCCCGAGCTGACGTGCGGCGAGATTGGCCTCCTCGGGCTCGAAGGCGCGAATACCGATATCGCTCTCGCGATAGGCAAGGCTTGCCCGCGCCTCGCCGATGGTCAGCGAAATGGCGAAGGCATCGCCCGGCATGCGGATTGCGGCAAAATTCTCGGTCAGCAGCCAGGCGAGCCAGGTGCCGGCTGCGACCCTGACGGTCGTGCCGCCGTCGCCGGATTGCCGCCACGCCGCCACCTTGCGGGCGGCGGCCTCCATCTCCTGAAGGTGATCGAGCAGCGCCTGGCCATCGTGTGTCAGACGATATCCGGTCTGGCTGCGCGAAAACAATGCGCGGCCGATCTCCTGTTCGAGATCGAGCATGCGACGGCCGACGGTTGCCGGGCTCAGTCCACTTGCGGTGCTTGCCCCGGTCAAGCCGCCGAGCCGGGCGACCTGCAGGAAAAGCTGATAGGAATCCCAACTTGCGTTTTTCATTGGTGAAAAACATAGCGGGATTTTCCCCGTTTATAAAGAGAAATTCGATGCCTAGATCAGGTGATGTCTGACATAGGAAAGGACATTGCCATGATCGACATGATGACCATCGCAGGCACTATCGGATACCGACATTCCGGCAGACGATGCGACTCCAGGGCAGACGAGGACAGATTCTATGCCGAGTTCGGAGACAACAGCCTCATTCGTTTCGGCGGTTGGCTGACGTCGCTTGATCTCTATCTGAGAAAGCCCCGCAAGGCCGCAGTGCAATCCTGCGGCAGCTGCGACCGTACGGTTCAGGCGACCCTTCTTGCCCCGAGATGAGCAGGTGCGGTTTCTGCGACGATGCGGAACCGCTCGATCAGCGCCATCAGCGTATCGGCCTCGCCGGCGAGCAGGCGGCTTGCCTGCGTCGTCTCGGCCACCATCGACGCGTTCTTCTGGGTCATCTGGTCCATGGCGTTGACGGAACCGTTGACCTCCTGCAGCGCCGCCGACTGATCCCGGCTCGCAGTGGCGATGGTCTCGACATGGCCGCTGATGGCGATAATCTCCTGGCTGATCGAGGCAAGGACGCTGCCGGTCTTCTGGACCAATTCGGAACCTGCCGTGACTTCCCGGCTCGATGTCTCGATCAGCGACTTGATCTCGCGCGCCGCATCGGCCGAACGTTGGGCGAGTTCGCGGACCTCCTGGGCGACGACGGCAAAACCCTTGCCCGCCTCGCCGGCGCGCGCCGCCTCGATGCCGGCATTCAACGCCAGAAGATTGGTCTGGAAGGCGATGTCGTCGATCACCTCGATGATCTGCTCGATGCGCTGCGAGGCCTCTTCGATGCGCTCCATCGCGGCGACGGCATCGCCGACCACGGCGCCGGAATTGTCGGCCGTCCTCTTGGTCGCAGCCACGACATTGTTGGCTTCACGGGCACGCTCGGCGGAAGACCGAACCGTGACGGTGATTTCTTCCACCGCGGCCGCGGTCTCTTCGAGGTTTGCCGCCTGCGCCTCGGTGCGCTTCGAGAGCTCGCTGGCAGAGACGGAGACGGCGCTGCTGTTGCGCTGGATCGTCGAGGCGCTGTCGCGGATACCGGAGAGCGTATCCTGAAGCCGCAGGAGTGAGGCGTTGAAATCGACGCGCAGCTGCTCCAGCCGGCCAACGAAGGGCGTGCCGATCGTCTGCGAGACATCGCCCTGCGACAGGCGCCCCAGGCCGGCGGCAAGCTGGTTGACGGCAAAGTCGATCTGGCCGTCAAGGGAGCGCTTGTCGGCATCGTTCCTGGCGCGTTCGGCATCGCTCAGAGCGCGCTGTTCGGCAGCCTGGGTTTCCAGATCGCGCCGCGCCCGGGCACTGTCGCGGAAAAGCGCCAGGGCCCGTCCGATGTCGCCGAACTCGTTCTTCTTGGCGACGCAAGGGATGGTGCCCTCAAGATCGCCCGCGGAGATCGAATGGACGCTCGCGGTCAACGCCTGCAAAGGCTTCACCGACAGGCGGATCGCGTAGAAGGCGACAACGCCGACGATCAGCATGACGATGGCGCCGATGCCGAGAACCAGGATCTGCAGCTCATTCAGGCGCTGGTAATAAACCTCCATCGGAATGCCGATGAAGAGAATGCCGACATTGGCGTTCGATGCATTCTTGATGGGGAAGTAACCGGTGATGAACTGGCGGCCGAAAAGCACCGCCGGGCCGTAATAGGCCTCGCCCTTGGCGAGAACCGGCTGGGCAGGGTGCTCGGCTGCGAGCTTGGTGCCGACGGCACGATCGCCGTTTTCCTTCTTGACGTTCGTGGATATGCGGACGTAGTCGCTGCCCTGCTTTTGGAAGATGGTCGCGACACCGGCAATCGACTGCGCCGTGCGGTCGACCAGCGAATGATCGGCAAGTGCGGGAATGGCGTCTTCCGTCACGGCAGAGAGCTGATTGTCCTTGAGCTCGATCTTTGCGTCCTGATCGGCCGCGCCGTAGAGGACGGCCATCGCGCGGGCGGCCTCTTTCGCGTCGGAGATCGCCCCGTCCATGACATGATTGCTCAAATTATAATAGGTCACGCCGACGATAGCGGCCGTGCTGATCGCCAGCAGAAACAATGTGATCGCAACGATCTGGCGTACGATCGACGTCGAGAAAAGGCGCAGCATCAAAACCCCCGGGATAAACCAAGGCTAGATTAAGCCAAAAGCGTTAAGGAAAATTTTCCGTAAATCAGGGCTGCGGGAGATATTCGCCGGTCTCGTTTTTAGACGTTTTCTGACCATTGTGGCTCGACAGACTGGCGGACATTCAAGGCTATTCTCCTACCGTTCAAATCTCTTCAATCGAAGCGCGATTTCTCGGCATAAACAGCAACGGCCCCGGAAAGTCCGGGGCCGTTCGCATGAAGACGGGGTCGGCCGGCGATCAGGCGGCGCGGTAGACCGGCGTGGCGGCTGCCTCGCCGTCGATCTTGAACTGCTGGATCAGCCGGCGCAGCGAATCGGCCTCGTCGGCCAGTTCGCGGCTGGCGGCGGTCGTCTCTTCCACCATGGCGGCGTTCTGCTGCGTCATCTGGTCCATCTGGTTGACGGTCGCGTTGACGCTCTGCAGCGCGTTGGACTGGTCGTGGCTGGCGCGGGCGATCATCTCGACATGCTGGCTGATCGTGACGATCTGGGCGCTGATCTTGGCAAGCACCGTGCCGGTCTCCTGCACGAACTGCGAGCCGGAATTGACCTCGTTGGTCGACTTGTTGATCAGCCCCTTGATCTCCTGCGCCGCGGCTGCGGAGCGCTGGGCCAGTTCGCGGACTTCCATCGCCACCACCGCGAAGCCCTTGCCGGCTTCACCGGCGCGCGCCGCCTCGATGCCGGCGTTGAGCGCCAGGAGGTTGGTCTGGAAGGCGATCTCGTCGATGACGCCGATGATCTGCTCGATCTGGCGCGAGGCATCCTCGATGCGGCCCATCGCGTCGATCGCATTGCTGACGACGACCGCGGAATCGTCGGCGCTGCGCTTGGCCTGGCGGACGATCTGGTCGGCATCCTTGGCGCGTTCGGCCGACGAACGGACCGTGACGGTGATCTCGTCGACGGCGGCCGCGGTCTCTTCGAGCGAGGCAGCCTGCTGCTCGGTGCGCTTGGACAGATCCTCGGCCGACTGGGCCATCTGGTTGCCGTTGCCCTGGATCAGTTCGACATTGTCGCGGATCTGGCTCATCGTCGCCTGCAGGCGCATCATCGAACCGTTGAAATCCTGGCGCAGCTGTTCGAGACGGCCGATGAACGGCGTTTCGATCGTCGTCGAGATATCGCCCTGCGACATGCGTTCGAGGCCGGCGGCAAGTGCATTGACCGCAAATTCGATCTGACGATCCATCTCGTGCTTTTCGGCGTCGTTGCGCTGGCGCTCATGTTCGGCGGCGGCACGCTCCTCGTCGCTCTGCTCCTCGATGCGAATCTTCGAGATGGCGTTTTCCTTGAAGATGCCGAGCGCGCGGGCCATGTCGCCGATTTCATCATGACGCTGCTCGCCCGAGATGCTGGTTTCCAGCGCCCCTTCGGCAATGCGGCGCATGGCGGCGGTGATCTGGCTGATCGGGCGCTGCAGCGTCAGCACCAGGGCGATGCCGCCGAGGATCGACAGGAGGATGCCGAGGCCAGTGGTCATGACCGAGATGCTGTTTGCCTGGGTGCGCTCGGTGCCGGCCGTCTGCTTCTGCAGCTCGGCGAAATCGGTCAGCTTCGTCCAGATCTGGTCGAGTTCCTGGCGGGCGGCGGCATAGGCGGTGACGCGCTCGCTGATCGTATCGACGATCTTCGAGCCGCCGCCGGAAATGGCGTCGAGCGCCGGCTGGATCGCGCCCGATATGCCTTCGGCAAAGCCCATGCCCTTGGCGCTGGTGGTCAGCACCTGCATATCCTTGCCAAGCGTGCCGGCCTGCTGCTGCAGGCGTACGAGATTATCCTTGCTGGAGTTGGAGAGGAAATCGGAAAGCACGATCTGCAGCGCATAGACGGAGTTTTCCAGCCGCCGCGTATCCTGAAGGACGGAGTTGGTCTGGGCGATGCGGCCCTCGAGCTCGGCGAAACGCTGGGTCGCCTCGCGCATCTTCTGCGTTGCCGTCAGCTGCGTATAGGTCGAGGTCTGGCGGAAGCGCGACACGAGGCGGCCGAGTTCGGCGATGTCCTCGTCGGTCGGAGCGGGCAGCTGAGCGATCGCCTTGATGCTGTCGATGGTTGCGGTCAGCGCGTCGATGACGTTCTTCTGGTTGGTCGGAACCGAAATGGCGATCTGCCGCTGGGCTTTGATGATCGCAGGCATCTGTCCGTTGATGAAGGCGATCTTGTCCTGCGGCGTTTGCGGCTTGCTGTAGCCGCTGGCGACGGTGCCGAGGAAGTCGCCGCCCTTCAGCAGGCGGTCGGCGGTGCGCAGCGTGATGGTGGCGGCGCCCTCGTCGTTCTGGAGCGCGGTCTGCAATTCCTCGGCCTGGTAGGAGACCGTGAAACGGGTGCTGATCAGGCTCTTCTGTGCGGCATCGATCTGCTCATGCAAAGCCTGTTCCTGCTCATGCAGGGCCCAGAGCTTGTCGACGACGCCCGATATGTCCTTGGTGCGGCGCGATGCCTCGGCAAGGCTGTCGCGGCCGGCGGCCTCTTCACCGACCTGGTTCAGCGTCCGGTCGAGCACGCTCTGCTGGGTCTTCAGTTCCGCGGTCAGCTTGTCGCGTGCCTCCGGGCTGGTGACGCGCAGGAAATCGTCCATCGAACCGTAGAGATCCTTGAAGCCGCTCAGCGACTGCAGCACGCTGTTGGATATTTCCATGCGGCCCTGCAGAAGTCCGGAAGCGTAGAGGCCCGTCAGGCCTACCGCCGAAATGGTGACGACGAAGGGCAGAACGAAGATCAAAACCTTCGTCTTGATCCTGAAGCGGGAAAGAATCTTGTCAATCAACATGGCGTTCCGGGCCTTTCATACACCACTCCTCCCGCAGGCAGCCACATGGCGCCAGCCGGGTACACATCAAGCCGTTCTTAAATTTACATTGGGGAACCCGGAGACCAGGCGGCAGTCATTGCCAGTTCATGTCCAAACAACTTGGAGATGCCCAAATAATCGCGGGCAATTGTGTCAGATTAGATATTAATTTTCGGATAAGCGGTTATGGCGGGTTAAGCCAAGGCGGTGAAATAGTTGCAGATTGTAAGCCGCAACGCCGCCGCGCGGCGATCAGCATGCCGCAATGTTCTTTCCGGGTCTACCGACAGGATCAGATGAAATGCGAGAGCAGCAGCGCGAGGCTGGCGGCAGTGGCGCCGGCGGCAAGCATCAGATAACGCAGGGTCACCATCCGGGCGTTCGGCTTTGCCTCGGCAATTGCGATGGCGCGGGCGCGTCGTGTGTTTCTGGTCATGCGCGAAACCTCACTTCTCTCTGACACAACAATCCAACAAAACGGCTTGCCGGTAAAGCATTATCTAGGAACGATTTTGCAAACCGCCAATTGAGACAGGATGGCGCACCTCTCTTAAGAAGTCTTGAATCGGCCTTGGTCTTTGTCTTATGCAAGTCGTTCTCCCAAAGCCGCTGGGCACTTTTGGGCGACATGTATTAAGCGCATTCACCGGCGGCAAATCCGGAGGCCCAGGCCCATTGGAAATTATAGCCGCCGAGCCAGCCGGTGACGTCGACACATTCGCCGATGAAATAAAGCCCGGGCACGGCCTTTGCCTCCATGCTGCGGGAATCCAACGCTGCCGTGTCGATGCCGCCGAGCGTCACTTCGGCGGTGCGGTAACCTTCCGAGCCGGACGGTTTGACGGCCAAGCTCTGGGCGCCGGCAGCCAGGCGCAGCAGCGCCTTGTCAGGCAGGTCGGCCATGTTGCCGGAGATCTTTTCGCGCTCGACGAGAAATTGCGCCAGCCGCTTCGGCAGGATGTCGCCGAGTGCCGTCTGCGGCGACTGGCGGCCATTGAGCTGCTTTGCCCGCTTCAGATGCGCCGCAATGTCGATATCCGGTTCGATCGCAACGACGATCTCGTCGCCTTCGCGCCAATAGGAAGAGATCTGCAGGATGGCGGGGCCGCTTAAGCCTCGATGGGTGAACAGCAGTGCTTCGCGGAAGGCGGTCCTGCCATGGCGGATTTCGGCCGGGGCGGCTATGCCGGCGAGCGGCGCAATGTTCTCGAGCAGGCCGGGATCGAGCGTCAACGGCACCAGGCCGGGTCGGGTTTCGAGCACGGCCAAGCCGAACTGTTCGGCGAGGCGATAGGCAAAGCCGGTGGCGCCCATCTTCGGGATCGACTTACCGCCGGTCGCGACGATCAGCGACGATGCTTCATAGGCGCCCTCGCCGGTCGAGATGCGGAAGCCCGCGTCCGTCCTTTCGACGCCTGCTATCTCGGCACCGAGATGCAGCGCTGCGCCTGCCATGCGCATCTCATCCAGCAGCATGCGGATGATGTCCTTGGCGCTGTCGTCGCAGAAAAGCTGGCCCAGCGTCTTTTCATGCCAGGCAATGCCGTGGCGGTCGACCATGGCGATGAAATCGACGGGGGTGAAACGGGCGAGCGCCGACTTGCAGAAATGCGGATTGGCGGAGAGGAAATTCTTCGGCCCGGCATGGATATTGGTGAAATTGCAGCGGCCGCCGCCCGATATGCGGATCTTCTCACCAGGCGCCCTTGCGTGATCGAGAACCACGACCGACCGGCCGCGTTTTCCCGCGCGGATGGCCGCCATCATGCCCGCCGCCCCGGCGCCGATGACGATGACGTCGCTTTTGCGCTGCAAACCCGTTTCCCCGATCAAGACAGCGTCTTCTTTTCCATCAAAGGGCGAAAGTCAACGTTTGGCACCCCTCGCCAATTGGCAAAGTCTGGTTATGATGGCGCCACGATCAACGCAAACCGGTGTGTCATGTCCCCAAAAAAGACGACGCTGAAGCCTGCCAGAAACGTACCCGCCTCGACGAAAGCTCCCCCGGACCCCGGATCCCTGCGCGGCGTTGCGAACTGGAAGGAAGCAGCGCGGTGGCTGCGGGACAGGGGCATCGAAGACATCGAATGCATCACGCCGGACCTTGCCGGCGTTGCGCGCGGCAAGATGATGCCAAGCTCGAAATTCACCTCGAACACCTCACTGGCGCTGCCATCGGCGATCTACCGGCACACGATTTCGGGCGAATATCCCGACGAGACGGAGAGCTTCCGCTACGAGCCGCGCGACAGCGACCTAAAGCTGATGCCCGACCTTTCGACGCTGTCCGTCGTGCCCTGGGAAACCGACCCGACGGCGCAGGTGATCTGCGACATCGTCGATTCGGACGGCGGCGAAGTGCCCTATACGCCGCGCAACGTGCTGAAGCGCATCATGAGCCTCTATCATGACCGCGGCTGGAAGCCGATCGTGGCGCCCGAGATCGAATTCTACCTCGTCGCCAAGAATGACGATCCCGATTATCCGCTGCACCCGCCCAAAGGCCGGTCCGGCCGTTCGATCCTCGGCGGCCAGGGTTATTCGATCGCCGGCATCAACGAATTCGACGAGCTGATCGACGATGTCTACCATTTCTCGGAGAAGCAGGGGCTGGAGATCGATACGCTGATCCACGAGGAGGGACCGGCGCAGCTCGAGATCAACCTGCGCCACGGCAATCCGATCGAGCTTGCCGACCAGGTGTTCCTGTTCAAGCGCACGATCCGCGAGGCGGCGCTGAAACACGACATCTATGCGACCTTCATGGCCAAGCCGATGCAGGGCCAGCCGGGTTCGGCGATGCATATCCACCAATCGGTGGTCAATATCGAGACCGGCCAGAACATCTTCTCCAATGCGGACGGATCGGCCTCAAAGGAGTTCTTCCATTTCATCGGCGGCATGCAGAAATTCGTGCCGAGCGCGATGGCGATGCTGGCGCCCTACGTGAATTCCTACCGGCGCCTGCAGCCCGATATGTCCTGCCCTGTCAACAATGCCTGGGGATACGACAACCGGACGACCGCCTTCCGCGTTCCGGTTTCAGATCCGCAGGCGCGGCGCGTGGAAAACCGGTTGCCGAGCTCGGACGCCAATCCCTATCTGGCACTCGCCGCCTCGCTGGCCGCCGGCCTGCTCGGCATCATGAAAGAAATCGAGCCGACGGCGCCGACCGAGGATTCGGCCAATGAGGGTTCGATCGACCTGCCGCGCGGCCTGCTCGAAGCCGTGGCGCTGCTCGAGGACGAGCCCGCTTTCGAGGAGATATTCGGCAAGCAGTTCATCGGCCTTTATGCCGGCGTCAAGCGCGGCGAGTTCGAGACCTTCATGCAGGTGATCAGCCCCTGGGAGCGGGAATTCCTTCTGCTCAACGTGTGAGGGAAAGCATCCATGGCATCGCAGGAGATGTGGCAGAGCCCGATCGCGCCCGGGCTATCGTGGTATCAGGCAACTGTCGGGGAGCGGCCGACCTATGCCGCGCTCGACGGTTCGATAACATCGGACGTCGCCATCATCGGCGGCGGCTATACCGGCCTGCAGGCCGCCTACCATCTTGCCAAATCGGGCGTTTCGGTGGTCCTGATCGAGGCCTGCCGCTTCGGTGACGGGGCATCCGGGCGTAATGGCGGTCAGCTCGGCACCGGCCAGCGCTGGTGGCCGGAAGAACTCGAAGAGACGATCGGCTACGAACGCTCGAAGGCGCTGTTTAATCTTGCCGAGGCGGCCAAGCGCCATCTCCTCGATTTCGCCCGCGAACATCAGATCGAGATCGACTATGTGCCCGGCCAGCTCAACGTCGCACATAAGGCGAGCTACAAACGCGCCTATTACGAAAATGCCGAGATTGCCGCACTGCGTTACGACTATCCGCATATCAGCTTCATGGACGAGAAGGAAACCCAGGAGCGGCTTGGCTCGAAGCGGTTCCATTGCGGCGTGCGCGATGTCGGCACCGGCCATATCCATCCGCTGAAGCTGCTGGTGGGGTTGGCGCGGGTCGCCGCCAATGCCGGTGCCGCGGTTTTCGAGATGACCAGGGCAACGGCGATCCGCCAGGGCGGCGGCAAGGTGACGATCGAAACCGAAAGGGGGACGATCACCGCCGAGCGCGCGCTGATCGCCTGCGACGCCTATATCGACGGCCTCGAACCGGTGACCGCAAGCCATATCATGCCGATCCGCTCCTTCATCGGCGCCACGGCCCCGCTCGACGGGCATCCCAGCGTGCTGCCGGGCGGCGAGGCGGTGGCCGATTCGCGCTTCGTCGTGCGCTACTTCCGCAAATTCGGCGACGGCCGTCTGCTCTTCGGCGGGCGCGAAGCCTATACGGCGGACAATCCGCGGGACATTTCGCAGCATATTCGCCGGCAGATCGCCGAGATCTATCCTGACCTGAAAAACATCGACATCACCCATGCCTGGGGCGGCAGCGTCGGCATCACCATGCCGCGCCAGCCCTTCGTGCGCGAGGTCATGCCCGGGGTCATCTCGATCGGCGGTTATTCCGGCCATGGCGTCATGCTGTCAAACTACTGTGGCAAGCTCTATGCGGAAACGGTGCTTGGGAAATCCGGCGATCTCGACCTGTTCACATCGCTCGATATTCCCGCCTTTCCCGGCGGAGCCCGCATGCGCGCGCCGTTGCTTTTCCTCGCCTTGTCGTGGTTTGCGCTTCGCGACAAGTTTTAGTCCGATTGCGGATTTCCTCTTCCGGAAATTCGCTCTAAAACCGGTGCCTGACAGATTCATTGCACTGCACACTGGCTTTTTTAAATCGATTAGATTAAAAGGGCCGCCAACCAGCCTGATTGAGAGACAAGCTCATGAGCAGCCAGATCATTCCCGTTGAGCCCTTTGATTACGTCGTCTTCGGCGGCAGCGGCGACCTTGCCGAACGCAAATTGTTGCCCGCCCTCTATCATCGCCAAATCGAAGGCCAATTTACCGAACCGACCCGCGTGATCGGCGCCTCGCGCAGCCCATTGACGCACGAGGAATACCGCAAATTCGCCAGGGACGCGCTGAAGGAGCACCTGAAGAAGGGAGAATATGACGAGACGGAGGTCGAGAAATTCTGCGCCCGCCTCTACTACGTCTCGGTCGACGCCCGCACCGATGCCGGCTGGGATCAGCTGAAGAAGCTGCTCGACGAAGGCAAGGAACGCGTGCGCGCCTTCTATCTGGCGGTCGCGCCCGGCATCTTCGGCGACATTTCGCAGAAGATCCACGACCACAAGCTGATCACCAAGTCGACCCGCATCGTCGTCGAGAAGCCGATCGGCCGCGACCTCGCCTCGGCACTGCAGCTCAACGACACGATCGGCCGCGCCTTCAAGGAAGAGCAGATCTTCCGTATCGACCACTATCTCGGCAAGGAGACGGTGCAGAACCTGATGGCGCTGCGCTTCGCCAACGCGCTTTATGAGCCGCTGTGGAACGCCAACTACATCGACCACGTGCAGATCACCGTGGCTGAATCGGTCGGCCTCGAAGGCCGCGCCGGCTATTACGATACGGCCGGCGCGCTGCGCGACATGGTGCAGAACCACATTCTGCAGCTGCTCTGCCTGACGGCGATGGAAGTGCCCTCGTCGATGGATTCGGAAGCCGTTCGCGACGAGAAGCTGAAGGTGCTGCGAGCGCTGAAGCCGCTCAATGCCTCGAATGTCGAGCAGGCGACGGTGCGCGGCCAGTACCGCGCCGGCGCATCGGGCAGCGGCCCGGTCAAGGGCTACCTTGAAGAACTCGAAGGCGGCGTTTCGAACACCGAAACCTTCGTCGCCATCAAGGCCGAGATCAACAACTGGCGCTGGGCCGGCGTTCCCTTTTACATCAGAACCGGCAAGCGCCTGACCGGACGCATGTCCGAGATCGTCATCACTTTCAAGCCGATCCCGCATGCGATCTTCGACCAGGCGGCCGGGCGCATCGTCGCCAACCAGCTGATCATCCGCCTGCAGCCGGACGAGGGCGTCAAGCAGTCGCTGATGATCAAGGATCCGGGTCCGGGCGGCATGCGCCTGCGTAACGTGTCGCTCGACATGAGCTTCGCCCAGGCCTTCAACGTCCGCAATCCCGACGCCTACGAGCGTCTGCTGATGGATGTGGTCCGCTCCAACCAGACATTGTTCATGCGCCGCGACGAAGTCGAAGCCGCATGGAGATGGGTCGATCCGATCCTCAAGGGTTGGGAAACGACCGGCCAGCAGGTGCAGGGCTATACGGCCGGCACTTGGGGTCCGAGCCAGGCCATCGCGCTGATCGAGCGCGACGGCCGCACCTGGCACGACGAGATCTAGGACGACATCGATGGCATCGACCCTGCATTCCTTCGCCAGCGCCGCGGACCTTGCCGGCAGCCTCGCCGACAAGGTCGCGAGCACGCTTTCGGCGGCGATTGCCGCCCGTGGAACGGCGTCCATCGCCGTTTCCGGCGGTTCCACCCCGAAGGCCTTCTTTCAGGCGCTGTCGACGCGCGACATCGCCTGGGACAAGGTGACGATCACCCTCGTCGACGAACGTTTCGTGCCGGCCGACAATCCGCGCTCGAACCATCTGCTGGTCGATGCCAATCTCCTGCAGAACAAGGCAAAGGCGGCACGCTTCCTGCCGCTCTATCAGGATACAGCCTCCGTGGAGGAGGCAGCCTCGCTCGCAACCGAGAAGACCAGGGCGATCAGCTCACCCTTCGACATCGTCATCCTCGGCATGGGCGGCGACGGCCACACGGCCTCGTTCTTTCCCGGCGGCAGCAATCTTGCCAAGGCGCTCGATCCATCGACGCCGCGCGGCATCATCACCATGGAAGCGGAAGGAGCCGGCGAGCCGCGCCTGACCTTCACCTTCTCCAGTCTTGAGGATGCCGCACTCCTGGTTCTCCATATTGAGGGCGAAGGCAAAAAAGACGTTCTCGCCAAGGCGGAAGGCAGCGGTGACGAAGCAGAAATGCCGATCCGCGCCGTTCTGCGCCGGGCCACTTCCCCGGTCGAGATCTACTGGGCTCCCTGATCGGCCGTCAATCGGGACCGAGATTCAGGCCAGAGCCGCCGAAACAGATAGAGACAACGAACAAGGCAGGGATATTCCATGTCCGCTCACGCACGCATTTCCGCGATCACCGATCGCATTGTCGAACGCTCGAAGCCAAGCCGCGAGCGCTACCTGGAACGCCTGCGCGCCGCCGCTTCCAAGGGTGTCGCCCGCTCCGTGCTCGGCTGCGCCAACCTTGCCCACGGCTTTGCGGTCTGTTCCCCCGCCGAGAAAGATGCGCTCGCCGGCGACCGCATCGCCAATCTCGGCATCATCACCGCCTATAACGACATGCTCTCGGCCCACCAGCCGTTCGAGACCTATCCGGCGATCATCCGCGAGGCGGCCGCCGAGGCGGGCGGCGTGGCGCAAGTGGCCGGCGGCGTGCCGGCGATGTGCGACGGCGTCACCCAGGGACAGCCGGGCATGGAGCTCTCGCTTTTCTCGCGCGACCTGATCGCCATGTCGGCGGGCGTCGGCCTGTCGCACAACATGTTCGATGCCGCCCTCTTCCTCGGCGTCTGCGACAAGATCGTGCCAGGCCTCGTCATCGCGGCCCTGTCCTTCGGGCACCTGCCGTCGATCTTCGTTCCGGCCGGTCCGATGACGACAGGCCTGCCGAACGACGAAAAGTCGCGCGTGCGCCAGCTCTTCGCCGAGGGCAAAGTCGGACGCGCCGAGCTGCTCGAGGCGGAATCGAAATCCTATCACGGCCCCGGCACCTGCACCTTCTACGGCACCGCCAATTCCAACCAGATGCTGATGGAGATCATGGGCTTCCACATGCCCGGCTCCTCCTTCATCAATCCCGGCACGCCGCTGCGCGAAGCGCTGACGCGCGAAGCCGCCAAGCGGGCGCTGGCGATCACCGCGCTCGGCAACGAATTCACCCCGGCGGGCGAGATGATCGACGAACGCTCGATCGTCAACGGCGTCGTCGGCCTGCATGCGACGGGCGGTTCGACCAACCACACGCTGCACCTCGTCGCCATGGCGCGGGCGGCCGGCATCCATCTCACCTGGCAGGACATCGCCGAGCTTTCGGAAATCGTGCCGCTGCTTGCCCGCGTCTACCCGAACGGGCTTGCCGACGTGAACCATTTCCAGGCGGCCGGCGGCATGGGTTTCCTCATCAAGGAACTCCTGAAGCACGGGCTGGTGCATGACGACGTGCGCACCGTCTTCGGCCAGGGTCTCGCAGCCTATACGGTCGATGCACGTCTCGGCGAAAACGGCGCCGTCCTGCGCGAGCCGTCGCCTGACAAGAGCGTCGATCCCAAGGTTCTCTCCAGCATCGAAACGCCGTTCCAGGCGAATGGCGGGCTGAAGATGCTGCGCGGCAATCTCGGCAAGGCGGTCATCAAGATATCGGCCGTCAAGCCGGAGCGTCACATCATCGAGGCGCCGGCGATCATCTTCCACAGCCAGCAGGAGCTGCAGGACGCCTTCAAGGAAGGCAAGCTCAACCGCGATTTCATCGCCGTCGTGCGCTTCCAGGGCCCGAAGGCGAACGGCATGCCGGAACTGCACAAGCTGACGCCACCGCTCGGCGTGCTGCAGGACCGCGGCTTCCGCGTGGCGCTCCTGACCGACGGGCGCATGTCCGGCGCATCCGGCAAGGTGCCGGCAGCAATCCACGTCACCCCGGAAGCGGTCGACGGCGGCCCGATCGCCCGCATCCGCGAAGGCGACATCATTCGCCTGGACGCGATCAAGGGCACGCTGGAACTGCTCGTCGATGCGGCTGATTTGGCCGAGCGCGAGCCGGTGACCGTCGATCTCTCCGACAATGAATTCGGCATGGGCCGCGAGCTCTTCGCGCCGTTCCGCCGCGCCGTCGGCGCTTCGGACCAGGGCGCGAGCGTGCTCTTCCACCACTGAGCGTGGCCGACCACAGACGACAAAACCCGCGGAGCGCACGAAGCACCCCGCGGGTTTTCTGTATCAGTCCCTGCGCTACCCGTCAGGCGCGAATATCGAGAACGTAGTCGCGGTGCGCCGGATGGGTGCTGTAGACGAAGATCTTATTCAGCTCCTTCTGCGTCAGCAGGCGCAGGAAGCGGACCTCGATCGTATTGTTGGCATTGACCTTCATCAGCAGGCAACCGACCTTGGTGATGCGGGCATCCGGAATATCCAGATAGAACTGCTTCGGCAGGTTGAACTGGGTCAGGATCGCGAGTGTCGCGCTGCTCATCGAGATCCGGATAATGTCGCAGCGACGCGAAGCCGCATGCATGACGCCCTTTTCCGTATATTCGATGCGCGCGGCATTCATGGTGTCCTCCATCTTGAACCGCGCCTCGCGGTCGTACATGAAGGATTCTTCCTTGCTCAGGAAATGAGATTTTGGCTGTGACGGATTGGAAGCGGCCACGTGCTTATCCCCCTCATAAATTAACGAGGAAAAGGTAGCAGCCGATCTTTAACAGAAAGTGAGAATTTGGCCCGTCCCGTACAATTCTTGGGATGACTACCCCAAAAATGGCCGCCTCATTTCCGGTAGGTATGACCGGTTGCGTCAAAGAGATGCAACTTCTGCCTGTCGGCGGCAAACCGCATCCGCTGGCCCTTCTTCACATCGTAAATGCCGGGCAACTTGACAACGATCGGTTCGCCCGGGACCAGGCCTTCGATATAGAGCAACGTCACTTCGCCGAGCGCTTCGACGATCGACACCTCGCCTTCGAAAAGGTAGTCGGCGCCGTCGGCGATCCTCAGATCCTCCGGACGAACGCCGAAGCTTGCCTGCTTGCCTGCTTCCGACGCGTCGGTCGCCACATCGAGCGTCACCGACATGCCGCCGGTCAGCGTCACCGTCGTCTGGCTTCCGGTTCCAGCCACCGTCGCCGGGATGATGTTCATCGCCGGCGAGCCGATGAATTTCGCGACGAAGAGGTTGGCCGGGCGCTCATAGAGCTCCAGCGGCGCACCGACCTGTTCGATATTGCCGGCGGAGAGTACGACGATGCGATCGGCAAGCGTCATCGCCTCGACCTGGTCGTGGGTCACGTAGATCATCGTCGTATCGGCCATCTGTTCGTTCAGGCGGGCGATCTCGATGCGGGTGGCGACACGCAGCGCGGCATCGAGATTGGACAGCGGCTCGTCGAACAGGAAGACCTTCGGATCGCGGCAGATGGCGCGGCCGATCGCCACGCGCTGGCGCTGGCCGCCGGAAAGCGCCTTCGGCAGGCGATCGAGATATTTGGTCAGCTGCAGGCTCTCGGCCGCCGCCCGGACACGGCGGTCGATTTCCTGCTTGCTTTCGCCGGCGATCTTCATGCCGAAAGCCATGTTGTCGAAGACGGTCATGTGCGGATAGAGCGCATAAGACTGGAACACCATGGCGATGCCGCGCTTGGAGGGCGGCACGTCATTGACGAGATGGCCGTCGATATACATCTCGCCGCCGGTGATCGCCTCAAGGCCGGCGATCATGCGCAGAAGCGTGGATTTGCCGCAGCCGGACGGACCGACGAAGACGATGAATTCGCCCTGTTTGATATCGAGGTCGATCCCGTGGAGAACGTCCACGGAACCGTAGGATTTGCGAATATCCTTCAGCGTCAGTCCAGTCATTTTTCTCTCCCCTATGTTCGGTTCCTTAGGCCAGACGGGCGAAATACGCCCCCCAGGCCGGAATATCGATCTTGTCGCCATAGTTGTTGCTGGTAAAGCCATGGCCCGTCAATGCCTGCCATTCTCCCGCCGGCAGAGTGACGGCGGCCTCGGCCGGGCTCATGTTGAAGATGCAGAGCAGCTTCTCATTGCCGTATTCGCGCGTAAAGACCAGGGCATCGCCCTGCTGCTCCTCGAATTCGATCTCGCCCTTGGCAAAAGCCGGGTGCAGCTTGCGGAAGGCGATGAAGCGGCGATAGTGCTCCAGCACCGAAGCCTCGTCGCCCTGCTGGACGCTGACGGCGCGCAGGATATGCTCGACCGGCACCGGCAGCCAAGGCTTGACGCTGGAGAAGCCGCCCTGGGCGACCTGGCTGTCCCAGACCATCGGCGTGCGGCAGCCGTCGCGGCCCTTGAATTCCGGCCAGAACTGGATGCCATAGGGGTCCTGCAGATCCTGGTAGGCAAGATCGGCCTCGGTCAGGGCCAGTTCCTCGCCCTGATAGAGGCAGACGGAACCGCGCAGCGTCATCAGCAGCGAGGCATAAAGCTTGGCGAAGGCGTCGTGATCGGCGACCAGCCCGCCCCAACGGCTGACATGGCGCATGACGTCGTGATTGGAGAAGGCCCAGCAGGCCCAGCCATCTGGCGCGGCAGCTTCGAAATCCTCCATCACCTCCTCGACGCGCTCCGGCGTCAGGGGATCGGGCGCCAAGAACTCGAAGGCGTAGCACATATGCATCTTGTCGTTGCCGGAAGTGTATTCGCCGACGATCTCGAGGCCGCGCTGGCTGTCGCCGACTTCGCCAACGGCGGCAATTGCCGGGAATTCCTCGAGAACGGCGCGGAAGCGCTTCAGGAAGGCAAGGTTCTCCGGGCGGTTCTTGTCGTAGATATGCTCCTGGAAATTATAGGGATTGACCGCCGGCGCCGTCGAAGCGTTGCGGCGCTCGGGAGCGAGCGCGGGATTGTCGCGCAGTTGCGTGTCGTGGAAATAGAAATTGATGGTATCGAGGCGGAAGCCGTCGACGCCACGATTGAGCCAGAAGCGCACGACATCGAGCAGACGGTCCTGCACTTCCGGGTTATGCAGGTTCATGTCCGGCTGCGAGGTCAGGAAATTGTGCAGGTAATATTGCATGCGGGTCGGATCCCACGCCCATGCCGAGCCGCCGAAGATCGACAGCCAGTTGTTCGGCGGCGTACCGTCCGCCTTGGCGTCGGCCCAGACATACCAGTCGGCCTTGGCATTGGTCTTGCTGGAGCGGCTCTGGACGAACCAGGGATGCTGATCCGAGCTGTGGGAGATGACGAGGTCGATCATCACGCGGATGCCGAGGCGGTGGGCCTCAGCGATCATCGTGTCGAAATCCACGAGCGTCCCGAAGATCGAATCGACATTCTCGTAGTCGGAAACGTCATAACCGAAATCGCGCATCGGCGAGGTGAAGAAGGGCGAGATCCAGATCGCATCGACGCCTAGGCTTGCCACATGCGGCAAGCGGGCGGTGATGCCCTTCAGGTCGCCGATGCCGTCACCGTTCGAATCCTGGTAGGAGCGCGGGTAGATCTGGTAGATCACCGCCCCACGCCACCAGTCCTTGTCGGGTGTCGAGATCGATTGGGAAGCCACGTTCATGGAATATCCTGTTTGAAGTCACGTTCGGGAATGGTCAGCCTCCCTTGACCGAGCCAGCCAGCAGACCGCGCACCAGGTAGCGCTGCAGCCCGAAGAAGACGAGCAGCGGCACGATGATGGTGACGAAGGCCGACGCCGTCAAAATCTCCCAATTGCCGCCGCGCGAGCCGAGCAGCGCGTTCAGGCTGCCGGTGAGCACGAGGTGGTCCTTGTCGGTGCCGAGGAAGACCATGGCGACGAGCAGGTCGTTCCACACCCACAGGAACTGGAAGATGGCGAAGGAGGCGAGTGCCGGGAAGGACAGAGGCAATACGATGCGGACGAAGATCTCGAAGTCGCTGGCGCCGTCGACGCGGGCGGATTCGATGATCTCCTTCGGCAGGCCGGCGATATAGGCCCGCAGGAGATAGATGGCGAGCGGCATGCCGAAGGCGGTGTGGGCCAGCCAGATGCCGGGATAGGTCTTCGACGGCTGGCCGAGCATGCCGCCGATCTCGTTGTAGAGGCGCAGCAGCGGGATCAGCGACATCTGCAGCGGCACGACGATGAGGCCGACGACGAGCGCAATCAGCAGGCCGCGGCCGGGAAACTCCATCCAGCTCAGGGCGTAGGCGGCGAAAGCGGCAATCAGGATCGGGATGATCGTCGCCGGGATCGTCACGGTCAGCGAGTTGATGAAGGACTGGCCGATGCCCTCGCCTGTTAGAACCGTGTTGTAGTTCTGCATGGTGAATTCCGGCGGCGCC
Source organism: Rhizobium sp. IY2 (assembly GCF_047532935.1). NCBI lineage: Bacteria > Pseudomonadati > Pseudomonadota > Alphaproteobacteria > Hyphomicrobiales > Rhizobiaceae > Rhizobium > Rhizobium sp. IY2. Next base: position 113,795 of record NZ_JBLKNU010000012.1, read on the forward strand.
GAGACGGATGCATAAATGCGCCGCGGGCGTTGGTCGGGCGAAAAGGCGGCGTTCTTCACATAGCGGTAGCTGCCGTCGCTGTTGATCTGCAGGGTTTCGCCGTCGCCGAGATCGGCGGTCTCGCCGGCCTTGTAGGCGGCGGGTTGCTGCACCCGGTTGCCGAAGGCCTTCACCGAGCGGCCGGTCTGGCCTTCCAGCACATTGCCTGCAATGACGTAGGCCGCACCTTCCTGCTGCTGCTGGTCCGGCGTGCCCAAGCGGACGGCGACGGTCTGCGTCGAGCCGACGAAGGCCGTCCACCAACCGGAGACGACGATCTGGTCCTTGTCGCGCAGCGCGCTGACGAAGATGCCGAGCGTCGGGATCAGCCAGATGATGACGATCAGCAGAACGGCGGCGTGAACGAAGAGACGGGCGGGGCCGATCTTGAAGTAGCTTCCGGCAGCGGTCATCTCAGTGCCCCTTCAGTTCGCGATTGGCGCGGCGCACGTTCCACACCATGATCGGCGTGACGGCGAGCATGATGATGATGGCGATAACCGCACTTCGGCCGGAATCGCCGCCGCCGCGGAACATCCAGTCGAACATCAGGTTCGCCAGCACCATCGTCTGCCACTGGCCGTTGGTCATGGTCAGCACGATGTCGAAGACCTTGAGGACGAGGATGGTGATCGTCGTCCAGACGACGGCGATCGAGCCCCAGACCTGCGGCACCATGATGCGCCAGAAGATCTGCCAGCCATTGGCGCCGTCGATGACGGCGGCCTCGATCGTCTCCTCGGGGATGCCGCGCAGAGCGGCCGACAGGATGACCATGGCGAAACCGGTCTGGATCCAGATCAGGATGACCATCAGGAAGAAGTTGTTCCAGAAGGGAATGGAGATCCACACCTCGGGCGTGCCGCCGAAAGTCTGGACGATGGCGTTCAGCAGGCCGATCTGAACGTCGTTGCCGCCGCGATATTCATAGATGAATTTCCAGATGACCGAGGCGCCGACGAAGGAGATCGCCATCGGCATGAAGACGATGCTTTTCGCGATATTGCCCCACCAGATGCGATCGGTCATCACCGCGATGACGAGGCCGAAGAAGGTGCAGGCGGCCGGCACGACGGCGAGCCAGAGGATGTTGTTGAAGATCGACTGGCGGAATTCGCGGTCGCCGATCGCCCATTTGTAATTGGCGAGGCCGACGAACTGCAGACCGGCACGGTCGTAAAAGGAGAGGATGAAGGTCGCAACGACGGGATAGACGAGATAGACGATGAGCAGGAAGAGCGCCGGGCCGATGAACAACCACGGCCGGATCAGCGCGCGGCGGTTGAGATTGCGCGATGCGGCGCGGATGTCGCCATCCTTCACCGGCAGAGCGAGATCCAGAATCTTGTTCGAAAAATAGAAATAGGCCGAGCACGCGAAAACGGCGACGACCACGACGCCCAAAGCGGACACTATCTGCGACAGCATTTCGTCCCTCCCCTGCTTCCCCTGATCTTATCCCAACCGGTTTTTATGCTGACGGGTCAACGCCGGTCATGGTCAATCTCTTTGTATTGCCCAATCACAATATATCCTGCGATGGCCGGGCTCTTTTCGAGCCCGGCCAGTCATGCAAGCCATGCCGCCGGCAAGCCGGCGGCATAATTTGAAGATTACTTGATGCCGTCCCAGGCGCTCTGGATTTCGCCAGCGGCCTCTTCGGCGGACTTGCCGCCGACGAAATCGACCATGCCCGTCCAGAAGGCGCCGGCGCCGATCTTGCCCGGCATCAGGTCGGAACCGTCGAAGCGGAAGGTGGTGGCCGAGGTCAGGATTTCGCCTTCCTTCTTCATCTGGGGGTTGGCATAAGCCTCGGTGCTGACGCCCTTATACGGCGTCAGGAAGCTCGACTGCGCCATCCAGACCTCATGCGCGATCGGGGTCTTCAGGAAGTCGATGAAGGCGCGGGCCGTCTTCGAGTCCTTGGCGATCGAGACGAGCGTGCCGGCGCCGAGAACCGGCTTGCCAAGCTCGGGATGCGACGCATAGGTCGGCATGTAGAAGAAGTCGGCATCCTGGCCCAGCTTCGTGCCCTCAGGGAAGAAGGACGGGATGAACGAGGCCTGATGGTGCATGTAGCACTTCGGCGGGACGGCGAAGAGGCCCTTCGGGCTGTCGCGGAAATCGGTCGAGGCCACCGCGGCGACGCCGCCATCGACGTATTTCTCGTTCTTGGCGAACTTGCCGAATTCGTCGATCGCAGCAACGACGGCCGGATCGGTGAACTTCAGCTCGTTGGTCGTCCACTTGTCGTAGGCTTCGGGCGGCTGCATGCGCAGCATCAGGTCTTCGACCCAGTCGGTCGCCGGCCAGCCGGTGGCGCCGCCGGAACCGAGACCGATGCACCAGGGAACGCCGCCATCCTTGACGATCTGGTCGGTCAGGGCATGCAGCTCTTCCATAGTCGTCGGGATCTTGTAGCCGGCTTCCTCGAAATTCTCCGGAACATACCAGACGAGCGATTTCACGTCGGCCTTATAAGGGAAGGCGTAGAAGGCTTCCTTGCCGTCCTTGCCCTTGTAGGTGCCGTAACCGACCCAGCTGTCGCCGGCGCCGTAATTGTCCTTGATCCACTTGGAGTTGTCATCGCCGAGCGGTGTCAGGAAGCCCTTGCTGGCGAGATCGGCCAGGAGGCCAGGCTGCGGCAGAACGGCAATGTTCGGCGGCGAGCCTGCCTGCGTATCGATGACGATCTGCTGTTCGTAATTTTCGGAAGAGGAGTATTTGACATCGATGCCGGTGGCTTCGGTGAAATAGGCAAGAACGCTCTGGAAGAACGCCTCGTCCTCGCCGCGCCACGGCCCGAAGATCGTCAGCGGCTGCCCCTTCAGATCGGCATGAGCGGCCTTGAATTCGTCATAGCTCTTCCAGTTGAACTTGGAATCCTGCCCCGGCGCAAATTTCAGATCGGCTGCAGACGCAGTACCGGCAAAAAGCGCTGCCACGGCAACGCCCATCAAAAATGACTTTTTCATGTGATCAACCTCCCATCACAATCCCAACTGCGCCGAACTCCCTTAAATGGAAATTTCAAAGCGCTTTGACACCCAACTCATTTCACTTTCGGTGGAATGGAGTCAAGTCATTTCGCGAAAACCCGCCGTGAACACGCGGGATATCGCAGCGCAGCGACGCCTCTCGGGAAATATGGAGCGATTTTTCTTGAGTCAAGCGCGCCAAATGCTACATATTTGAAAGCGCTTTGAATGTCGCTGGGAGGCGGCAGGCCTTTTCAAGACGGCCGCAGGGCGGGCCCGGAGGAAGCATAACAGGTGAATCTCAAACAGCTATCGGAATTGCTGGGGCTGTCGCAGACGACGGTGAGCCGAGCGCTCAATGGTTATCCCGAGGTCAACGAGGCGACCCGGGAGCGCGTGCTCCAGGCTGTCAAGGAAACCGGATACCGGCCGAACAAGGCGGCGCAGCGGCTTGCGACCGGCAAGGCAGGCTCGATCGGCCTCGTCATGCCGACGGCGCCCGGCCACCAGTCCGACGTGCATTTCGGCGAATTCCTGGCCGGGCTCGGCGAAGAGGCCGTGCGCCACGATTTCCACTTCGTCATCATGCCGGCCGATCCGGATGACGAGGTGGGCGCGCTCCGGCGCCTGGCGATCAGCGGCAATGTCGATGCAATGTTCGTCGCCTATATGCGCGGGCACGACCCGCGGCTTGCCATGCTGAAATCGCTCTCCATGCCCTATGTCGTGCACGGCCGCTCCTTCGGTTCCGAGCCCGACTATCCCTATCTCGATATCGACAATGAAGCGGCCTTCTACGATGCGACGCGGCTGTTGCTGCAGCTCGGCCATACGCGCTTTGCGCTGATGAACGGACCGATGCATCTCGATTTCGCCATCCGCAGGAAGAACGGCGTCATATCAGCCCTTGCCGAACGCGGACTCGTGCTCGACGAGGGCAGCATGAGCCATACGCTGATGACGGACGAACAAGGCCTGCTGGCGATGGAACATTTCCTGCAATTGCCGGAGCGCCCGACGGCAATCCTCTGCTCCAGCACGGTGCTGGCGCTCGGCGCGATCCGCGCGGTCAACCAGGCGGGATTGCGGCTCGGGGAGGATATCTCGCTGATCGCCCATGACGACGTGCTGCCGCTGCTGAAACCGGAAAACTTCTCGGTGCCGCTGACGACGACACGCTCTTCGTTGCGGGCGGCGGGCGTCCGTATCGCCCAGCGGCTGATCGGCACGGTAAAGCAAGCCGGCCCCTTCCCCGACCAGGAGCTCTGGAAGACCGAACTGATCGTCAGGGCCTCGACCGGCCCTGTTCCCCAGGTTTAGAGCATCCCGAACTTCAAAACTGCGGCGGCGTCTGTCCCGCGGTACGATGAGCGGCGATGACGGTGTTGGCCATCAGCATGGCGATGGTCATCGGCCCGACACCGCCGGGAACCGGGGTGATGGTGCTGGCGACCGCCGAGACTTCCTGGAAGGCGACGTCGCCGACCAGCCGGGTCTTGCCCTCACCTCTTTCGGGTGCCGGAATACGGTTGATCCCGACGTCGATGACCGTCGCACCTGGCTTTACCCAATCGGCCCTGACCATTTCCGGCCGGCCGACGGCGGCGACCAGGATATCGGCATTGCGGCAGACCTCGGAAAGGTTCTTCGTTCTGGAATGTGCGATCGTCACCGTCGCATTGGCGTTGAGCAGCAATTGCGCCATCGGCTTGCCGAACAGGTTGGAGCGGCCGATGACGACGGCGTTGAGGCCGGAGAGATCCTCGCCATGGGTGCGGCGGACGAAGACCATGGCACCGGCCGGCGTGCAGGAGACCAGGCCGGTCTTCAGGTCGCCGGTGGCGAGCTTGCCGGCATTGACGACGCTCAAGCCGTCGACATCCTTTTCGGGCAGGATCGACTGGATGATCGGCTCGCTGTCGAGCGGCTTCGGCAGCGGCAGCTGCACCAGGATGCCGTGGATCGAGGGATCGGCATTGAGGGTGGCGACGAGGGCTGCCAGCTCCTCCTGCCTGGTTTCGGCCGGCAGCGTGTGCTGGACGGACTTGAAGCCGCATTCCTTGGCCATGCGGCTCTTGGAGCTGACATAGGCGTGGCTTGCCGGATCGTCGCCGACGATGACGACCGCAAGGCCGGTGGTGACGCCGCTGCTCTTTTCCAGCGCTGCCGTCGCACTCTTGACCGTCTGAATTACCGATGCAGCTACGTTCTTGCCGTCGATTACTGTCGTCACACGTCTCTCCGCCCTGTTTCGCGTCAATCTATGGATAGTCGGCGAGCGTCAAATGCCCGCTAACGCCCTATCCTGTCGGAAAGCAGCAAGGCAATATCAAAAATGCAAGGAAATGTTCGTCAGCGCAGCGGCTGCCGCGCTTCGAGCGCATGAACACGAAGCCGGTCGCGCAGCCCGGAGATCTCGGAGCGCAACACCTCCATCTCGTCGACCGGTGCGGGAACGGGCGGAAGTACCGGCGGCGGCGAGGCCTGCGGCCGGGATAGCGGCATTTCCGCATGCGCGGCAGCAGCGATGGGCCGGCGCAGGCGCAGCAGGAAAGCCGCGGCAAGACCGACCGCCAGACCCATGGCAGCGCCGGCCAGCAAGCGGCCAATCCAGCCATCCCTCGCCGACACCGCTGTTGCCAGCGCCGGCTTCATCAGCGTGATATGACCGTCGGCAGCCGTTGCCGCCGATGCGGAATCCGCATCTTCCAGGCGCGAACGCGCGGCATTGGCCTTCTCGCCGAGTTCGGTCAGCCGGGAAAGATCGACGCCGGTATCCCGGCTCTGGGCGATCAGCGTGTTGCGGCGGTCATTCAGGCCCTTGCGCGCATCGACGGCGGCCTTGGCGGCGACATTGGCGGTCTGGGCAAGACGGGTCAGTTCCTTGCCCATATTCTCCTTCAGACCATCGGTTTCAGCCTGCTGCTGCAGGAGGCGCGGATGGCGCGGGCCAAGCTCGGCAGAAAGCTGGGCAAGCGCGGTTCTGGCGACGGCATATTTGTCGCGCCAGTCCTGCAGCACCGGCGAGAGCATATCGGAGGGCAATGAACCGTCGAGCACCTCGGGAAGTTTCGCCGCCTTGAGCCGGTCGGCCTGCGCCTTGGCGGAAAGGATGTTCTGGTCGGCCTGTTTCAGATCGGCATCGAGCCGGTCGATCTGGCGGCGAAGGTCGATCGCCACCTTGACGTTGCCCTCGCCGCTCTTGGCCGTGAAGGCGGCAAGCTCCGCCTTCGCCTCGTCATAGGCCTTGCGCAAAGCGGTGTCGGTTTCGCCGTTGCCGCCGGGTCGGTCTGCTGCGGAAACCGTTTCGGCAAGCCTTGCAGCGATGCGCATGGATTTGCCGCCATCGCCTGTTGTCACCCTCAGGAGGATCGTGCCGGCGGCGGCATCGGGCAGGATCTCGACCGCATGCTTCAGTGTCGCCTCGGCGCGCGAGGCCGGATCGGCAGCCGCACCGGTCGCCGAGAGGAGATCGAGCGCAACGCCAAGCGCATTGGCGCCGGGGCCGGCAAATTCGGGATCGCGATCGAGTTTCAGGGCGGCGACCGTCGAAGCAACCATGCGCGCCGTCAGCAGCCCCTTTGCCGCGGCCTGGGTAAAGGCAGCGCGGCTTGCAGCATCTGTCTTCACCGCAAGCGTCGCTTCGGCACGGTAGAGGGTTGGCGACGCCGGCATCAGCGCCGGCAGGCCCGCTCCGACGACTGTCGGGACGGCGATCGTCATTGCAAGACCAATGCCGCTCAGACGACGGCGCGGCCTGGCCGGCCGAGGCGCTGCGGGTTCTTCACGGATAACGGCCAGCAGTTCGGGTGAGCGCACCGGCTCGCCGGCCGGAGCAGCCAGTTCCTCGTGGCGCGCCGGCTCCTCAGAAAGCAGATGGCCGACATCATTGGCGGCCCGGAGGCGGTTGCCGAGGATGGTTTCGATGCGGTCGACCAGCGGTGCTGCGTGCGCCGCCATGGCACGCTGCTCTTCCAGCGCGCGGCCGATGGCGCGCAGCAGTTCGGCCTCGGGCGGCGCGATACCGGCCCGCTTCGATCGGGGCGATCGATACGAATCGTCATGGGCACGCGGCTCAGCGGCTGCGCGATCGTGAAAACTGCTTCTGGCCCTGATATCGTACATTTGCGCCACATCTCATGCACATGATGGCCGGCTTCGTTCATCCGCACGGAGGCCGATGATTAAACCAATCTAAATATTCATGGCAAAGAAATGGTTAACCGCAGCGTGTAAAAAACTGGGGTCAGCTAAAGCGCTTCGCGTCTTTCAGATTCGCTTCCTGCGCTTTAGCTCTTGGTTTTTAGGCAAAACCGCGGCCCTTTGGCGCGACGCGCTCTAGCTCGCTTTCTTATGCTCCGACCGCGGCTGCAGCGCGGTGCCGTGCTCTTCCGGGTAGCTGAGGATCCTTTCGCGCCGGCGGAAGCGGTAGCGCAGGACATGGAAGAGGAAGACCGGGATGCCGATGACGTAACGGCGCCAGAGGCGCGTCGGCTCCTGCAGCAGGCGATAGGCCCATTCCAGGCGCATCATCCTCACCGTCCTCGGCGCACGCGGGACGGCGCCGGAAACGAAGTCGAAGAGAGCGCCCACCGTCAGCACCAGGCGCGCATGATCGGCGCGGATATTGTCGTGGACCCATTTCTCCTGCAGCGGCGTTCCCATGCCGACGATCAGGATATCGACTTTCTGGCGCTCCAGCTCCTCGGTGACGACGGAGGAATCGACCTTATCGAAATAACCGTCGGAAATGACGACGAATTCATGCCAGGGCGTATGCCTGTGGAAATTTTCCGCCGCCGCCTCGACGACCGAGCGCGTGCCGCCGATCAGACCGATGCGGCGCGGGGCCTCCATGAAGGTGAGGAAGGCCGGCACGAAATCGGTGCCGTTCAGATTGGCGGGAAATGGCGCGCCATGGGCGATCTGCGATGCGATGTTGAGACCGATGCCGTCCGGCAGCACCAGATTATGCGACATGATCCGGTAATATTCGTCGTCGCGCAGCGCCGTCAGCATGTTGTGGGCGTTGACGAAGCAAACCACGGTCTGGCCGACGGGAATGGAGGCCAGCTCGTTGATGAAAACGAGGGCGTCGTCCCAGCCGAGATCGCAGACCGGCAGATCGAAAATCGTCCGCCGCGATGCGAGCACCGCGAAGTTTGCAATCAGATTCATTCCTACCTCCTGCCGAGGGTGCTGCATGCGCCCGACATCCCGGAAAACAAGCCCATATTTCCGCACCGGAGGTCTCGAAAGAACCGGTCGCGTGACGCCGGGACGGCGTCACCCCGATCCCGGAAGGCGGCGCAAGCCAAGCTGTGAGACCTGATATAACAGGATGGTTTCAAACAACCCTTAGGAAAATTCCTTGAATTTCAATGCTCGCATAAGTGGTTTATTAACCATGGGCGCCAACGAAAAAAGGCGCCCTGTGGCGCCGTTTGTCGTCGATGATCGGATGTCGCCTAATGCGCAGGAGGCGCCGGCGTTTCGCCGGCCGGTGCGGTCTCGACGATCTTGACGGGTGTGCCCACCTTCTTCGGCTGGCCGGCGGAGCTTTCCTTGACATCTTCCTTGGAGAGATAGTCGAGCTGCTCCAGCATCACTTCGGCGACGTATTCGCCACCCAGGCGCTCGTTCATGCCCTTCTTGATCTCTTCGCGGAAGGCCTTCGGATCGAAGGATTTGATGTGGGCGATATCGACCATCTTGTTGCCGACGAGCAGGCTGAAAAGCTCATCCGTCGTCATCTCGGACAGCGGCAGCGTCACGCCCTTCAGCATCTCCTTGTTCATCATGAACGAAACGCGGCCGAGGAAGTAGCCGGTGACTGCGCCGTTGCCGATGATCGGTACCGTGATCGTTTCGCCCTTCACCAGTTCGAGCGCGCTCTGCTTGGAATCGGTTGCCGCAGGCGCCGGCGCGGTCGCCAGGTACACCGAGAAATAGACCGATGCCAAGGTGATGGCGCAAACCCAGACACCGGTGAGGACGAGCTTGATCATCAGTTTCCACGCATGGCGAATTGTTCCTGGGAATAGGTGCCGTCGGCATCGGCATCCTGAACGGCGTTCTTCAGGAGGTCGGCGACGGCACGCACCGCTTCGAGATGCGCCTCGACGCGGCGGGCATTGAGAACCAGCTTCTTCTTCAAGCCATGCAGCTGATCGAGATGGGCAGCGGCAAGCTCGGCCGGATCGGTATCGCGGAAAAGCATCGACAGCTCGTAGAGGCAGCGGCTCTTATGCGCATTGGAGACCTTGAGATCGAATTGCGGATCGCTGCCGATCCGGGTGTTCTCATTGTCGATTATCATTTCGAGGCGTCCGAGAACGGATTTGATCCTGTATTCGTTCGAAACTATTTCCATTGTACCCTCGGTTATGCGTCGCTTAGAGCATGGCGCCGAAAAGTGTGCGCGGTTTTCGGACGACACCATGCTCTGACTTTAATTGAGAACAGGATTCAGATTTCAGGCCAACGGGCCTAAAATCATCCTGTTCGATCGGTCTTGGCTTCGGCGGTCGGTGTGCCAAAGGTCTTACGCTGGAAGTCGTCGATCATGCTGATCGCGGTGTTGCGGTCATCGTTGTCGGTCGAGGCATTGACGATCTTGCCTTCCTGCCGGCGCAGTTGTTCGCTGTACATCTGCTTGGCGATGCCGATGCCGTCACCCTTGGCCATGGTGTTGCCGAGCTGCTCGGCCATCATGCCTTTCCAGATATCGCCGGTCGCGCCCTTGCCGTAGACGTCTTCGCTTTCGCTCGGCAACATGGACTTGACGAAATTCTGCAGAACCATGGCCTCGAACTTCCGGTAGCTTTCCGGAACTTCCTCGGCCTTGGTGCGGTTCTGGATGTCGGCGAGGCCGCTCTTCTGGCCGATATGATCGAGAACATCGACCGTATTGGAGAAGCCCTTGCCGTTTTCGGCGAGGCTCGTTGCGGCAAAGGCCGCACGATTTGCCTTCAATTTTTCCTGGGCCGCCTGAACCTCCATGGGGTCGGCAGCTTTGACAACGTCCAGGACCAGATCACTGGGGGGCGAAATAGCCACGTTAGAATCCTCTGAATTAAGATCGTAACGACTATGGTTTTTGAAGCTTGCTGGAGGCTGGCGTTGCGAATTGCTGATCGATGACATCGTAGACGGCATTGTCGTCGGCCTCGCGGCGCTCGGCCTCGAGGGCTTCCTTCATGCCCTCTTCGAAACGATCGCCCTTGGCGCGCTCGCGCGCCAGCCGCATCTCGTGGACCTCCTGCATGCCGGTCAGTTGCTTGTCCTTGATGGTGAGCCTGCCGAATCGATCGGCGTAGCTCTGCGAGAAGGCGTGGTGGACCGGGTCCATCGAGCCGAGCGCGAGGATGACGTCGTCCATCGCCGCATTGACCTCGACGCGCTGGCGGCTGGTTTCGGCCAGGTCGTTCTCGGCTACCCGTTCGATATGCCGCTGCACCGAGAGCAGTCGCTTGAGTTTCTGGGAGCGCGTCTTTTCGGTCATCGCCTCATCGCCCGATATAAATCGAGCCGAAGGACTGGCCGAACTGGCTGACCATCGCCGCAATCGAGAAATAGATCAGGAAGAGGCCGCCCATCAGCAGATAAGGTGTGGAGATGAAGTAAACCGGGATCTGCGGCGCCAGCTTGTTGATGAAGCCGATCGACACGTTGAAGATCATGCCATAGATCAAAAACGGGCTCGACAGCCGCAGCATGATGTAGGTGGTCTGCTCCAGCGTGTCGGTGAAGGAGATCAGCGTCGCGCGCATCTGCATCAGGCCGCCGAATGGCATGGTCGTGTAGGAATCGATCAGCGCGCGGAAGACGATGTGATGGAAATCCATGATGAAGAGAATCATGATGCCGGCAAAGGTGACAAAGGCCGAAAGGCTGTTCTCCGACGTGTCCTCGATGATGTCGGTGGAGCCCGGCTGGGTATAGCCGACCATCATGGCCATGATCGAGGCGGCGAACTGCATGCCGAGCGTATAGATCCTCGCCAGCATGCCATACATCACACCGATCAGCGATTCGCTGAATATCAGGCCGATATAGGTTGCAGAACCGGTGTGAACGGCGGGATAGACAGTATCCCAAAGCAGCGGCATGACGGCGATAGACAGCGCGCCGGCAATGAAGACGCGCAGCTGTTCGGGCACGCGCGCCGAGGAGAAACCCGGAAGAGCCAGCACACAGCCACCGATCCGGCAGAAAACCAGAAACAGCGCCAGAACGGTCCCTTGCGGGTCTGTTATCATGAAATAGAGCCCAAAATCTTTATCTCGATGCCCTTGGCCAGTTCGACATGCGACAGGACAGGCAACGTGGCGAACAGCCGTTCGATGATCATGCGCACATAGGAGCGTGTTTCCGGCGATGTGACAAGGGCGAATGGCAGGCCGCGATCCATGAACTCACGGATAACTTTGGTGGCCTGCTCGCTGAACTCTTCAAGGCTGCGCGGATCGATGTCGAATTCGATCACCTCGCCCTTGGCGTCGCGCTTCAGCGCCTGGTGGAAGGCCAGATCCCACTTGCTGCCCAGCCTGAGCACGCGCAGCACGCCATTGTCGGCAAGATCGCCGCAAAGCTGCTGGGCCATGCGGATGCGGACGTGCTCGACGATCTGCTCGGTCTTCCTGACATGCGGGGCAAGCTCGGCCACCGCTTCGAGAATGAGGTGCAGGTTGCGGATCGAGACGCGTTCGGCAAGCAGGAGCTTGAGCACCGCCTGCAGGCCCGAATAGGACATGTGCGACGAGCAGATCTCGTCGGCGAGCTTCTTGTATTCAGGGTCGAGCCGATCGATCAGCACCTTGACGTCCTTGTAGGACAGAAGCTGCGGCAGGTTGTTGCGAATGACCTCGCTCATATGGGTGAGCACGACCGAGACGTTGTCGATCGGCTGGAAGCCCTCGCGTTTCAGATCGTCGGCGAAGTTTTCGAGGATCGAGACGGCCGGCATGCCGAAAGCGGGTTCGCGGATTTCGTCGCCGGGAATGCTCGGCCGGCGGCCGGCGCCGGTGACGACGAGAACTTCGCCGACGCGCAAGAGATTGGAGGCGACCGTCGTGCCGTGGATGCGGATCTGGTAAGACTTCTCGGCGATGGCGATATCGTCCGTGACCTTGATCTCGGGCACGACGAAACCGTATTGCGTGGCGAACTTCTTGCGCATCTTGCCGACGCGGAAGGCGAGCTCCTGGTGGGCGCCGAGCAGGCGCGTCGAGACCATCTTGCCGAGTGCGAGCTCGATCTCGGAGGTGCGCAGCACCGACTTGACCGAATCCTTTTCCAGCTCCTTGCTCTGGACGACCTTCTTTTCCTCCTGCTCGCGGCGAAGCTTGTTTTCCGCCTCGACCTGCCGCGGAATGAACCAGGCGCCGAAGGCAAGAAGACTGCCGAGGATCACGAAGGGGACAAACGGCAGGCCGGGCATCAAGGCCAGGACGAACATCAGCACGGCCGAGACCGAGAGCGCGCGGGGATAGCCGCTCAACTGGTTGACAACAGCCTGGTCGGTGGAGCCGGTGGTGCCGCCGCGCGAGACGAGAAGGCCGGCGGCGAGCGAGACGATGAGCGCCGGCATCTGCGAGACGAGGCCGTCACCGACGGAGAGCTTGACGAAGACGTCGGCCGCTTCGCCGATCGGCATGCCGTGGCGGAAATAACCGATGATGATGCCGCCGAAGACGTTGATGGCGGTGATGATGAGGCCGGCGACGGCATCGCCGCGCACGAACTTCGAGGCACCGTCCATCGCACCGAAGAAGGAGCTTTCCTCCTCGAGTTCCCTGCGCCGACGCTGGGCTTCCTTTTCGTCGATGATGCCAGCCGAAAGATCGGCGTCGATCGACATCTGCTTGCCGGGGATCGCGTCCAGGGTGAAACGCGCGCCGACTTCGGCGATACGCGTGGCACCCTTGGTGATGACGATGAAGTTGATGGTGATGAGGATGAGGAAGACGATCAGACCGATGACGAAGTCGCCAGACATGACCAGGCTTGCGAAACCGGCGATGACGCCGCCGGCCGCGTCGTGGCCTTCATTGCCGTGGGACAGGATGACGCGCGTCGTGGCGATGTTCAGCGCCAGCCGGGTCATCGTCGCGATCAGCAGAATGGTCGGGAAGGACGAGAAATCGAGCGGCTTCTGAATCCACAGCGCGACCATCAGGATCAGAACCGAGAAGGCGATCGAGAAGGCCAGGCCCATATCGATCAGGAATGGCGGGATCGGCAGGAAGAGAATGCAGATGATGCCGACGATGCCGAGGGCAAAACCGACATCGCGCAGGCTCGGGGCGACTTTTGGAATGGGGAGTGCAGGTGGTTGCGCCATGACGATTCCGTCTCTTCATGAGAGGAGGCGGATATGAGTCCGCCCAATTCGAATCGAGACATAAATGGCGAAGCTTGCGCGAAGGTGGCTCAGAAACCAGACTGGATGCGCGAGAAGACCAGATTGGTGAAAATCGAGATCTGCGAGCCGACGAAAGGCGCGGTTACGCCGACCGTGATCAGCACCGCGACGATCTTCGGCACGAAGGTCAGCGTCGCTTCCTGCACCTGGGTCAGCGCCTGGATCAGGGCGATCACGAGACCCACCACCATCGCGGCGATGACCGCGGGACCGGCGGCAATCAGCACGGTCCAGATCGCGGCCTGGAACAGATCCAATGCATCAGCTTCATTCATCCGAAGGCAACCTCATATCGCCTTGAAGCGGCCCCGCCTTGGCCGGACCGCGCTTGGTTGGCGTCAAACAGGCGCGTTGGCGCCGTTCGCATCAGGAGCTGCTGCTCGGCGCCTCGTCGGCAACAGTGATTCCCGTCTGCACGAGTATCTTATCGCCATCTTCGGTCGTCGCAATGATACCATCGGAATAAACCTTGACGGAATCGATGATGCCTTTGACAGTGCCGTCGGCGCTTTCCATGTATTTGCCGACGTAGCTGCTGGCCTGGGTGAGGCTCGAGCTTGCCAGAAGCGTGTCCAGCTTGGTGTTGGTCTGGATCGTCTGCTCGACCTGCGAGAAGGTTGCCAGCTGCGCCACCTGCTCGCTGGCATCCATCGGATCGGTCGGATCCTGGTTCTTCATCTGCGCGATGAGCAGCTGCAGGAAGTTGTCGTAGTTCAGTGTCGCCGACTTCGAGCTCGAACTCGTCGAGGAGGTCGTCGAGGTCGTTGAGGTCGCGCTTGTTGTTGCATCTACCGCCATGGTGCAATCTCCCTGCGAATCTGCTCGACCATCGTTGGCGGCATTTCGTGGTTGTTGAGGATGCTGTCTTCGATCGCGTAGAGGCCGCGGATCGCCTTCAATGCATCGAAGGCACGGCCGGTCGACACCAGCGCGTCGATGCGCTTCAGTTCGGCGAGGATTTCCTCGTTCTTGAAGCAGGTGAGCAGCATGGTGATCGACTTGCGGAACATCGCCGTCGAGTGGTCCTTGCCCTCGGGATTGATGAGGATCATCTGCGCGATGAAATAGAGCTGACGCAGGGGCGTGGTGGCGCCTTCCGGCTGCAGGACGTGGTTTTCGAGAAGGAACGTCACATCATTCAGGAATTCCAGCGCGACCTTGCGGTCGACGCGCAGGACAGCGCCGTTGATGAAGATTCTTTCTCCGGCTTTCAGAGAAATGCGAAGTGTACTTTTCATTTAAGTCCATCCCTGATGATGGTGGTAACGTCGATGATGCCCTGGTAGTTATTAGACTGACGTTTTCTGATCCTGTCGCATTCCTTCAATATCCAGATCGCAATCGAGATGAGGTTGGCCCTGAGCTCGATCTCCAGCTGGTTGTCGGGATGTTTCAGATCTTCGATGAAGCTGATCCACACCCGGCGCGTATAAAACAGGGCTTCAATGGCTTCCCGGCCGTATTTTTCCTTTTCGCGCGCCTGCGAAAGCAGATCTATGGACCGGTCAAGAACCTGCCATTCCCGCTCTTTCGCGTCGGCCACCGAGTCCTGCATGACTTCGGCATATGAGAACTGATACATTCATGCATCCTTCTTTGCGCGCCTTTGATCATCAAAGGTAGTTTACGAGACTCAACTGCTGGATCTTCGAGACGATCGTGTAAGCGGTTTCAAGCTGCGTTTCCAAAGTCTTGACGAGCGTCGAGGCCTCGTAGGGATCGACGCCCTGCAGATCGACGAGCTTGTTCTTGATGATGTTCGACTGGGCGTCGAGGGCGTCGTTGGATTTCTTGACGCGCTCCTGGGAAAGGCCGAGCTGGCTTGCCTGGGTCACGAGGCCACTGGTCGCCTTCGTCGTATAGCTGATCGCCTGCTTGGACACCGTGCTCATTGCGTCGCTGCTGAGGCCCTGGTCGAGGAGCGCCGAGGTCATCACCGAGGCGAGCGCGAAGTAGCGCATGCCTTCGGAATTGGCGTTGGTCGAGGATTCGATCACTTCCGAGTTGCTGATACGGCTCGTCATGTTCTGGCTCGACGCTTGCGACCAGCCGGTCGTCGCATCGGTCCAGTTCGCTTCGCTGAACATCGGCTCGACCGTCGACGTTATGAAGGTCTCCATTTCAGCGCCGGTCAAATCGCTGACCGCCTTGCCGAGACCGGTCGCATAAGTGTTCAGTTCCGTGACGATGGCGGCGCTCGTCGTTGCGGTCATATCGGTCAGCGGCTGCACATCGGTATTGATGCCGGAGAACAGATATTCGCCGTTCACCATGGTGTTGGCGGTGTCCATCATCGTGGAGAGCGCACTGGTCGCCGACTGGATGGCGACGGTGATGCTGCCGGGATCGTGGCTGCCCTGGAGTGCTGTCAGCTTCGAAACCAGGCCGTCGCCGACGTCCTTCATCTTGGAAAGGCCGAGCTGCGAGGATTCCATGCGCGCGGCGACAAGCGAATTGCTTGATTTGATCGAGGCTATCCTGTCGGTCTCGCGGGTGAAGTCCACGCTCCTGGCGGCGTTGCCGCCGAGAGAGACACCGATATCCGCATAGACACCCGTCGTCGCTTCCATCGTTGCCTTGGTCATCTGGTTCTGCCCCTGACGGATCGTCAGGCGCATCGCGTTCTGAATGGCTGAACTTGAAATAAATGAGCTCTTCATGGCTTAACTCGCAATATCCAGCAATGACTTCAACATTTCGTCAACGGCGTTCAGGATCTTCGTCGCCGCCTTGTAGGACTGCTCTATGTCGAGGAGCAGCGTCAGTTCCTCGTCGAGGTTGACGCCCGTCTCGTTGGAATAGGCTTCGTCGGAGCGTGAAAGCGCCGCCGAGGTATTTTCCGCCGCTGTCGTGGCGTTGCTGCGATACTGCTCGAGCCAGCCGAGGGAATTCGTGGCGTATTCCATGATGCTGACGTTCGAATCGATGCCCGTCGTGGCGTCGAAGCCGACGGTCGTTCCCGTTGCCGGGTCGAAATCCATATCGGAGCCCAACGCCGTATAGAGGCGATCGAGTTCATCCGTATAGCCGCTTTCGCCTGACGTGTTCACAACGACGCCGGTGGCATTGATGCCGCCATCGCGCAGGCGCATCGGGTCGCCGCCCTGTGAGGTGATCACACGGGTGCTGACGGCGATGGTCGAGGCCATGCCGTCAACAGCGGTGGAGCCGTCCTCGACCGTGCCGCCGCTCCAGGTGAAGAGGCCGGGCACGTAGGCCGGGGTGCCTGACGAGTTGTCCTCCTTGAAGATCGAGACCAGGCCGCGGGCGATTTCGTCGAGCTGCTTCTGGAAGTTGGGGGCGATCTCGTCGCGGACCTGCAGGAGCGACTGAAGGCTTCCCATCCCCGTCGTGGTCGATCCGCTGCCGAGCGGCAGCGCGACACCGTCGATATAGACGGAATTGCCGACGGTGGTGGCGGTATAGATGTCCTGAGACTTGACGGTCACGGTGCGCGGAACCGTCTCGAAGAGGATCGTCCCGTCGGGCGTGCTCAGCACCATGTCGTTGTTGTCGCGCGTCGTCGCGCTGACGCCGACGATCTTCGAAATCTGCTTGAGAGCCTTCTCGCGTTCATCGAGAGCGCCGGAAGCATCGGCACCCGAGGCCGTGGCGGTCTTCACCGCATTATTGGCCTCCTCGAACTGGCTCAGCAGCGTATTCAGCGTTTCAACGTCGGTGGCAATCTGCTTGTCGGCGGTGGCGCGGACATCCTGAACGGATTGCGAGGCGTTGTTCAGCGAGTTGGCGACATCCTGGGCGGCGGTGATGGCGCCCTGGGCGGCGACGGTGCTGCCCGGCGTCGTGCGGAAAGCCTGCAGCTTCTGCTGGAAAACACCGAGATAGGTGGATGGCGACGTTTCGTAATCGTTGCCACCCATGATCGACTTGAGGTCCTCGAGACCGCCGAGCAATGCCTGCTGGGCGCTGTCCTGAGAAGACGACTTCAGGTACTGGCGCAGCAGGGCATCTTCCTGCGCCCGATCAATCTTGACGACCTGGGCGCCGTTCAAGGACGTGGTGAGCATTGCCTGCCGGCGCACGTAATCTTTGTTGCCCGCATTCGAGATATTGTTCGATACGACACTGCTCTGCGTGCCGGTATTGTTGAATATGCTCTGCGCGGTATTCAGTGCTGACGTGAGCGACATGGCTTAGCCGTTACCCTGATTATCTCTTGAGGTTGACGAGGACGTCCATGATGTCGGACCCCGTCTGGAACACCTTGGAATTGGCGGTATAGCTGCGTTGCGACTCGATCATTTCGGTCAGCTCGCCGGCGAGGTCGACGTTCGAACCTTCGAGAGCGCCTGATTTGATCGTGCCGAGGCCGTTGGTCTGCGGGAAGCCGGTGACGGTGACGCCCGACTGGCCGTTGGCGCTGTAGACGTTGCCGCTCATCAGCGTCAGCTTGTCGGGACTCGCCACATTGGCCAGCGGAATGCGGTAGAGCGGCTTGGTGCTGCCATCCTCGTATTTGGCGTAGACGATGCCGTCGCCGTCGATCGTGACGTCCTTGACCGGGCTGGCGGCCTGGCCGTTCGGTGTGCCGGTGCCGGCAAACTCGGAGGCGAGCTGGGTGAAGCCCGTGAGATCCATGTCGATGTCCAGACCAGTCACCGGATCAGTGATTGTGAAGGTGCCGGTCGAGTTGGTGATCGCGCCAGTGGAGTCGAAGTCGAGCGTGGTCGAACCCACAGTGCCGCCGGCGGTGCTGTAGGGGAAGGAGGTCGTGCTGCCCGTCGTCGCATCGGCGTTGCGGAAGACCGCAACCTCCCAGGTGCTGGCGGTACCGGTAGACGGCGGCGGCGTCGTGGCCGAGGTCTTGGTGAAGTAGAAGTCGTACATCACCTTGTTGCCGAGAGTGTCATAGGCAACCATCGAGAACTTCTTGGTGTCAGTCGTTGTGGTGGTACCGTTGGCGCTCGGAAGATTCGCCGCGGTCGACTCGACGGTGGCGTTGGAATTGAGGTTGCCCGTGAAGACGCCTGAGGTCGAGGCGATGGCAGTCAGCCCTTCCTGGTTGACGTTGACCGGAACGAGGCCGTCGAAACCGTTGACGACGACGGCGGGAGAGCCGGAGTCGTAGGAATAGCCCATCAGCTGGAAGCCGGCGGAATTGACGAGGTTGCCTTCGTCGTCCTTGGTGAAATCGCCAGCGCGGGTCAGGACCGGCGTGCCGTCCGCACCCTGGACGATGAAGAAGCCGTCGCCCGAAATCGCGAGGTCGGTGCCCGAGGTGGTGTAGGAAATATCGCCCTGGTCGGAAACGGCCTGGCGCACGGAGGTCTGAACGCCGCCGGAATTGTAATTGCCGCCCGAGGAAGGCAGAACCAGCGACGAGAAGCTCGTCGACACGGCCTTGTAACCGCTGGTGTTAACGTTGGCGATGTTGTCGGCGACGGTGCTGAGGCGGTTCGCCTGCGCGTTCATCCCCGATACTGCCGTCTTCATGCTGCCGAAAATGCTCATCTGAAAACCTCGTTTTACCTGTTAAACTCGAGAGTATTTGTCGGGCCTTGCGTGAAGCTGTCTGTCATGCGCGCGGCGAGGCCGAATATCGAGGTTCAGCCGGGCGCCGCCACCCGGCCGGCAAAATCAGGCCCAATCGATGCAGTAGCCAAGGAAACGCTTGGAATCGACCGGATCGACGCCGAGCTTCTTGCGCAGCTTCTTGCGCAGCTTCGAGATGTGACTTTCGACGACGTTCTCCTCGACCTCTTCATCGAAGATGCCGTAGATGGCGTTGAAGATCTGGGTCTTGGTGACCCGGCGACCGCGATTGGCGATCAAATATTCGAGGATACGGCGCTCGCGCCGGGGAAGCGCAAAGACCTCGCCGTTGATCTCGGGGTCGCGGCCATCCGAGAAGACGCGGATCCCACCGATCTCGGTGTAGTTGGCGATCGCCTTCAGCCGGCGCCGGATCGCAGCCGCTCTTGCGAGGATTTCGCGGGGATGCACCGGTTTGCGCACCACGTCGTCGACGCCGCAATCGAAAAGCGCAAGGGTGTTTTCGAGCGAGGGCTGGTCGCTGACCGCAATCACCGGCGCCATCGACCGATCCCGGATCGCCCGGGGCAGTTCGTGGTTGCGCTGGCCCTGCCCGATCAGGAAAGCCTCGACTGCCGCTATATCGGAATCGGCAGCGGTCTGTACCCACTCGCCGAACTCCGTTGGATCAAAGCCGGTGGAGGGAATGCCCTCACGGCCGAACAGAGATGTGTATCCATCTTTCACGAGCTCACGCTCATCAACCACTACGATCATTCGTCCGCCTCCGAATCAGTGTGGCACTTCGATGATCTATGGGTACGAATCGCACGAATCGGCGACAACTCGTTAAAGTTAATGGCAGAAATTAATAATTGATTAAGATCTTGGGTCCGATTTGATCTATATCTAGTGGGTATGATTGAATATGCACACCAAAATTTCGTGGAAAAGTTAACGCCCGGTTAATTATGGCTTGCACATGGGTTTCGTGCCGGATTCCCGCCATATTGTGACACAGTTTCGTCACAATATGCCTCTTCCATTTTTGGTTGCATTAATTTCGGCAAAAGTTACTCGCATTGGGAGTCCACTTGCCGTAGCCGGTGGCAACCAGATTGGCGATGACGCGACAGACATATTGCTTCTGCGCCGGATCGTTGTTGGGTCCAGCATGGTATCTGGCTACCGCCATCGTCCATGTCTCGTGCCGATCATGAAGGTTGCGGAGGAATTTTGCCGCGTACTCTACGTTGCGGTGTGGGTCGAACATATCCTCGGCGGAGCCGAAATTTTCACCGTGATAATAGTGGTTGATCTGCATGCAGCCGATGTCGATGAGCTTCGCGCCGCTGCTGCGGGCGACGTCGAATTGCCGCATCGCATCCTGTTCCGAGGGCGGAAAGATCGCCTTGCCTTCGACGTTCATGGCATAGGGATAGAGCGAGCCCTTGCGGCCGGTCTCCGTCAGACCGACTGAATAGAGGATGCCTTCGGGGATACCATATTTGGCAGCGGCCGACTGGATCTCGCGTTCGCAGGCGCCGGTGGAGGCTGATGCCTCAGAGGTAAACGCCGCCAGTGCCGCTGCTGCCGCCAGTACGAGCGTCTTCAATATCAGTCTCGCCTGCGCCATTGAAGCCTCCATCCGTCCGTGCCGTCTGATTGTGACGCTCGCGCGCCTCGCCACCCTGCCCCTGCTGGGGGAGCGACTGCTGCTGGGAGGCCTGGCTGCCCGCCTGGTTGCCGGTATCGGCACGCTCGACCGGCGCCATGCTGATGGTGACGTTGTCGACGGCGTAGCCCTGGCTGCGCAGAGCTTCGAGAATCTTGCCGTGATCTTCCTTCATCTGACGATAGGCCGCCCCCGTTTCGACCTTGAGGTCGACGTTCAGGGCGTCGCCGGACAGGCGCATGGTCGCCGTCACCAGGCCGAGATCGAGCGGGTTCATCTGGATCTTCAGCGTATTGACCACCTTGCCGGTGCTCGTCCATTCCGCCGCGTTGGAGAGCGCCGAGCTCGGTTCCATGGCGCGCGCCCATTCGGAATCGCCGGAGAGAGCAGCGGTCACGGCGGCGGAATTCGAATTCTGCATCAGGCCGATATAGCGGCGCGATTCAAGCACCGAAACATTTTCGACATCGGCCTTCTTCGCGCCATCCTTCGCCCCGGCCTGATCAGTGCCGATGTGGACATCCATCGATACGCCGCGGCCATCGGCACGACTGATCCTGAATGTCCTGCCATCTGCTGCTTCGGCACTCTCCGTTCCGGGAAGCTTGACGTCATCGGCCTTGCCGCTCTCGACGTTGCTGCTGACGGCCGCCAGAGCATCGGATGCATGGCCGCCCGCCTTGGCGTCGACCCCATCGAGTTTCTTGTCGGTCGATCCTGCCTCACCCGCCTTGGCGGACGGATGGTGGGCGGCTGTTGCCGCCGGCAAGGCGACGGCGCCGTCGGCAGGTTCCTGCTTCAGCAGGCCGAGGACGTCGGAAATGCCGCCGTCATCCTCGTCGCTGTCCTGGTCCGTATCGGTTTCCAATGCGTCGGCCTTGGCGTGCTTGCCACTCTTGGCCGTCTGCACCACCTCGTCTGCGGGACTGTCTTTCGGATCGAGCGTGCCGAAGGCGAGATCGGCCGGCATTTTGACCCCGGCCTTTGCGGGCTTTGCCGCAACCTTTTCAACATTGGCGATCGTTTCCGGCGGCACCTCCGCCTGCGCCTTCAAAGCAGCGTCACTGAGATCGACCAACGGCTTTGCGCTGCTGCGGCCGCGGATCGTCCGCGCCACTTTCTCCGCGGCGCCATCGGCAGCCGTCCCTTGATCCGGTTGCGCATCGTCGGCGTCGTCATTGACGGCATTGCTGCCTGCCTTGGCAAGCACGTCAAAGAAGCCGTTCTTCTGGCCGGCGGCATCATCTTTTCCGGCCGGCCGCGCGGATTTCGCAACCGCAGCCGACTCCGCACCGGAGGCTCCGCCCGAGACGCTGATATCCATCATAATTAATTGCCTTCCTGCGCCAGAAGACCGTCGATCTCGTCGAGCTTGGATCGATTGGTCGTCACAAATGCGTTGAATGAGGGGTCGGTATCCTGGCTCTGGCCAGTCGATGCCACACCTCCCGGAACAGGCTCGGGAAGCGCGCCTGGCGCTTCCGGTTGCGTCGCTATCGCCGCCGCAGCCTTTTCAGAAGTGATTTCTTGATGATCAGTGTTAGGGGTGGATGCTTGCCTCAAGCTTGCCGGATCGGGAGCGCGCAGGATCTGGTCAGCGACCGATCGCGCCGCCTCCTGCAGCGCCTGATCCCGCGGCGAAAGCGTGTTGCCGTCGATGCCGCGGACATTCTTTGCCGCCCGGTCGACATCCTCTGTGGGAAGGCCAGCCATGCCGCCATAGAAATTCGCAAGTGGCCCGAAGGCATTGTCGGTGTCGGCGCCAAGCGACTGCACCCGTTCGACCGCCATATGCGTCAGCTCCGGCTTACCTGATATCGCCGCAGCACGGGCGATGCGCAGATAGACCTCGCGCTGGCGCGGCGCATCCATGAAAGACAGGATGTCGACGACATCCTGCGGCTTCACGTCGTGATCGTGACTGACGACGAGCGTGACGAAAAGATCGGCGAACTGGCTGGCATAGGGCGAATGCAGAAAGCGTCTGACATAACGCTGCGAATAGGCCATTCCCTTATCGAGCATCCCCTTGTCGACGCAGATGGCGACCGAGCGGCGCAACGCCGCCTCCTCGACGATCGTCCCGGGTGCTGCAAGACGCGCCTGGTCGTAGAGATCCAGCGCGTCTGCCGGTTTCGTCGCGATCAGCACGTTGCCGCCGATCAGCGCAAGATAGGGGCCGATCTTCTTGTCGCGATATTCCCGGGCCGTCTCCTCCAGCGTCTTGGCGACGAGCAGCCCTTTGCCGCTCAGATATTTGCGCAGCACATCGGTGACGCGATTGTCGAAATAGCCGTTGACGTCGTGGGCGATCAGATATTCGAGCGTCTGGGGATTGCCGCCGCTCATCGCATAGATCAGCGCTGCATCGACATTGCGGTCGTCATCGAAGACCGAAGTATCGACGGTGCGCAGCCGCTCGTCGATCGTCCCCAGCATGAAGCGCTGCATCTCGCCGGCCGAATGATCGCCGGTGACGACGGAGTCCTGCACGAACTGCAACGACCGCAGCATCTTGTACGGCGCAAGATCGTCCGGATCCTGCGCCTTGCCTGCGGCCGGCGAAAGCATCGCCAGGCCGAGGGCCACACATCCGATATAGCGATGCTGCCGACGCGCCATCCGACTATCCCTTATCCGCCTGCACCAGGATCTCGATCCGGCGGTTGGTCGCGTTGAACGGGTCGGTCGGCAGCTTCAGCCGACGGTCGGCGAAGCCGGAGACCTGGGAGATACGTTTCTCGTCGAGCCCACCGCGCACGAGCATGTAGTAGGCGCTCTGGGCGCGGTCCATCGAAAGCCGCCAGTTCTCGTTCTGGGTGCCCTTATACTGGCGCCCGTCCGTGTGGCCGCGGATGGCGACCGCGCCACCCCTCTCCTTCAGGATCGCGCCGATCTTTTCCATGGCGAGCACCATCTCCTGGCGCGGAACAGCAGAACCGATATTGAACATCGAATCGTCGCTCTGGTCGGAGATGCTGACCAGCAATCCGCCTTCGGACGCCGTCACGGTCAAGCCTTCGGCGAGCTTGCCGGCAACGCCGCCGATCTGCTGGGCGATCTGCTCCTGCAGCTGCTCTGCTTCCTTCTGTTGCTGCTGCTCGGCCTCATCAGCGCCCTTATCCGCATCCTTCTGATGTTCGGCGTCTTTCTGAGCTTCCGCCTTCTTGTCGTTGGCAGACTTGCCGGCCGGCGCCTTGCCGTCCTTGGCTTCGACCGCGCCCTTCGTTTCCTTGGTTTCCTTGGTTTCCTTCGTTTCCTTGGTTTCCGGGGCAGCCTTCTGATCGGTGGTCAGCGGTATCGGCTTGGTGTCTTCGAGCTTGGCGACCTCGGTCGTCCCGCTCTCGACCGCCTGCTGGTCGCTCTTGCCGGGAGGCGCCGACTTGCCGGCCGTCGTGACCTCGACCTGCTTCGTCCAGAAATCCGGATCGAAGGGATCACGATAGGCCTCGCCGCCATCGGCGCCGGTGGCGGGACCGGAATCGGCGGCGCCGCCGTCGCCCTTGGCGCTGACATTGGCCTGCTGGCCGACTTCCTGGGCGATCTCGGCGAGAACCGAATAGGGATTTTCGAAGAAATCGGCCTCGGAATAATTGGTTTGGTCGCCTGATGTCGATGTCTGGTCGTCACCATCCGCCGCGGCCTTGCCGTCGTTCGGATCTTCTTCCTTCTGCTTCGACTTCTCCTGCTTCTCCTCGCCTTCGGCGTTATCGACAGGCTTCTTCAGACCCTTTTCGGTCGGCTTTTCGTCGGAGAGCTTGATCGGATTGAAATAGGTCGCGACCGAGGCCTTGGTCTCCTCGTTGGCGGCATTGACCAGCCACATGACCAAGAAGAACGCCATCATCGCCGTCATGAAGTCGGCATAGGCAATTTTCCACGCACCGCCATGGGCGCCATCGTGATCGCCGCCGCCATGTCTCTTGACGATGATGATCTCGTTTTTGCCGTGGTGGTGGTTTTCGCCTTCGCTCATTCGAGAACTTTCTTCAAGCTGGCCGCCCAGGCGGACATACGGGTGACGATGACGGAATCACCGATTTCGACGGCAAGATCGATATCGTCGGTCTCAAAATGGCGAACCGCCTCGGCATGTTCGCCGAGCTCGGCCTTCAATATGTCGAAAAGCCGGGTCGGTCCCTTGACGACGATCGTTCCAGCGGCGCCTTCAAGGATCGCGTCGCGCAGCAGGGTGGCGAGGTTTTCGGCAGCTTCAGCGGCAAGCGCTTCCGTCATCACTGGCGCGATGGCGGCGGCGGCGCCGGCGCTGACCAGCTGAGCGAGTTCTTCGGCAATATCGCGGATGCGGGATGCAATGACTGCCGCCGCCTCGACTTCGTAGCGAAGCTTCAGCTCCTCGAGTTGACGCGCATGGACCTCAGCCAGCGTCCGCGCCTCCAGCGCGTGTTTCTCGGTCAGTTCCGCGGTGGCCGCGGCATGACCTTCCGCATAGGCTTCACGGCGCTCCGCCTCGACGTCGATCACCGGTTCGCTCGGTGTTTCGGGGAACATGTCGCCGCCGAAATCATCCATGTCGAGGACCGGCGGTGACGGTTCCGGTTCGCCGAAATCCTTCAAATACCGGGAAAGCGAAATGCTCATAAAAACCATCCAGCATCCGGGAGGCATGCAACATGCCCGCTCCCGCTCAAAATGTCCTTGCGCGCCGACATCTCCCTTCGAAACGGGCAAGGGCCTGACCTTGCGCCGGCACGGATTCGGACGATGCCTTCATGCCGGAAACTAGGAAGTCAAACTTGCGCGAGGATGAATGGCGCCGTCGCCACCCGTGATCGCGCCCATTCCCTATTCCAGCAGAATCAGAATCTTGCTTGCGGCCGTATTGAGGATCGAGATCGCTTCGACGGCCATCTGCTTCTGGGTTTCTATTGCCTTCTGCCGGATCGAAGCCTCGTCCATGTCGGTATCGACGAGCGCACCGACGCTCTTGTCGATCGAATCGGACAGATCGGCGGTATAGTCTATCTGATCGTCGATGCGTGTCTTCATCACGCCGATGGATGCCGCCGTGGTCGTCAGCGAGGAGAGCAGCGACTCGGTCACGTCGAGCATGTCGGTGAGCTGCGCATCGGTCGTGTTGCCGTCGATCGCAATTTCCGTACCCGTCGCCGGCGTCGTCGAGCCGGCATCCAGCAGATAATAATTCCGCGACGTCGTGCCGGAGTTATTGATCGCGTTGGCATCGACCGCCTTGGTCAGCAGGCCGCCGCTCGCACTGTTCTTGTCGATGAGGATGGTCTGCGACGATGGGAAATCGATGGTCTGGGCCTGATATTCGCCGGTCGAAGCGCGCACGAAACCCGAGATGACCGACCATGTCGGCGGTGCAGCAGTGTCGCCGTTCAGCAGCCAGTTTTCCCCCGCAAACGACGTCGATTCGACGACCGTCTGCAACTGCTCTTTGTATTCGCTGATCTCGGCGTTGATCTTGTCCTTATCGACACCAGGTTCTCTTGCCGAAACCAGCTTGGCGCGGATCTGGCTCATGAGATCGATCGCCGAGTTCATCGCCGTATAGGTCGCATCCACCTTGGCAGCGCCAAGACCGAGCGCATCTCCGACCGTTCCGAGATTGGTGCTGTCCGAACGCATGACGGTTGCGACCGACCAATAGGACGCATCGTCGGCGGCCGTCTCGATACGATATCCCGAGGACACTTGCTGCTGGGTCTGGCTGGCTTCTTTGTTGATGCTGCGCAGCACCGAAAGCGCATTCACCGCGGCCGCGCTGGTAATCTTAACGGTCATCGACAGGTCTCGGATTAAGGTGAAAGGGCAGGCCGGATTGCCGGCGGCGACTGAAGTGGCATCATGCCTCCGGCAGGGTTTCTACCGGCGTGTCGCAAAAGCAAATCAACTCAAGGCGTAGTTAACTCGATATCAACCTGTTGGGCAAGAGTGCGGCACCGAGCCTGGCGCGTCGACCGAAATTTCGATCAAGACATTGATATAAAAGAAAGAACCGCGCCATTTCGGGCGCGGTCCGGGAGGCTTTGTGCGTGCGGCCAGACGATGGCGCAAGATTCGGTCCAGCTTCAGCGCCTGACTTAGCTGCGGAACAGCGTGAGGATGTTCTGAGCGCTGGAGTTGGCGATCGACAGCGACTGGATAGCCAGCTGCTGCTGGGTTTGCAGGGCGCTGAGCTTGGAGGATTCTTCTTCCATATTGGCGTCGACGAGGCGGCCGACACCGGAGTCGATCGAATCGCTGAGCGCGCTGACGAAGCCTTCCTGCAGCTCGATGCGAGTGGAAATCGAGCCGAGCTGCGATGCAGCCTTGGTCATCGCCTCGAGGCCTGCCTCGATCGACGTCAGGGCCATGGAGATCTCAGGCGAATCGAAGTTGGTGATGTCCATCGAGTAGATCGAGCCGATCGTCCCGGATGATGTGCCGATAATGCCGGAGCTGGTCTCGATCGCGCCGGTCGAGTCCATGCCGAAGAGAACGTTGCCCGCCGAGCTCGTGTCCAGGATGTAATCCGTCGTCTTGACCGAGACATTGCCGTTGCCATCGCGGACGAAAGTGGAAACGACGCTCTTGGTGCCGTCAGCGCCGGCAACCCAGTTTTCACCGGAGAAGGAAGCCGACTGCGCGATGCTCAGGAGCTGTTGCTGCAGCTGGCTGATTTCTTCCTGAACTTTAGCCTTGTCGACACCCTTTTCGGTTGCAGCGACGATCTTCGCCTTGATTTCGGTGATGACGTCGATGGCACTGTCCATGGCGGAGTAAGCGGTGTCGACCTTGGCGGCGCCGAGGCCGAGAGCGTCGGAAACGGCGGAAAGCGCCTTGTTATCCGAACGCATGGTCGTTGCGATCGACCAGTAGGCGGCGTTGTCAGCAGCCTTTTCGACGCGGTAACCCGATGATACGCGGTTCTGCGTGTCCTCAAGGTTGTCGTTGATGCCGCGGAGTGTCTGGAGAGCGGCCATCGCCGCGACGTTCGTCAAAATGCTGGTCATGAAATGATTGCCCCTCGTCGGCAAAAAGAAAAAAGGGACATTCCGGAAGGCCACCGGGAACGGGGATCAGCTTCATGCCTGTTAACCGGTTCTTAAATTTGGTTAACTCACCGTCTCGTTGGACGCAGAAAACAGCATTATGGTTAATGGATCGTTAACAGACATTAAAAAAGCCGCGCTCCATCGAAGCGCGGCTCGATACCAGTGCCCGCCGGAGACCGGCGGGCTGATGTTTCCGAGGGTTATTAGCCGCGGAACAGCGTGAGGATGGTCTGCGAAGAGGAGTTCGCAATCGACAGCGACTGGACGGCCAGCTGCTGCTGGGTCTGCAGTGCGCTGAGCTTGGAGGATTCTTCTTCCATGTTGGCATCGACGAGACGGCCGACACCGGAGTCGATCGAGTCGCTGAGAGCGGACACGAAGTTTTCCTGCAGTTCGATGCGCTTGGAGATCGAGCCGAGCTGAGCGCCGGCGCTGGTCATGGCCTTCAGAGCCGATTCAACGTTGGTCAGAGCCGACTGGATTTCGCCGAGGGTGAAGTTGGTGATGTCCATTGCGTAGACAGAACCAGTCGCACCATTCGAAGTGCCGAGGATACCCGTGGAGGTTTCGACCGAGCCGCCGCTCATGCCGAACAGAACGTTGCCCATGGAGCCGCTGTCGAGAACATAGTCGGTCATCACGACCGAAACGGCGTTGGAGCCGTCACGGACGAAGGAGGCAACGACGTTCTTGGTGCCGTCAGCGCCGGCAACCCAGTTTTCGCCGGAGAAGGAAGCCGACTGCGCGACGCTCAGGAGCTGCTGCTGCAGCTGGCTGATTTCTTCCTGGACCTTGGCCTTGTCGACGCCGTTTTCAGTGGCGGCAACGAGCTTCGCCTTGATGTCGCCGACGACATCGATGGCGCTGTCCATGGCGGAGTAAGCGGTGTCGACCTTTGCAGCGCCGAGGCCGAGAGCGTCGGAAACAGCCGAGAGAGCCTTGTTGTCAGAACGCATGGTCGTTGCGATCGACCAGTAAGCAGCGTTGTCGGAAGCCTTGCCGACGCGATAGCCAGACGAAACGTGAGCCTGGGTTTCCTGGAGACCCTGGTTGATGCCACGGAGAGTCTGGAGGGCTGCCATTGCAGCGTTATTGGTGTTGATGCTCGTCATAGTTTGCTTGCCCCTTGTTGGCAGATTTTAAGAAGGGACATTCCGGATTTTGGGCCGGCCCACAGCGATCAGCATCATGCCTGTTAACCATTCTTGTTAAGGTTAACTCGCCGTTTCGATGGGCCTAGAAAACAGCAAGATGGTTAAGGAAAGCTGAATTCGAATTGGAAATATCTTAAAAATATCTGAGACTTAGAAGGATTTTCATTAACCTTATATTAAAACATTTCGCGGCCGGGGATGACCCGGCCGCGAAACTTGGAAATCTTGTGCCGACCGGTCTTAGCGGAAGAGCGACAGGATGTTCTGCGAAGAGGAGTTCGCGATCGACAGCGACTGGATTGCCAGCTGCTGCTGGGTCTGGAGCGCGCTGAGCCTGGAGGATTCTTCTTCCATGTTGGCGTCGACGAGACGGCCGACACCGGAGTCGATCGAGTCGCTCAGAGCGGACACGAAGTTGTCCTGGGCGTCGATGCGGCTGGAGAGCGAGCCGAGAGCAGCGCCGGCGCTGGTCATGGCCTTCAGAGCCGATTCAACGTTGGTCAGAGCCGACTGGATCTGGCCGGCGGTGAAGTTGGTGATGTCCATTGCGTAGATCGAACCAGTCGCACCGGTCGAAGTACCGAGGATACCCGTGGAGGTTTCGACCGAGCCGCCGCTCATGCCGAACAGAACGTTGCCCGCAGAGCCGCTGTCGAGTACGTAGTCGGTCGTCGTGATCGAAACGGCGTTGGAGCCGTCGCGGACGAACGAAGAAACAACGCTCTTGGTGCCGGAGGCGCCGGCAACCCAGTTTTCGCCGTTGAAGGAAGCCGACTGCGCGACGCTCAGGAGCTGCTGCTGCAGCTGGCTGATTTCTTCCTGGACCTTGGCCTTGTCGACACCATTTTCAGTCGCAGCAACGAGCTTCGCCTTGATCTCGCCGACGACGTCAATGGCGCTGTCCATGGCGGTGTAAGCGGTGTCGACCTTTGCAGCGCCTACGCCGAGAGCGTCGGAGACAGCCGAGAGGGCCTTGTTGTCAGAACGCATGGTCGTTGCGATCGACCAGTAAGCAGCGTTATCCGAAGCCTTTTCAACGCGGTAACCAGACGAAACGTGGTTCTGCGTGTTGTTGAGGTTCTGGTTAACGTTACGCAGCGTCTGGAGAGCGGCCTGCGCGGAAGTATTCGTGTTAATGCTTGTCATAAGTCTGTCCCCTGGAAAACTAGATACAAAAAGGAGGACATACCGGACTATAGTACCGGCGATGACGGACCAGCTTCATGCTACTCGGCGCCTTTTTTGTTTGGCCCAAACCCGTCATGTCCAGGGCAATCTCGCAGCCAATGCTTGCCAACTCCTTAAAAATACAGGCTCCAGGCCGGCTCCTCGCGGGCCATAGTTAATGCTTGCTGAATATATTCCTTTGCATTCTAATTCTCTTGAAAACCAAGCGTTTTCCCTGGGCAAAAGTCGGCATTTCCCCGCGAAAACAGAGGTTCACCAAGCGCACCGGTTTCAAGCAAGCTTCGAATGCCAATGTGGCAGGCGCCGGGATAGCACCATCGGACCGATCCGCTCGTTTTGCGGAGGACGGCCTGTCCGTGCCGCGGCGATCGACGCCAGAACATTTCCTTCACGGAGTTGGGTTTTGAACAGCAAAGTTTCGTTCTCTGCGGCATCCAAGGATTACCAGATGGGCCGCTACACACAGTCCTTGGCAACGCTCAACCAGCTGATGGATATCCAGCAGGACGCCAAGACCTATGCGCTGCTGGCCAAGAACCTCGTGCAGCTCGGCTTCAAGGCCGATGCCGCGAAAGCCTATGGCCTGGCCGGCAACTGCGAAGGACCGAATTCCTACGAATACCAGAAACAGGCTGCCAAGCTGCATTACGAGACCGGCAACGAGGACGATGCCCTGCTGATCGCCATGCGAAACCTCGCCAAGGCGCAGGAAGACCCGGAGCTCGCCTTCATCATCACAGCGATCTATCTGAAGCGCCAGCAGCGGGATATCATCCGCCCGTTCAAGACGGTGCTGTCGCAAAGCTCCAATCCCGAGCATATGCGCCTGGCGGCGCTGCTGCTGAGCGACGATCTGAACGACGCAACCAACCAGAACCTGGCGCGCAATATCTTCAAGCGTTTTCCCGGCAATCTGGCATTCCGCTTCCTTCACCTTGTTTTCGCCCGCGAATTCAACGAGTTCGAAGAGGCGAGCAAGCATCAGGCAGTAATCGACGCGGCCCTTGCAAAGGGCGATATCGAGATCCTGCGCAAGGACAACCCGTTCTATCATCTGCACTGGTGCGGCAATGAGGACTTCAACCGGTATGCCACGATCGGCACCACCCCCCTCAACCCGGAACGGGTGGCCTTCCGTCGCAGCCAGCCGCACAGCTGGTCGGACAAGATCCGGATCGGCTACATGTCATCGGACTTCTGGGATCGCCATGCGACGATGAAGCTCTTGCAGCGCATCCTCGAACTGCACGACAAGGACCGGTTCGAGGTGACGCTCTTCTGCCATACAGGCCCGGAGTACCTCAAGCACAACACGACCGACCGCAGCCGCTGGGGCCGGGTCGTCACCATTCACGGCTTCTCCGATCAGGCGGTGCTGGAAGTGGTGCGCGAGCACAATATCGACATCATGGTCGACCTGAAGGGCCACACTTCGGGCAGCCGCGCGCCGGCCTTCAACCTGCCGCTCGCACCGGTTCATGTCGGCTGGCTCGGCTTCCCCGGCAGCACGGTCAATATCGACCTCGACTACGTCATCGGCGACCATTCGGTGCTGCCCGAGGTGGCCAAGCCCTTCTACCATGAGAAATTCTGCCGGCTGCCGGAAAGCTATCAGCCGAACGACCCGATGCATCGCCCGAAGCCGCGCCCTGTCACCCGCGAGCAGCTTGGCCTGCCGGAAGACGCCTTCATCTTTGCGTCCTTCAACGGTAACCGCAAGATTACGCCGGAGACGATCAACAGCTGGTGCCGCATTCTCAAGCGTGCGCCGAACAGCGTGCTCTGGCTGATGGCGAACACGCCGCGCAACCAGGCGAATCTCTTGAAGCAATTCCAGGCGGCGGGGATCTCCGCCAAGCGGATCATCTTCTGCCCGCGCGCACCCTACGAAGAACACATCGACCGTCAGCAGGCGGCCGACATCGGCATCGATACCTTCCCCGTCAACGGCCACACGACCACCTCGGAGCAGCTCTGGGGCGGCCTGCCGGTTCTGACCGTCAAGGGCACCAACTTCGCCTCACGCGTCAGCGAGAGCCTGCTCAGGGCCATCGACCTGCCCGACCTCGTCGCAGACGACCTGCAGGCCTATGAGGATATGGCTGTCGAGCTGGCTCAGAATCCCGGACGGATCGCCGCATACAAGGCGCATCTCAAGGAAAAGCGTTACATTGCGCCGCTCTTCGATGCCGAACGGTTCTGCAACCATCTTGAGCAGGCCTATGAAATCATGGCCGAGCGTGCCAAGCAGGGTCTTGCACCCGATCACATGGACATTCCGGCGCTGCCGCCGCGCACGGGGCCATTCGCGGCCGAGTGAGGCTTTTCAACCGCCACGAAAAACCCGCCGGGGCGATCGCTCCGGCGGGTTTTTCATTGGTGAAGGCTAAAGCCGCGTCGCAATCTTTCAGATTCGCTCCCGCACTCCGGTCCTGGCTTTTACGCATGTTGTGATCGCAGCACC
The DNA here is from genome assembly GCF_047532935.1 of Rhizobium sp. IY2. Taxonomy (NCBI): domain Bacteria; kingdom Pseudomonadati; phylum Pseudomonadota; class Alphaproteobacteria; order Hyphomicrobiales; family Rhizobiaceae; genus Rhizobium; species Rhizobium sp. IY2. The sequence goes on from NZ_JBLKNU010000012.1 coordinate 146,234, forward strand.
GCTGCGTGCTTTGCGCAGCACGTTTTAGCGGCAGCCGCTCAGCTGAACGAGCGCACCAAGCTGCCGACGAGCAGGTTCCAGCCGTCGATCAGCACGAAGAAGAGAATCTTGAACGGCAGCGAGATCGAGGTCGGCGGCAGCATCATCATGCCCATCGCCATGGTGATGGTGGCGACGATCAGATCGATGACGAGGAACGGCAGCACAACGAGGAAGCCGATCTCGAAGCCGCGGCGAATCTCGGAAATCATGAAGGCCGGGATCAGCACGCGGTAGTCGATCGGATCGGTCGTCTGGATATTCTGCCCGCGTTCGCGCGCCAGATCGACGAAGAGCGCCAGATCCTTGTCGCGGGTATTGGCCGCCATGAAGGTGCGGAAGGGTTCGGCGATACGCTGGACCGCCTCGGTCTCGTTGATCTGATTGGCAAGCAGCGGCTGCACGCCGTTCTGCCAGGCCTGATCGAAGGTCGGCGACATGACGTAGAAGGTCATGAACAGCGACAGCGACAGGAGGATCATATTGGAGGGCGTCGAGGAGAGACCCATGCCTGAACGCAGGATCGAGAAAGCGATGATGAAGCGCGGAAAGCTCGTCACCATGATCAGGATGCCCGGCGCGACCGAAAGAATGGTCAGCAGGCCGAAAGTGCGGATGATCCAGGCGGCAACGGAGCCATCGACCGGCACGTTCAATAAGTCAGTCGGCAGCTGCTGTGCCACCGCCAGTTCCGGTACCGCCATCATGGCGGCAAGGAAAACTATGAGACGAATCATTCGATGACAAATGTCCTGAACATGACCTTCGATACCCGCCCTTGCGAGCGAAGGTCAACACGTTCCTGTATGTCATCCTTGAGATATTGAAAGCCCCGCGGCCCCTCGATCTGCTGGAGGGAAACGGTTCTGATATAGGCGAGGATATCCTGATGAATATCCTCGGAAACCTTGACATCCGGCGGCCCGTTGAACAGCAGCGCGACTTCGAGTCGCACCCAGTTTTCCGAGGGGTAGGCAAGGTTCGACGTGATCGGCTCGAGCTGAACGATGTTGTTGGCCTCGGTCGAAATCCGCGCCAGACCTTCCTCGGCCTTCTTCTTGGCCTCGGCTTCCTTGGCCTGCTCGGCCTCCTTGGCGCCCTTGACGTTGGGCGCGACGATCGTGCCGACCGCCCAGCCGCCGCCGGCGCCGAGCAGGGTCAGGACGGCGATGCCGATGATCGTCATCAGCGCGCCGGATATCTTCTTCGCTTGACCTGCGCTTGCGTCTGGCTCTGCCATCGTCGTTCAGCCTCAAAGCGGCGAGAAAAGATCGACGGCCTGCTGGCCGCGCGGAGGCTGCTGCACTTCCATCAGGCGGCCGCGGCCACCGTAGGAGATGCGAGCTTCGGCGATCTTGTCGTAGGAGATCTGGTTGTCGGAATTGACGTCCTGCGGACGAACGATACCGGCGACGTTCAGGATGCGCAGTTCCTGGTTCAGACGGACTTCCTGCGAGCCCGATATCACGAGGTTGCCGTTTTCGAGAATGCCGGTGACGACGGCAGCGACAAGCAGGGTGATCTTGTCGGTGCGCTCGATCTTGCCCTTGCCGTCAGTGCTGGTGTCGGAGCCATAGGTCAGGTCCGTCTTGGACTCGGGGGTCCAACCGAAGATCTGGGCGTTGACGTCCCAGTTCATCCCGCTCGAATTCGTGCGACTGCGGTTGGTCTCGTTGTCGAAGGAGGCCTTGTCGTTGATCTGGATGTCGACGGTCAGGATGTCGCCGACGTTGAGCGCGCGCGCATCCTTGAACAGGGCGGCCTGCGAATCGCTCCACAGCGAATAGCCCTGCGCCACGGCGCGCGGCTGCTTCGGATAAAGCGCCATCTGCGGCGTCTGGCCGTAGGCAAGGCCGCTGCCGATCGGGCTCATGGCGGGCGCACGGCCGATCTCGCTAACCGCCGTCGGAGACTGGCAGCCTGCAAGAAGCGCGAGGGCGGCGATCGCGGCCGGGAAACGCATATTCATGAAGGATCCTTCGAGGTATTGGGATCGGACGCACTGGCGATGACGCTGGCGATAACCGCGGCCTTTTGCGGGTCCATCTCGTTGAGGATGAGGCTCGACTGACGCGGACCGAGCCGCATGATCACGGCGGAGGCGACCTCAATCTTCATGTCCTGCAACTGGAGTGCGGCCGCATCCGGCTTCATCTTCTTGTAGATTTCGGTGAGTCCGGCTTCCGCCTGCTTCAGGAAATCGTCGCGCCGCTTCAGCCAGTCCTGGTATTCGGCCTTGCGCTTGTCCATCTCCGCCATGCGGGCATCGATGTCGGCGCGAAGCTTTTCCAGTTCCTGCTTCTGCAAGAGGTAACGCTGGTCGCGGGCGGGATCGGCGATGTTGGTGCAGAACTGCTTGATCTCGTCCTGGGAGGTGATGTCGCCAGCGGGCGCATGTTCCTGCGCGAATGCGCCGGGGATCGACAGAAGGACGAGGCCCGCGGCCGGCAGCGCCAGCCGGCGCAGCAGTTGCAGGACCGTCATGTCAGGGTTGATGATCTTTATCATTGCAGCACAAGCTCCGCCTGCAGGGCGCCTGCCGACTTGATGCCCTGGAGAATGGCGATGATGCCATCCGGTTTCACGCCGATATTGTTAAGGCCGGCGACGAGGGTCCTGAGGTCGGGCCCATCGATGATGGCGACGCGTCCGCCGGTCTGCTCGGCCGTGATATCGGTCTGCGGCTGGACGGCGGTCTGGCCGCGCGAGAAGGGTTCGGGCTGGATGATCTGCGGCGTCTCGGTGACCTGAACCGTCAGCGTGCCGTAGCTGACGGCGACCGGCGAGACACGGACGTCCGAGCCGATGACGATCGTGCCCGTGCGCTCGTTGATAACAACCTTGGCCGGCGTGTCGGTTTCGACGATGAGATTTTCGATGTCGGCCATCAGCCGGGTGAGATCGGCCGTGCGCGGCTTCTGGATCACCACTTCCTGCGAATCCTTGGCTTCGGCGACCGGGCCGCCGAACCGCGCCGAGGCATAGCCGTTGACGATGTCGGCAATACGGATCGCCGTCGAGAAGTCGGGGTTGCGCAGCTGCAGGACGAGATTGACCGAATCCTTGAACCGGGACGGCAGTTCGCGTTCGATGATGGCGCCGCCGGGCACGCGGCCGGCAGTGGTGACGCCTTCGGTCACGGTCGCCGCCTCGCCCTGCGCCTGAAAGCCGGAAACGATGGCAGCCCCTTGCGCGACGGCGTAGATCTGGCCGTCGGCGCCGGACAGCGAGGTCATGACGAGCGTGCCGCCACGCAGCGAGGTGGCGTCGCCGAGCGAGCTCACCGTGACGTCGATACGGCTGCCAGGACTTGCGAAGGGCGGCAGGTTGGCGGTGACCATCACCGCCGCGGTGTTCTTGGCGCTGGACTGGCTGCCCTGCGTCGAGATGCCGAGATTCTGCAGCATCGCCCGCATCGACTGCTCGGTGAAGGGCGAGGAACGGAAGCCGTCGCCGGTTCCTTGCAGGCCGACGATCAGGCCGTAGCCGATCAGCTGGTTATCGCGGCCGGCCTGAAGCGAGGCGATGTCCTTGATGCGGGAGGTCAGCGCCCAGGCGGGCGCGACATCGGCCAAACTCATGGCGAGAACCGCGACAAGGGATAAGAAACGGAAGAACAATTTCATTTTGCCCTCACATGGACCGTGCCGTCCGCAAGCACCGTGCCGCTGACGATGACGCCGGAATCCATATTGCGTGCGCGCACGACCTGCCCGGTCGAACCGTCTTCGAGCGGTGTGCCGGCAGCCGAGATGGTCATCGCGCCGAGCGTAAAGACCAGGCGGATCGAAGAGCCGCGCGTCACCGTATAGGCTTCGCGCAGGGCCGAAACCGATATCGTCCGGCCCGGCAACAGCGTGCGCTTGGAGACCATGCCTTCGACCTGTGAAACGGATTTGGCATAGTCGCCGGCAAGGTTGGGGTTGGTAACCTCGACCTCCTGCAGCTGGCTGGCCGACAATATGTCGCCGGGGTAGATGATCGTTGTCGGGACAACGGCATAACCCATGCCGGCATCCACGTCCGCGGGCAAGAAGATGCCCGCGACTGCGATCGTGGCTGCCGCCACCCATCCTGAGATGTGTCCTGCCCGGCAAAACATCATGTTTCGGCCCTTCCCTTTACTTCAGGTTCTTGCTGACGATGGAGGCCATTTCATCAGCGGTGGTGATCACCTTGGAATTCATTTCGTAAGCCCGCTGGGCCGAGATCAGCTCGGTGATTTCCTTCACCGGATCGACGTTCGACGATTCCAGATAACCCTGCTTCATGTAAGCGAAACCTTCCTCATCGGGATTGCCGATGACGGCTTCGCCGGAGGCGGCCGTTTCCTGGAAGAGATTGTCGCCGAGCGGCTGGAGGCCCGCCTCGTTGACGAAGTCGGCAAGCGTCAGCTGACCGAGCACGGTCGCATCCGTCGCACCCGGCAGCTTCGCCGAGACTTCGCCCGAGCGGCTGATGGTCAGCTCGGTCGAGCCCGTCGGAATGGTGATGCCGGGAAGGACCTCGTAACCGTCGATGGTGACGAGCTGGCCCTGGTCGTTCTTGTTGAAGGCGCCGGCGCGGGTATAAAGCGTCGTGCCGTCGGTCGACTGGATCTGGAAGAAGCCCTTGCCGATCAGCGCCACGTCGAGATCGTTGCCGGTCTGCGTCAGTTCGCCCTGGAGATGCAGGTTGCGCACTGCCGAGGTCTGGACGCCGAGGCCGATATTGGCGCCTTCCGGAACGACGGCCTGGTTGGCGCGGTTGGCGACACCCTTGGCGCGTTCGGTCTGGTAGAGAAGATCGGAGAATTCGGCGCGGGCGCGCTTGAAACCTGTCGTGTTGATGTTTGCGATGTTGTTCGCGATGACTTCCAAATTGGTCTGCTGGGCATCCATGCCCGTTGCTGCGATGGCGAGCGCTCTCATGTGTTCGTCCTCAAATCAGTTACATCTGCATCTTGGTGACTTCGAGAAAGGCCGAGACGACCTTGTCGCGGATGGCAATCGCGGTCTGCAGCGTCTGCTCGGCCTGGAGCATGGAATCGACGACTTCACGCGTCGTCGCCGTGCCCTTGATCCCGGCAAAGGACATGCTTTCCGCACCCTTCAGGCTGCTGACCGCATCGCTCGCCATGTTGCCCATGACGGAAGCGAAGCTCACGCCATTAGCCGCACCGGCGGTGCCCGGCATGGTGGCGGCGGCAGACGACGAGGCGGAATTTTCGGTGTCGACGGCGCCAAGCGCGCGGGTCATCGAAAGGTTGCTGACATTCTGGACGCTGCTGATCATTATTATTGGCTCTTCAGGAGATCGATCGTGGAGGAGATGAGATCGCGGGTCTGCTTGATCGTCTGCAGATTGGCGTCATAGGAGCGGTTGGCTTCGCGCATGTCGGCCATCTCGACGAGGATGTTGACGTTCGGCAGCTTGACGACGCCCTTCTGGTCCGCAGCCGGATTGCTGGGGTCGAATTCCGTGCTGAAGTCGCCTTCGTCGACACCGACCTTCTTGACGTTGACCGTCTCAACGCCGCTGGTGCGATCCATCTGCTGGCCGAAGGTTATTGTCTTGCGGCGATAAGGGTCGGCGCCGGGCGTGTCGCCGGTGGAGCGGGCGTTGGCGATGTTCTCCGAGACGATGCGCAGACGCGTCGACTGCGCCTCGAGTCCCGAACCGGCGATTTTCATTGCTGCTGAAAGCGGATCCATGAATTTACTTCCTGACGGTCATCAACATCATGCGGTTGAAGGAACTGACCAGCGAGGTGTTCAGATCGTACTGGCGCTTGATATCGCCCGACTTGGAGAGCTCTTCGGCCAAACCGACCGTATTGCCGGATTCCTGGATGCCGATTTCCTGGTCGAGTGCTGCATCCTTGACGTCGATATCGCCGCTGTCGCTGAAATCATTGCCGCTCAGATGCGCCGGATTGGTGCGCGCCATGGTGATATCGGCATTGTCGAGCACGGCGTCAAAGGGCGTGACGTCCTTGGCATGGAACTTCGGGGTATTGGCATTCGCGATGTTGCTGGCAACAACCTGCTGACGGACCGTCAGCCATTCCGCCTGTCGCGAAGCCAAGTCGAAAAGTTGGATCGGTTGCATGGGAACTCTCCGTTTTTACTGCCCCGAACCTAGTGCGGTAATCTTGCGTGGGACTTACGGGAATTCAGGCTTCGAGCCGCTTTTCGGAGAAGGCCACGGCTAAAAGAAAGCGGGCTCCAAAAAGAAACCGGGCTCCGGCCGGTTCGCGGCGGAGCCCCTGTCGTGTTCGGCACCTGCGGCAGGTTCAATTGTTCTGGTAGGTCTCGCCCTTGGAGGTGACGATCACCCATTTTCCGTCGCGCTGCTCGAGGGCCGCAAGGCGGCTTTCGTCGGGCAGGATCGAGCCGATGCGCACCACATACATGCCCGAGGTATCCTCGATCAGCGCCCGGCCATTGGAGACGTGCAGCAGGCGGAAGGAAGATTTGCCGGGAAAGGGCTGATCTTCCAGGATGGGGCCACCATCGCGCTCCTTGCCGAGATCGGAGACCGTCGCCGTCGTCAGCGGATCGACCAGCGGAGCCTTCTTGTTCCCCTCGTTCTTGTTGACCATGGCAAGCGGCGAGACGCTGAAGACGTTGCGGGCCGGCCAATCCGGCAGGTCGCGCGAATTGCCGCTGGCGGCGACGTTGATGCCGAACTTGTCCTCGTTGAAGAATACATACCAGGGGAAGAAAGCGGCGGCGCCGGCCAGCGCCAGGCCGGTGAAGGTCAGAAGCCGATCCAGCATGGCGGTCTTCCTGCGCTGCTTCAAGGAAGCGATGCGTTCGTCGTCGAATTCAGCCACGTCTATCTCCTCTGAATCTGTCCGCCCTGATTGCCCATGCCGGCTGCGGCCTTGAGCGCGCCGGCGAGATCGGCAAAGGCATCGGGCGAGTCACGGTCGCCCGGCGACTGCTTCAGGACGTCGTAAATGATGGGCACCTGCTTGACCGCCATGTCGAGATCGGGATCGGCGCCCTGGCGATAACCGCCGATCAGACGCAGATCGCGCGTCTCCTCGAAGCGGTGGATCAGCACTTTCAGCCGCGACACCAGCTTTTCCTGGTCCGGCGTCCAGGCCTTGCGGGCGAGACGCGAGATCGAGGCCAGCGGATCGATCGGCGGATAACGCCCTTCTTCGGCGAGACTGCGCTGCAGGACGATGTGACCGTCGAGAATGCCGCGCGTCGAGTCGGCGATCGGGTCGTTGTGGTTGTCGCCGTCGACAAGGATCGAGATGATCGCCGTGATGGTGCCGGCGCCCTCGGGGCCGGGACCGGCGCGTTCCAGCAGGCGCGGCAGCTCGGTGAAGACGGACGCGGGATAACCGCGCGCGATCGGCGGCTCGCCGGAGGCGGTCGCCACTTCGCGGATCGCATGGGCGAAACGCGTGACGCTGTCGACGATGAAGAGGACGTTCTCCCCCTTGTCGCGGAAATGCTCGGCGATGGTGACCGCCGTCAGCGGTGCCATCTTGCGCAGCATCGGGCTCTCGTCGCTGGTGGCGACGACGGCGATCGCCTTCTTCATATTGCTGCCGAGCGTATCCTCGATGAATTCGCGCACCTCGCGGCCGCGTTCGCCGACGAGAGCAATGACAACCTTGTCGAAGGCATCGGCGCGGGCGAGCATGGACAGAAGCGTCGACTTGCCGACGCCGGAACCGGCGAAGATGCCGAGGCGCTGTCCGAGGCAGAGCGGCGAGAAGATGTCGATGGCGCGCACCCCGGTCTTGAAGCCGGTCTGAACACGCTTGCGGGTCATCGAAGGCGGCGCGGTGTTGGAGATCGAGCGGCGATCGAGGCCCTCGGTGATCGGACCCAGCCCGTCGATCGGCTCGCAAAGCGAGTTGACGGTGCGCCCGCACCAGCTGTCCGACGGCGAAATGCGGAAGGCGCCCTTGCGGATGACCGTATCGTGGATGCCGATCGGCTCGCCGGGTTCGATCGGGCAGACATAGATCAGGTCCGGCTCGACGCGCACAACTTCGCCGAGATGGATGCCGGTGGCCGATTTATGGGCGACGAACTCCCCGAGACGAACATGGCGGGAGAGACCGCGCACCGTGTAATGGCCGGCGGCGATGGTCTGCACGCGACCGCCATGGGCAACGGCGAACTCCGGCGATGCATAGCGCTCGACGAGGCCTGCCAGATGCGCCAGCTTCGGGGAAAGGCCGTCCTCGGACAGTAGCCTGGTGCTCATGCTTCAAGTCCCGCCCTAAAACACGTCGCGTGCAGCATGCAGCATGCGCCGCATTTTCGGCCTTTGCTCTTATGCATGCCGTCCTCCCAAAACCGCCGGACATTTCTGGCGACGTGCATCAGCGGCTGCCCCCAAGCGTCTGGACGGCTTCCTTGAAGGAATCCTCGCTGTCACGCATCAGCGACGAAACGCTTTCGAAGGCGCGGTTGACTTCGATCAGCTGGGTGATCTCGCGCATGGCGTTGACATTGGAGTTTTCGAGATAGCCTTGCTCGACACCGATATTGAAGCGGTCGACAACGGCGCGCGGCTGGTCGGTGGTCATGATGCCGCTGTTTTCGTAGCGCAGGTAACCCTTGCTGATATCGGCTTCGAACAGACCGAGCGAAGCGACCTGGCGGTCGGCCTGATAGATGATGCCGTCGGTGCCGACGGCCGGCTCGCCGCCCTTGGTGTTGAGCTGGATCGGCGCGCCGCCGGCGTCGAGAACGGGATATCCCCTGATCGACACGAGTTCGCCGGTATCCTTGATCGTGAAGCGCCCGTCCCTCGTCAGTACGCGGCCGGCCGGCGTATCGAGCGCAAACCAGGCATCGCCCTTGATGGCGAAATCGAGCATGTTGCCGGTATGCTGCAGTTCGCCATTTCCTTCGTTCAGGTAGTCGTTGCCCTGGGAAACGAAGGCGACCTTGGTATTCAGCTTGTTCTTGGTATTCGCCACCATCTCGTCGAACTTCACCTCAGTGGCGCGAAAACCGGTGGTGTTCACGTTCGCCATGTTGTCCGCGATGGTGTTCAGGCGCTTTTCGAGGGCCATCTGCGACGACAGAGAAACATAAAGACCGGATTGCATGTCGGTAAGCTCCAAGCATTGGCGATGAACGGAACGAAAAGCCGGGCGTCGTCTTGAGTGGTTCGGCCGGGATTTCGCTGAGGCGGCATCTCAGAAAACGGGTGCGGACACCCATTCGTCTCCTTTAGACTGACGGCAGATGCTTGCGCGAAGCTGGCACGTGGAAATGCCTTGCGAGCGGCCTTTTCATCAGCCTCACGCAAGGCAGAAATCCTATCCGTCTTAGAGAAAAGTAACGTTCAGATTGGGCTGACGATGAATATCATTATCGGATTTATAGTGACTTGCGGCTGTGTCATCGGCAGCTTCATGGCGATGGGCGGCCACGTGGACGCCCTGTTCCAGCCCTTCGAATTCGTCATCATCGGTGGCGCCGGTCTCGGCAGCTTCATCATGGCGAACCCGATGAAGGTGGTGAAGGATTCCGGCAAGGCGCTCGGCGAAGCCTTCAAGCACGCCGTGCCGAAGGAACGCAATTATCTCGACACGCTCGGCGTGCTCTATTCGCTGATGCGCGACCTGCGCACCAAGTCGCGCAACGAAATCGAAGCCCATATCGACAATCCGGCCGAATCGACGATCTTCCAGCAGGCTCCGACTGTTCTAAAGAACAAGGAACTGACAGCGTTCATCTGCGACTACGTGCGCCTGATCATCATCGGCAACGCGCGCAGCCACGAGATCGAAGCGCTGATGGATGAAGAGCTCAACACCATCATGCACGACAAGATGAAGCCCTACCACGCGATCCAGATCATGGGCGATTCCTTCCCGGCGATCGGCATCGTCGCGGCCGTTCTCGGCGTCATCAAGGCGATGGCCCACATCAATGATTCGCCTGAAGTGCTCGGCCATTTGATCGGCTCGGCGCTTGTCGGCACCTTCCTCGGCATTCTCTTGTCTTACTGCGTCTGCTCGCCGCTGGTCTCGCAGATCAAGGTGGTACGCAACAAGCAGCACCGCCTCTACGTCATCGTCAAGCAGACACTGCTTGCCTATATGAACGGGTCGGTGCCGCAGGTCGCTCTCGAATACGGCCGCAAGACGATTTCGGCCTACGAGCGTCCGTCCATCGATGCGGTCGAACAGGAAATGATGAATCCAGGCGGCGAAAACAAGGCGGCTTAAATGACCATGAGCAATGCTTCGCACGACAAACCGGCTATGGATCCTGCCCTTCTCGCCAAACTGACAGGCGGGCTTGGCGACAAAGGCAGGGTCGCCAAGATCTGCAGCTCCTTTGGGGAAATCTACAGCGAATTCTTTCCCGACGTCATCAAAAGCGAGACCGGGCTCGACGTGACGGTCAACTATCTCGGCTGCGAGATCGGCTACAAGAACCATCTGGTCGACGACCTGAGTGCGAACGTCACGCTCGTCGACGCGACGCTGCGCAACTGGTCGCAGAACATTACGCTTGTCTGCGGCAACGGGTTCGTCATCACGCTGATGGAGCACCTGCTCGGCGCCACCGCCGATACGATCGAAGAACCCGCCGACCGGGTGCTTTCGATCATCGAACTCGATCTGGCGGTCATGGTCTTCGACAAGATCGCCAAGGTGCTGCGCTCGGCCGTCAACGCGCCGGGCGGCTTCGAACCGAGCCTTTCGGCTCCGCACCCCCATGACACACGCGCCCGCTCGGCCGAGGATCGCCCGGACGAGTTCGCCGCCGCCATCAACATGTCGATCACCCTTGCCGGCATCGTTTCGGAATTCGCATTGATCGTCCCGCAGACCGCCCTGCTCAAGACCAAGGTGACGCCGCCGAAGCCGAAGCGCCAGGCTGGCAGCAGCTCGGCGGAATGGACCGAACAGCTCGGCGACCAGGTCCGCCGCTCGCATGTCACGCTCGAGGCCAAGATCAGGCTGCAGGACCTGACGCTGCGCACGATATCGAAGCTGATGGTCGGCGACGTCATTCCGTTCCACGACAGCGGCGACGTGCGCGTCGAGGTCAGCGCCAACAGCAAGGAATTGTATGTGTGCGAGTTCGGGCGTTCAGGCGAAAACTACATGGTCCGCGTCAAGGATACGATGAACTCGGATGACGAGCTCATCCGTCATTTAATGAATTAATCGGTTCTCTGGCTTTTGGGCTGCAAAGGCAGTTTGAGGCAAGTTTCAACTGGAATAGTGATTTCATGGCTACGAAGAAAACACAGCAGAACAGCGACCTCTCCCTGGATATTCCGGGTAGCGAAGCGGATCTCGACCAGGCGATCGACGATCTGCGCGGCGTGCTGAAGCAGGATGCCGATGGCGACCTGCCGCAGTTTGGCGACGACCTACAGAGCGACCCTTTCGCGACAGGAACGGACCTGGCGGCCTTCGGCGGCGAGGCTTCGGAAAGCCCCTTCGGCAGCGACGACTTCGGCGGCGATTTCGGCGCTGGCAATGCCAGCCAGGCTGCCGGCATGGATTTCGGCAGCAGCGCCTCTTTCGAGGGTTCGCCGGCTCCGCTCGGCAGCGCTTTGAATTCCAATTTCGATCTGATCATGGACATTCCGATCGATGTCCAGATCATGCTCGGCACTAGCCGCATGCAGGTCTCCGGCCTGATGAACCTCAATGAAGGGGCGACCATCGCCCTCGACAAGAAGATCGGCGAACCCGTCGAGATCATGGTGAACGGCCGCAGGATTGCACGCGGCGAAATTACGGTGCTTGATCACGACGACACGCGATTCGGTGTGAAACTGATAGAAGTTTTGAGTACGAAAAAAGCCTGATCCCTGTGTGGGACGGAGAGGTTAGACCATGATGGACTTTGACGATTTCGGCGGCGCGCTAGCCGGGAAACCGTTGACCCAGGCTGAAAAGGCGGCGGCTGTTCTTCTCGCTATGGGAAAGGGCGTCGCCGGCCGGCTGCTGAAGTATTTCACCCAAGCCGAACTTCAGACCATTATCTCATCCGCCCAGTCGCTTCGTGCCATTCCGCCGGATGAACTGCTGCTGCTCGTCGCCGAGTTCGAGGACCTCTTCACCGAGGGCGCCGGACTGATGGACAACGCCAAGGCGATCGAGGCCATTCTCGAAGAAGGCCTGACGCCCGACGAGGTCGACAGCCTGCTTGGCCGTCGCACCGCATTCCAAGCCTACGAAACCTCGATCTGGGATCGCCTCAGCGAAGCGGAGCCGACATTCGTCGCACAGTTCCTGCTGCGCGAACATCCGCAGACCGTCGCCTATATTCTTTCGATGATGCCTTCCAACTTCGGCGCCAAGGTGCTGCTGCAGCTTCCCGACAATCGTCGCGCCGACATCATGAACAGAACGGTCAACATGAAGACGGTCAGCCCGAAGGCCGCGCAGATCATCGAGAACCAGGTCATGACGCTGCTTGCCGAGGTCGAGGCAGAGCGCAATGCGGCCGGCTCGACGAAGGTCGCCGATCTCATGAACGAACTCGACAAGCCGCAGGTCGACACGCTGCTCACCTCGCTCGAATCGATCAGCCGCGAATCGGTCAACAAGGTCCGCCCGAAGATCTTCCTCTTCGAAGACCTCATGTACATGCCGCAGCGCAGCCGCGTCTTGCTGCTCAACGACATTTCGACGGATGTGCTCACCGTCGCGCTGCGCGGGTCGCCCCCCGAGATCCGCGAATCGGTTCTCTCGGCCATCAGCCCACGCCAGCGCCGCATGATCGAATCGGATCTGCAGAGCGGCATGGGCGGCGTCAATCCGCGCGAGATCGCGATTGCCCGCCGCGCCGTGGCGCAGGAAGCGATTCGCCTGGCCAATTCCGGCCAGATCGAACTCAAGGAGAAGGAAGGCGACGCTTCGGCAGCCGCCTAAAACGCGTCGCAGTGCGCTGATTCATGCGACTCGTTTTCGCTCCGTCTATTGTGCACGTCGTTTTCCCGTTGCATGCATCGGCACTTCGAGACTGTTGACAAATCCGGCATGCCGTACGGCAGCTGTTGATCGCCGTGCCACAGGCGACTACCCTTCCAGCAATAGGCTGCGCTCCAAAGCGCGTCGCAGAGAACCCGGTTCCTGCGACGCGCTTTGGGTCTTTGTTTTGATGCATGTCGTCATCCCAAAACCGCTGCACATTTTGGGCGGCATGCATTAGCTGCAGCCTATTTCTTTGACGGAGGGCCGCGACTTGGCAGACGATGACAAGGACAGCAAAACAGAAGCCCCGACCGCGAAAAAGCAAACCGATGCCGCGGAAAAAGGCAACGTGCCGTTTTCGCGCGAGCTGTCGATCTTCGCGACCATTCTCGCCACCTACATCTATCTGGTGTTCTTCCTCCCCGACAGCGTCGGGCGCATGACGGAAACGCTGCGCGACATCTTCGAGCAGCCCGACCAATGGAAAATCGAGACGGGGCCGGATATCCTATCGCTGTTCGTCCGGATCGGCTGGGCAAGTGCGGCGCTGGTGGCGCCCGCCTTCATCCTGTTCATGGTGTTCGGCATCGCCTCCGCCGTCTTCCAGAACCTGCCGACACCGGTGCTCGAACGTATCCGGCCGCAGTTCTCGCGCATCTCCCCGGTCAAAGGCTGGACGCGGCTGTTCAGCCTGCCCGGCCTCATCGAATTCGGAAAGTCGCTGTTCAAGGTCGTCATCGTCGGCATCGTCCTGTTCTTCGTGATGAGAAGCGAATATTTCAGCTCGATCGACGCGATGTTCTCCGATCCGCAGACCATCCTCGTGCGGACGACGACGGCGATGCGCAAGATCATCATCGTCATGTTGATCGCCACCGCGATCGTGGCGATCGCCGATCTTTTCTGGACGCGCCATCACTGGTTCACCGAACTGAAGATGACGCGCCACGAGGTGAAGGAAGAAAACAAGCAGGCGCAGGGCGACCCCTTCGTCAAGGGCCGGCAGCGCTCGCTGATGCGCGACCGCGCGCGCCGGCGCATGATCAACAATGTGCACCGGGCGACGCTCGTCATCGCCAACCCGACGCACTATGCCGTGGCGCTGCGTTACGCGCGTGAAGAAAACGACGCACCGGTGGTGCTGGCCAAGGGCCAGGACCTCGTCGCGCTCAAAATCAGGGAGATCGCCGAGCAGAACGGCATACCGGTGTTCGAGGATCCTCCGCTTGCGCGCTCCATGTTTGCGCAAGTCTCGATCGATAGTGTCATACCGTCAGTCTTCTACAAGGCCGTTGCGGAGCTGATCCACCGGGTCTACGCCGCAGACGCCAAGAACAAACGGGTAAGATAAGCCGAATGAAAAAATGCCCCCACTCTACCCAGCGTGAAAAGATCCTCGCCGTTGCGATCAGCCCGGTCGCCACGGAACTGCGCCTTCTGGATGCCTCTGACCTTATTTCACTGCTGCGCTTCGAGTATTACGGCAACCTTTCCGATCTCGTCGCGTCGGCGGCGGAGCTTTTCTTCCATCCGGGCACAGTGAATTTCGGCCTGGGCGGCAACTATACGCTGGAGTGGGGCGGTAAGCCCGAGGTCGTTCTCGATCTGGAAATCAAGCCACGCGGCGTCACCGTCTATGCCCAGCTCACCCTTGCCGAAGATCACGCCGGCATCGAGATCAATCATATCGCTTTCCAGGATCCATCGGCCGATCCTGACGAGAATACCGTCTTTCTCGAAAAGAGCCTCCGGGAAGCCCGTTACAACGTCAACCAACCGCCTCGGGCGCTGGCCGGCTGACGTCCCCTCAAGACAATCGAGCATTCATCCACATTGGATAGAAGAACGGCGCGGGTTCAGCTGATGTAGCCGAGCCGGATCGCCTTGGCGATCGCCTGTATGCGATTGACGGAATCGAGCTTGATGGTCGCCGAGCCGAGATAGGCGTTGACGGTGTGCACCGACAGGCCGAGCTTGTCGGCGATCTCTTCGCTGATGCGGCCGTCGCCGGCAAGCTGCAGACAGGCGATCTCGCGTTCGCTCAACGCCTCGGCGGCAGCCGTTCGGCGTTCATCGAGCGAGAGCAGATCCATCATGATATGGCAGCAGCGACCGTGCAGTTCGACGATGGTATCGCTCGACGGATCGATCTCATCGCCGGTGAAGAGGATGAAACCATTGCCGACGGCGCCGAGCCGCACCGGAAAGGCAAGGCCGGAGAAAGGCAGAATACCGTTCTGCAGCCGTGTCATGAACGGCGAGAAGTCGGCCGGGCCGGGCGCCGGGCGATCGTGACCGGCGGCCCATGAGAGCGGCAGCAGCGACTTGTCGATATGGTCGAGAAGGATATCGCTGTAGGCATCGATGAAGGCCTTGCCGAAACCGGCATTGGAAGAGCCCCAGTTCTCGAGCTCGCAGACCAGGCGCTGCTTTGCCGGAAGGCCCGAGCCGCTGACGCGGAAGATCGCAAAGCCTTGCGCATCGGCGAGCTTCTGCATGGCGATCAGCCGCGGAAAAAGATCGGACCGGCTGGAAATCCTGTTCACACGCACCATGCGCAGCTGCTCGGCGCTGCTCATCGTCCTGCCTGGTGAATGTGCCATGGATCCCCCTATACGAGATTATTGCGGACGGCGAAGGCAATGGCTTCGGAGCGGGTCTTGGTCGCCGTCTTGCGCATCACGCTGGTGATGTAGTTGTTGATGGTATTGCGGGAGATTCCAAGGATCATCGCGATCTCGTCGCTGGTCTTGCCCTCGGCGATCCAGAACAGGCATTCGAGCTCGCGGTCCGTCAATTCGAAATCGCGATCGACCTTCGTGCCACCGCAGCGAAGGAAGCTCGCGACATAACCTGCAAGCAGGCCCACATCGCGCAGGCGCTCCGGCGAAAGGATGAACCCTTCGCCGAATAGGAACATCAAGGCCAGCCGCGACCGGCCGACATTGAAGGTCAATGAACAATATTGGCGGCTGGCGCCGTCCGGCACATCGGCACTATCCGGCAGAAGAGCAAAATTCGGCTGGAAGACCTGCATGCATTTTTCCAGCTCGGTCGAACGGGCATAGCCGCTGACCAGATCATTGGCGATGTCCTTGACCAGATCGAAAGGCCAATCGGACGAAACGATGAAATCGAGGCCGCTTTCCTGAATGAGATCGCAGCGCGCCAGAAGATAGTGCGAAGCACCTACATACTCCGTCAGCGCGCGCAGACCGGACTGCAACCTTCCAGTGTCGGCGACACCGTGCAGGCGCTGGATCACTTCATCGCGCGGTAATAGACCCGGCGCCACCGCGCTCGCGAAATTCGCCATCTGCCTCTCGCCCTTGCTCGCCTGAAGTATGTTCATATCCATTGGCAACGTCCTGCGGCTGAGAAACGATCAAACTCGGTGCAACAGCAATTTTTCTGTAAAGGATTCAATTCAAGTCCCGCTCGAATCCCATTTCGAATCACCTAAGGGTAAGCCAGCCGATGTAAATCACCATCTCCGACTTCTAGGGATTTACATCAACTGCCGTCCATGCACTGATTCGAGCACCATTCGCGCCCTTCAAGATATAGGGGAGGCTAAGGTGATTCTGGCTGTACCGCAACTTGATTCGCGTTTTACGCGAGTATGCCTCAACAAATTTCTCTAAAGCGGTATTCACTGCAGTCAGGCCTATATCCTATTCGAATTGCTGGCGCTGGCCGTCATTTGCTTTGCGGGAACCGATACATCCCGCTGCAGGACATAGTGCCTGCTACCGACATAAAAAAAGGCCGGTTGCCCGGCCTTTCCCTTACGCTGCGTCGTCGATCGCCCATTTCCGGAGGATTTTCGCGGCGCGCTCCTCGTTGATTTCGACCATGCGAGAGAGTTTGCGTTCCGGGCCTTCCTTGACGCGACGGTTGAAGTTTCCGTCGTCGTCGCCGAGGCTGAGCAGGTCCTCGGTGCTGTCGAAGCCGAAGTCGGACCCGAAGCCGTCCATGAGAGCACCTCCGGACGCTCCTGCCGCGGGCGCGAAGTCGGGAAGCTCGAGGCCGGCCGCTTCCGGCGTGGCGTCGCCGAGAACCGAGCCGCCGCCGTTGCCGCTGACGCTGCGCACTAGAGGCCGCAGGCCCATCCAGACCACCACGAAGGCGACCGCGACGAAGGCGAGCGAGTTGATGATGCCGGCAAGGTTGCGGCTCAGCATGTCCATGACGCGGACACCACCGGTGGCGTCTTCGAGCAGCTGGTTCTCGAGGAAGTCCATGGCCGTGACGGTGACGACGTCGCCGCGCTTGGCGTCGATGCCGGCCGCCGAAGTGACGATCTTCTGCATCTCGGCAAGATAGGCGTCGATCTTGGCCTGATCGGCAGGTTCGCCAACCATCTTGGCGATGCGGCCCTTGTTGACCACCACGGCGATCGACAGCTTCTCGACCTTGTAGCTGTTGCGGGTCGTCGCCGTCGTCCTGCTGTTGATTTCGTAGTTCGTCTGCTCTTCGCGCTTGTCGGACTTGTCCTGCGATTCCGGCCCGGCGGAACCGCCGGCCTCGGGAGCCGCCTGCGGGATGTTCTGCTCGACCGTCGTCGCGCTATCGGATGTCTTCTGCTGCGACTGCTGGGCTTCCTTCGTCGAGCGCACCGAGCGTTCGACCTTGGATTCGGGATCGTAGGTCGTTTCCTGGATCTGCTGGGCGTCGGTGTTGAGGTCGGCGGTAACGCTGGAGCGGAAGTTGTCCATGCCGAGGAAGGGCGCCAGCGCCTTGTCGATGTTGGATTCGACTTCCTGCTGGACGTTCTGGACGATGTTGAGCGAGCGGTTCAGCGAGCTGTTGCTCGCCTCGTCGCCGGATGCAAGCAGCTGACCGGCGGAATCGAGGATCGTCACGTCATCGATGTCAAGCCCCGGCACGGCCGAGGCGACGAGGTGGCGGATCGAGGTCGCCGCGCTGCGCCCGGCGGTGGCGCTGGCGCGAATCATGACGGAGGCGGTCGGCTTCTGCTCGGCCTTCCGGAAGTTTCCGACCTCCGGCATGACGATATGGACTCGCGCGGCTGTTATACCCGAGATCGATTGGATGGTACGGGCGATTTCGCCTTCCAGCGCTCGAACCCGCGTCACCTCCTGCATGAAGGAGGTCAGGCCGAGGGAGCCGACGTTGTCGAAAAGTTCGTAACCGGCATTGGCGCTGTTCGGCAGGCCGCGCTCGGCAAGCATCAGCCGGGCCTTGCCCGTCAACCCCGCGGGGACGCTGATGCTGGAACCGTCCGTGCCGACCTGGAAATCGATGTTGGCTTCGGCAAGCGCCATGCTGATCTGATTGAGATCCGGCGAATCCAGACCGACATAGAGCGTTTCCTGTGCCGGCTTGTTGACGAAAAGGGCGGCCGCAAGGACGATTGCGATGGAAACGGCACCGACGCCTCCAAGAATCATCAGGCGCGTTCGGCCCAGGGAGCCGAAGTTCTTAAAGATCTGAACTAATTGATTTAACAGATTCATTCTGTTCTCGCACGATCCGTCAAAGACAAAGCAGGCTTATTGCCTCATCAGACGAATAGTCGGCGAAACTTGTGCGAGCGTTTCGTGAAGCGCATGCGCGAGCGAAAAGGCCTAATGCCATCGCCCGAAAGAGAACGGTGATTTTGGGATAGCGACCTGCATAAAAGCGCGTCGCATGAATCCGGTTTGGCGCGAGGTGCTTTAGAAGAAATCGAAGTCGCCGGCTGCCTTGCTCAATGGCTGGGAATGGCCGTGGCGGGTGGCGCCGCCCAATGCCTTCTGCATCTCGGCCAGCTTGACGAGGCTGAGCGCGGTTGCGACGTCGACCGACCAGCCGTGCGGGATTTCGCCGGTGATGGTGTCGATGAATTCGGCAAGGCCGCGCGATTTCTGCACGGCGAGATCAATGCCCTGCATGACCTTCATGGCATCCGGCGAATTCAGGATTTCCGCGCCGCCGAGTTCGAGAAGCTGTGGCTCGATGCGCTCGATCAGATAGGCGACGTCGTGCAGTTCCGAAACGATGCGCATCAGGATGTCGCTCAGCGCTTCGACGGGCGCAGGCGGCTCCATCACCGGGTTAAATGTCATATGAAAATCCTCGCCATCAAAAAAATTCGATACTGGTTTCGACGGGCTTCTGCGGAGCGGCGGGACGCTGCTCGAGAGCGACGGTTCTCTGCGTTTCGGCGCCGGTCAGGGGGTATTGCCGCGCACGACCGGAGACCGGCCAATATTCAAGCTTGCGTCCATGCTCTCCGCCGGTGGAGGAACCAACCACCGGAATGCCTTCATCCCTCAGGAACTGCACGGCGAAGGCCGCGTTCTGCTCACCGACATTGGAGAATGTCGAGATCGTCTTCGCGCCGCCGAAGATCTTTGCCTCCAGCCGGTCGCGCCGGGCGCCCTGCTTCAGGAGACCGTTGATCAGCAGTTCCATCAGATGCACGCCGTAGCGCGTGGCATCGCCGCCTGATGTCGGCGAGGTCGCCGAACCGGGCAGCAGGAAGTGGTTCATGCCGCCGACGCCGGCGATGGGGTCTCTGAGACACGCAGCCACGCACGAACCGAGAATGGTCGAGAGGACCGCATTCGGATCGCTCAGAACCTTGTACTCGCCCTGAATGATGTGCACGCGGCGGGCTGCCCCCTCAGTGATCATTTCAGGGCTCCAAACACGGCTTCGATGGCCGCTTTCATCTTCTCGATCGTGAACGGCTTGGCGAGCACGTTGTTGGCGCCGAGCTGGGCCGCCTTCTGTACCAGTGCGCGGTCACCCTGAGCGGTGAGGATGATGAAGGCCGCCTTCTTGGTGTTCGGGTTGGTGCGCACGGCCTGCAGGAAGCCGATGCCATCCATCTTCGGCATGTTGAAGTCCGAGATCACCAGGTGGTGCGGCTGCTCGGCCATGATCTTCATGCCCTGCTCGCCGTCGCCGGCCGACGTGATCTGTTTGAAACCGAGCTGGGTCAGCGCGTCGCTGAGCAGCAATCGGCTCGTTACCTGATCATCGACGATCAGAACTTTGATTTTCTCCGCGATCGACATTTATTCGGTCCCTTCCTTTCGGGCGGCTGTCATTTTCAATATTTCTTCACCGATGGCAGACAGCGGCAGCTGCTGCTCAACGGCGCCAAGTTCGTGGGCAACCCTTGGCATTCCGTAAACGACACAGGTTTTTTCGTTCTGGCCGAGCGTTCTGGCGCCGGCGTGGCGCATTTTCAACAATCCGGCGGCGCCATCGCGGCCCATTCCGGTCAAAATCACGCCGACGGCGTTGCGGCCCGCCAGTTCCGCGACCGAATCGAACAGCACGTCCACGGATGGGCGGTGGCCATTGACCGGCGCACGGTCGACGAGGCGGCAGGACGGCGCCGAGGCGCCGCTGACCTGAAGGTGACGCTCGCCGCCAGGGGCCAGATAGATCTTGCCGATTTCGAGGCGGGCCCCATCGGTCGCTTCCTGCACCACCGGGGCACAGAGGCGGTTCAGCCGTTCGGCGAAGCTCTTGGTGAAGGTCGGCGGCATATGCTGGGTGATGACCGTCGGCGGGCAATTGGCCGGAAATTTCTGCAGCACGGCAATCAGCGCTTCAACGCCGCCGGTTGACGAGCCGATGGCGACGATCTTACGGCCGACGCGGAAATCGGCGACGGAGGGCGGTGGCGTTGGCGCGGCGGTGGGCTGCGAGAACTGGCGCTGCGTGCGCGCGGCGGCCTTGACCTTCTCGGCGAGGTCGCCGAAGGGCCTGAGTTCGCCCGGACCCGGCTTGCCGACACAGTCGAACGCACCGATCTCCAGCGCCGCAAGCGTCGCCTCGGCGCCGCGATGGGTCATGGTGGAGACCATGATCACCGGCATCGGGCGCAGCGTCATGATCTTCTCGAGGAAATCGAGACCGTTCATGTTCGGCATCTCGATGTCGAGGGTCACGACGTCCGGGTTCAGCCGCTTGATCGCCTCGCGCGCTTCCAGCGCGTCGCCGGCCTGGCCGATGACGTTGACCTCGGGATCGGAACTCAGGACGGCAGTGATCAACCCGCGCATCGTCGGCGAGTCGTCAACAACGAGAACCCTTGCCGGAGCGCTCATGCCTTCCTCCCGAGACCCTTGGTCGTATAGCGATAGGTCGTGATGCCGATATTGTCGAAGACGTGTTTTGCCTCGCCTGAAACACGCTCGGAATGGCCGATATAGAGATGACCGCCTTCCGGCAGCAGGCCGGCGAAACGCTGCCAGATCTTCATCTGTGTCGGCTCATCGAAATAGATGACGACGTTGCGGCAGAAGATGACGTCGAACTTGCCCTTGAACGGCCATTGCGCCATCAGGTTCAGCTCGTTATAGGTGATCAGCCGCTTGACGCGGTCGTCGACCTGGAACTTCCTGCGGCCCTGCACCTCGACTTCGCTGAACCATTGCTTGCGCATGGCCGGCGAAACGGTTTCGAGCGCGTTCTCGTCATAGGCGCCGGCCCGGGCGATCGCCAGGATCTTCGGGTCGATGTCGGTCGCCAGAATCTTGAAGTCGTAATCGGCGACATTCGGCATCAGCGACAGCACGGTCAGCGCGATCGAATAGGGTTCCTGGCCGTCGGAGGAAGCCGCCGACCAGATGCGCACCCTGCCGCCCGATCTCGCCCGCTGCAGCAGCTCCGGCAGGACATGGTCGCGCAGATGGTCGAAATGGTGGTTTTCGCGGAAGAAGCGGGTGAAATTGGTGGTCAGATGCGACAGCATCTCACGGCGCGCCGGGGCGCCGGCCGGCGAAGCGACGAGGTCGCAATATTCCCGGAAGCCGGACAGGCCGAGATTGCGGATATGTTTCGACAGGCGCGAATAGACGAGCGACGCCTTCGTCTCATTGAGGAAGATGCCGGCATCCGAATAGATCATCGCGGCGATCTCCGTGAGGTCGCGGCGCGTCAGCGGATATTCTCCGCTCGCCAGGACCTCGTCGGATCCCTGCCTTTGATCTTTTGCGCCCATTACACTCATGCGGCTTCGCTTTCGGTCTCTGAAAAGAGGGATTCGAGTTCGATCAGGCAGATCATGCGCTTCTCGATGGCGAGAATACCGCGGGCAAATTGACGCTCGAGTTCGGAGGAGATCTCGGGCGTCGGCTGGATGGTTTCGTCGGTCACCGTCAGGATATCGGAGACGGCGTCGACCAGAAGACCGACGACCTTGCGCCGGACCTGGGCGACGATGATGACATGACGGGCAGTCGGATCGGCCGGCTTCATCCCCAGCCGGGCGGCCAGATCGATGATCGGCAGCACCGCGCCGCGCAGGTTGATGACACCAAGCATATAGGCAGGCGAGTGCGGCATCGCGGTCGCCGGGGTCCAGCCCCGGATTTCGCGAACCGACATGATGTTCACGCAAAATTCCTGATCCCCGATGCGGAACGCGATCAGTTCGCGATCCCCCTCGTTCAGATTTTTTACAGTGTACGACATTCCCTTACCCTACCGCTGCTAACGACATTTCCGCTTTGAGCGACTGGCCGCGCGAGGCGCCGACAACCGCGTCGACATCGAGGATGAGAGCCACGCGCCCGTCACCGAGAATGGTGGCGGCGGCAATGCCCGGCACGTGGGTGTAGTTGGCCTCCAGGCTCTTGATGACCACTTGGCGCTGACCCTGGATGGCATCGACCATCAGGGCGCGCTGGCCGCCGCCTTCGGATTCCACCAGAAGCGCCACGCCCTCGACAGGATTGGCCTGGGTCGCACGGAAGTTCAGGATGCGGCCGACATCGACCAGCGGGCAGAACGAGTTGCGGATCGAGATCAGCCGGTGGTTGGCACCGAAGGAGTGGATCGCGGCCGCTTCCGGCTGCAGGGTTTCGACGATCGCCGTCAGCGGCACGACCAGCGTCTGGCCGGCAACGGTGACCACCATGCCGTCGAGAACGGCGAGCGTCAGCGGCAGGCTCATGGTGAAGACCGAGCCGTGACCCGGCTTCGAGGTGATGTTGATGCGGCCGCCGAGCGCCTGGATCGAACGTTTGACGACGTCCATGCCGACGCCGCGGCCGGAGATGTCGGAGATCTTGTCGGCCGTCGAGAAGCCCGGCAGGAAGATCAGGTTGTCGATTTCCTCGTCCGAAAGGTTGGCATCGGCCGGAATGAGATCGTTGTCGATCGCCTTCTGGCGGACCTTCTCGCGGTTGATGCCGGCGCCGTCGTCGGCAAGCTCGATCAGGATGCGTCCCGAACGATGCTTGGCGGTCAGGCGAACCGTGCCTTCGGTGTTCTTGCCGGCGGCTGCGCGCTTTTCGGGCGTTTCGATGCCGTGGTCGACGGCATTGCGGATCATGTGGGTCAGCGGCTCGGCCAGCTTGTCGATGACCGTCTTGTCGACTTCGGTGTTTTCACCTTCGGTGATCAGGCGGATCGACTTGCCGGTCATGTCGGCGATTTCGCGGACGATACGCGACATGCGCTGGAACACCGGCTTCACCGGCTGCGCGCGGATCGCCATGACCGAGTCCTGGATCTCGCGGGTGAGCTGCTGCAGCTCCTCGAGGCCCATATTGATCGAGGAGGTGCCGGTCGTGTCATTCTCGATGACGCTCTGCGACAGCATCGCCTGGTTGATGACCAATTCGCCGACGAGGTTGATGAGGCGGTCGACACGGTCGAGATCGACGCGGATCGTCTGGCCGGCGCCGGCGGCATTGTTCTGGGCGGCAGCGCTTGCGGCGGCGGCTGCGGCGGCTGCCGATTCCTTCTTCTCGACACGGGCTGCGGCTGCGGCCATCTGCGTGACGTTAGACGCGGTCTCGGCGGCGGCAACGGCGGCGGCCGTCTCTTCGGCGCGCGCGTCGGCGGCAACCTCTTCGGTTGCGCCCGTTTCATCCAGGATCGACAGATCGAAGGGAACCGGCACCATCGGCAGTTCGTCGTTGCTGGTCGCGTCAGCCCTTGCTTCCTCGAGCGGCTTCACCGTCAGTTCGCAATCCCATTCGGCGAATTCGAAGACGGTGCGAATGGCGTCCTCGCCCTTGTCCGTCTTGATCGTGACGTTCCAGAAGAAATAAGCGCCTTCCGGATCGAGTTCCTCGAGGCCCGGCAGCTCATCCGTGTTGCAATAGATGGTCATTTCGCCGAGGCGCGAGAGATCGCGCAGCAGCAGGGTCGCGTCGTTGCCCTTGGAATAGAGTTCGTAGCGCGGCTTGAAGATGACTTCATAGGTCGGCAGGTCGGAGCCCGCATCGCCTTCGCCGCCAAAATCGTCGAAGGAAAAGGGGATCGGCTGGAAGCCGCTGTCATCCGTCGGCTTGACGGCCGGCGCTGGAGCGGCCTTGGCCGCGGGCTTTGCGGCAGCCTTCGGCGCGGGCGCCTCGGCCGATGCCGAAGGAGACGGCAACTCGCCGTTGGCCAGCGCCTCGAGCTCCTTGACGAGGCCGCGGCTGCGGCTTTCATCGACACTGCCGCCGTCGCGCGCAGCATTCGTCAGGTCGGCCAGCACGTCGGCCGACTTCAGCATCACCTTCAGGACGTCCTGGGTCGGCTCAAGCTTGTTGGATCGAACGCAATCGAGAGTGGTCTCGAAAACATGGGCGAAGGCTACCAGATCATCAAGGCCGAAGGCGCCGGCGCCACCCTTGATCGAATGCACGGCACGGAACACCGCATTGACGGTTTCCGGATCGCGATCGCCATCATTCATTTTCAGAAGACCGGATTCCAGCTCGGCGAGCTGTTCCTCGCACTCCTGGAAAAAGATCTCTTTGATTTCGTTCATATCCATAGGAGCAAATCCTGGGTTTAAGCGGTTACACGCTCAATGGCATCGATCAGCTTGGCCGGGTCAAAAGGCTTGACGATCCAGCCCGTGGCACCGGCCTGGCGGGCGCGGTTCTTCTTTTCCGCGTCGCTTTCGGTGGTCAGGACCAGTATCGGGATGGCCCGGTATTTCTCGTTGCGGCGAACACCTTCGATGAAGCCGAAACCGTCGAGACGCGGCATGTTGATGTCGGTCACGATGACGTCAGGATTGGACTCTTCGAGAACCTCGAGGCCTTCGACGCCGTCTTCCGCCTGGATCGTCTCGAAGCCGGCATTGTTCAGCGTCACGAGCAGCATGTTTCGGATGGTGCGGGAATCATCCACGGTAAGAACTTTTTTCTTCATTGCCGAATCTCCTTGGCAAGCAGGTGGTCAATATTGACGCCAACCAGCTGCATGGTTTTCTGAAATGCGTCGGACACCTTGGAGAAGGTGAACGGCTGCTTGTCCTGTTCCCAGGTCTTCTCGGCGGACATCAGAACCTGGG
The DNA here is from genome assembly GCF_047532935.1 of Rhizobium sp. IY2. NCBI lineage: Bacteria > Pseudomonadati > Pseudomonadota > Alphaproteobacteria > Hyphomicrobiales > Rhizobiaceae > Rhizobium > Rhizobium sp. IY2. The sequence continues at coordinate 171,451 of NZ_JBLKNU010000012.1, forward strand.
CGCAAAGAGCACCGATCCGTTCGACGCCTGATGCGTCGATCGAAAGGCCGCTGCCCCTGAGGGAGAGGAGTTTGTCGCGCAAGGCGGAAGCCTCGTTGAGGTCGAGCACCGCTGTCAAATCCAGCGTCTTGCCACTCTTCTTTGCTGCCATCAGCTTTTCCTTGTCCCCTTGTCCCCGGCTCGAGAAGACGAGCTGAGGCAATCATCCGATAGGTTAGTAAACATTCCGCCCACCTCCGACGCTTGCGAAGGGCTTCGGAACGCCAAAATCATCATTTTCATAGGCGTCGTCGACCGGTGCCGGACGGGCAGAGGCTTCGATGGCGCGCGGCGGTGCGGCGCGAACCGGCGCCGGGCGCCCGGCATTGGCGTTTTCCCGAGCGATGCGGAACTCGCGAACCGTCTGGCCGAGCTCGAGAATGACGGTGTGGAGGTGGTCGGCGCCCTCAGCCGAGCGCTCCGCCAGGCCGGCACTCTCCGCCACCTCGCCGCCCAGACCCTTGACGTCTGATGTGACGCTGTCGAGGCTTGCGGCATGTTCGCCGGTTCTCGTTGCGATGCCGGCGATGGCGGCGTTGATGTCGGTGACCTGACGCACGATGCTGCCGATCGAATCCTGTGTGCGGCCGACCATCTGCACGCCGGCGTCGACCTGCGCCTTGGTCGTCGTCACCAGCGTCTTGATCTCGCGGGCGGCTTCGGCCGAACGCTGGGCAAGGGCGCGGACTTCCTGGGCGACGACGGCAAAGCCCCGGCCGGAATCGCCGGCGCGCGCGGCTTCGATGCCGGCGTTCAGCGCCAGAAGATTGGTCTGGAAGGCGATCTCGTCGATCGCGCCGATGATCTGGCCGATCTTTTCCGCCGACTGTTCGATATCGGCCATGGCGCTGATCGCGCGACCGACGACCTCACCGCTTTCCTCGACGGCGGCGCGCGTCGAGGCGGCTGCCTGTTCGGCGGCGCGGCTGTCGGCCGCACCGTCGCGAACACTGCCGGCAATGCCGGCAAGGGCGGCGGCGGAAAGCTGCAGCCGGTCGGCCTGGCCGGAAGCCGTGCCGGCGAATTGCCTGGACAGGCCGGCAAGCGAGCCTGTCGCCGCTTCGGCTTTGAGCGTGCGCTCTGTGATCGCGGCAAATTCCGCCTGAAGTCCGTCCAACGCGCCATTCAGCGCGGCGGCGATCCCGGCATGGTCGCCGTCGACGGGCGCGCGGCGTGTCAGGTCGCGGGCAGAAAGACCTTCGATGACATCGCCGAAGATCCGGGCGATCTCAGCCTCGTTGTCGGCGCGCTGATCGGCGAGCGCGCGGCTCTGGGCGGCGCGCAGCGCGTTGAAGCGCAGCGAGACGGCAATTTCCACATCGACCATGACGATTCGGATGATCGCCGTCATCAGATCGGAGATTTCACGGCTGCGGCGCTTGGCCGACGGCAACAGCGGACGGCCGGCAATCTCCTGGGCAAGACCGGAAACGACATGCTCCAGCATGACGCCATGGCCGGCGACGTGCCAGCGCGGGTCGAGGCCCATCTTGTTTTCGGTATCGGAGAGCACCTTGACGCGCTCGGCATAGAGACTGTCGAACCGCGCATCCGTCAGCACGTCCCAATGCGAGGACTGCAGATCATGCAGGCGCTCGACCTGACGCTCGCTCTCGAAATTGCGCGAGGCGTCGGGGAACGACTGGAATCGATGGAAGAGATCCCTGAGCCCCGCCTTCAAATGGGCTTCGAGGGCCGGCCGGTTGCGGCGCACCAGCTCGCACTGGTCAGCATCGAGACCGGCAAAGCGCAGGCGGTCGCGCAAGCTGCCTGCCTGCGCTCCACGAGCCTGATCTGATGGCATGTCCTGCCTCAATGCCTGTCCCCAACCACATTCCGGGCGACGGCCCGGCGAAAAACCTGCGCAGCATCCGTTGAACGCGAAGCGTGGAGACGGTTCTCACCACCGGTTACAACCGGCGGATCGAAGCCCCCTGATCAGCTATGTTTCGGAGCTGTCTGAAGAGATGGATACCGGATCAACCCGGTACGGCGGGACGGCGTCATGCCTGGTGGGAACGAGTGCATCTTCCCATTCCGACGTGTAAACCAATGTTTATGGTTAATTCCTTGCCTGAAGGTTAATAAGCCTTTCGCAGGACAGGCTTTTGAAGCAATTCAAGGCAGTTGGCTGCAAATACTGTTGCGGAGTTGCATGGCTGCTACAAGGCACACGCAAGCTCCGTGGTATATGCCGGTCGATAACCAAGACATGACGTCGACAAGGACAGAGCAATGATTGTTCTCGGATTGGGTTCCTGCTTGATAGCAATGACGCTGCTTGCAGCCGTCGCCCTCCTCGATTTTCTCGCTGCACACCGCGATACCCGCACGCTTCGGGTGTTCTAAGCGCGTTGCGCTTTCAGATACGCTCCTCGCGCTCCGGCTCTTTATTTCCAACGCATGTCGTTATCGCAAAACCGCTACACAGTTTTGTGCGACATGCTGTAGACCGCCCCTTCCCCGTTGGCAGTCCGGCACCTTTGGTGTATCGCACTCGCGCCTTTCATGTCAGCGGAACTATTCGTTCATGTCCCCCAGATCTGGTCTCCTCATCGTTCTCGGCTTCACGCTCTGGCGCGTCGTCCTGCTCAATTTTGACGCGACGGACCTTTTCGTCGATGAGGCGCAGTACTGGTTCTGGTCGCAGAATCTCGATCTCGGCTATTATTCCAAGCCGCCGATGATCGCCTGGGTGATCCGGGCGATGACCGAGTTTTCCGGCTCCAACGCCATCTATTGGATCAGGCTGCTCGGACCGCTGATCCACATGGCGGCAGCATTGGTGCTGATGAAGATAGCAAAGCGTTTCGTCGGGCCGGAGATCGAAGGCTGGACGGGCGCCACCTACATCACCCTTCCCGGTGTGGCGCTTTCTTCGGTGTTCTTCTCGACCGACGTCATCCTGCTGTTCTTCATCGCGATCGCCCTGCTTGCCTATTTCGGTCTGACGCAGCGACGCTCGGTCGGGCTGGCGCTCGTCATGGGCCTTGGGGTTGGCCTCGCCTTCCTGTCGAAATATGCCGTGCTGTTCGTCGTTCCGGGCGGCGCGATTGCCCTCCTGCTCATTCCGGCGGCGCGCATCGCCATTCGGGATTTCATCATCGCGGTCGCGGTCGCGGCGATCGTCGCCTTGCCGAATCTCTGGTGGAACCTGCAGCACGACAACACGACGGTGCGGCATACGCAGGATATCGCCCATTGGAGCGAACTCGGCATCAATCTCCGTCGCGGGCTTGAATTCTTCTCCGCCCAGTTCGGCGTCGTCGGGCCGATCATCTTCTTTGCGATGCTGTGGGCGGTGTACCGCATGATCAAGGGCAGCAGCGACGACCGGGAAAAGATGCTGGTCTGGCTGTCGATGCCGGTGGTGGTGCTGATCACGCTGCAGGCGACGGTCGCCAAGGCCTATGCCAACTGGGCGGTGACCGCCTATGTCGCCGGGACCATCCTTGCCGTCTGGCTGCTTTACCGGATGTGGCCGAAGGGGCTGAAACTGTCGCTCACCATCAACGGCATCGCCAGCCTGCTCTTTCCGCTGGCGACGATCTTTCCGCAGCAGTTGCTGCTGCCGAACGGCGACGAATTGATGAAGCGCTATCTCGGCCGCGCCGAGGTCAGCCGCGAGGCTGCCGCACTCGCCGGTCAGGCCGGCACCGACATCATCGTCACCGACGATCGCGACATGGTCGCCGATCTTTTCTATACGCTCCGCGACGCATCCTACCGGATCTATGCGCGGGCGCCGGCTGGCCTTCCGGAGAGCTATTACGAGCAGGAATTCGCGCTGCCGGCCGAGATTACCGGCAAAGTGCTTTTCCTGACGGACGGGGGCCTCACCTGCGCCACCGAGGCGCCCGAGGTGCTGAAGAGCTGGCAGCCGACGCAAGGCAACTACAAGGGCAAGACGCTCTCCGCCTACAAGGTCTCTGCCGCCTGCCTGGCGCCCTGAACCGATTCAGCCGGCTGGATTGGGCAGGCAGAGACCGGTGCCCGCTCCCTCGATCTCGACGAATTTGACACCGCCCTCCTCGAAGGCGAGGCGCAGCTGCGCCTCCGTCGCGCGGTGGATGTCGTGGTGCCTTCCCTCGTAGTCGCGAATGGTGCTGCGCGAGACCGCGGCCCTTTCGGCAAGATCGGTCTGGGTCCAGTCGAGCAGGCCGCGTGCCGCGCGGCAGAGAGCGGGAGTGAGAATTGTTTCCCGTGCGCCTTGACCCATGATTTTAAGTTGCCCATATTGGTCGATATAGACCATATATGTCATATTACGAACGGGATTTCCAGATCGGGAGACGACGATGCCACACGATACGCCCTTGATTTCGACAATCGTCGGCGGCCTCGTGCTGGCTTTCATCTTCGGCGCCTTCGCCCATCGGCTGCGGATGCCGCCGCTCGTCGGTTATCTCATCGCCGGCGTGCTTGTGGGGCCACATACGCCGGGTTATGTGGCGGATCAGAACCTTGCGCCGGAGTTGGCCGAAATCGGCGTCATCCTGCTGATGTTCGGCGTCGGGCTGCATTTCTCCCTGAAAGACCTGCTGTCGGTGCGCGGCATCGCCGTGCCCGGCGCGATCGTGCAGATCGCCTTTGCGACACTGCTCGGCTGGGGACTCGGCGCCTTCATGGGCTGGCCGACCGGCGGCAGCCTGGTCTTCGGCCTGGCGCTTTCGGTCGCCTCCACCGTCGTGCTGTTGAAGGCGCTGCAGGAGCGGCGACTTGTCGAGACCGAGCGCGGCAGGATCGCCGTCGGCTGGCTGATCGTCGAGGATCTCGCCATGGTGTTGGCGCTGGTGCTGATCCCGGCCGCCGCCAGCATCGGCGGCGAGGGTCACGCTCCTGTCGAGCCGCTCTCGGCCGCACTCAGCCGTCTGTTCGGCCTCGATCTCGGCATCGGCGGCATGATCGCCATGACGCTGGTGAAGGTGGCGTTGTTCGTGGCGCTGATGCTGGTCTTCGGCCGCAAGCTCATTCCCTGGACGATGCACCGCATCGCCCATACCGGTTCGCGCGAGCTCTTCCGGCTCGGCGTGCTGGCGATCGCGCTCGGCGTCGCCTTCGGCGCGGCGAAGCTCTTCGGCGTGTCGCTGGCGCTCGGCGCCTTCTTTGCCGGCATGGTGCTGGCCGAAAGCGAACTCAGCCATCGCGCCGCGCAGGAAAGTCTGCCGCTGCGCGATGCCTTCGCCGTGTTGTTCTTCGTCTCGGTCGGCATGCTGTTCGATCCGAATATCCTGATCGACAAGCCGCTGCCGATTCTGGCCACCATCTTCATCATCGTCATCGGCAAGTCCGTCGCCGCCCTGCTGATCGTGCTCGCCTTCAAGAAGCCGCTCGGCACGGCGCTGACGATCTCGGCCAGCCTCGGCCAGATCGGCGAGTTCTCCTTCATCCTCGCAGCTCTCGGCGTCGAACTCGGGCTGCTGCCGGAGGAAGGCCGCGACCTGATCCTGGCCGGCGCCATCATTTCGATCATCCTCAATCCGCTGCTGTTCTTCCTCTGCGACCGCATGCGGCCGCTGCTGGATGGTGCAAAGCGCGAAGACGCCGTGGCCGACCCTGCTCCCGCTGCAGATGCGATAGCAGCCCAGGAGGAGATGCCGTCTGAAGACGACGAGGTGCACCCGACTGCTCTCAGCGGCCACGCCATTCTCGTTGGCTACGGACGGGTTGGCAGCATCGTCGGACAGAATCTCAAGTCGTCAGCCACACCTTTTCTCGTCATTGAGGACTCCGATAAGCGCATCGGCGAGCTGAAGGTGCAGGGTATCGAAACCCTGGCGGGCAATGCGGTGATGCGGGAAACGCTCGACCTTGCCAATCTCTCCGGCGCCCGCAGCATTGCCATCGCCATCCCCAATGCTTTCGAGGCCTGCCGCATCGCCGAGCAAGCGCGCAGCGTCAATCCATCGATCCTCATCGTCGCCCGCGCCCATTCCGATGCCGAGGTCGATGAATTGAAGCAATATGGCGCCGACACCGTCATCATGGGCGAGCGCGAAATTGCGCTTGGCATGGTTGACCGGCTCGCCCAAGTGCATCATGAGAGTGTGCCCTATGAAGACGGACATGGGCCTGATACAATTATGCCTGCGGATGAGCCTCCGCCGGAAAAAGAATGAGAGATTGGCGCGCTTTTGAGCCGATACGGGAGTGACATCGCCGGGACGGAGAAGATGGAGCTGGAGCAGCGCCGTCTGACGGGCCGTATCGCCGCCTCCCTCCTCGTCGCCATTCTTGCCTATCTCGGCCTGCTTCTCGGCGGCAACCTGATCATCTCGCCTGTTGTCACCGTCAACACACTCTCCTCTTCCGATCGGGATCCGCAGCCGCCGCAGCTGACCGCGCGCGATGCCGTGCGCGGATTGCTTGCCACCGAGCGCAGGCTTGCGCCGAAGCAGGCAGCGCATGACGCCGGATCGCCTGCCCTTGCCGTCGCCCCGGCTCTCGATTTCGCCGGCTGGACCATGCCAGCCGCTTTTCCGGCATTCGAAGCCTCGCTTCGCGCCGCAGTCTCCAGGACCCATCAGCCGCGCGCACCGCCCGCCGCTGCCTGAGGTTTGCGCCGATCGGCGCTCCGACCGACCATTGACGACATACTGCCAGCGCCCAAGCGCCGGCCCTCGATATCAAGGAATACAACATGCGTACTTCACCATGGCTGGTGTTCACCTATACGGTGATCATCCTTCTCGGCCTATTGATCGCCCTGCCGAATGTCCTGCCGCAATCCACCCTCCAGCGTATTCCGGCATGGCTGCCGCATGAGCAGGTGTCGCTCGGCCTCGACCTTCGCGGCGGCTCGCACCTCGTTCTCGAAGTCGACGAAGCCGACCTGACCAAGGAGCGGCTGCAATCGCTGCTTCAGGACGCGCGCCGCGTGCTGCGCGAAAAGGGCATCCAGCCGAAAGCCGTGGTCCGCAGCCAGAACCAGATCGTCGTAACACTCGCCGACGCCGCGCAGAGCGATGCCGCCGTCACCGAACTCAAGACGCTCGCCAACCCGATCAGCACCGGTCTCAGCGCCGGCCAGGCCGATCTTGATGTCGCCGCAAACGGCGCCACGATCACCGTCGGCTTCTCGCCGGCCGGCATTTCCGCCAATGTCGACAACGCCGTTCAGCAGAGCCTCGAGGTCATCCGCCAGCGCGTCGACCAGGTCGGCGTCTCCGAGCCGACGATCCAGCGCATCGGCGCCAACCGCGTGCTCGTCCAGCTTCCGGGTGCACAGGATCCGTCGCGCCTGCGCGAACTTCTCGGCTCCACGGCCAAGATGTCGTTCCACATGCTGGCGCCGAACAACCAGCCGGGACCTGGCGTGACCATGCTGAAGGACGATGAAGGCCGGTCCTATCCGGTCCTCGATCGCGTCGAAATCTCCGGCGACCGCCTTTCGGATGCCCGCGTCAGCTTCGACCCCAACACGCATGAGCCGATCGTCAGCTTCCGCTTCGACAGCGCCGGCGCCACCCGCTTTGCCGACATCACCCGCCAGAACGTCGGCAATCCCTTCGCCATCGTCCTCGACGACAAGGTGCTGAGCGCGCCCGTCATCCGCGAGCCGATCACCGGCGGTTCCGGCCAGATCTCCGGCAACTTCTCGGCCGACAGCGCCACGACGCTTGCCGCCATGCTGCGCGCCGGCGCCCTGCCCGCCAAGCTGACCGTCATCGAGGAACGCACCGTCGGCGCCGACCTCGGCGCCGATGCGATCAAGATGGGTATTTATTCCGGCATCGTCGGTTTTGCTCTCGTCGCACTCTTCATCTTCATTCTCTATGGCACCTGGGGCGTGCTGGCGAATGTCGCCCTGTTGATCCACACGATCCTGACCTTCTCCGCCCTGACGCTGGTCGGTGCGACGCTGACGCTGCCGGGCATCGCCGGTGTCGTTCTCGGCATCGGCCTTGCTGTTGACGCCAACGTTCTGATCAACGAGCGCATCCGCGAAGAAACGCGCAAGGGCAAGAGCGCCTTCGCCGCCATCGACACCGGCTTCCGCCGTGCCTATTCGACCATCATCGACGGCAACATGACGGCCCTGATCGCTGCGGCCATCCTGTTCTACTTCGGCTCCGGACCGGTTCGCGGCTTTGCCGTGACCATGGCGCTCGGCCTGATCATCTCGATGTTCACCTCGGTCGCCTTCGTGCGCGTCGCGATGATCGAGATCACCCGCCGCCAGAGGCTGAAGGTGCTGAACATCAGGCCGCTGATCCCGTTCAGCCCCTATGACAAGCATATCCAGTTCATGAAGGCGCGCTTCTTCGGCGTCACCGTTTCGGCGCTCCTGTCGATTGCCTCGGTCGTGCTGTTCATTCACCCCGGCCTCAACTACGGCGTCGATTTCCGCGGCGGCATCCAGATGTCGGTCAGGACCAGTGCCCCGGCCGATCTCGGAACCTTCCGTGAGGGGCTGAACAGCCTCGGCCTCGGCGAAATCTCGCTGCAGTCCTTCGGCGACAACAACAGCATTCTCGTGCGCGCCCAACGGCAGGAAGGCGGCGAAGAGGCACAGACGGCTGCTGTGACCAAGCTGAAGGCCGAAGTCATCAAGCTCGACCCGAAGGCCACCGTCGAAGGCACCGATGTCATCGGTCCGAAGGTCAGCGGCGAGCTTGCCTGGGCCGGCATCCTGTCGGTCGTCATCGCAAGCTTTGCGATGCTGATCTACATCTGGGTGCGGTTCGAATGGCCGTTTGCCGTCGGCGCCATCGTCACGCTGGTGCTCGATGTCACCAAGGCGATCGGCTTCTTCGCAATCACCGGCCTCGACTTCAATTTGACGGCCATCGCCGCCATCCTGACGCTCGTCGGCTACTCGGTGAACGACAAGGTCGTCGTCTATGACCGCATGCGCGAAAACATGCGGCTCTATAAGTCGATGCCGCTGCGCGAGATCATCGACAAGTCGATCAACGAGACCCTGGCACGAAGCCTCTATACCAATGCGACGGCCTTCCTCGCCCTGGTGCCGATGGCGATCTGGGGCGGCAGCGCGGTCTCGAGCTTCGCGATCCCGATGGTCTTCGGCATTCTCGTGGCCGGCGCCTCTTCGATCTTCATCGCGGCGCCGATCCTGCTCTTCCTCGGCGACTGGCGCCGCCGCCATGCCAAGGCGGCACCGGCAACCGATGCGGCAGTCGAAATCATCCCGCCAGAACAGGGCCGCCCGCGCAAATCGGCGACCTGAGAATCTCGTTGTTAACGTATCCTTGAAGAGGGCGCCGGTTGCAGAGCCGGCGCCCTCTTTCTATTGTCGGCGACTGCATTATGTGCCAATTCAAAGTGTTACCGCGTCCTTTGCGCACCTGAAGAGACGCGGCGCTGTCATTGAGATCGGGGAAGCCGCCAGATGTCATCCAACCCGACAAGACCGCCGGAAACCGCTGTCGCCGGCGACAGCGAGGAGCGCATCAAGCGTTTTCTCGCGACCGCCTCGCATGACCTGCAATCGCCGCTGCGCCACATCGCCATGTATGCCGAGCTGCTGCTCGACGATCTCGAGGAGACGCTCGACGGCGAACAGTTGCAGAGCCTCAGGATGATCCTGGAGAAAGCGCAAGCCGCGCAGCGCCTCACCAAGGCATTGATGAGCCTTGCCGGCGGAACGCCCCAGGTGACGCCTGAAGAGGTGGATCTGCAGGCGCTGGCCGACAATATCTGGGGCGAGTTGACCGACGAGACCGAGGTTCGCGGCGCGACGCTTGAAAGCGTAGGCCTGCCCTCCATCCGGACCGATCCTGCCCTGCTCGGGCTGGTGCTGCGGCATCTGCTGACCAACGCCCTCACCTATCGCAGCGAAGCGCCACCGCATGTGACGATTGCGGCAGTGCGAGAGGGCACCGACTGGTTTATCCGCATCTCCGACAATGGCACGGGCATCGATTCGGCCTATCGGGAGCGGATATTCGAGCCCTTCTGGAAATTGCCGAAAGCGGGAGCGGTTCAGGGCGCCGGTCTCGGATTGACGACGGCGCGGGAGTTTCTGACGGCGCTGGGCGGCGATATCAGCCTCGAGCATTCGGATGAAAGCGGCAGCCGCTTCATCATCCGCCTTCCTATTGCTTGAAATCAGCAACTTCCAGCAGAAGCGTGCAGTGGTTTTGCTGGAAATTGCTTTAAAGCGGTTCAGCTTTTAAGGGAGCGCCGAACCGCTCTATCCTTTTGTTTTTACGCAATTCCCGGCAAAAACCGCTTCGCACTTTTCCTGGAATTGCTCTAGATGCTGTAGTCGTCCTTCCAGAAATCCGGGACGTCATAGGTCACATATTCGCGGATGATATGCTGTAGCGTCTGCGCATCGATTTCGTCCTTGCCGATACGGAAATCGACGCCGTAATCCGGGAATTCCTGGAAATAGCCACCCGATATATCGGTCGAGACGACGCCGATCGGTCCGGTGTAGCCGATGCCGCGCAGTTCCGGCACCGTTTCGCGGAAATCGGCGTTCGGCAGAAGGCGGTTGTCGAGCAGGATGAGATCGAATCGCTCCAAGCGGATCTTTTCCAGCGCGTCACCGATCGAAGGCGAATATTCGACCTCGACGGCCGGCTCGGAGAGATCGGCGATCTTCTTCTTGAGCGCGCGGAATTCGATGAATTCGTCGTCGACAAACAGAACCTTGACGGCGTTCCTTCGGCCCGTTTCGGTGATCATCGTCTCATTTCCCCAATCCCGAAACCAACTTCACGACACCAAACCATTCCTCAAGGCGATCGCCACCATATGAACGCGGTTGACGGCGTCGAGTTTGCGCGCGGCCGCGGTGATGTGCGAATTGACCGTATGTTCGGAGAGACCGAGAATGATGGCGATCTCCGCCGACGTCTTGCCTTCGCTCGTCCATTTGACGATTTCCGATTCGCGCTGCGTCAGCCGTCCGGACATTTCCGGCGTCAGGATTTCCTCGTAGAGCTTGTCGAAAATGCGCATGGCATCGAGAAGCATGTCGGCGATCTCGCTCTGATCGGGCTCCTGACGCTCGCCGCTGAGCACGAGGCAATAGCGCCGCCCTTCCGGCGTGAACAGCGGGATGAACAGAAAGACGCCGCTCAGGAACTCGTTGAAAACCAGCTCGGAGGGATGATCTTCCGGCTGCGCGCTCCGGCCATGGACCGGCGTTGCCAGGAACTGGGCGGACTTTGCCCGGACGGTCCCGAGCGCTTCCTTCAATGTCGTGATGAAAAGGCCGACACGCCGCTCGGCAACATTGGTGATGACGATATCGCGTTCACCGAAAGGAGCTGAAGCCTCGGAAATGCGGGCAAGCGCGAAATTGTCGAAGTTGTAATGCTGCGCCGCCGACTTCAGCAGACGGAAAAAATCGGTGCGGTTGATCGCCCGGCTCAGTTCCGGTCCGGCGTGAAAGGGAATTGCCGGGGCATTGTTCATTCCCACTCTTCCTCTCCTCCCGCCGATGCCTCCGATCCCGAAATCTTGGGATATACGTCTTAGACGCGAAGAGCTACAAAAATTGCGAGACAACTTGATGAGAGATATCGAAAACGGGGACTTTCGATATTTAAGGCGGAAATCATCAATTATCTCAACTACAGGTGATGCACGGGCAGATTTTACTGAGGGGCAGTAGTTCTTACCTGGGTATCGTAAATCTTCTCGTGTTCAACATCCATGAATGCGAGAAGGCAGTGCCAGACGTAAGCGCGAGAGAACCGATAGACCCATTCAGCTAAGGGGTTGGCTGATGTTCGTGGCGGCGAACGCGGGTTCATCGGTTCTCTCAGCGCTTATTTTGCGTTCCATTTCCTTCGCTTCGGTTGCATCTTGTGTTGCGCCCCCGACCTTGTCAATTGCGGTTTGTCGGATGCTCCAGGCAAGCGGCAGAAAACAGGCCGCCGGACTGACGTCGTTTCCTACACTTCAAGATTGAGAATGACTGCGGCAAGGTCAAGGGGTTTTTCGAGATAGAAATCGGCGCCGGCCTCAAGCGCACGCGCGCGATCCTCATCGGCATCCGATCCGCTGCAGATCGCAAGCCGCATCGACTTGAACCGAACATCCCGGCGCAGGCTCAGCACCAGGCCAGTGCCGCTATCGAGCGGCATGTAGAGATCGGTGATCAACAGATCGGGCACGGCCTTGCCTTCCGCCGCGCGCGCCTCCAACGCCTCCAGCGCCATATCGGCTGTCGAAAAGCAGAATAGATCGACGTCTATCTGCTGCTTCCGGCTGATATAGTCGAGATAAAAGAGGTCATCCCTGCTGTCATCGACGTAAAATAGGGTCGGCATCCATCACCGTGATTGGATATTGTTCGAACGAACGTCGCTGTCCTTAGAAATCACGATACCGCGGTTTCACGAAAGTTCGATATATATTACCGCAAGGCATTTCGCAAAAAGCGCGACATCGCCTTCCCTTTGCCTATTGAGTATTCGTTGATTTCGGAAAAAATGACCGCGCAAACCAAGGAGAATAGGCGGGTGCAGGATAGCAGCGACGTGGACCTGCAGGACCAGCGAAGGCGGCACTACCGTGCCTTTGCGATTGCCGTCGGCTGCCTGATGGTCCTTCTCGGCGTGACCGCCCTTGCCGGCTGGCTGCTGCAGGTCGAGATCATCATTTCGCTGGTTCCCGGCTTTCCGTCGATGGCCTTCAACACTGCGCTCTGCTTCGTGCTTTCCGGGACGGGGCTTGCCGCCTCGACACTGACCGGCCGCCGTTTTCGAATAACGGCTACGATGACGGCGGGACTTGCAGCGGCGTTTGCCGCAGCCCGGCTCGTGGAAATCGTCACGATCGGCCGGACTTTCCACAATGTCGACGTGTTGATCTCGCGCTTCCTGGTTCCCCCCGCTTTCATTGTGCAGATCGGCGGCGGCATGGGGCCGAATACGGCGTTGATCTTCCTGATCGCCAATCTTTCGCTGCTGCTTTCGCTCCCGGTGGAGAGGAAAAGCCAGGTGGTGCAGGAGCTGACGAGCTACGTCGTCATGACGCTCGGCATGATCGCGCTGGCGAGCTACGTCACCGATGCCGAACAGGGCTACCGTTGGGGGCCCTATGCAGCGATGGCGCTGCATACGGCGGTCGGCATGGTGATCTTCGGCGCGGGGCTTCTCGCCCGCTCCTGGTGGATGCAGCCGGCAAACCGGGCGCAGATCCCGCTCTGGATCCCGGCTGCCGTGTGCTTCACCGGCCTTCTTGTCGATCTCTATACGCCGCTGGGTGTCGCCAACGGCATTCTCTACGTGCCGCTGGTGCTGACGGCGCTCTGGTTCGGCAACAGGAACGCGCCGCTTTTCTTCGCCTTTGCCTGCACCGTGCTGCTGATGCTCGGCTTCTTCGCCGTCAGGCACGACGAGGCGACATTCTGGCAGGAGATCGCCAACCGCACGATTACGGCCGCCACGCTCTGGCTGATCGCGATCCTCGTCTTCTATTTCATGCGCAACAACCATAACCTCGAAACCGAGCGCGTCCGCTTCGGCGCGTTGTTGCGCGGCACGCCTGATGCCGTCGTCGTCATCGACGATCGTGGAACGATCAGGAGCTTCAATCCGGCGGCGGAAAGCATGTTCGGCTACTCCCCGCAGGACACGATCGGCCGGAACATCAAGATGCTGATGCCCGAACCCTACCATTCCGAGCACGACGGCTATCTCGCCCATTACCGGCAGACCGGCGAGGAACGGATCATCGGCACGACGCGCATGGTCTCCGGACGCCGCAAGAACGGCATCGTCTTTCCGATCGATGTTTCCATCAGCACCGTCGTCACCGGCGATACGAAGATCTTCGTCGGCATCGTGCGTGATATCAGCGAGCGCGTCCGGCAGGAAGAACGGATGAAGGCGACGCTTGCCCAGCTCGAGGCCTATACGGCCGAACTCGAGCGCAGCAACCACGACCTCGATGAATTCGCCTATATCGCCTCGCATGATCTGAAGGAACCGCTGCGCGGCCTGCACAACCACTCCCGCTTCCTCCTGGAGGACTACGAAGACAAGCTCGACGTCGACGGCGTACGCCGGCTGAACCGGCTCGTACGTCTCAGCCAGCGCATGGAGAAACTCGTCAACGACCTTCTGTATTTCTCCCGGCTCGGGCGGCAGCAACTGGCAGTCAAACGCACCGACATCAGCCTGATCGTCAAGGATGTCGTCGCGACGATGGAGCTGCTGCTCGAGGAACGGCATGCCAAGGTCATCATCGACGGCCGGCTGCCGGACGTGGTCTGCGACGCGCCGCGATTGACCGAAGTGTTCCGCAATCTCATCACCAATGCGATCAAATACAACGACAAGCCGGCGCCGCTCGTCTCGATCGGTTACCTCGACCGGTTCGTCGGCCAGGACGGCACGGTTGCCCGCAACGTGTTTTTCGTTAGAGATAACGGCAAGGGCATACCCCAGGAATTCCATGAGGACATTTTCCGCATTTTCAAAAGGCTGGAAAAGTCGCAGGATTCCGAAGATGGTACCGGAGCAGGCCTCACCTTCGTTCGCAAGATCATCGCGCGACACAATGGCGATATCTGGCTGGAATCCGAGGTCGGCGCCGGCACGACGTTCTATTTCACCCTGGGAAGAAAGCGCGAGGGGCAGAATGCAGCAGCGTGACACGCAACCAATCCTGATCGTCGAGGACAGCGAAGACGATTTCGAAGCAACGATGCGCGCCTTCAAACGCACCAACCTGCGCAACTCGATCCGCTGGGCGGCCTCGGGGCAGGAAGCGCTCGACATGCTCGGCGTGATGGCACCGAAACCGGGGCTGATCCTGCTCGATCTCAACATGCCGGGCCTTGACGGCCGCAAGACGCTGGAGGCGATCAAATCGAACGCCGGCTGGCGCAAGATCCCGGTGGTGATCCTCACGACCTCCGACGACGAGCGCGATATCGAAGGCTGCTATGCGCTCGGCGCCAATACCTATGTGCAGAAGCCGGTCGATCTCGACGGGCTCTTCGCTGCGATCCAGCGGCTGAAGGAATACTGGTTCGAAATCGCGATCCTGCCGCTCGAGGACTGACAGATTGGCGGAAGTCTGCAGCATTCTCATCATCGACGACAATATCGACGATCGCGAGGTCTATCGCCGCATATTGGGCCGCGTCTCCAGCACCGCCTATACGGTCGTGGAGGCGGAGACAGGTGAAGAGGGCCTGGCGTTGAACGGCCGGAAACGGCCGAACTGCATCCTGCTCGACTATTCGCTTCCGGGGCGCGACGGTCTCGGCGTTCTTGCCGATATCCTGGAGGCCGATCCCGCCGCCAACGTCATCATGCTGACCGGCCAGGGCAGCGAAACCGTGGCCGTCGAGGTGATGAAGAGCGGGGCGCGCGACTATCTGACAAAGGATTCCCTGTCGCCGGAAACACTGCATCGCTGCATCCAGAACGCCATCATGCACGGCATGCTGGAAGCAAAGCTGGAGCAGAAGCGGCAATCGCTCGAGATCTTCACGCGCGCCATGGCCCATGATCTGAAGGAGCCGCTGCGGACGATCAAATCCTTCAGCCGCATCCTGCACGGGTCGTCGGCGCTTCCGGCCGAAGACCGCGAACTGCTCGATTACGTGCTCAGCGCCGCCGACCATATGGAAGATCTGATCGTCAAGGTCTCGGGCTTCACCAGGCTCGAGGCCTCCGGCGGACCGGAGCTCAGGCCGGTCTCGCTCTCCGCTGTGCTCGACCAGGTGGAGGACAATCTGCGTCAGCAGACCGAGAGCCGCGGAGCCGTCATCATCCGCGGGGCGCTGCCTGAGGTGATGGGCGATGCGACACTGCTGACCCAGCTTTTGCAGAACCTGGTGTCGAATGCCATCCGCTATTGCGACCAGAAGGTTCCGGAGGTCAGCATCACCGGGCAAGCGCAGCGCGATATCTGCCGTCTCACAGTGCGCGACAACGGACCCGGCATTGATCCCGAGCACCGCGAACTGATCTTCCAGCCGTTCAAGCGCCTCGTCGGCCGTGGCATCGAAGGCACCGGGCTCGGCCTTGCCATCTGCCGCCGCATCGCGCAGTTGCATGGCGGCTCGATCTGGTGCGAGCCGGAAAATGGGCCGGGCGCCACCTTCGTTGTCGAAGTGCCGCTCGCCGAGGCAAGGCCCGCGCCGCCGGCCGCATCGGCCATCCCGCACAGCGCCAGGCCGGCGGAGCAGCCAGGCGAAGGTTCGGGCAGGCTCGCCGAAGTGCTGCTGGTGGAAGACAGCCCGGCCGACATCCAGATTCTCAAGATCAAGCTGATGCGCCGGGAGAAGGTGAATTTCAACCTGCATGTCGCCACCAATGGACGCGAGGCGATGCGGCTGCTTGAAGAGCGCGCCGGCATCGCCGACGTGCCGCAGATCGACCTGATGCTGCTCGACATCAACATGCCGATCATGGACGGCTTCGAGGTGCTGCATGCGCTTTCCGCCGATGTCCGCCTCAAGCGAATTCCCGTCTGCATCCTGAGCACCTCAAGCGATGAGACCGACATGCGGCGGGCCAGAAATCTCGGCGCGCGCGCCTATATGGTCAAGCCGCCGACCCTGCAGCAACTGGAAGAGGCACTCGAAGATGTCGAACATTTGGAATTGCTGCAGCGCGGCGATTCGCTTGCACTTTGTGCGGAACAAAACTAAGCGACGGTCATTGGCAACGGTATGACCTTCGCAGCTCTCATACTCGCGCTCCTGACGACGCCGCTTCAATCAGGACTGCTCTCGATGGTATCAGGCATTCATCACGTCACTGCCGTAACCCGAAAGGTGCAGGCGAACGTGGACTTCTACGCCGGGTTTCTCGGCATGCGGCTCGTCAAGCAGACAGCCGGTTACGAGGATGCGACGCAGCTTCATCTCTTCTATGGCGATGCGGCGGGGACGCCGGGTTCCCTCCTCACCTTTCTCGCTTGGGAAGATGGCGCCCCCGGCCGGGCGGGCTTCGGCCAGATCAGCGAAATATCGCTGTCGATCGATCCCGCCAGCATCGGCTATTGGCTGACGCGCGCCATGAGCTTCGGCCTGCGCTCGGAGGGGCCGGCCGACGAATTCGGCGAGCCTGTGCTGCGGCTGAAGGACCCCGACAACATCATCCTCAAGCTCGCAGGCACGAAGACCCTGGCATCACCGGCCGCCTGGGACGGCGCCTCGATCCCGATCGAGCATGCCGTCCAGCGCGTGCGCGGCGCCACCATGCTGACGGAGAAGCCTGCCGAAAGCCGCAGCTTCCTCGAGACCCATTTCGGTTATCGCTTCCAGGCCAATCGTGGCACGATCGACAGGCTGGTGTCGCAATCCGGCGACGTCATCGACGTGCGCGATGCGCGCGGCTTCTGGTCCGGCGCGCCGGGCACCGGCACGGTCGATCACGTCGCCTTCCGCGCCGCGAACGAGGACACGCTGCTTTCGGTGCGCAAGGCATTGGAAGCGACCGATGCATCGCCGACCAACATGCACGACCGCAAATATTTCCGCTCGCTTTATGCCCGCGAACCCGGCGGCACGCTGGTGGAGCTTGCCACCGACAAGCCCGGCATGACCGTGGACGAAGAACAGGCCGCTCTGGGGACGAAGCTGTTCTCCCCGCCCGAAGCCATCACCAATCTCCATGACCTGAAGGTGGTGCTGCCGCAGTTTTCGATGCCCGGCCAGCCGCGCGTCAACTATCGCGAGCTGCCATTCGTCCATCGCTTCTATACGCCCCCCGATCCCGATGGCAGCGTCTTCGTGCTGCTGCACGGTTCCGGCGGCAATGAGACGACGCTGATGCCGCTCCTGAACAAGGCGGCGCCGCGGGCGACGCTGCTCGGCGTGCGCGGCCGGGCAACGGAAGAAGGTTTTCCGCGCTGGTACAAGCGCATCACCCCCTTCTCCTTCGACCAGAACGATATCAAGACCGAGGCCGAAGCCTTCGCGGCCTTCATCGAAGGCGCCGTCAAATCCTACGGGCTCGATCCTCAGAAGGTCGTCTATGTCGGATATTCCAATGGCGCCAACCTGTTGAACTCGCTGCTTTACCTGCACCCGAACCTGGTTCATAAGGCGGTCCTGCTGCGCTCCATGCCGGTGCTCAGCGACTATCCGCACGCCGATCTCAAAGGCACGGACCTGCTCGTCATCAGCGGCAAGACCGATGCCTACGGCAAATATGCGAGCGAGCTGGAAGAGAGGCTGAAGAGTTCGGGCGCTACCGTCGATTCCGACGTCATCCCCGGCGGCCACGATCTCGGCGATGCCGACATTCCGATCATCCAGAAATGGCTGCTGCAGGAAAATCGCTGACGATCAGCCGCGGCGGGCAACCATGATGCCGGCAAGCACGATGGCGCCGCCGAGCGCCTGCATCGCCCCGATCGCCTCGCTCAGCAACGCCCAGGCGAGGATGGCCGCGACGACCGGCTGCAGCAGCAGCGTCAGCGAGGAAAACGCCGGCGGCAGATAGGCGAGCGCATAGGTGATCGCCACCTGCCCGCCGGCATGGCTGATAAAAGCCAGGCCGAAAACGATCGACCAGCCATAGACGGTCGCGGGCAGCATATGGCCCTCATAGATGAGGCCGATCGGAAAGATGCAGACGGCGGCGCAGGCCGTGCTCCACAACATGATGCGGATCGTATCGAACCGGCTGCGCAGCCTGCCGATCGCCAGGATGTAGCAGGCATAGAAGAAGGCGGCGATCATCGCCATGCCGTCGCCGCTGAGATCGCCATTGCCGACAGCTGCCGGCCCGCCCTTCAGAATGACGACGCCGCAGAGCGCCACGGCAAGTCCGAGGATGAAGATGCGGCTGATCCGCGCGCTGAAAAAGAGGAAGGCGATCAGCGTGACGAAAACCGGCGCAAGGTTGGCAAGCAGCGTCGCATTGGCGACCGACGTCATGGTGAGCGACAGGTGCCAGGCGCCGAGATCGAGCGCCAGCATGACGCCCGGGAGAACCAGCATGCCGTAGTCGGAAAGATTTTGCGGCTTCGGACCCCTCTCCTTCTTCATCAGCGAGACGATGAAGATCGGGATCAGCGCCAGCGCCACGCGCCAGAAGGCGGTCGCCATCGGCCCGACCTCGGACAGCCTGACGAAGATCGGCGAGCCGCCGATCGCCGCTCCGCCGAGAAGGAGGGCCGCAAGGGCAAAACGATTGGAAGGCGGGGCTTCGGATAGGGTGGAGGCAGGCTGCGACATGATCTCGATATTCTTGGTCACCCGGATGCCGGGTGCGTATCAGAAGTCGATCACCGGCGACAGCCGAAGAGCGACATATTGATCGAAAATCAGGCAGGATGCCTATTCGTCGCGCGCATCCTCAGCTTTTCGGCGATCTCGCCGGCGACGAAGAAGGCATGCTCGGTCACCTGCGGCAGTCCCATCAGCTCGCCGAACGTGCCGCGCGCCAGC
The DNA here is from genome assembly GCF_047532935.1 of Rhizobium sp. IY2. NCBI lineage: Bacteria > Pseudomonadati > Pseudomonadota > Alphaproteobacteria > Hyphomicrobiales > Rhizobiaceae > Rhizobium > Rhizobium sp. IY2. The sequence goes on from NZ_JBLKNU010000012.1 coordinate 190,835, forward strand.
GGGCCGGAGATCAGCAGCGAGGGGTCGGCCCGTCCGGATGGGCCGATCGCCTCCGAACGCTCGGTACAGGCAAGGCCGAGGCCGGTCGGGTCGAGCGCCAGGTGACCGTCTGCCGCAAGTGCTGCAAGCCAGGGCTGGGTTTCGAGAATACCGCCATGCGCCGGGCCGGTGGTGACGACGACAGCGTCATAAGGTCTCTCCAGCGGCTGGCGCTGATGACGCGGCTGCAGGGTGCAAAGGATCAACTCGCCCTCGATGCGCGCATCGGCGACCGAGCCGGCCAGGATATCGAGGCGGCCCGCAGCAACCGCCGCGTCGAGCACGGCCTCGACCTGCGGGGCGATCCGGAAACGGTGCACGTCCCAATAGGGACGCAGGTGACGGACGAGACGGCGCCGTTCGGCAACCGGCAGCGCCTGCCAGAGTTCGTATCCCTGCGCCCGCACCTGGTCGATCACGCCATGCCAGCTGATGCCCTCAGTCTTCGCCGCATCGATGGCGGTGCGGATCTCCGCCAGCAGCGACACGGCGGAATGGGTCGCATCGGAGACGAAATCGCCGAAGAGCGGCTGCGGCACCGGCGCATGGCCGCGAGACCGCAGACCGCGCCGCGAGATCGCGGTCACCGGACCGTCATGTCCGTGCTGCGCCAGCGAGGCAATCACATCGGCGGCCGTCAGACCGTTGCCGATGACCAGCACCCGGTCATGCGGGCGGATCGCGTCGAGCGCTCCGGGCTTGGTGGTATCGGCGACGAAACGGGGATGGGCCGCAAGCCGGATCGCAAGCCGGCCGGGAGCCGCCGGCGGCGGATGGCTGGTGGCGATCGCGACGATATCGGCCTCCGTCACGCCGCCCTTGTCGTCGAGGATCGACCAGCGGCCGGCACGGCGTTCGACACCCGTCACCGCGGCGCGGCAATGACGCACGCTCCCGTCTTCCAGCAGCGGTTTCAGCAGGGAGGCGACATACTCGCCGAAGAGCCGACGCCGGGGGAAGAACGAGCCATCGGGCTGCCTGGCCTCGGGATCGTCGGCGACGGCGTCGCGGGCTTCGATCCAGGCCTGGAATTCACTCAAGTCGCCCGGCTGCAGGCTCATCTTGGCGGCCGGCACATTGATGCGATGAGCCGGATCATCCGTGTCATAGGCAAGGCCACGGCCGAGTTCGGCGCGCGGCTCGAAGACCACGATGGCAGGACGCTCGCCGCAGTCGGCCTTAGCGAGATGATAGGCGACGCCGGCGCCGGAGACACCGCCGCCAATGATGGCGACGACGGGCGGTGCGGACGTCGGGAGAGGCTTGGGCTGCATGGTGGCCGGGATCGTTGCTTCGATATCCGAGCATAGAAGCGGGGCAGCGGTCGCGCAATCCTTTCGCCGCTATTGTCTATAATTTTTATAGGCTTATCCCGATATTGTCGTCGAGAATTCGGGATTGCCGCGGATGGTGTTGCTCACCGTGCAGATCTCGTTCTCGGCGGCGTGGGCGATCTTCTGCCGGGTCTCCTCGTCGATATCACCCTTGATCGAGAAGGCGATGTTGAACTTGGCAACGCGCGAAAGGCCTTCCATCGCCTTCTCGCCGGTGACGTCGGCAGTGATCTCGCTGATCTTGTCGAGAACGCCCATCTGGCTGGCGACGATGCGGGCGCTGAGCACCAGGCAGGCCGAGAGCGAGGAATAGAGCAGGTCGAGCGGATTGAAGCCCGGCTGCGACGGCGCGGTGACGATATCGATCTCGCCCTTGGTGGCGGAGATGACGTGCGGGAAACCGGTGCGGCCGACCACGGCGGTGGCGCCGGTCGGGCGGGGGCGAATCTTGAGATCGGCCATATTGAAATCCTCTCGCAAATATCCTGCGGATGGCGATTCCGCCTGATGCGGCGATGGCAAAGCCCGCCCACCGGTTTCGGAACCTTTCCATCCCTCATCAGTTGAATACACCTGAACGAAATCAGTGACAAAGGTGGATTGCGATGGTGCACGTCCGCAGCATGGATAACCAAGGCCGGCGGATGGATGCTCGTGATCGGCTGATCGTTGCGCTCTATGCGCAGCTGAAAGCCGAGCGGGAGACGCGCGAAACGCTGGAATGGGCGATCCGCAACGGCGCCGTCTCGAAGGAGGTGCTGGAGGCGATCGCGGCCGATCCGGTTCCCGTCGTCACCAGCGAGGATATCGCATCGCTGGAGAAGATCATCGCCCTCGATGAACGGCGCAAAACAAATCGGAACTAGAGCAGGATGCCAACGCCATCATGCTCCCTATTTAATTGAGAAGAGGAGATCCGAAATGGCCGATATCACCTACCAGGTCGTCCCGCATGACAATGGCTGGGCCTATAAGCTCGGCGATACGCTTTCGGAAACCTATGCGACGGCTGATGAAGCGATCTTCCATGCCAAGGACGCCGCGTCGCGCCAGAAGATCGGCGATGGCGATGCGCTGCTCGCCTATCCCGCGCCTGACGGCCGCGGCTGGGCATTTCAGGAACTCGAAACCGACAAGAGCGGCAGCCGGCTCTGATTTGCGACGGAGGATGGAATGGCCGCTCGGGCAAGCTGGAAGGGTCATCTGAAGGTGGGCGACCTTGCCTGCGCCGTCGGGCTCTACACCGCCGTTTCCTCCTCCGACCGCGTCTCCTTCAACATCATCAACCGCAGGACCGGCCATCGGGTGGAACGGCAATTCGTCGACAGCGAGACCGGCAAACCGGTCGAGCGGGACGACCAGGTCAAGGGCTACCAGATTGAGAGCGGCGACTACATCGTCATCGAGGGCGACGAGATTGCCGAGATCATGCCGGAGAGCGACAAGGTGCTGAATATCAAGGCTTTCATCGCCCTCGACGGGATCGACAAGCTTTATTTCGACCGCCCTTACTATCTCGCCCCCGTGGACGAGCATGACGAGGAGGCGTTGTCGCTGATCGCCAGGGGCATGCGCGACGGCAAGGTCGCAGCACTCGCCGAAGCCGTGCTTTTCCGGCGCAACCGGACGCTGCTGATCCGCCCTCATGACGACTACATCGTCGCGACGATGCTGAACTTCGATTACGAGGTGCGCTCGGCCGATACGGTCTTCAAAGACATTCCCGACATCAAATTCGACAAGGAGATGATCGAGCTTGCCGGCCATATCATCGGCACCAAGCAGGCCAGCTTCGAACCAAGCGAATATGAGGATCGTTACGAGGCTGCCCTCGTCGAACTGGTGAAGGCGAAGATCGAGGGCCGGGCACCGCCGAAGAAGAAGAAGCAGCCGGAGCGCAAGGTCGTCGACCTGATGGAGGCGCTGCGCCAGAGCGCGAAGATGAGCGGCAAGGCCCCAGCAACGAAGGATCCGGCAAAGAAGAAGGCGCCGGCCCGCAGCGACAGCCACAGCAAGAAGGCAAGCTGAGATGGCTCTCGAAACCTATCAGGCGAAACGCAATTTCAAGCTCACCCCCGAGCCACGCGGACAAAAGGGCCGCAGCAGCGGCAACAGCTTCGTCATTCAGAAGCACGATGCGACCCGGCTGCACTATGATTTCCGGCTGGAGATGGATGGGGTGCTGAAGAGCTGGGCGGTGACGAAAGGACCAAGCCTCAACCCGGAGGATAAGCGGCTCGCCGTGCATGTCGAAGATCACCCGCTCTCCTATGGCGATTTCGAGGGCATTATCCCGAAGGGGCAATATGGCGGCGGCACCGTCATCGTCTGGGATCGCGGCACCTGGACGCCGCATGGCGATGCGCACAAGGCCTACCGCAAAGGCCATATGGAATTCGAACTCGACGGCGAGAAGCTGAAAGGCCGCTGGCATCTCGTGCGCATGCACGGCCGGCCCGGTGAAAAGCGTGAGAACTGGCTCTTGATCAAGGGCGACGACGCCGAGGCGCGCCATGACGGCGACATCCTCGACGAACGGCCGGAATCAGCCAAAACGGGCCGGCAGCTCGAAGAGGTGGCGGATAATCCCGAAGCGACCTGGAATTCGAAAGCGAAGAACGGCAAAGGGATTGCCGTCAAAAGACCGGCTCCGAAGGCAAAAGCCGCCGCACCCCGGGAACGCGACTGGCCGAAGGGCGCGCGCAAGGCCGCGATGCCGGATTTCATCGAACCGGCCCTTGCCAAGCTGAAGCCGAAGCCGCCGGCGGACGATCGGTGGATCCATGAGATCAAGTTCGACGGCTATCGCCTGCAGGTCAGGATCCGGGACGGGGAGGTCAGGATGCTGACCCGCAGCGGGCTCGACTGGACGGCAAAATTCGGCAAGGCCGTACTCGATGCCTTCGCCGCCCTGCCGGTGCGATCGGCGGTGATCGACGGCGAGATCGTCGTCGAGCGCGATACTGGCGCTTCGGATTTCTCGGCGCTGCAGCAGGATTTGAGCCAAGGCCGCGATGATCGCTTCGTCTTCTATGCCTTCGATCTTCTGTATCTCGACGGCCACAGCCTGCTCAACGCGACGCTCCTCGATCGCAAACATCTGCTCGAAACCCTGATACCCGGCGACGACGACAAGCTGCGCTACAGCGCGCATTTCAACGAAAGCGGCGGACTGGTGCTCGACCATGCCTGCCGGCTCAGCCTCGAAGGCGTGATCTCCAAGCTGCGTGACAGCAAATATACGTCGGGACGGAAGGGCGATTGGATCAAGTCGAAATGCTCGCATCGGCAGGAATTCGTCATCGGCGGCTACGTTCCGTCGACATCGATGAAGAATGCGATCGGCTCGCTGGCGATGGGGTATTACCAAAACGGCGAACTCAAACATGTCGGCCGTGTCGGCACCGGCTATACGGTGGCAACGGCGCAGATGCTCCATGAGAAGCTGTCGCGGCTGACGCAGAGCGAGAATTCCTTCGACGACAAACTGACATCGGAGGAACGGCGCGGGCTGATCTATGTGAAACCGCAACTGGTCGGCGAAGTGGAATTCCGCGCCTGGTCGGCCGACGGCAATCTGCGCCATGCCGCCTTCCGCGGCCTGCGCGAGGACAAGCCGGCAAAGGACGTGACGCGCGAAACGGAAAAGACCACAGCTCGCGCTTTGCCGAAATCGGCGGTGGCGCTCACCCATCCCGACCGCATCTACTGGCCGGACGAGGGCGTTACCAAGGAGGGCCTGGCGAATTACTACGCCCAGGTCTGGCGCTTCATGGCGCCCTATGTCGTCAACCGGCCCCTGGCGCTGCTGCGTCTGCCCGACGGGATCAAGGGCCGGCAGCGGTTCTTCCAGAAACATGCCTGGAAGGGCATGAATCCGCATATCGGCGAGATAACCGATCCGAAGGACAAGCAGGGCGAGAAGCTGCTGCGCATTACCGATTTCGATGGCGTCGTGGCGCTGGTGCAATCGGCCGTGCTGGAAATCCACCCCTGGGGTGCGACGACCGACAATTGGGAAAAGCCTGATATGATCACCATGGACCTCGACCCCGGCGAGGAGGTGGCGTGGGAGAATGTGATCGCCGCGGCTTACGAATTGAAGGAACGGCTGGAGGCCGAGGGTCTCGCCGCTTTCGTCAAGACCACAGGCGGCAAGGGGCTGCATGTGGTGACGCCGCTTGCACCGAAAGCCGGCTGGCTGGAGGTGAAGGGCTTTGCCAAATGGCTTGCCGACAGCATGTCGGCCGACGATCCCCAGCGCTATCTCGCGACGGCGACCAAAGCCAAGCGCCAGGGAAGGATCTTCATCGACTATCTCCGCAACGGCCGCGGCAATACGGCGGTCGCCCCCTATTCGACGCGGGCAAGGCCGGGGGCTGCGGTGTCGATGCCACTGGAATGGGATGAGCTCACCGCCGACATCGGGCCGGCCTATTTCACGGTGGACAACACGCCGACGCGGCTGGACGCCTTGCCGAGAGATCCTTGGGACGGGTTTTTCGCGGCAGCGAAACCGCTGGAAAAGAAGAAGCGATAGCGGATCGGCAATACCCTTTCGCCTAATGCGGTTTGCGCCCGCTCTCAGCAGCCAGGCTCTTTTTCAACGCATCCATGATGTTGATGACGTTGCCGGTCGATTTCACCGGGGCAGGCTTTTTCGCGGATGCGGTCTTCTTCAGGCTCTTCTGTTTGCCGCGGATCATCGCCTTCAGGCGTTTCTGAATCGGATCCTGCACCATGGTGGGGCTCCAATCCTTGGTCTCTTCCTTCACCAGTTGCTTCATCAGCGTCAGCAGCTTGCTGTCGATCTCGGTGTTGCTATCGAGTTCGGCAATGGGATCACGCACCTCGTCGCCATAACGCAGCGTCCAGAGAACGATGCCTTTGCCTTGCGGCTCCAAGAGCACGGCACGCTCGCGACGATAGAGAACCAGACGGGCGATGCCGACGACATCATTCGCCTTCATCGCCTCGCGGATGACGCAGAAGGCTTCCACCCCGACCTTGTCCTCGGGCGCCAGAAAATGCGGCTTGTCGTACCAGATCCAGTCGATCGAGCCGCGCGGCACGAAACTGTCGATGTCGATGGTGCGGGTGCTTTCGAGCCCGACCTCCTCGATTTCCTCGTCTTCGAGCAGAACATAATCGTCCTCGCCGCGCGGATAACCCTTCACCTGGTCCCGCTCGGCCACAGGTTTGTGAGTGACGCTGTCGACATAACGGCTTTCGACGCGGTTCTTCGTCTGGCGATTGAGGACATGGAAACGAACCTTGTTGCTTTCGGTCGTGGCCGGCGTCAGCGAGACGGCGGCGGTGACGAGCGAGAGCTTGAGATAGCCTTTCCAGAATGTCTGACGTGCCATGTCTGTCCTGCCTCCCGGACATGGTTGGGCATCGTTATCAACGGCCTGTTCGGTCTTTGGTTCCGGGAGCTGATGAGGTTTCGATTGACGACGACAGCCAGCGTCCCGGCGCGCGGCAGCGGGTGGCTCGAACCAGTTGGGCGCGACATATTGGAAGGTTTAGCAAACTGGATTCGAGGAATGATATGGCTTAAAGTGGCGCCACATGGCGGGTTAAAGCAGGAACTGCAGCAATAACTCGTTGGTCTGGCTCATGAATTTCGCGCCAACCATATACTGCAGGAAGAGCGACGTGTCGGCTGTTTTGGATTGTGGGAGTGGTCAACCGATCGAAATCTATCGATTTGTGATGGGTCGTAGACAGAAACCAGTGTCGATGATTTCAATGTCGCATACAGAGTCCAGCAGAGGTAAATTGTAATTTTGGCTCAGTCCTATTTCGAATAGGAACATCCCCGAACATGAGATAGAAGAGCTCTTAATGGCGATACAAGACGCGTCTATAGCACGAGACTATTATCAAGGCAGCCACCGTCGGCGGACTGCTTCCAGATGGCGCGTCAGACGGGACGTGCTGGCGAAGCTGGTGCTTACTGTCGCATTCTACGCCGCACTTTGGCGGGCGACCGGCATGTGGTACGGACTGCCGGCAAATTTCGATGACGGCGCGTCGGTAGACCCGCTTCCGATGAAGCTGATGCTTTACAGCCTTATCCCGTTGTCCGGTTTGTATTTTCTGTTGGAACAACGGCAATTCATACGGACCTTTTCAAGAATTTCGCCCCTCATCGGGGTCGTTGCCATTTCCTGCCTGACATCAATCGTGTTCTCGATTGACAGAGGGGCGTCTTTAAAGGGATTGGCCGCCGTCATTGTTCTTGCGCTCCCGCCGCTGCTTTATCGCGCGCGGTATGGCAACGTGGAAGCGTTTCGCATCCTGGGGCGTTTTGCGATCGCGGCCGCATTTATCAATGTTCTCTATACTGCCGCTTTCCCGCAATTTGCCATCATGCGTGGCAGCTATGCCGGCATGGTAAAGGGGGCGTTTTACCACAAGAATACGTTGGGACAATTTTGCTCGGTCAGCTTTGTGTGTCTGTTGTCGACGCAGAAGCTAGGCCGACTTCGTTACAGCACGCTTGTACGGTGGGCTGCGATGCTTTGCCTCCTCGCTTTGATTGTAGCGACAAAGTCGTCGACCGCGGTTGTATTGACGATGTTCGGCAGTGTCATGCTGTATGCGATCCGGATTATCCACGTCTATCCAAATCGCCTTTTTCGCTCATTTGTCGTCGCCCTGCTGTTTCTTCTGGTGGGTTTTGCCGCCAGTTTCATTTATTTGGGTGTGGCCTCTGCCGTTGCTGAAGCTTTCGGCAAAGACCTTACTTTCTCGGGGCGCACCAACATCTGGGAACAGCTGTTTCCGCTGATATGGGATAGGCCTTTAACCGGCTATGGCTTTGCGATGTTCCGCCAGCCCGATGTCATGGAGGAATACGTCAAGGTGACGTTCGACGCGCGGTCGACGCACAACACCTACCTCGAACTTGCCCTCAATATCGGCATTCCCGGTATAGGCGCATGGGTCTTGTTTTTGGTGACTCGTCTGTTCCGGAAGATGACAATCGTCGAAGCCGATCAAGAGCGATCGGGCGCCAGACGGAAGGAGATCGTGATTATCATCCTGATCATGCTTGGATCCATGACAGAGGCAGGGATGATGCTCGCACCTTTTATTCTCTGGCCACACACTGTGATTGCACTCTCCGAGCTGCGTCCGAGGCTGTTGGCAAACCGGAGACCGCGTGAGGCTTGAGACACGGAGGCTTCACGGGGGCTCCACTCCGCCTGGTCTCAGTGTGGCGATTAAGTCGAGAGATAGCGCTTCTGCCAAGGCAGCATGTTTTCTTGCCATGCACGCGGCGTGAAATCGTCATAGGCCGTCTCGGCAATCGCCAACATCCAATTCTGCCCCTTGCGGGCCAGCAAGACGCATGACAATTCCATGCCAGGCTCGATCGCAACGGAGGGCCGGTTGGCGCCTGATATATCGATCCCCTTGTCCCGCCACTGGATGCGGATTTCGTCGGGCTCGGATGTCCATTCGCCGGAGGAAACGGAAGCCTTTCCATCCGGCTTGACGCGAAGCGGCGGCGGCGTGACGTTCAGAAAGCTGCCGTCGTTGAGATAGTTGCCTTCGACTTCCCCTGCGGTCGCTTTGCCGTTTCCTTTCAGAAAGATGTCCTGCTTGCACCGCAAGAATATGTTGCGTCGAAAACTTCCAGACCACGGCCGATTGGCGAAAAACCCGATCTCACATTCGCTGATCACGTTATCGTGGATATCCATGTCTTTGCGAAATGCCAGGCTTTGGTCCGAGTAACCGCTCAAACTCACGCCACGATTGCTGTTCTCGATCCGGTTGTCATAAACATGGTGGCCAGCATGGTCGACTTGATCGCCAACCCCATACCCGAAGGAATAATCATTCATCTTACCGTCGCGCATGACGTTACTGCGCACGACGGCATCGTCGCCGATCGATGAAAAGGAGAAATTCTTCCCCCCGATGAAATTGTATTCAACAAGGTATTGTCGCGTTCTGCCGCAAACCAGCGCTCCCTTGTTGGATGTGCTGGTCGGCGACTGAAGAAAAAGGTTGCCCCGAACCACCACATTGGAGCTCACATTGCGGTCGTCGTTTTCGTAGGCGAATTGGCAGCAATCCGCTCCCTGGCCGGGCGCCGGGCCGACGCGGTTGTTCTCCAGCAACACGTCCGACGTCATTGTAAGGTAAATGCCGTCGCCCTTCACATTCTCGGTCTCACAGCGCCGTATGACGAGATTCTTGCCATTGTGAAATTTGAAGCCGCGGGGAGAATTCTTGACGATAACGTCTTCGACCACCGTATCGGAAAACACCTGATAGGCGACGCCGATGTCCGGAGCGCCGTCGATGACCTGTCCCCGTGTGGATGCACCGTGAATTTTCTTTCGCAAGATGGCGGGCATCGGATCTCCATTCGATACGGTTACAGCTCGTAATAATGAGGGGTCGTGTGGCGGATGTTTGAATATCTGGAAATTATCTTGACCTGAACGACCGCTGAGAAATCCATGTAAATTGACCCCTGACGTCCCGGCCACATGGGCTGAAACTGTGTCTGGCCAGTTGCGTACTCTGCGCTTGGATCGCCGTCCGGCACTCTGTTGGTCACACGTTCGCCCAATTTGGCCTGCAAGCCGTCCTGGCAATGCCGCGCTGCGTTTCAGCAGTCAATGTTAAATCGCCCGTCAGTCTTATGGCCTGAGTTGTGGAACCGTTGAAAGGCAGCTGTAAAATGTGCCCTTTAGTTGAATCACCGTCGAAATGAGAAGCGGATGGACATCGCTCTCCTTCTCGCCGGCTTCATCGGACGAATGGTAAAATAAGCAATAACCCTAAAACACCCGATGAACCTTGCGGCCCCTCCGCTGCTCTTCAGGTCGTCTCTCGCTGTGGATAGAAGCCCGTCTAAGGCGAGTAGTTTTCATTTCACCCTGATGCTGGTTGCATATTGACCGGTCTCACGGTACGAAATCCTGGGAGGCCAAATATCGAGGCCCAAATGATTACGCATCGTCAAGATATCGACGGCCTGCGTGCCGTAGCCGTAATTTTTGTGATTCTTTATCACTGTGGATTTGACCGCATTCTCCCCGGTGGATTTATCGGGGTGGACATTTTTTTCGTGATCTCGGGCTACCTGATTACCAAAATCATTCTTGCTGACGTTGGGGATGGCCGATTCTCGATTGGCAACTTTTATAGTCGCCGCGCAAAACGAATTCTTCCCGCTGTCGTGGTCATGTATGCCGTTGTGATGGCGGCTTCTTATTTTACGATGCTGCCCGACGAAAGCTTGCGGGTCTTTAAGTCCGTCACTTCCTCAGCGCTTTTTGCCTCAAATGCTTATTTCTATTTTACAACTGGATATTTCGATGATTCCTCGGAATTCAATCCAGTCCTGCACACATGGTCGTTGTCGGTCGAAGAGCAGTTCTACGTCTTTTTTCCCCTGATCGTCATGCTGGCAAGCCGATATGGGCGCAGGGCAACCGGGATGGCCATAGCCGGGCTTTTTGCGGTCAGTATCATTGCTTCCATTATCACTGTTCCAATCAACCGCTCCGCAGCCTTTTATCTTGTACAGTATCGCGCCTGGGAACTGCTCGTCGGCGCTCTCATCGCAGGACCGGCACTGCCGAAATTCGCTGATGCGCGGATCAACGATGTGCTTTCGGCAATCGGTGCTTTACTCATCGGCCTCAGCGCATTGCTGCTGGCGAAGACGTCCGAGTTTCCCGGATTGACGGCGTTGCCCGCGACCGCAGGCACGGCGCTGATCATCTGGACCGGCCCAGGCACACTTGTCAGCAAACTACTCTCATTGAGGGTCGCCACTGCCATAGGCTTGATCTCATACTCCCTCTATCTGTGGCATTGGCCGATTTGGGTGTTTTCGAACCAGTACGGGGCATGGGAGCATGGCTGGCAATTGGTGCCGATCGCTTTGAGTCTCGTCGTCGCATATGTTTCGTGGCGATTTGTCGAAACGCCGTTCCGAACAATGAGATACCGACCTGCCGTGTCCGTAGCCGCCGGGGCTGCTTCAATCGCATCGGTAGCAATGCTGGCATTTGTCGGGCAACTCGCGGCCGATCAAATGAAAGAGGACAACACGGCCGTTGAACGGGTGGCGGAATTTGCTGACTACGACCCTTCGAAGGCCTTTCGCAGTGGACAATGCTTCCTCACGTCAAACGACGGCATCGAAAAATATGATCGTGATGCCTGCCTGGCGCTATCAGACAATCAGCAAAACATAGCGCTTGTCGGTGATAGTCACGCCGCTCATCTATATCCTGGACTAAGGGCGCTTTCGGGGGCCAATGTCATTCAAGCGAACGCGTCAGGATGTCGTCCCACTCTCGACGCCGAAGGCGAAGAACGCTGCATCGAACTCATGAACTACATGTTCAAGGATTTCTTGCCGAGCCATAAAGTCGATGTTCTCGTATTGGCTGGACGCTGGACAAAAGATGACGCGAAACTCATCAGGAAGACGGTGGATTACCTATCACCGTTTGCCAAAAAGATCGTCGTCTTCGGACCAGTGGCAGAGTATAAATCATCCCTGCCGCGGTTGCTCGCACACAGTCTCTACGACAAGCAACCATTTAAAGCCGCCGATCATCTGGTGCCTCGACAACACATCGGTCTGGACATTCAAGACGCGTTGGCCGGAAGCGGGGCAACATACATCTCTACCTATAAGACGATGTGCAACCCAGATTGTGTGGTGTGGACAAAAAGCGGAGACCCAGTCCAATTCGACTATGGGCACTTCACCGCCGACGGCTCCCGCATTCTGATTTCAAGAGTTAAGCAGGCTCTCGTCGTTCAGCGATAAAGGCATGCCCATCATCGCGCTTTTAGTTGAACTAATCCTTCGATAGCGGTGCCGCAGGGATTAAGGCGATGGCATGTGGCGGATGTTTGAATATTCGGTCGGACATTCAGATTGTAAACCGCCCATCTTTCAGAAACGACAGGGTTTGGCGCCACATCGTCCTGTTGACGGGTAGGAAAGTGTGGTTGGCGGGAATGACGATATGGGCCACGGCGCCGTCGAGACGTGTGCTCTCCACCGAAACCTTTCCATCATTCGGAACCCTGAGGCCGATGACAAGGGAAGAGACCGGGTCAATGGTCCGATTGCCGGCGATGATGCCAAGTTCGTAATCGACCGTGCCGAACAGCTTCGCCATTGCGGTCTGATCGGTAATCAGCTGCTGGCCTGCCGGTCCATAGACCTTCCTGTATAAGGACCAGCCCTTGAGGAAATCGGCGATCTGGCTGCCGTTGTTCGGCGTTCCGACCATGACCACTCTACCGAGGTTGGCTGGGCGATAACGCGTGAGAAACGCCCGGATGATCAGCCCGCCCATCGAATAACCGACGAAATGGAGACGGCCGTCTCCTGCCGCCGTCGCAGCGCCGTCGATCTTCGGTCGAACGATGTCGACGAGGTCGCTGATCGAAAACCTGGTGGAGGGGTAACCGACATTCACAACCCGATAACCGTGGCCTGACAGGAAGCCGGCGAGCTTCTCCATGCTCTTCTTCGTCCGGGCAATGCCGTGAAAAAGGATGACTGTGTCGTTCATCATCTGTCCGCTCAACGCGCCGCTATCGATCAAGCCCCTATCCTGTAGCGTGCAAGCGTGAAGCTTGTCGATTGATGCCGGAGGGTTTCGTCGTGCCGTGCGCCTTCTCCAACGCCGGAGCATGGAGGGCGGAAGCGATCAAGCAGATGATCGAGCGGGGGCGCTTATTCTCACGCCCCCACAAGCATCTTTGTTCTTACTTCGAGATGGCTACCGCTGCCTCATCGATAAAGGCTGCGACCTCCAGAGGCTTTGAATGCGGCAAGGCATGACTTGCCTCCAAGGTCATGACTTTCCGAGCATTGAGACGAGTCGACATTGCTGCCTGGTTTTCAGGAGCAATCATTCTGTCTTCGCTTGCTATTTGATACCAGGACGGCTTCTTCCTCCAGGCTGGAGCGGTGATGACGTCGCCAAAAGTGCCTGCAAGCGGCGCTTTTTGGGTGGCCGCCAAAACGAAAGCATCTTCGAGGGATATATCCTGGCAGAAGCTTTCGTGAAAGTTGTCGGCCTTGAGCCATAGGTAGCTGTCGCTGTCCGGCTCGATATTGGCCATTGCCGCAGGCGGATGCCGTTGCGTGATAGCGCCTGGACTTTCACCTTCGTCGGGAGCGAATGCGGCGATATAGACAAGCCCCGCGACATTCGGTTGATCTCCCGCTTCGGTGATGACCGCGCCACCGTAGGAATGACCGACGAGCAGAACCGGTCCTTTCTGCTGGGCCACCATCTTGCGTGTCCGTTCAGCGTCCTCAGCAAGCGACGTCAACGGCAGTTCGACGGCGCAAACGGATTGATAACCCCTCCGCGCCAGTTCGAGTATGACCTTGCCCCAATGTGCGGCTCCACCCCAAAAGCCATGCACCAGAATGATCGTAGGTTTATTACTCATAGTTTTCTCCTATTTCGTGGAAAGAGCGACACGGCCTGATCGGCGACAACGGAATCCGAGCATCTTTTTCGCCTCCTTCCTCCACCGTCGACGGAGTTGGCGGCTTATTCCGCTGACCAACGAGCGGCCCTATATATACATCCAAATGCTTTAATTGATTGCATTCAATATAGCTAGGCCGTTCCGATTGATGCGATAAGGCATCTTGACGCAGACCTCCCTCGGAAGCGAGCCGCTTCCATTGCCGGGCGCTGCCAGCACCAGAAGGCGGGTGCGAGTCTGAGCACCCATCCCAAAAGCCCGGCGTAAACGGGTTGCCGGGGCTCACGCCACAAGTATTATGCTTCCTCATGCTGATTGACGCGCAATTGAATGCATCTGTTTTGAGCTTTCGTGCATTCGATTTTTGCACTCGATCGCCTATAAAATCAGCTCTAAAACTTTCTCCTTCAAAATTGATAGCATAATTGAATGTATTGTCCGTCAATTTGATTGCTATTTATGCATAATCAATCTGGCATGTGGCTTGCAATTGGATGGATGCTCCCCGGATGGGGATCGGATTTCAAACCAAGGAGCCATCCATGCCCGCAGTGACCAAACCCGCCAATCAAAAAGGCGACTTTCTTGTCAATTACGAGGAAAAGGTTTTTGAGGACGTACAGGCCGGCGAAGGGGAAAAAGCCCTCGTCACCTTCCATACCGTGGCGTTCGAAGGATCGATAGGATTCGTCAACCTGCTGCAGGCGACGCGCCTGAAGCGGAAGGGGTTCGAGACCTCGGTCCTTCTCTACGGCCCGGGCGTCACGCTCGGCGTCCAGCGCGGTTTTCCGACGCTCGGCGCGGAGGCCTTTCCCGGCCATCTGAATTTCAACAACCAGATCGTCAAGTTCATGGAAGAAGGTGGCAAGGTCTATGCATGCCGTTTTGCCCTTCAGGCGCTTTACGGCCATGGCGAAGGCGCATTGATCCCCGGCATCACGCCGATCAGTCCGCTCGACGTTCTCGACTTGATCCTGATCCATCGCCGCGACGGCGCCTTCATCCTCGACACCTGGACGCTCTGAGCAGCAACCGCCCCAAAGAATAGGGGGCGGAGTCCTGGCGCTCCGCCTCCCCGCCCGTCAATCGAGGATTTCGTCATGGAGAAAAAAACGAGCGTCCGGGTTGCCGCCGCGCAGATCGCGCCGGATCTGACCTCGCGCGAGAAAACCTTGGCCCGCGTGCTGGATGCAATTCGTGAAGCGGCGACCAAAGGCGCCGAGCTGATCGTCTTTCCCGAAACCTTCGTCCCCTGGTACCCCTATTTTTCTTTCGTGCTGCCGCCCGTTCTCTCCGGCAAGGAGCATGTGCGACTTTACGAGGAAGCCGTCACGGTGCCGAGTGCCGCCACCGATGCCGTCTCGGCAGCCGCCCGCGAACATGGCATCGTCGTAGCGCTTGGCGTCAACGAGCGCGACCACGGATCGCTCTATAATGCCCAGCTGCTGTTTGATGCCGATGGCACACTCCTCCTCAAGCGTCGCAAGATCACCCCGACTTTTCACGAGCGGATGATCTGGGGCCAGGGCGACGCCTCCGGTCTGAAGGTGGTCGACAGCGCCGTCGGACGCCTTGGCGCGCTGGCCTGCTGGGAGCACTACAACCCTCTGGCCCGCTACGCCCTGATGGCGCAGCACGAGGACATCCATATCGCCCAGTTTCCGGGCTCGATGGTCGGGCCGATTTTTGCCGACCAGATGGAAGTCACCATCCGCCACCACGCGCTGGAAAGCGGCTGCTTCGTGGTCAATGCCACGGGCTGGCTGACCGACGAGCAGATCGCTTCCATTGCTCCCGACGCGGGCCTGCAGAAGGCCCTGCGCGGCGGCTGCATGACTGCGATCATCTCGCCCGAAGGCAAACACGTCGTGCCGCCGCTGACGGAAGGCGAAGGCATCCTGATCGCCGATCTCGACATGAGCCTGATCGTGAAGCGCAAGCGGATGATGGATTCGGTCGGCCATTATGCCCGGCCCGAGCTGCTGCATCTTGTCATGGATGGCCGCGCCACGGCGCCGATGGTCACCACCACCCAGCCGTCCCTCCCCACAGCCGAAGCAAGGACCCTTTCCGATGGAGAATACGACACATCTGCCGACCGAGATTCTGATCAACGAATTGCAGTCCTACGGAGCCCGGCTCGTTGACCCCAAGGCCGGACATGAAAGCCGCCGCGGTGGTGCCGGACCTTCCGACCACAAGGCGCTGACCATTGACGGCATGACGGTGATGGTGCCGGTTCACACCGCACCTGCATTCGAGAGTCCCTATCTGGTGGAAAAGCCGGATGATATGGGCCGCAGCCGTATCAGCCGGGATGGCAGGGTGCTGGGTGAGGTTTCCTTTCCTTTGCGCCCACGCTTCTACGAGCGCTCGACCGCCGACGGCATTCCCTATTCGCAGATCGCGGTTCTGCACGGCAAGGACGTGCTCGCCACGACCGTGCTGCAGACCTGCATCCGCTATCAGAGCCGCAGCAAGACCTGTCAGTTCTGCGCCATCGGCCAATCGCTGGCAGCCGGCCGCACCATCGCCCACAAGACGCCGGAGCAGCTCGCGGAAGTCGCCAAGGCCGCCGTCGAACTGGACGGCGTCAAACATATGGTGATGACCACCGGCACGCCGAAGGGCGACGACCGCGGCGCTGCGATCCTCGCCGACAGCGCCCGCGCCATCAAGGCGGCCGTCGATATTCCCATCCAGGCGCAATGCGAGCCGCCGGAGGACGATATCTGGTTCACCCGCATGAAGGAGGCCGGCGTCGATGCCCTCGGGATGCATCTGGAAGCCGTGACGCCGGAGGTCCGTGCCCGCATCATGCCGGGCAAGGCGCAGGTCTCGATCGCCAAATACATGGCCTCGTTCAGGGCCGCGGTGGAGGTCTTCGGGCGCGGCCAGGTCTCGACCTATATCCTGGCGGGGCTCGGCGACAGCCGTGAGGCCATTCTGGATATCTGCGAAAAGCTGGTTGCGCTTGGCGTCTATCCCTTCGTCGTGCCCTTCGTGCCGATTTCCGGCACTCCGCTCGAAAGCCACCCGGCGCCCAGGCCTGACTTCATGCACTCGATCCTCGGCCCCTTGTCCAAGATGCTGGTCGACAGCGGCTTGAAGGCCGTCGACATCAAGGCCGGCTGCGGCAAATGCGGCGCCTGCTCCGCCCTTTCCACCTATGAAAGGATGCTCACCAAATGATGCTCGAAGCCTTTGCTCCCTATCGCTCGAGCGAATTCCAGGTGAAATTCGCGACCTCCGCCTGGGAGCGCAGCCAGGCGCATGCGCTGCGCCGTGCCGTCTTCTGCGAGGAACAGCGGATCTTCGAAAGCGATGACCGCGACGCGATCGACGATTACGCCATCCCGATCGTGGCTCTCTCCATGCTGGGCATTGCCGCCGACCAGCTGGTCGGAACGGTGCGCATCCATCAGGCCGAACCCGGCATCTGGTGGGGATCAAGACTGGCGGTCCATCCGGATTTTCGCAAGATCGGCGCCTTGGGGGCGACCCTGATCAAGCTCGCCGTGTCCTCCGCCAATGCGATCGGATGCCACACGTTCCTCGCCAATGTGCAGGTTCAGAACGGCCTGCTGTTTCGGAGGCTGCACTGGGATGTCATCGAGGAGTTCGAGGTCTATGGCAAGCCGCATCTCAGGATGAAGGCCGACCTTGCCTATTATCCGCCTTGCGTCACACCCGAGGCAGGCTTCACCGCCCTTTCCAGAAAGGCGGCGTGAAGATGGTCGCGATCGACATCAAGGCCCTGGCGGCCAAACTCTCGACGAGCGGCGGCATCGCCGCCAAGCAGGATATCGGCACGATCGCCGCAAGGCTCGGCCTGCAGGGGCAGCAGATTGCCGTCGGCGACGATTGCGCCGCGCTGCCCGATGGCGACGGTCATCTGCTTTTTGCCATCGAAGGGTTCATGAACGAGTTCGTCGCCGCCGACCCCTGGTTTGCCGGCTGGTGCGGCGTCATGGTCAATATCTCCGACGTCGTTGCCATGGGCGGCCGGCCGATCGCCGTGGTTGATGCCGTCTGGGCCGATGGCGAAGCTGGCGCGACACTCGTTCTGGATGGCATGCGGGCGGCATCCAGCGCCTTTGGCGTGCCGATCGTCGGCGGCCACACCAATATGCGCACCGAACGCGGCCAATTGTCGGTCGCCATTCTCGGTCGCGCCAAGACACTGCTGACGAGCTTCGATGCAAGGCCGGGCGATGTGCTGGTTGCGGCGATCGACCATCGCGGCCGTTACCGCGAACCCTTCAACAACTGGGAGGCCGCCACCGATGCCGCGCCGGCGCGCCTGCGCGGCGACCTCGAGCTGCTGCCCGAGATCGCCGAGGCCGGGCTCGCGCTGTCTGCGAAGGATATCAGCCAGGGCGGCATCATCGGCACCGCCATCATGCTGGCCGAATGTTCGCATGTCGGCATCGATATCGACGTCGCCGCCATTCCTCTGCCGGCCGGTGTCGCTCTCGATCGCTGGCTCGTCACCTTTCCGAGCTTCGGCTATCTGCTCGCCGTCGCGCCGGAACATGCGGCCGATGTCGTCACCCGCTTCACCGCGCGCGGCATCAGCGCCGCGGTCATCGGCGCGGTCGTGGCTGGTGCGGAGGTCGCACTGGTCGATGGCGAGACCCGCGCAGTGGTGCGCAATCATGCCGAGACACCGCTGCTGCAGCTCGGTCGACAGGATGCCGCCGCATGAACCTTCCGTCGCACCGAACCTTGCGCATTGCGATGCTGACCCATTCCACCAACCCGCGTGGCGGCGTGGTTCATGCCATGCAGCTTTCGGAAGCGCTGACCTCGCTTGGCCATGAGGTGGTCCTGCATGCGCCCGATGCCAAGGGGGCGGGCTTTTTTCGTCAGCCCTCCTGCGGCACCGCCTGTATTGCCGCGGCGCCGGCATCCCCGGATATGACGGAAATGGTCGAGCAGCGGATCGCCGATTATATCGGCTATTTCCGGAAAGCCGGAACCAATGGCTTCGACCTGTTCCACGCCCATGACGGCATTTCCGGCAATGCGCTGGCGACCCTCAAGCTGGAGGGCCTGATCCCGAGTTTTGCCCGCACCGTCCACCACATCGACCAGTTCGCCGATCCGCGCCTGATGGCTCTGCAGGATCGCGCGATCGATGTGGCCGATCTCTTCTTCGCCGTCAGCCGCCTCTGGCGGGACAAGCTCAGAGAGGATCGCGGCATCGAGGCCACAATAGTCGGCAATGGCGTCGATACCAACCGCTTCTCGCCTGCCTGGAACGGCGAGCAGGTCGCTCTGCGCGACAGGCTGCAGCTCGGAAGCGGGCCGATCTTCCTCAGTGTCGGCGGCATCGAGGCGCGAAAGAACACCCTCGGCATTCTCGAAGCCTTTCGTCAGGTCCGCGCCATCCGGCCGGATGCCCAGCTTGTCATTGCCGGCGGCGCCTCTCTCCTGGACCATGGCGACTATCAGGAGGAGTTCCGTTCTCACCTCGCCTGCCTCGGGGACGCAGCAGCTGTGCATATCACCGGTGCGATCGCGGATGCCGACATGCCGAGCCTCTACCGGCTGGCGGATGCGCTGGTGTTCCCCTCGCTCAAAGAGGGCTTCGGCCTCGTCGTTCTGGAAGCCATGGCCAGCGGTATTCCGGTCGTGACATCCTCGATTGCGCCCTTCACCGAATATCTGGGTCCCGGCGATGCGATCTGGTGCGATCCGCATCATCCGGTCTCCATTGCCGAAGGCATGGCGCTGGCGCTGGTCGCACCGATCCGCGAGCAGATCATCCCCCGTGGTCTCGAGGTTGCCGCCCGCCATGGCTGGCACCAAACCGCAACAGCCCATCTTGCCCGCTATCACACGCTGCTGGAGGCCGACCATGCCTGAAATGCGGTTCGTCATTGCCTGGCCGGATGGCCGCAAGGAGACCTGTTACTCGCCCTCCCTGGTGATCAAGGACTATTTCGCCGAGGGCCAAAACTATCCGCTGGCCGACTTTCTCGATCGCAGCCGCACGGCACTGACCATCGCCAGCGACAGGGTCAAGGCGAAATACGGCTATCCCTGTTCGCTAGCGCTCGGCCAGCTGTCGCGCATCGAACAGGCCGCCACTCCCTATCTCACCGACGCAGAGGCCGAAGTCCGCTGCGAAAGCTTCATCCTTTGAAAGGACCCACCATGACCACACCATCCCTCAAGAGCCATTACAGCGCGGTTGTCATCGGCGGCGGCCAGGCCGGGCTCTCGGCCTCTCACTATCTGAAGAGGCACGGCATTGATCACGTGGTTTTCGAGAAGAAGACCGTTGCGCATAAATGGAAGAACGAACGCTGGGACGCCTTCTGCCTGGTGACGCCGAACTGGCAATGCCAGCTTCCGGACCATTCCTATGACGGCACGGATCCGCACGGTTTTATGGTCAAGGACGAGATACTCGCCTATGTCGATCGCTTCGTGAAGAAGGTCGAGGCGCCGGTCTTCGAGCAAACCAGCGTGACGTCGCTCGAAAAGCATGGCGGCCTCTTCCGGCTCGAGACCTCAGCTGGCGCGGTGACAGCCGATGCCGTGGTGATCGCCACCAGCCTCTATGCAGATCCGGCCATTCCGCGTGCGGCCGAGCGCCTGCCGGAGGACATCATGCAGCTCCACACCGCCGCCTACCGCAATGCCGACCAACTGCCGGAGGGCGGCGTCATCGTGGTCGGCTCCGGCCAGTCCGGCTGCCAGATCGCCGAGGATCTGTATCTTGCCGGCCGCAAGGTGCATCTCGTCACCGGCAACGCGCCGCGTTGCGCCCGGTTCTATCGCGGTCGCGATGTGGTCGACTGGCTTTCCGATATCGGCCAGTACGACATCACGGTCGAACATGATGGCATGACGAAGAAGAAGCACGACACCAACCATTACCTGACCGGACGCGACGGCGGACGCGATATCGATCTGCGCAAATTCGCGCTGGAGGGTATGATGCTTTATGGCCGCATGTCCGGCGTCGCCGCCGGCCGGATGCTGTTCGAGCCGAACCTGAAGGCCAATCTCGACAGTGCCGACCGTGTCTATAACGGTATCAATGCCCTGATTGACCGGCATATCGCCGAAAAAGGCATCGAGGCTCCGGCCGGATCCCCCTATGTCCCCGTCTGGGAGCCTGGGGCGGAGATTGTCGAACTCGATCTGAAGGCGGAGGGGATCACCTCGGTCATCTGGGCCACGGGTTTCAGTCCGGATTGGTCCTTCGTCGGCCTGCCGATCTTCGACGGCAACGCCTACCCCGTTCACCGCCGCGGCGTTACCGTCGTCGATGGCGTCTACGTGCTCGGACTTCCCTGGCTCTGGACCTGGGGTTCCGGGCGGTTCCTCAGCGTCGGCAAGGATGCCGAACATGTGGTCGGGCATCTCGCAGCTCGGCTTTCGGCACAGGCATCCTCTCTCAAGCAAGCGGTCAGTGCCTGATGATGAGCGCAGCCCTTCTCGATTTTCCGCCCGCAGGACCTTCGGCACGCGACTTGATGGAACGTGCCCTTGATCCGCATGTGCTTCTCGGCATGCCGCATTTGAATGGAAACGGGCTGTCGGAGACCTGGCTGATGAAGGAACTCGGCCATCGTCACTGGCTGATGCTCGCCCGTCACCTCGGGCTCGACAATGCGGATTTCAGAACGGCCGATGGAGAGGAAGCCTATGCCGCGATCTGTGCAACGTCCCTGACGGATGCCCATTTCGCCATCGTGCAGGCAAATGACATTTTGACGATCCACTCGAAGCTGTCCGCAGTCTCGCGAACCCGAACGTCGACCCGACACGACTTGTCTCTGCACGGACGAAGCGTCGGCGCGGTGGAACTCATCTCTACCTTCGTTCACAGAACGATCAAAGACAACAATCACTCGATCGCGCGTGTGACGTTGCCTGAGCGGCAGGGACGGCGCTTCCAGCCCAGTCCTCTGGCCCAGAACGCTGTGGACATCCGGAACGGACGGTTAGGCACGCATTTCGGGTTTTCCGTCCTCGCTCACAGGGCGCTTCGAACCTTTAAGTTTGATCCCAGCGCTTCGCAGGAGTTCAACGGCGCAGGATTGTTTTATTTTGCCGAGTATCAGGCACTCGCCGACCGCGCCCTGGAAAACTGGTTTCCCTGCAAGGGACCGGTCGTCCGTAAGGACGTTTTCTTCCTTGGAAATATCGAACGAAATGAAAGTGTTTTCTTCGACCTTATCGATTTTTCCGACGAGCAAAAAACTGTCCATGGGCAGCTACGACGCGAGAATGGGAAAGTGATCGCCAAAATATTCAGCGCGTGGACATATCTTCGCTGAGTCATCGTCCCGCAATGCCTGCTTTGTGTCGTTTGAAACGGAGAAGGACAACGGGATGGCGAGCGGAGCGCGCTTGATGCGGCGTGCCGCTAGTGATCTAGTGGATGACAAATGGAGGTGAACTTCAGCAGTTCGGTTCATTCGACCGCCGCTAGAAAAAGAAAAACGAGCACGTGACGACCAGCATCAGACATATCGCCAAACTTGCAGGAACGTCGGTCTCTTCGGTTTCGCGCGTGCTCAACAACAGCGGTTATGCCTCGCCTGAGCTCCGAGACCGCGTCGAGGCGGCGATCCGTGCACTGAACTACACGCCCAGCAAGGGCGCACGCATGTTGCGCGGTGCGCCAAGCCGGATGATCGGACTGATGCTGCCGTCGATCGAGGTGCCCTTCTTCGGCATCCTGGCCCATGCCATCGAACAGGAATTGTTTCAGCACGGCTATCAGACGCTGATCTGCAGCACGGCGGAAAATATGGAGCACGAGGCGCGTTATATCTCGATGCTGCTCGCCCAGCGCGTCGACGGCGTCATCGTCGCCAGCGCCTTCGGCAGCATCGAGCACTTCGGGGTGCTGCGGGACGCTCGCATTCCGATCATCGCCATTGACCGCGAGCTGAACGGCATCGCAGACGACGCTGTCATGGCCGATCACGAGGAAGGCGGGCGGCTGATGGCGCGCCATCTGATCGGCCTCGGCCACCGGGCGATCGCCATCGTCGGCGCGCCGGCGCACAGCCAGCCCATCCAGCTTCGCCTTCAAGGCATCACCGCGGAAATGGCGAAAAACGGCATCGCGCCTGCCGTCGTGGCAATGGCGGAAGAGCACAGCTTTGCCGAGACCTACCGGCTGGCGCGAGAATTGCTGGCGTCTCGGCCTGATATCACCGCCATCATCGGCACGACCGACGTTTCAGCGATTGCCGCCATCCATGCTATCCAGGATCGCGGATTTTCGGTTCCGAACGACTATTCGGTTGTCGGCTTCGACGACCTGCCGGAAGCAGCCTACGTCTTTCCGCGGCTGACAACGGTTGCACAGCCGATCCGCGATGTCGGGCAGCAGGCAGCACGCCTGTTGGAAGCGCTGATCGACGAGCACCAGACCGGGGACGAATCCCGACAGGCTGCGATCGTAAAGGTGCCGGTCACGCTGATCGAACGCGATTCCACCGGCCCCGTCCGCAGTTGAGCAGGGGGGTCTCGAGGCTAAGGCCGGACGATGACCTTGATCTCGCCCGGCAATGGCGCGTTGCCCACCACCTCGGCGACCTGCTCGAGGCCGATGGTTCTGGTGACCAATGCATCCAGCTCCAACACTCCGCTGGCGACCATTGCCGCAGCGCGCGAATGGGTGAAGGGATTGAGGTAGGCCGGCCTGATATCGACTTCGTTTATCAGCAGATCGAAGGGCAGAACCGGCACCTCGACACCCGCCGGCGTCACCCCGAAAAGTACGAAGGCGCCACCGCGCCGCGCCATTTTCAGACCGCTTTGAAGCGTGTCGCTGACGCCGGCGCATTCGATGACCACGTCGGCGCCGCCTTTGGTGACCTCTCGAACGGAGGCGATCGTGTCCGAAGAGGCCGGGTCGAAGGCGTGCGTCGCCCCCAGGCGCAGAGCGGTTTGGCGTCTTGATTGCTGCCGCGTGATCAAAATGATCTCGCTCGCCCCCGCCAGGCGGGCCAGCTGCACCATGAGCAGGCCGATCACGCCGCCGCCGAGGATGGCGACGCTGTCGCCCGGACGGATACCTGCCTTGTCGATGGCGTGGATACAACAGGCCAGCGGTTCGCTGAAGGCGCCGTGAACGGGATCGAGGTCGGCCGGCAGCACGAAGGCCTGCGCGTGCGGCACCGCCACATATTCGGCGAAGCCGCCATCCCGTGTCACACCGATGGCGGTCAGGCGCTCACACAGGTTCGGCCGCGCCCGCGTACAAGCCGGACAGGTGCCGCAGGCGATATTCGGGTCGACCGTCACCAGCTCGCCGCCGGTAAACCGTGTCACCCCATCGCCGATCTCTTCGACGATGCCGCAGAATTCGTGGCCGAGCGTGACGGGGATCGCCGTCGGATATTCGCCCTTGTACATGTGGCGATCGGAACCGCAGATGCCCGCGGCTGCGACCCGGACAAGCAGCTCGCCCGGCCCGGCGACCGGTTTTTCGACACTGCGCATGGTCAAAGACCCGATCGACTCCAAGCGTACAGCCTTCATTCCACTCCTCCAGACCCCAAGTTCGATTGCCTATTGCTGCAGATGAAGCGAAGCGTCAGCTCATGACATTGCCGCCATCGACATTGTAGCACTGCGCCACGATGTATGCTGCATCAGGCCCGGCCAGGAAGGCTGCCATGGCCGCTTGTTCCTGGGGGGCGCCAAATCGTCCGGCGGGAACGGCGGCAGCCACGCGACGCTTGACGTCACCGGGTTTCAAACCTTCACGGCTGCCGAGTTTTGCATCGACGACATCCCACATCGGCGTATCGACGACACCGGGAGCGATGGCGTTGACGTTGATCCCGTAGCGGATCAGCTCCAGGGCGCAGCTTTGCGTGATGCTGATGACCGCCGCCTTGGACGCGCAGTAGGCCACGGCAGGTCCTTCGCCCCGTCGCCCCGCCTGGGACGAGAAGTTGATGATGCGTCCACCTCCCCCTCTCTCCACCATGTGCTGGGCGACGGCCTGCGTCATGAAGATCAGGCCTTCGATATTGACCTGAAAGACCCGAGCGGTCCGTTCCCGGGATATATCCAGAATCGACTCGACGTCGTAAATGCCGGCGGCGTTGACCAGGATGTCGATCTGACCGGCGGTTGATATCGTGAAGCGCACAGCTTCTTCGATGCTGTCCTGGCTGGTCACGTCAAGCGCCACACCCCAGGCATGCGGGCCGATCGCTTCCGCCACCCGTGCGCAGCGTTCACCGTCGAGATCCGCCACGACAACCCTGGCGCCTTCGGCGGCGAAGCGTTCGCAGACCGCTTTGCCGATGCCACTCGCGCCTCCCGTGACCAGTGCCACCTTGCCGGAGAGCCGCCCCGTTTCCGCATAGGTCATCGCCCTGCCTCCCTGGTCGCGCCCAAATCGGCAAAGGTGCCGTGCACGGCTGCCATATCGAATAGCTTCATCTCTGCTCCTCCATTCTGACTGGATGGTGATCGGCGCCGCGCTCTCGTGAGCCGACGCCGATGGGCTAAGCGGATTGCGGGTGCGTCTCCTTCGCCTCGCGAAGGAGGACAGACATGTCGGGGATGCCATCGGTGGCCGTCGCACCCGCGAGGCAACGCGCAGCCGCAGCATGGGCGACGGCGCAGATATGCTCGACAGGCCAGTTCTCATGCAGGCCGTAGAGCACGGCGGCACAGAAGGCGTCTCCCGCGCCGACCGTGCTGACGATATCATGGGGATCAACCGGTCGTGACCGCGTCATGACCGGGGAAGCGCCCGGCGCAAACCAGAAGCAGATTTCCGGCGCATGGATGATCGCACCCTTCGCGACGCCCGCGGCAAGCAGGCGCTCGCCCGCTTCCAGAAGCCCCGCCTCGACCAAGTCTCCCTTTGCATCGCGAACGACAACGCCGGTTGCCCGGCCAGCCTCCATCTCGTTGATGATCAGGTAATCGCAGAAGGGCAGAGCGACGCCGACCTTGGCTGCAAATTCCGGGTCCTCGCTCGATACGAAATCCACGCAGGTGGTCAGCCCGGCGCGGCGCGCGGCCTCCAGCAGGCGCGATGCTCCCGAACGGCCGTCGGGACCGATGCGGTCGAGACCCGGCAACAGCATGAGATAACCGAGATAGAACAGCCGATAGCCGGCCTCAGCGAAGGTCGCGGGTGAAACATGTTTGTCGGTGACCGCATCGTTGGCGCCACCATGATAGAAGAAGGTGCGGTTTTGACCGGGCACATTCATGACATGCGTATGCGCCGTGACGCGGTCGGCCAGCGCCGTCAACCCACCGACATCGACGCCGGCAACCGCAAGGCGGGCCTTGACGATCTCCCCGTCCTGATCAGCACCGATGCACCCGGCCGCTGCCAGCTGTCCAGGAAATCCGAGCGAGGCCAGATCGGTGACGACATTGGCCGCCCCGCCCCCCACACCCAGATCCTGGTGCAGGATATGCGCAAGATTGCCCTGTTCGGGCCAATAGGACAGGGTGTGGACACGATCGACGATGAAGTTTCCCGCGCAGACGATGCCGCCCTGCTTCTGACTGTCGCGATGTTGAACCGCCTCCCGGCTTCGCATCAGCTGGCTCCCTCGTTCCACAAGGGTCTGAGCGGCGGCTCGTCCTCCTCAATCGCGGCAAAGCGCCCGATCGGCTCCAGGAAGACATTATCGCTGTTGTCGTCGTTGACCTGGCTGACCTCGCCGACAAGGACGGGTCCGCTGTCTTTCCTGCCGTAGAAGCGGTGGTAAAGCCCGGTGCGGATCGTCACGCTCTGGCCGGGCTGGAGAACCAGCGGCTCCCATGCGGCGAGCCGGTGCGGCAGCCCGTCGACCGGAACCGTCACATCCTCCTTCAGCACATTGCCATCGGTATCGGTTGCGGCGAATTCGATGACGAGATCGCCGCCGGCGCGATTGATGATGTCTTCCATCTTCGCCGCATGGCGGTGCGTCGGCGTGAGCTGCCCTTCCCCAACGAAGAGCAGCTTTTCGGCATAGGTCCGCTCCCCCTCGACATCAACGATGCCATTGCGCAGGCAAAACAGCACGAGGCCGCATTCGGCAAACCGGTTCGAGCCGAAATCGGTGACATCCCAACCCAGCTGATGGGAGCGCAAATAGGCCGATGCCGCCGGATGAGCGGCAAAATCCGCCGCCGTCCAATAGCCCCATGCCGGCAGGGACCAATGCCAGCGCTCGAGAGTTTCGGTTGCCCGCCGCAACGCGGCGTTGATCTCGGAGCGCTGCATCAGACGGACGCCCCGTCATAGGCGACCGGCACCACCACGTCCTCGCGGCCGGATTTGAGGGCTGCCGTCAGGACGGCATGATGCGCCTGCGCCTCCGCCGGCGTCGCGCAACCGAAACCGTTGGCATCGCCGCCGGCAAGCTCGTCGACGAAGGCCGCCCACATCTGCTGTATGGCGTCGGCAAAACCGAATTCGAAGATCTTGCCTGTTATGGCCGGAAACAGCGAGCCATAGCCGAGATCCTCGGTGCTCCAGGCCTGCGCACCGCCATTATAATCCATCCACTGCCACTGGCGCGGAGACTTCGTGCTGAAGAATGCGCTCTTCTTCATGCCGAGAACGCGGATGTACCAGCTGTTGGATTCGCCGGGCGCGATGCGCCAGGTTTTCAGCACCATCGGAAAATCCTGATCTGCAGTGCGCACGCGGCTGCTGATCGTGGCATTGTCCCAGGTGGTGCAGGGCAGCATGCCGCCCTTGCCGTCGGGACGTTCGGTGACCTTTTTCACCAATTGCGCATGCAGAGTGGTCGGGCGCCAGCCGAGACGCAGCGGCACGTGCAGCACATGCATACCGAGATCACCCATGCAGCCATAATCGCCATTGATCTCGGCCATGCGCTTCCAGTTGATCGGCTTCTGCCGGTCGATATCCGAAGAATGCAGGAACCCCGCCTCGACTTCGAGGATATCTCCCATCTCGCCGCTTTTTGCGAGCGCGATGACCTTCTGTGCACCGGGAAAGAACGGCATTTCCGACGAGCAGCGGACCAGGAGTTCGGGATGCTCGGCGAGAACCGCCATGATCTCCCGGTTCTGAGCGGCGTCCATGCCGAAGGGCTTTTCGCCGAGAAGATGTTTTCCGGCCTTCAGAACGTCGATATAGAATTGCTGGTGCAGCACATGCGGGACGGCGCAATAGACCGCATCGACCTCGGGATTGGCCAGAAGCTCCTTATAGTCGGCGGTGAACTGGCGAACAGTCGGCACATGATCCCTGAACCAGTCGAGCAGCGTCGTGTTGGTGTCGCAGACGGCGACGATTTCCGGTCGCGCCTTCACATCGGCCAGGTGCAGCCAGCGCGCCGCGGCACTGGCGAATTCGCGTCCCATCAGACCGCAGCCGATGACGCCGAAGCGGAATGTTTTCGTCATGACATTTCCTCCCAGACGCGCGTCAGCCGATATGCAGCGAGGCTTGCTCGACGGAAGCCTTGTCATGGACGATCGCCATCAAGGCCCGCGTCATGCCGCCGGGATTGTTGTGTTGAATGACGTTGCGGCCATAGACGATGCCACGGGCGCCCTGCTCCATCAACTGCTTGGTACGGATCAGGATTTCCCGATCCGAAACCCGCCCGCCGCCGCGCACCAACACCGGCAGCCCCTGGGCGATCTCGACCACGCGGTGATATTCCTCGACATTGTCGCAGGGGTCGGCCTTGATGATATCGGCGCCGAGTTCGGCCGCCTGGCGCACAAGCGGCAGGATCTTGTCGATCGCGCCGTCGACCATATAGGCGCCTTTGGAATTGTCCTGCATAACCAGCGGCTCGACCATCAGCGGCATGCCGTAGATCTCGCATTCGCGCTTCAGGCTGTTCACATTGCGCACACAGGCGCGGTAGACCTCCGGCTGGTCCGGCAGCACCAAAAGATTGACGACGACGCAGGCCGCATCCAAGGCAACGCCCTGTTCCACCGCCCTGTCGATCATTTCGGAAAACAGCTGGGACGGCAGCGGATTGCCGTAGATGTTGGCGATATCGGTGCGCAGCACCAGTGCCGGGCGATGTTTGCCGGGGATCGCCTGCAGAATGGGTGCCGTTCCCGGCGGAAGCTGGATGGCGTCGGGTGCGGCTTGCGCGATCACCTCGATGGCCGTCTTCATGTTCTCGATGCCGGCGAGGAACGTCCGTTCATTGAACATGCCGTGATCGATGGCAACGTCAAAACAATTTCCAGACACGCCGAAAAGTCGGTTCAACCGTGCGGACTTCATGAAGCTCCTCCCAGATATGGCAACGTTTCCACATTCGAATAAATGGAGCGGAATTGCGAGTCAAGAAAATGTGGTAACGTTTCCACATTGGTTGATTTGTCGGCTGCCGACCTTCCAGTGCGGACGAGGCGCCCCTCGCGCCTGTCCCGCAAGGATTACCAGCAGGTGAAACCTGCATCGACATTGACGATCGCCCCGGTCATCAGGCTGGCGGCGCCCGATGCGAGGAAGAGGACAGCACTTGCAACCTCCTCCGGCGTTCCCATCCTCCCCATCGGCGTGTCGGCGAGCCAGAGCGGAATCCGCTCGCGATTGGCTTCGACGGCGACCACCATCGGTGTCTCGATATAGGTGGGCGCGACGGCATTGACCCTGATGCCGTGATGCGCCCACTCGGCCGCCAACGAGCGCGTGAGGTGATGGACCGCCGCCTTGGAGACGTTATAGGCCGTCTGAGGCTGAGGCCGGTTGCAGATGTGCCCCGACATTGAGCCGAGGTTCACGATGGCGCCGCGTTTCAGCGAAATCATGGGACGACCGAAGGCGCGCGAGCACCAGAAGACGCCGTTGAGATTGACGTCCATCATGCGCAACCAGTCGGCGTCGGTGAGATCCTCCGCCGGGATGCCGCTCTGGCCGATGCCGGCATTGTTGACGAGGATCGTCGCCGGCCGGCCTGCATCGGCAAGCTCGGTCGCGATCGCTTCCATGCGGGCCGCGTCGGTGACGTCGCCGACCCGGACTTCGATGTCGTAGCCTTTGTCGCGCAACGCAAGCGCTTGCTCAGCGTCGGCCTCGCTGCGTTCGATGACGACGACGGCAGCACCCGCCTCCGCCAGCGCCTCGGTGCAGCAAAGGCCGATCGCGCGCCCTCCGCCGGTGACCACCGCGCGTTCGCCGACAAGGCGAAATTTCTCCTGGTAGCTCATGTTCGGCTCCTTCAGATGTCGAATGCGCTTGGAAGCACCACGATATCGCGGATGGTGACGTTGCGCGGCCGGGTCAGCATGAAGATGATCGCGTCGGCGACTTCCTTGGGCTCGATCAAAGCGCCGGCCTCCTTGGCCTTACGAAGGTTTTCTTCCGGCCAATCCGCCAGTAGAGCGCTGATCACCGGCCCTGGAGAAACCGACCCCACGCGAATGCCATTTTTCAAAAGCTGGCGTCGCATCGTCTGGACGAAGCACGTCATCGCCCACTTCGATGACGAATAGACCGGTTCCCACGGAATCGCCGAATGTCCGGCGACCGAGCTGGTGACGACAATGTCGCCAGTGCCGCGTTCGATCATGTGAGGAATGACATTTCGAACGTTCTTGATGACGACGTTCACGTTGAGATTGAGCATCCGATCGATGGTATCGAGGTCGGTTTCCATCAGGTCGCCGCCGATATAAGTGCCCGCATTGGCATGCAGAATGTCGAGTTTGCCCGTCTTCGACAGGACGCCCTCGAGCAGTCCCGCGCACTGGTCCGGATCCAGCAAGTTGATCACCAGCGGAATGGCGCGCTCGCCAAGCCGTTCGCAAACCGTCTCAAGCGCCTTCTGATCGCGGTCCACCAGCACGACCGTCGCGCCTGCGGCGAGCATCGCCTCCGTCGAAGCAAGGCCAATACCGGATGCTGCACCCGTGACCGCTGCGATCTTCCCATTCAGTTCCGTCATCGATTTCTCCTCCTATCTTGATGCTGATTGCTCATTCTTTCCGACGCCGCAGGCGGCGTGATAGTCCGAAAGACTCCTTGTCACTCTCCAGACCAAAACCTGTTCCGGATCGAGCGGCGCATCCGCGAAGTGCTGCGCGGCCGGCATATGCTGCCAAAGCAATGGCAGCGGTACGGATTGACCTCGAAGGGCCCCGCACAGGCGCCGGACGGCATCTTGCGCTTCAGCCGACGCCCAGTAGTAGCGGATACGGTCGGAGAGCGAATAGTGCCGCAGCCACCGCTTCTCGCCATCGGTTCCGTGGTAGTGGCGGCTCCAATTGCCGGGCTGATCGAGCATCAGCGTTTCCATCGCCGCATAGAGCGGGCGCTCCCCGTAGTCGGGCAACAGATCGGACGCGATCGCATCCAGCGCATAGAGCGCCTCGCGCAGGACGAAGGTCAGCTCCGGACCGACTTTCAGAATGGGAAACCCGTCCTCCACCAGCGCGGCCAACGGCCGGGTGCCCTGATAATCGGTCGAGTGAGCCTCGAACACGAATTGCGGCTCCTCGGTGAGCACTGATTGCAGCGCCTCGATCTTGCTGCGGTCATAAAGGATGACATTGTGATTGCCGAACTCGACACCCGGCTGAACGACCAGCCCGATAGCGCGTCCGAACGCCTCCGTTAGGCCCTCCTCGGCAAAGACCCGGCGGTGGACATCGATCGTCTTCAGCGCCGCCGCTGCAGCCGTCGGCTCGATCGTCGTGAGGGCATGGTCGGCTCCACCCGGCGGCGGCACTTCGGTGCCGATGACGTAAACCGGCATCGCGCCGCCGGCCTTTTTCGCCGAGGCCTCGGCGACAACAGCCAGCCGGGCGGCGCGATGGGCGGTGGTTTCGTCGTCGAGCGCCACCGGCTCGCCCTTGCAGCCCATCGAGGCGTCGAGGTGGATCTTGCGGAAACCGGCCTCGACATAGGCGGCAACCATCTTCTCCGCTTCGGCCATGGCCTCTTCCGCCGGGCGGTCGCGCCAGGGATTGGGGCCGAGGTGATCGCCGCCGAGAACGATCAGTTCTTCGGGGCACGCCTCCTCGGCCGCGATCTTCATGACGAGAGACGCGAAGTCGCTTGGCGTCATTCCGGTGTAGCCGCCGAGGTGATTGACCTGGTTACAGGTCGCCTCGATCAGGACGGTGCTTTCCTGTTGCCGCCCGTGCCGGAGTGCTGCCCGAAGCACGATCGGATGAGCGGAGCATACGGAGGTCACGCCTTTCGGGCGGCCTTCGATCCTCAGTCTGGCCAGTTCGTCGAGGTGCACCTGCATCACGGCCGCCTTTCCGTTGAAGCAATAAATGCATCGAGTTCCTGCCGAGTGCCGGCGCCTTCCATCGGACCCAGCACCGTCACATTGCGGGCGCCGGCGGCGGAGGCATAGGTCAGCGCTTGCTTCTGAGACATTCCGAGCCGCCGGCAGGTGAGATAGGCTCCGCCGAAGCAGTCGCCGGCGCCGGTCGGATCGACCTCACGAACGACGAATGCCGGAGCCTCGATGCGGTCTCCTTGCCTGCCGAAATAGGTCGCGCCGTCGGCGCCGCGCTTCAGCACGATTTCCTTGACGCCCATCTCGAACAAGCGGCGGATTGCTTCCGCCTCGCCTTCGACACCTGCGGCACGTTCAAGCTCCTCTCCGGACGGCAGAAGCAGATCAGCCATGGCAACAAGCTTGGAAAACCGGCGCTCGGTGTCCTCGTCCAGCTTCAATTCCTTGCGAATGTTCGGATCCACCGAGAGCGTTCCCCCGCGCGCCTTGACGATATCGACCGCCCTGTCGATCACCTCACGCGCACTGGGGACCGACAGAGCCGAGCCCATCACGTGAAGATGCCCGCTCCGATCGATGAGATCGCCGACCGTTTGAGACCAGCCGAAGCGCGCGGCTGCCGATGTGGCGATGTTGTAGACGAAATCTCTGGAGCCATCCTTGCGGTAGCGGACAAACGCGCTTCCCGTCGGATAGTCCGGATCGATCGAGATCGCCGAAACGTCGACGCCGTCGCGCTTGAGGCGATCGGTATTCACCCGGCCGAAATCGTCATCGCCGACAGCGCCGACCATGGCCGACTTGCCGCCGAGCCGGCCGCATTGCGAGATGAAGATCGCCGGCGCGCCGCTCGCAAACGGACCGACCAGCGGCTGGGCTTCGAGAAATCCGTCTCCAACCGTCGTGGCGACGATCTCCACGAGGATCTCGCCTACGCAAACCGTGGGACCAAGCGCGTCCGGAGACAGTATTGAAGCCATTTGCAACCCTGCTTTCGATAGTTCTTGTCGTCAACTCGTCGCCGATTGGACCGGCCCACCATCCTCGCTGCCGAACTCCTCGCTCTCCAGTGACAGAAAGCGCTGGTGCAACATGCATGCCGCCCCGAAGGCGGAACCGAACTCCGCATCACTGTCGACGACGATCTCAGGCGTGGGGAAAGGGATGTTCTGGCTCTCCGACATGTGGACCGCCACGCGGGCAGCGACCATCGGGTAGAGGGATGCCACGGAGCCGCCCAGCACGATCCTGTCCGGGTCGAGCAGGCGACAGGCTTGCAGCAATGCGTAGGCGAGATGGCGCGACCAGGTTTCGGCGATGTTGACGGCAGCCGGGACACGGTCACGAACGTCGCCGAGGAAATCCTGCAGATCGGCGTTCTCGCGGCCGACAGCCTCGCGATACTGCCTGATGAGCACCTCGCGACCGATCAGCTGTTCAAACTTCTGACCGCCGCTTCCCGGCACCAGGGTGTGGCCGATTTCGCCCGCCAGACCGTGGCCGCCACGAAACAGTTTGCCATCGATCATGATGCCGCCGCCGACGCCGGTTTCCATGAGCAGGAACAGGGTCACTCCCGCGGCGCCGTGGCGATAGCTGTCACCGATCGCGAAGGCGTTGGCGTCGTTTTCGACCGTGATCGGGACGGCGGCCGGGACAACGGCCAGGAAAGCGGATCGGCCAATCTCCTTCAACGGCACGTCTCGCCAGCCGATGATCGGTGCCAGGGTGACAAAACCATCCGGCCGGATATGGGCCGGCGTCGATATGCCGAGACCCTTGCACCTGCCGATCATCCTCTTCGCCATCACGCCGACAATGAGCTCGACACCCTGCGCCACCGCCTCCTCCACCGTCGAAGACGGTGTATCGAACGCCATTTTTCGACAGGCCCGGACTTCTGCGGAGAGATCGATGACGGCTGCCGATATATGCTCGACGCCGATCTCGATTCCGACGAAGAACGCGGCATCGGGAACCAGTTCGAGCATGATGCCCGGCCGCCCGGCACGGGAGGGCTCCGAGCGCTGCTTGCCGCTCTCGTCCGATTCCTGAACGAACCCGCCTTCCGTCAGTTCGGCGACGATCTCTCCCGAGGATGAACGGTTCATCCCGAGCTTGCGGGCGAGATCCGCCCTGCTGAGGCTTCGGTGAGCGTAGATCGTCTGCAAGGCGGCGACGATATTGTTCTGTCGGATCCTGCGCGGCGAACTTCCGATGGAGACGGTGTCGTTCATATTTCAATTCCCTTCAAGTCGCCCAACCCTTACACGACTGGAACAGGCTGTCAGAAGGATAATTAGGGCCGCGCGTTTGTGGCGCGGCGGCGCTTCGCCTCGTCATATTTCAGCTCGATGTAGCGCTTCGCGTGTGCTGCAAGCGGATCATTATCCTCCCAGGTGTCGCGCCAGATCGCGCAGGCGAGCGACAGGCCCTCGTCGACGACCGTCGTCGAGAAACTTTCGAATACGATGTCGCGCCTATAGTCGATGTCGAGCAGCGCGTCGAAGATCAGATCGAAGTTGATGACGCCGTCGCCGAGGTAGCCGCGATTGCTCTCGCCGATGTGGAAATAACCGATCTTGTCGCCGGCGAGACGGATCGCCGCGGCCGGATTGGCTTCCTCGATGTTCATATGGAACGTGTCGAGATGGAGGCGGACATGCTCCGATCCCGTCTCGGCGATGAACTTCAACCCCTGCGCCGTGGTATTCAGCAGGTTCGTCTCGAACCGGTTGACGACCTCCAGGACGAGGTCGACGTTTGCCTGCCTGGCGACCTCGCCGGTCGCGGCGATCGCGGCGACGCTGTTGTCCCAGCCTTTCCTCGTCGGCTGGCGATTGTATTTGGTGTGGGCGGAATAGAGAATCCCGCCGAGCTTGTTGCCGCCGATATCGCGGACCGCCCGAACGGCGTCGGCCAGCGTCTGCTTGCCGGCGGAGACAGCAGACATGTCCTCGCTCGATACGTCCTTGTCGAGCGGCAGACCCATCGTCACGCCAATCTCGACGTCAAGGGATTGGGCAAGCTTCGCCAGTCGATCGAGGTTGAATTTCTCGGGGCGCAGATAGGCAAATTCGATGGTGCGATATCCGTGTTCGGCCGTCTTGTTGAGGGCCATCTCCAGCCCCTCCTGCGTTTGGCCACCTGTCCATACAAATGAATGGATACCCAATCGACGCATAGCCTTTTCCTCCGCGAGATGCTCTTGATCGCGGACAGTGCTATGCCATTTAGTTTGGTGAGGCAACAAATAATTTCAGCGGCTAGCTTTTTGCTGCTTCGCAAAATTTCTTTGCAATGCAATATATTATGCCGTTTTTGCGCTTACCCTGCCTCTCAGCAGAAATTAGTTTCTGCAGAAATCAATGGGATAGGCTCATGATTTGCATGTTTAGACAACAAATGTTGCGCCGCCGGTTTTTTTGGCCTACACAAAGCACCGGCGAAATGATCTCGCTGCACTCTGGGAGGATTGGAAATGAACTATGCTTTGAAGGCTAGCGCGCTTGCGCTGACGCTCGGCCTCGCCGCCACCGCTTCACCGGCCTGGGCCGACTTCTGGTCCGACGCCGGGGCTAAATTCAAGGGCGTGACCCTGCACGGCGTCACCGAAAGCACCCCGCCGTCGAACTACATCAAGAACGTGCTTGCTCCGGAATTCGAAAAGAAGACCGGCATCAAGGTCGACATCGAGACGACGTCCTGGGATCAGATGTACGACAAGGCCATCAAGGACATGGAAGCCAAGACCGGCATCTATGACATGGTCTACATCGAGCAGGACATCATCTACTCCTATCTCGCCAGGAATTTCCTCGTCGACATCACGAAGACGCTGAAAGACCAGCCGGATCTGAAAGCGCCGACCTACGACGATGCGAACTTCACCAGCTTTGCCGACTACTTCAAGGACACGAGCGGCGATCTCTTCGGCGTTCCGATGGAAGCCTTCCTGAAGACCTATCTCTATCGCAAGGACCTCTTCGACGATGCGAAGATCAAGGAAGCCTTCAAGAAGGAAACCGGCAAGGACCTGAAGCCGGCGACGACCCACGAGGAGTACACCCAGATTGCCGAATTCTTCACGAAATACGGCAAGGACAACGGTCTGGAGCTCTGGGGCACGACCGCTCAGGCCCATACCGGCCATCCGGCCTCCTGGTATGAATTCTTCGAGTCCATCGTGCCGACCTTCGGCGTCTACAATTGGGGCATCGACGCCAAGAACAATTATGCGGCGACGGTCGAACACGGCGGCTCGATGAACGGTGACAAGGCGAAGGCCGCGCTGAAATATTGGCTGCACCTGCGCGACATCGCTCCTCCGGAATCGACCCAGTCAACCTGGACGGAAACCGCAACGACGTTTGCCGCGGGCCGTGTCGCCCAGGGCCTGATCTATGGTGAGAATGCCGCGTGGATCGCCAGCGATCCGGCGCAGTCGAAGGTGGTCGGCCAGGTCGGCTTCGCTCTGCCGCCGCTCGAGCCGGGCGTATTGGATGATGCGAAAGCCGGAAAGGGCTATATCGGCTACTACGATGGCGGCGCCTTCGGCGTGCCGGTCACGTCCAAGAACAAGGAAGCGTCGCTGCTCTTCCTCGAATTCATCGGTCAGAACGAAGTTCAGCCCGATTGGGCCATCGCCGCACCGCGCATCACCAACACGGCGACGTTCGACGATCCGAAGGTGAAGGAGATGGACGCCAAGCTCGGTGGCTTCTACACAATGCTGAAGGACGAGGGCAAGCTCTTCGCCGGCGCTCCTCCCTACCCCTTCCATGCGCAGGTACGTGAAGCGACCGCTCCGATCTTCTACGACATCCTGACCGGCAAGATCGGCCCCGATGAAGGCCTCGACCAGATGGCGGCCAAGGCCGAAGAGGAGCTCACCTCGCTCGGCTATCGCAAATAAAACATCCTCCCCAACTGACGGGTCGTTCCGACGACCCGTCATCTTTGCGCTCCAAGTGGAGCGGACGTCCACATAACGTTCAATGGGGGATAGGCGATGCATTCGCAGAAGCTCGGGTGGCTGTTGCTGTCACCGACCATAGTGATCCTCGGACTGTTCGGGATCTTTCCTTTCGTCTACGTCCTCTGGGTCTCTTTCCATTCATGGAACCCGTTCGCGGCCAATCCGGGCATGATCTTCAACTGGGCTGAGAACTATCGGCGGCTGGTCTTCGACCAGCAGTTCCTGGCATCGCTCGGCATAACCCTGGCATTCGTCTTCTTCGCGGTCGTGTCGGAGCTGGTCCTCGGCTACATCCTCGCCCAGGCGCTGCTCAAGGACTTTCCCGGAAAAGGGGTGTTTCGCACGATCCATACCCTGCCGCTGATCATGGCGCCGATCATCGTCGGCTCCGTCTGGAAGCTGATGACCACGCCGTCGATCGGCATCATTCCCTATCTCCTCCGAAGCTGGTTCGGCTACGATCTGAATATCGGCCAGAGTGCCGTCGCGGCCTTCACCGTGACGGTCATCATGGATATCTGGCACTGGACGCCGCTCGTCACCCTCTCGCTGATCGCCGCCCTCGTCTCGCTTCCGTCAGACCCATTCGAGCAGGCGCAGATCGACGGCGCCGGCAAGAGCCAGATCTTCTGGCACATAACACTCCCTTTGATCCGCCCGGCCCTGCTCGCCACGGTGTTCATCCGGCTGATGGATGCGCTGCGCACCGTCGACGAAGTGCTGATGCTGACCGGCGGCGGTCCGGGTTCATCGACGCGCTACATCGGCGTCCATATCTTCAGGGAAGTCTTTCCCAAGACGAATTACGGCTACGGTTCGGCGATCTCCGTCATCGTCCTTTACCTCACCATCGTCGTCTGCTGGCTGCTCTATGTCGGCTTGATTGCGCCCCGCGTGAAGAGAGGTTGACGCGATGAAGAACCAGACCCCCTGGCTTCCGGTCGTCCTGTGGACGCTGATAAGCCTCGCGACGCTTTTCCCGATTTACTGGCTGTTCGTCATATCGGTGAAACAGCCCTTCGACCTGTTCTCGACACCCGACGTCATTCTCCGGAGCTTCTTCTGGAAGAACTATCAGGACGTGCTGACCAATCCGACCTTGCGCGGCTACATGCTCAATTCGCTGATCATCTCGTCAGGCAACGCGCTGCTCGTGACGACGCTCGGCTTTTTTGCCTGCTACGCCCTGACGCGTTTCGAGCTTGCCGGCAAGGAAAGTATCTTCTTCTGGACGATCACCAACCGCATGGCGCCGCCGGCAGTCTTCCTGCTGCCGCTCTTCCTGCTGCTGACGCAGGTCTACAGGATCGGCGACTTCTCGCTCGCCGATTCCCGGCTCGGCATGATCCTGGTCTACTGCTCCTTCAACCTTCCCTTCGCAATCTGGACGCTGCGACCGACCGTGGAAGCCATTCCGAAGGAGTTGGACGAGGCGGCCTATATGGATGGCGCCAGCCCATGGGTCGTCCTCTACGACATCGTCTTCCCCCTGGCACGGCCCGGACTTGCGGTGACGCTGATCCTGACCTGGGTGTTTGCGTGGAACGAATATCTGCTGGCGGCGACGCTCACCAATTTCAATGCGCGGACGCTGACCACCGGCCTGTCGGAATATGTGACGACCACGGGAACGGCCTGGGGCATCATGGCCGCGATCTCAATGCTGACATTGGTTCCGGCGCTCATCGTGTTTTCGGTGGTCCAGCGTCACATCGTTGCCGGCCTGACCTTCGGCGCCGTGAAAGGATGAAGCCATGACATCTCCGTCAGGAAATGGTGAACGCAAGCCGGGCTTTCTGCCGATCGAAACGAACTGGTTCGACCGGCTGTTCATCTCGATTGTGATCTGGGTCGCGCTCTCGCTGTTCTGGATGCGGTTCATCGAGCCGTTCGGGCTTTCGGTATGGTTTGCGGCAGCAATCTCGGCAGTCCTCGGCGCCTATCTCGTCTGGAAGGGATGAGCCGATGAATTTCCGTCAACACCATCAAGACACGACAGCGCCGCGCGTCTCATCAGACGCGCAAAGCTGCAGCACTTTAAATTGCTGCTTTAGGGAGGAACGACATTGGCAAATGTACAGGTGAGCGACGTCACCAAGAGGTATGGCGCACTTCAGGTCATGCACGGCGTCAGCGTCGACATCGAGGACGGTGAATTCGTCGTGCTGGTCGGCCCATCCGGATGCGGCAAGTCCACCCTGCTGCGGATGATCGCCGGTCTTGAGACCGTCAGCGGCGGCGACATCCGGATCGGCGGCCGTGTCGTCACCAACGCTCCGCCGAAGGAGCGCGACATCGCGATGGTCTTCCAGAGCTATGCGCTCTATCCGCACAAGACGGTCGCCGAGAACATGGGCTTTCCGCTGAAGATGGCCAAGCGCCCCAAGGCGGAGATCGACGAGAAGGTCGGCAGAGCGGCCGAGATCCTCGACCTGACGCGTTATCTCGACCGCTATCCGAAGCAATTGTCAGGCGGACAGCGTCAGCGTGTGGCGATGGGCCGCGCGATCGTGCGCGATCCGAAGGTCTTCCTGTTCGACGAGCCGTTGTCGAACCTCGACGCCAAGCTTCGCGTCACCATGCGCGTCGAGATCAAGGAGCTTCACCAGCGGCTGAAGACCACCACCGTCTACGTCACGCATGATCAGATCGAGGCCATGACAATGGCCAATAAGATCGTGGTGATGCGTGACGGCAGGGTCGAGCAGATCGGCAAGCCTCTCGATCTCTACGACTTCCCGGTCAACCTCTTCGTCGCAGGCTTCATCGGCAGCCCATCGATGAACTTCCTGCAGGGCCGCATCGCGACTCGCGACGGCAGGAAGGTCGTCGTCACCGACCAGGGTATCGCCCTTCCCATGGGAAGTACAAATGCGGATGAAGGAAGAGCCGTTACCTACGGCATCCGGCCGGAGCATATCACCATCGGCGATGAAGGCGTTCCGGTCGAGGTCTCCGTGTTCGAGCCCACGGGTTCGGAGACATTGATCTTCGGCCGCACGGGAGGCATGCCGATCGACGCCCTGATCCGCGAGCGCATCGAAGTCGATCCCGGACGGACGATGTACTTCCATATCGATCCCCGGCGTGCGCATATCTTCGATCGGGAAACAGGCCAGAGACTGTAAGGGAGGCGATCCATGGAGTTCAAAGGAAAGACGGTCATCGTGACCGGCGCCGGAAAAGGCATCGGACGCGAACTTGTGAGGATGCTCATCGAACGGGGTGCGCAGGTCGTCGCGCTGACCCGGAGTGCTGCCGATGTCGAAGCGCTGCAACAGGAATCCGGCTGCCAGGCCATACAGGTCGATCTCGCCGATGCCGATGCGACCAGGGAAGCTGTCATCGCTGCCCTTCCCGCCGATTTCCTCGTCAACTGCGCCGGCACGACCGAGCTCCAGCCGTTCCTGGATACGACAGTCGAAGCATTCGACCGACTTGTTGCGGTCAACACCCGTGCTCCGATGATCGTGGCCCAGGAATATGCCCGTTCGCTGATCAAGGCGGGCCGCAAGGGCGCCATCGTCAATGTCTCGTCGGTCGCGTCCTTCGTCGGCATCCCCGACCACGCTGCCTATTGTGCGTCGAAGGGCGGGTTGGATGGCTTGACGCGAGTCATGGCAAAGGAGCTTGCACCGCACGGCATCCGCGCCAACGGCGTCCACCCAACGGTGACGCTGACTCCGATGGCGGTGAAAGCATGGAGCGATCCCGAGAAGGCCGCGGGAATGATGAAGCGAATCCCCGTCGGTCGCTTCGCCGAACCGGCAGACATCGCCGAGGTGGTTCTTTTCCTGCTCTCCGATCAGGCTGCCATGGTGAACGGGATATCGATGCCGGTGGACGGCGGCTACATGATTGCCTGAAGTTCAGGACGAACGCGTCGTACGAGCCTGCGATTGCAATGGGGGAAGCGGCGACGTTGACCGCCGCACCAATCGGCGCAGCTCATCCTGATCAACAAAATGATCCGTTACGCCGGCCTCTTTATCTGGATGACTGAAAACAAGACCGTCGGAATCCTCAAGCTTGAGAGCTTGCTCCGTATTCATGATCCCCAGTGCCTGGCGCTCGTACCCGGACTCGAGCGCCGCCTCGACGATGGCTTTTTTCTTGGGCATGTCCATGTCCTCCGTTCCTCAAAGGGTAACGGACGGCCGGAGTCGCGGTTCCGATCAGGGCATCACGATATGAGACCCGTTGAAACGAAAGCCTCGCCGATACACGGCCCGCCATCGCGCGGGCCGCGCTGTTTTTGGCTCTCGCTACCACGTTTGGCGCTGCCACCAACGTTGAGACAGCTCCCCAATACTGGCGCCGCCCAACTCGGCGAGGCGTCTTAAGCACCTGACTTATGACGGCCTTCAACCAAGGACCCAGGTTGCGGCACGCCGCCGCAATAACCTCGGTCCAATCCTCCTCGGCAGAAGGTTCCGCCGAGGAAGTCCGAGCGAAGGTCACGCAAACTGGAAATCCGTCGACTCCAG
This sequence comes from Rhizobium sp. IY2, assembly GCF_047532935.1. Lineage (NCBI taxonomy): Bacteria > Pseudomonadati > Pseudomonadota > Alphaproteobacteria > Hyphomicrobiales > Rhizobiaceae > Rhizobium > Rhizobium sp. IY2. The sequence goes on from NZ_JBLKNU010000012.1 coordinate 232,386, forward strand.
GCTCGATACGGCGACATTCTTCAACGTTATGGTGTTGTTGATATCCGCGGTAACGATTGTATCGCTGCCAGACTGACTGGATGCGGCAAGAAGCGACGCCCAATCTGCAAAAACGCTGTGATCGATCCTGATCGTGTCATGCGCTGTGCCGGTCGCCACGAAATTCGTGATCGTATCGTGGCCCCAGTTCGGCGAATAGATGAAAAAGTCCGCTGCCGCCCCACCGATGAGAATATCGTCGCCGGCACCACCGGTAAGCGTGTTGCCCCCGTTACCGCCGGTGATCGTGTTGGCGGATGCATTGCCGGTGCCGGTGAAGGCCGCCGTTCCATTATAGGTGAGGTTCTCGACATTGGCGCCAAGCGTATAGCTTGCCAGGTTCGTGCGGACCGTGTCGGTCCCCTCGCTGGCGTTCTCGGCGACGCTGTCGCCGGCATTGTCG
>NZ_JBLKNU010000013.1:0-188567 GCF_047532935.1 Rhizobium sp. IY2
GATGCCGGTATATCTCACCTTGACGGCATTGGCGCTGGCGTCGGTGACGGCAAATTCCACGGTCGAGCCGGTGCCGCGCACGACGCTGCCCTCGCCGACCAGGCCGCCGAGCCGGATGCGGGTTTGCGGCGCCACCGGCGTCTTCGCCAGATCGGCCGGCATGTAGAAATAGGCGACCGACTGGCTGAAGGCGAACATCACCAGCAGCACGGCGGCGGCAATGAAGCCCATGCCGCCGGCGATCACCGCCAGGCGCTTCTGCTTGCGCGTCATTGCGCCATTCCTTCCGTTGCTATGCCGAGTTCCCGGGCAAGCGCCAGCAATTGCCTGCCCTGTTCGCCGGCCGGCGGAAAGGCCGCAAGCCCGCGCTTCAGGGCGCCGGCAGCACGATCCCTATCGTTCAATACGGCGTAAGAGCGGACGAGCCGCATCCATCCCTCGAAATTGTTCGGATCCGCGCTGAGCTTGGCATCGAGGCTTTCGACCATGCCGCGGATCATCTGTTGCCGGTCGCCGGCGTTCATGGTCTCGGCGGCTGCAACATCCTGCTGCGTGGGATTGCCCGGGGCAGCCGAATTGGCGCCCGGGGCAGCCGAATTGGCGCCCGGGGCAGCCGAATTGGCGCCCGGGGCAGCCGAATTGGCGCCATTCATGGCGATGTGTTGGTTGACCAGCGGCAGCCACGGCGCATCGGGCGGCGATTGCTTCGCCAGCGCCTCGAAGGCCTGGCGCGCCTCGTCGCGCCGTCCCGCCTGCTCGCTGCTGAGAGCGATGTAGAAGCGGGCGCGCGGATTGTCAGGCTCCAGCGTCAGCGACTGTTCCAGCACCTGGCGCGCCTCCTCCGTCACCACGCCGTCGGAGACCGCCATCAGCGTCTCGGCAAGGCCGTCGAGCCGGACCGGGCTCGGGCCGAGAAGCCGGATGGCATTGCGGTAGGCCACTTGCGCATCGTTGACGCGCATCGTGCGGAAATAGATCGGCGCCAGCACGTCCCAGCCCTTGCCGTCATCGGGCTTCTCGGCCAGGTGCCGTTCGGCCTTGGTGATCAGCACCGCCACATCGTTGCCGGGGTTTTCCAGCCGCGCTTCCAGCGGCTGCGAGGGCAGGTCCGGCCTGCCCGTCGCCAAGTAAAGACAGAGCCCGAGAACCGGCAGAACCAGGAGGACGCAGGCCTCGGTGAAACGGTGATGCCGTGCGGGTTTCGGCGTCTCAACCGGTTCGTCGGCAGAGACGGCGATCAGCCGGCGGCCGATTTCCGCCCTGGCGTAGTCTGCCTCCTCCGGGGTGATCAGCCCGCCACTGAGATCCCGGTCGAGTTCACGCAGCTGGTCGCGATAGACTGCCGCCTCGCCCGCACGGATATTTTCCGCCGCCTTCGCTCCGCGCAGAAGGGGGTAGAGCAGGATGACGGCGACGACTGCCGTCAAAACGGCAACGAGAATCCAGAACAGCATACCGGCCCAAATACGTGAAGCGCGCCTTCATTCCAACTGCCAAAGCCGGAATGACGAAGATTTGAGGCTATAAGCCGCAATTCAGAGCGGCGACCAGCTGCCGTCCTCGTTGCGGCAGGCAGCGCCTCGCGCCACGGTGTCCTTGCCGTCGACGGTCAGCGTATGGGTATATTGCCGGCAGTTCTGCGAACCGACCTGATAGGGTGCGGCCGCGACGACCTTGCCGGTGACATCCTTGCCTGTCCACAGCACCGGTTGGCCGACGGCGGCGCCTTCCAGCGCCCGATATTCCGCCTCGAGCGCCCGCTGCTTGTCGCTATCGTTCAAGTTCACCCCGCTGCGGCCGACGATGCCGCCCTGCAGCGCGGTGATGAAGGTGGCCGATGCCGGGGGTTTGCCTGAAAAAATGCCGCGCGAAGCAGCGCTCTTCGTCGTCGTGCAGCCGGACAGCGCGACGGCGACGAGAAGAGCGGAAACGATCATGCCTTGCGAGCGTAAAATCATTGCGTCGAACCACGATCAGGGGTCAATTTCAGCCGATCGAAGTGCAGCGTCCCCGTGTCAGCATTAAGGCAAAGCATGCTATACATTTGCCAGTATCTTTGTGACATCAAGTAGTTGCTCATGCAACATCCTTTGTGATGCCGGGCAGGATAAGCTTCGCCTTCAACCCACCCCATTCGCCGCGGGAAAGCTCGAGCCGTCCCTGATACTCGCTGGAAATCTCGGTGACGATCGAAAGCCCGAGCCCGGTTCCGGGCTTGCTCTCGTCGAGCCGGCGGCCGCGCTTCAGCGCCTCGCGGATCTGGTCCGGCTCCAGGCCCGGCCCGTCATCCTCGACGGCGAGCTCCACCCAGTGGCGGCGTGCGCTGGCCTCCGCTCCCTTGACGTCGTCGCCGGCCTCGACGGCCGAAAGCCGCACCCTGCTTTTGGCAAAACGCGCCGCATTCTCCAGGAGATTGCCGACCGTCTCCTCGAGATCCTGCTGCTCCATCGCGACGGCCAGATGCGGCGGCGAGACGACGAGATCGAATTCGGTATCGACGTTCAGCCGGCGCATAACGCGCACCAGCCGCTCCAGCGCCGGCTCGGCATCGGTGCGGGCGAGCACGGATTCGCGCTGCGCGGCGATGCGCGCCCGATTGAGATAGGACTGCACCTGCCCCTGCATCGATTCCGCCTGGCTGCGCACCAGCTCGCCATGGGATTTTTCCAAGACACGCGCCTCGTTCAAGAGCACGGCGATCGGCGTCTTCAGCGAATGGGCGAGATTGCCGACCTGCATGCGGGCCCGCTCGACGATGCGGCGGTTGCTGTCGATCAGCGCGTTCACCTCGTTGGCGAGCGGCAGGATCTCGCGCGGGAAGTCGCCTTTCAGCTGCTCGCTCTCGCCGGCACGGATGCGCTCCAGTGCGGCGCGTGCCTTGTCGAGCGGCTTCAGGCCGTAGAGAATCGCCAGCGCGTTGACGATCAGGCTGCCGACGCCGAAACCGGCAAGCGCCAGATAGAGGCTATGGGAAAAGGTGCGCACGTCGTCCTCGACGACATCGACATTGCCGGTGACGCGGACGCGCGCGGCGCGCCCATCGGTATCGAGCACGACTTCGGTTTCGGCCACCTGCACGCGGTTTCCGGAGGCATCCGTCACCTGGTAGTAGCGCTCGTAATTCTTGTCGAAGGGCGCTTCGACCACCGAGGGAACCGGAATGAGCGCAGAGCCGAGTGACGGCGACACCAGCGGTGCTGTGGTATAGGTGCCAAGCGGTTCCACCACCCAGTACCAGCCGGTCTTCGGCTGGGCAAAACGCAAATCGCCGAGCTGCGGGCTGCCGCTGAGCGCGCCCTGATCGCCAATCGTCACCGAATTGATGACGTTATAAAGCTGCGCCCGCAACAGATCCTGAAAACCGCGTTCGGCGCTCTTGCGGTAAAGGGTGGAGATCAACAGGCCGATCACGACGAGCGCCACCGTCGACCAGACCGTGGTCAGCAGCAACACACGTGCGGTGAGCGACTTAATTCGCATGTTTCGGCGCTTGGATGCGGTAGCCGAGACCGCGCACCGTTTCGATCAGGTCGACGCCCATTTTCTTGCGCAGGCGGCCGACGAAGACTTCGATCGTGTTGGAATCGCGGTCGAAATCCTGGTCGTACATGTGCTCGACCAGCTCGGTGCGCGAGACGACCTCGCCCATGTGATGCATGAGATAGGCGAGCAGGCGATATTCGTGCGAGGTCAGCTTCAGCGTCGTGCCGTTGACCGTCGCCTTCGAGGATTTGGTATCGAGCCGCACCGGGCCGCAGATGATCTCGGATGAGGAATGCCCGGCCGCACGCCGGATCAGCGCCCGAATGCGGGCCAGCACTTCCTCGACATGGAAGGGCTTGGTGACGTAGTCGTCGGCGCCGGCGTCGATGCCGGCGACCTTGTCGCTCCAGCGGTCGCGCGCCGTCAGGATCAGCACCGGCACGCCGCGGCCGGCGCCGCGCCATTTTTCCAGAACGGTGACCCCGTCCATCTCCGGCAGGCCGATATCAAGGATGATGGCGTCATAGGGTTCGGTGTCGCCGAGGAAATGGCCCTCCTCGCCGTCGAACGCCTGGTCGACGACATAGCCCGCCTCCTTCAGCGTGTCGGCCAGCTGCCGGTTCAGATTAACGTCGTCTTCGACTACCAGGATGCGCATCGGTCCGCCTTCGTCCGCTTGAAATCATCAATGTCCTGAATAAGCCGATTCCGCTTACATCGGAACCTTTACCGTCACTTTGCGTGGACGCTGCCCATTGCCCTGCACAAGAACGGTGATGATGCAGGTATCGCCCACCGGTTGCACGGACAGGAGCTGGCCGCCCGTCTGCTCGACGACCTGGGCTGCGGCGGCGCTGCAATCGCCTGCCACGCGCAGGACAAGGGTGCTCGTGGCGTCCGATGAGGGCGCCGATACCACCAGTCCGGCGGCCAATGCTGCGACGCTCAGAGGAAAGGCCATGTGTTATGCTTTCAAGGTAATGCCAACTTGTCCCGAATATGTACTCACGCGACCTGAATGGCAAATGAATGCGCTGTAATGCAGGGCGTTTAGAACTGTACTCGACTGTTCGGGACAGCCGGTTTCAGCGCCTGGAAACCACCGCCGCGGCAAGCTCCGACGGCCTTGCCCGGCGCTTGAAAATGATGCCCTCCGGCCTTGGTATCCACGCATTCTTCATCACCTCCCGCAAAGGCGTGGAGCCGGCAGGCCCCACCCCACGGCCATTGTCTGCGAATCGGCCACGCCGTTCCGATTCCGGCCGACCGCAGCCGTATAGACCGGCCGATGTCCGCGCGCTTCAGCCCGCAACGGGTCGTCCTGAAATTGTACCGATGTTTCGTGTCATTCATCTCATCATTCCATCTTTTCGCCCGATCGGGGAAAGGCGCAGATGGCGCGACGGAATGCCGATCGCCGCTTTCGCCGACTGGTTGAAACTGTTATGTCCTTGCTGCTCCCCATTTCAGGCCGCTCAGCACCAATGCCCAAATCCTCCCGCTTCCGCTCGGCGCAGACGGTCACCGTGCTTGCCGTTACCCAGCTGATCGGCTGGGGCACAACATTCGACATGCTGGGTGTCATGGGCCGCGTCGTGGCGCCTGCTCTCGGCCTGCCGAACGAGGTGGCGTTTGCCGGCCTGACGATCATGATGATGGTCAGCGCCATTGCCGGCCCCGTGACCGGCCGCTGGCTCGGGCGCTACGGCGCCGCCCGCGTGCTTTCGGCCGCCTCGCTGACCTTTGCGCTTGGCCTGCTGCTGCTTGCCGCCGCAAACGGCATCGTGCTCTACGCCAGCGCCTGGGTCGTCATCGGCATCGGCGGCGCGTTCGGCCTGTCGGCGCCGGCCTATACCGCCGTCGTCGAGCGCGAAGGGGTAAACGGCAAACGCGTCATCGCCATCCTGATGCTGTTCACCGGACTATCGAGCGCCATCTTCTGGCCGATCCTCAGCCTGCTCAACGAGGCGGTCGGCTGGCGGCTCACCTTTCTCGTCTGCGCGGCGCTGCAATTCTTCGTCTGCCTGCCGCTGCATCTTTTCGCCCTGCCGAAACCGATCGTAGCGCAGGCCGAAGGCAGCACGGCCGAAATCGCTCCGGTGCCGCTCACCAGGGCGGCGCGGCGCAAGGCCTTCCTGCTGATTGCCGCGGCGACGACGATCACGACCTTCATCACCTTCGGCATCTCGCCATCGCTGCTCGAAATCTTCCGCCAGTCCGGCGCCTCACCGGCCTTCGCGCTACAACTCGGCTCAGCGCGCGGCGTTCTCGGCATCTCGGCGCGTTTCCTCGACATGCTGCTCGGCCGGCGCGGCAATCCCATGCTCAGCGCTGTCATGGGCATCGGGCTGATGCTGATCAGTTTCCTGACGATGCTGGTCGCCAGTCCGTCGGCGCCGCTGCTCATCACCTTCGTGCTGCTCTACGGCTTCGGCGCCGGCGTCATGACCGTCGCCCGCGCGCTTCTACCGCTGGCGCTGTTCTCGCCGGGCGAATATGGCCTGCAATCGGCCCGGCTGTCGCTGCCGCAAAACCTCGCCAATGCCATCGCCCCCGTCGTCTTCACCGCCATCCTCGACCGCGCCGGCACCGGCCCGGCCCTTTTTGCCTGCGCCGCTCTCGCGGCATTGTCACTGGCCTTCATATTGATGCTGATGGGGCTGGTGCGCGGCGCCCACGCATCGCAGCCAAGTCCGGTCGCTCCGTGAGAGCCCAGCCCGTAAAATCAGCCATTCTTAATCTGTCTTGATTATCATCGACATCGGGACGAGAGCACCTTTGCGTCCACCCAACGCGACCGCTGCAGCGATCTGGCGATGAACCGGCCGCCGCTTTTGGCGAATCTTTTGAATCGGTTGCCGTCGCCTTTTCGAAAATTGAATCCGGTGGCTCAGAAGTTGATTCAGATTCAGGGCGATGCGAATCCGGATGGCTTCTCATCCACTTGAAATTTCAACGAAATGTGGCTCGGCCGCCGGCTGCCTGGGGAAATCAGAGCGGCCGCGTCACCGCCGTGCGGCTGTCGTAGTCGGCGGCAATGCGCTTTTCCCGGAGCGGCCGCACGCGATCGATCGAGAGCTGATAATCGGGATGGGCCTTGTAGGCGGCAAGGGCCGCCTCGTCGTCGAATTCGCCGTAGACCACGAGATCGATCTCGGTGCCCAGCTGATCGGTCTTCACATTGGTGCCGATTTCCAAAAGCCGCGCATGCGGAATGCCGGTCAGTATGGAAAGCCCGGCCCTCACCTCCTGCAGATGTTCCTCCTGCACGGTGAAGAAGACGATATGGCGGATCACGCGCAAGCTCCTGTCAGATTTGTCAAAATGATGCAGCGACCTTGGCGCATCCTATCAGACGCGCGGCGCTCCAGATCTCAGCCGGGCGATAACACGCGCGCCCCAGGCCTTCAACCGCGCGCGCATGCCATGCGCAGCATCGGGACGTATCGCCGCATCGAAGGCCATGGCATAGGCTGCGAGCTTTTCCGCCCGGTCGGTACCATTGACGATGCGGCGCGCATTCACCCAGTCAGCGGTCGTCGCGTTCAGGTGATCGGCAAGCTTGTGGCCGGTAAAACTGCCCTGCAGCATGCCTTCGATCAGGATCGTCACTGCCGCGTCCATCTCCATCGCGCGGTCGGGATCGGCAACGAGGTCGATACCGGTCAGCACGCTCATCGCCTGATAATTCCGCTTATGGGTGAGTTGCACCAGGCCGCGACCGAGCCAGCTGCGGCCACCCTCATCCGGCCGCCAATAGGGCGTCTTTACCCAGGAAAGCCGGCCGGCGGCAAAGGCCGTCTCCAGGATTTCGACTGCGCGCCCATCGCTTTCGGCCAGCGTCTCCCGGACCGGCTGCATCGTGTAGGCGGTCTCGTGGTAAGCGGTTGCGAGGATATAGGCAAGCCAGCGCCAGTCGGCATCGGCAAACCGCCTTTCCCAGGCGTCGAGAATCGCCGTGATGCCCACTACCTGAGGCTGCGTCAGCTCTCCCTTGAAGAGTTCGCGCCGCACAGTATCGAAAAAGAAGGCTCGATCCATGTGGACAACCATTCCGCGCTTCCCATAAATTTCATGGTTAAAACCGTCTTAATCGATTAAAATCTATTTAATCGTTTAAAGTGTTTAAGCCACTGATTTACACACCTTTTGTCTTGTGCAATGCATCTTCTTGCCCTGAAGCCTTACCACGAAAAGAGGAGACTTCCGATGCAGATGCCCGCCAATGCCCCGACCACCATTCCCCAGCACGTTGTCGACCAGATGGAAAACGAATGGCGCCAGATTCGCCCTGAACGGGAAAATACGCGCCCGGCCCAACAGCCTCAACAACAACGCTGATATACGCAAAGCGATACCGATGTAAGCTCGAGCGCCACCCGCGCCCGATCAATGCCCCGGCCAGTCAATCGTGGCCGGGCGAATTTTCACAGTTGCCATAACGTCCCGATGGCCTGACTCATCACAGCACAGCATCAAGCCGTTTCGCCAGCGTTTCCAGCGATCGGGTGAAAACTGCTGTATCATCAAGCGCGCGCGACAGCACCAGCGCGCCTTGAATGCCCGCGACGGCCTCCTCGGCGAGCGCCAACGCCTCCTCCTCCGGACAGCCTGCCCGCATCAGCGCCGAGCGCAAGGCGCCGACCCAGCGGATGAAATAGTTGCCGATCGCTGCTGAAAACCGTTCCCGGGTCTCATCAAGCGCAAAGGCGCCGACGAGGCAGATGCGGCGGCCGGAGCGGAAATAATCGTTCACATTCGCCCACATCGCCGCGATCGCCTGATGGGCGTCGTCCTCTCTCAGCGGCCGATAGATCGCATGTTCGAACCAGGCATCGACCTCGGTGAGCACGGCGCCCGCCATCTCCTCCTTGCCGCCGGGAAAGAAGTGATAAAGGCTTCCCTTGCCGATGCCGGTGCGTTCGGTGATGCGGCTGAGCGACGTGCCCTCATAGCCGAGCTCGCGGAAGATTTCGGCGAGCAGCGGTACGATGTCGGCGCGTTCGTAGAGGGTCTTCACCGGCGGGCTTTCCTGGTTCGCTCTAGAGACCGAGTTCGCTCAGGCCCGGATGGTCGTCCGGCCGTCGGCCGAGCGGCCAATGATATTTGCGTTCCGATTCCCGGATCGGCAGATCGTTGATGCAGGCGAAGCGGCGCTGCATCAGGCCGGCGGCGTCGAACTCCCAGTTCTCGTTGCCATAGGAGCGGAACCAGTTGCCGCTGTCGTCATGCCATTCATAGGCAAAGCGCACGGCGATGCGATGATCGGTGAAGGCCCATATCTCCTTGATCAGCCGGTAATCCAGCTCCTTTGCCCATTTGCGGGTGAGGAAGGCGACGATCTCGGCGCGGCCGGTGATGAACTCGGCGCGGTTCCGCCAGCGGCTGTCCGGCGTGTAGACAAGCGAGACGCGCTCGGGATCACGGCTGTTCCAGCCGTCCTCGGCGAGACGGACTTTCTGGGTGGCGGTCTCAAGGGTGAAGGGCGGGACGAGGCTGGACATAGGTTCTCCTGGACAAGGGGTTCTCCTGGACAAGGAGCTCTCCGGTACTGAATGGTTTCATTGTACCGATCGGTACAATGATTGGCAAGGTGGGGCGAAACGGTGTTTCCCCTCATAGGTCGCGAGGCAGGCTCCAGCGCAGCGGCAGGGCATCCGGGCGGAACACGACCGCTTCGGGGGTGAAACGCCACAGCCGTTCCGCCCGTGGAAAGGCGGTAATCTCAGGGGACTCCAGCAGCACCTCGGCTCTTCCCGTCATCTGCAGCATGTCGCCGGTTGCGAAATCGACGAAGGCCAACCCCGCCTTCGGATTGACGAGGAAATTGCCGAGCGTGTTGAAGAACCGATTGCCGGGAAAATCGGGAATGGTCAGCACGCCATCGGCGCCGACATCGATAAAGCCGGCGTAGCCGCCGCGATGCGACACGTCCACCTGCCGTTCACCATTGTTGCGATCGACATAGGAGGCGACAAAGAACGTATCGGCTCCCTCGACCATCCGCCGCGCCCGATCGTCGAGCTCGCCGGAATGAAGCGGCGGTATCGCTGTGGCCAGATCGGGATCGCGGACAAAGGCGGAAGAGCGAGGCTGGATATATTGCGGGCAATTGCCGAAACTCTGGCCGACGCGCACGTGGAAAGTTCCGGCATCCGCCCTGCGGATCACACCGTTCAGCCGATTGCGCCGCCGGGTCTCGAGCTGGATGCCGAGCATCGCGATCGCATCGCCATCCTCCATGCCGGCGTCGGCAGGATCGGCCGGGTCGCGCGCCAGGCTGACATCAAGGATCTCCGGCTCCGGCGAGACCAAGAAACCCGGGTGGCCGGCCCGCACCGTCGCCCAGACCTCGCCCTTGGCATCGACCGCGCCGAGCACGATAAAGGGCAGCATCGGAAAGAAGGCGCGGTGCTGCTCCGGCATGGCCTTGCGGAGGAAATTGCGTCCCGGCCCGTCCATGCGCTCGACGACGCCGACGCTGCGCTGCATGGCGAGTTCACCTTCATGCCAGGGTGACGGCGCGTCCTGTCTTGTCTGCTCCAGCATCACGGGTCTCCTTGCGGGCATGGTTCGGGAAACCGGGACGGTGATCCGCCCCGGAGGATCTTATGCGGCAAGGCCGATCTTGGTCTTGCGAAAGCCGACGAAGCCCGGCAGCGCCTCGATGCGCGCAAGCCAGGCACGGACGTTTGGATAGGCCGAGATATCGACATTGCCCTCCGGCGCATTGGCAATGTAGCTGTAGAGCGCGATGTCCGCGATCACGGGATTGCCGCCGAGCAGGAAATTGCGGCCGTCGAGTTCCGCCTCGATCAGCGCCAGAATGCGATGCGCCCGGGCGATCACCTCGTCGGTGCGGAAGTCGGCGCCGAAGACGGTGACCAGGCGTGCAGCACATGGCCCGTAGGCGATCTCGCCTGCCGCAACCGAGAGCCATTTCTGTATCCGCGCCGCGGCCACCGCCTCTTCCGGCAGCCAGTCAGTGCGGCCGTATTTGCGTGCGAGATAGACGAGAATGGCAGAGGAATCGGCAATGACCGTGCCATTGTCGTCAAGGACCGGCACCTGGCCAAAGGGATTGAGCTTCAGGAAGCCCGGCGCCTTGTGGGCGCCCGCCGCCATGTCGACCTCGACCAGTTCATAGGGTACGCCAAGCAGCGACAGGAACAAATGGACCCGGTGCGAATGGCCGGAAAGCGGGTGATGGTAGAGTTTCATGATGGTTCCTTTGGTCTTCCTGATCGACGGGACGCGATTGCGATGGCCGTTTCGAAACCATCTGCGGCCAATTTACTGCCTTCCATCTGACTACAGTAGAATGCTAATCTGGAAGGCATACTCCCAATTCATGGAAGGATAGGATGGACCGCCTCGACGCCATGACCGTGCTTCTCGCCGTTGTCGAACAGGGCAGCCTGTCGGCCGCCTCACGGCATCTGCGATCCCCGCTCGCAACCGTCAGTCGCAAGGTTTCGGACCTGGAAGCCCATCTCAACGCCCAGCTACTGCAGAGAAGCAACCGGAAGATCACGCTGACAGAAGCGGGCCGCTCCTATGTCGAGGCGGCGCGGGAAATTCTCGACCGGGTGGAAGAAGCGGAACGGACTGCTGCCGGCGAATACAGTGCGCCGAAAGGCGAGTTGACGATGACCGCGCCGATCGTCTTCGGGCGACTGCATGTCCTGCCCGTCGTGGTGGATTTCCTGAAAGCCTATCCCGATATCAATCTGCAGCTGATGCTCGGCGACAGGCTGTCGAACCTCGTCGAGGATCATATCGACGTGGCGCTCCGGATCGGCAACCTGCCGGACAGCAACCTGATCGCCACAAGGCTCGGCGCGATCCGCCGCACGGTCTATGCCAGCCCCGATTATCTCTTGCGGCACGCCCTGCCCCGGCATCCAGGCGATCTCGTCTCGCATGACTGCGTCACCTTCGAGGGCATGGCCTCGGCGCTGAGCTGGACCTTCACTGAAGGGAAACGCGATCTCACCGTGCCGATCCATTCGCGGCTTGCCGTCAACACCGCCGAAGCCGCGGTCGATGCGGCCGTCGCCGGTCTCGGCATCACCCGCGTGCTCTCCTACCAGGCCGCACGCGCCGAAATGGCCGGGCTGCTGGTGCCGCTGCTCCAGGATTTCGAACCGCCGCCGGCGCCGGTGCATCTCGTCTATCCCGCGCAGGGGCTGGTGCCGCTGAAATTGCGGGCGCTGCTCGATTTCGCAACGCCGCGGCTGCGCGCGACGCTGAACAAGTCTCAGGCGAGCTTGCCCTCCTCCGCCTTGTAGAAATACTGGCTGGCGACCAGCCAGCCCTTCAGTGGCCGCAGCGGCGGAATGCAGGTGGCGAGCATGAAGGGGCCGGTGACCAGAAGCTGCACCCAGATCGGCGCCGAAAAGGCCACCTCCAGCCAGACGCCAAGCAGCACGCTCGGAATGCAGGCGAAGCAGATGACGAAGAAGGCCGGGCCGTCAGCCGGATCGGCAAAGGAATAATCGAGGCCGCAGACCTCGCATTGCGGCTGCAGCGTCAGAAAGCCGTTGAACATATGCCCCTCGCCGCAACGCGGGCAGCGTCCCCTGATGCCGGTCTGTATCGGAGGAAGTGGCGGATATTCGGTGTCCATGATGACCTCGTCCTATCTGGCGCGGAACATTGATTCCATCAATTCCGCACATTGAATGCATTCAATATAGTTACATTGCAAATGCATTACCAGTCAACTCGTCAGAATGCCGCAGGTTTCCTGCCGGCTGGCCGGGGCTGATCAACGGCAAACATGAAAATGGAGATCAAAGCGGCGCCATAACGGGAGCGCACCGAATGCGGCGGCCGCATTCGGCCATCCCGAACGGTTCGAGTCGCGGCGGATTTGATGGGTGACCCTTCCGGCTTTCGGATGCGCCCGGTAGGTTCAGCCGCAACGCTTGAACGTCAGAAGAACGAGGCCGCCATCTCGGGCGGGCCTTCCAGCGCATGGGCCATGAATTCCAGCGCGCCCTGCAACTTCTCCCGGGTGATCGGTCCGCCGAGGCAGACGCGCACCGCCTCGGGCGCCGTGCCCTCCACCGTGAAGGCATCGCTTGCGACGACGCCGATGCCGGAGGAGCGGGTATGGCTGCCGAAGGTGGAGCGGGTCCAGCCGTTGGAAAGCGGCAGCCAGATGTTGAAACTGATCGGATCGGCGCGGTAGCTGCCGGCAGGCAGGATGGTGGCGACCATCTGCTGGCGGGCGGCGGCCTCGGCACGGATGAAGCGCAGGATCGTATCGGCGGTGCCATCCTCGATCCAGCGGGTGGCGAGCGCCACGGTCAGCGGCGAGGCCATGACGTTGTTGGCGCGCATCGCGCTGACGAAGGGCCATACGGCCTTGCTGTCGGGCGCCACGACATAGGCAAGGCGCAGGCCCGCACCGATGCATTTTGCCAGTCCGCCAATATGCCAGGTCAGATCAGGCGCTGTTGCCGCGAGCGGCGCCGGACCTTGCTGCGGAATGAAGCCGTAGGCATCGTCTTCGACAATCGGCACGTGATATTTGCGGGCAACGGCGCAGATTTCCTCGCGCCGCCTGACCGGGATGGTCAGCGTCGTCGGGTTCTGCAGCGTCGGATTGAGATAAAGCGCCTTCGGCTTCAATCTCTCGCAGGCCTCGGCAAAGGCGTCGGGCAGGATACCGTCCTCGTCCATCGGCAGGCCGGTCAGATTGAGCCGCAGCTGGGCGGCGATCGAGCGCATGCCGGGATAGGTGATGACTTCCGAAAGCACGGTTTCGCCGGGTTTTGCCAGCAGACCAAAAATCGCCAGCAGGGCCGGATGGGCGCCTGGCGTGACGAAGATCCGCTCCTGCGACGGCACCAGCCCGCGACGGCTGAGCCAGGAGGCTGCAGCCTCCTTGTCCATGCTGGAGCCGCCGAAACCCTGATAGCGCAGCAGCGGAATGAGGCTCGCCACTACTGCCGACATGCCCTCGCGCATGCGGGCAATCAGTTCCGGGTCATCCGGCTCCGGCGGCATGTTCATCGAGAAATCGACGACGGAGGCGCGGCGGGGATCGGGCGCGGCGTCGGGCGCAAAACCCTGGCGCTCCTTGTCGGCGCCACCGGTGACGAAGGTGCCGCGGCCGACATGCGAATCCACCAGCCCGCGCTTCTGCGCCTCGACATAACCTCTGGCTACCGTCGTGAAATCGACATTCAGCCGCTTGGCGAGTTCACGTTGCGGCGGCAGCCGGTCCCCAACCACCAGATGCCCGCTGCGCAAATCCATTTCGATCACGTCGGCGATCGCCATATAACGAGGACTGCTGCTGCGGCTGAGATCGGGATGCCAGTCTTTCATGTCGTGATCCGTGTCAGTCTGATTCCTGATGAGATTGACGGTATATTGTTGCACAATGCCGCTGTCACGAAAAATGTCGCGCGCCAAGTTGGGGAAGCGACGCTGGCCGGTATGGCGCAGCTTTTGCGCACTCCTTGATACGTTTTAATGACGGATTGTCGCCGGATTTGACTGCTATTTGCGCAAATACAATCTGGCACGTCAGCCGTCATCCACCGCGGGATCTCTTTTCCGGCAACATCCGCCCCGGCGAGGCGCTGCGGATCGAGTTGATCGGGCTTTCACCCGAGCAGGCCCGGGTGAGCCACGAGGACGGCAAGACAATCGGCAGCGTCTCAGCACGCATTGACGAGGGTTTGCCGCGAGCTATGGCTTCGGGCCGCCGCGAAAGCGTCAATGCCGGTCAACCTTGCCGACAGGATCCATAGGCGCGCTGCCTCCTTTGGATCGGCTGCATGGTCGCTGACACCGCCGGGTTCTCCATCCGTTGCGCGGATGGCGATATCGCAGTCCTCGCAATAGAGGCCTCCCATACCGTCGAGTTGCGGCGAGGTCGCCGCCCAGACCTGCGTGGCGGCCCCCTGGGATGGCGTCTTGAACGTCGGATCCATCGGATTGCCGTCCGCATCGATCCAGCCGGCACTGACCATTTCCTCCTTTGCGAGATGGCGCTGCAAGGGGGTAAAAATCTTGCCCGGGTGCAGCGAGAAGGCGCGGATGCCGCTGTCGCGCCCGAGCCTGTCCAGATGCACGGCGAAAAGTGCGTTGGCAGTCTTCGACTGGCCGTAGGCCCGCCATTTGTCGTAACCGGTCTCGAATTGCATATCCTCCCATCGTATGGCGGAGTTGCGATGGCCCCCGGAGGAAACCGAAACGATGCGAGCGCCGCGCGAGATTGCCGGCCAAAGGCGATTGACCAAGGCAAAATGGCCGAGATGGTTGGTCGCGAATTGTGCCTCCCATCCGTCGCCGACGCGCGTTTCCGGGCAGGCCATGATGCCGGCGCTGTTGATCACCATATCGATGCTGCGGCCAGACGCGACGAACTGCTCGGCAAAGACGCGAACGCTTTCGAGGTCGGAAAGGTCGATCCGATCAATCTCTACGCCATCGATGCCGGCGACCGCGCTGCGCGCCGCCTCGATGCTCCTTGCGCCGATGATCACCTTAGCGCCCGCGCCCGCCAGAGCCCGTGTGGTCTCGAGCCCGAGGCCGGAATGGCCACCGGTGACGATGGCGCGCTTGCCGGAAAGATCGAGACCGGCCAGAACCTCGTCGGCAGTCGTGTAGGCTCCAAATCCGGAGCCGATGGGGACTTGTTTGTCATTCATGATAACTACCCTTGTTCCGTGTTGCCGTCGCTCGGCACGACGACCGCGAGAATAAGGCGTGGCCTCCAGACGATCTATGCGCTAAAGTCCGTCATCTCTTCGCCATCGTCCGGATTTCTTATGGACCCATTATCCGATGTTCTCGCACTGCTCAAACCGCGCAGCTATGTTTCCGCTGGGCTTGACGCTGGCGGTGCGTGGGCGATCGATTTTCCGCCCCCTGATGGCATCAAGTTCAACGCGGTGATGTCAGGCGCGTGCTGGCTGAGCGTCGATGGCGTCCCCGAAGCTGTCCGCCTCGAGGAAAGCGACTGCTTTCTGCTGACGAGCCGCCGAGCCTTTCGTCTCGCCAGCGATCCGACTCTCGAAGCGATCCCGTCCGACGCGATCTATTCGATCGCCCGCGATGGGATTGCGACTTGCGGCGGCGGCGGCGATTTCTTCCTGATCGGCAGCCGTTTTTCCTTTTCGGGGGGAAATTCGGACATCCTTCTCGGAATCCTGCCGCCGATCGTCCATGTGAAGAAGGATTCCGATCACGCCGCCGTGCTGCGCTGGTGTCTCGATCGGATGACGCGCGAATTGCGTGACCAGCAGCCGGGTGGCTTTCTGATGGCGGAGCATTTTGCTCATGTCATGCTCATGCAGGTATTGCGCCTCCATATCGCATCGCCGAATGCGCGCGGCGTCGGCTGGCTTTTCGCGCTTGCCGACCGGCGGATCGGTGCGGCTATCCGTGCGGTGCACGCCGATCCGGCCCGCAAGTGGACCTTGCAGTCGCTGGCTGAACGGGCCTCGATGTCCCGGTCGAGTTTTGCTCTTCACTTCAAGGAAAAGGTCGGGCTTGCCCCGATGGATTATTTGACGCGCTGGCGCATGCTTCTCGCAGGTGACCGATTGACGAACTCGGCTGAAGCAATCGCCGGTGTCGCCCTGTCGCTCGGCTATGAATCCGAAAGCGCATTCAGCACTGCTTTCAAGAGAGTGATGGGATGCTCGCCGCGGCAATATGGTCGCGCTCAACCGCCCGGGGCCATGCGAGATAGTCTCGGCGCTCAGTGAAACCTTGATTGGTGCAGGCATCAGCGTTGGCCTGCCGAAATTCCGTCCGATACGGCCTTGCACCCGCCGTTCATTCTCTTACCTATTCAAGGAAGAATGCTCCGGCGCCCATCGGGATAAAAGCATGAATATCGATCCGATTCTGCGGTCAGTCGTGGCCGTCCGTTCCTCCATTCCGGAAGATGCCTTCACAGCGCAGACGCTGGGCACTGTCCGGGAGGGCAGCGGCGTGGTCATTCGCGACAACGGGCTGGTGCTGACCATCGGTTATCTCATCACCGAGGCTGAAGAAGTATGGCTCACGACCCATGACGGGCGCGTCGTTCCCGCGCATGCGCTTGCCTACGATCAGGAGAGCGGCTTCGGCCTGGTGCAGGCGCTTGGCCCGCTGAATGCGCCGGCGGTGGATCTCGGCGACGCGGCCACGGCCAAGCCCGGCGATTCTGTCGTGCTCGCCGATGGGATCGGAGAATTCGTCCAGGCAAACATCGTCGCCCGGCAGGAATTTGCCGGCTACTGGGAATATCTGCTGGACGAGGCGATTTTCACGGCACCGGCCCATCCCTCGTGGGGCGGTGCCGCATTGATCGGTTCGGACGGCAAACTTCTCGGCATCGGTTCGCTTCGCCTGCAGATGAGCCAGGGCGACGAGGTCGCCGATATCAACATGGTCGTGCCGATCGACCTTTTACCGCCGATCCTCGACGATCTGTTGAACCGGGGCCAGGTCAACAAGCCGCCGCGGCCCTGGCTCGGTGCCTTCTCCGCCGAGAGCAATGGCGGCGTGGTGGTGATGAGCGTGGCCGAAGGCGGTCCGGCCGCCCAGGCGGGCCTGCGGCAGGGCGATATCATCTCGGAGATCCGCGACGAGGAGGTCGACGGCCTGGCCGATTTCTACCGCAAGCTATGGAGCAGCGGTCCCGCCGGCGCCGAGATCCCCATGCGGGTCCTCAGGAACGGCCGGGAAGCCTGGCTGCGCATCAAGTCCGCCGACCGCAACAGCTTTCTCAAGAAGCCTCAGTTGCAATAGGGGCGCGCCGGCGCCCCAAAACGCCGATTACATCCACCTCAAAGATTTTCCCGCGTGATCGTCAGGAAGCGCACTGGCTCGGCGCTGACTTCCACCTCGATGAGACCAAGCCTGTTCAGGGCAAGGTCTATCGAACGCCTCGCCTGGACCTCCGGCGCCTGATCGAGCACGATCGACATGATACCACGGCGGAGATAGTCCTGCGTCTGCCCGGTCAATTCGTGGCCGACCCAGAAGGGCCGCCCGGCCTTGTTGGCCGCGAGCACCCTGGCAACGCCCTTGTTGTCGCCGCCGGCGCTATAGACGCCGATGATGCCGGGCTCCCGCCTCAACGCCGCTTGCAGCAGTTCGATGGCATTGTGCTCGTCGTCGAGATCGAACATGACTTCGATGAAACGATGCTCGTTTGAAGCATGGTCCGAGAGATAGGCGGAGAAGCCACGGATCCGCTCCTTATGGTTCTCATAGGCGCCGCTATGGCAGAGAGCGACGAAGGAGCCGGGGCGCTGCGCCAGCATGCCCGACATGTAATGGGCGGCGGTGCGGCCGGCGGCGTAATTGTCGATACCGACATAGGGCAGTTCGGGGGCCGGACGGGTCATGATCTGGACGACGGGAATGCCGAGACCGGCCGCCTTCCGCACGCTGGTGACGACATCGGCATGGTCGGGCGCGACCACGATCAGCGCCGACCGGCGGGCCGTCGGGTTGGCGATATAGCGGGCAAATTGCGCCGGCTCGTTCTCGCGCACGAAGGTGCGGTGAACGACGATGCTGTCGTCGAGCGAGGCGGCGATGCGCTCGAACGCCCGGTTCAGGCGCGAATAGAAGCTGGTCTCCGGGCGAACCAGGATCACCTCGATCCGGATCAGGCCGCGATGGGCGACCGGCAGGCTTTGCCGGTATTCAAGCCGTCTTGCCGCTAGAAACACCTTCTCCACCGTCTCCGGCCGAACGCCGCCGCGATTATTGAGGACGCGCTCCACCGTCGCGGTGCCGACGCCGGCTTCCCGGGCCACATCCTTCAAAGTCACCTTCGTCACAGGCTTATTAACTCCCAAAGCTGACACAGCAGAGCATCCGCGCTTCGCACGGTCAATGATCAAATTTGATCATCGAAGCATTGGAATATCGAGGCGCCGCGGCAGTATCGTGGCGGCAATCCGGGAGGAGCACCGGAAGCATGAAACGAGATCAAGGAGCGTCCGCCGGCGATGGCTGGGGATGACGGAGGAACCAGATGAAGATCGCACTCGACCCGCATATGCACCGTCACCTCAACCTCAACGACCTCTGCCGCAAGGCGGCGGAGCTCGGCTATGAGCATATCGAGCTTTCGCCGCGTGACGATTTTCTGCCCTGGTGGGTGCGCCCGCGGGCACACAAGGAACGCATCGCGGAATTCAAGGCTGCGCTGAAGGATCATGGCGTCCAGCTCGCCTCGCTGCTGCCGATGTATCGTTGGGCGAGCCCGCATGAGGATGAGCGGCAGGCGGCGGTGCGCTACTGGAAGGAAGCGATCGAAATCGCGGCCGAAATGGGCTGCGATACGATGAACTCGGAATTCGGCCGCGGCCCGTCACCGGATCGCAGCCACCGCTCCAACTGCTGCGGCGGCATGCACACCCACGAGCACAGCGAGGCAGCCTGGTGGCGCTCGATGGAAGAACTCGTTCCGGTGTTCGAGCGCGAGGGTGTCACGCTCAACATGGAGCCGCATCCGGAAGACTGGTGCGAAACGCTGCATCCGGCGATCGACATGCTGAAGACCATCGGCTCGAAGAACGTCAAGTTCCTCTATTGCGCGCCGCATACTTTCTATTTCGGTGACGACATGGCGCGGATGATCCGCGATGCCGGCCCGCTGATCGCCCATGTGCATGTGGCCGATACCTATAATCACAAGGCGTCGTCAGGGCTGCGCTACATCATCAACCCGCCGGGCGCCAAGGTGACGATCCATCAGCACATGGATATGTACCAGGGCGAGATCAACTGGGATGTGTTCTTCTCCTCGCTCGCCGCTGTCGGCTTCGACGGCATCATCACCGCCTGCGTCTTCGGCTGGGAAGACCGCGCCGATGAATCCGGCCGCTTCATGCGCGCCGAAATCCAGAAATATGTCGACAAATACTGGCCCGGGAAACGCGGCTGACCCTCGAGATCACCACTATCAGGAACAGAACCGTGACCATCACGATTACGACGGCCCCCTGCTGCTGGGGCGTTGATGACGTCAACAATCCAAACCTTCCCGCCTGGGAGCGCGTCTTCGACGAGGCCGCCGCCGCCGGCTATGGCGGCCTTGAGCTCGGGCCCTACGGCTACGTGCCGCTCGATGATGCGCTGGTCGCCAAGGCGCTTGCCGAACGCAATCTGTTCATCGTCGCCGGCACGATCTTCGACGATCTGGTCTCCGCCGACAATCGGGAGACATTGCTGCGGCAGACCGACGAAATCTGCGCCGTGATCACCCGGCTGCCGCAGCCGGAACAGGTGGCGGGCCAGCGGTTCAGGACGCCCTATCTCACGGTCATGGACTGGGGCCATGACGAGCGAGACTATGCCGCCGGCCATTCCGATCGTGCGCCGCGCCTCGACGACAAGGCCTGGGCCGGGATGATCGCCAACATCACGGCGATCGCCGAACTTGCTCAGCGCAAATACGGCGTTCGCGCCGTCATCCATCCGCATGCGGGCGGCTATATCGAATTCGCCGACGAGATCGAGCGGGTGGCGAACGACATTCCGCAGGCAGTCGCAGGATTCTGCCTTGACACCGGCCATACTTATTATGCCGGCATGGACCCGGTGGAGACGCTGCGCCGCTATGCCGACCGGCTCGACTACGTCCATTTCAAGGATATCGACCAGGCCGTCTTCGACCGCGTGCTCGGTGAAAGGATCCGCTTCTTCGAGGCCTGCGGACAGGGCGTGATGTGCCCGATCGGCCGCGGCATCATCGACTACCCCGCCGTCAAGCGGACGCTCGAGGAGATCGGTTATCACGGCTTCATCACCGTCGAGCAGGAGCGCGATCCGAGGAATGTCGCCGGCAGCCTCGACGATGTGAAGCAAAGCCGCGATTACCTCAGGTCCGTTGGTTTTTAGGGAAAACACTATGACGAATGACAGGCGAAAGCCGATCCGCTGGGGCATGGTCGGCGGCGGCAAAGGCAGCCAGATCGGCTATATTCATCGCTCGGCGGCGCATCGCGACGACGTCTTTGCCCTTGCGGCGGGTGCCTTCGATATCGATCCCGAGCGCGGGCGCGCCTTCGGTCTCGATCTCGGGCTCGACGCAGCCCGCAGCTACCCGGACTATGCGACGATGTTTGCCGCCGAAGCCGCACGCGCCGACGGTATCGAAGCGGTGTCGATCGCAACTCCCAACAATACCCATTTCGCGATCTGCAAGGCAGCTCTCGAACATGATCTGCATGTGATCTGCGAAAAGCCGCTCTGCTTTACCATCGCCGAAGCCGAGGAGTTGAAGGCGCTGTCAAAAGCGCGCGGTCGGATCGTCGGCGTGACCTATGGCTATGCCGGCCATCAGATGATCGAGCAGGCGCGCGCCATGGTCAGGAATGGCGATCTCGGTGAGATCCGCATCGTCAACCTGCAATTTGCCCACGGCTTCCACAGTGCTGCGGTCGAGGAGCAGAACCCGTCGACGCGCTGGCGTGTCGATCCGAAATTCGCGGGCCCCAGCTATGTCCTCGGCGACGTCGGAACCCATCCGCTCTACATTGCCAAGGTCATTCTGCCGCACCTCAAGATCAGCCGCCTCCTCTGCACCCGCCAGAGCTTCGTCAAAAGCCGCGCGCCGCTGGAGGACAATGCGGTGACCCTGATGGAATACGACAATGGCGCGATCGCCACCATCTGGTCGAGCGCCGTCAATGCCGGCTCCATGCACGGCCAGAAGATCCGCATCGTCGGCTCGAAGGCCAGCATCGAATGGTGGGATGAGCGGCCGAACCAACTCTCCTACGAGATCCAGGGGGAACCCGCCCGCATTCTCGAGCGCGGCATGGACTATCTCTATCCCGAGGCCAGGATCGACGACCGCATCGGCGGCGGCCATCCGGAAGGCCTTTTCGAAGCCTGGGCAAACCTCTACCGTCGCTTCGGCTTTGCCATCAACAGAGCGCGCGGCCTCGCGCCGGCGGGCATTGAAGATCTGGTCTTTCCCGATGTCGATGCCGGGCTGGAAGGGGTGCGCTGGGTGGAAAACTGCGTGCAGTCCGCCGACGCCGGCGGGGTCTGGCTGGATTATCGCTAGGCCGTCAACCGCGGTGTGACGCTATGCTCAGATAAGCCGGTCGTCATCTTCCGCCGCCCGCGGCGCGCGACGACGCGTGCTGTCGTTGGCGGCTTTTTTCTGCCCGTCGGCTGATGCCTCAGGGACTTTCTTGAGGCTTTCGCCGCCGGCGTCGTCTGCGGCTGGCTGCGGGTCGCTCTTTTTTTCAAAGCGGATCATGGGTCATTTCCTGCTTCAACAGTGGGAGCGCTCCGCAGATATATCGGAGCGCTCTGGAAGAACGGTGTCAGACGGCAAGCGCAGTGGCGCAGCCTTGAACACTTCGGCTGTCGGACGAGGTCTGCCCAGGCATGGTTGCCCAGCCGCCCGCCTCGACAAACTGACGCTGCTTGTAGCCATCGTTAAGCGCTTTGAACTCGATCAGTTTAGCGCTCGCATCCGGCGCCGCCTTGAAGCGCTCGACGCAAATGGCCGACGCCAATTCTCCGCGTGCGGTATCGCCGGCGGCGGCTGCCGCTTTGCTTGACGTGCCGCCTGTGACCCAGCCTCCCCAGCTGAAGCCGATGATCATCGTGGCGATCGCCGTGACGACGCAGGCCCAGACGAGAAGCGTCTTGGATGGCTGGTAATTGTCGAAACGCTGGGTAATCGATGTCTTGCTGCTGCTCTGCACGGACATTGGAATTCTCCCTGTCTACTGTTCGGGTTGCGCCGTCCGGCGACGCCGGACCGGTTCAGGCTGGCCTCAGTATCCCATATCGCCCATGCCGCCATTTCCGGCTGCCGGGGCAGAGTCTCTTGCGGGAATGTCGGCGATCATCACCTCGGCGGTGATCAGAAGCGCCGCAATCGAGCCGGCGTCCTGCAGAGCGGTGCGTACGACCTTGGCCGGATCGACGATGCCGGCCTCGATCATATCGACATAGGTCTCCGTCTGTGCGTCGAAGCCCTGATTGTGATCATTGCTGCCGGCGAGTTTTCCGACGACGATGGAGCCTTCGAACCCGGCATTGTCGGCGATCTGCCGGATCGGGGCTTCAAGCGCCCTGAGCACGATCGAGATGCCGGCCGTCACGTCGGCGTTCTCGCCGGTCAAACCCGTCAGCGCCGACTTCGCGCGCAACAGTGCCACGCCGCCGCCCGGCACGATGCCCTCTTCGACCGCCGCACGGGTCGCGTTCAGCGCGTCGTCGATGCGGTCCTTCTTTTCCTTGACCTCCGTCTCGGTCGCACCGCCGACACGGATGACTGCGACGCCGCCGGCCAGTTTCGCCAGGCGTTCCTGCAGCTTTTCCTTGTCGTAGTCGGAGGTGGTCTCCTCGATCTGCGCCTTGATCTGCTGGATGCGCGCCTGGATGGCCGCCTTCTCGCCGGAACCGTCGATGATCGTGGTGCTCTCCTTCTCGATCAGCACGCGCTTGGCGCGGCCGAGCATATCGAGCGTGACGTTTTCGAGCTTGATGCCGAGATCCTCGGAAATCATCTGGCCTGATGTCAGCACGGCAATATCTTCCAGCATGGCCTTGCGGCGGTCGCCGAAGCCCGGCGCCTTGACGGCCGCGACCTTCAGGCCGCCGCGCAGCTTGTTGACGACCAGCGTCGCCAACGCCTCGCCTTCGACATCCTCGGAGATGAGCAGAAGCGGTTTGCCGGTCTGCACGACGGCTTCCAAAATTGGCAGCATCGCCTGAAGGCTGCCGAGTTTCTTCTCGTGAAGGAGGATATAGGGGTCCTCCAGTTCCACGCGCATCTTCTCGGCATTGGTAACGAAATAGGGTGAGAGGTAGCCACGGTCGAACTGCATGCCCTCGACGACGTCGAGTTCGGTCTCGGCGGTGCGCGCCTCCTCAACGGTGATGACGCCCTCATTGCCGACCTTGTCCATCGCCTTGGCGATCATCTCGCCGACGCTGACGTCGCCATTGGCGGCAATGGTGCCGACCTGGGCGATCTCGCCTGACGATTTGACTTTCCTCGCCCGCGCCTGGATCTCCTTGACCACCGCAACGACGCCGAGATCGATGCCGCGCCTGAGATCCATGGGATTCATGCCGGCAGCGACGAGCTTTGCGCCTTCACGAAAGATGGAGGCCGCGAGCACCGTCGCCGTCGTCGTGCCGTCGCCGGCAAGATCATTGGTCTTCGACGCCACCTCGCGCACCATTTGCGCGCCCATGTTCTCGAACTTGTCGGCTAGCTCGACTTCCTTGGCGACAGTGACGCCATCCTTGGTGATACGCGGTGCGCCATAGGCCTTGTCGATGACGACGTTGCGGCCCTTGGGGCCAAGCGTGACCTTGACGGCATTGTTGAGCAATTCGACGCCGCGCAGCAGGCGATCGCGTGCATCGGTGGAGAATCTGATTTCCTTGGCAGACATAATATTGGTCCAGTTCGGTCTTGAGATACGGATCGGAATGCGGTCGATCAGGCGGCCTTTTGAGAGGCCACTCCGATCTTTTCGACGATGCCCATGATGTCGGTCTCCTTCATGATCAGAAGGATCTCGCCCTCGATCGTGACCTCTGCCCCCGACCATTTTCCGAACAGAATGCGATCACCGACCTTAACGTCGAGCGGGATCAGATTACCGTTGTTGTCGCGCAGGCCCGGGCCGACTGCGACCACGTCGCCTTCCTGCGGCTTTTCCTTGGCGGCGTCTGGAATGATGATCCCGCCCTTGGATTTGACATCGCCTTCCGCACGTCGAATGACGACGCGGTCGTGAAGTGAACGGAATTTCATAGAGGTCTTTCTGCTGCCGGCGCATATGGCGGCTGCAACACATAAATAGCACCCGTGGCACTCGATTGATAGGAGTGCCAATAAATATTATTCACGCATGAAAAATCAGGAAATCATTTCGGCGGGATGTTTTGTAATAATTATGAATTGAATAGAATTTCTTGAGCCATTACGCTCCATTTTATTTGCGTGACCACGGAGTTAATTTGGCGTTTTTTATAGATAAATCCGAATTTATCTTGATTTAAACGTAATCCAGGCGTAACGATAAGCCTCGTCGATTTGGCCGACTTGGCTTCGCGGTGTCAGAGACCTACGACCCGCCATACACCACCGAATTCTCGATAGCGAATATATGACGTCGTTCCGGCGTGCATTTCGCGTATTCGATCCGGAATGAGCTTGGCGCTGACCGCGGATGTACCGGCAGCGTCGAGTTCGTCCGGTTCGGATCTCAACGATACAGGAAATGCATCGGTGTTTCCTGCGGAGGCTTCAGTCATGACAAGTCGCACCACACAAACCGTCGTCCACTTTTCATCTCCTTTCCGCCTGCCAGGTTTCGACGGGGCACAGCCAGCAGGGGAATATCGCGTCGATTATGACGAGGAATTGATCGATGGCGTTTCCAGGCTTGCCTGGCGACGGATCGGCGCCTTCATCCACCTGCCGGCGATCGCCGCACAGAGTTCGACACTGCAGATGATGCCTATCCATCCGTCAGATCTCGAAACCGCGCTCGAAAAGGACCACAAACCGTCATGACCGCTACGCGCACTCCGCAACGCAATGGACGTTCGGTCCGACGCGAGCCAGCAACACATATCTTCAAGGTTGGGCAGACCGTCCGGCTGAAGGACGGGTTCCTGATCGTGCCTTCCAAGCTCTCCGACACATACCGCATTACCGCCACGCTGCCTCCGAGAGGCAATCTGCTGCAATACCGCATCCGCAGCGACGACGAACGTCACGAGCGGGTCACGACGGAAGACAGCCTGGAGCCGGTAAACCTATCGCCCGGCAGCGGCGCAACACTGATCGAGACAACGTTTGGCCACGGCCCGAATGACGGAAGGTTGACATCGTGAACAGCCATGAAGACGAAGGAAGACCGAACGCCTTTGCTGTCGGTAATAACAAGGGCGGCGCGGCCGGCCACTACGCCGTGGACATTGGACGCGACCGCCGGATCGAACCCGCCCGTTCGTGGACCGTCTATCACGCGAGCGTTCCGACGCACGCGGACCATGCCGTGATCGGCGCGAGCCGTTCGCAGGCCGGGAGAGACATGCTGTCCTTCAATCTTCTCAACATCGGATACCGGAAGGAATGGCTCAGGCTATCCGACGCTGCGCAGATCGCTCGGGACACCCCGCCGGCTCACCCGTGGCGCTAGGATCCGGACCCTACTCCGCCCTTCCCCCAAATCAAGTGACAGCGTCGCAGAACTTGCGCTGAACAGCGGTAATTTCGGCGCGCCGATTTCTTCGCCAGGACGCTCGAGCGGATCGCCAGCCTTTTTGAACGACGCCCTTTCGTTGACTTCGGACCGCGGTTGAAAGATGTTGGCGTCGTGCCATCTTGAGGGATGAGCCGTCCTTCGGAGACCAAGGGAAGTCAGGGAGTTTGCGTCCATGTTCGATCATGTCTCCATCGGCGTAAAGGACATCGAAAGAGCCCGCCGTTTCTACGACGCGGCGCTGGCGCCGCTCGGATATGAGCGGCTGTCCAATTCCGACACGATGATCGGCTACGGCCCGGAAAGGGTCGGCCTCTGGGTGATGCAGGTCGAACACCCCGTTGTTGCCGATCTGCGATCCGGGCTGCATTTCTGCTTCGTCGCCCCGAACGAGGCTGCGGTCGATGCCTTTCACGCGGCGGCCGTCGCCTCCGGCGGCACGGATAATGGCGAACCGGGGATCCGGCCGGATTACGGACAATTCTATTACGCCGCCTTCATCATCGACCCGGACGGCTACCGGCTCGAAGCCTATTTTCATAAAGGCGAGCTGTAACAGGCCGACTGACCGTCAGAAAACCGCGCACTTTCCCTTATAGGCTGATCTCAATAAGCCGATCCCGAGGGGTCGTTCAGATTATGGCGCTCGGATCCCTCGAGCGGCGGATTGAAGACGCTGACGAGGATCATATCCTGGTCACGGCCGCCGCGCAGCAGATGCTTGTCATGCTTGTCGAGCACATAGATATCGCCTTGACGGATCGGAAAGACGGTGCCGTCCATATCCTCCACCTCGCCCTCGCCGGCGATGCAATAGCAGGCTTCGAGATGCTGCCGGTATTCGAGAAGCGAAACGGTGTTGGCGCGCACGATCGTATGACACACGGTAAAACCCATCCCGTCCTTTTCCGTCAGCAAACGGTGGCTCGTCCCATTGCCCCATTCCACAAAATAGTCGGTTGCTTCGACATCCTTCAGGCTGCGCACGTACATTTCGCTCTCCTGGTGTAAGAAAATTTGACACGTCAGCGATACTGTTCAGATCCGCTTCCTTCAGCCATACTGGTGATCTCCATATTCTGACAAATGATGATTTCTATCGGATAGCTGAGGAAAACTTACAGATGACACTTCCATTCGGCGCATTGAGAGCCTTCGAAGCGGCAGCGCGTCTTTCAAGTTTCTCACGCGCCGGCGACGAATTGCGCGTCACGCATGCCGCGATCAGCCATCAGATCCGTCATTTGGAGGAATGGTTCGGACGTGCCTTGTTTCTGCGTGAAAAACGCGGCGTGCGGCTCGCACCCGAGGCCAAAAGCTTTGCCGAAACCCTATCGAGCAGTCTTGAAAGAATTTCCGCAGAAGCGGAATTATTGAAGCTCAGGACGAGATCCGAGATCACCGTCGGCTGCATCCCGTCCATCGCGACGCGATGGCTGATACCATCGCTCAGCGATTTCCTGGCGAAGCATCCGGATGTCACAATAAAGGTGGTCTACGCCATGGCCGAACAGCGTCTGCGTGAAACCGGCTGCGATGTACTGATTACGCTTGGCGCCGACACCTTCGAAGGCGTCGTTTGCCACCAGCTTTTCTCCCGCGCCACTCAACCTGTCGCCAGTCCGCGCTATCTTGAAAGAAAGGGCAGCATCGACCACGCGACACAGATCGCAACGGCAGACCTGCTCCACGACGAGACCACAGCGCATTGGGCGCAGTGGCTCGACAAGGCGGGCGTGCCGTTGACGCCAACGCTAAGGGGGCCGGTGTTTCAAGACTTCAATTTGCTCGCAACCGCCGCCATTGCCGGTCATGGCGTGGCACTTTGCCCGGTCGAGTTATGCCGCCGCGAAATCGAGAATGGCGACCTGATCGTGCTCTCGGACATCGCGATTCTCGCACAGGAGAGCTATTTTCTGATCTGCAGGGCTTCCCCCCAAAAATCAATTTCAGCCTTCTGTACGTGGTTCAAATCGGTCATTGAATAGACGGCGGCCGGGGCGACAATCTCGATGCAATCACCCCTGAGTCAAGCCGCAGCTCTCGATATCGATACGCGGCAGCCGGAGGCTTCGAGCGCCACGCTGGCGACGTCAAGGAACAGGCCGCGGAACCAGCGCGCCCGGCCGTCCGCCTGGTCGACGCGGCGATAGAGCATGGTCACGGGATCGGCCGGCAGGGAAAGCGGCGGCTGGCAGATCGTCAGCCCATGCAATTGCGCCATGCAGCGACCGATCGATTCCGGCACGGTGGCGATGGCCGGCATGGCCATGAGCGCCGTCGGCAAGGCGGAAAAACGCGGCACCGTCGCCACCACCTGCCTGACGTGGCCAGTGCGGCTCAGCGCGCTATCGATGCTGGTCGCGGCATTGCCTTCGAACGAAACGGTGACATGGGCGACATTGGCGAAATCCTTGAGGCTCAACGGCGCCTTCAGCCGGAGCTGGGCTTCATCGTAGATGCAGATCGAGGCCTGATCGAACAGCGGCGCGCGGATGTGCCAGGAGGCCGGCTCTTCGTGCACCGAGACGCTGAAGTCGAAGACGCCCTCGTCCAGCCGGCGCGCGGCATCGCGTTTGTCGGAAGCGATGCCGATCAGCCGGGCGCCGGGTGAGAGCTGGAGAAGACGGGCGGCAAGCGGGCCGAAGAAGGCCGATTCAAGATTGTCGCACATGCCGATGCGGAACTCGCCCTGCCAGCTGGCCGGATCGAATTCGGCCTGCGGGCGGATGGCACGCTCGATGCCCGACAGCGCATCCTCGATCGCCGGGGCGATGGAAAGGGCCCGCGGCGTCGGCTGCAGGCCGCGGCCGACGCGCACGAACAATTCGTCATCCAGTGCCTCGCGCAGGCGCCGCAAAGCGGCCGAAAGACCGGGCTGGCCAAGCAGCAGCCGCTCTGCGGCGCGACTGACATTGCGTTCCTGCATCAGCACCGAAAAGGCCAGCAGCAGATTGAGGTCGATCTTGCGAAGAGTGGCATCATTCATCATCACCAGTAATACCTGGCATGGCTACTATCAATTTGCAATAGGAAAGGAAGCTGTACATTTTCTCGTTCCCTGCCGCCCGGCAACCTCCCCCGATGAGGCGGCAGCAAAGAAGGAACGATTTCGATGACTCTTTCCAAATCGCGAAACGGGGCGGGACTGGCATTGCTGCTGCTCTGCGCCGCCAATTTTCTCGACGCCATGGATGTCTCCACCATCGGCGTCGCGCTGCCTGCCATCCAGGCCGAACTCGGCATGGAGGCGACCTCGCTGCAATGGGCCGTCAGCGCCTATGTGCTCGGCTATGGCGGCTTCCTGCTGCTCGGCGGCCGGGTCGCCGACGTCTTCGGCCATCGCCGCGTCTTCCTCTGGTCGCTGGCAATTTTTGCCGCCGCCAGCATCGCCGGCGGCTTCGTCGACAGCGGCCCGACGCTGATCGCCGCCCGATTGATCAAGGGCATTGCCGCCGCCTTCACCGCGCCGGCCGCCCTGGCGCTGCTGCTCTCCGTCTTCGGCGAGGGAGCGGCGCGGGCAAAGGCGCTCGGCGTCTTCTCCTCCACCGGCGCCGCCGGCTTCGTGCTCGGCATGGTGATCGGCGGTGCTGCGACGATCTTCAGCTGGCGGGCGACGCTTGTCATGGGCGCGCCGGTCGCCATCCTGACGCTCCTTCTTGCGCCGCTGGTGCTGCCGGCCGACCCGAAAAGAACCGGACCGCGGCCGGCCTTCGACTGGGCCGGCGCGCTGACCATCACACCCGGGCTCTTGCTCTTCGTCTTCGGGATCACCAACGCTGCGGCAGCGGGCTGGCAGGCATTCCCGACCTGGGGCTCGCTCATCGCGTCGCTGGTGCTGATCCTGCTCTTCCTCGCGGTCGAAGCGCGCCATGCCGATCCGATGGTGCCGCTCGGCATGTTCCGTCGGGCCAAGCTTCGGCATGCCAATGCGATTGCCGCCCTCTTCCAGGGCGCCTATGTCGGCTTCCAGTTCCTGGCGACGCTCCACTATCAGAACGTCATAGGCTGGTCGGCCTTCACCACCGGCTTCTGCTTTGCGCTTGGCGGTGTCTTCGTGATGTTCCTGGCGCCACGTTTTGCCACACTCGCGCAAAATCGCGGCGCCACCGGGCTGATGGCGGTGGGTGTCGGCCTGCAAGCCTTCAGCTACATCTTCTGGGTGACCGCGCTCGGACATGTCGACCCGATCCTGCTCGTTCTGTTCTCGCAGATCCCGCTCGGCCTCGGTTACGCCCTGACCTACCCCTCGGTGCAGGTCGCGGCCCTTTCCGACGTGGAGGACGACAAGGCTGGACTCGCCTCGGGACTGCTCTTTGCCTCCTTCCAGATCGGCGGCGGCATCGTGCTTGCGGCCGCCTCGGCGGTCTTCGGCGCCGCGCCGCATTTCGGCTGGGACCCTTATGTCGCCGGCATCGCTTTCGTGGCGTTGCTTGCCATCGCCATCACCCTGCTTGCAGCCGCCGGTCCGCGGACATCGGCCGCCCGGAGACCCAGCTATCAGGCGGCGGAATAACCATCTCGGCCCGCACCCTGACCGGTGCGGGCTGCCCATCAACCGGTGCGATATCCGCAGCAAGATTCCCGTTGCGTTGCCTCAGCGAAAGGCGCATGGTCCCGCCTTCGGCAGCCATCGCACGGGCGCTGCCGACTGAGGGTTTTTATACCCTCGCCCCGACGAAAGGAGGACCGATGTCTTCCACCTCAGAAAAGCCGCATCTGACCTCGTCCGATCTCGACATGCTTCAGGGCGTGCTCGACGACGCCGGCTACGACGCCAGAATCCTGATCGATGACGAACGGGTTTTCAACGTCGCGGCCATCCTGCTGATCAGGCTGTTCCAAGAGGGCGTCACCTCGCCGGCCATGCTCTCACGGGCGCTCGAACACCATTTCGGCAAGCCGAAGGCCCCGCCGAAAGTGGTAACTCCTGTCTGTAACCGATATGCGATACAGGGATTGCCCCGCGAAAGACGTGCCGCCGGCTAGCCAGCCGCCCGGCTCCGAAGGATTATTGTGCGGAAAACCCTCTTGCTTTGTATCTCAGTCGCAGCGGCCGCCTATTTCGGATGGGTGCAATTCGGAGCTTACCAGCAACGGCAGCAGGACAAGGATCTTGCAGACATCGACAAGGAGCGCCGGGTGGCGCTCCTTGAGATCGACGGCTGCCAGGCGAAAGTGGATCTGCTTCTGTCGCTGACCGACCGCCTTCTCAAGGCCGGCGGCATGCGGGTGCCACTCGATATCGGGCGGGATATCGAACTCTGTTTGGCTCGCGGCATCATGTCGGCATCAGGCATGGCCGAGATGGAAAGAACGAAGCTGATCCGGCTGTTTCCATTAAATGAATAAGCCCTGTGGAAATATGGCTTTCCTGCGGCGATGGCCTTAATGGCACCTCAATTTTATTCTATGAAGAGGGCTCGCTGATTTGGCCGATGCGGCATTTGCGGTGACCGGTTTTCCGGCCCCGCCATTTTCCCGATCGCGAAAGCATGGTGACGTCCCGTCTCAACGTCGGGTTTGGCTTTCGGTGACCTCTCCGGTCATCCGCCTCCAGACTGCGATGCGGTTTCAGCAGGCATCATTTTCATTCCATCCCTGCGGCCCGGTGTTGTCGGGTTGCCCCTCATGACGATCCCGCGATCTCCAGTCGCGACCGACAAGCGGGGCGAATACCACGCAGGCCGCGGTTTTTAATGTCGATCCAAAGGGAGACTCATCCATGGCAAAAGGACAGGTAAGAAGCAATCGCGAGGTCCGGAAGCCAAAAAAGGACAAGCAAGCTGCGAAAGTGGAAAGCACATTCGCCAACCAGATGAAGACGGCGACCAAAGCCGCCCCGCAGGGCAGTGCTCCAAAAAAATAGGGGCTCGTCTCGAGCCCTGGACGGGGCTCTCATCATCGATGGCGCATAACAGCGCAAATCAAGATCGATTTGCGGAAGGATTATGCGCAGATTCAAAGTCACAGCGTGCCCTTTCGGGCACGCCGCGCTCTGGCGTGACGGGATCACGCATGAACGTGTTTTAAAGAAAACGGAAGGTGCCACACAAAATGACCCCTCTTCATACCATGTACCGCTTCGACTATCCGCTATTCCTCATTCGCTCAGCCGTGGTGATTGCACTCGGCTTTTCGACTGTCGCTGCCTTTCACGGCGCTATTCTGTGATCGAATCTGCGCGCCGCAGCGAGTGCGAGGAAATCCGGGTTGCCCCTTCGGGCGAGCCTGACGAAAACCCGAAGCGATCCGAAGATCAAACCGCCCTTTTCACCGAAAAGGGCTGGTTGAAGATCCTTGCCCAATATCGCCAGCCACGGGCCGGACGCAGCGCCTTCGAGCTTGCCGTCACGGTCGTCCCCTTCGCGCTGTTCTGGGCCGCCGCATGGGCGGCGGTTCATTACAGCTTCTGGCCAGGTCTCATCCTCGTCGTTCCCGCCGCCGCTTTCCTGCTCCGGCTGTTCATGATCCAGCATGATTGCGGCCACGGCTCGTTTTTCGCCCGTCGCGGCGTCGACGACTGGGTTGGACGCACGATCGGCATCCTGACGTTGACGCCTTACGACTATTGGCGCCGGGCGCACGCAGAACACCACGCCTCGGCCGGGAACCTGGACGAGCGCGGCGTTGGCGACATCGAGACGCTGACGATTGCCGAATACAACGCGCTGTCGCGCTGGGGCCGGATCGGCTACCGGCTCTACCGGCACCCGATCGTGATGTTCGGCATTGGACCGGCATGGCTGTTTCTCATCAAGCAGCGCCTGCCTTTCGGCATGATGCGCTCCGGCGCCCTGCCCTGGATCTCGACCATGGCGACCAATCTTGCCATCGCAGCGGCCGCCGCACTGCTGATCTGGGCAGTCGGGATCGTCCCCTTTCTGCTGGTGCATCTGCCGATCGTGCTTCTGGCCGGCGCTGCCGGCGTCTGGCTGTTCTACGTCCAGCACCAGTTCGAGGAAACACATTGGTCGAAGAAGCCGGACTGGCAGTTCCAGCATGCGGCCCTGCACGGTGCCTCGCATTACGACCTGCCGCCGGTGCTGCGCTGGATCACCGGCAATATCGGCATCCACCACGTGCATCATCTGTCGAGCCGGGTGCCCTACTACCGGCTGCCGGAGGTGCTGCGAGACCATCCTGAGCTTGCCGATATCGGCCGCATCACGCTGATGGACAGCCTGCGCTGCGTCAAACTGGTGCTGTGGGACGAACAGGCGAAGCGGCTGGTGTCGTTTCGCGACGCAGCTCGGCTCGCCGCAGCAAGATAACCGGCGGGCTCTGAGCGGTTCCGCTTTTGAAGCGCAGACCGCTCTGACCTTTTGTTTTTACGAAAATCCAGGGAAACCGGTTGACGGTTTCCCTGGAATCGGTCGGGCTTTTGCGGACGCAAAAGCCCGCGCAGTTTCGCTTTAGCGATAACCCGCCACATCCGCCGGTCTGCCCGGCTCCTGCACTTCCACCAGGTAGCGCCAGCAATCCGGCCGCGAACCGTCGATGTCGTCGAAGCCGTAGGTCTTCGCCACGCCGCCACTCGATAGCGACTGGCCGTTCCAGCGGCCGCGGTCGGGATCGGCGGCAATCGCCGCAACGGCGCGGCCGAGGAAACGCGGGGTTTCGGAAATGGCGAAATGCGGCTGTATCTTCGTCGCATCGCGCCAGTTCTCCTCGCGCACACCGCAGGCATCCAGCATCATTTCGGAGCGCAGCCAGCCGGGTGTGATCGACACGGCGGTGGCGCCGTGTTTCGCCAGATCCTGCGCATGCGCCCAGGCCATGCGGGTGACGCCTGTCTTGACGAGATCGTAGAAGGGCGAAAGCCGGTAATGCGTGGCGTTGTATTCGGCCGTTCCGTCGGTTACTTCCACCAGCAGTCCACCCGGCCGCTCGATCATCAGCGGCAGCGCGTAGTGGGCGGTAATCAGATGTGTTTCGATGCCGAGCCGCAGCATGTGCAGGCCCTTGTCCAGCGAATGCTCCCAGACTGATTTGTCCCATTCGAACAGCTTCTCGCAGCCCCAGATGTCGTTGACGAGAATATCGAGCCGGCCGGCTTCCTCGCGAATGCGGGCGACCAGCGCCTCGACCTGTTGATTGACGAGGTGGTCCACCTGCACGGCAATGCCCCTGCCGCCGGCAGCGGTCACCAGCTCGGCCGTCTCCTCGATCGTCTCCGGTCTCATATATTCGGATTGCTGCGCGCGTGTCGTACGCCCGGTGACATAGACGGTGGCGCCGGCGGCGCCGAGCTCCATCGCAATGCCCCGGCCGGCGCCGCGCGTAGCTCCCGCCACCAACGCCACTTTCTCCCGCAAGTTCGCTGTCACTTCTCCATCCTCCACGCTAAAACGGCTCTCACGCCGAAATGGAAAGCGCCCCGGGTTTCCGGGGTTGGTTGTATATAAACGAATGATCGTTTACATTCAACATGAATGCGAGAGGAATTTCATGCCGCGCCGCCGCACAGTTTCCGATGAACAGCTTCTCGCCATGGTGCTTGCGCTGATCCAGGCACAGGGGCCGGATGCGGCGACCTTTGCGGCGGTGGCGAAAGCAAGCGGCCTTTCCGGCTCGACGCTGGTGCAGCGTTTCGCAACGAAGGCGGCGATGCTGCGCGCAGCATTGCTTTATGCCTGGGACAGGCTTGACGCGGAAACGGCGCGACTTGCCGGGACCGTGCCGAAAACCCCGGACGGCGCCGTCGCGTTGCTCGTCGGCCTGTCGCAGGACTACGGGGACGATGCCGCCGCCTATGGCGAAGGACTGCTGGTGCTTCGCGAGGATTTCCGCGATCCGGTGCTGCGCGCCCGGGGTGCTGCCTGGGGAACAGCGCTGATGGCTGATATCGCGCAATGTTTCGGATCGGCGAAGGCGCCGGAGACGATCGCCCGGCTGATGCTGTCGCAATGGCAGGGTTCGCTGCTCTGGTGGGGTTTTGGCGCCGAAGGGCCGGTGGCTGCCTATGTCGAGACCGAGTTGCGGCGTTTCCTCGGCGCGGTACCTGTCCATTCAGCCTAGGAGGCCGTGAAGATCATCGCCTTGATAAAATAAAGCAAGGCGGCGGTCGCGACGATCGTCGCCGATGTGAGCAGCAGTCCGATCAGGGTGACGAGACCATCCCGCTCCATCAGGGCAACGGCGAGCACCACCAGCGACAACACCGGCAGAATATTGCCGAAGGGGATCGGCAGCGCGATCACGACGGCGAGCAGAAAGACAGGAATGCCGAGAAGCGCCTGTACCGTTCGGCCGGTGAGGGCCTGCAGCCGGCCGGCGCGCACGAGCTTTTCCACCCGGGCGATCACAGGGACCGCGTGACCCACGATAAGATCAAGCGCCACGGACGAAACCCGGCGATCCCTGATGATAGCGGGCAACCAGACCTTCCGGCCACCCGCGACGATCTGGAGGGAGACCAGCGCAAGCGCGGTGCCGAAAACCATTCCGAACGGCCCGGGGATCGGGGTTAGAGCCGGGATTGCCAGGAACAGGATGGTGAAGGCGATGCTGGTCGGGCCCATCGCCTCCAGAGCCTCGCCGATGGAGAGTCCGCCTTTCGCCCGGGCGAGTTCCAGCATCTCCCGAAGCCGCGCGGTGGCCACACCGCGCGGTCGTCTATTTCCGTCGTGATCAATCACACGGTCCATTTTCAGCTGGTCGCGGTCACGCACCCTCGCCGGCTCCCTTCAGGGCGCTGGCAAGGGCTGCGCATTGTGGGTCGCTGCCGTCGAGAAGTTCTGCCGGCGCAGTATAGCCGATCGCTATGCTGACGACTGTGGCCGCCGCCCAGCCGTAGTCGCCGGCGGCGCGCTCGATGAGCTGCGGCCCCTGGGATGCCAGGCAGGCCTGGGACTGGCGGACGATCTCCACGGGAAGCCGGGCGCGCTCAGCCTGCTCCTGTATCTCAGCCTGCAGCGGACCGACGACGAGGAGGGCAAAAATCCAGCCGATGAAATTCGAAATCATATCCGGTTCCTTCCTTTGTTAGCGTTTGCGTGTGCAGAGCCCGCTCAGGCGGGCTGCTGCGGATCCCGCGTCTTCAGAAGGCTCCAGACCACGCCGGCGGCGATGATCGTGAAAGTGATGCTGAGCGAGAGCGCGGCCGGGAATTTTTCCAGGCCCAGCAGATCGGCGAGGAAGATCTTCGAGCCGATGAAGATCAGCACGATGGCAAGCGCGGGCTTCAGATAGCGGAAGCGATGAATCATCGCCGCCAGCGCGAAATAGAGGGCGCGAAGGCCGAGAATCGCGAAGATGTTCGAGGTGTAGACGATGAACGGATCGGTGGTGATCGCGAAGATCGCAGGCACCGAATCCACGGCGAAGATGACGTCTGCCACTTCGACCATCACGAGCGCCATGAAGAGCGGAGTGATGAACCAGGTCATCCCTCCCGTTTTGGGGTTTGCCTTTCTGACGAAGAACCGCTCGCCGTGATGTTCGTCGGTGACGTTAAAGCGGCTGCGCATGAAGCGGACGAGGACGTTCTTCGAGACATCAGGCTCGGCCTCCTTGACGAACAGCATCTTGATGCCGGTGACGATCAGGAACGCGGCAAAGATATAGAGAAGCCAGGCGAATTCGGCGACCAGCGTGGCGCCGACGCCGATCATGATGGCGCGCAACAGGATGACGCCCAGAATGCCCCAGAAGAGCACCCGGTGCTGGTAGATGCGCGGCACGGCAAAGAAGGAGAAGATCAGGGCAATGACGAAGACATTGTCGAGGGCCAACGTCTTTTCGACGACGAAGCCGGTCAGATAGGCAAGGCCCGCCTCGGATCCGAGATACCACCATACCCAACCACCGAAGGCGAGGCCGAGCGCGATATAGAGGGCGGAAAGCCTGACGCTTTCGCCGACGCCGATTTCCTTGTTCTGCTTATGAAGAATACCGAGATCGAACGACAGAATGGCGATGACGAGGGCGAAAAAGCTCGACCACATCCAGAGCGGCGTTCCCAGCCACTCGACGAACAAAAAAGAGAGATTCAAGGATAGTCCCCTGTCGGCACTGGTTGTCGGAGAAGAGGTCCGACATCGCAAGAGTGCCGAAGCTCTCGCCAGAGGGGCCCGGACCAGCGGGTCGCACCGCAAGTGGGGTCTCACTTTTCAATAATCAAGCAGCGGCCGGCGCCAATTTTATATCTCGCACGGGAGGCGGCAGTGCGAATGCGTCACTCGCCCCGCAACAGAAAGCCGGGAGCGCCGGCCGCCTCAGGCTTCCTCATCGTCCTTTACCTCACCCACGGTCAGCGGCCAGTCGACGACGTAGTCCTCGAGATCGTCGATATCGATCTCGTTTTCGCTGATCGTGCGGCCTCGCGCGGAAATGCCGGCGGCATGAACGGTTTCCGGGTCACCGGAGACGAGCGGGTGCCACCAGTAGAGGTCATGGCCTTCATTGACCAGCCGGTAGCCGCAGGTGGGCGGCAGCCAGGCGATATCGGGCACGTTCTCCTTGGTCAGCTGCACACAATCCGGCACGAAGTCCCAGCGGTTCTCATAGCTGGAGCAGCGACAGCTTTCGCCGTCGAGCAGCTTGCAGCTCACCGAGGTGAAATAGATATCGCCGCTGTCCCATTCCTCGATCTTGTTGAGACAACAGAGGCCGCAGCCATCGCAGAGGCTTTCCCACTCGGCGACGGTCATTTCGGCCAGCGTCTTGCTCTTCCAGAAGGGCAGATCGTTCATCGTTCGTTTCTTGCAACAGCGGCCCGCAAATTCGCGTGACCCTCATGCATCTCTCTTGTTATCAGCCGCAAAATCAATCAATTCTTCAATATACTCCTGGTACTCGGAGAATTCTCTCCTGGTATCGGAGAGCTTTGCGGCCATATGCGGGCCTTGCGCTTTCGTCGGAGATGACCGAAGCACGATCAGGCGGGAATACAGGACGTGCAGGATCCGGACAACCCAGAAAACGGGCCAGACAACGAGCCCGGAAAAGTGGCGAACGGGGCGGCGGACAAGCGGCCTAGGAAGAGCCGTCACATCCTGTTGCGCATCGATTCCTGGATCGATTCGACCGTCTGGAACGCCGGCTTCCGCGCCGCCGAGATCTGGGAAGACATCACCATCTTCTTCCGCCGCTTCCGCGTGCGCGGCTGGAAGCGCATGGTCTTCGAACTTGCCGGCGAAGGGCTGACGCTCGGAGCGGCCGGCTCGGTGCTGATGCTGCTGCTCGCCCAGCCCGCCTTCGAGGCGACCAAGGAGGACTGGCGCAATCGCGGCGATTTCGCTGTCACCTTCACCGACCGCTACGGCAACGTCATCGGCCATCGCGGCGTCATCCACCAGAATTCCGTGCCGATCGACGAGCTGCCGGATTCGCTGATCAAATCGGTGATCGCCACCGAGGACCGGCGCTTCTTCGACCATTTCGGCATCGATTTCATCGGCCTCTTCCGGGCCATGAGCGAGAATGCGCGCGCCGGCGAAGTCGTCCAGGGCGGCTCGACGCTGACCCAGCAGCTCGCCAAGAACCTGTTCCTGTCTAACGAACGCTCGATCGACCGCAAGGTCACCGAGGCCTTCCTGGCGCTGTGGCTCGAGGCGAACCTTTCCAAGAAGGAAATCCTCTCCACCTATCTCGACCGGGCCTATATGGGCGGCGGTACGTTTGGCGCCGCCGCGGCGGCACAGTTCTATTTCGGCAAAAACATCACCGATGTGAACCTTGCCGAATCCGCCATGCTTGCCGGCCTGTTCAAGGCGCCGGCGAAATATGCGCCGCATGTCAACCTGCCGGCAGCGCGTGCCCGCGCCAACGAAGTGCTGACCAATCTGGTGCAGAGCGGACTGATGACCGAAGGCCAGGTGATCGCCGCCCGGCGCAATCCGGCGACCGTCGTCGACCGCAACGAAGTGGAATCGCCTGACTTCTTCCTCGACTGGGCTTTCGACGAGGTGCAGCGGCTTTCACCGCGTTTCCACCAGCATTCGCTGATCGTGCGCACGACGATCGACATGGGCATCCAGCAGGCGGCCGAGGATTCGGTCGAAACGTCGCTGCGCGAATATGGCGAGGCCTATCACGCCAAGCAGGGTGCCATGGTGATGATCGAAAACGGCGGCGCCGTGCGCGCCATGGTCGGCGGCCGGGATTATGGCGAGAGCCAGTTCAACCGCGCCACCAGGGCACTGCGCCAGCCGGGCTCCTCCTTCAAGGTCTACACCTATTCGGTGGCGATGGAGAGCGGGATGACGCCGCAGACGACGATCGTCGACGCGCCGATCTCCTGGGGCAATTGGAGCCCGCATAATTATGCCAACCGCTATGCCGGCCGCATCACGCTCGAGACCGCGATCGCCCAGTCGATCAACACCGTGCCGGTGCGGCTCGCCAAGGAAAAACTCGGCATTCAGCCGATCCGGGCGATGGCGAAGAACCTCGGCGTCGAAACGCCGATCCGCGACGACGTCACCATCCCGATCGGCACCTCCGAGGTGACGGTGCTCGACCAGGCGACGGCCTATGCCACCTTCCCGGCCGGCGGCTACCAGTCGCGCCGCCACGGCATCACCCAGATCCTCGATTACGACGGCGACGTGCTCTATGATTTCGACCGCGACGAGCCGGCGCCGAAACGTGTGCTCTCGGAACAGGCCGACGCCTATATGAACCAGATGCTGTCGCGCGTTCCCTATGTCGGCACGGCGCGCAAGGCAGCCCTCGACAACGGCATTGTGACCGCCGGCAAGACCGGTACGACCCAGGCCTATCGCGACGCCTGGTTCGTCGGCTACACCGGCAACTACACCTGCGCCGTCTGGTTCGGCAATGACGACTATACCTCGACCAACGAGATGACCGGCGGCTCGCTGCCGGCGATGACCTTCAAGCGCGCTATGGACTATGCCCATCAGGGTGTGACGCTGCGCGCCATTCCCGGCATCGAAAACCCCCTGCCCTCGGAAAAGGACCTCGCCAAAACCGCCGCCGCCAAGCCGCAGGACGGTTTGCCGCAGCTAATCCGGCCGCGCATGCTCTCGGTTCAATCGACCGACATCCTCAAGAAGCTCGGCGAGAAGCTGAAGAATGCCGCTCCGCTCGCGCCTGCGAAGGTGGCGAGCGCGGAGTAGTTGGCGGCATCACGCGCGGATTCAGAAATCCTCGACCCGGCAGATCTTCGGTGCCTGCCCCTCATCCGGCTGCCGCCACCAACCGGGGATCAATCGGCGCCTATGTCGCGGCGCGCCATTCCACCCCGCCAGAATCAGTGGTAACCCTTTCATCCGATATGGTTTCCAAGGTCTTGACGTGTTTCGATTCCCCCTCTTTATCGCGATCACGCTGATCGTCGCCTTCGGCGGCGGGATCATGATTTCGCTTTATGCGCTGGATGCGACGCAGGGTTTCGGGGCGATCAAGCTCGGCGCCTGGGAGGCGTTTCCGGCGCTGCAGACGGTCGAAGCCGACCCTTACGCCAAGTCGCACCGGGCGCGCGCCGGCAAGCTGCTCTATGGCAGCGCCGAGGGCCTGACCTTTACGGCGAGCGTCGACGACGAGGGCGGCCGGCTGAATGCCAACTGCCGCTACCGCATCAGCGGGCAGACGCCGCCTGCCCGGCTCTGGACCCTCTTTACCGCCGACAATGGCGGCAATCCGGCGGCGGTGAAGACCGGGCATCCCTCGGCGCTGAATTCCTGGACGGTGCTGCGCCAGCCGGACAGCAGCTTCTCGATCGAGATCGCAGCCGTCGCGCAACCGGGCAACTGGCTGGCCTTGCCGGAAGCCGGCACCTTCCGGCTGGTGCTGACGCTGTTCGACACCCCGACCGCCGGCAGCTCCGGCGTGATCGACCTCGCCATGCCGAAGCTCACCAAGACCGGATGCGGCAATGCTTAGGATATTCTTCGCTATCCTCACCGGTCTTTTCGGCGCAGCCCTGCTGCATCTGGTCATCATCCTGTCGCTGCCGCATTTCACCGGCAGGGATGCGGCGACCCGTGTGGAGGCGGAGGGCGACCTCAACAATTTCTATCTGCTCGCCGACCGGTATGACGAGGCCGGCCTTGCCAATGGCGACCCCTTCGTGCGCACCGCTGTCTGCTCCTTCGACATCGAAGATGGGCCGGTGCATTTCACCGCCAAGGGCAATGTGCCCTTCTGGTCGATCGCGATCTATGACAGCGCCTCCAATGAGGTCTTCAGCATGAACGACAGGACGTCGGTCGGCGGGGCGCTCGATGTGCTGGCCGGCGGTCCGATCCAGTTGACGGACCTGCGCAAGAACCTGCCGCAGGAATTGCAGCAGGCGATCCTGGTGGAAATGGCACGGCCGGACGGCTATGCCGTGCTGCGGACGCTGGCGCCGCAGGCGAGCTTTAATGAGGCCGCGCGCAACTTTCTCACGGAAGCCGGCTGCGAGCAATTCACCGCTCGCTGAGGTTGAACAAGCGGTTACTTCTTGTTGACGCGCGGCGCGGGCGCCGGACGATGTTTCGGGCTCTCGGCCAAGCGCTCGTAGCGAACGCCGGTGAACCAGAGGATCTTGGCTTCGCGGGGCTCTTTGTCCGGACGACGCGGCGCCCGCGGCCGCCGATCCGCCAATGCGACTACTATTGCCATTCTCGTCTCCATGCACTGCCCGAGACGGATGAACTTGCGATGGATTTCACCCTGCCCGCCAATGTGCGGGCCGGCGCGTCCTGCGGAACCGGGATGACCGGACCGAGGGCATTCGCGCCTTTCCCACGGCACCTGATTGAAATACCGTGATGCGGAGTTTCAACGATCCAAACACTCAAATCGCGTCGTTCCTATCCGAATTGAGACAGATGACAGTTAACAGTTTACTAATATTCGGCGGATGCCAAACACAGTTCACCTCACTTCCTCTGTAACGCGCGAAGAGTTGATTTGGTTTCACGCCGCC
Source organism: Rhizobium sp. IY2 (assembly GCF_047532935.1). Lineage (NCBI taxonomy): Bacteria > Pseudomonadati > Pseudomonadota > Alphaproteobacteria > Hyphomicrobiales > Rhizobiaceae > Rhizobium > Rhizobium sp. IY2. Next base: position 41,599 of record NZ_JBLKNU010000013.1, read on the forward strand.
CACGGAAAGACCGGGTTGGAGATCGACGCGTAAAATTAGAAACAATTCATATAGTTGACATTGAGGCGGCAAGCTTACACGCGCGGAAAAAGGCGGTGTTGCAAAAATGCTTCATGAAAATATTTAATTGCGAGCGACTGAGATGCGCGTATTGTTGCTCTCATCGATCATACGTTTCCGGGCCCCGATCGATCGCGGATCATCCACGCTCTTGCCGGAATGCGGAGTGCAAGCGGTGTCTTTGCTGGTGAATTCTTCTTTCTCGCCTGATGATCTCGACGTGCTGCGCAGTGCGCTCGACGACTGGTGCGCGGAACGGCGCATCGACATCAGAAGCGTCGAGGCGCAGTTTGCGGCATCCACCGCACTCGACCTCTATCAAGCCGGTTACGACAGCCGCGAAAAGCTGCTGCACGCGCTGCGCGATCACAGGATCGCCTGAACTTTTCCGCAATCACAGCGGCGATACGCAGGCGGCCCAACGCCCTTTCAAACCGCGCGTTCTGATATTGCCGGCCAACCGTGCCGCGACACGCGTTGCGTGTATATTTCTGTTACATTTTAATAAAATCTTCAGCATGCATTAACCGTACCGGTGTAGGATTTATTCATAACCGTATGGCCCGACATGCGTTCCGCCAGCGCATATCGGCCTGTGGTCCCCTTATTCTGCGTTTTCGGGGTATTGTTGTGCGTGACCGGTTTCGAGACCTAGAAGGCCCCTTGGCCGTCAGGAAAAAGGACGTGGTATTGATGGCGACTGTCAGCAGTTTTGAGAACCTGTCGCATCCGACACGGTCCGAACTGCGCCAATTTGCCGAGCTTTTCATGCCGCTGTTCCAAGCCTCCTCCGACGAGGCCAAGCGCCAGGCGGTCGCAGCCCTGTCCCAATGCGAGAACATGCCGGCCGCCGTGGCGCTGTTCATCGGCAATCAGCCGATCGAGATCGCCGCCCCTTTTCTTGCCGCCTCAAAGGCAATTGCCGACGATACGCTGATCACCATCGCGCGCATGCAGGGTGCTGCGCATGTCAAGGCGATCGTCAACCGCGATTCACTCTCGCCGAAGGTCATCGATGCGCTGGTGGCGCTGCGCCAGACCCAGCCGCGATCGGCCGCCGCCTCGGCGCCGATCACGGAATCGCCGGCAGTCCCGCTTTCGCCGACGCCCACCGAAACCAATGAGGCGGATGCGCTGGAGGAACAGCGGGTGGCCAACGAAGAGGCGTTGCGCGAGCGCCTTCTCGGGCTTGCCGGTCATCTCGGCCGTGCCGACGAGGACAGGCTCGGCCTGCGCACGCTCACCGACATTCAGGAGGCGTTGCTGGTGCGCTTCGCCCGCTCCCGCGAGGCGGCGCATTTCGCAACAGCCCTTGCCGATGCGCTGTCGGCCAGCCGCTGGCTTGCCGAGCGCATCATGCTTGATCTTTCCGGCCAACAGCTCGCCACGACGCTGACCAGCCTCGGCATGGGTTTTCTTGATGCCGTCTTCGTGCTCGAAAGGCTCTTTCCGCATCTTGCCGAACAGCAGCACAACGTCACACGCGGCTGGATGGTGCTCGATGCACTTGATCCGGAAGAATGCCACGACCGTGTGGACGCCTGGCGGCGCGCCGATCGCTACACCTATAAGCCGGAGGCGCCGAATGTGACGCCCCCTCAGGAAACGCCGAACCACCGCTTCATCCGCCAGACGCCGCCGCAACGCGACATGCGCGTCATGGGACGGCGGTATCGCTGAGCCGACGAGGGGGCGGCTGTCAGCCGTCCTTGGCAAGCGGGATCACGTCTGCCAATTCCTCCGCCTCCAGCTCGACGATCCAGAGATCGGGATCGAACCTGCGTTCACGCTCCAGCATGGCGCGCACCGCTTCCGGCTCGGCTCGCAACAGGCGGATCTCGAACAGCCGGTCGCCGGCCTGGCCTTCGTCGAAGGCGGTCTGCGGCGCCGGCGCATAGAGCGTTTCCAGGCCGTCGCGAAAATGCTGGCGGATGAAGATCGCACCCGCCTCCTCCGCCCCCTTTTTCTCGACGGCGGCAAAATCGCCGCTAGCGAAGACGCGACGCAGGAGGGCGGAAACGAAGATGTCGGCGCGTAATCTCATCGGCGCGGTATAGACCGGCGCGCCGGCGGCGGCAATGCAGGGTCAGTGTTTGACCCATGGAGTCAGGGTTTGACGAGGGTCAGACTTTGACTGCGAGCCGCAATCCACCCCAATGCCGTCCGCGGACGGTGATCGGAGCGGAGATATCCTTCATCATCACGAAATTGCCGCCGCCCATGTCACGCCGATAGGTCTGGACGAGGAAGGGCGCGGTGCTGCGGCCGGCGGCAAGGCCGACGCGATCGGCAAAAATACGGCGATTGCGGCAATTGGCGGTGTTCCAGACGACGTCGCCGGGGCGCTGCGGCTGCGAGAATTTGCGGTTGTGGGTCGGCAGATAGCCGTTCTCGTCGATTGCCGCGCAGAAGGCGATACGCTCGTCCGAAGCTGCCGCGGGTTCCTGGATCGGTGGCAGCAGGCGATCGGTGAGTTCCGTGAAGGCGGCCATCACCTGGGCCGGATCCGAGCCCGGTATCGGCCGATAACGCCGGTCGAACAGAGCATCGAGCCCGATCTGTCCCTCGGCAACGGCGCGTTCGAAGGCGGCGGAAATCTGCCTCGCCACCGACTGCGCCTCCTCGATCCAATGGCTGTCGGCGGTCTTGACGCCGGCGCTCGCCGTCAGCTGGATCAGGGTTTCCGAGAGGCCGACGACGCTGTCGACGCGTTTTGCCGCCTGCTGCAACCTGACATTCGAACCGGCGACCTCGGCCGACATCTCGCCGAGTTTCCCGACGAAGCCGGCGCATTGCAGATCGACAGCCTCAGTGGTGTTGGCCATGACAGTCGAACTGTCGAGGATGCGGGTGATGACATGTTCCATGCTTTCGAAGACCCCGCGCATCGCCTCCGACTTGTCGCGCACACCGGCCGCACTGTCGCGCGCATCGCTGCCGACGGCCGACAGCCGGTCGATCTTCACACGCAGTTCGTCGAGCGTCTGCTGGATGGAGCCGGTCGCCTTCGATGTCTGCAGCGACAGCGCCCGGACCTCGGCGGCAACGACCGCAAAACCCTTGCCGGCATCGCCGGCGCGCGCCGCCTCGATCGCGGCGTTCAGCGCCAGCAGGTTGGTCTGGCGGGCGATGGTACTGATCTCCTCGGCGATGTTGTCGACATCGGCAAGCGACTTGGAGAAGCCGGCGATCTCAGTGCCGATCTCGTTCGAGGACTGAACCATGTGGCCGATCTCGGCGACCGAGCCCGTCAGACGGTCGGCCGATTCCTTCAACATGTGACGAGCCTCTGCCGCCGTGCGGTCGGTTTCGCGCAACGATACGGCGACCGAGCGGTTGGTCTCGGCGATCGAAAGCGCGGTACGGGTGACATCATCGAAGGCGGAGGCATGCCGAGCCGACATTCCCGCCATATCCTGTATGGCGCCGGCGATATCGACGAGATCGATGCCAAGGGTGGAAGCCTCTTCGGCAAGGCGCAGCAGGATATGGCGCAACGCCTCGGGATCAGGGCCTTCCGCTTCGACCGCCGGTTCTCCGGCCAGATCGTCTATCGCCTTCAGCGCATGCATGCCGACGCTCCCCCGCCTCAATCAGAAAAGCTTCAGGCAACATGGTTAACAAGTTGCAAACAGCGGCCGCACCTTAGACTTAGGTTGTAGAGAGAAGGCCCACTCGGTAACTGCGGAGCCGCTAGATCGCGCCAATTTCCTTGAGCTTCTTCAGCACCGCCTCGGTCGGCTCACCGTTTTCGGGCAGGTTGTAGTGCTTCTGGAAATGCCGGATGGCTGCGCGGGTCTGCTCGCCGGCGACGCCGTCGACGCCGACATTGGCATAGGCCATGTTGGAAAGGCCCTTTTGGATCTTCAGTACCAGATCGACATTGGTGAGTCCGCCAGAGGGAACCTGCTTTGCGGCCGATGGAGACGTTTTGACCGTCTTTTCGGCGCTGCGGATCGCGGCTGCCACCGGGTCTTCCGCCGCCGCCTTCGAGCTCACATCCTCGGCCGGCTTTTCGGCGGGCACGGTCGAAGGGCCTGATGCATCGGTCTTCAGCGCCGCCAGCACCTCCGGCGTCGGATCGCCGGTCTGGGCCATGCCGACGGTCTCCTCGAAGAAGAGGATGGCTGCACTGGTGCGCGGACCGATGATGCCGTCGGGGGTGCCGTTATAGAGGCCGCGGCGCACCAGCTGCTGCTGGATCTCCATGACGAGCTGGCTCGGCTGCTGACCGGGTGCCGCCGGCGCTGGCGTCGCGTTGGTGGTGGCGGCATCCTCCGGCCGTTCGATCCGGAAGGTGGTGACGTCGCCCTGTTGCTCCTCGGCCAGGCGGCGGGCGCCGAGCACGGCTGGAGATTGGGGATCGCGGGTGCGGAAGATCGGGTGCGGATGCAGACCCGGCTGATACCAGAGCGCATTGGCGGCGACGAAGGAGAAGATAACGACGAAGGTGATCGTGCCACCGGCGACCGACGGATTGCGGCCGATGACGCCGCCGAGCGCGGATGCGCCCTGCAGGCTGAGCCCGCCGAGGGCGGCGGCGCCTGACATCAGTAGGCCCGGCTGCTGCCGTCCCCTTTTTCCCTTAGGCGATTTTCGCTTGCGCGCGGCCATCGAAGCGCCCCTCTTCCAGTTCTGCACCTGTATTGACCGCGCCCTTCAGCCGCGGCGGAAACTCGACAGTCGCACCATGGCCGGCGTCTTCGGCGTGTTTGGCGCCCGAGCCGTCCACCGCGATCTCGATGGTGATAATCGTGCCTTCGCCCGGCTGGCTGGCGATGGCGAAATGTCCGCCATGCAGCGCCACCAGTCCCTTGACCAGGGAAAGGCCGAGGCCGGAGCCTTCGAACCGCCGGGTATAGTCGTTCTGGATCTGGACGAAGGGCTGGCCGAGCGAGGCCAGCTTGTCGGCCGGGATGCCGATGCCGGTATCGCTGACCGTCAGCTTGAGGATGCCGTCGCGCGCCGCCGCATCGACCGAGACGACGCCGCCGGCCTCGGTGAACTTTATGGCATTGCCGACGAGATTGATGAGGATCTGCTGGATGGCGCGCTGATCGGCGACGATTTCGCCGAGGCCGCGCTGGATACGGCTGGTCAGCGTGAGGCCTTTGGTCTTGGCCTGCAATGCCAGCATCGATTCGCAAGATTTGACGGAGCTCGAAATATCGAAGGCTTCGAGGATCAGCTCATAGCGACCGGCTTCGATCTTGCTCATGTCGAGCATGGTGTTGACGACGGACAGCAAATGCGCGCCGGATTCGCGAACCAGACCGACATATTCGCGCTGGCGGTCGTTTTCGAACTTGCCGAAATATTCGCCGATCAGGATATCGGAAAAACCGAGAATGGCGTTCAGCGGCGTGCGCAGCTCATGGCTGACGGCGGCGAGGAAGCGCGATTTGGCGTCGTTTGCCGATTCGGCATCGGCCGCGCGGTTCTGGGCTTCGTCACGCAGCTGCTGCTCGACGGAGACATCGCGCAGCTGGGCAATGATGGCGGCAAGTTCGCCGTCGGCATCGCGCCGGGCCGTCATGTCCATTCTAAGATAAGCGAACTGGCGCTGATCGCGCGAGACCGAGGGCCGATCGAGGCGCAGATCGACGCTTGCCGCATCCTCGCCCCGGCGCATGTCATCGAGCGCCTGCAGGAAAAGAATGCGGTCGGAGACATGCACCTGCTCCAGAAAGCCCCTGCCCTTGGGATCGCGCATCCAGGCGAGGAAATCGCGCCGGTCGCGGCCGCCGACGGTCGCCACACTGCCGTGCGGGTCGAGGAAGAAGACGAGGCCGGGAGTGGCGGCAAGGAAGAAATCCTCGGCCGACTGCGTGGCGATACCGGCAGACGAACCCTGACGGGCGAGCGCGATGCTGCCGACGGCGGAAAAGAGAAAGGCGGCGCAGACCATGGCGACACCGGCCGGCAGCGCGACAGCCGGACTGGTGACCGCCGAAAGACCGATGGGCGCGGCGACAAGAGCGACCGACGAGAACAGCACGAGGCGGCGCAGGATCGCGAGCTCGCGTTGACGCACGGCTTCACCGCCCCCGGTCCGGGAGAGCCAGCTTGTCGCTGCCCGGTCTACGAGGGCCGTCACCCAGCCGCCAATGTTACTCAATACACGCACGCAATACCCGCCCAAAAGGCTGTCTATCGATCCGGACAATAGGCCTTGGCGACTTAAAGAAAGGATAAGGCAAAAGCGCAGTTCACAGCCTGAAACGACCGAATTTCCCGTTTTGAGGCATCTGGAAGCGTCTTTGCCTTTTGTGGTTAATAGCAGGTAAGCGACGGATTTTCCTCATATTTCAGCATTGCGTTAACTCCTGTGGCAAGGCGAGCCGGCAAAAGCCCTGCAATTGCAAGGAGGTCCTGCCCTGATGCTTAACGCCGATCGCTCGCATTCGACTAAAATGTCCCTCAAATGCCGTTCGCTAAAATTTGAACTAAATTTGCCGCAAATGCGCGTGAGTTTCGAAAAGCGGCATTCGCAACTTGGCGGTAGGGTGAAAACACACCGGACAACCGGCCTGATTCGGCGACAAGAACCGGACGGGAAACAGGATGGGCAACGACAATGTGGTTTCTGATCAAAGGATCCTTCTGGTTTGGCCTTGTGCTCGTGCTTCTCTCCGTCTTCAGCACGGAGAGTTCCGACAAGTTCGCCAGCGGCCCGCAATTGCAGCTTTCTGACGCCTTCACCGCGGCCAGCGGCGCCTATGACTATCTCACCGGCATGTGCTCGGAAAAACCCGAGGTCTGCGCCAAGGGCGGCGAAACCCTCACCGCACTCGGTTACCGGGCCCGCGAGGGCGCCCGCGTCGCCTATGAACTTCTCGACAGCCAGTTCAAGGACGAGGCGCCGGCGACCGCTAAGCTTGGCGAACCGCAGACGCCGGTCGCACTCAACATGCCTTCGCTGGCAGCACCCACCATCCAGGAAAAGGTGCGCGAGGCAAAGGCCGCGCTCAACCAGCCGATGCCTTACCGCCCGCCCGTCGAGGATGATGCCGCAGCCGAGACGGTGGTAACGGGCGCGATTCCGCTGCCGACGCCAAAGCCGGCGATCTGACGAAATTTCGCGGGCACCCGCCCGCAGTGCCTTTCGGTTTTACAGCTTGCATCGGTGGTCCGCATGACGCGGAGATGCCCCATGCCTGACGTGCCTGCCCTGTTTAATTCAGCATGTTGCTGCGTCGTGAGGATGCCCATCCCTCACGGCGTTTTTTCTATTGTTTGCGCAATTCCTGGCCAAACCGCTTCGCGCTTTGCCTGGGAAAACCGCTTCACACTTTTCCTGGAATTGCTTTAGTGGTTCAAAACTGCCGGTCTTTCACCTATATGCACATCTAGAGCATTTCCTCACGCATTCCGGACGCAAAACCGCTGCGCACTTTTGCTGGAACTGCTTTAACAGTGAAAGGCTTCTCCATGGCATCCCTCGACCAGATCATCGACGACTTCGCTTTCCTGGACGATTGGGAAGACCGCTACCGCTATGTCATCGAACTCGGCAAGGCGCTGCCCGACCTGGCCGAGGAGAAGCGCACCTCCGAGAACAAGGTGATGGGCTGCGCCAGCCAGGTCTGGCTGGTGACGCATACGACAGGCGATCCCGACAACCCGGTCATGAGTTTCGAGGGTGATTCCGACGCCCATATCGTGCGCGGTCTCGTCGCCATCGTGCTGGCCACCTATTCCGGCAAGCCGGCATCGGAAATTGCCGGGCTCGATGCCTTCGAGATTTTCTCGAAGATTGGCCTGGTGGAGAACCTGTCATCGCAGCGCTCGAACGGACTGCGCTCGATGGTGAACCGGATCCGCGAAGAGGCGAAAGTCCGCGTCGCGGCTTGAACGCGATCATGGCCGATCGGCTTTGAAGCAAACAGGCGGTGGATTCGCAAGCGCCCGCTCTGGTGAATCCAGTATATTCACACTTTCTCATAGTATAGGAATACATTCTAAGTCCGCCGGCAAAGCATAAGACGGGATCGCGCACGCTCTCTGGACATCCGCACGAATCATTTGCGCAAGCTCGAAATACTGGAAAGATTATTTTCCTCGCCTTGAAACGGCACACAAAAACATGAGACCAGCCCCTCACTCTAACCTACCGGGTTCGAGCCACAGGGTATCGACCCATCCTTCGGCCCCCGTAAACGGGGCGAAGGTGATGCCGCGCCTGCGCGAACCGGACAGCAACGGCATGACGCCGTGTCGAGAGCGAAGTTCCACAAATTGAAAAGCCGGGCACTAGGCCCGGCTCTTGTCGTCGACGCTTTCGAAAAAGCTCAGCCGCGGCCGCGCTTGCGGCGCTGACCCAGGCCCATTTCCTTTGCCAGGCGCGAACGCGCTTCGGCATAGGCGGGCGCTACCATCGGGTAATCGGTCGGCAGGTCCCACTTCTCGCGGTATTCTTCCGGCGAGAGGCTGTGATGCGTCATCAGGTGACGCTTGAGGGACTTGAAGTTGCCGCCGCATTCCAAACACGTGATCTGCTCGTCCTGTACGGACTTGCGGACAGAAACTGCAGGCTTCTGCTTTTCGACGATCGCCGCAGCAGGCTGCGGAACGGACGTGTTGCTCAGTGCCGAATGCACGTCGGAAATCAGATTGGCCAAGTCGCTGACCGGTACAACATGGTTGCTGACATAAGCCGCGACGATGTCGGCCGTCAGTTCCACAAGCAGCTCCGGCGCATTGCCGGTCGCTATATCCGTCATATTCTTTCTCCTGTTAGCATGCTCAAACGGTCTTTGACTGACACGTCAAAGACCCGCCTCGTAGAAGCGAACAGCAAAAGTACAGGAAGCGACCTTCTGTTTCGAAAAACGCGAAATCCACCCCTAGATTCCGAAGACCGATACCTATTCTTATACTGCCTGACTGGAAACCACTACGTCATGCTCCACGCGACGGCCTCAGTTTAGACATTAAAAATCAAAACTGAGGGACTTGGAAGCAGTACGATTGCAATTCACAATCAGAACTCTACTTGCATTTTCAAATACCATCGTTTGGCCAAAAGGCCAATTATTATTTGTCGTTTTTCTTGAGAAAAAATGACAGATGAAGAATTGAAGGGCTTTCCGGCAAGCTTTACTCACAGCTTCCTGTGCATAAGTTTTGCATAAATCTGGTAAAGTCGCCAAACAGCACAGGCTCAGCGATCCGGCATATCGTCACGAACCGAGAGTGCAGCCAGATCATATCCCGAATGATGGGCAGCTCTGGCAAGCAGATGGGCAGACACCGGCGCCGTCAGCAGGAAGAAGACGAAGCCGGCAATGGCGCGGGCGAGAATCGCCAGATCTTGCGAATAGAGGCCGGCGGCAAGCAGCAGCAGGCCTGAGCCGACCGTACCGGCCTTCGAGGCCGAGTGCATGCGCATGTAGAGATCGGGCAATCTGATCAGGCCGATCGCCGCCGCCAGCGTAAAGAACGCCCCGGCAATCAGCAACGCAGCGGTGATCGCAGCCACGAGATAATCCATCATCGCGTCTTGCCCCCTGCCCGGCGCTTATTCCCGCCACCCTTTGCTGCAGCTGCGGAAGGCGGCGATTTGATGTTGCCGCGCGCCAGCACGAATCGGGCGAAGGCGACCGTCGCCAGGAAGCCGACGAGACCGAGCGAGATGGCGATATCGATATAGAGCGAAAAGCCGGTTTTGACCGCGATGACGGCGATGAAACCGATGGCGATGCCGGTCAGCATGTCGAGCGCCAGGATACGATCCGGCAATGTCGGCCCGGCGACGACGCGCCAGACCGTCAGAATCAGCGCCAGGCCGAGGATGACGAGTGCGGCCGAGGATGCGACCGCGACGATGGCGGCAGGTGTGATCACCGGAAGGCCTCCATGATCTTGCGTTCAAAACCGTTGGCGATGTCACGCTTGCTCGCCTCCGGATCGGAACAATCGAGCGCGTGGACATAAAGCGTGCGGCGATCTGTGGAGACGTCGACCGAAAGCGTGCCGGGCGTCAGGGTGATGAGGTTTGCGAGCAAGGTGATCTCGAAATCGCTCGTCACCGTCAAAGGGAAGGCGAAGATGCCGGGCTTCAGCTTCATATCGGGCGAGAGCACGGTGACCGTGACCTTCCAGGCCGACAGCGTCAATTCCTTCAGGAACAAAGCGGCGAGCGAGAGCAGCGGGCCGACGCGAGGGATATGCCCCCCCTTGCCGCCGAAAGAGTCGCGGATGACGACCAGCGCCAGGGCCCCAAGCAGGAAGCCGAAGACGAGATTGTGCAGCGAGGCGCTGCCGGTGACGGCGACCCAGGCAATGGCCAGCAGCAGGTTGAAGAGGAAGGCGATCACCGCGCGCCTCCCGGGAAGACCGAATGAAGATAGGCCCCTGGTTCGACAAGGCCGGCGGCCGCCGATTGCGACAGCGCCAGCAGCCGTTCCGGCAGGATGCCGAAGCCGATGACCAGCGCCGTCAGCGCGGCGAGCGGCAGGCCGGTGCGCCAGTTCGCCCTCGACGGAGCGAGCACCATCGCCGCCGGGCGCCAATAGACGAGCAGGAAGAGGCGGCCGAAGGCGATCGTCGTCAAAAAACCGCCGACGAGAATCGCCGCCGCCAGCCACCAGGCGCCGCTATCGAGCGAGGCCTTGACGAGCATGACTTTCGGCCAGAAGCCGGAAAAGGGCGGCAAGCCGCAGGCAGCCAGGAAGAGCACCAGGGAGAGCGCGGTGAAGCCGCCGCTTTGCCGGTAGAGCCCGCCGAGGGCTGACAGTGAAAAGCCGCCGCCGCGCCGGGCGATCTCGCCGGCGGCAAGATAAAGTGCGGTCATCAGCACCATGGAATGGAGCGCATAGAAGACCGCGCCGCTGATGCCGCCAAGGCCGCTGACGCCGCCGAGAGCGACGCCGGCGAGCATGTTGCCGATGCCCGATATGACGACATAGCCGAACAGCCTGCGGATATCGTTTTCGGCAAGAGCGCCGAGAGCGCCGACGACAATGGTAGCGGCGGCGGCGAGCGCGATCAGCGGACTCAGTTCCGCGCGTTCCACCGGCAGCAGCATGACGATCACCCGTATCAGCGCGTAGATGCCGACCTTGGTGAGCAGGCCGGCAAACAGCGCGGAGACCGCGATGCGCGGCGTATGATAGGCGGCGGGCAGCCAGAAATTCACCGGGAAGGCGGCCGCCTTCATACCGAAGGCGAGCAGGAAGAGGCTCGCCAGCGTCATCAGCGGTGCCGTGCCGCGCAAATCCCTCGCTCTTGCGGCGATATCGGCCATGTTGAGCGTGCCGAAGGCAGCATAGAGGATGCCGACGCCGATCAGGAACAGCGTCGTGGCGATGAGATTGAGCACCGCATATTTCAGCGCGCCGTCGATCTGTTCACGTTGGGAGCCGAGGATGATCAGCCCGAAGGAAGAGATCAGCAGCACCTCGAACCAGACATAGAGATTGAAGATATCGCCTGTGAGAAAGGCGCCGGTGACGCCGGCCATCAGCAGCATGAGCAGCGGGAAGAAGCCGTACCGCCGGCCGCTCTGACCGATATCGGCCAGCGCATAGATGCCGCCGGCGAGCGCCGCAAGAGCTGCTGTGAAGGTCATCAGCGCACCGAAGAGATCGACGGTGAAGGCGATGCCGAAGGGCGGCAGCCAGCGCCCCATGACCATGGTCAGCGGCCCTTCGGCTGCGACCTTGGCGAGCAGCGCCGCATCGATCAGCGCCAGGCCCGCAAGCCCTGATATGGCAAGCCAGGCCTGCACACGTGGATAGCCACGGAGCATCAGCAGAACCGCACCGAGCGTGATGCAATGGGCGACCGGCAGGATGGCGAGCCAATGGGCGAGCGGCGCCGGGGCGGCAATCAGGGCATCGGAGAGATCGACGGTGGTTGGGGCGGCCATCAGGTGACGCCTCCACTACCGCGAGAAAGGGTTTGCCATAGGGCAAGCATCCGCACCAGCATCCGCCTCAATACCCCAATGGCGGCAGCGGCCGGTCGTCGGGCTCGGCGGCGCGCATGTCGTTGGTGTCGTCGGTGCCGAGGTCCTGATAGGCGCGGTAGGTCAGCACCAGCAGGAAGGCGAGGAACGAGAAGGAGATGACGATCGCCGTCAGGATGAGGGCCTGCGGCAGCGGGTTGGCCGCGCCTGCGGGCAAGGTTTCGAGACCCGCCGGAATGATCGGCGGCACCCCGCGCGTCAGCCGGCCACCGGTGAAGAGCAGCAGGTTGACGGCATTGCCGAGGATGGCGATGCCGAGCACGATGCGGATCGAGAATTTCGACAGCAAGAGATAGATGGCGGCGGCGAAGAACAGGCCGACGAGGATCGAAAGAAGCGGCTCCATCATCCCACCTCCTTTTCTTCCAATGCCAGCGCGATCGAGGTGATGGCGCCGAGCACGACGAGATAGACGCCGACATCGAAGAGCATGACGCTCGACAGCGGCACCTCGAGACCGAAGAGGTTCGGATAGATCCAGAGGCCGGTCATGAAGGGAACGGCAAAAAGGATGGAGAGAAGGCCGGCCAGGGTCGACAGCAGCAGGCCGAAACCGGCAATCGACAGCGGATGGAAGAACAGCGCCCGGCGAACGGCGGCAACGCCGCTGGCAATGCCGTAGATCGCCAGTCCCGAGGCGGCGATCAGCCCGCCGATGAAGCCGCCGCCCGGCTCGTTGTGGCCGCGCAACAGCACGAAGACGGAAAACAGCAGCATCAGCGCGGTGAGGAACGGGGCGACGGTGCGGAAGATCAGGGTGTTCATCGGATCAGCCCTCCAGCCCGGGATCATTGGCGGCAAGCTTGCGCTCGGCGCCGGCGCGCATGCGGATCAGCGCCAGGATGGCGAGGCCGGTGACGGCGACGACGGCGATTTCGCCGAGCGTGTCGGTGCCGCGGAAATCGACGATGATGACGTTGACGACATTGGCGCCGTGGGCAATCGATTTCGAATAGGTGTTGAAGAAGACCGTCAGCGCGTCGTTGAACGGCGCCTCGGTCGCCCGCATCAGCAGAAGCGCGAAGCCGAGGCCGCAGACCAGTGCAAGCGCTCCGTCGAAGAGCCTGCGGCCGAGCGGGCGCCGGTCGGCGGGAGAGAGGCGAAGCCTGGTCATGACGAGGGCGAGGATGACCACCGACAGCGTTTCGACCATGAACTGGGTGAAGGCGAGATCCGGCGCACCGAACAGCAGGAAGATGATGGCGACGGCGAAACCCTGGATGCCGAGCGAGACGATCGCCGTCAGCCGGTCGCGGGCGACGAGCACGGCGGCAAGGCCGAAGGCGGCGATCAGGAAGACCGCCCATTCATGCAGCCTGACATCGGCCGGCCAGGCGGGAAGACGCGGCAGTTCGCCATAGACGACAAGCGGGACGATGAGGATGGCGGCAACGCAGAGGAAAGTGCAGGTGACATAGATCTCGAGCCGCCCCGGCTGGAGCACACGCATGGCGCGGGCGGCGAAGCGGACAAGGCCGGATATGGCGAGGTCGAAACCGTGATCCGGCCCGCGCCCGGCCGCACGCAGGAGGACGGCCATCGCAGAGCGGGCGGGCGCGAGCTGCCAGTAGACGCCGATGCCGACGAGCACGGTCAGAGCGGAGAGTGCCAAAGGCAGGCCGAGATGCGGCGTCAGCGAAATGTCGATTTCCACAGGGGTCTGGCGGATGGCGGCTGATATCGGCGAGGACAGAACGGCATGGGTGAAAGTCGAAAAGACCGCCGCGAGCAGGCCGAGGATGGCGAGAACGGCCGGGCCGAGCCAGAGCAGGACGGGCGCTTCGTGCGGATGTTTCGGCGTCTCCACCGGCTGGCCGAGGAAGGGCTTCAGCGCCACGGCGAAGGCGATCGCGAACATCAGCGCATTGCCGAAGACGGTTATGGCGGTGAAGGTCAGCGCGCGGATGTCGCCGCCGATAAGGGCGGTATAGATCTCCTCCTTGGCGAGGAAGCCGAAGAAGGGCGGCAGGCCGGCCATGGAGAAAGCCGCCGCGAGCGCAATGATCCAAGTCAGCGGCATCGCCCGCATCAGGCCGCGGAGCCTGGTGATATCGCGTGTGCCGGTCTCGTGATCGATGATGCCGGCGACCATGAAGAGCGCGCCCTTGAACAGCGAATGCGCCACCAGATAGAGGGCCGCCGCCTCCACCGCATGTTCCGAGCCGAAGCCGATCAGCATGACCAGCAGGCCGAGCGATGAGACGGTGGTATAGGCAAGCTTGAGCTTCAGGTCTGTCTGGCGGATGGCGAGCGTGGTGCCGACCACCAGCGTCAGCCCGCCGAAGAAGGGCAGAAGGATTTCCCAGGCAGCCGTCGCCCCCATGACGGGATTGAGCCGCATCAAGAGATAGACGCCGGCTTTCACCATGGTGGCCGAATGCAGGTAGGCCGAAACCGGCGTCGGCGCCTCCATGGCGTTCGGCAGCCAGAAATGAAAGGGAAACTGCGCCGACTTGGTGAAGGCACCGCCCAGGACCAGGATGAGGGCGGCGAGATAGAGCGGACTTTCGCGCACGACATCGCCGAAGCCTGTGAGCTCAGACATCTGCGTGACGCCTGTGATGTTCCAGAGCAGCAGCAGGCCGGCCAACAGGCAGAGCCCTCCCCCGCCGGTCACAACAAGCGCCTGCAGGGCGGCGCGGCGAGCCGCTTCCCGCTCGTGATCGAAACCGATCAGCAGGAAGGAGGTGATCGATGTCAGTTCCCAGAAGATGAAGAGCATCAGGAAACTGTCGGAAACGACGAGGCCGAGCATCGCGCCCATGAAGAGAAAGATGAAGGAGAAGAAGCGGCCCTGATCCTTGTGTCCCTTGAGATAGCCGCCGGCGTAAAGCACGATCAGGGTGCCGATGCCGGTGATCAGCAGCGCGAAAGCCAGCGACAGGCCGTCGAGGAACCAGGAGAAGGAGAGATGATAGCTCGGTACCCAGGCATACCCGCCGGTGACGACCTGGCCGCGCGCGATCTGCGGGACGAAACGCAGGAAATGCAGGAAGGCGAGCAAGGGCGCGATCGCCAGAAGCCAGGCCCCGTTGGCACCGAGCATGCGGATGACGAAGGGGGCGGCAAGAGCGCCGGCGAGCGGGAGACACAGGGCCAGAAATGTCAGAGCCGTGACATCGGCCATGTCTCCTCCCCAACCGCAAAAGAAACGAAACGCCAGCGAAAACCGGCCTGTCTTCATGACTTAGGCGAAACGGGAGGGCGCCTCAAGCGATTTCGGCCGCAGACAAAGCTGCAGGTGTGTTCGAAGCGGTTCAGACCGCAGACCGGCCCGTCGATCAGGCCGTCGGCCGGGAAAGACGCGTCAGCAGCCGGGCGACGCAGCCGTGCAGGACGAAGACCAGAAGCGTCAGCGGCCAGAGCAGGCAGGCGAAGAGGCCGGCGAGACGATGGAGCGTCAAGCCGTCATGGTTGGTCCAGCCTTCCAAAAGCGTGACCGCCATGGCGGCCACGGCGACGAGGCCGTAGAGCAGGACGATTGCTGCTTCAAACACCAGTGATTCCCCAATGCACGTAACATTAACCCTAACAGAAAACCCCTAACGGATGTAAGAGCAAGCGTCCTCCCCCAAAAGCGGTACACGGCGAATTGGGCAGGATGGTGCCCAAGACTTGATGAATCGGTGACGGCGCACCACATTTTGCGCGAAACGGAACCGCCCCTCGGCGAAAGGAGCATGGCATGTCCGAAACTGCAACCACCGCCAAGATCCACAAGACCGATGCCGAATGGAAAGAGCAGCTCACGCCTGAGCAATACCGCATCACGCGCCAGCACGGCACCGAACGCGCCTTCACCGGCCCCTATTGGGATTCCTTCGAGACAGGGCTTTACCGCTGCGTCGGCTGCAATGCCCCGCTTTTCCGCTCCGACACCAAATTCGATGCCGGCTGCGGCTGGCCAAGCTATTTCGAGGCAGTCTCGCCCGATGCGGTGACCGAACATCGCGACACGACCTTTGGCATGGTGCGCACCGAAATCCGCTGCGGCGCCTGCGAGGCCCATCTCGGCCACGTCTTTCCCGACGGCCCGCCGCCGACCGGCCTGCGCTACTGCATCAACGGCCATTCCATGGTGTTCGAACCCGGAAAGTAAGTGCTGAGCCGCGCCATCGGCAAGCGGCTCGTCCGGATGCAATGAGCCGCTGATCTTCTGTGTCGTTCACGCTATCGACGGACCGGTAGTCCCAGGAGAAGCCAATGGCGGGAGATATCCTGAAGACCGATCGGCTGGTGCTGCGGGAGATCACGCCTGCCGACCTGCCGTTTCTCCACCGCATTTTCAGCGATGCCGAATCCATGCGTTATTACCCCGGCATCAAGAGTTTCGACGAAACCGCGCTCTGGTTTCAGAGGCTCGCCTTCGACAGTTATGCCAGTCACGGTTTCGGCCTCTGGGCGGTGACGGACCGGCAGAGCGGCGCGTTGCTCGGAGATTGCGGCATAACGATGCAGGAAACGTCTGCGGGGCTGGAACCTGAGATCGGCTATCATCTGTGGCGCGACCATTGGGGCAAGGGCTATGCGGTCGAGGCAGCCACCGCATGCCGGGACCACGCGCTTGATACCTTTAGTCTTGCGCGCATCGTCTCCATCGTCAGGCCCGACAACATTCCCTCGCGGCGCGTTGCGGAGCGGGTGCACCGGCGGCGGGAAACATTCGCCAAAACAGGCAGCCCCGATGGCGGCATGATGGAATTCTACCTCTACATCACGGACGCGGCGTAGAGCGGTAAGGACCCATCACTCGTGGTCGGCGGGACAGGGCCAGCTTGTCGGGGCGGAGAGGCCGGCCGGCAGCTTGGTCGAGGCATCGCCGCAGGCAAGGTCGATCTGCGCCTGTTCGAGCCCGGTTGCGGCCGAGAGGTCGAGACCTTCGATGCGGGTCAAGAACATGAAGGCGCGTTCGAACATCGCCGGGCCTTCGAGGGCCGCGCCGGAGAGATCGGCGCGGGAGAGATTGGCGAAAGAGAATTTCGTCCCCGTCAGCACGGCCTTGTCGAAATCGGCGCGGCCGAGTTCGGCCTTTTCGAAGCTTGCGCCGGCAAGCCGGGCGCTGGCGAAATTGGCCCGCTGCAACTCGGCGCCGGCAAAGGAAGCGCCTTCGGCGATGATATTGGCGAAGCTGGCGCGATAGGCCTCGATCTTGGCGAAGTTGGCGCCTTCGGCATGGGCGCCCTCGAGCGAGGCGCGCACCAAGGTCGCCTTCTCGAGATTGGCGGATTTGACGTTGGCGCCGGCGAGATCGGTCAGCGAGAAATCGGTGCCGAAGAGATTGGCGCCTTCGAGATCACTGCCCTGCAGCATCAGGTTCTTCTTGGTGCATTCCTGCCAGTCGAGCTTTGGCGATGCCAGGCTGCCGCAATCGGCGGCGCGTGCTGCAACCGGCGGAAATGCCAGTAGAATGAGGGCAAGGAGACCGAGCGACGATCTGTGCATTGCCATTGAACTGTTCACCTCCGTGACATTCTGAAGCCGCCTGCGGCGAAGCAGGCTTCTTCCACTTTCTTACACAGCTCAGACTACAATAAAAAGATGGCAAGCGCCCTTCACAATGGGTTGCCGGACGACTCCAGAGGCAGGCGAAGCTCCATGCAGGTGAGGTCCAGCCAGCGGCCGAACTTGGTGCCGACCTCGGAAAATCTGCCGGCGATGCGGAAACCGAGCTTTTCGTGCAGCCTGATCGAGGCGGTGTTCTCAGCCTCGATGCCGGCGATCATCACATGGATATTGGCGGCCGCGGCACGTGCGATCAGTTCCCGCATCAGGCGCTCGCCGATGCCGGCACCGCGGCAATCCTTGTCGACATAGACGGAATGCTCCACCGTGTGGCGGTAACCGTCGAAGGCCCGCCAGTCACCATAGGAGGCGTAACCCGCGACCTTGCCCGCCATCTCGGCGACGATGACGGGAAAGCCGCGCGCCTTGCGCGCCTTGAACCATTCCAGCCGATTTTCAAGATCGACCAGCGTGTCGTTCCAGATCGCCGTCGTGTGCTCGACGGCGTGATTGTAGATATCGCGGATGGCGGAAAGATCGGCTTCGGTGGCGTCGCGGAGGAGGACAGCGTCTGTCATGATGCTCAGGTTCACATTGTCTGCCAAGGCGGCATACGCCCGACCCCGACAGATGTAAACGGCCGTCGTTCAGACACCCGGCGCCGGCAGGCTGAAACAGGTGAAGACGGCCGAATAATGCACCGCCGCAGCGGTGACGACGAAACCGTGCCAGATGGCGTTCTGGAAGCGCAGCTTCTCCCAGACATGGAAGATGACGCCGAGCGAATAGATGACGCCGCCGATGACGATCAGCAGCATCGAGGCCGAGGGAATGCGCGCGGCGACAGGTCCGGCCACCAGCACGCCGCTCCAGCCCATGGCGAGATAAAGCAGGATGGCGAGGCGGTCGTAGCGCCCGGGAAAGACGCATTTCAGGATAATGCCGATAGCGGCGAACAGCCAGATCGCGACCAGCATGAAGAGGAGCAGTGGATCGTCGGCGCCGCGTTCGAGGAAGGGCGTGTAGGTGGCGGCGATCAGCAGGAAGATCGCCGAATGGTCGAAGCGGCGCAGGTACCATTTCGTACGCGAGACCGGCCAGGCGTTGTAGGAAAAGGAAATGGCCAGCGTCAGCACCAGCCCGACGCCATAGATCCAGGCGGCGGCGAGCGCGCCGTAGGAGCTCCAGACCGTGGCGTAGAAAATCAGGACGGTGGCGCCGATCAGCGCCAGCACGAGACCGACGCCGTGGACGATACCGTCGGCGATCAGTTCATATCTGTCGTAAGCCCAGCGAATGCCGTTGAACTCGGCCATGCACGCCAATCCGTTTCATACCCCGGTTGCAATCGTCGCATCGAACGGGTGGAGGCGCAACTGCGGCAAAGCGCACCGGCGGTAAATCTTCGTGACAGCCAGGCAGGCAGTCTGCGCTGCCTTTGATGGTACGCGGACAAGGACTGCGGCCGACGCACGACACGCCGAACAGGCAGTGGCCCAGGATCAAATCTTCTGCCGGTCGACCAGCACCGAGCATTTGGCATGGCGCACGACCCGATCGGCAGTGGCGCCGATGAAGTAGTTGGAAAAGTCCGGAACGTGCGAGGCGACGATGATGAGATCGGCGCCGTGGCTTTCGGCGGTCGAGATGATGGCTTTGGCAGGTGGACCGTTGCGGATCTCGACGGTTGCCGTGACGCCGGTGGTCGCGAGCAGCGCTTGCAGCTTGTCGCGGCTGTCCTGCATGGCGTCCTCGACCATATTGGCCGGCAGTTCGATCGCGACATAGCTCGGCACATCTTCGATGACGTTGAGCGCGATGATCTCGCCGCCGTCATCGAGCAAGGACGCGGCCTTGCGGAGGATCTTTTCTCCCTTTTCGATACCGCCGAGCGCGATCGCTACGATGATCTTCCTGTACATGGCTTCCCTCCATGACTGAGATATATAAGCTTCCTCTAAAGAAGATATGAGCGCATTGATCGCAATCAAGTGGGCGCAAGCCATCGTCAACATCTGTTCAACGCTTCATCGTCAAAAACGGGTCTTCTGTGAACAATCGGAATGCGCCATATAGGGGTCAAGTACGGCAGCCAGGGAGATAAAGACGAATGAACCGGCGAAACTTCCTTGAGCTTGCCACGGGCGGCGTGTTTGCCGCCACAGCCGGTACGCCTTCCCTTTCACGGGCCAATTCTCCAGGAGAGTCATCCATGACGAGCGAAACTTCCTATGCGCTGACGCGGCCTGCCTATATCGATCAGTCGCATCTCGTCGTGACCGACCTCGGCCTGGTGTCCGGCTTCTATCAATCGATGCTCGGCCTGAAGGTGATCGAGAAGACGGCGAGCGGCGAAGTGCTGGGTGTCGGCGATCTGCCGTTGCTGACGCTGACCACGGCAAAAGATGCTGCGATTGCGCCCCGCAATGCAGCCGGCCTTTTCCACACCGCCTTCCTGATGCCGAACCGGGTCGAACTCGCACGCTGGCTGCGCCATGCGGCACACAATAATGTCGTGCTCGACGGCGCCTCGGATCATCTCGTCAGCGAGGCGATCTATCTGTCCGATCCCGAAGGCAATGGCATCGAGATCTATGCCGACCGGCCGCACGAACAATGGAAGTTCCACCAGGATGGCATGGTGGAGATGGCGACGCTGCGCCTCGACCTCCAGGCGCTCTACAACAGTGCGCCTGATGAGCGCTGGGACGGCATGGCTGCGGGGACGGCGATCGGCCACCTGCATCTGCAGGTCGGCGACATCCCGCAGGCCGACGCCTTCTACCACGACGTTCTCGGCCTCAAGCTGATGGCGCGTTATCCCGGCGCGAGCTTCTTTGCGACCGGCGGCTACCATCACCATCTCGCCGCCAATATCTGGAACAGCCGCGGCGCCACTGCGCGCGCCGGCAACATGACCGGGCTTTCGGACTACAAGGTCCGCTTCAATGACAAGGCGACGCTGGATGCGGCAGTCTCCAAGCTCGATGCACTGGAGATCAAGAGCGAGAAGCGCGACGGCGGCGTATTCCTCAAGGATCCCTGGGGCATCGGCCTGACGCTTTCGGCATAATTTCCAGGTCGCGTCGGGTCAGCCATAACGGTTGAAGAGGCTTGCGCCATGGAGCAATGCCGTCGACGCAAAGACATGCGGCATGCAGCGTATCGGATGGTCAGTCCCGTCACGGAACCGGAACCCTGTCAGCGCGTTTCCGTGAGGAAGCAATGGGGCTTCGGGGACCTCACCGCATGGGCATCGCCAATGGCATCCGCAAACAAGCAAAGAAGATCGCAATCGGCGAACGCCACACCAGCGCCTGGGCACAGTCGCTGAAGGAAGCCGCGGAAGAACTGCCGCCGCCGCCGCCGCTGCACCGTCTGGAAAAGGACGGGCTCGATGTCACCATGGCCTGGGCGATCATCGGCATCTTCGGCATTCTCTTCCTTGCCGCCGTCTACCTGATGTCGCTCATCCTCATTCCGATCACGCTCGCCGTCGTCGTCGGCATGATCCTCGGCATGGCGGCGGAAAAGCTCAGCAAGATGGGCGTGCCGCGGCTTGCCAACGCCTTCATGCTGTCGAGCGGCGTGGCGCTGGTGATCTTCCTGCTTATCAACTCGCTCGCCGACCCGCTGATGACGTTTGCCAATGAAGGCCCGGCCTTCGCCGAGCGAACCATCAACCGCGTCATGCCTTATCTCGAGCGCATCAGATGGCTGCATATTACGCCAGCGACATTCGAAAGCGGGTCGATGTCGATCGGTGCACTGCTCGAAAACACTGGCAACGTGCTGCATGTGGTGACGAGCAGCCTGACGCCGGCGCTGGTGCAGGGGATGATATTCTTTGCGGCGCTGCTGTTCTTCCTCGCTGGTCGGGTCAACCTACGCAAAACGATCATCATGACCTTCCGCACCCGCACGCAACGGCTGGCAGCCATCCGCGTCATCAACGCTGTCGAGCAGGTGCTCGGCTTCTATTTCGCGACGGCCTCGCTGATCTATGTCGGGCTCGGCGTCGTCATGACCGTTATCGCCTATGCCGGCGGGCTGTCTGCCCCGGTGCTCTGGGGCTTCTTCGCCTTCCTCTCGAGCTTCATCCCTTACCTTGGCATCACGCTGATGACGCTTGCCGTCGCGGTCGCCGGCATCCTCACCCATGATGGCTTTCTCATCGGCCTGATGCCGGCCGCGGCCTTCTTCACGGTGCATCTCCTCATGGAGAACCTGATCTTTCCCGCAGTGATGGGGCGGCGGTTGGAAATCAATCCCTTCGTCGTTTTTCTCGCCATCCTGTTCTGGACATGGATGTGGGGTGCCGTCGGCGCCATGCTGGCGCTGCCGCTGTCGCTGATCGTCATGACTGTTATCGACGAACTGCTGATCGAGGAAAAACCGCAGCCGCAATTGCCGAAATGATCAACCGGGGGGACGTTCGTGGCAGCTGATCTCGATCTTGCCGAATCCGATCACGACCAGATGGTCAGCGGCCGTTCTCTCTGGGGGAAAAGCGGCATACGACCGGAATGGCGGCCGATCGCGCAGAGCTTTTCCACCGACGTCGCGGTGATCGGCGGCGGCATCACCGGCGCATTGGTTGCCGAACATCTGACGGCGCGCGGTTTTTCCGTTGTTGTCATCGACCGGGAGCAGCCCGGTTTCGGCAGCACCGCGGCGAGCACGGCGATGCTGCAATGGGAAATCGACAGCACGCTCACCGAGCTCGAGGATTATTATGGCTTCGAGCGCGCGGCCGGCATCTACCGCCGCAGCGGTGCCGCGGTGGCCGGCCTTTCCAAGCTGATCGCCACCAATGGGATTGCCTGCGGCTTCCGGCCGCGCAACACGCTCTATCTCGCCGCCAATCAGGAAGGCGCACGCAATCTCCTGGAGGAGCGCCAGCTTCGCCGCCGGGCCGGCCTGCCCGGCGTCTATCTCGAACATCCCGATCTCTTCACCCAATTCGAACTCGACCGGGATGGCGCGATCTATTCGCCGGGCTCGGCGGAATGCGATCCGTTGCTTCTCACCTGGGCGCTGCTGGAGATGGCGATACGGCGCGGCGCGCGGCTGGTCAACGCTTCCGTGACGGCACTTCACAGCGAAGGCGATCACGTCACGATGGAGACGGATGGAGGCCATCTGATCGAGACGCGGCATGTCGTGCTGGCGACCGGCTATTCGATGCCGGGCCTCGACATGCCGAAGCTGCATCGGTCGAGTTCGAGCTGGGCGCTCGCCACCGTGCCGCAGGACCCGGCACATTTCTGGCGCGACAGGGCGCTGATCTGGGAGGACAGCCACCCCTATCTCTACATGCGGACGACCGCGGACAATCGCATCGTCGCCGGCGGCGAGGATGACGAGACGATCGACGCGCAGACGCGCGACCGCAAGCTGCCGGCCAAGATCACGGCGATCCGGGAGAAGATGAAGCGGCTGTGGCCGAAGGCGGATACGCGGGTGGAACACGCCTGGAGCGGCACCTTCGGTGAGACGGTCGACGGCCTGCCGCTGATCGGCCCGGTGCCGGAGACGCCGCATGTGTTCGCCGCCTATGGCTACGGCGGCAACGGCATCACCTTTTCCTATCTCGCCGCGCAGATGATCGGCGCCATGCTGGCCGGCATGCAGCGCGACTGGTTCGAGGATTTCGCGCTCGACAGGGACGGACCGGGTTTGCGTCGTTTTGGAGAGGATGTGGTGCGGGTGGGCAAGGAGCTGAGGTAAGGTCTCATATTGACTGTCGTGGCGTGGGCGCCCCCCTGGCATACCTTCAGCCGCAAAATCACTCCGTCGTCTTGTCGTCGCCAGTGTCCTCGACGTCCTCGAGGCGGACGAACTCGGTCCCCTTGGCCTTCAGATCGACCAACGCCTTGGCCACCCCCTCGCCGGCCGCATGGGTCGGCTGGTTGACGTGGGAGATGACGACATCGCCATCCCTGGCCGAAGCGATGCGCCTTTCGGTGATCGCGGCTCCCAGCAGCGAGCCGCCGTCGCCGTTCACCGAATAACCGGCAATGCGATAACCCATGGCGCGGATCTCGCCGATGGCGGAAAGATCGTATTTGGCGGTCGAGCCGCGGAACCAGTGCGGCGCCGGAATGCCGGCCGCGACCATGGCGGCAGCGCCGCCTTCAACTTCCTGCCGCACCGCCTGCGGTGATCCGGCGGAAGCGATGCCATAGATCAGCGTCGGCGTGTCGACGGCCGGAATATGGTTCTCGCCATGGTTTTCGAGTTCGAAGAGATCGGGATTCTGCAGGAACACGGCGACGGCAGCGGGATTGCGCTTCAGCCAGCGGGCGGTGACGAAGATCGTCGCCGGGATGCGTTCCCGCACCAGCGTCGACAGGATGCGCTCGTCCGCCTGGCCCATGCAGGCATCAAAGGTCAGCGCAATGCGGGCGTGGCCGGCAAGATTGGAGCGGGCGATATGCAGATGCGGCTCGACGAGCTTTGGCGCCGGCGCCTTCGGGGCCGGGCTGATTACGGCCGAGGCCGGTCCAACGGCGGCAGGCAGCGTTGGCGGCACTTCATCCGCCAATGCCGCGGACATGTTGGCCAGTAGGAACGCCGAAGCGAGCAGGATGCGGTTCATATTGTGGATTTCTACGATTCGATCCGGCAGTTCTAACGGTTGGGTTTGCCCGGCGCCATGTGGCCGGATGTCACCGCACCCGTTTGGGCGGACGGAGCCGCATCAATCGTAAAGATAATACTTGTCCCACTTCTCGCGCGGCACCTTCTCGCCGATCTCGTAGTTGAGCTCGCGCACGTTGATATGCTGCGGACCGGTGATGCAATTGTAGGAGAGATGATACCAGTCGCCCTTGCTGCGGAAGACCGCGCCCGGCGCCTGCAGCGAATTGTCGCCGGGGATCGGGTCCTTGAACGTATAGGCGATGACCTTGTCGGGCTTGAAGCCGGTGCTGTCCTTGTTGATGCGGCTCATCGCCTCGGTGTCGCAGCTCTGTTCCAGCCGGGTCGAGGGATCGAGTTTTTCCAGCTGCTTCTTGATGGCGGGATCGACGGCGAAGGCGGGGGCAGCAAGGCTTGCGAGGGATACAAACAGGAGCAGACGTTTCGGCATTGTGGAGAAAATCCCTTACTGTTGTCCATTCTTCACCCTGCCACCGACGGCTTGCCGGAGGCTTGGCACGTGCAAATTTCGCGCAACGAGAGCGGACTTTCTTAAATATTGTGGTGACATCAAGGCAAGGCGGGCAGAGCGCCCTCCTTGCCTGTGGAAGGGCACCTCGACCCTTGGCGCATCCTTGCCGCTTGATCCGGGGCCGGTGCGCCTCTATCTCTTGCCAACCCGACATTCCCACCGGAGCCATTCCTTGTCCGTTTTCAAAAGTCTGCCGACACCGCCTGCCGCACCGAAGAAGCCGATCTCCGATATGCGCCACGGCATTACCCGCACGGACGATTATGCCTGGCTGCGCGCCGACAACTGGCAGGCGATGTTCAAGGATCCGTCGATCCTCGACCCTGATATCCGCCGGCATCTGGAAGCCGAAAACGCCTATATGAACGCAGCGATGGAAGACACCAAGCCGCTGCAGAAGGTGTTGTTTTCCGAAATGCGCGGCCGCATCAAGGAGGACGACAGCTCGGTGCCGATGAAGGACGGCGCCTATGCCTACGGCACCTTTTATGTCACCGGCGGCGAACAGCCGCGCTATTTCCGCATCGCCCGCGACGGCAATGTCGCCGACGAGACGATCCGCACCGTGCTGCTCGACGGCGACAAGGAGGCCGCCGGCAAGGCCTATTTCCGCCTCGCCGGTCTCGACCATACGAGCGACCACAGCCGCGGCATCTGGGGCTATGACGACAAGGGCTCGGAATTCTTCACGCTGCAGGTCCGCGATCTCTCAACCGGCGAGGACCTTGCCGACCGGATCGAGAATACCGGCGGCGGCGGCGTCTGGGCGCCCGACGGCAAGAGCTTCTTCTATTCGGCGCTGGACGAGAACCACCGGCCGTCGAAGGTATTCCACCACATTCTCGGCCAGCCGCAGTCGGAAGACCGGCTGGTCTATGAAGAGCCGGATGCCGGCTTCTTCATGGGCGTCGGCGGCTCGCTGCTCGACGATTTCATCTATGTCGATATTCACGACCACGAGACCAGCGAATACCGGCTGCTGTCGACCAAGGACCTGACCGCCGAGCCGAAGCTTGTGGCGGCGCGCGAGGAAGGCATCGAATATTCGCTGACCGAGGGCGGCGACGTCTTCTACATCCTGACCAATGACGGCGGCGCCAAGGATTTCAAGATCATGGAAGCGCCGGTTGATAAGCCGGGCAAGGAAAACTGGCGCGAAGTGGTGCCGCACAAGCCCGGCACGCTTGTTATCAGCCACATGGCCTATGCCCGCCATCTCCTCTGGCTGGAGCGCAAGGACGGGCTGCCGCAGATCATGATCCGCGACCGGGCGACCGGCGAGGAGCATGCGATCGCCTTTGCCGAGGAAGCCTATTCGCTGGGGCTGCAGGGTGCAGCCGAATACGACACGGATATCATCCGCTTCTCCTATTCCTCGATGACGACACCGTCGCAGCTCTACGACTACAACATGGTGACGCGCGAACGCACGCTGTTGAAGACGCAGGAGGTGCCGTCCGGCCACAATCCCGACGACTACATCACCCGCCGCGTCTTCGCCCCGGCCTGGGATGGCGAGAAGGTGCCGGTCACCCTGCTCTATCGCCGGGATACCCCCCTCGACGGCACGGCACCCTGCCTTCTCTACGGCTACGGCGCCTACGGCATCACCATTCCGGCCGGCTTCAACACCAATTGCTTGTCGCTCGCCGACCGCGGCTTCGTCTATGCCATCGCCCATATCCGCGGCGGCAAGGACAAGGGGTTTGCCTGGTACGAAGACGGCAAGATGGACAAGAAGACGAATACCTTCAAGGACTTCGTCGCCGCGGCCGATTATCTGAATCAACAGAAGTTCACCTCTTACGCGAAGATCATCGCCGAGGGCGGATCGGCCGGCGGCATGCTGGTGGGCGCGGTTGCCAATATGGCGCCGGAGAAGTTCGCCGGCATCATTGCCGCCGTTCCCTTCGTCGACGTGCTCAACACCATGCTGGACGATACGCTGCCGCTCACCCCGCCCGAGTGGCCGGAATGGGGCAACCCGATCGACAGCAAGGAAGAATACGAGCAGATCGCCTCCTACTCGCCCTATGACAATGTCGGTGCGAAAGCCTACCCGCCGGTTCTGGCGCTCGGCGGCCTGACGGACCCGCGCGTCACCTATTGGGAGCCGGCCAAATGGGTGGCGAAGCTGCGCGATAAGACGACCGGCGACGCGCCGATCCTGCTCAAGACGAATATGGACGCCGGCCATGGCGGCGCTTCGGGCCGCTTCCAGCGGCTGGAAGAGATCGCCTTCGAGTATGCGTTTGCGATCAAGGTTGCGGGGAAGATGTAAGGGTTGGGTGGGGCGTCACAGAGGCCAGGGAGAGAGAAATGCCCGTCTATGTCGCCCTACTCCGCGCCGTCAATGTCGGCGGCACCAGCTCTCTGCCGATGGCCGAGCTGAAGGCAGTCTGCGAAGGCCTCGGCTTTACCGAGGTGAAGACCTACATCCAGAGCGGCAACGTGCTTTTCCGCTCGGACGAGGCGGAAAAGACGGTGGAGGAGCGGCTCGACGAAGCGCTCGGCAAAAAGATGGGCAAGCGGCCAGGGGTGATGGTGCGCAGCCGCAAAGAACTCGACAAGATCGCTGCCGACGCCCCCTTTCCCGAGGCCAAGCCGAACTTCCTGCTCGTCCACTTCCTGCCCGAAAAGGCACCCGGTGATGCGCTGGAAAAGATGGTGGCGCCCGATGGCGAGGAGGCCAAGCTCGCCGGCCGGGAAATCTATGTGCATTATCCCAATGGATCCGGCCGCTCGAAGCTGAAACTGTCGGCGCTGAAGCCCGCAACCTCGCGCAATCTCAATACCGTGCGCAAGCTCGCCGAATTGGCAGCGGCGCTGGAAGCGCAAGGACTGAGGGGCCTCAAAAAGTCAGTGCGGTTCTGCGCTTCCAAGAAAAGTTGAATCGCCCGACGCCCTCGGCATTTCCACCACCGGCAGAAAGAGCATCTTCACGAAGGTGCGCAGCATCAGCACCTGTTCGGCCAGCGTGTTCGGCTCCTTCAGCGTCTTCGACAGGACGATGCCGCCTTCCAGGACGGAGGACACCATGTCGGCGAGCTGGTCGACATTGACGGGTTCGCGCGGCGGATAGATGGCCATGATCTCCCGCAGCATGCGGCCGAAACGGCGCCGCCATGCAAGCACCGCATTCCGATTGGTCTCCTGTATCTCGCGGTCGAACAACCGCTCGTAGTAGCAGACGGTCGCCACGAGGCAGCCGGGATGGCCGTTCGGCAGGTCGGAGAGCAGTTCGGACAGCAGCTTCAGACCGAGCAGGAAGGATTGCAGCGGATCGTCGACCAGATCGCGCGCGCGGCTGAAGATCTCATCGTAGATGCGCTCGTCATTTTCGATGTAGCGGTTGAGCAGCGCCTTGGCGAGCTCGTTCTTGTCCCGGAAATGATAGAAGAAGCCGCTCTTGGTGATGCCGGTCTCGGCGATCAGCTCCTCGATGGAGGTGCCGCCGAAACCCTTCTGCAAGACCGCCGCTTCGGCCACATCGAGGATGCGGGTCCGCGTTTCCTCGCCCTTTCGCATGTCCCCTCCTGCCCTGGCTCCTGTACCGGCGGTACGGTTTTCAGCGCCGCATATTCAGATCTGCCATCGCCCCGGCAGCATCGAGTGAAGCAAGCAATTGATATCCATCGGCAAAAACCAAAACCGCCTGGAGTATACCTCAAGTCGTCTAGTTTGGCAGCCGAATAAGCGTCAGAACATCATTCATCGACAGCAGCCGTTTCTGGCGCTGCGAGGGAGAGACTTCACAATGGCAAAGTACAGAAACGGTTTGCCGCAACTCAAAGGCGGCACCTTCATTACCGATGGCGGCATGGAAACGACGTTGATCTTTCACGAAGGGATCGAACTTCCGCATTTTGCCGCCTTCATATTGCTGGCTTCCGAAGAGGGGCGGCAGCGCATGCGGAATTACTATCGCCGCTACCTCGATATCGCACGGCGCCACGGCACAGGCTTCGTGCTCGACACTGCCACATGGCGGGCCAATCCGGACTGGGGGCAGAAGCTCGGCTATACCAGCGAAGCCTTGAAGGCGGTCAACGAGGAGGCCGTCGACCTGCTCGTCGGCTTGCGCAGCGCCTATGAGCGGCCGGAGCAGCAGATCGTCATCAGCGGCGCGATCGGCCCGCGCGGTGACGGTTATAAGGCGGGCATCATGGATGCGGCCGAGGCGGAGGACTACCACGCCTTCCAGATCGCGGCTTTCGTCGGCACGGAGGCCGATATGGTCAGCGCTTTTACGCTGACCAATATCGACGAGGCGATCGGCGTGGCGCGGGCGGCACAGGCGCTCGGCATGCCCTCGGCCATCTCCTTCACGCTGGAGACGGATGGCCGGCTGGTGACGGGCCGCAGCATTCAGGACGCCATCGAGACGACGGATGCGGCCACCGGCGGGGCGCCGGCCTATTACATGATCAACTGCGCGCATCCGACGCATTTCGAAGCCGCGCTCGATCCCGAAAGCGCCTGGGTGAAGCGCATTTCCGGCATCCGCGCCAATGCCTCGACCATGAGCCACGAGCAGCTGGACAATAGCGAGACGCTGGATGCCGGCGATCCCGCAGATCTCGGCCGCCGCTACCGCAAACTGCTCGGCCGCATGCCCGCGGTGCGCGTGCTCGGCGGCTGCTGCGGCACCGACCACCGCCATGTTGCAGCGATCTGCGAGGCATGCCTGCCGCAGGCGGCGTGACGACCTGAGAGGGAGGAGAGAATGACGATTGGATGGACGATGATGGGAGTGGTGACACGGGAGCACGGCTGGCACGATCTGTGGCTTGCGATCACGGGACGGCACAGGCGCCCCGAGCCTGAGGCGGCCGTGGAGGTGGCGCTGCGCGATAGCGATCTCGCCTTCGGCGGCTTCGACGGCCAGGTGACCTATGGGCTTGAGGCGGACTGGCGCGAGGGCCGGTCCTCGCGACGCAGGCGGCTGCGGGCGCCGGTCGGCTTCTGACGAAGGGAAAGCCGGCGTCAGCCTTTGGCGGCGCCTTTCGACGGTTTGGCCTTGTAGCCGCTGATCTCCTCGCCGGCGGTCGGGGAGAAGCGCAGGTTCCAGAAGGTCGCGGTGATCGAGATGATCGTGACGACGACGAAGGCGGCCGAAAAATCGCCGAGAGCAGGCGTTTCGGCGCCTGACAGGGCCATGGAGCCGTGCAGCGCCAAGGCGCCGATGCAGATGCCGAGCGACAGCATCAGCTGCTGGAAGGTGGTGTAGAAGCTGGTGGCCGAGCTCATCCGCTCCTTGTCGATCTCGTCATAGGCAATGGTGTTATAGGCGGTGAACTGGAACGACAGGAAGAAGGCGCTGAGCACCAGGACGACGAAGATCAGCGGCATCGGCCAATCCGGCCGGAAGGCGGCGCAGAGGCCATAGCCAATCGTGCCGAAGATGCCGTTGAGGACGAGGCTGCGGCGGAAGCCCAGCCGGCTGAAGACGAACTTCGCCATCGGCTTCATGGCGAGCGCGCCGATCGCGGTGGCGATGACGATCTGGCCGGCCGCGGCGGCAGACAGGCCGAAGCCGATCTGGAAAAGCAGCGGCAGCAGGAAGGGCTGCGCCCCTTGCGTGATGCGCGTCAACGAACCGGCGATGACTGACGTGCCGAAACTCGGGACCTTCATCAGCGAGAAATCCATGATCGGCGACGGGTGCTTGCGGGCATGCTTGAGATAGGCGATGCCGAAGATGAGGCCAAGGGCGATCAGGAAGATCGAGAAGGCGCCCTCGCCTTCATGGCTCGACATTTCGAAGCCGAAGAGCAGCGAGCCGAGCGAGATTCCGGAGAGGATGAAGCCGATTGTATCGAAGGGACCGCTGGCCTTGCCCTTCACCTCGTCAATGTAGATCGAGACGAAGATCATGCCGATGATGCCGACCGGCACGTTGATATAGAAGATCCAGCGCCAGTCGAGATAGGTGACGATGAAGCCGCCGAGCGGCGGACCGATGATCGGGCCGATCAGCGCCGGCACGAGCAGCCATGACATGGCGCTGACCATATCCTTGCGGTCGACGCTGCGCATCAGCACCAGGCGCCCGACCGGCATCATCATCGCGCCACCCATGCCCTGCAGCAGCCGCGCCAGCACCAGGAAGGACAGCGTCGGCGCGAGCGCACAAAGGATGGAGCCGGCGACGAAGACGGCGATGGCGGCGCGGAAGACGGTGCGCGAGCCGAAACTGTCGGCCATCCGGCCGCTTGCCGGAATGAAGATCGCAAGGCTCAGGAGATAGGAGGTGAGCGCGATCGACATGGCCGGCGCGCTGACGGCGAAATCGCGCGCCATTGTGGGCAGCGCCGTCGCCAGTACGGTCGCATCGATATTTTCCATCAGCATCGCACTCGCGACAATCATCGCGATCACCCGGAAATTGGGCGCGGCGCGCCGAACCATCGGCGCCTGGTAAATCTGATCCGACATCGTCCGGAATCACTCGCGGTGGCGCGGCGGAGCACACGAAGCAGCTGGGCCGCGGAGATGACATGGCGCAAGGCCAAGGGGAGACGATTTGCTATACGCCGGCGATCATGGCGGCGCTATGTCCTTTATGGCAAAGCTGCTTTGACGAGAGGTAAAGGCAGATCACGATTCCTTGCACTCGTCCGCTCTTCGTGAAGGTCTTCATCTCCCGGCTTGCGCGGCATGCATCCCAGCCCTACCTATGAGTGATGACCTCCGCCCTGCAGACAAACCGGCCCAGTGCGGCCTTTCCGTTCGACAACAGCTATGTCGGCTTGCCTCAGCACTTCTTTGCGCCGCAGGCGCCGACGCCGGTGGCGGAGCCCTGGCTGATCAAGCTGAACGAGCCGCTCGCCGCCGAGCTCGGGCTTGACGTCGAGGCCCTGCGCCGCGACGGTGCGGCGATCTTTTCCGGAAATCTCCTGCCCGAAGGGGCCGAACCGCTGGCCATGGCCTATGCCGGGCATCAGTTCGGCGGCTTCTCGCCGCAGCTCGGCGACGGGCGGGCGATCCTTCTCGGCGAGGTGATCGACCGCAACGGCAAGCGCTATGACATCCAGCTGAAGGGTGCGGGCCCGACGCCTTTTTCGCGTCGCGGCGACGGCCGGGCGGCAATCGGGCCGGTGCTCAGGGAATATATCATCAGCGAGGCGATGTTTGCGCTCGACATACCCGCCACGCGGGCGCTGGCGGCGGTGACGACAGGCGA
Organism: Rhizobium sp. IY2; assembly: GCF_047532935.1. Classification (NCBI taxonomy): domain Bacteria; kingdom Pseudomonadati; phylum Pseudomonadota; class Alphaproteobacteria; order Hyphomicrobiales; family Rhizobiaceae; genus Rhizobium; species Rhizobium sp. IY2. The sequence continues at coordinate 73,492 of NZ_JBLKNU010000013.1, forward strand.
GCCGGTCTATCGCGAAGAGGTGCTGCCGGGGGCGGTCTTCACCCGCGTCGCAGCCAGCCATATCCGTGTCGGCACCTTCCAGTATTTCGCGGCCAGGGGCGACACCGACGGCGTGCGGGCGCTGGCCGACTATGTGATCGACCGGCATTATCCGGCGCTGAAAGAGGCCGAGAACCCCTATCTCGCGCTTTTCGATGCGGTCTCCGAGCGTCAGGCGGCGTTGATCGCCCGCTGGCTGCATGTCGGATTTATCCATGGCGTGATGAATACCGACAATATGACCGTCTCCGGCGAGACCATCGATTTCGGCCCCTGCGCCTTCATGGATACCTATGACCCGGCGACCGTCTTCTCGTCGATCGACCAGCACGGGCGTTATGCCTATGCCAACCAGCCGGGCATCGGCCAATGGAACCTCGCAAGGCTCGGCGAGACACTGCTGTCGCTGATCGACGCCAATCCCGACAGCGCCGTCGACAAGGCGAATGTGGTGATCAAGAATTATGGCGAACGGTTCCAGGCGCATTGGCTGGCCGGCATGCGAGAGAAGATCGGCCTTGCCGGGCAAGAGGATGGCGATCTCGAACTGGTGCAGGCACTGCTGTCGCTGATGCAGACGCAGGCCGCCGATTTCACCCTGACCTTCCGGCGGCTGTCGGATCTTGCCGGCGATGACGCGGCAGAGCCGGGTTTTGCGGCGAGTTTCCGCGAACCGGAGGCCTGCGGCGCCTGGCTTGCGCAGTGGCGCGAGCGGCTGTCGCGCGATCCGCAGTCGGCCACCGAGCGCGCCATTGCCATGCGTAGCGTCAATCCGGCCTTCATTCCACGCAATCACCGGGTCGAGCAGGCGATTGAGGCCGCGGTCGAGAACGGCGATTTCTCGCTGTTCGAGGCGCTGCTGACCGTGCTTTCAAAACCCTATGAGGATCAGCCGGGCTTTGCCGCCTATCGGCAACCGCCGAAGCCGGATGAACGGGTGCTCGCGACCTTCTGCGGGACGTAACAGGCGTCGTCATCTCCTCACAACCAGCATCAAGCCCAGTTCAGGGTATCCAAAATGTGACGACAGCCTGCGGCAATTGTGGCCGTTGAAAGGCATCTCCTTCGCGCTATCTGGCTGATCGGCGGGACTTTTCCGCCGATCCCTCACCCCGGCGAACCTCAGCGGGAGATACAGCCTTATGGCGATCGTCATCACCTCCATCTTCTTCATCATCATCGGGCTGGCCCTCGGCGGCGGCGGGCTGTGGCTCGTCACGCTCGGCGGCAGCGTCTTTTATCTGTTCGCCGGGCTGATGTTCCTGATCACCGCCGGGCTGCTGCTGATGCGCAAGGCGGTGGCGCTCTGGGTCTATGCGGTGCTGGTCATCGCCGCACTCGGCTGGGCGGTGTGGGAGGTCGGCTTCGACTGGTGGCAGTTGGGCCCGCGCGGCGGCATGATCATCCTGCTCGGGCTCTGGCTGCTGACGCCCGGGATCCGCCGGCCGCTCGGCCTTCGCAGCCCGACCGGCTTCACTTACGGCGCCAATCCCTGGCCGCTCGCCATACCTGTCATCCTCGCCATCCTCGTCGCCCTCTATTCGATGACCACAGATCCGCATGATCTTGCCGGCGATCTGCCGACCGATAAGGTCGCCGCCAGCCCCGCCTTCGGCGGCGGCGTGCCGGACGGCGAATGGCATCAATACGGCCGCACGCCCTTCGGCCAGCGCTATTCGCCGCTCGACCAGATCACCGCCGAAAACGTCTCCACCCTTAAGGAGGTGTGGCGATACCAGACCGGCGACGTCAAGCGGCCGGAGGATGTCGGCGAGACCACCTATCAGGTGACGCCGCTCAAGGTGAAGGACACGCTCTATCTCTGCACGCCGCATAATTGGGCGATCACGCTCGACGCCAAGACCGGCAAGGAGAAATGGAAGTACGACGCCAACTCCGGCATGAACCCCGACCGGCAGCATCAGACCTGCCGCGGCGTCACCTATTATGCCGATCCAACCGTTGCTGCCGGCCAGCCCTGCGCCGAGCGCGTCTATCTGCCGACCTCGGACGCCCGGCTGATCGCGCTCGATGCGGCGGACGGGAAGATCTGCACCAGCTTTGCCGATCAGGGCGTGCTGCATCTGGAAGCCGGTATGCGCTACAACCCGGCCGGCTATTATTATTCCACCTCGCCGCCGGTCGCGGTGGCGGGCAAGATCATCATCGGCGGGGCGGTCAACGACAACTACTCCACCCAGGAGCAGTCCGGCGTCATCCGCGCCTTCGACATCAATACCGGCGCGCTCATCTGGAACTGGGATTCCGGCAATCCCGACGTGACGACGCCGCTCGCCAACGGGCAGACCTATACCACCAATTCGCCGAACAGCTGGTCGGTCTTCAGCGTCGACGAGGCGCTCGGCATGGTCTACCTCCCGCTCGGCAACCAGGTGCCTGATCAGCTCGGTATCAACCGCAGCGACAATGTCGAGAAATTCTCCTCATCGATCGTCGCGCTCGATATCGCCACCGGCCAGCTGCGCTGGGTGCGCCAGACCGTGCATCACGACCTCTGGGACATGGACGTGCCGGCACAGCCCGTTCTGATCGATCTGAGGAAGCAGGACGGCACGACCGTTCCCGCCCTCGTCGGCCCGACCAAGCAGGGCGATATCTATGTGCTCGACCGGCGGACCGGCGAACCGATCATTCCGGTCAAGGAAATCCCGGCGCCGGGCGGCGCCGTGGCCGGCGATCATACCTCGCCGACCCAGCCGATCTCCGATCTCACCTTCTCGCCCGAGCCGCTTCAGGAAAAGGACATGTGGGGCGTGTCGCTGTTCGACCAGCTCGCCTGCCGCATCGACTTCCACCGTTATCGCTACGAGGGCCGCTACACCCCGCCTTCGCTCAAAGGCACGATCGTCTATCCCGGCAATTTCGGCACCTTCAACTGGGGCTCGGTGGCGGTGGATCCGGAGCGGCAGATCATGTTCGGCATGCCGACCTATCTCGCCTTCACCTCGCGCCTGGTGCCGGCGGCCGACATTCCGCCGAGGGGCCAGGACGAGAAGGGCAGCGAACAGGGACTCAACCGCAATGACGGCGCGCCCTACGGCGTCTTCATGGGTCCCTTCCTCGGACTGCTCAAAATCCCCTGCCAGGCGCCGCCCTGGGGCTATGTCGCCGGCGTCGACCTGCGCACAGGCAAGATCGCCTATATGCACAAGAACGGCACCGTGCATGACATGACGCCGCTGCCCCTGCCCTTCAAGGTGGGCGTGCCGGGCATCGGCGGGCCGATGCTGACCAAGGGCGGCGTCGCCTTCCTCGGGGCTGCGGTCGACAACTATCTGCGCGCTTACGACGTGACGAGTGGGCGGCAGCTCTGGCAGGGACGGCTTCCCGCCGGCGGCCAGGCGACGCCGATGACCTATATGGCTGATGACAACAAACAATATGTCGTCATGGTCGCCGGCGGCCACGGCTCGGTCGGCACGAAGCCCGGCGATTACGTGATCGCCTACACGCTGCCTTGATGGCCCAAGGCTCTTCGGTTCGCGCCCATGGCAGCCCCTCACTGCCTGTGGCTTGCCCCTCACCCTAACCTTACCGGGGTCGAGCCCCTCGTCTCGACCCGTCCTTCGGACCCCCGCTCGCGGGGAGAAGGGACGTGCCAAACGCGGCCTCGAGGTTGAGGAAGGCGGCGCGGCATGGTCTCTTCGCCCCGTTTACGGGGAGAGGATGCCGGCAAGCGGATGAGGGGCTGGTTTCAGGATTTCATACAACTCGCGGGAAACCCGCGTCAGCTTTCTCCCGATTCACACCATCTCGACGATCATGCGGCCGACTTCGGCGAAGACCGGGTTGAGTTCCGTCACCGGTGCGGTCGCCTCGGCGATATAGACGGCGGCGACGATCGGGCCGCGATCCGGGGGCCAGATGACGGCGATATCGCCGAGAGTGCCGTTCGGGCCGGTGCCGGTCTTGTCACCGACCTTCCAATCCTGGGGCAGGCCGGCCCGCAGCCGTTCCTTGCCTGTGGTGCTGGCCACCAGCCAGGCGATCAGCCGGTCGCAGGAAGCCTCGGCAAGCACCGAGCCGAGCGTCAGATTGCCGAGCGTGTCGAGCATCGCCTCCGGGGTCGTCGTGTCGCGCGGATCGCCCTTTTTGCCCTCGTTCAGCGTCGGTTCGGTGCGGTCGAGACGCGTGGCGCCATCGCCGATCGAGCGCAGCCAATCGGTCAGTCCTGCCGGCCCGCCAAAACTTTCGAGCAGCAGGTTGCCGGCGGTATTGTCGCTGACGGTCACCGCCGCCTCGCAGAGTTCAGCAACGGTCATGCCGTCGGTGCCCGCATGTTTTTCGCTGAGCGGCGAATAGTCGACGAGTTTGTCCTTGCCATAAGTCACCCGCCGGTCGAGCTTCTCCTCGCCCTTGTCGACACGGGCCAGCACGAAACCTGCTGCCAGCGCCTTGAAGGTGCTGCACATCGGAAAGGCTTCGCTGCCGCGATAGCCGAAGGAGATGCTCGTTTCAGTGTCGAGCACCGAAACGCCGAGACGGCCGCCGGTGCGTTTTTCGAGCGCAGCAAGGCGGTGCTGGATGTCGTCGTCGCCCTTCTCGGTATTCTCCTCCTTGGTCCCCTCCTCGGCATTGGCGGGAAGCACCAGCGCGGGCAGGCCCATCGCAGGCAGGCAAAGGGCCGAGCCGAGCAGCATGCGGCGGGTCAAACTGAGATCCATGAAATCCTCCGGCGGGTGGGAGGACAGAGCTAAGGAGCGATTGCGGCGACTTGTCGTCAACGCGGCGACTTCTTCGCCCGCCGAGCGACCTCTATCGTCCGCACTGGTCACGCGGCGCGGGTGACCTCGACCGTCACATGCGACAATTCCGTCAGCGCCGAAAGCCTGCCCTTGTAGAAGGCCGGATCGCGCGGCTGCGAGGTGAGGACGGCGACGATTGCCGCATGATGGCCGGGGCCGACCTGCCAGACATGCAGATCGGTGATCCGGTCGTCCTCGGTCTCGATGGCGCCGCGGATTTCGGTCGGCAGCGTCTCGCCTTCGGGGACGACGTCGAGAAGGACGCCGCCCGAGGATTTCATCAGGCTCCAGGACCAGTTGGCGATGACGAACCCGCCGACGATGCCCATGATGGGATCGAGCCAGAGCCAGCCGTAAAGGCTGCCGAGCGTCAGCGCCGCGATGGCGAGCACCGAGGTCAGGGCATCGGCGATCACATGCAGATAGGCGGCGCGGATATTGTTGTCGCCGGTCTTTGCGGTGTGGGCGTGGTCGCCATGTCCATGGCGCCCGTGATCGCCATGTCCGTGGTGGCCGTGAGCGTGATGATGGTGGCCATGGTGCGCATGCTGGCCATGCCCGTGCATATGATGGCCATGCGCGGCATGGCCGCCGCCGGCGAGCAGCCAGGCGCTGGCGAGGTTGACAGCAAGGCCGATGACCGCAACGGCAATCGCCTGGGCAAAACCGATCGGCACGGGGTTAGAAAGGCGCAGCAGGCTTTCGCAGGCCATCAGCAGGGCAATCAGGGCAAGGACGATGGCGCTGGCAAAGCCGGCGAGATCGCCGAGCTTGCCGGTGCCGAAGGTGAAGCGCGGATTGCGCGCCTGCCGACGGGCGAAGAGATAGGCGAGCGCCGAAATCAGCAGCGCACTGGCATGGGTCGACATGTGCCAGCCGTCGGCAACAAGGGCCATGGAGCCGTAGACGGTGCCGGCGGCGATTTCCGCCACCATCATCACCGCCGTCAGCGCGATCACCAGCCAGATGCGCCGCTCATTGCGCGTGTGATCGGCGCCGAGGAAGACATGGTCGTGTTCCAGGGCGTCCATTCCAGCCTTGTCGATTCCGGCACGCATTACAGGCTCCTTCTTCACGGCATTCAGCGAATATAGATTCTCAAGACTTCCGATATTTCCTCGACCGCCTCGGCCCTCGCCGCATCATTGGCGGCATTCAGCACATGTTCGCGCAAGTGGTCGTCGAGCACCTCGCCGGTCAACCCGGTCAGCGCGCCACGGATCGAGGCAAGCAGTTGCAGAATTTCGCCGCAAGGGCGCTCAGCCTCGAGCGCACGCTCGACCGCCTCCATCTGCCCTTTCAGGCGGCTGATGCGGGCGACGAGCTTCTTTTTCTGCAGGGTGGTGTGGGACATGGTGGGTTCTCATATAGCATAGGGGGGTATAGTATCAAGCGGAAAGCCAGGGCTCAATGCCGATGATGTCGTTCAGCACCGCTCCTTCTCGCGACATTCGATGCGATCATGGCCGCGCGAGCCCCTCACAGCATTTTCTAATGAAAGCGAATACGCGGCTTAATCCGCCATTGACAAAGGCCGCGTTTCCGACGATCTATGGCCCATGATCAAAAACGCGCACCAGAGCCGCTCGTATTTTTGGCTGTACCTGTAAAGGGCGGCCGGACAAGATCATATTGTCAACAAGCCGCCGTCAGGCGGCTTTGTTGTATCGGCAGCGTCCTGACGGCAGAATATCAAAGGACGCGAAGACCATGACCGAAATCGAAGACAGCGAAATTTCACTGATGCGCCCATCGGTGGTAACGATCCGCGCCGCCAAGCCGCGCGACCTGCCCGAGCTCAACGAGATGATCGCCCTGCTCGCCGCCCATCATGGCGATGCGGCTGCGACAACGCCGGAGCAGCTGGAGCGCGACCTCTTCGGTCCGCTGCCCTGGATCCATGCGCTCGTGGCCGAGACCGCCGAAGGGCTGATCGGATACGCCATTCTGGTGCCGCTCTACAGGGCGCAGGAAGGCAAGCGCGGCATGGACCTGCACCATCTGTTCGTGCGCGACGGCCATCGCGGTCACGGCACCGGCCAGTTGCTCGTCGACCGGGCGCGCGAAACCGCCCGCAAAGCCGGCTGCGGCTACCTCTCCGTCAGTGCTGCGACCGGAAACGTGCTGGCGCACCGCTTCTACGAACAGCTGGATTTCACCCCGCGTCCGGTAACCGGCATGCGCTACATGCAGTCGATCGCCTGAAGCGCGTCGGGCATGGTGCGAGCGGTGTTGCGATAACGGGATGCATTAACAAAAAGCCCTAAAGCGCGACGAACGAATCTGAAAGATTGCGACGCGCTTCAAGGCTGGCAGGCACGAGGCGCCCGCCGGGTTTATGCAGGAACCGGTTTCAGCCTACCGACAATTATCGAATTGCATGAGGAGCTTTCATGCCAGATTTCAAGCTACATTGCTTTGCTCTCTCGGGGAACTGTTACAAGGTCGCGCTCTTCTTCGCACTTGCCGGCATCGAGTGGGAGAGCACTTTCGTTGACTATCTGGGCGGCGAAACGCGCACCGAAGAATGGCGAAAGACCATAAACGAGCAGGGCGAAGCCCCTGTGCTCGAACATGGGCAAACGAAGATCAGCCAATCGGGGATCATCCTTGACTATTTGTCGGAGGTGACAGGGCATTTCGGGGCGCAGACAGCCGAAGAACGACGAGACATCATGCGTTGGATTCTTTTCGATAACCACAAATTCACGAGCTATTACGCGACGCTGAGGTTCATGTATGGCCTGCAGAAGTGCGGCGAGACGCCAGTCGTCGAGTTTTTAAGACTGCGGGCTAAAGCTGCCTACGCAATCGTCGACGAACATCTGGCGCGTCGGGCCTTCGTGGTCGGCGACCGGCTGACGATCGCAGACCTCTCTTTGGCGGGCTACGTCTTCATGCCGGAGCAAACCGGGATCGATCACAGCGCCTTTCCGGCTATTGCAGCCTGGAAAGATCGGATCAGAAACATGGCTGGCTGGCGCCATCCCTATGATCTCATGCCGGGTCCCACCTCCCTGTAGACAGAGCATGGGATCTTCCGAAGGCGCCAAGCAACCAAGTGAACGCGCGAAAGCCCTCGCCCGGTTGGCACCGTTATTTCCACTGGGTCCCGTCAGCGGCGGCGCAGCCGTATGGCGGCAGGGAACCGGCAAAGGTGATTTTCAGCTTGGCGCAGCCCCAGCTGTTGATCGGGCCGGGCATGGCATTGTTCAGCGTGATGCCGATTTCATCATAGGGGCTGTCGGTGTTGGTGATATAGCGATACCAGCGGAAACCGGTGAAAATCACGACCGCAAGTGCGATCGTCAGCAGCAGGCGAAGCAATCTTTTCATGATATGTCCTTGAAATACAAACGTCGCCGTTTAGCACCGACATATCGAAGCGGAAAGCGCTGCCGCCGCCGGGCAAAGCGAAATCCCGTAGAAAGATATTATCAACTGCAGGCCGCAGTGACTTCGCCCCACCACTAACGCCCCGGCACGGCCTTCAGATAGGCGGCGATTGCCTCACGGTCGGCGGCCGGGAGATGGGCGATGTTCTGCTGCACATCGACCATCGAGCCGCCGACGGAATCGAAATCGGGCGTGAAGCCGGTTTCGAGATAGCTGGCGATATCGGCCTCGCTCCAGCCGCCGATGCTCTTGGAGGCCGGCGTGATATCGGGTATGCGGCCCTTGCCTTCCGGATTGGGAGCGCCGGCAAGCCATTGATCCGCCGTAAAGCCGCCGAGCGCATCGCGCGGCGTATGGCATTCGCCGCAATGACCGGGACCTTCGACGAGATATTGCCCGCGCTTGATCTTGTCGTCGCTCTCTGCCAGCGCCACGCGCGGCTGGTCGTTGAAATAGAGGAACTTCCAGCCGCCGAGCGCAAGCCGGATATTGAAGGGGAACGGCAGCTCATGCGGCGGCGCGACGTTTGCGCTCTTCGGCAGGGTTTTCAGGAAGGCGTAGATATCGTTGACGTCCTTGTCGCTCATCCGGGAATAGGAGGCATAGGGAAAGGATGGGTAGAGATGCTGACCGCCCGGGCCGACGCCGCGCTTCATGGCATTGCCGAACTCGGCAAGCGTCCAGCCGCCGATACCGGCCTTTTCATCGGGTGAGATGTTCGGCACGTGGAAGGTTCCGAAAGGGCTCTTCAGCGCCAGGCCGCCTGACAGTGTCAGCTTGGCATCACCTTCGGAACCGGGTGCGGCATGACAGCTGACGCAGCCGCCCGCCCAGAAGACCATCTCACCGTTTGCCGTATCAGGCGCGCCGAGATTGGCCCAATGGCTTTCCGGCAGCGGATCGGGTGCGGTGACGAGATAGAAGGCGCCTCCGCCGAGGACGGCGACGCCGATCAGACAGAGCAATAACCGGATGAACCTGCGGACCATGCGCCGCCTCCCCTTTTGCCGAGATTTCCGCGTCGATCGATCCCCCGATCGATCTGCGCAGGCGGAGAATAAGGCGATCCGCGCCGGCGACAAGGCCGGCGCGGATCCTGTATCCAGATGAAAATGGCCTATCGCTCACTTGCTGAGGCGATAGGCCTTGTGACAGCCGCCGCAATTGGCGCCGAGCGTGTTCATCGTGGCGCCGACGGCCGCAGGATCGGCCGGAAGCTGAGCCAGCGCGGTTTCAGCGTCGCTGGAGAGCTTGGCGGCGCGCGCCTTGAAGTCGTCCATGTTTTCCCAGATTTTCGGGCTCGCGCCTTCGTCATTCGTGTCCGTGCCCGGCTTGAACTGGTCGGGGAAGACCTTGGCAGTTGCGGCGATCGTCGTCAGCGCCGCCTTCACTGCCTCGGCGTCATAGGGCTTGGTGCCCTTGGCGATGGCTGCCAAGGCCCCGGCCGAACCGCCGATCTGCTTCATCAACGCAACGCGCGAATCATGGGTGCCGTCGGCGGCGGTCACCGAACCGGCGGCCATGCCGGCCATCGCCAGGGCCGCAGCTACTGCTTTCCAATTCATATTCCTCTCCATTTCTCCTCGGCCAGGGTGGCCGAAGGCCAATCTGCACCGGGAGCATGCCAAAATCCATGCGTCCGGGCAGTCACGTTTTGCCGGATCATCATAAAAACAATGTGATAGGCCGCAGCGGCTCAAGCGCTTTTCCACCCCTGCCAGAGGCTGAAGGCGGAGACCGCAACCAGCAGCAGTCCGGCGAAGCGGCCGACAAAGGCCGTGACGTCAGGGTTGGCGACGAGCAGGTCGCGGCTGCGGCCGGCCGTCATCGCCAGTGTGCCGTAGATGGCGAACTGGGTGACGACAGTCATGACGCCCATGATCAGCCCCTGTATCCAGAGCGGACCATATTCCGGTCTCAGGAACTGCGGGTAGACGGCAAACATGAAGATATAGGCCTTCGGGTTGACCAGACAGGTGACGGCCCCCTGGCGGAAGGCGCGCCAGCCGGAGCGCGCCGTTCCCGGCCCGACCGCCTCGACGGTGATCGAGCTGCGGATCAGCGAAATCCCGATCCAGATCATGTAGGCCACGCCGGCAAAGAGCAGCACGTTGAAAAGCTGGGGCAGCATGGTGACGAGCACGCCGACGCCGGCCGCGCCATAGGCCGAATGTACCGCCCCCCCGGCCATGATGCCGCCGGTTGCCGCCAGCCCACGCTTGACGCCGCCGGTCAGCGAATTGGCGAGCACGAAGAGCATGTCCATGCCCGGCACGATGATGATGCCGAACAGAAGGGTGAAGAAAAGCCAGAGGTTTTCATGGTAGTTCATGTCAGTTACCGCCTTGAATTTCTGCGGGCCGTTTTCAAAGACCCTGATTGATTTCAATCTGATAGGCGGCTCTATACGGGAACCCAACTGACAGTGTATTGTCAGGAGCGTGGCGTATGGGAGAGGTTAAATGCGCAAGGCCTCGCGGCTTTTCGAGATCATTCAGATCCTCCGGCTGGCAAGAAAGCCTATAACGGCGGCTGACATGGCCGAGACGCTCGAAGTGACCGTGCGCTCGATCTATCGCGACATCGCCGCACTCCAGGCGATGCGGGTGCCGATCGAAGGCGGGCGCGGCATCGGCTACATCATGCGACCGGGCTTCGACCTGCCGCCCTTAATGTTCTCGATCGAGGAGATGGAGGCGATCGTGCTGTCGCTGGCGCTGCTCGACCGGACGGCGGACGAGGAACTGAAACAGGCGGCGCGCCGGGTCAACCGGAAGATTTCAGGCGCGGTGCCCGCCCCGCTGCGCCAGGCGATGGACAACAAGGCGCTCTATGCCTGGGGCTCGATCGCGCAGCCGGCCGGCTTGGACCTGGCGATCGTGCGCCGGGCGATCCGCGACGAACGCAAGCTGATGCTCGGCTACCGCGACGAACTCGGCCGCGCCAGCGAAAGGACGATCCGGCCGATCGCACTGATCTATTATTCGCAGACCGCCAATATCGTCGCCTGGTGCGAACTGCGCCAGGCGATCCGCAATTTCCGCAGCGACCGGGTGGAACGCTGCGCGCCGAGCGAGGATTACTTCAGGGGCGACGGCGATGGGCTGCGGGAATTGTGGACGAGCGGCTGGACGGAGAAGGCTGTTCCTGCCTGAGGCGCGGCGTTTGAGGTACGAGCAGGCGTCAGTGTCACCTAACATTCCGGCCATGAGGTTGGCGAGACCAGCCCCTCATCCGCCTGCCGGCACCTCTGCCTGGATCGAGCCACGTGTCTCGACCCATCCTCCGGCCCCCCGCAGTCGGGGCGAAGGGGATATGCCGCGACCTCTCCGTTCCCCGCCAGCCTCTCGCATGGCACCTCCCCTCGCCCCGTTTTTACGGGGGTCCGAAGGACGGGGCGAGACGAGTGGCTCGACCCCGGTAAGGTTATAGGGTGAGGGGCAGCTGCTCGCGTGAATCAAACAGTAGCGAGCAACCTAATAAGCCAGCGTGCGGCTCTCTTCCCGGCCGAAGCCGCGGATTTCGATGCGGTCGGGATGGACCTCGACGATCGCGAAAGCGTTTTTGGTCTCGGTGTCGACCACGCCCTTGAAATTGACGAAGTGGCAGGCGCCGGCCATGCCGTAATTGCCGACATGGTCGTGGCCGTTGAGATAGGCAACGACATTGCTGCGTGAGGCGAGCAGCGCGACGATGCGTTCGCTGTCCCACATGCCATGCTCACTGGGCGGATGCACCGGATAGTGATTCATGACGATCACCTTCTCGCCGGCCGCGGCCGCTTTTGCGATTTCATCGCCGAGCCAGGCAAACTGCTCGTCGCTCAGCGCGGCATTCCAGCGATGCGCATTCACCGCGCCCTTGGCCTGCAGCTCCGCCAGCATCTCGGCGGCCAGCGCGCGATGAGGATGGCCTTCTGGCGGCGCGAAGATGCTGACCTCGTTGCCGTCGAGCACGATGAAGCGCCAGCCGTGGCGCAAGAAGCTGTAATAGGGCGACGGCATGCCGAGACGCGCGGCAACTTCGGAGAGATGCCCCGCCGAAACCGAGAAATCATGATTGCCGAGCAGGAAGAGCGCCTCGTGCCGGAGCTTCCGATAGACCGGCAGGATGTCGTCGAAGCTTGAAAAGCTGCGGTCGATGACATCGCCGAGCGTCATGACGAAGCTTAGCTCCCAGCCGTTGAAGACCTCGATCGCCTCGGCGACCTTTGCGAGGCTGTTGGTATAGTGGCGATCCATGGGCACATGCGGCGCGATCGCCGCATATTGCGGATCGGCGATGATGCCGAAGCGGAACAGGGGAGAAGCGGAAGACGACATGGGGGCGTGATTAGGAGCGGTCGGTGACAGGGATGTGACGGCTTTGTGTGAAAACAAAACACCCGGCGCCTGAGACGCCGGGTGCTGAATTCTAAGAGGCGGGCGACATCGCCACCATGGCGGCGAGTCCGGTGCCGCTTACTTCGTGGCTTCTTCGTAGCGTTCCAGGACGTAGTCCCAGTTGATCAGGCTATCGACGAAGGCTTCGAGATATTTCGGGCGGGCGTTGCGATAGTCGATGTAGTAGGAATGCTCCCAAACGTCGACGCCGAGGATCGGGGTGGCGCCGTGAACCAGCGGATTTTCGCCGTTCGGGGTCTTGGAGATCTCGAGCTTGCCGTTCTTGACGGAAACCCAGGCCCAGCCGGAGCCGAACTGGGTGGCGCCGGCATTGGCGAAATCGGCCTTGAACTTGTCGTAGCCGCCGAGATCGGAGGTGAAGGCCGCTTCGAGCTTGCCCGGCAGCTTGTTGCCGCCGCCGCCCTTCTTCATCCACTTCCAGAAATGGATGTGGTTGTAGTGCTGGGCCGCGTTGTTGAAGAGGCCGGCATTGGTGCCGAAAGACTTCTTGACGACGTCTTCGAGCGAGAGATCCGAAAGACCGGCTTCGGCGGCGAGCTTGTTGCCGTTGTCGACATAGGCCTTGTGGTGCTTGTCGTGGTGGAACTCCAGCGTTTCCTTCGACATGAAGGGAGCAAGCGCTTCGTAATCATAGGGAAGTTCAGGCAATTCGAAAGCCATGTCAGATCTCCTCTTGGCAATAGATTGCGTCATCGGCAGGTGTGGCGGAACATAGGAGGGGAAAGGGGGAGAGGCAACCGGCGAAATATCAAAAAACGACCGGCCGGAGGAAAATTTGCCTCAGTTACGGGGCTTTAGTCGCGCGGGCAAATCGCCCGGGTTGCGCGCCGCGAAAACCGCTTCGCCTGTGACGGAGATCAACGGAGACCGATATGAACAGGAATATAATCCAGCTTCTCGCTGCCGCCGTGCTACTTTCGCTCCCAGCTGCGGCGCATGCCTCCTCCGACGATGCCTGGAAGCAGCTTGCTGCCGACGTCGAAGCCAAATGCAAGAAGGCAGCGGTCACGATCGAAAAGCCCAGCGCCACTGTCGATCCCTTCGGCAGCTCGCATTACGGACTCGCCCCGGTGACGGGCAAACCGAAGGGTGCCAAGGGGCTGATTGCCCAGATCTGCGTCTACGACAAGCAAAAGAAAACCGTCGAGATCGGCAGCGAGCTAGATGCCAAACAGCTCGGGCTGATGCCGGCAAAATAGTCTGCTGCGGGTGATCCACCATGGCTATTTGTGACCTGCGTCACATTCCTCGGGAACCGAAGCCTACCCTTGGGAGTTGAAAGGCTGGGCTTTCGAGCGGATCAGCTTTTTCATGGAAGCGCGCAACCGCTCCAAATCTTTTGTTTTAAGCAATTCCGAACGCAAAACCGCTGTGCACTTTTGCTGGACTTGCTGGGGAGGTGTCGGCATGTCAGAGCTTCGCAACCGGGCGGACGATCAGCAGAAAATCTATCAGCGCTGGGCGCCGGTCTATGACCGGGTCTATCGCGGCATCCTGCGCGATGGCCACCGCAAGCTGGCGGCGCTGGCCGCCGCGGCCGGCACCGATATTCTGGAGATCGGCGTCGGCACCGGCCTGACGCTCGGGCACTACCCGCGCCGCTGCCGGGTGACCGGCATCGACATTTCCGAACATATGATCGCGCGGGCGCGCGAAAAGGCGAAACGCGAAAACCTGCAGCATGTGCAGGCGCTCGATGTGATGGATGCGCATGCGCTGAGCTATGCCGACCGGTCTTTCGATGCGGTCTGCCTGCCCTTCGTCATCACGCTCATCCCCGAGCCCGAACGTGCGCTTGACGAATGCGCAAGGGTGCTGCGGCCGGGCGGCGAGATCATCCTTGCCAGCAAGCTTGGCGACGGCGCCGGCCTGCAGGGCGCGATCGAGACGGCGGTGGCGCCGCTGGTGCGTCATATCGGCTGGTCCTCCGCCTTCCGTATCCACCGCATCATCGCCTGGGCCGAGCGCCGCGGCGATTTTGACGCTGCCGAAATCCTGCCGGTCTTTCCGAACGGCTTCTTCAAGATCATCCGGCTGAAACCGCGCGAACCTAACGCCTGAGAGTATTGGCCGCCTGAGACCGGAACTTTTTTCCCCGCGTCGTTTGTTCTGATACTACCGTTCGCCTGAGGGGACCGCATGACATCGGATTTTTTCTTCTTCATCGTCGTGGGCTTCTGCGCGCAGGTCGTCGATGGCGCGCTCGGCATGGCCTTCGGCGTGCTGTCGACGACGAGCCTTCTCGCCTTCGGGGTACCGGTGGCCAATGCCAGCGCGATGACGCATGTGGCGGAAATGTTCACGACCGCCGCCTCGGGCCTCTCACATGCCTATCATCGCAATGTCGACTGGCGCCTGGTGGCGCGGCTCGCCCCGGCCGGCATGCTCGGCGGTGCGATGGGGGCCTATCTGCTTGCCAATGTCGACGGCAAGGCGATCGAGCCTTTCGTGTCGGCCTATCTGATCGTGATCGGGCTGGTGATTCTCTACAAAGCCTTCCGGCCGCCGCCGAAGCGGGATGTTCGCGACTGGATCGTGCCGCCGGTCGGGCTTTTCGGTGGCCTGCTCGATGCGATCGGCGGCGGCGGATGGGGGCCGATCGTCACCAGTTCGCTCGTCAGCCGCGGCCATGACCTGAAGCGGGTGATCGGCTCGACCAACTTCACCGAATTCGCAGTGACGCTGACGATTTCCCTGACCTTCGTCCTGACGCTCGGCTGGTCGGAGCTCGATTCGGCAATCGGCCTGATCATCGGCGGTGTCATCGCTGCCCCCTTCGGCGCGATCCTGGTCAAGAGGCTGCCGGTGCGGCCGTTGATGGTGGCTGTCTCGATGATCATCATCGGCACGTCGGCGATGCGGATCCTGTAAAAGGGGTTACAGATTCCGGCCGAAATAGACATCCACGGAGGCGATCTTGTCGCCGCGGAAGCGAAAGCTCTCGATGTTACGGAAGCTGCCACCGTCCAATTTTTCGGCGCGGTAGCGGACGACCGCCTCGTCGCCATCAATCGCCAGGAATTCGATGTGAAAGTCGCGGAAGACCGGCTCCTTCGGCCAGCAGCGCTCGAAATACGTCGCTCGGTCGATGTGGTCGTCGCGCGGACTGGAGAAGGTGAAATCCTCCGTCAAGATGGCGCCGACCATATCCTTGCGGTCGTCGAGATAGGCGGCGTAGAGATGGCGGACGGTCTGTTCTCGGGATGTGCGCATGTCGCTCATGGCAATCTCCTCGGCGTGACTGATTGCATTATGCAATCAGTCACGTTCTAACACTTTTGCCGGAACGGGTCCAGCTTACGGCGATAATTTCCCAAAGACAGGCCACCGATGCGCAAACGCCGTCTTGAAGGACGGGCGACAAGGCGGTTATATCAGCGCGTGCCCGCCCTGGAACGACGAGCGCATGCTCCGCCAGGCCCGTGCGCTCGACCTCGAAAAGCTCGATCTCAGGACAGTTTCACCCGCGTCGATCTCCTCGCCGCGGCAAGGGGTACATCGTTTCATCGGGCGGGCGGAACTTCGCCGTGCGATCAATGCCGAGGCCGAAAGAATGACCGATACACAATTGGAAGCTGCCAGCGCCAGGCCGGGCTCGATCTACTGGAAGCGCAACCTGGTGATCTCGCTGATCGGCTCCTTCACCACGATCGTGGCGATGACGCTGCTGCTTCCCTTTCTGCCGCTCTATGTCGAGGAACTCGGTGTCAGCGACCATGCGGCGATCGTGCAATGGTCGGGCATCGCCTATGGCGCCACCTTCTTTGCCGCCGCCCTCGTCGCGCCGCTCTGGGGGCGGCTCGGCGATATCTATGGCCGCAAGCTGATGCTGGTGCGCGCCAGTCTCGGCATGACGGTGGCGATCGCGCTGATGGGCATGGCCGGCAATGTCTGGCAGTTGGTGGCGCTGCGCCTCTTCGTCGGGCTTGCCGGCGGGTACTCCTCCGGCTCTATGGTGCTGGTGGCGACGCAGACGCCGAAGGACCGTTCGGCCTGGGCGCTCGGCGTGCTCTCCTCCGGCATCATGGCCGGCAATCTCGTCGGGCCGCTGCTCGGCGGGGCGCTGCCGCCGATCATCGGCATCCGCGGCACGTTTCTCGCCGCCGGCGGCATGATCTTCCTCGCCTTTCTCGCCACGGCCTTGCTGATCAAGGAGGAGAAATCGCCGGCCCGCAAGCAGGCCGCCAAGGCCAGCGGCGGCTGGAAATCCATTGCCGACAAGCGGCCTGTCGTCGCCATGCTGGCAACCGGCATGCTGTTGATGTTTGCCAATATGTCGATCGAGCCGATCATCACCGTCTATGTCGCGCAGCTGGTGGCCGTAGAAGCCCAGGTGACGATCGTATCGGGCGTCGTCATGTCGGCCGCCGCCCTCGGCAGCATTCTCTCGGCCTCGTGGCTCGGCAAGCTTGCAGACAGGATCGGCCATTGGCCGGTGATTTCAGGCGCCCTCGCCGTCGCCGGGCTGCTGTTGATCCCACAGGCCTTCGTCACCAGCTCCTGGCAGTTGATCATCCTGCGTTTTCTGATGGGCGCAGCACTTGGCGGGCTTCTGCCCTGCATCGCCGCCGTCATCCGCCACAGCGTGCCGGACAGTGCGGCCGGCAGCATTCTCGGGCTTTCCATCTCCTCGCAATATGTCGGCCAGGTCGCCGGTCCCATCCTTGGCGGCTTCGTCGGCGGCCATATCGGCATGCGGGCGGTTTTCCTCGGCACCTCCGTGCTGCTTGTCGCCGGCGCTGCCTATGCCTGGGTAGTGCGGCCGCGGGATCGGCAGACATCCGGCTAAGGCGCGCTCCCGCAGATCATCTCGATGCCTGACCGGGCGATCGCTTCCAGCGTCTCGCGGCTGTCGCCGGCGCGGGCGCGGACGGCGAGCGAATGCATGACGGCGGAGGCGAGCCTTGCAAGCATCTGCGGATCGGCGCTTCGGGGAAGCTCGCCCCTTTCCACGGCAAGGCGCATGCGCTTTTCGATCTCGTCGTCGAAATCGTTGAGGCTGCGGCCGAGCACTTCGCGGACCCGCTCATGCTGGACCGCTTCGGCCGATGCCGTGCCGATCAGCAGGCAGCCGCGGGCGGCGGTTTCACCGTGCAGATAGATCGCCAGCGCACCCGCATAGACGCGGGCGATATTGTCGCGAAGCGGCAGTGACGGGTCGAGCGCCTCAATCAGCACGTCCATGCCGTCCTGCCGATACCCCTCCAGCGTATCGAGATAGAGATCCTCCTTGTCACCGAAGGCGCCGTAGAGGCTCGGGCGGTTGAGGTTGGTCGCAGCGCTCAGATTGTCGAGCGAGGCGGCGGCAAAACCCCTGTCCCAGAACACATCCCGCGCCTTGCCAAGCGCCGCCTTGGGGTCGAAGCCCCTCGGGCGGCCGCGCTTCTTCTCGTCCTTCATATTTTGTACCGTTTCGCATTAAATTCTTGACGAAGTTTATTTTATGCGAAACAGTACAAATGTTCAACACTATCGGCGGGCGGCATCACCTGCCTCCCCAAGGAGAGGAAACCGCAATGAAACTCTATATGCACGCCGCGGCCTGTTCGCTTTCGCCGCACATCATCTGCCGGGAGCTGGGGCTCGATATCGAACTCGTCCAGGTCGACCGGCAGACCCATCGGACGAGCAACGGCGAGGATTATCTAGCCATCAACGGCAACGGCTATGTGCCGGCGCTGATGCTCGACGATGGCAAGGTGTTGACCGAGGGGCCGGCGATCGTACAGTTCCTCGCCGACAGCGTGCCCGAAGGAGCAGCCCTGTTGCCTGAGGTCGGCAACATCCGCCGCAACGAGGTGCAATCCTATCTCAACTTCATCACTGCCGAGCTGCACAAGCCGATGGTGTTGCTCTTCAATCCGATTTATTCCAGCGTTCACGAGGAGATCCGCGCGCTGATATCGAAGCGACTCGCCTGGCTGAACGGCCGTCTTGCCGGACCCTATCTCACCGGCGATGCGTTTACGGTGGCGGATGCCTATCTCTTCGTCTGCCTGAACTGGTCGCCTTGGACCAACATCGATCTCAAGCAATGGCCGGCACTGCACGGCTTCATGGCCCGCGTGGCGGCTCGACCGAAGGTGCGCGAGGCGCTGCAGGCCGAAGATCTCGAGGCCTTCGATGCCGACGGCGTCTATTTTGCGCCACACGCCTATCTCGCCTCATCAGGACGGACCGGCTCGCCGGTCAGGCCGTAAACACGAGGTCGGCCACACCGCGACTCCGAGGGGTATCAGACGGCGTTGACGGCGACCGGCAAGGCACGCTTGTGGCCGGTGGCACGATAGGCGGCGAGGATGCGGCGGCGGGCGATCTCGCCGACCGGCCTGCCTTCGAGGAAATCGTCGATCTCGTCATAGCTGACGCCATAGGCTTCTTCATCGGGGCGCAATGGGCGCTCGCTCTCGAGATCGGCCGTCGGCACCTTGAACACCAGCTCGTCCGGGGCGCCGAGGCGCTTTGCCAGCAGACGGACGCGGCGTTTGTTGAGGCCGGCGAGCGGCAGGATATCGGCGGCGCCATCGCCGAACTTGGTGAAGAAGCCCATGACCGCCTCGGCCGCGTGATCGGTGCCGATGACGAGGCCACCAAGGGCGCCGGCCAGGGCGAACTGGGCGATCATCCGCTGACGGGCCTTGATGTTGCCGAGGATGAAATCCTGCCGGCCGGCATCGGCGAAGGCGAGGCCGCCATTTAGCGCGGCGGCAAGCATCGCATCGGCCGGCTCCTTGATGTTGACCACCATCGAGCGGTCGGCGCCGATCGTTTCCAGCGCCCTCACCGCATCGGCCTCATCTGCCTGGACGCCGTAGGGCAGGCGCACGGCGATGAATTCGGCGGTGTGGCCGCTGTCCCGCAGCTCGCGCACCGCCTTCTGAGCCAGCAGCGCCGCCGTCAGCGAATCGACGCCGCCGCTGATGCCGAGGACGTAGCCGCGCATGCCCGAGGCGACGAGATAATCCTTGAGGAACGCGGTCCGCCGTTCGATCTCGTGCTCAGGGTCGATGTCGGCGGCAACACCCAGTTCGCGGATGATCTCGCCTTGTTCGTCGAACAGCACCGTCATAAGCCTCTCCTCCCACTTACGGAATTTCGGCGCCACTATGGCGAAAAGATGGGGGAAGACGAAACCGTTTCGGGCAGAGCTGCCATGCATTTTATGCAAGTGGGGCGTTGGGGCGCAGTATCTCCGGGCTGGGTTCGCACCTACCGCACGATCGTGAACAGCTCCACCGGATCCGCAAAACCCTTCAGCCTGTGCGCTCCGGCGGACACTACATCCCCTGCCCCGGCCTCCTGACGGAACGGTGCCGACATCAGCAAGGCCTCTCCCAACTCGCTGCAGGCGGTCTGGATGCGGCTGACAAGATTGACGTCGCCGCCGATCAGGGTGAAGTCGAGGCGGCGGCCGGAGCCGACATTGCCGTAGCTGACCTCGCCGTAATGCAGGGCAATGCCGGCCTTCACGCCGATGCCCTCATATTGGAAATGGTCGATCTCCTCGAGGATGGCGCGGGCCGATGCCAGGGCGGCGCCGCAGGAATGGGCGGCATCGTAACCCGGGAAGAAGGCAAGCACGCCATCGCCCATGAACTTCAGCACCTCGCCGCCTTCGCGGGTGATGGCCGGCACGATCCTGTCGAAATAGGCATTGAGCAGGCCGAGCACGGTGCTGCCGGGCAGACGGTTCGACAGTTCGGTAAAGCCTCTGAGATCGCAGAGCAGCAGTGCCGCCTCCATCGATTCGATCTCGTCGCGGCGGATGCGGCCGGCCAGGATGCGGCTTGCCGTCAGCGGGCCGATATAGGTATCGAGCAGGCTGAGCTCGACCTGGCGCAGAATGCGCAGCTCGCTGGTGTTGCGCAGCGCCGGCAGGATGCGCTCGATCACCTGACGCTCGGGGGCGGTGAAGCCGCCAGGCCGCCTGGTGCCGAAGACGGCGGCGCTGACCGGGCCGTCGACGTTGCAGAGCGGCGCGATGACGAGCTGCATCAGGCCGCGATCGGCGAAGACATCGATATGCTGCCAGCGGCCATGCACGCTTTCGCCGGTATCGACGACCAGCGGCTCCCGGGTCTCCATGACCTTGCGCAGCGGCGTATTGGCGATGGCGACGCGGGCGCCGTGTTCCCGGTCGTGGATCTCAACCGGCTCGCCCGGCGCCCAGGCGATGGTGCGGCCGATAAACTCGGGATGCAGCGTCATCAGATGCAGGGTCAACCGGTCGATAGGCAGGCCGAGCGCCTGGAGCCTGCGGCCGAGGCCGGAGACGAGGCCCGCTTCGTCGAGCGCGTGGCATTCATCGCCGGAAAGCCATTCGATGATCGACAGAAGTGCGGCGGCGCTGACGGCATGGCCGGCGGTCTTCGTTTGCAGCCTGTCGGTATCGGGAGCGTAGATCGCTGATGTCATGGCTTTCTCCTCCTTAAGGGAAGGCGGAGCGCTAGTGAGCGCCGCCGCCGGAGAGTTGACCGGGTTTTCTGAGAAGCAGGCTCGCCAGCAGGGCGACGACGAGCGCGACGCCGAGCAGGAAGAAGGTGTCGCTGAAGGCCATGATATTGGCCTGCTTGCGTATCTTGAGTGCGATGGCGACGACGGCCTTGTGCCCGGCGAGCGCCTGATCGCTGACCCCATGGCTCATGAAGTAGCCGGTCAGCCCCGCGATGCGATCGCGGGTGGCCTCCTCGAAGACCGAGACCGAATTGGTCAGGATGTTCGAGTGGAACTGTTCGCGCTTCGACAGGAAGGTCTGCAGCGAGGCGATGCCGACGGCGCCGCCGAGATTGCGCATCATGTTGAAGAGTGCCGAAGCAGAACCGGCATTCTCCTGCTCGATGCCTGATGTGGCGATTGCCGAAAGCGGCGTGAAGACCAGCGCCTGGCCGATGGCGCGGACGATGTTCGGCCAGAAGAGCTGGTCGCTCGCATAATCGCCGGTCATGTGCACGTTCATGAAGTTCGAGGCGGCGAAGAGAGCAAAGCCGACGACGATCAGCAGGCGCACATCGAAGCGCTTCATCAGGCGCGGCACCAGCGGGATCAGCAGCAGCTGCGGGATGCCCGTCCAGGCGAGAACCATGCCGATCTGCTCGGAATTATAGCCCTGGATGCGGGTCAGATAGATCGGCAGCACGAAGACCGAGCCGTAAAGCGCAATGCCGAGCAGGAAATTGGCGACGATGCCGAAACCGAAATTGCGGCGGACCAGCAGGCGGAGGTTCAGCAGCGGAGTGGCGGTCTTCAGCTCGATGATCAGGAATAGCGTCAGCGAGACGGCGGCGATAACCGACAGGCGGACTATGAAATCGGAGCCGAACCAGTCTTCCTTGTTGCCCTCTTCCAGCACGGTCTGCAGGGCTGCGAGGCCGATCGCCATGGTGATGATACCAGGCCAGTCACCCTTGGCGAGCAGCTTCAGGTTCATCGGCGCACGGTCGAGCGAGGCCCAGAGCAGGCCGACCATCAGCGCGCCGGGCACCAGGTTGACGTAGAAGATATGTTCCCAGCCCCAGTTCTCGGTGAGGTAACCGCCGATCGTCGGGCCGATCGCCGGCGCAAAGGTGGCCGACAGGGCAAAGAGCGCAAGACCGATCGGCTGCTTGGCCTTGGGCAGCAGCGTGATGATGATGGTGAAGGCCATCGGGATCAGCACGCCGCCGGAAAAGCCCTGTATGGCGCGCAGGATAATCATCTGCTGCAAATTGGCCGCGAAGGCGCAGGCGACGGAGAAGACGAGGAAGAGGATGGCGTTGGTGAGCAGATAGTTGCGGACCGAGAAGACGCGCGCCAGCCAGGCGCTCAAGGGGATGACGACGATTTCGGCGATCAGATAGGACGTCGAGATCCAGCCGCCGTCATCGGTGCCGGCGCCGATCGCGCCCTGGATATCGGCGAGCGAGGCATTGACGATCTGGATGTTGAGGACGGCCATGAAGGCGCCGAGTGTCGAGCCGACAACGGCTGCCCACATGCGAAGCGGGCTCATGGCGGCAGGCGCCACGGGCGCTGCGGCGGCGGGGCGCGCAAGCGCATTGCCGTTTGCGGCGATCTGAAGAGTGGCCATGGCTTATCTCCTTCCAGCTCTCGCGGGAAACTTTCTCATGACGGGGTTCGGGTGATCATTCGGCAGAGAAGAGAAGGATCAACCTTCGTGGCTGGACAATCCTTCTTCCGCTGCCCCGGAGACCTGGCCAGCCCTGGCTTGGGCAGGCTTGGTTTCGGCAGCTTGGGTCTGGGCAGCCTTGGTATCGATTTCGGGCTCGACCGACATGCCCGAACGCAACAGGCCGCTCAGAGGCTCGTCGTCGATGACGATCTTGACCGGGATGCGCTGGACGATCTTGGTGAAGTTGCCGGTGGCATTATCCGGCGGCAGCAGCGAAAATTCCAGGCCGCTTGCCGGCGAAACGCTGTCGACATGACCCTTGATCGAGATGTCGGGAAAGCTGTCGACCTTGATCTCGACCGGCTGGCCGGGGCTGATATAGGTCAGCTGCGTTTCCTTGAAATTGGCGACGACATAGACCGCATGCAGCGGCACGACGGCCATCAGTTGCGTGCCCGAGGTGACATACTGGCCGACGCGGATCGAGCGGGCGCCGACCGTGCCGTCGACGGCGGCGACGATGTCCGTATAGGAGAGGTTGAGCTCCGCCTGCTGGGCGGCGGCGGCGGCGCGGTCGCGCTGGGCAACCGACTGTTCGCGCTGGGTTTGCAGCACCGGCACCTTGTTTTGAGCTGCAACGAGGGCTGCCCGGTCGCGCTCGACAGCGGCAGCGGCCTGTTCCCTGGCCGACTGGGTCTGCTCGGCACGGGACTGAGTGCCGGCGCCGTTGGTGATGAGGCGGGCCGAGCGGGCGGCGTCCGACACGGCAAAATCCAGCGAGGCCTGCGAGGCGTCGATCGTCGCCCTCGCCTGCTCGATCACCGACTGCTGCAAGGCGATCTGGGCATCGATATTGGTGATGGCGGCTTCGGCCGCCTTCACATCGGCTCTCGCCTGCGACAGGGCAGCCTGGAAGTCGCGGTCGTCGATGCGGGCGAGAACCTGACCGGCTTTGACCTGGTCATTGTCGCTGACCAGCACTTCCCTGATATAGCCGGCGACCTTCGGGGCGACAGTGGTGTAATCGGCCTTCACATAGGCATCATCGGTGGATTCGATGAAGCGGCCGACCGTCCAGTACCGGTAGCCGAAATCGCCGGCGAAAGCGACGCCGGCAAGCAGCGCGGCGGCAAGGACGGCGCGCTTGACGATCCCCCGACCGGCCTTTCCGGAAGCACCCGCGACCGGCGCTTCCGCAACCGGTGCTTCGGCGGCCGGCATGGGCGGCGCCTCGGCAGTGGGCGTCCTGGCAGCTTCCTCGGCCAGGATCTGCTCGGCCTGCCTGGAAGTTTCGAAAACTTGCCTCTGGGGTAACTCGACCATCGTCATTCTCCTTCACCGTTGGCCTCCTCTGTGAGAGGCCATGTTCGATGCGAAGAAAAATGCGCCCTGACATTTATTTTGATAATCTGTTTAAATCGGGAAGGATCATCAACTCTCAGCGGATAATCCGAGGGCAATATGGATCGGCTGACAAGCCTCACAGTCTTTGGCCGGGTGGTGGAATGCGGCGGTTTTTCCGCCGCGGCGCGCCGGCTCAACATGTCGGTCACCATGGTCGGCAATCACGTGCAATCGCTGGAGGATCGGCTCGGCGTGCGACTGCTCAACCGCACGACACGCAAGGTCAGCCTGACCGAAACCGGCAAATATTACTACGAACGCTCGTCGCAGATCCTGGCCGAACTTGAGGAGGCGGACCGGACGGCCGGCGCGCTGAGCTCGACGCCGCGCGGCACGCTGAGGGTCTATACCAGCAGTGCCATCGTGCGTTTCCTGCTGCCCGTCGTCAGCGAATATATGGAGCTCTATCCGTCGATCTCACTCGATTTCAGCGTCGGCGAGCGGATGGTCGACATGATCGAGGATGGCTACGACCTGGTGATGCGCACCGTACCGCCGCCGGATTCCACGCTCGTTGCCCGCAAGCTGACGCCCTGGCGCCATATGCTCGTTTGCTCGCCGGCCTATTTCGAGACTCATCCGATGCCGAAGAAGCCGGCGGAGGTCGCGGAGCACAATTGCCTGCAATATGCCTATTATCCCTATGGCGACGAATGGCGCTTCGAGGATGGTGCGGGCAACCCGGAGAGCGTCAAGATCGCCGGCAACGTCGTCTCCAACAGCGCCGAGATGCTGCGCTTCCTGACGCTGAGCGGGCGGGGCATCTTCCTGGCGCCGAGCTTCGTGGTGTTCGACGACATCGCCGAAGGGCGGCTGGTGAAGATCATGCCGGACTACCGGCCGGTGGAATTTAACATCAACGCCGTCTATCCCAACCGCAGCCATCTGCCGACGAAGGTGCGGCTGTTCATCGATCTCTTGGTGGAGAGATTTGCCGAGCATCGGAAGTGGATGACGTGAGGGGCCTGCCCGGGGGTAGGCCTGCTCTTTTTTTGCGAGCGGGCTCTGGTGTGGGTGGCACCCCCTGCCCTGCGCTTGCGCTCCGGGCGTTCGCTGCTGCAATCGATTCACTGGATCGATTGCTTCGGCTGCGCCGAACCGCTGCTCACTCCTCGCTTTCGCTGCGGCCGTAGGCCCAGTCCATATAAAGCTCCAGCGCCTTGCGGGTGAACGGGCCTTCCTGAAAATTGCGGTCGTCGAGGCGGGTGACGCCGACGACTTTGGAGTAGTTGCCGGTGGTGAAGATCTCGTCGGCTGCGAGGAAATCCTCGACGGAGAGCGCTGCTTCCACGACGTCGAAACCGGCCTGGCGCAGCAGGCCGATGACCCGCGCGCGGGTGATGCCGGCGAGGAAGGTGCGGTTGGCGGCCGGCGTCATCACCACGCCGTCGCGTACCATGAAGACGTTCGATGAGGCGGTTTCGACGACGTTGCCGTTCAGGTCGCGCACCAGCGCATTGTCGAAACCGCGGCTGCGCGCCTCGGCGATCATGCGGCCGCTGTTCGGATAGAGCGAGCCGGTCTTCGCCTCGGTCATCGCCGTTTCCGGCGACGGGCGGCGATAGGGCGAGACGGTGAGGCTGGTGCCGCCATGGCCGCCCATCGGCGCCTCGAACAGGCAGAGCGCGAAGCGGGTCGATTCCGCGTCGACGGAAACGACGCTGCCGGGCGAACCATGTTCTCCCCAATACATCGGCTTGATGTAAATCGCCGTGGCGCCATCGAATTTCGCAACGCCTTCCCAGGCGAGTGCGGCGATCTCCTCGGCCGACTTCACCGGCTTCAGGCCCATGGCCAGCGCCGAGCGGTTGATGCGCTGGCAGTGCAGGTCGAGATCTGGCGCGATACCATCGAACCAGCGGGCGCCGTCGAAGACCGTGGAACCCAGCCACATGGCATGCGAGGTCGGCCCGATCAGCGGCGGATTGCCCGGGAGCCATTCTCCATCGACATGGGTCCAGGTGGTTGAACGGGGTGATGTATCGACGGCCATGCTGCCCTCCCTATAAAGCCGGCAAAGCAAAAACCTCCGCGGCAAGCCGGGTCAAGGACAAATCCCGCTCGGAAACACGGAAGCAAGAAAATGCCGAAGGATGCGATCATGCCGCAATATTCGTGCGCAGCAACAGCGGCTTCACAGATGGGTGCATCAGCAAAAATGATGGAATGGAATGTTGGAATGGCTGGCTGCAGCATGCGATGATGGGGTGCAACAGCGGATACGCAGCAAGGGAAGACGCCGATGAAAGCCATGTTCTACGAAGCCTTCGAACAGGCGCCCGAAATCCGCACCCTGCCCGATCCGACGCCGACCGAGGACGGCGTTGTCATTGCGGTCGGCGCAAGCGGGCTCTGCCGCAGCGACTGGCACGGCTGGATGGGACACGATCCCGATATCCGCCTGCCGCATGTGCCGGGACACGAGCTTGCCGGGCGCATCGTCGCCACCGGCCGCGGCGTGATGCGTTTCAAGGTCGGCGACCGGGTGACAGTGCCTTTCGTTTCCGGCTGCGGCCATTGCAGCGAATGCCATTCCGGCAACCAGCAGGTCTGCCCCAACCAGTTCCAGCCGGGCTTCACCCATTGGGGCTCCTTCGCCGAATATGTGGCGATCGATTATGCCGACACCAATCTGGTGCACCTGCCCGATACGATCGACGATGCGACGGCCGCAAGCCTCGGCTGCCGCTTCGCCACCTCGTTTCGCGCCGTCGCCGACCAGGCCCGCACCGGGCCCGGCGAATGGATCGCCGTGCATGGCTGCGGCGGCGTCGGCCTGTCGGCGATCATGATCGCCACCGCCCTCGGGGCGAATGCGATCGGCATCGACATATCCGAGGAGAAGCTCGCCTTTGCGCGGGATTGCGGGGCGGTGGCGACGGTCAATGCAGCAGGCGTCGCCGACGTGGCGGAGGCGGTGCGCGAAATCACCAAGGGCGGCGCCCATGTCTCGATCGACGCGCTCGGCCATCCTGTCACCTGCTTCAACTCGATCAAGAACCTGCGCCGGCGCGGACGGCATGTGCAGGTGGGGCTGATGCTCGGTGAACAGGCAACACCGCAGATTCCAATGGCGCAGGTCATCGGCCACGAGCTGGAAATCTACGGTAGCCACGGCATGCAGGCCTGGCGTTACGACGCCATGCTGTCGATGCTTTCGGCCGGCAAGATCGCGCCGCAGAAGCTGATCGGACGGCGGGTCAGCCTCGAAGAGGCCGTGCCGGCGCTGATGGCGCTCGACAAGGCGGAGGCCACCGGAATCAGCGTGATTACCCGGTTTTCATGAGGGAATTCCCACCCTCCCCGCCCGTGACGAGCACCGGACTCAGGGAGGGCGGGACGAGCAACAAGACCCTATTGGGCTACGCCGATCGAGGCGAGAAAAGCTGATGAAGCCGGGATCTTCGACTTGTCCTTGATCTCGATGATGAGGCGCGGATTGCTGTCGAGCTTGGCAAGTGCCCTAAAGACGGCGTGCCAGTGGATCGAGCCTTCGCCGAGGCTCCAATGGCGATCGGCATATCCGTCGGCATCCTGCAGATGGACATGCTGCAGGCGATTGCCGGCGGCCTTGACGTAGTAATCGACCGGCGGAGCACCGGTGTAGCCGTGGGCATAATGGGCGTGCCCGGTATCGATCGAGACGGCGACCGCGGGCGAATGGAAGCTTTCGGCCAGCGCCACGCGAATATGCGGATCCTTATCCTCGATGTTCTCGATGACCATGGTGCAGCCGATATCCTCGGCGCGCCGGACGGCGTCGCGCAGGGTCATGTGCGTGCGCTCGACCAAGGCTTCGCGGGCGCCGGCATTGTCGTCGAGATTGTTGTAAGACCAGGATGTATAGGGGCTGTGGATGACCATATGGGTGGCGCCGATGGCAGCGCAGACATCGAGACCCTGCAGCAGGCGCCTTGTGACGATGGTGCGGATATCGGGATCTTCCGAGGCGATGGTGAAGCCCCAGAACGGGCCGTGAATGCCGAGGCGGCCGCTGTGGCCGTCGAGAAGCCGCCTGGTGCGGGCGGCAAGCGGCGCCCAGTCGCCGTTGAGAACCTCGGCATCGATGAAGCTCTGCAATTCGAGATCGCGGGATTTTTCGAAAAGCCAGTCGCGGTGAAGCTCGACTTCATCGAGCGTCATGGCGGCGCCGACGACGGGAAGAGAAGACATGGATGCGCTCCATCAATTGGAATGATCAATGTGAAAATGGAAGAACGGTCAAGAACGGCCGCCGCGTTCTATGCGCCCCTTCTGTGTCGGCGCTATTACAGACAGGCAGACTCGAAACCCTCCGGCTTCAGTCATTTCCGCACAGCTGGTGCGGCATTTTCGGGCCTTGCGGAAACGACCCGCCGTACCGATATCAGCGCCGACTACTCGTGATGGCTAGAGCGGTTCAGCTTTTAACGGAAGCGCAGAACCGCTCTATCCGTTTGTTTTTGCGCAATTCCGGACGGAAAACCGGTTCGCACTTTTCCTGGAATTGCTCCAGGCGCACGAGCTGCACTGAACTCTCGGCAACGGAGCCGTACGTTCATCGCTTCGGCGACCGAAGCGCCGCGTTGAAGGCGCTTGGCAATGTTGCCCCAGACAACAGTGCGGTTGTCAAAAGCGGCGTAGAGGTTTAACGGCTGCGCCCGCAAGAAAAAGCCCTGTAAGAAAAAGAAAGAGACATGATGTCCAACTCATTTGTGAAAATGCATGGCAGTGACGAGGCGAAGCGGTTTTTCGTTCTCGGCGACCGGGTCGAGCGGCGGCTTAGAATCAGCGGAACCTGGCTGAATATCTTCGACGTCACTGTGCCATCAGGCAGCCGGACGCCGAAACATGCGCATGCGAGCCCTGAAGTGTTCCGCATCCGCGAGGGACGTCTGACGATCTGGCGCCTGAGCGACAGCGGCCCGGAAGAGATCGAGGCCAGTGCCGGCGACATCGTCACCATCCCGCCCTTCATGGTGCATGGCTATGCCAACCGCGGAACCGTCCCGGTGGTGTTTTCCGCGATCGTTGATCGTGAGATGGCCGAGTTCATCGAAGCGGAGGGCGCGACCGAACCCCCGAAGGCCAGCCCTTCGACTGAGACCATCGCCCGCATGACGGCCGCCGCCAATGCTTACGGGATTACGATCCTGGCGGCGTGATGGATCTAATGCACGGAGACGCCGGCAATCACCCGGCGTCCGAGGTGTCCCAGGTTGCGTTCCCGCCACTGGTTGGGCGTCACGCCTTCCCAATCCCGAAAAGCGCGATAGAAGGAGCTTGTATCCTGATAGCCGAGCAGGCACGCGACCTCGTCAATCCCGGCTGAGGGATCGGAGAGCAATTGCCTCCCCAATTCCTGACGTGCTTCGACGAGCAACTCCCGGAAGGTCGAGCCCTCATCGGTGATCCGGCGCTGCAGTGTGCGCTCACTCATGCCCAGGTCGAAGGCCACATCGGACAGTTCCGGCCGGCCGCTCGCCAGGCTTCTCTTCAGAACGATCTTGACCTGCTCGCGGATTGCACTGCGCGCCTGGATTTCGCCAAGTGCTGAGGCAAGGGCGGGCGTGAGGAGTTCGAGCAGTTCCGGATTGTGCCCGAGGAAAGGCCGGCCGAGATCGGCGGATTTGAGAATCAGGGCGTTGCGGGATTGTCCATAGCGGATGGGGCATCCAAAATAGGATCGATGCGCGTCGCGCTGCGGACCGGCGCGCTGGAATTCCACGCGAACCGGCGTCAGCCTTTGCCCGGTACCGCGCCGGCCGAGTTCGACCAGCGTGGCGAAGTCTACATCGACGGCGACTGCCGGCTCCGGTTCGGTGGCGTAGAGCCACTCGACCTTGATCGTGCATTCCCCGCTTTGCTCGGAAAAGTGCAATTGCTCCGGGGTGCAAAGCCGCTTGAACCGGGCTAATCGCGACAACCCGTCCCGATAGTCGCGGGCATGGAAGGCCGCGAGGCTGGAGGGCGGGTGCACGGCGGTTTCCGCCGATTCAACCAGTTTGATCCCGAGGCCCGGATCCGCCGTCAGTTCCTCCAGCGCCCGCCAGAGGGCGAAGAACTGCGCCGTGCTGACCAGACTCTGGCCATTCAGGTGCAAAGTCGCCGGCAGGCGCGCCTGCCGCAGCAGCGCCGCGGGCGGCACACCGATATGCTCGACCGCGAGCCAGAAAGCCCGCGGTATCTTGCACCGATCTGCCGGCGCTCCACTCATGGCTGCCTCCCCTATCGCATCTGGCTCATGATCACGCGGTCGAATATGCGATCGCCGAACCAGTTGCGAATCATGATCATCGGCTTCGCATACTTGCCGGCGACGTAGCGCGTGCGCGGTTTTTTCGCTTTGACCGCCTTGGAGACGATGTCGGCGATCACATCGGGATCGGTGCCGCGGCCATGGCCGTAAGCTTCGCGCGTCGACTTGGCAACCGCCTGCGTCACCTCGGCATAGGGCCCCTTCCCCGAACGCTTGATGAGTCCGTCGGCAACGACGTCGCCAAATCCCGTTTCGATCAGGCCGGGTTCGACAATCACGACTCGGATCCCGAACGGGGCAAGCTCCAGCCGCAGGCAGTCCGACCAACCTTCCAGCGCATGTTTGGTGGCGTGGTACCAAGCGCCGAGCAGAGTGTAAATCTTGCCGCCCATGGAGGTGATGTTGACGATCGTGCCGGCGCCCTTCCCACGCATCGCTGGAAGCAGAAGCTGCGTCAGCCGCGCCAGGCCGAACACATTCACCTCGAACTGGTAGCGGGCCTCGTCGATACCGATCTCCTCAACCGGACCGTAGAGCCCGAAGCCGGCATTGTTGACCAGCACGTCGATAGTGCCGACTTCCGCCAGAATCGTTTCAACAGCGGCTTTGATCTCACCTTCCCTCGATATGTCCATGCGCAAGGGCGTAGCGCCGAGCCGTACAAGGTCTTCCATCTTCTCGACCTGGCGGGCGGCGACGTAGACCCTGTAGCCATCGACGAGCAGACGCTTGGCGATCGCCTTGCCCATTCCGGAGGATGCGCCTGTAACGAGTGCGGTTTTCTTGTCAATCATCTCGACCTCTCTTTGTGATGAGATCATCTAGGGCTCGTTTGGCCCCCGATCACTGACGAGAGATGCCAAGGCACTTGCATAATACGCCAAAGCGGTTGTTCCTCCATCGCTGTAGAAACACGAAAATTCCCCTGAAATTCTCAACCGGAACGCGGCGCTGCCGCTATTTTCAAAACTGTCATATCAAGACGCTATAAGGATTTTCGTCCGGCGCCTCTTGCGCCGGAATCGTTTCACCGCCAAAATTGCGCCATGCCTGACAGCGACCCATCCAGTACAAGCTCCGCCCGTTCCAACCGGGATCTCCCGGCCGAGGACGCTGGCGACCACTGTAGATGGCGCGATGACCTCCTCCTTGCCCTGGGCACCTCAGGCTCCCGCAGCGAGCAGCCGCTTTCCACATCATCGAGCATGACGGGCGGCCGCATGCCGGCCCGCTTTTCCCGACGACCTATGACTTCCACTTCACAAGGAGCGGTCCCTCATGACGACGACCGCTTATGGTCGCTGATGTCTTTCGACTGGATTCGGCCCTTTCCCCATGGGTCGGGGTTGCCACTCACCGAATTCTGAAAACGGATGGAACCTACACCGATGTAACACGATGATGGAAAGACGACAGGTGATGCGTCTATAGTAGCGTCCCTTCGAATACCTCGCCGCTTCGCCTGATGAATGCGGTATGACAACCTCAACGAATAGGGTCCCTGTGTTTCTGGAAATTGGAATTGTGGCATTTCTCACCATCCTGAATGGTGTGCTCGCCATGTCGGAGCTGGCCGTTGTGTCTTCGCGAACGGCCCGCCTAAAGGTTCTCTCCGACAATGGGAGCAAGGGTGCCGCTCAAGCGATCAAACTCGCTGAAAACCCCGGACGTTTTCTCTCCACGGTGCAGATCGGCATCACGCTGGTCGGTGTTCTCTCGGGCGCTTTCTCAGGCGCCACGCTCGGGGGCCGGCTGAGCGGATGGCTGGAAGCACAAGGGTTGTCCTCGACGGCCGCTGATGCCATCGGCGTCGGTTCGGTCGTCGTGGCAATCACATATCTTTCCTTGATCATCGGCGAACTTGTTCCAAAGCAGATCGCATTGCGAGAACCCGAGGCGGTTGCGGCCAAGGTCGCACCCGCCATGGCGGTGCTTTCAAAAATTGCGTTGCCCCTCGTGTGGCTTCTGAACGCCTCCGGAAATCTGGTGCTGAAGCTCCTGGGCCAGTCGGGAAAAGGCGGCGACAATGTCTCCGACGCAGAGATCAAAACCGTACTGGCCGAGGCGCAGTCGGCTGGCGTGATTGAAAGCGAAGAGTCTGCGATGATATCAGGCGTCATGCGGCTGGCGGACCGCACCGCCCGAGCGCTTATGACGCCCCGGCGAGACGTCGAAATCATTGATATTGACGACAGCCTCGAGGAAATTCGGACCCAGCTGCACAGGACGAAACGGTCGCGGTTGCCCGTTCGAAAAGGCAGTTCGGACGAGGTGATTGGCATTCTTCCGGTCAAGGACTTCTACGACTCGATGTCCGAACACGGCAGCGCCGATATCAAGGCTCTGACACACGATGTCCCGGTGGTTTCAGACCTTTCAACGGCCATCAACGTTATTGAGGCAATCCGGAAATCGCCCGTTCACATGGTGCTGGTTTTCGACGAGTACGGCCATTTCGAGGGAGTTGTTTCGTCAGGCGACATTTTGGAAGCGATCATGGGGGCTCTCCAGGAGGGACCTGTCGATGAACAGGCCATCGCTCGTCGAGACGACGGTTCCTATCTCGTGTCGGGCTGGACGCCGATTGACGAGTTCGCTGAATTCCTAAACCTCAAGCTCGATGACGATCTGGAATATCAGACTGTGGCCGGCCTGGTGCTGGAAGAGCTGAAACATCTGCCGGAACTGGGCGAGAGCTTCACGAGAGATGGGTGGCGCTTCGAAGTCGTCGATCTCGACGGAAGGCGCGTGGACAAGATACTTGTGTCGGCTGAATGAAGGTCGGCAGGCGCCTTACACAGATACAGCAGGAGTGAACGCCATGGCATGGTCCGCCCATCAATATGTGAAATTCGAGGACGAGCGCACGCGACCGGCGCGTGACCTTCTGGCGCAGGTGCCGCTGCAAAGCCTTCGCCACGCCGTCGATCTCGGCTGCGGACCCGGCAATTCCACCGAACTGATCATCGAGCGTTACGGAGCGTCCGGCGTCTCCGGCCTCGACAGCGACATGAACATGCTGGAGGCGGCCCGCAAGCGGCTTCCAGGCACTGATTTCGTCGAGGCCGATCTCGGCAGCTGGCAGCCGACGGAACCGGCCGACCTGCTGTTTGCCAATGCCGTCTTCCAATGGCTGCCCGATCATATCGACATTTTCGACCGGCTGATGGACGGGCTTTCCGCAGGCGGCGTGCTCGCGGTGCAGATGCCCGACAATCTCGGCGAACCCTCGCATCTGGCGATGGAGGAAACGGCGCATGCCGGCCCATGGAAGGCCGCCTTCGAGGCGAAGAGCGTCCGCCGAAAGGCGCTGCCGCCGCCCTCCGCCTATTACGACAGGCTGATCGGCAAAGCCTCGCGCGTCGATATCTGGCACACCATCTACAATCACCCGATGGCCGATGCGGCCGCGATCGTCGAATGGGTGAAGGGAACCGGGTTGATGCCCTATCTCGCCCATGCCGGCGAGCAGCATCGCGAGGCCTTCCTGGCCGATTACCTCAAGCGGGTGGAACAGGCCTATCCCAAGCTTTCGGATGGCCGGGTGCTGCTCAGGTTTCCGAGGATTTTCATGGTGGCGGTCAAAGCGTAACCGACCTCGGGCGCACGCCAGAGGATGTCAAATGCCTGTTACCCCTCGCCGCCTATGTTGCGGCGAAACCGGCACGCATTATAGTCGGCCGCAAATTGCAAGGAGATGACACATGGACGCTGCCCCCACCCCGCCGGTCACCCTGGTCATCTTCGGCGCCACGGGCGACCTGACGCGCCGCCTGCTGGTGCCGGCGATCATCAATCTGACGCGCAGCCGCCTCGTCGGCGACGATCTCCACATTCTCGGCATCGGCATCGAGCCGGGTGACGACGAATTCCTGCGCGGGCGGCTCGACCAGTTCCTCAACCATCTCAGCGGCGAAGAGCCGACGGTCAAGGACGAAGCATGGGAAAGCCTGCGCCGGCGCATTTCCTACACGTCCGGAGATTTCACCAAGGACGATATTTTCGTCGAGATCGGCAAGCGGCTGGGGCCGAATGCCAATGCCGCCTTCTATCTCGCGGTACCGCCATCCTTTTTCGGCACGATCGTCGAGAAGCTCGCCGCTCACGGGCTGACCGATGAAAGCAACGGCATTTTCCGCCGCGTCGCCATCGAGAAGCCGTTCGGGACCGATCTCGCCTCGGCGCAGGCGCTGAATGCGCAGATCCTCGCCCAGATTGAAGAAAGCCAAGTCTACCGGCTCGACCATTTCCTCGGCAAGGAGACGGTGCAGAACCTGATGACGGCGCGCTTCGCCAATATGATGATCGAGTCTTTGTGGAACAGCCGCTATATCGATCATGTGCAGATAACCGCCGCCGAGATCGTCGATGTCGGCAGCCGCGGCAAATTCTACGACGCAACCGGCGCGCTGCGCGACATGGTGCCGAACCATCTCTTCCAGCTGCTGGCGATGATCGCCATGGAGCCGCCGAACAGTTTCGATGCCGAAGCGATCCGCAACGAGAAGAGCAAGGTGCTGAAGGCGCTGCGCATCTACACGCCGGAGGAGGCCAAGACGCATGGCGTGCGCGGCGCCTATGCCGCAGGTCCGCTCAATGGTGCTGAACTTCCGGCCTATCGCGACACCAAGGACATTTCGCCCGACAGCAGGACCGAGACCTTCGTGGCGCTGAAGCTCTATGCCGATACCTGGCGCTGGGCCGGCGTGCCCTTCTATCTGAGAACCGGCAAGGCGCTGACGGCGCGTGATACCGAGATCGTCATCACCTTTCAGCCGGTTCCCTTCGCGCAGTTTCGCGAGACCGACGTCAAGCGCCGCCTGCCGCCCAACCGGCTGGTGATCCAGGTGCAGCCGGACGAAGGCATGAGCATGGAAATCTCGATCAAGTCGCCGGGGCTTTCCGTCGATACCGTGCCGGTCTCTCTCGATTTCCGCTATGCGGACAAATTCGATATCGCCAAGACGACCGGCTATGAATCACTGCTCTACGATCTCTTCATCGGCGACCAGACGCTGTTCCAGCGTGCCGACGGCATCGAGGCAGGATGGGCGGCGGTGCAGCCCTTCCTCGATATCTGGGCTAGGGATCAGAGCGTGCCCGACGCTTACGCGCCGGGCAGCATGGGACCGGCCTCAGCCGACGAACTGATCCAGCGCGACAGGCGAGAGTGGCATGAACTCGGCGTCATTCTGCATCACGACAAGAAGGACGGCAAATAGCGCCCTCCCCTGATATTACTGATTTCCCTCGTCACGGCATGCGGCGCTGACCGAGGCGCCGCTGTTGCCGCCTTCGGTGGCGAGCGCTCCGCGCGCCTTGCGCGGCGGGCAGCGCGCCCAGTCGACGGGGCCGCTGACTGGCTCATTGTCGATGCTGCCGGTTTCGATTGAGTCGAGCGGGATTATCAGCCCGCTTTGCGTTTCGGCTCCGGGCGCGGTGCCGAGCGGCGGCGTGCCGTCGATCCGGCCGCTGGCATCCATGCCCATATTCGACTGGGCAAGAACCGGGGCGGAGAGGCTGAGGAGAGCGATCGAGGCTGCTGCAATAAACCTGCGCATGATGCTATTCCTTCTGGTTTCATCGATGCGACAGAAACAGCAGGACGACCTCATTGTTCCCCCGGAAGCGGGCACTGGCGATCAAAGTTTGGCGATCGGGATATCAGCCCTCTAAGCGGGCGATACCAGGCTCAGTCTCGCCAGCGCGACAGCAGTCTTTCGAGACCTGTCGGATAAAGATCGATGCCGGCCTCGCGCAGCCTGTCGCGGCCGAACCAGCGCGCCGTCGCCGCTGTCTCATCGAGTTCGGAATAGCGGATTTCGTCGCGCTCATAGAGGCTTTCATCGGCCAGTTCGATATCGGCGGCGAAGATATATTCGTGGCCGGTCGCGCCATGATGCTCGTAGATGTTTTCAAGCAGATGCCAGGGGCCGACGACGCGGATCGCCGTTTCGAGCTCCTCCTGGAATTCGCGGTGCAGGGCCTCTTCGCGGCTCTCGCCGAATTCGATGGCGCCGCCAAGCGGGCGAACGCCCTTGATACGGCCACTGTCATCCTCCACTTCGGCGGCGAGCAGTTGGTCTTTCCGCCAGGCAAGGCCGATCACCTTCACCCTGATCTGTTGCGACGGGCGCCAGACGGTCATCTGCTCTCCTTCCGTTCATAGGGGCAGCCAGTGGACAGCGCTTGCTTCAGCCAGTGCTTCCGGCGCAAGAATATGAGCCCCGCAACGAAGCGAGGCTCCTGCCGATCAATCGTCTCAGACGAACTGGCTGAGGCCTGGGACGGAAGCGACGACCTCGTCGACCACCTCTTCGCCGGCATATTGCTTGGCGATGGCGATGGTTTCCTTGGCAAGCGAGGTGATCTCGCCCATGCCGAGGCCTTCGCCCATCAGCTGCTGGCCAAGGCCCATGATGCCGCCGCCGCCGAGCGAGCTCATCAGCCCGCCGAGCAGGCCGCCGCCGCCGGCACCTGCCCCATTGAACTGGGCGACGAGGTCGGCGCCGCCGGGGATCGCTTCGATCATCTTGGCGACCGGACCATCGGCAGCCTCGCGCTGCAGGAAGCCGAGCATCATGCCGAGCGCCTTTTCGGCCAAATCGGGCGCAATACCCACGCGATCGGCGATCTGGGTCACAATTTCATTCATCGTTAGCCTCCTGTTATTTTGACGTTAACGTCAACGTTAATGGAAATTCCACAGCAACTCAAGCCGGCCTCTCCGCGGGGGGCACTTTGTCCGGTTTTGCTTTCAATGCAAACAGTTGTCCGCATCCTTCTCCCTGCTTATAACAGGGAAACGATAGTTCGATGAAGGCGGCGGGAGAGAACACCGAGCCTTCTGACATAAATGGCGGCAAAGCCCGAAGGGAGCATTCCGAATGATCGAGGAAGGCAAGATTTTCATCGGCGCGAGCCGCAATCCCGATGACAGCATCAACAAGCCGGAATATCTCGACCTGAAGTTCGGCAACCGCCACGGCCTCGTCACCGGCGCCACCGGCACCGGCAAGACTGTGACGCTGCAGGTGCTCGCCGAAGGCTTTTCGCGGGCCGGCGTTCCGGTCTTTGCGGCCGATATCAAGGGCGATCTTTCCGGCATCGCCGCCAAGGGCGAGCCCAAGGATTTCCTGACGAAACGCGCCGAGCAGATCGGTTTCACCGATTATGAATTCGACCAGTTTCCGGTGATCTTCTGGGATCTGTTCGGCGAGAAAGGCCACCGGGTGCGCACCACGGTCGCCGAGATGGGGCCGCTGCTGCTCGCCCGGCTGATGGATGCCTCCGAACCGCAGGAAGGCGTCATCAACATCGCCTTCAAGATCGCCGACCAGGCCGGGCTGCCGCTGCTCGACCTCAAGGATTTCACCTCGCTGCTCAACTATATGGGCGAGAACGCCACCGAGCTTTCCAACCAATACGGCCTGATCTCCAGGGCCTCGGTCGGCTCGATCCAGCGGGCGCTGCTCGTTCTCGAACAGCAGGGCGCCGAGCATTTCTTCGGCGAACCGGCGCTGAAGATCACCGACATCATGCGCACCAGCAACA
Source organism: Rhizobium sp. IY2 (assembly GCF_047532935.1). Taxonomy (NCBI): domain Bacteria; kingdom Pseudomonadati; phylum Pseudomonadota; class Alphaproteobacteria; order Hyphomicrobiales; family Rhizobiaceae; genus Rhizobium; species Rhizobium sp. IY2. Next base: position 111,400 of record NZ_JBLKNU010000013.1, read on the forward strand.
ATGGCTATGGCCAGATCTCGGTGCTCGCCGCCGACAAGCTGATGATGAACCCGCGCCTCTACGCCACCTTCCTGCTCTGGCTGCTCTCGGAGCTCTTCGAAGAACTGCCCGAGGTGGGCGATCCGGAAAAGCCGAAGCTCGTCTTCTTCTTCGACGAGGCGCATCTGCTCTTCAACGACGCGCCGAAGGTGCTGACCGAACGCGTCGAGCAGGTGGTGCGGCTGATCCGCTCCAAGGGCGTCGGCGTCTATTTCGTCACCCAGAATCCGCTCGACGTGCCGGAAACGGTGCTCGCCCAGCTCGGCAACCGGGCGCAGCATGCGTTGCGCGCCTATTCGCCGCGCGAGCAGAAGGCGGTGAGGACGGCGGCCGATACCTTCCGCGCCAACCCGGCCTTCGATTGCGCCACCGTCATCACCAATCTCGGCACGGGCGAGGCGCTGGTCTCGACGTTGGAAGCCAAGGGCGCGCCGTCGATCGTCGAGCGCACGCTGATCCGCCCGCCGTCGGGCCGCGTCGGCCCGGTGACGGATGCCGAGCGCCAGCAGATCATGGACAGGAGTCCGGTTCTCGGCGTCTATGACGAGGATATCGACCGCGAATCCGCTTTCGAGCTGCTGGCGGCGCGGGCGAAGAAGGCGGCGGATGCCGATGCCGCCAAGCGGGCGCAGGAAGAAGCGGCCCAGCAGCAGGGCGGCACGACCTCCGGCTGGAACCTGCCGGGCTTCGGCGGCGGCAATGACGACGACAACCGGGGCCGCGGCCAATCGCGTGGCAGGACTTCCGGCTACCAGCGCGAAACGGTGGTGGAAGCGGCGATGAAGAGCGTGGCGCGCACGGTGGCGACCCAAGTCGGCCGGGCGCTGGTGCGCGGGATATTGGGGAGTTTGAAGCGGTAGGTTTGTGGCGCGCCGTAAGCCCTCATCCGCCTGCCGGCACCGACCGGGGTCGGGCCACGTGTCTCGACCTTTCCGTTCCCCACCACCCTCTCGCAGGGCACGTTCCCTCGCCCCGTTTACGGGGAGAGGGTTAGGGTGAGGGGCAATCTCCTGACGAAGCCAGCCAGAAAGCGGGCGGTCAGTTGGCTCTTTGCCTTGAACCTTCCGCCTTTCTTCCCTAAATTCCCCGCCATCGATCACTTCAACAGGATGTGTGCCGCAATGGATTTCAACTCGATCGCAACGCCAGTTCGCCTTGCCAACGAGGAAATCCACATCCATGCCTGCATCCATCACCCTCTTCCAGATTTCATGGTCCGCGCCTGACGGGCGGCCGCTTTTTTCCAATCTCGACCTCAGCTTCGGGTCGGAGCGCACCGGTCTTGTCGGGCGCAACGGCGTCGGCAAGACGACGCTGCTGAAGCTCGTCTGCGGCGATATCCAACCGCATTCGGGGACGGTATCCGTCAGCGGCAGCTTCGGCGTGCTGCGGCAGAGCGTTCAGGTGGCGTCTGACGAGACGGTCGGCGATCTCTTCGGCGTCATCGATGCGCTGGCTATTCTGCATCGTGCCGAAGCCGGCGAGGCGACGGCCGACGAGCTGGCATCGGCCGACTGGACGCTGGAGGCGCGCATGGCCGCAGCGCTCAATCGCACCGGCCTCGACGTGGCCGCGCAGACCCCGCTTGCGGCACTCTCGGGCGGGCAGCGCACACGTGCCGGGCTTGCGGCGCTTGTTTTCACCGAACCGGATTTCCTGCTGCTCGACGAACCCACAAACAATCTCGATCGCGATGGCCGCGAGGCGGTGATCGGCCTGATTTCAGGCTGGCGGGCCGGCGCCATCATCGTCAGCCATGACCGGGAATTGCTTGAAAGCGTCGATGCGATCATCGAACTGACCTCGCTCAGCGCCACGCGCTATGGCGGCAACTGGAGCCATTATCGCGAGCGCAAGGCGCTCGAGCTTGCGGCGGCACAACATGATCTCACTGAAGCCGATAAACGCGTGGCCGAGGTGGCGCGGAAGGCGCAGGCGACGGTGGAGCGTCAGGCGCACAGGGACAATACCGGGCGGAAGATGGCCGCCAAGGGCGGCATACCGCGCATCATGCTCGGTGGCATGAAGGAGCGGAGCGAAACGACGGGCGGCGACAATGCGCGGCTTGCCGAACGGCGGCGCGCCCAGGCGCTGGAAGAGGCAAAGGCGGCGCGCGAAAAGATCGAGATCCTGCAACCCTTGTCGGTCACCTTGCCGCCGACCGGGCTGCCCGCCAACAAGATCGTGCTCAGGATGGATGACGTGACATCGGGCTACCAGCCGGGTGATCCCGTCATCCGCGATCTCTCCTTCGACGTGACGGGGCCGGAACGGATCGCCGTCACCGGCCCCAACGGCTCGGGCAAGACCACATTGCTGGCGCTCATCACCGGCGAACTGGAACCCTGGGCCGGCACCGTCGCCGTCATGACCGCTTTCACGATACTCGATCAGAAGGTCAGCCTGCTCGACCCCTCGGCCTCGATCCGCGACAATTTCCGCCGGATCAATCCGCTTTCCGATGAAAACACTTGCCGGGCGGCCCTTGCCCGCTTCATGTTCAGGGCGGATGCGGCGCTGCAGACCGTCTCGACGCTGAGCGGCGGGCAATTGCTGCGCGCCGGCCTTGCCTGCGTCCTGGGCTCAGCACCGCCGCCGCTCCTGATCCTCGACGAGCCGACCAATCATCTCGACATCGACTCGATTGCTGCGGTTGAGGCCGGACTGCGCGCTTATGACGGGGCGCTGCTGGTGGTCAGCCATGACGAGACGTTTCTCGAGAGTATCGGGATAGAGCAGCGGCTGGAATTACCGGGTGATGGGGTTAAGTGATTTTAGGGGGGAGCATCGGTGCCTCCCGCCAGCGACGCTCTGACGGCTGCCCTGGGGTATTTTGCCTTTCGGCCTGCCATCAAGTCTTCGCTCAATCTCGATTGCTCCACTAGCCCGTTTCGCCATGAAAGGGCTTCCTGTCGCTAGTTCGAAAGCAATACCCTACTTGCAAGATATAACGCATTCAACCTATGACAGTCACCGCCGCGGCTTGGAGGAGAAGGGCATGACTATGGAAGAGGCGATCGGGCATCGTGCAGCCCAAAAGTGGAGCCTTTGGAGAAGCGCCAATATTGGCGTTAGCGTTAGCGCTGTCACCTTGTTACTTCAGGTCGCCAACGGTCGAGGCTTTGAACTAGCAAACTACGCCCACACTCGGAGTGCGGAAACGATTGGCGCTTTAGGTGGGCAGGTTCTCGCCGCACCACTATTATTTGTTGTGATTGCGGCCATACGAAACGTTTTCAAAAGGGGGCAAGCTAAGTCGAACGCAAGTGCCATTCGGGGGGCAATCACGTTCGCGGCGCTCTTTGTCACAATTTTCGCCGGCCTTTTTACCTACGGAGAGTTTGTGTTCTCTCGCGATGAAGCAATCGGTGGCGAAGCGCGAAAATCATTCATAGCTGACACCCAGTTTGCGTGCGTTCAGAAGCAGGCCTCACTCAACCAAGCTATTACCCAGCAGCAAATCCAAACCTATTGCACCTGTTTGACCGAGAAGATGGCCGACATCACGACGTACAAACAATTGGGCACTGAACTGACTGCCAAAGCCCTTGCGGACCTGCAGCAAAAGGTTGGAGCAATAAGTAACCTTTGCCGCCAATGACTTCTGAACGGCCCAATTCTGGTGCAGATATGGTGAGCCATTGCGACACTTCTGGTCACGATGACGCTCCTGATCCTCGACGAGCCGACCAACAATCTCGACATCGACTCGATATCAGCGGTCGAGGCCGCGCTGCGCGCTTATGACGGGGCGCTGCTCCTCGTCAGCCACGACGAGACCTTTCTCAGGAGCATCGGGATAACGCGGCGGCTGGAGCTGACTGCCGCTGGGCTGAGTGGATAAATGAGGAATTGGCGGGTAGACGCGGTGTTAAATCCAGCCCTTTGAAGCACCATCACGACCTCAGCCAAGACAGCCGAGCTTCTGGTTCGCGTGATGTTTGCCTTACAAGATCTGTGTCTTGGCTATCCTGGTCTCCACTCTCCTGTCCAATTCGCGTCGATTAAAGCTGGCGCATTTCTTCACGCAAAATTTTATTAACCAATACAATGGTTTGCTCCAATTGCCAAAAGACGCGATCCACTAGGAGCTTTCTGGTGGCCCGTGAGCGAGGGAACATGTCGGCGAAATGACATCGTCGACAGAGGCGCTCATTTTCACCCGATTGAAGGGCCACCTGAGATCAACGCCGCCCAAGCGTTGGCCGAGCATCGCTATTTCACAGGCATGAATGCCTATTCACCGGTTTTCGCCATCCGCGGAAGACGATCCTTTGCGCTTGGCTGCAAGCGAATATTACAGCAATTTAAGGAGTTGATATGCTTTTCTTCAAGAACGCCAGAGTCCGAACAAAGCTTGCCGTATCGTCGGCGGTCGGAATCCTTCTCATCATTTGCATGATCGTCAATCAACAGCTGGCAGGGCGGGATATAGCCCTGGCGAACCAAACCGTTGATCGGGAACAGATCATCCTCAACGGTATCCAGACGGCCTCTCTGTCTCTCGCCGAAATGCGCGTTGCCGCTCGCGATGTCGATTTCGCGATATCTGGTGAGGAATTGCAAGCGGCACTCAATCGAGCCAAAACCGCCAGCCAACAGGCTTGGGATGGCCTCGCCCAACCCATAAGCATTGCCCTGAAGCCCGATGTTCTCAACGATATCCGCAACACCCTCAGAGCCTACGAAGCGTTGATTGCCAAACGTGCCTCTGCGCTGTCTGGCGCCATGGCGAACAAACCAGGGGTGGCACTGAGCCAGACGGACATCTCTGCCGCATTGGCTGTCGTTTCGAACGATGAAATCGGACAGACGATGAATCAAGCCCGCGTCGCAACCGAGGCGTCCATCAAGAATGCGCGCCATTTCACCGAAGAAGCAAAAGCCGCATTGGCTGCGACGGTAGCAAGGGGCGACTCGATTGCGCTGATCGTTGGTGCCGGTGTCGTTCTTGTCCTTCTTGCTTCGGCCATCGGCCTGATGTTCAGCATCGCCAAACCGATCCAGACCATGACGATTGCGATGCGGCGGCTCTCACAAGGCGAGCTCGATGTCGATGTGGCCCAGATCTCGCGTCGAGACGAGATCGGCGAAATGGCAGCAGCAGTCGAAGTCTTTCGCGTAAATGCGCTCACCAACCGGAAGCTGGAACAAGAAGCCGAAGCCAATCGCAACATGTCCGAGGAGGAACGCCGCCGCCAGGCCGATGCGGACCAGCGTCGCGCCGAGGAAATGACGCAGGCGACGGAAGGCCTTGGGGCAGGTCTCAAGCATTTGGCGAGCGGCGACTTGTCGATCCAGCTTTCCGAGCCCTTCGCCTCCGACTTTGAAAGCCTGCGCACCGACTTCAATGCGGCGGTGGCCCAGCTCGCCGGCACGTTGCGTGCTGTTGCTCATGCGACCGGCGCAATCGATACCGGCATACAGGAGATCGGCCAGAGCGCCGAGGATCTGTCGAAGCGCACCGAACAGCAGGCGGCCTCGCTCGAGGAGACGGCAGCGGCCCTCGATCAGATCACCGTCAATGTCAGCTCTTCGACGAAGCGAACCGAAGAGGCGCGTTCGATTGCCACCGAGGCCAATCTGAGTGCGCAGAAATCAGCCCAGGTCGTCTCTCATGCGGAAGAAGCCATGCGCCGCATTGAGGAGAGCTCGCAGCAGATCTCCAACATTATCGGTGTCATCGACGAGATCGCCTTCCAGACCAATCTCCTGGCGCTCAACGCCGGGGTCGAGGCGGCCCGCGCCGGCGAAGCCGGCAAAGGCTTTGCCGTCGTCGCCCAAGAGGTGCGTGAACTGGCGCAGCGCTCCGCTCAGGCCGCCAAGGAAATCAAGGGGCTGATTCAGAATTCGTCGACGGAAGTTGAAAGCGGCGTCAGGCTGGTGCGCGAAACCGGCGAGGCGCTGAACGTGATCGGCGGCTTCATCGGGCAGGTCAACAGCCATATGAACGCGATCGCCACCTCGGCGCGGGAGCAGTCGACAGGGCTGGCCGAGATCAACACCGCGGTCAATTCGATGGACCAGAGCACCCAGCAGAACGCAGCGATGGTGGAACAATCGACCGCGGCAGCCTCAAACCTCGCCCAGGAGGCGGCCAAGTTGCGCGATCTCGTCGCCCGCTTCAGCCTTGAAGGCGCGGCCACCCAGCCACGTGCAGCTGTCTCCGCGAACCGACCGGTGGCTTCGCCCGCCCGCGCGCTCGGAAATAGGCTCGCCAGCGCCTTCGGCAGCAGGACGGCCACAGCTGCAGCTGTGAAAGAATGGGAGGACTTTTGATGCCTGATCAGCATTCCGGCGAGCAGCGCTCAAGCACGGCTCTGGAAATCATCGCCTTCCACCTCGGCGACCAGCAATTCTGCATCAGGACGACCGTGATACGGGAAATCCGGGGATGGGCAGCGGCAACGCCGCTGCCCCATGCGCCGCCGCATGTTCTCGGCGTGATGAACCTGCGTGGCTTGGTCATTCCCGTCATAAACTTGGCAGCGAAGCTCGGTGTGCTCAGTGTCGTCGATACCAGTCGCAGCGCCATCGTCGTCGCCGAGGTCGGCACAAACATCGTTGGCCTGGTCGTTGATCGGGTCTCCGATATCCTGTCGATCAGCGAGAAACTGATCCAGCCTGTGCCTGATCTGGGCGCCGCATTCGATCCTGCCTTCTCACACGGCATCATCCCCCTCGAACAGGGCATGGTTTGCTTCCTGAACCTCGATCATTTGTTCGCAAACCTCGACCTGGCGGACGCCGCCTAGAACAGGATGGTTTTAGGCCGGGTCGGCCTAAAACCTGAATCCTCTTTTAAATTATGCGCATTCACCGGATCGCAGCGCCAGTCAAACAACAAAAGATCGTTTCCTGGTGTCCGATGGATTCTCGCCGTAGGCAGCTCGATAGATGGCGGAAAAGCGACCGAAATGCGAGAAGCCCCACCTCTGGCATATTTCTCTCACCGATTGATGGTTCGACGGATCCAGAAGGTCCTGACGGACCGCCTGCAAGCGCATCGTGCGCAGATAGGCCGCCGGCGTCGTTTGCCTGAAAACGCGGAAGCCGTTTTCAAGTGCGCGAATGGAAACGCCGGCCGCCTCAGCCACCGTCTGCGTTACAATAGGCCGGTCGATATTGGCCTGCATGAAATCGATTGCGCGGCGAACGTGCCGAGGCGCAATCGTCAAAGGCTTCTTGTCCAAAAGCGCCGAGAAGCGATGCGGGATCGTTCGCACCACCAGATCCGCCAGCACTTCCGTCAGGTGCGACATCGCGACCGGCGATTGGAGCAGCAGTCCATTGTCGCGCATCCCAATGGCGAAGGTTTGGACCACCTTGCCGATCAATTGGCCAGATTGGGTGGAAAGATCCATCGCCGGCAACAACTCCAGCGCTCCGGTAAACGGTATTTCAAAGACCGCGGCGATGGTCTTTGAAATTATTTTCCAATCCAGTCGCAGCACGTCTGATAGATGGGGTTCCCCCTTCACGTCAAAACGCTCTGCCTCATGAGAGTTCACCAGGAGCATCCCACCAGGCGTGCCTTCGATTGTTCTTCGGCCAAGCGTTGCAACGACTGCACCGCTGCGAGGTAAAATAATCGATAGCCACTCCGGAGTTTCGGGCGCAGCTTTTAGCTGCCACGGCGACGAATACTGCGCTGAGACCACCGTCACGGTGCCGTCAGATCGGGTATCTGATTTCCAGAGAAATTTTCCTGCCGGGCTAGCGGGCCATGCTTCGAAAGGGCCGAAATTCTCCGTGTGACTCTCAACCATCTGCTCAAAAGTTGACCCTTGGAAGCGGGGCGGGAAGCCAAATGGAGCGTTTTCAGGCATACAAGCTCAATCGAAACGGCCAAGATGTGGCGAAATTGAAAGACAACGCCTCGTCGGCGAAAGACGAGCGATTCTCGCGGGCAGAAAGCAAATCGCGTGCCATATTTTCACAGTGCCCGGACTTAATCTCGTGTTTGTTGTCGCTTCGAATAGACCCAGTTGCTGTGGATCGCCGGGACGGTCGTCAGCTTGAAGGGGGAGCAGCCGAATGGCGCAAGCCAGAGCTCGGGCGACGGTATCTAGACCAGCGGCTTATGGCGGATATCGGCGTCCTTGCGGCTCACTTGCCTCTTTTTGCGGGCAATGTTATTTGGATCCGGCAACCTTTTTTGAGAAAGGAGGATCACGCAATGCAGTATTATTTTCGGTTTAATCGCCAGCGTGGTCCCGTCAACGCCCTGCAAACGCGTTTGCAGGGCTGACCAGAGGCCGTTTCTCGACATCTCTTCCTGGTCTGCCCTTCGTGGCCAATGCGACGCCGTAGCTGACAGCGCGCATTCTTCTCAATTTCCAGGCCCGATACACGCAATCCCGTGATGGCTGAATGCCCCGGATCGCGCGTGATACCCGGTCAAGACCAGAGAACGATCATGACACTCATCAATATCCGCAATCTCGGCGTGACGCTGGGCAATCCGTTGTTTTCCAAGCTCAATCTCGTCGTCAACACAGGCGATCGCATCGGCCTCGTCGCCGCCAACGGGCGGGGCAAATCGACGCTGCTTGCCTGCATCACCGGCGCGCTGGAGCCGAGCGAGGGCGAGATCACCAAGGCGCGCGGGCTGACCGTCGGCCATGTCGCGCAGAATGTGCCGCCGGAGCTTTTCGACACGCCGTTCTATGATGCCGTGCTGCAGGCGCTGCCGGCCGATCAGGCCGAAAGCGAGAGCTGGCGCGTCGACGTGGTGCTGGAATCGCTCGAGGTGCTGGAGGCCATGCGCGCTCGGCCGCTGAAGCAGTTGAGCGGCGGATGGCAGCGGCTGGCCATGCTTGCCCGCACCTGGGTGAGCGAACCCGACGTGCTTCTGCTCGACGAGCCGACCAACCATCTCGACCTTGAAAAGATCGCCCAGCTCGAAGGCTGGTTGAATGCGCTGCCGCGCGACGTGCCGGTGATCCTGTCCAGCCACGACCGCGCCTTCCTCGATGCGACGACCAACCGAACGCTGTTCCTGCGGCCGGAGCAATCGCCGGTCTTCGCCCTGCCCTACACACGAGCGCGCGCCGCCGTGGACGAAGCCGATGCGTCAGAGGCGCGGCGCTACGAGCGCGACATGAAGGTGGCGGAGCAGTTGCGCAAGCAGGCGGCGAAGCTCAACAATATCGGCATCAATTCGGGCAGCGACCTGCTCGTCGTCAAGACGAAGCAGCTCAAGCAGCGGGCCGAGAAGCTGGAGGATGCGGCAAAACCGGCGCATCTCGAGCGCTCGGCCGGCGCCATCCGGCTCGCCAATCGCGGCACGCATGCCAAGGTGCTCGTGACGCTGGAGGATGCGGCCGTGACGACGCCGGATGGGACGCCTCTATTCAAGACCGGCCGGCAATTCATCTGCCAGGGCGACCGCATCGTGCTGCTCGGCCTCAACGGCGCCGGCAAGTCGCGGCTGGTGTCGATGCTGAAGCAGGCGATCGAAAGGCCGGAGACGGCGCGCGACAGCATCAAGGCGACGCCTTCGCTCGTGCTCGGCTATGGCGACCAGGCGCTTGCCGATCTCGCCGACGGCGACACGCCAATCGGCACGATCATCCGCCGCTTCGATGTCGGCGACCAGCGGGCACGGGCCCTGCTGGCCGGCGCCGGCATGACGATCGACATGCAGGCAAAACCGATCGGCCAGCTGTCCGGCGGCCAGAAGGCGCGGCTCGGCATGCTGGTGCTGAGGCTGGCGGAGCCGAACTTCTACCTGCTCGACGAGCCGACCAATCACCTCGACATCGATGGACAGGAAGCGCTGGAGGGCGAACTGATGTCGCATGAAGCGAGCTGCCTGCTGGTCTCGCACGACCGCAGTTTCGTGCGGGCGGTGGGCAACCGGTTCTGGCTGATCGAGAAGAAGCGGCTGGTGGAGGTGGAGAGCCCGGAAGTGTTCTTTGCTTCGGTTGCGGGGTGATGGATGGGTGTGATTGGTGTTGGCCGTGTGCCGTGAAGCCACCTCATCCGGCTGCCGCCACCTTCTCCCCGCGGGGAGAAGGTGCCCGTAGGGCGGATAAGGGGGCTTTACGCCACACCGCCCAAAATGCGGCAAAACCTACCGCTTCGGCGCCACCAGGCAGAAGAAGGCGCCTTGCGGGTCGGTGGCCTGGATGATCCAGCTGCCGCCGGGGACCTCCATCGGGCCGTTGACGACCTTGCCGCCGCCTGAGGTAACGCGTTCGATCGCGGCGTCGATCGCCGGCACGATGAAATAATAGCACCAGAAGGGCATCGGCATGTTTTCCGGCTTGGTCATCATGCCGCCGATCTGCCGGCCGCCATGGGCGAAGAGATGGTAGACGCCCATCGGACCCATGTCGAAATCGCTGTGCTTCGTCCAGCCGAACAGCTTGGAATAGAAGGCCAGCGCCTGTTCGCCATTGCCGGCGTAGAGTTCGTGCCAGCCGATATTGCCGGGCGCGTCGAAGGCCAGTTCCGGCCAGGTTCTGTCCATCGGCGCCGGCGTCATGATACAGATCACCGCGCCACCCGGATCGGCGACGACGGCGAAGCGGCCGATGGTCGGGATGTCTTCCGGCGGACGGCGGACCGAACCGCCATTGGCGGCGAAATCCTTGGCCGACTGATCGACGTCGTCGACATCAACATAACCCGTCCAGTTCGGTGGAATGCCCTTGCCCTCGAGTTCGGCCGGAAACTCCATCAGGCCGGCGACGCCGATGCCGTTCGCCTCGAAGATCGTATAGGTCGGCATGCCCTCCATTTTCATTTCGGAGGTCGTCCAGCCGACGACGGAGCTGTAGAATTTCGCAGCAGCCGCTGTGTCGGGGGTCATCAACTCGCACCAGATGAACTTTCCATGCGTCTCGGACATCCTACTCTCCCTTTTTCGACGCTCCTTTCCCGAGGCCTCTTTTTCGAAACCCCTTCTTTCAAGGTCGAGCGCCGTGATTGTCAGATCTTGCGGGCGTAATGTGCTTCCATGAACTGCTTCCAGGAACCGTCAGGCTGCTTGGCGCTGGAGATGAAGGTGCGGTGATCGGCGTCGGTGAAGGTGATCTGCTCGCGGTAATCGGCAAGTCCCTCGCCATTGAAGTCGGGACCTGTCGTATAGAGGTCCAGCACATTGCCGGATGCGTCGAGCTCGCCCTCATAGACCCACATATAGTCCATCATGCTGCCGATCCAGCTGCCGATATATTTGCCTTTTGCGGCGTTGTAGCCAAGCGTCAGGATGCTGGTCGCCTCTTTACCATCCGGCATGCGGCCGGTCCCTTCGGCGACGAACCAGATGCCGTGCAGCGAGCGCACGGTTTCCGTCCAGGGCTCGCTGCCGGTCATATCGGGTGCGGTGACGGTCCATTCGCCGATCAGTCTTTCCAGGAAGGAATGTTCCTTCAGCACTTCAGCGGTCTTCATCGTCCTCTTCTCCCTTGAGTGATGGTGGCGTCGTCTTTCCGCATCCCGGCTCAGTGACAGCAGGATGGCGCCTTCGGGGCCCCCTCATATTCGTCGTGGCGGCGCACGAAATTCATCGTGCTGTCCTCGTTGCGGCCCTTCGGGGCGCGGTCGAGGATCATCAGGGTGCCGATCAGTTCTTCCGGGCCGCGGGCAAAACTCGAATAGGTATGGAAGACCTCGCCCTTGTCGTTGCGGTAGAAAGCACTGAGGCCCGGCAGCTCGTCATTGGCATCAGCCGGCGGCATAGGCGTGAAATTGTAAAAGACCTTGTCTTTGGCAAGATCCTCCGGGCTGAAAGAAACGTGATAATCGAAATTGAAATCGCTGCCGAAGGAAGAGACCCAGGGAAATTGCCAGCCCATGCGCCGCTTGTAGGCGGCGATCTTGTCGAGCGGCGCGCGCGAAACGGCGACCCAGGTGACGTCGTGATGGTTCAGATGCGGCAGAGCGCCGTCGACATGATCCGACAGGAAGGAGCAGCCGGTGCAGCCGGCATCCCAATCGGGACCGAGCATGAAATGATAGACCAGCAACTGGCTGCGGCCGTCGAAAAGATCGGCGAGCGATTTCTTTCCCTCCGGCGTGTCGAAGACATAATCCTTGTCGACCTTCACCCAGGGCATCGCCAGACGGGCGGCGTTGACGCTGTCGCGCAGCCGCGTCGCCTCCTTCTCCTTTACCAGCAGGGCGCGGCGGGCTTCGAGCCATTCTTCTCGGGAAACAACCTCATTCTGCATGGAATGCGCCCTCCTCCGGCACGCTCCTTTTCCTTGACTAATTACATTGATATCAATAGAAATGGAGCATGTCAAATTCGATCGAGATTCCCTTTTCCACGACGCTGATGGTGCGCGACACCTGCCTCTGCCTGCATGTGCAGCGGGCGGCGCGCGCACTTGCCCGACTGTTCGACGATGCGCTGAGGCCGGCGGGGCTGACCAATGGGCAGTTTTCGCTGATGATGTCGCTGAACCGGCCGGAACCGCCGCCGATGGGACCGGTCGCCGCCCTGCTCGCCATGGACCAGACAACGCTGACGGCGGCGCTGAAGCCGCTGCAGCGCAAGGGCTGGGTCGCAGTGATGGAGAACCCCCGGGATAGGCGCGGCCGGCTGCTGAGCCTCACCGCCGATGGCAAGGCGGCGCTGGCAAAGGCGCTGCCGATCTGGGAAGCGACGCATGCGCTGCTTGACGGCAGGCTCTCGGATGGCGGTTCCGCGCGGCTGCGGCAGGACCTGCAGGCGCTATCATCCATGCCGGCCGAAACGCTGAAGGCCGCTGCGTCACCGCGGCCGTCCCGTCATAACAGGCGGGCAACGGCGGAATAGGCGAGCTATGAGCATCTGGTTCTTCATCATTCCCTTCACACTCGCCGCCGCCCTTCCGGGACCGGCCCAGGGCGCGCTGATCGCGCAGATGCTTACCCGTGGCGGGCGCTCGACGCTTACCTTCATCCTCGGCATGGTCGCCGGCAATTCGCTCTGGCGGTGGCGGCGATCTCAGGGCTTTCGGCGTTGGCATTGCGCTTCGATGCCGCCTTCGTCATCGTCAAATGGCTGGGGGTCGCCTATCTGCTGTTCATAGCCTGGAAGCTCTGGACGAGCGCGCCTGATGGCATCCAGGCGCAGGCGGGCGGCAAAGCGCGGCTTGCTCGCCGGCATGCTGCTGACGCTCGGCAATCCGAAGGCGGTGGTGTTTTTCGGGGCGGTGCTGCCACAGGCCTTCGATCTGACGGCGCTGTCGGTATCGCAGATTGCCGTGATCGTCGCTCTCGGCCTTGCGATCGATCTCGGCGTGCAAGTCGCCTACCTCATGGTCGCGGCAAGAGCCCGCGCCTTCATCCGCTCACCACGCCAGATGCGGGCGGTGAACCGGTCGGCGGCAGGGCTGATGGCGGGTTCGGCGGCGCTGATCGCGATGCGGAGCTGAAATCGAACCGATTTCCCACCAGGTCAATGGCCCTGCCCTGCCGGCAGATTGCGGCAGCCATCGCGGCTGCCGCTTTTCTTAAAGCCGATCAGGCAACCGTGACCGGAACTTCGGTCGAGGTGCGCATGGCGTGGCTGTAGGGGCAGACGATGTGGGCCGCGGCGGCGAGCTTTTCGGCGGTTTCGCGGTCGAGACCGGGGATATTGACCGTCAGCGCCACTTCGATGCCGAAGCCGCCGCCATCTTCACGCGGGCCGATGCCGACCTTGGCGGAAACCGTCGTCTCTTCCGGAATCTTGACCTTCTGCTGGCCCGCGACAAATTTCAAAGCACCGAGGAAGCAGGCGGAGTAACCGGCAGCGAAGAGCTGTTCGGGATTGGTGCCGGTCGCGCCGTCGCCGCCGAGTTCCTTGGGAACGGTCAGCGTCACGTCCAGAACGCCGTTTTCGGAAACGGCGCGGCCTGCGCGGCCGCCGGTGGCAGAGGCTTTGGTCGTATAGAGAATAGGCATGACGATCTCCTTTGATTGGCCCTTCGATCGGGTTGGATTTTCAATATCGCACAATTAAATTGTACGCAAGTGAATTTTGCAAATTGCATTTCGAATTCGAAAAGAGGACAATAAGGCCTCAAGGATGATGGATATGAAAGCGCACACGACGAAGACGATGGAGATACCGCAAAAGGAGAAACGACTGGAAAAGCAGTTGTGCTTCGCGGTCTATGCGACGGCGCATGCTTTCACCCGCGCCTACAAGCCAATCCTCGACCGGGTCGGGCTGACTTATCCGCAATATCTGGTGATGCTGGTGCTCTGGGAACGCAGCGAGTTGCCGGTGAAGACGATCGGCGAGCAGCTCGATCTCGATTCCGGCACGCTGTCGCCGCTGTTGAAACGGCTGGAACAGGGCGGGCTGATCAAGCGCATCCGCGACCTGCGCGACGAACGGCAGGTAATCGTGTCACTGACCCCGAGAGGTGAGGCGATGAAGGGGGAGATCGATACGATCATGACGGCGATCGGGCAAGCCGCCGGCTGCACGCTCAAGGAAATGGCCGAGATGCGCGACATGCTGCATCGGCTGCGCGGCAATCTCGCCCACGCCGGCACGGACGGCTGAACGCATCCACCCGGTCAGCCTAAATAAGGGCACTCACCGAGGATCAGGGCCGTCCCGCAGCCGGCTTGGCCGGCGACCGGCGCTTCTTTGCAGGCGGCGCCTTAGGTTCGGCTTCGGCCTCCTGCTGCAGGCGCAGTGCTTTCAGCTTCTCCGTCTTCTTGTCACGAGCCGATGCCTCAGCGGCGATGATGGCGCGCGCCGTATGATCGGTCGCTTCCGCCTTGTCGCGAGACGAGAGCTTGGCGGGATTGAAGAATTCTCCCTTGGTGGCGGTCATGTGCCCCTTTCTCAGGTGATGGCGGCGCTAGAGTCGTGGCTCCGCGGCTGGAACCGCGGCTCCATGTTTGGCGCCACGATTCCACGGCAGGCGCCGTGATTCCACGGCTAGGTTTAGCGGGCGCGAAGAACCTTCTTCGGTGCCGGCAGCAGACCTTCGCGCTGCAGCTTCTTGCGGGCAAGCTTGCGCTGGCGGCGAATGGCTTCGGCCTTTTCGCGGGCGCGCTTCTCGGACGGCTTCTCAAAGGCGCTGCGCGCCTTCATTTCCCGGAACAGACCTTCCCGCTGCATCTTCTTCTTGAGCACGCGGAGCGCCTGATCGACGTTGTTATCCCTGACGAGAACCTGCAAAACGATATCCTTCCTGTCGGCGGCAAGGCCGCGCTGTCATAGTAAAAACGGCGGGACTACTTCCCGATCTTGATGCTCGAAAACTTCAGCCATGGCTCGGCGCCATCGGACTTGGCCGCCGCCTCGGGAGAAACCCGGGATGGCGTTTCCCCCGTATCGATATCGGCCTCAGTGATGCGGCGCTCGAAATTCTCCGCATCGAACTGGACCCGATATTGCACATGCCCGTGGTCGTTGGGCAGTATGCTGGAAATCCGGCACCGCTTGTCGGCTTTGGCCGTGCGGGTGAGGCCGGATTTCAGCACGATCATGTCGCCGACTTTATAGTTTGGTCTGCCCATTTCAGCGTCCCTTCGACTCTTCGGCTGCGCAATCGATCAATCAAAGGCCGGGCGATCAAATCAGCAAAGCCAGGCGATCAAAGCAAAAAGGCCGGGCTCGGACCCGACCTCTTCCAGTCACTCAGCCCGCTGCCAATCTTTGGTCAGTTCGCTGCCAGTACATCCGTGGTCAGCTCGCTGCCAGCATTTGGTCAGCCCGCCGCCATGTTCATGGTCAGCGCAGGCGAATGACAAATCATGCGGCCTGAAGATTATCAGCCGAGTTCTTGCCGGACTTCTTGTCGCGGACGAGATCGTAGCGGATCTTCTGGCCTTCAACGAGTTCGCGCATGCCGGCGCGTTCAACCGCTGAAATGTGAACGAAAACGTCGGTAGAACCATCATCGGGCTGGATGAAGCCAAAGCCCTTGGTGCCATTGAACCACTTGACGACGCCTGAATTCATAACGATCTCCTTTTCAACCGTTTGTGTTCGCCTGCGGAGAGATATCCGACAAGCCGTATCGATGTTGAGAGGATATCTGACGGAGCGCTTCAGCGCGTGGACAAAGGTCGCAAGCAATTCGATACGCACCATGTAGGATATTTATCGAATTAAGCAATGGTATTTCGAAAAATAAAATCCCCTGGCGGCGCAAAATGAAAACTCTTGCTCAAGCGAAAGCTGGTGCTTTTGGGCGGAAGCAACGACTTCCTCGGGGAAAAGGATCGATCCGGGGCGGCCGGATTACGGCCGTCCCGGTGATAATTACTGCCAGACGACGATCGGCGCCTTTGTCGGCACGCGGTCGTAGAGATCGATGATATCCTGGTTCATCAGCCGCACGCAGCCCGATGAGACGGCCTTGCCGATCGAGCGCCAGTCGGGATTGCCGTGCAGGCGGTAGAGCGTGTCCTCGCCATTCGAGAAGATATAGAGCGCGCGGGCGCCGAGCGGGTTCTTCAGGCCCGGCTCCATGCCGCCGTTGTCGATCGAATATTTGACGAGTTCCGGCTGGCGGGCGACCATCTCGTTCGGCGGCTTCCAGCGCGGCCATTTCTGCCGCCACTGGATGACGCCCGAGCCCTGCCAGGCAAAACCCTCGCGGCCGATGCCGACGCCGTAACGCATCGCCATGCCATCGCTCTGGACGAGATAGAGGAAACGCGATGGCGTATCGACGACGATGGTGCCCGGCGACTGGCCGGTGGGATCGACGACGCGCTGGCGATAATAGCGCGGATCGATCTGTTCGTAGGGAACGGCGGGAATGAGAAAGCCGCCGTCCTCGATGGGGCCATACATGACGGCAAGCTCGGCTCCGCTCGGCACGCTCGACGCCCCCGGGGACTGGAACAGGCGCATGGGCGAACGGTAAATGATCGTTGTATCGCCTGATGTCACCGTGTTGGCGCTGGAGGCGCAGCCGGTGAGTGCGGAGGCTGCGGTCAATGCCGAAAAGGAAAGAAAGCTGCGGCGGGAAAGATGTCTATCGAAGCTCATGACGCGGGACTGATTTCCTTTGATGCGGGAATCCTGGGATAACGACATCAGTGAATCTATCGGCTTGCGCCAAATAAACCATAGCTTCACGCAGACGTGTCCGGCCTGGGGCAGACGATATGGGTCGCGCTGTTGCAGCGCTACATCACAACGATCTCAGCCTTGGCCGGAACGCGGTCGTAGAGATCGATGACGTCCTGGTTCAGCATGCGCACGCAGCCAGATGAAGTGGCCTTGCCGATCGACTGCCAGTCGGGCGTGCCATGGATGCGGTAGAGCGTGTCCTGCCCGCCCTTGAAGATATACATGGCGCGGGCGCCGAGCGGGTTCATCAGTCCCGGATTCATGCCGCCATTCTCCGCGCCGAAGGCGCGAACCTCAGGCTGGCGCGAGACCATTTCGACCGACGGCGTCCAGCGCGGCCATTTCTGCTTCCACTGGATGGTGCCGCGGCCCGACCAGGCGTAACCGTCGCGGCCGAGGCCGACGCCGTAGCGCATCGCCTTGCCGTTGCCCTCGACGAAATAAAGAAAGCGCGTCTTGGTATCGACGATCACGGTGCCAGGCCGCTCTGTCGTCTGGTAATCGACCTCCTGGCGCAGGAACTGCGGCTGCACGCGGCTGATCGGGATCGCCGGCAGGGTGAAATCCTCGTCGCGAACCTGGCCATACATCGCCATGTGCACGGGATTGGTGATCGGCAGGCCGTAGGTCTGATGGAACTGGGTCTTGTAGAGTTCGCGCGTCTGCGGCACCGGCTGATCGGGAATGGGCCGCACCCGGCGCGGATCGACGCCTGGCGGCTGATAAAACACCGGCGAGGTTTCCTGGACGAAGCGGGCGGGCGAATCGGCGGCGACATCGGGAATGAGAATGTTGCAGCCGCTCAGCGACGCAACGGCAATCACAAGCCCGGCAATCGGGAAGACCCGGCGCAGAAAATTCATGGAACCACCCTTATCAACGATCGGCAGACAACGACATCTGCCGGGACGATGGCATCTGCGGCTGGCGCGAGGCTGGTGTTGGGGTGGGAAAAGCAAGATCAGCAAACGATGAGCCCGCCACCGTGGGCGGCGGCGGGATCGCAATCAATCATCCGTCACACTTCATCGCTGCTGCCGGTATCGGCAAAACTCAGGCCGCCACCCCGTGGAAGAAGCGGATGCTCTGTTCGATCTCGGCCGGCAGCGCCGAGGTGTGGTTGCCGGCGACGGTATCGGTTTCGATATGGATGCCGGCGGCGCGGGCGCGGCGGGCAAGCAGATCGGCGCGGTCGTTGAAATGGGCCTCTTCGGTGCCGTGGACGACACGGACCGGGCATTTGAAGCTGTGGGCGTAACACAGCGCCGACCGCACCTCGAACTCATGCGCATTGCTGTCGTCGAAGCGGATATCCTGGGGATAGCGGCTGAAGAAGCGGAAAGCATTGGGATTGCCCGAAATCGGCGCCGCGGCACGGAACTTATCGGTGCTCATCGCCGCCAGCATGGTCAGCGTGCCGCCGATGCTGTGGCCGGCGATGAACAGGCGTTCGGGATCGACACCCGGCAGATGCGCCAGGCGCTCGGCGGCGGCGAGCACATCGTCGACCTCGTCATAGAAACCGGAGAAATTGCCCATCTGGCCGTTTTCGCCGCGCAGCGACGGCATCATCACGACATAACCGGCATCCATATAGGGCTTCATCAACTGCCAGTGGCCGATGCCCATGGCATTGCCGCCGTGCAGGAAGAGCACGGCCGGTTTGGCGGCGCGCTCGCGCTTGTATTTCGAAACCCAGGCCGCCAGTTCCAACTCGCCGTAGCCGGAGCGGTAGAAGATCTTGTCTGCATCGGCAGGCGCATTCAGCGGTTCGTATTTGTCGGGCGCCGGGCCCTTCTGCAACAGCTTGGTGCGAAAATGGTGGCGGACTTTGGCATAGTCGCCTTTGGCGAGGCGCGGCTCGTCCGGGACATCGAAGGCGGCCGCCATCCGCGGCAGGACGAATGCACCGGCAAGACTCGCCAGCACGGCACGGCGTTGGAGGAAAAAGGAATTTTGTTCACGCGAGCTCATAACGCAGCACCCAAATCATCTCCCCGGCATGCAAAATCTGCACCGGAAGATCGTTGCCGCCAATACACATGGTGTTGAAAATATTGCCCTGCGTCATTGTTGCGCAGGTTGCCACGCAAACCTTATCGCAACAATCTTATATCGGGAATCGCGCTGGGTAAGCGAAAAGGGGGAATTGACGCTGAATCCGCACATGAAACTCCAGGCGATCATTTCGGACAGTCCGCTTCTCTCGACGGTGCTCGATCACTGGGACCGTATCGGGTTGCCTGATGCGCGATTGGTGGCCGGGGCGATCGCCCAGACAGTATGGAACCACGCCTTTGGCTTTGCCCACGATCACGGCATCAATGACATCGATATTGTTTATTTCGATGGCAATGATCTGTCCGAAAGCGCCGAAGCAGATCACTCTGCCCGTATTCGGGGGCTATTATCCAATCTGCCTGTCTGGATAGACGTGAAGAACCAGGCCAGAGTTCATATTTGGTACAAGGAAAAGTTCGGGCATTCGATAACGCCGTATACATCCACAGATGAGGCGATCACGACCTTTCCGACCACGGCCGCTGCCGTCGGCATTCGCCCCGTGGACAAGGGGCTGGATCTGTTTGCACCCTACGGCCTGAAGGACCTCCTGGCCCCGGTGGTGCGAGCCAACAAGAAGCAGATTACCCGGGAAATCTACGAGAAGAAGATCGCGCGGTGGGGCACGCTGTGGCCGGATCTTGAAATCATCGCCTGGGACCTGTAGGCGGATCGCTTGACGGCTTCTGCTACAGTCTGCGTCATTCATTATCCATCCGGTCACCCCGGCTTGGCGTCGATCATGGCGATCAGCGTGCGCAGCCGGTCTGCCTCGTAGGAGGGTTTGTCGGGGCGCAGGCGGGCGATGCGGGGAAAACGCATGGCGACACCGGATTTGTGCCGGGTCGAGCGGTTGATGCCCTCGAAAGCCACCTCGACGACGAAGCCGAAATCCCTGTCGGCCCGCACGGCCCGCACCGGGCCGAAACGCTCGGTGGTATTGTTGCGCACGAATTTGTCGAGCACCTCGAGTTCGGCATCGGTAAAGCCGAAATAGGCCTTGCCCACCGGCACCAGCTGTTCGCCGTCCTCGTCGTCGGCCCAGACGCCGAAGGTGAAATCGGAATAATAACTGGAGCGCTTGCCATGGCCGCGCTGGGCATACATCAGCACCGCATCGACATTGTAAGGATTGCGCTTCCACTTGAACCAGGGGCCCCTCATGCGGCCGGCCTGGTAGATGCTGTCGCGGCGCTTGATCATCACGCCTTCGATGACGGGATCGGGCGGGGCGGCGCGCAGGGCGTCGAGTTCCTCCCATGAGGAGAACGGCACGAGCGGCGAGAGGTCGAAACGGTCATGGGGGGCGCGGTCGATGATCTCGGTCAGCCGGTCGCGGCGATCGATATAGGAGCGGCCGCGGACATCCTCCTCGTCGTCGAAGAGCAGGTCATAGGTACGGATGAAGGCGGGGTAATCGCCAAGCATCTTCGCCGTCACCGTCTTGCGGTTCAGGCGCTGCTGCAGGTCGGAGAAGGTTCGGGTCGGGCTGTTGGAGCGGGCGGTGCCGCCGACCAGCAGCTCGCCGTCGACGACGCCGGAAAAATTGATCGCGTCGAGAATATCGGGAAAGGCGCCCGAAATGTCGTCGCCGGAGCGGGAATAGATCTTGCGCCTGTCGCCCGAGCGGGAGAGCTGGACGCGAATGCCGTCCCATTTCCACTCGGCGGCGTAATTCACCGGATCGAGGCCGGCGAGATCGCCCTCCTCCACCGCATTGGCGAGCATGACGGAATGGAAGATCGCCGGTGTGGCCAGCACCGGCTTTTCGCCGCCGCCTGCCAGCCATGTGAACAAGGTCTCGTAAGGTGGCTGCAGGCCATGCCAGAGGGTTTCGATCTCGGTCACGTCCTTGCCGCCGAGATCGGCGAGCGCCTGCTTGGCAAGGCGGGCGGAAACGCCGATGCGCATGGCGCCGGTCGCCAGCTTGATGAAGGCGAAACGGCCGGACGAATCCAGCCGGTCGAGCAGGTCGCGGACGAAGCTGCGCACTTCGGTGCGGCCGAGCGCGTTCATGCCGATGACGACTTCGCCGAGACGCGGCTGAGCGAGTGCCGAACGGTCGATATCCCTCTCATTGTCCCAGACGAGCGAGATGGTTTCGGCAAGATCGCCGACATAGTCATAGGAATAACGGAACAGCACCTCGTCCATGCGCTCCAGCACCAGCTCGCGCAGCATGGCGGGCTTGACGTTGCGCACCTCCAGCGTGCCGGCGATGGCGGCAAGGCCATAGCCGCGGTCGGGGTCCGGCGTGTCGCGGAAATAATCGGTGAGCAGCTTCAGCTTGCCGTTGCGGCTGGGGGTGAGCACCAGACGGTCGAGGAGGTCGGCGAAGGCTTTCATGGGCGCCTCCCGGCTCTTGAGGAAGACCCCTCCCCAATGCCGTATGGAAAAGCCCCCTCCCCAAGCCCTCCCCACAAGTGGGAGGAACTAACCTGCGGCAACGCCTCGCCCCAAGGCAACGTCGCTGCATGCAAGGCCGTCAGAGGTAAAATGCGACGGGCGAGGCGCGGCAGCCCCTCCCCCTTGTGGGGAGGGTTTGGGGAGGGATTTTCAGCAACGAACTCCATCCTCAATCCCCCTCGTCCTCATACCCCACCAGATGCAGCGGTTTCGCCTTGATGCCTTGCAATTGGCACCAGCGCACCAGGGCCTCCTCGCGGCCATGCGTCACCCAGACCTCGGCCGGGTGCAGTTCCCGGATCGTTTCCGTCAGTTCCGGCCAGTCGCAATGATCGGAGATGACGAGCGGCAGTTCGACGCCGAGCTGTTTGGCGCGCTGGCGCACCATCATCCAGCCGGAGGCGAAGGCCGGCAACGGTTCGTTGAAACGGCGAGCCCAGCGGTCGGCGAAGGCCGATGACGGACCGATGACGACGGCGCCCCTGAAGGCTGATTTGTCGCGGCTTTCGATGGTGGCCGGCAGCAGCTCGCCGAGATCGATGCCCTCTCCGATATAATAGTCGCAGAGCCTTTCCATGGCGCCATGGATATAGATCGGTTCGGCATAACCGGCATCGCGCAGCAGCCGGATGACACGCTGGGCCTTGCCCAGCGCGTAGGCGCCGACGAGATGGGTGCGCTCTGGAAATTGCCGCAGCGACGCCAGCAGCTTGCCGATCTCGTCCATCGGATCGGGATGATGGAAGACCGGCAGGCCGAAGGTCGCCTCGGTGATGAAGACATCGCAGGGAACCGGCACATAGGCCTCGCAGGTCGGGTCGGGGCGGCGCTTGTAATCGCCGGAGACGACGATGCGGGTGCCGTTCTTTTCGATGGCGATCTGGGCCGAGCCGAGCACATGGCCAGCCGGATGAAAGCTCACCTTGACTCCGTTGACCAGCAGCGCCTCGCCGAAGGCGGCGGCCTGCTCGCTGGCGCAAAAACCCTCGCCGTAACGCAGACGCATGATGTCGAGCGTCTGGCGGGTGGCAAGCACATTCACATGGCCCGGCCGGGCGTGATCGGAATGACCGTGGGTGACGAGCGCCTGCTCGACTGGCCGCACCGGATCGAGATAGAAGCCGCCTTCGGGGCAATAGAGCCCTTCGGGGGCGGGATAGAGCAGCGCATCAGGTCTCATGAAACGAGAGATAGCGGGAAATGGGCGCGAGGCCAGAGGGGCTGGAAAAGCTCACGATCGAATGCGCCGCTCACGCCGGTGATCCTATCCCATCGAGGAAGGTGACCACCGCGGCGTTGAACTCGGCGGGCCGCTGCAGCGGCGCGAAATGGCTGACGCCCGGGAGATAGATCATCGCAGCGTCCGGAATGCTGCGGGCCAGATATTCGGCATGGTCGGGCTTGATGAATTCATCATGTTCGCCGAGCACGATGGCGACCGGCACGCGGATCCGGCCGAGGTCGGCCGCGTCATAATTCGGCTCCGTCCGCATCATCAGGCTGACCGCCTCGACAAAAGGATGGAAATCGTCCGGCGTGGCGGACAAGGCGGCATAATCGCTGGCGTGCCGGCTGAAGCATCGGTCGATGACCGGGGTCGGATGAAATTCCAGCGTGCCGCTCGGATCCATGTTGCAGGCGAAGAAAAAGACGCCCTCAACCCGCGACGGCGCCGTCATGGCCAGGATCAGAGCGATGCAAGCGCCGTCGCTCCAGCCGACGATCGCCGCCTTATCGATATGGAGTTCGTCCATGACGGCAAGCACGTCGGCAGCCATCAACTCATAGGCATAGGGCCTGATATCGCGGCTGCTTCTTCCGTGGCCGCGGCTGTCGATCAGCACGACGCGGCGGCGGCTCAGCAACAGTGCCGGGATCTGATAGCCCCAGTTGCCGCTATGGCCGAGGCCGCCATGCAACAGAATGACGGGAGGGCCGGCGCCGTAGCTCGCATACCAGATGCGGGCGCCGTCGTGCTCGACATGGCCTTCGACTGCTGCCGGCGGCAACGGGGCGGCGCCATGCGCTTCAAAATGGATGAGCTCGTCGTCTTGTGGTTCCATAGCGATCAGGCTCCCGTCCGGCAAATAGGCGATGGCATAGAAAAGCCGGAAAAGGGCCCAAGAACAACCGGAATCGCTTTCTAGCCCTTGTGCGTTCGATGCAACCGGAGGGGGATAAATCTTGGGCAGGAAGCTTCTCTATTGCGCGGCGGCAATCGCCGCTGCAGCCGCCGGCATCTACCTCAACAATACCAACCTGCTCGCAGAGCATCGGCCGGGAAAACCGGTGCTGCTCGCCCATCGCGGCATCGCCCAGCGGTTCGACGAAACCGATCTGAAGAACGATACCTGCACGGCCGCCCGCATGCTGCCGCCGAAACACGATTATCTCGAAAATACCATCCGCTCGATGCAGGCAGGCTTTGCAGCCGGCGCCGATATGGTCGAGATCGACGTGCATCCGACGACGGATGGGCAATTCGCCGTCTTTCACGACTGGACGCTCGACTGCCGCACCGACGGGCACGGCGTCACGCGCGAGCATTCGATGGCCGACATGAAGAAGCTCGACCTCGGCTATGGCTATACGGCCGATGGCGGCAAGAGCTTTCCCTTTCGCGGCCAGGGCATCGGCATGATGCCGACGCTTGCCGAGGTGCTGACGACCTTTCCGGATCGGCGCTTCCTCATCAACGTCAAGAGCCGCGACCCTTCCGAGGGCGAAAAGCTCGCCGCCGTGCTCAACGGGCTTCCCGCCGCGCGACGGGCTGATATCACAGTCTATGGCGGCGACGAGCCGATCGACGTCCTGCGCCGGCTTTCGCCCGATATCAGGACCGCCTCGCGCAAGAGCCTGAAGGGCTGCCTGTTCGGCTATATCGGCTATGGCTGGAGCGGCGTGCTGCCGGACGCCTGCAAACATCGGATGATGCTGGTGCCGATCAATATCGCGCCGTGGCTCTGGGGCTGGCCGGACCGTTTTCTCAACCGGATGCAGGATGCCGGGACCGAGGTCTTCGTGCTCGGCCCCTATCGCGGCAGCGATTTTTCCACCGGCATCGACGACCCCGCGCAACTGGCGCAGCTGCCGCAAGACTATGCAGCGGGCATATGGACGAACGAGATCGAGGCGATCGGCAAGCTTGCAAAGTGAGGCTCGCTGAGAAAAAGGGGCGAGACGTGTCCGAAGTGTCGGAACTCACGCCGCTCTTGCTTGAACTGCAGCGGCTTCAATACGGTCGCGACCGTGCTTTTTCGCCGCGTAAAGCGCCCGGTCTGCGGCCGCGACCAATTCTGCCGGCGTCGCAAATCGATCCAAGATGTTCGCCACACCGATACTGACCGTCACGATCGTTTTGCTGCTCTCACTGTGCGGGATTGCGCGCCGATGCAATGCCGAGCGCAGCATCTTGGCAAGCCGGACCGCGCCGTCCCTGTCCGTGCCGGGCAGCAGGATGGCGAACTCCTCCCCGCCAAATCGCGCCGCGAGGTCGCAGGGGCGCTTGGCAATCGACCTGAGGACCTCGCCGATCATCCTCAGGCAGTTGTCTCCTTCGAGATGACCATAGGTATCGTTGTAGGCCTTGAAGTGATCGACATCGATCAGCAGCAGGCTGAGAGCGGATTCGGCCCGGCGGGCGCGGGCAAACTCTTCCGAGATCGCCTCGTTGAACACTCTGCGATTGGCAATACCGGTCAATGCGTCGGTGTCGGCCAGCCCTTTCATCTTCATGGCGAGCTGCGTCAGCCGTTCCTCGGAGTGCTTCATCGAGGTGATGTCGGAAACCACCACCAGGGCGGAGCCGTCGGCCGCCAAACGGGTGCGCTGCCTGAGCCAGCGTCCATCGAACATCGGTATGTCACTATCATGGGTCAGGAAAAGCTGGGCTGCTTCCGTCTCTATCCAGTCCTCGCCGGCATCCGGGCCGACGTCGATCCGCTCACCGTTGCGCATAACGGCCTGCAGGATGTCGGTTATAGCAGCGCCGGGCCGTCTGGCATCGGCTGAACGGGGAAAGGCGGCACGATACTGATCGTTGCAAAACACCAGCCGGCCCGCGGAATTGAACATGGCAAGCCCATCGGACATTTCCGTCATCGCTTGGGACAGCACGTTCTTGCTGTCGAGCGCTTCCTGAATGAGGCGCTTTTTCTCGGTGATATCGCGGGTCACGCCGGAAAGTCCGATCAGATCGCCGTGGCGGTTCCGCAACGGGACCTTCGACGTCATGAACCAGCGTTCCCGGCCATTCTCTTGGACGAGCGGTTCCTCGAAGTCGACGATGGGTTCGCCGGTCGCCATGATCTCCTGTTCGTGATCGAAGAACGCTTGCGCCATTTCGCTGGGATAGAGATCGAAATCCGTCAGGCCGACCATCTCCGAAGACTTGGTGCGGTCGTGGTTTCGCGCGACGTTGAGGTTGGTGACGACGAAGCGGCTATTCCGGTCTTTGACATAGTGGAAATCCGGCGCCTGGGTCAGCGCGGCCTTCAAGATATCCCGCTCGAGGGTAAAGGCATGGAAATAGGTAATGACGGATGCCGCGGCCAAGGTCGCGGCGAATTTCACGCCTATGACGGCAAGGCTGACAGTCGTGATATGCGACCAGCCACCTCGATGGAAAATGCTCATCGCCAATGTGACCGCGGCCACCGTTACGGCACAAGCCAGAGCCTTTTTGACATCCGCCGAGCCCCTGCCAAACAGCAAGTGGACCGCCAGTCCAAACACGGATACCAGCATGATCGAGATCAGTGCCGGCTCGACACCGGCGCCACCCATGGAGATCCTCTGCACGGATGTGAGGGCGGCTGTCGTCAGAACCGCCAGCGGACCGCCGTAGACTGCCGAGACCGCCAGCAAGGTCGAACGGAGATCGAGATAATAGCCGCTGTCGACCTCGACGGACAGCAGCATCGACAAGACTGCCCCAAGGCCCATCATCAAGCCGAAACCAAGTTCTGCCTGGACCTTCGACAGGCGGTAGAACTTGTAATGCAGGTGCATCCACACCGAAATGACGAGCGCAACCGCAGCCACATTTCCGATCAAGACTTGCCAGGGCACGACATATTCCTCTAATATTTACAGTTACTTATTACAATTTCATCGATCAAAACGAATTGGCGGAAGACATCGTCGATTGGCGGTCGGTATGCGGTCCCCTCAAAGAGTGCCAGCAGCGCTCCCACTGCGAGCTTGCGCTGGACGAGCAATCTGAAGATAAAATCCGGCAAATTCTTTAAGTATCCATTAACCCGGTCATTCACCCATACAGGCTCTTCGAGCCAATCAGGCATAGGAGAAATGTGTCAATAAAATCAATCTGATATAAGCATTCGTTTCGAACGTATCGGTTCGATACAAGATTTGCCGCGGTGGATTTTCCATGCCGACATTGGCGATTTTTCACCGCTTTTGTGCCCGGAAGCCAGAAAGCGCCTTTACGATTTGTTAAGGGCTCGTTGTCTCGTAAGCGTACTTTTCCCGGCAGGTGAGGCCTTGTCTTTTTCTTCCGCTGCCACATGTTGCAGCGTCCTCCAACCGTGTAGAATCCACATCCGATCCGAGCGGATTCGCCCGGCACATTACAGCGTCCCTTGCACGTCTTTCGGACGCGCAAAGGACGCTGTAACACTTTGAATTGCTGCATCATTCTCTGTATCGATTGCGATTTGAGGAATGAGGCGGCCGTCGCCAAGCGCCCGGATGCGGCGGCTGATGGAGAAGACATGAAGCTCGAGGCCGAATTCAATCGAATCGAGGAAGTCGCCGCAGGCTTCAACACGCATTACGAAGTGTTCAAATATATGAAGGGTCTCACGCAAGACCTTGGAATGAATGCCTTCCTGTTCATGACGCTGCCGACCGTCGACATCCTCGAAATCGGCGCGACGAAGATCATCACCAATTGGCCGGCGGAGATGGTGGATTTCTATGACGCCCATAACCTGATGATCGACAGCCCGGTCATCCGCCGGATGCTGAGATCGACCAGCCCGTTCAACTATGACGTCGAAGCAATCAATACCAATCGCGGCGAAGGCAAGAAGTCGACGGTCATCGAGCTGTTCAACCGATACGGCATGGAAAAAGGCGCCTATTTTCCTGTCCACGATGCCGCGGGCGGACGCGGCGCCATGTCGATTTCAGGGTCGCGGAATTTCAGCATGATCGAGATGGCGAAGCTGCTGTTCATCGCCACGCTGATCTACGACCGGCTCTCGCAGCTGACATTGAACGAGAAACACAAGCCCATCGAGTTTACGGCGAGCGAGCTGGACTGCCTGAGGCTGACCGCCGGCGGCAGGAAAGGCAATGAAATTGCCAAACTTCTCGATCTCTCCGAAAACGCGGTGAACAATCACATCGGCAGCGCGATCAAGAAACTGGGATGCACCACGCGAACGCAGGCCGTCGTCAGCGCTCTGCGGCTCAATGTCATTCGCGTTTAGAAATCAAGGCGGCCGATTAGAGGCTGCGCGCCTTCAGCAATGCCGGGATCTCCTCCGGAGAGACGGGCTTGGAGAAGCGGTAGCCTTGCGCCTCCTCGCAATGCGCGTGGCGCAGGAAATCCATCTGGGCATCGGTTTCGACGCCTTCGGCCAGCACCGAAAGCTTCAGCGTCTGCGCCAGTGAAATGACGGCCGAGGCGATGGCGACGGCGGTCTTGTCGCCCGGCAGGGCCTCGACCAGCGAACGGTCCATCTTCAACCGGTCGAAGGGGAAGGTCTTCAGTGCCGCAAGGCTGGAATAGCCGGAGCCGAAATCATCGATCGACAGGCGCACACCCAGCGCCCGCAGCGATTCCATCATGGCAAGCGCGCGCTCGGCATCCTGCATCACCACGCTTTCGGTGACCTCAAGCTCCAGCCAGCGCGACTGCAGCCGGTGGCGATCGAGCGCCTCGGCGACATGGGTGGCGAAATCCGGATCGGCGAACTGCTTGGCCGAGACGTTGACGGCGATCGTCAGCGGCGTCAGGCCCATATCCTGCCACTGGCGCGCCTGGCGGCAGGCCTCGTTCAGCACCCAGAGGCCAAGGGGGACGATCAGGCCGGTCTCTTCGGCGAGCGGAATGAAATTGACCGGCGGCACCCTGCCCTTGGCCGGATGGTTCCAACGCACCAGCGCCTCGAGCCCGGTGATGCGGCCGGTGGCGACATCGACCTGCGGCTGGTATTGCAGGAAGAGCTGGTCGCCGGTGATTGCCTGGTGCAGTTCCTCCTGTTCGCCAAGCGGCATTCCGACGGGCGTGCTGCCGCCCTCATGATGCTGCAATGTGTTGCGACCGAGCTCCTTGGCGCGGTACATGGCGCGGTCGGCATTGGCGAGAAGCTCTTGCGAGGTGGCGCCATCGAACGGGAAGGCAGCAACGCCGATGCTGGCGGTGACGGTGAGCTCGCCATCCTCACCGCGGATCGGCCGGTTGATCGCCTTCTGCAGCTCGCGAAGGCGGCGCGTGATGCCGGCATCATGGCTCGACTGGTGGACGAGCACCACGAGGAATTCATCGCCGCCGAGACGCACGACCATATCGGAGGCCCGCACGCTGTTGGCCATGCGGGCGGCAACCTCCTTCAGCACCTCGTCGCCGGCGGCATGACCGCGGCCGTCATTGATATCCTTGAAATTGTCGAGATCGATATAGGCGACGGTCACCTTGCGGTTGTTGCGCCGGGCCTGGTCGAGGATATTGGCCAGCCGCTCCTTGAGGAAAGCCCGGTTCGGCAGGCCGGTGAGATCGTCATGATGGGCCATGAAATGGATGCGGTCATCGACGCGCTTGCGCTCGATGGCGATGCCGGCGATGTGGGTGGCGAGCGCCACCAGCGTCATCTCATGCTCGGTGGGACGGCGGACTTCCCTGGAATAGAGCGCAAAGGTGCCGAGCACGTTGTTCTGCGAGGTGGCGATCGGCGTCGACCAGCAGGAGCGGAAGCCGAACGGCGCAATCAGCGCGCGAAAATCCTCCCACAGCGGATCGACCATCACGTCCTCGACGATGACGGTCTGACCGCGCCATGCGGCGGTGCCGCAGGAGCCGACCTTGGGACCGATCGTGACGCCGTCGATCAGGCGGCTATAACCGCCGGGCAGATTGGGAGCGGCGCCGTGATAGAGCCTGGTGCCCTCGCTGTCGAGCAGCAGCACCGATCCGTCGATCCCCGTCAGCTGCGATTCGATCATCAGCACCAGCGCCTCGAGGATCATCGGCAACGGCTCGTTGCGGGCGATCATTTCGAGCAGTTTCGCCTGGCCGCGATGGAGATCCTCCTGAAGCTTGCGCTCGGTGATATCGCGGGACACGCCGATCAGACCGACGACCTCGCCGCGATCGTTGCGCAACGGTATCTTCGAGGTCAGCCGGCATATCGGTCTTTTGCCGCCGGGAAGGATGTAGGATTCCTCCATGTCGATGCGGGCTTCGCCCGTCGCCATGATCTGCTGCTCGATATCGAAATGGTGGCGCGCCGTTTCGAAATCGAACAGGTCGAAATCGCGCTTGCCGGTGATCTGCGCCGCGCTCTGCACGCCGAGGCTGCTGGCGGTGACGGCATTGGCGAAGACAAAGCGGCTGTCACGATCCTTGACGTAGAGGAAATCCGGAAGCTCGTGGACGATTTCCTTGAGGCGCAGGTTCTCGATGCCCTCGGAAAGATGATGGGCGGTCGATGCCATCATCGCCTCCGTCGCGGCGACGATGCGCCGCGTTTCGGCTGTCAGGGCATCGGTCGATTCCCATCGCCTGGCACTCGGTTCGTGCATAACGCCATTCTCCCCCGCGGCCGAAGGCCGTATCCCGCCCTTGTCATCGTAGAATTTCCCTTCAAAGTAGTCCTCATTTCCTTCGGCTTGCTTAAATGAAAGGGTGAACAAGACGACAATATAAGCGGCGATATCCTGCCGTCGGCGGCGGCTACACCTGCAATTTCGCTCACCTCTGCCAAGCTTGTACCAAAAGAATACATGCCCACCTGGCACGTTTCCTGCTACGGGCGCGTTATGACAGGAGTGCGCCGAATGCCTTCACGCCGCGATATGCTTCTCTTTCTCGCTGCCTCGGCGGTGGCGGGAGGGGCATCGCGCGCGCTTGCCTCGCCGCTGACGGCCGCCGCCCAGCCCGATCTGCGCGGTGCGATCGACGCGGTGGAATATCGCGCCGTTCCCGAAAGCGGCGACCGCAAGACCCGCAACCTTGAGCAGATGATCGAACGGGCGGCGCGCGAGAACGTGCCGGTCTTCCTTCCGCCCGGCACCTACCGGATCTCCAATCTCACCCTGCCCGACAATACCCGTATCACTGGCGTGCCCGGCGCCTCGCGGATCGTCTACACCGGCGAAGGCCACCTGTTTTCGGCCGAAAACGTGCGCCGCATCGAGCTTTCCAATCTCGTCATCGACGGCGGCAATCGCTGGCTTGGCGATTACGCCGGCGCGCTGCTGCAATTTACCAGCGTCGACGAGGTGCTGATCGACAATTGCGAGATCGGCGGCAGCCGCAAACACGGCCTGCAACTGGAACGCTGCGGCGGGCGGATCGAGCGCAGCCGCATTTCGGGTGCGGCCCAATCCGGGCTTTACGCGGTGGAATCGGCAAATCTTTCGGTCACCGGCAACACGGTTTCGGATTGCGGCAATGGCGGCATCCTGGTGCATCGCTGGAAGAAGGCGGAGGACGGCACCGTCGTTTCCGGCAACCGCATCTCCAACATCCGCGCCAATGACGGCGGCACCGGCGAAAACGGTAACGGCATCAATATCTTCCGTGCCGACGGCGTGATGGTGACGGATAACCATATCTCCGACTGTGCCTTCACGGCGATCCGCGCCAATTCTGCCTCGAACATCCAGATCAACAGCAACCAGTGCCGGCGCTCCGGCGAGACGGCGATCTATGTCGAATTCGCCTTCGAGGGCGCCGTGGTTTCCGCCAATATGATCGACGGTGCGGCAAACGGCATTTCGATCGCCAATTTCGACGAAGGCGGCCGGCTGGCGAGCGTCACCGGCAACGTCGTGCGCAACCTGACGCTGAAAGGCCCCTACACCCACGAGGTCGGTTTCGGCATCGGCATCGCGGCGGAGGCCGATACGCTGATTTCCGGCAATGTGATCGAGGGCGCGCCGCGCTGGGGTCTGCAGATCGGCTGGGGTCCGTATCTGCGCAACGTCGTTGTCACAGGCAATGTGGTGCGCAAGGCCCCCGTGGGATGCGCCGTCTCGGTGGCCGACGGCGCCGGCACCGCCGTCATCACCGACAACATCTTCCAGGAGACCACAGAAGGCGCAGTTTTAGGCTTCCAGTGGGAGAAGAAAGTCTCCGCCGAGATGGCTGGCGGCGGCTCGCCTTATGCGCAACTGACCGTCGAGCGCAACCGGGTCTCGTGACCGGTTAGACAATTCCCGGCAAAAGCGCTTCGCGCCTTGCCTGGCAAAACCGCGATACACTTTGCTGGAGTTGCCGAGGCCATCAAAAGCTTTCATCATCCCATCAGCCACAGGGACTTTTCCCACGCCGATCCGGCATCTACGCTCCCGCGGACAATATCGAGGGGATACGTTCATGCTGACAATCTACGGGGTCTATCGGTCGCGCGCTTCCCGCGTCTATTGGATGGCGGAGGAGCTTGGGCTCGAATTCCGCTCGGTGCCAGTGCTGCAGGCAAGGCGGCTTGCAGATCCGCTGGCGGAGGATGCGCCGCTCAACACGCGTTCGCCTGAATTCATCGCCGTCAATCCGATGGGGCAGATCCCCAGCATTCGGGACGGCGATCTCGTCATGCACGAGTCGCTGGCGATCAATCTCTACCTCGGCCGCAAAAACGGCGGGCCGCTTTCCGGTCAAACCGTCGAAGAAGACGGATTGTTGACGATGTGGACGGTCTGGGCGGCGGCAGAGGTCGAGCCGCATACGGTGCGGATCGTGCTCACCTATGATAATGGGCTTGAAAACAGCGAAGGCGGCAAAGAGACGATCGCCGTCGCCTGCCGCTCGCTGCGCAGGCCGCTAAAAGTTCTCGAAGGCCATCTTGCCGGCCGGCCATGGATCGTCGGCGACCGCTTCACCGTCGCCGACCTCAACCTCGCCGAAGTGCTGCGCTACGCCCAGAGCGAGGAGGCGCTGTTCCAGGCACATCCGAATATCAAAGCCTGGATCGAGCGCTGCCAATCCCGCCCGGCCTACAAGGCGATGCAGGCGACCCGCGGCAAAGAGCCGATCGAGGTGTGAGGACTACCGGAAGAGAGCCAGTGTGCCGGCCATTTCCTCGCGGATCCAGGCCTTGAAATCCTTGACCTTCTTCGGCTCGCGCACGCCTTCGGCGGTGACGAAATAGTGGCCGAAGCCGGTCGGCGCGCGAATGCCGAAGGGGGCGGCGAGCCGGCCTTCGGCAAGCGCGAAGGCGGCAAGGGTCTGCCAGGCGAGCATGACGCCCTGGCCGGCGATCGCCGCATCAAGGCAGAGCGAGGCATCGTTGAAGACGTGGCGGGTCGAAAGCGTCGCGCCCGATAGCCCGGCCTCGCGCATCCAGACCTCCCAGGTGAACATGGCATGGCCATCGATGATGGCGGGCAGTTCGAGGATATCGGCGGGCTCTTTCAATTTCGCCGCCATCTCGGGCGAACAGACGGGAAAGACCTGCTGCTCAAGGAGCAGTTCGGCCTTCACGTCAGGCCATTTGCCGTTGCCGACGCGGATGCCGATATCGACGTCGCAGAGCGCCGGGCTGACGAGGTTGGTGGTCGCATCCAGCCGCAGCTTGATGTCTGGGTGGCGCTCGGCGAAGCGATCGAGCCGGCAGACCAGCCAGCGGGCGGCGAAAACCGGCGCCACCGATATGGTCAGGATGGTATCGTCCTTGCGGTTTGCGATCGACACCGCCGCCGAAAGCCGGGCGAAACCCTCGTCCAGCGCCAGGAGAACTGGCCGGCCGGCTTCGGTGACAATCATTCCCCGGGCGGTGCGCTCGAAGATCACCTGGCCGAGCTGGGCTTCGGCCTTGATGACCTGCTGGCTGACGGCGCCGACCGAGACGCCGAGTTCCTCGGCGGCGGCCTGGAGCGAGCCAAGACGGCCGACGGTTTCCAGCGCCCGCAGTCCGTTGAGATGGACGGTATTCAGGTTCTTCATATAGTTTTTCTATAACGGCTCCGCTTTAATCTCAATTGAAATTCTGCCTGGAGAGGCCGACATTGCAAGCATAGGCAATCCATTCGAACTCAGTGCGTGAGGCGGACAAGATAGTTCAGCAGGCGGAAGCCACTTTGCGATCATCCTTCTACGCCACCGAAGAAAGCGAGGCCTGCCATGTCATTGCTGAAGTTTTTCTTGAGACCTGCCCTTGCCGTCGGAAGGGCAGACATTGTCCCGGCCTGGAAGGACGATCCGTTGCGGCATCCCGAGGTCGAACGCATGTCGATGCGCGAAATTGCCGATCTGCCGCTCGGGATACAGGCGGGCTTTCCCAAAGAGGCCAAGCCGCCGCTGGCGAAATGCGCGTGAAAACGTGGTAGGTTCGCCCCGGCAGAAAGGGCGGAACCA
Organism: Rhizobium sp. IY2; assembly: GCF_047532935.1. Classification (NCBI taxonomy): domain Bacteria; kingdom Pseudomonadati; phylum Pseudomonadota; class Alphaproteobacteria; order Hyphomicrobiales; family Rhizobiaceae; genus Rhizobium; species Rhizobium sp. IY2. The sequence goes on from NZ_JBLKNU010000013.1 coordinate 145,482, forward strand.
TGGCCGGTGATGTCGATGCGATCTTCGAACGGCTGAAGCGGCTGACGGCGGAAGCCGGGCTGCCTGATGTCGAGGAGAGCACCTCCTATGGCAATCCGGCGCTGAAGGTCGGCGGCAAGAGTTTTGTGGCGGTGAAGAACGCCGAGACGATCGTCATCTCGATTTCGCTCGACGACAAGGACCACCTGCTGGAGATGGCGCCCGACGTCTATTTTCAAACCGATCATTATGTCGGCTGGCCGCATCTGCCGGTGCGCGCCGCCATGATCGGCGACGCGGAATTGCGGTTGCGGCTGATCGGCGCCTGGCTGTTCCGGGTGCCGAAGAAGCTTGCTGCCCGCTATCAGGCCCGATCGTAGGCCAGCGCCCGCTGGACGGCGGGGCGCTGCAGCATGCGGGCGTGATGGTCGCTCGCCTTTTCGAAGCGGGTGGGATCGACGCCGTCGGACGGCAGCCAGTCGGTCATGACGAAAAGATAGGGATCGGCGATCGAATAGGCCTCGCCCATCACCCATGGGCCTTCGAACATCGTCTGCTCGATCAGTGTGAAGCAATCGGCCATGTTTTGCGGCACTTTCGCTTTCATCGCTTCGATGGCGGCCGGCTCGTCGGCCCAGCGGGAGCCGCGCGGGCGATGGGCATGGTTCACATGCACGGTCGAGCAGATATAGCTGTTGAAGGACTGGAGCCTGGCCAATTCGAAGACATCGCCAAGCGGCGCCAGCTTGGCGGCCGGGGCGCTCTGGGCGATATAAGCCAGGATCGCCGGCGTTTCCGTCAGCACGCCGCGATCGGTGACAAGTGCCGGCACACGGCCCTTCGGGTTGATCTTCAAATAGTCCGGCGAACGCTGCTCGCCATCGCGCAGGCTGATCTTCTTTACGTCGAAGGCCAGGCCGGATTCTTCCAGGGCAATAAGGCTTGCGAGCGCACAGGTTCCCGGCGCGTAATACAGTGTCAGCATGTTCGACTCCCTTTCGGCGAGGGTTATAGCGTAGCGGTGGGTGCGCCGGAACTGGGGGATTGGGTTTTGATCCTCCATCGGGACAAGGGTGGGTGCGAGTGTGAGGGCATGATCGGTGTGCCGTGCCGCGCCCCTCATCCGGCTGCCGCCACCTTCTCCCCGCGGGCGGGGCGAAGGGGGATAGCCGCAACCTCGCGGTTCCTCACTCACCTCTCGCAGGGCACGTCCCCTCGCCCCGTTTTTACGGGGGTCCGAAGGATGGGGCGAGACGAGTGGCTCGACCCCGGTAAGGTTAGGGTGAGGGGCAGATTTTGCACGTCAACTCGCCTTGTCAGCTAACGCAGCCAGGCCCACCCTCACCCGCAGCCCGGCACATCCTCCAGCCGGTGCCAGACGGGGATGCCGCGCTCCCTGGCGATGCGCACGTCGTTGTCAGCCCCCTTGGAATCGCCGGGCAGGCGCAGCACGCCCTCGCAGAGCTGCAGCAGCCGGCCGGCGACCGGGTGGAAGATTTCTTCGTAGAGCGCGTCGCCGACCGATCGGCCGCCGGCAGCGTGCCAGATCGGCAGGGCCACCCATTCGCCGATCATCGGCACGTGGCCGGCTGCAAACAGTGCGTGCGAGGGTTCTTCCAGCCGCTTCAGGTTGGCGGCCATCTTCTCCGGGTCGTCGCCCGTTCCGGACCGGTAAGGCCCGGCAATCAAAATCAACATGATCCACTCCATTCGCCCCGCTTCTGCGGGAGCACTCCCGGCCTCATGCACGGGATGTCGTGAAAATGCACGATATTTCTTGAATGTCGAGTCACTTCGTGCAATATCGGGTGATTATGTTTAACTTCGTGCAGAGAGCCGATGCTGACGACGCAACGCAAGACCCTCATTCTCGATATCCTGCGCCGTGACGGACAGGTGATCGCCAAGCGTGTCGCCGAGGATTTCGCGCTTTCGGAGGACACGATCCGCCGCGATCTCCGGGAAATGGCGGCGGAGGGGCTGTTGAAACGGGTGCACGGCGGGGCGATGCCGCTGGCGCCCGACCTGCCTGATTTCACCGCCCGGCGCAGCGTCTCGTCGCAGATCAAGGCGCGGCTGGGGGCCGCGGCGGCAGCGATGGTCAGGCCGGGACAGATGATCTTCCTCGACGGCGGCACGACGACGGCGGAGATCGCCAGGCACTTGCCGCGCGACATGCCGCTGACGGTGGCGACCCACAGCCCGACCATCGCCGCCGAACTGGAGCACCACGCCACAGCCGAGGTGATCCTCACCGGCGGACGGCTCTACAAACATTCGATGGTGGCGACCGGCGCGGCGGCGATGGCGGCAATCTCGCAGCTGCGCCCCGATCTGTTCTTCCTCGGCGTCACCGCCGCCCATCCCGTGCACGGGCTTTCCACCGGCGATTTCGAGGAAGCGGCGATCAAGCGGCATATCGCCCACTGCGCGGCCGAAACCCATGTGCTGCTGACCGAGGAGAAGTTCGACCTCGTCTCGCCCTGCCCGGTGCTCGGCATTTCCGAGGTGGCAGGGCTGATCGTGCCGATGGAGATGACGGCAGAGCGGCTGAAACCCTATCGCGATCTCAACGGCGCGATCGCCGCAGCATGATGGCCCTGCGCGAGGGTTGTTGCCGCGCCGTGGCGTGCGGCAGCAGGCTGGCGGCAAGAGCCGCGATGAAGGCCGCCAGCACGGCATAGGCCGGCGTCATACTGCCGGTTCCAAGGGTGAGCACCATCTGCAGATATGGCTGCGCCAGCGCGATGACGACGGCAAGCGCCGGCATGTCGAGCAGTGTCCCGGCGATCCGCGACAGCTCCGACATGAAGGCTGCGCCAGCAAGCGCGCCGTAGACCGCCGTCAGGCGGATTGTGCGGCGCAACGGCACCGAGGCGGCAAGCGGCAGCGTGTCACCATCCTCGAGCACAAGCGTGAGATAGGCGACGAAAGCCGCCAGGAACAGGAAGGCGACGGGCAGTGCGGCGAGGGTGGCGGGTTGCGTCAGAGCCGCCGCATCCGCGGCCAGGAAGAGAAGGATCGGCGTGGAGGCGACGAACCAGACGGTGACAACAGGCCCCCAGAACCAGAGGAGCGAGAGCCTGTGAAGACGCAGCAGCGTGGCGACGAAGAGAATGCCGATCGCGGTCCAGATGCAGGCGGGTTTGAGCAAGCCCGATATCAGCCGGAGGGTCGGCTGGCAGGCGCCGGCCATTTCTCCGCAGCCGGACAGCTGGATGGTGAGCCAGGTGATATAATCGAGGCTCAGCGCGGCGAATAGGAAGATGCCGATCCCCATCAGCATCCACCAGAGATAGCGGCCTGCAAACATGCCCTGCCCTCATGGCTTCCAGGACTGTGCTCACGCCGCCGCGAAGGGGTGCATCCGCGATCGCGGGACGTACCCTTTTATATTAGGTAATTCTTATCTTTCTAATAACTTATATATGCAGAGCCACGCTCATCCGGCGAAGGCGGAGGTGACCCTGACATCGCCGACATGGATGCCGTTCCAATTGCGCATCGGCAATGCGGCATGGGCCATCAGGCCCGCATGCACCTCGCCCTCCGTCTCGAAGAAACGGGCAAGCGTCGCCGCCACCATGGCTTCGGCAGCACGGGTCGTGCCGTCCTCGCATTTGAGCGCGATGGCGATGCCCTTTTCCGGGATCGCCGCACAGAAGACACCCTCGGCGCCGGTTTTGACGAAGATGCGGCCGGGGGCGATCTGCATCAATTCCGTGCAGGCGCGGCCGGAACCGGCGACATAGAAGGGCTCGGCCATGCAGGCTTCGATCAGCCGGCGGGACGCCTTGGCGCGTAGAGGTTCCAGGCCGGTGCCGGTCGCCATTTTGGCAAAACCGTGGGCGAGACTGCGAAGCGGCACGGCATAGGTCGGAATGGAGCAGCCATCGGTGCCGCAGCTCTCCGCTCCGAGCACGGCGCCGGTCAGGCTTTCCATCGCCGCGCGGATTTCGACCTGTAGCGGGTGCTGGTAGCCGACATAGCCCTTCGGATCGATATCCTGATGGCAGCAGGCGCAGATAAAGCCCGCATGTTTTCCCGAGCAATTGTTGTGCAGCGCGGTCGGCGCATCGAGCGTGCGGGCCTGATGGATCAGGACCTTCTGACTCATCGACCAATGGGCGCCGCATTCCAGCGCCTCGGCATCGCGACCGGCTCGCGACAGCATCGAAGCGGCCAGCGCCACATGCGCGTCCTCGCCATTATGCGAGGCGCAGGCCAGCGCCAATTCCTTGTCGCCGAAGCCATAGGCATCGGCAGCACCACTCTCGACCAGCGGCAGCGCCTGCATCGCCTTGCAGGACGAGCGCGGGAAGATGGCGGCCTCGATATCGCCCAGCGAAAGGACAAGCTTGCCGTCTCCATCAACGACCGCCACCGCGCCGCGATGGCGGCTTTCAACGAGCAGGCCGCGGGTGACTTCGACGGTGACGGGATTGGACATAGGCTCTCATCCGGATGCTGGCTGGGTTGCGCAGTCCATAACGCGTCACGCGGCGAAAGCCAACGGGGTTGACGTTTTGCCAGGTTTAGGTGGCTAGGCGGATGCCTGCTGATAGTGCCGGCTCTATATGTGGCTGGACGTCACCGCGGCAGCGGAAGTGCGCCCTCCCGCCGGCCGCGCTCCCCAACCTCCATTATCCCTTGAGTTTAGACGCCTCGAGACGATATGCCTTGCAATCCAGTTTTCACAATCCGAGGAATTGTTTTTGCAATCGGGCATATCTATCACCGAGTCCACATTGCTGGCACTTTTCACGATTGTCTCTCTGAGCTTGGCGTGTTGGCTGGCGCGCCGGCCCGCAAAGACGAGCGTTGGAATCACCCTTGGAGTCCTTCTAGGGCTGGCATTGATAATCATCACATCAACTCTGGTCGGATTTTTGGGAAATGTTCTTCCATTCGGGCAAATCGACTTCTGGCTCTCCAATCTGCTCGCGAAATTCTAAAATAGGCGTTCAGCCCTGTTGCGGGCTTGGACGGCGATCACATCGTGCGGACATCCATCACAAAAGTTGACGGAGAGGATCGAAAACTATCGTTTCTCTGATAGGTCCGATGCAGCTAAGAGTGGTGCATCAGGAACCGCGCCATGCCCTCTACTTTTTCCTTGATCCTTCGTGACAACAGGATCCGCATCCCGACGGTGACGCTCGTCGCGCTCGCCTTCACCTATGCCTCGACCGTGCCCTACCAGTCGATCATCGGGATCAATGAACTGGGCTTGAGCAACGGCGCCTATTCGGCGCTGGTGTTCTTCTCGGCGATCGTCAACGTCACGACGAGCCTGACGCTCGGCATCTGGTCGGACAGGCTGAAAGAGCGGCGGCCGCTGGTGCTGGGGCTTTCCGTCGCCGGCATGCTCGGCTTCGGGTCGATCGCGATCATCCACAGTCCCGCAGTCTTCATCTTCTCCACGCTGTTGCTGGTGCCGATGAGCAACTCCACCTATTCACTGCTGTTTGCCAGCCTGCGCGCCAGGACCAACCAGATGGAGCGCGGCCAGGGTGCGGCGATCACCGCGACGGTGCGGGCACTCTATTCCGGCTCATGGGCGCTGGCGCCGGGATCATCGGCCTTGCTCTCGTCAGTTCGCCGTCGATGACGCCGGCCTATGGGATCGCGGCGCTGGCAAGCTGCACCTGCTTCTGCCTGTATTTCTTCTTCGCGCCCGGAAATGGTGCCGCCGGCCCTGCCCCCGATCATGTCGGCTTCCTTGCGTCGCTGAAGCGGATCTTTGAGCCTTATGTGCTGTCGCGGGTCATCGTCATGTCGATGCTGTTCGGGCTGCAGCGGCTGAACGGCATGCTCTCGCCGCTGATCATCACCCATGCGGCCGGCGGCACCGTGGTCGATGTCGGCTTCATGGCCGGGCTGACGGCCTTTCTCGAAATGCCGTTCATGGTGATGTGGGGCTTGGCGCAGCGCCGCTTCCGGACCGTGCACGTGCTCGCCTTCGGCGCGCTGATCTACTGCGTCTATCTCTCGCTGCTCGGCTTTGCGTCCGCGCGCTGGCACATCTATGCGCTGCTGCTGGTCAATGCCTGCGGGGTGGCAGCGATCCTCAGCGTGCCGATCACCTATCTGCAGGACCTGATCGCCGATCGGCCGGGGCTCGGAAGCTCGCTGATCTCGCTGAACACCTTCATCGGGGTTGGCATCAGCGCCGGCCTCTTCGCCTTCGGCACCGCGATCACCGATTATTCCGGCACCGCTTTCGTCGGTGCGGTCGCGGGTCTGGCGTCGATCGGCGCCCTGCTCTATCTCGAAAGCAGCAAGCGTCAGGCGCGGCAGCCGGCATGAAGTGCGACGTTCCGAACAATCCGCCTCAACGCGGCGTGATGCGATAGGCGCAGCGGCGGGCGCCGAGGAGGATGTGTTCGCTGCGCTCGACATCGGCGCCAAGGACGGTGCGGAAGGTTTCGAGTTCGGAGCGGCAGAAGCCGGCGCAGGCGGTGGCGGCGGCGCAGATCGGGCAATGGTTTTCGACCAGTATATAGGCGCCGTCCGCCTCCTGCCAATGATCGGCCATATAGCCTTCGCGGGTGCGGATGCCGGCAAGCCCCTCGACGCGGGCAGCAAGGTCGCCGGCAGTCTCCAGCTCTTTCCGATAGCGCTGCAGCGTCTCGGCCTCGCGGGCGGAGATGACGGTATCGAGGGCTGCGGGTCCGAGCTGTTCGACCAGCGTGCCGAGCAGGTTTGCCGTCAATTCGGCGTGACCATCGGGAAACTGGCGATTGGCGCTCGCTGTGAGCTGCCAGAGCTGGCGCGGCCGGCCCCTGCCGGTGGCGGCTGTTGTGACCGGTTCCACCAGCCCCTCCTCCGCCATCTTCGAAAGCTGCTGGCGAGCGGCCTCGCCTGAGATGCCGAGCGCATCGCCGATCGCCGCGGCGAGCTGCGGGCCGTCGGTCTTGATCAGGATCAGAATGCGGTTGGCAGGGGACTGGCGCATATTTTTCCAAGTCAAGTCTTGTTTAATTTGAGACGGCATGCAATTTTCCAATTTATAACTTGGAAAATAATCCTTGGCCAGTCAAAATCTCGGGGATTCTCCCATGTCGAATATCGACCAGACCGCAGCTCTCTCGAATCCTAGCTCCGTCTTTCGCCTGTTCCTGCCCGAGCACCTGCCGGCAACGCTGATGCTGGCCGGCGGCGTGATGCTTTACGCCATCGAGAGTTACATCATGGCGACGATCGCGCCTTCGATCGTGCGCGATATCGGCGGGCTGGCGCTGTTTTCCTGGGTCACCAGCCTGTTCGTAGCGGCTGCCGTGCTTGGCTCGATCTTCGTCGCCATGCGGCCGCGAGGGATCGGGCTTCGCACCGTCTATGTGATCGCAGCACTGGTCTTCGGCGTCGGCAGCCTGATTGCCGCAGCCGCCCCCTCGATGCCGGTGGTGCTGATCGGACGCGCCGTCCAGGGTCTGGGAACCGGGGCACTGGCCGCGCTCGGCTATGCCTTCATCCGCTTCGTCTATCCCGAGCCGCTCTGGCCGAAGGCCTCGACGCTCTATGCGGCGATCTGGGGTGTGGCGACCGTCATCGGGCCGACGCTCGGCGGTTTCTTTTCGTCCGGCAGCCACTGGCGCTACGCCTTCATCGTCCTCGTGCCGCTCGGCCTGCTGATGGCGGCGCTGGCGCCGCGGCTGTTGCCCGAAGTCGAGGACGATCGCGAGCAGGCGAAAACGCCGGTTGCGCAGATCGGGCTGCTGCTGGCGGCCGTGCTGATGGTCAGCGCGGCCGGCGCGATCGAGACGACGGGCGCGAGAGGAGCGCTGATTGCCGCCGCGGTCGCCGCCGTCGCCGGCATGTTTCTCATCGAGAGGCGAAGCGCGAACCGGTTGCTGCCCTCCGGCGCCGTCAGCCTGTCCCGGCCGATTGCACGGGTCTATCTGACGATGTTCGCCCTGACCGTCGTGCTGGTCAGCGACGTCTTCATTCCCTATTTCCTGCAGACGCTGCATGGGGTGACGCCACTCCTATCGGGTTATCTGGTGGCGCTGGTCGCCCTCGGCTGGACATTCGCGGCCTTCCTCAGCGGCTCGCTGACCGGCCGCCGAGCCTATGCGGCGATCGTCATCGGCGCTCTCATCGAGGCGGCGGCGACCGCGTTGCTCGCCGTCTTCCTCGGCAGCGACAATCCGGAAGGGCATCTGCTCCTCATCGTGCCGGCGGCAATCGGCATGTTCATGATGGGCTTCGGCATCGGTCTCGGCTGGGCGCATCTCGTCGCCATGGTCCTGAGGCTCGTTGCCGACAATGAGCAGGACAAGGCCTCTTCGGCGATCCCGACGATGAGTTCGCTCGGCGGGGCTTTCGGCGCGGCCTTCTCAGGGGTCATTGCCAATGGCGCCGGCCTCGTCGATCCGGGCGGTATTGCCGGCAGCATCTCGGCGGCCCGCTGGCTCTATCTGCTGATGGCGCTGCCCGGCATCGTCGCGATTGCGGCGGCGATGACGCTGAGAGACCGCCGGAATTGAAAGAGGCGCCTCGGGTTCGGGGCGCCTTTTCACAATTGAACGCTGCGCCTTGTCCACTAACCTCGGACGGTGAGCACGATCTTGCCGATATGGTTGCCGTCCTCCATCAGGCGGTGCGCCTCAACGACCTCTTCGAAGGCGAAGACCTTGTGGATGACCGGGGCGACGGTGCCGGCTTCGAGCAGCGGCCAGACCTCCGAGAGCAGATCGTCGCGGATGGCGCGTTTTTCCTCCGCCGTGCGCGGGCGCATGGTGGAACCGGTGACCGTCAGGCGCTTGACCATGATCGGCGAGAGATTGACCTTTTCGGCGATCGCGCCGCCGAGGAAGGCGATGATCGACAGGCAGCCGTCCCTGGCGAGCGAGGCGAGGTTGCGCTCGAAATAGGCTGCACCGATCATGTCGAGGATGATGTCGACGCCCTCACCGGTCTCGGCCTTGATAACCGCGGCGAAATCCTCGGTCCGGTAGTTGATCGCGCGCTTGGCGCCCAGCCTTTCGCAGGCCTCGCATTTCTCCTTCGAACCTGCCGTCGCGTAGACTTCGGCGCCGAAGGCGCGGGCAAGCTGGATCGCCGTGGTGCCGATGCCGCTCGTGCCGCCATGGATCAGCACGCTCTCGCCTTCCGTCAGCCCGGCCATCTGGAAGAGATTGGCCCAGACGGTGAAGAAGGTCTCGGGAAGAGCCGCCGCCTTGACCGCGTCATAGCCTTTGGGAAAGGGCAGGATCTGGCCTGCCGGCAGCAGGCAATATTCGGCGTAGGCGCCGCCATTGGCAAGGCCGCAGACCTTGTCGCCCACGGCGTAGCCGGTGATGCCTGGGCCGATCGCGACGATTTCGCCGGCAAGTTCCAGGCCGAGGATCGGGCTCGCACCCTTGGGCGGGGGATAGCTGCCCTGGCGCTGGGCGATATCCGGACGGTTTACGCCGATGGCCTCGGCGCGCACGAGAATCTCACCTTCACCAGGCACCGGCAGCGGGCGTTTGCCGATCACCATCACCTCCGGCCCGCCGAAGGACGGCAGATCGACGAAGTGCATTTCCTGAGGCAGTGACATGTCGCGGCCCTCCTGATCCCGAATGTTCGGAATAGATCAGCCCCGGAGGCTTGGGAAGGCTGGAAGTGGCAAGGGCGTCAATTCGCCTCGGCCACTGCATCAGTGCTACAGCGTCCTTTGCGCGTCTAGAAAGACGCGCGGCGCTGTAGGAGGTGGAAGACGAGCCCTTCCTCGCTTTCCTTGGCGGCCGACTTGATGATGGCGATCTCGGCGCTGACGCGGTTGATATCGTCGATGACGAGGCCTTCCGGCAGTTCGATAACGCCGATCGAGCAGCGCATCAGCGGAAACAGGGCTTCGGCGCCGGTGCGGTCGTGACCGAGGATGCGGCCGGCGGCCCGGTCCTCGTCGGAATAGAGATCGCGCACATCGTCGTGGAAATCGCTGATCAGCCGGTCGAGGATCTCCTTCAACTCCTCCTCGGTCCAGCCGACGACGCCGATGAAGAAATCGTCGCCGCCGACATGGCCGAGGAAATGGCGCTCGGCGAAGAAATAGCGGCGCATCAGCGCGGCAAACAGCGAGATCGCGTGGTCGCCGAGATGGAAGCCGTAGGCATCGTTGAACGGCTTGAAATTGTCGAAGTCGCAATAGCAGAAGTGGCGGACCTCATCGCCGTCGCGGCCGGACTGGCGCATGAAATCGCGGATGGCGCGATTGCCCGGCAGGCCGGTCAGCGGGTTCTGGTCCTGGGCGGTCTTCAACTGCTTCTCGTTGATGACCTTGATCAGCGAGGCAGCGGAGACGACGCCGGCATAACGCATATTGTCGGTCAGGATCAGGCAGTTGCTGCCCTCCATATTGGCGAAGATCGCCATCAGCTGCTCGGCATCGCTGTCGAGGCCGACGATCGGCGCCATCTCGACGAAATGCGAGATGGAGCGCTCATACATCTTGTTCTTCAGGAGATCGCGGCCGAAGGGCTGGTAGATATATTCCTTGAGGTGATGCTCGTGGATGATGCCGCGCGGCTCGTCATTGGCATTCAGAACCGGAAAGAAGGCCTGGCGCGGATTGCGGCGGAAGAGTTCGAAGACGCTGTCAATGCTGTCGTTCTCATAAACCGTCGGCAACAGTTCGATCTGCTTGCGGATGAGGATTTCGTCGAGCGATTGGCTGCCCCGCTTGCTCTTGCCGAGCTCCTGCAGATGCGGGAATGACGGCGTCAGCTCCGATATATGCGTCGTCGGGCGGGAGATGAACCAGCCCTGGACGAGGTCGACGCCGTATTCGCGGCAGGCGATGAATTCGGCCTCGGTCTCGATGCCTTCGGCGATGACACGGGTACCGAGCACATGGGCGATGTTGACGATGCTCTTCAACAGATGGCGCTTGCGCGGGCTGCGGTCGATCTCGGCGACGAAATGTCGATCGATCTTCAGGTAATCGACGGCATAATCGCAGAGCAGCTTCATCTCGCCGTGACCGACGCCGAAATCGTCGATCGCCAGCTTGAAACCGGCCTTGCGCAGCCTGGACACCAGGGCGGAAAATTCCGGCACGCTGGTATTGTCGAAACGTTCGGAGAATTCGAAGCAGACTGAGGATGGCGGAATATTGGCCTTGCGCAGATGCTGCAGCAGGTTCTCGACCAGGCGTTCGCCATGCGGGATCAGCCGGACGTCGAGATTAAGGAACAGCGTGGAGGTCGCAAAATTCGACAGCGTGGCGAATTTGGCGAGCGCCCGGCTGGCGAGCATCTGTTCGAGCTGCAGCAGCTGGCCGAGCTGATGGGCCTCGTCGAGGAGTTCGACCGGCGTGTCGTAGCCGATGCGTTCCTGGCCGCGCATCAGGGATTCATAACCGAAGACCGTGCCGGTGCCGGCCTCGACGATCGGCTGGAAGGCGTTCTCGACCACGAGCTTGGCAAGCGTGATGATTTGATCGCTGGCGTAGCGGCGCAGAACACCCGGCTCGACGGTAGCAACCAAAGACATGTCGGTCTTCACGTGGCCGGTATTCATTGTGGCGGATCTCCACTGTGACTTGTTCTTTTCGTCCGGAACATGCCGCAGAAGGATCAACGAACTCTTTCGCCAGTATGAAGGTTTTATGAAACGCGCAGAGACTCGCCGCGCGTTCCGCGTTTATTCAATTTTTCAAATGCAATCAAATGCTTGCTCAGGCGGAACGACGGCGCTCCGCCTCGTGATCGGCGAACATGTCGGCGACGCATCTGCCGCCGGATGGAGCGCCCTCATCGTCGAGGACATCGTCCCGGAATTCGTTGAGCTTGCGGGCGGTATCCCACAGGCGCAGCGCTTCGCGGACGACCTCGCTGCTCGAGGCATAGCCGCCATTGTCGACGGCGGCGCGGATACCCGCTGCCTGTTGCGGAGAGATGGATACGGTGACCATCGGCATGAACTTCCTCCCTTTTCTGATCAGGCAGAACCCTGCCTCTGGGGGACGCATGACCATTTTCAGCATTCTCGGCGATACCAGCCGGTGCCTTGGTGCATTCGCACGTAGCCGGTCCTCTGTCTTTGGACCGGCATTAACCCTTAAAGTCTAATCCCCTGTCATCCCCTTGTCAAAAAGAACGGTCGGAAAGCGACGCCGGAGCATCACTTTCCACAGCCCCACTGCGGATGCCGATGCCGAAGGCAATCATCGTCCAACCCTGGATAATGAGGTCGGCGGCCAGGAACAGGCCGAGAATCCAGAGACTGTTCACCGGCCAGCCAAGCGCAATGACGAAACCGGCAAGGGCGGTGATGACGCCGCTTGCGACGATCCAGCGCCAGCCCTTGGTGGGCTTCATGCGCATGCCGACCCAGGTGCGGAAGACCCCGGCGATGACGAGGGTTAAAGAGAGAAACAGCGTCAGCGCCACCGAGGTGAGGATCGGATTGATGAAGGCGCAGATGCCGGCAAGCAGGTAGAGCAGGCCGCTCAGCACCCAGAACAGCGCGTGATCCCAGCCGCGCACCTGGAAGGCATGGACGAGATAGATCACGCCGCCGAACAGCATGAGCATGCCGACATAGTAGACCGAGACGACGGTGGCGAGCATCAGATTGCCGAGCGCGATCAGACCGCAGACGAGCAACACCACGCCGAGGCCGACGAACCAGATCCATTTCGACTGCAGTGAAGATGTCGGTGTTCCCTCAAAGACATCGGCCATGATGCACCTCCTGAGATTTGGAATATGTTGCAGCAATTTTTCACGGAAAGATCTGCGCCAGATCAAATCGAGAAAGATTTTTATTGATTGATCAGTCAATCAAAAATAACCTGCTTCAAATTTTTACAGGAGCTGGCAGCTTGCCAAAGGTCGGAATGGAGCCGGTGCGCCGCAAAGCGCTTGTCGATGCGGCGCTGCGGGTGATCGGCGATCACGGCTCGCTTGCCGTCACCATGTCCGACATTGCCCGGCAGGCCGGCGTGTCGCCAGCCCTGGCGCATCATTATTTCGGCAGCAAGGAGCAATTGCTGATCGAGACGATCCGCTCGCTTCTCCGACAGCTGCGCAGCGATACGGTGGCAGCACTCAAGGCGGTCAGAACGCCGCGGGCGCGGCTTTCGGCCGTCATCCGCGTCAGCTTCCACGCCGACCAGTTCGCGCCGGAGACGATTGCCGCCTGGCTCGCCTTCTACGCCGAGGCGCAGCGCTCGGAAGAGACCCGCCGTTTCCTGGTGATCTATGCCCGGCGGCTGCGTTCCAATCTCTTGGCCGATCTGAAAGCACTCCTGCCGGCTGACGCCGCAGAACGCATCGCCGAAGGCGCTGCGGCGATGATCGACGGGCTCTATATCAGGCAAAGTCTGAAATCAGCGCCGATCGGCATCGAAGCCTCGATCGCGCTGACCGAGGATTACCTGAATGCGCTCCTGGCCACCGCCTCCCCTTCCTCCCGAGGGGAGAAGGGACGACCCCATCGAACCACCCAAGGACAAATGACATGAAAGCCCAGCCGAAAGCCTCGCACTTCATCGACGGCGAATATGTCGAGGATACCGACGGCACCGTCATCGAGAGCCTCTATCCCGCGACCGGCGAAGTGATCGCCCGGCTGCATGCCGCAACGCCTGCGATCGTCGAGCGGGCGATCGCGGCGGCCAAACGCGCCCAACCGGAGTGGGCGGCGATGAGCCCGATGGCGCGCGGGCGCATCCTGAAGCGGGCGGCCGACATCATGCGCGAGAGAAACCAGGCGCTCTCCGAACTGGAAACGCTCGATACCGGCAAGCCGATCCAGGAGACAATAGTCGCCGACCCGACCTCGGGTGCCGATGCCTTCGAATTCTTCGGCGGTATTGCGCCGGCCGGTCTCAACGGTTCGCAGATCCCGCTCGGCCAGGACTTTGCCTATACCAAGCGGGTGCCGCTCGGCGTCTGCGTCGGCATCGGCGCCTGGAACTATCCGCAGCAGATCGCCTGCTGGAAGGCTGCGCCGGCGCTTGTCTGCGGCAATGCCATGGTGTTCAAACCGTCCGAGAATACGCCGCTCGGCGCATTGAAGATCGCCGAGATCCTTTATGAGGCAGGACTGCCGAAGGGGCTCTTCAATGTGATCCAGGGCGACCGCGACACCGGGCCGCTGCTCGTCAACCATCCCGACGTCGCCAAGGTATCGCTGACCGGATCGGTGCCGACGGGCCGCAGGGTCGCGGCGGCGGCGGCCGGCAACCTCAAGCATGTGACGATGGAACTCGGCGGCAAGTCGCCGCTCATCGTCTTCGACGATGCCGATCTCGATTCGGCGGTCGGGGGCGCGATGCTCGGCAATTTCTATTCGACCGGCCAGGTCTGCTCGAACGGCACGCGCGTCTTCGTACAGAAGACGATCAAAGCCGAGTTCCTGAAGCGGCTGAAGGCCCGCACCGAGGCGATGCTGATCGGCGATCCGATGGACGAGGCGACGCAGATCGGCCCGATGGTCTCCTGGGCACAGCGCGAGAAGGTGATCTCCTACATCGAGAAGGGCAAGGCCGAGGGCGCAACGCTGATTGCCGGCGGCGGCATTCCGAACAACGTCTCCGGTGAAGGCTATTACGTGCAGCCGACGGTCTTTGCCGATGTCACCGACGACATGAGCATCGCCCGCGAAGAGATCTTCGGGCCTGTCATGTCAGTGCTCGATTTCGACGCCGAAGACGAGGTGATCGCGCGCGCCAATGCCAGCGAATTCGGCCTTTCCGGCGGCGTCTTCACCGCCGACCTCACCCGCGCCCACCGCGTCGTCGACCGGCTGGAGGCGGGCACGCTCTGGATCAACACCTATAATCTCTGCCCGGTCGAAATCCCCTTCGGCGGCTCGAAACAATCCGGCTTCGGCCGCGAGAATTCGCTGGCCGCGCTGGAGCATTATTCCGAGCTGAAGACGGTCTATGTCGGCATGGGACCGGTGGCGGCGCCTTATTGAAGGAGTGAAGACCCCTCCCCACAAGAGGGAGGGGCCAATCCGGGGCACCGGTTCTGCCCTCCTTCCATCGCATCGCTTGCGGCGCTGATTTTGAAGTGAGGCAGTGCCGCAAGTTAAGCCCCTCCCCTTGTGGGGAGGGGTTTGGGGCGGGGTCTTAATGTCCGGGGTCTTCGGAACCGTTGCAAAGAATCTAAGGGAACGTCATGCAACAAGCAGATTTCGTCATCATCGGCTCCGGGTCGGCCGGTTCCGCCCTCGCCTATCGCCTGTCGGAAGACGGCAAGAACAGCGTCCTCGTCATCGAGGCGGGCGGCAGCGATTTCGGGCCGTTCATCCAGATGCCGGCAGCCCTTGCCTGGCCGATGAGCATGAAGCGGTATAACTGGGGTTATCTCTCCGAGCCGGAGGCAAACCTCAACAACCGGCGCATCACCGCGCCGCGCGGCAAGGTAATCGGCGGCTCCTCCTCGATCAACGGCATGGTCTATGTGCGCGGCCATGCCGAAGACTTCAACCGCTGGGAGGAACTCGGCGCCAGCGGCTGGGCCTATGCCGACGTGCTTCCCTATTTCAAGCGGATGGAGCATTCGCATGGCGGCGAAGACGGCTGGCGCGGCACGGACGGGCCGCTGCACGTGCAGCGCGGCGGCTTCACCAATCCGCTGTTCCGCGCCTTCATCGAGGCCGGCAAACAGGCAGGCTTCGAGACGACGGAGGATTACAACGGCAGCAAGCAGGAAGGTTTCGGGCTGATGGAGCAGACCATCTTCGGCGGTCGCCGCTGGTCTGCCGCCAATGCCTATCTGAAACCGGCGCTGAAGCGCGATAATGTCGGGATCGTCTACGGCCTGGCGCGGAAGATCGTGATCGAGGACGGACGCGCCACCGGCGTCGAGATCGAACGCAAGGGCAAGATCGAGGTGGTGAAGGCGAACCGCGAGGTGATCGTCTCGGCCTCCTCCTTCAATTCGCCGAAGCTCCTGATGCTGTCGGGCATCGGTCCCGGCGGCCATCTGCAGGACATGGGCATTGAAGTCAAAGCCGACCGGCCGGGCGTCGGCGCCAACCTGCAGGACCATATGGAATTCTACTTCCAGCAGGTGAGCACCAAGCCGGTGTCGCTCTATTCGTGGCTACCATGGTTCTGGCAGGGCGTGGCCGGCGCGCAATGGCTGCTCTCGCGTGGCGGTCTCGGCGCCTCCAACCAGTTCGAAGCCTGCGCCTTCCTGCGCTCGGCACCGGGGCTGAAGCAGCCCGATATCCAGTATCATTTCCTGCCGGTGGCGATCAGCTATGATGGCAAGGCGGCGGCGAAAAGCCACGGCTTCCAGGTCCATGTCGGCTACAACCTGTCGAAATCGCGCGGCAGCGTGAGCTTGCGCTCCGCAGACCCCAAGGCCGATCCGGTGCTGCGCTTCAACTATATGAGCCATGCCGAGGATTGGGAAAAATTCCGCCACTGCGTGCGCCTCACCCGCGAGATCTTCGGCCAGAGCGCCTTCAACGACTATCGCGGCCCGGAGATCCAGCCGGGCGAAGGCGTGCAGAGCGATGAACAAATCGACGCCTTCCTGCGCGAACATCTGGAAAGCGCCTATCACCCTTGCGGCACCTGCCGCATGGGCGCCAAGGACGATCCGATGGCGGTGGTCGACCCGCAAACGCGGGTGATCGGCGTCGACGGCCTGCGTGTCGCCGACAGCTCGATCTTCCCGCACGTCACCTATGGCAACCTGAACGGGCCGTCGATCATGACCGGAGAAAAGGCGGCCGACCATATCCTCGGCAAACAGCCGCTGGCACGCTCGAACCAGGAACCGTGGATCAATCCGCGCGCGGCCGTCAGCGACCGATGAGAAACCAACATCAGTGAAGGACATTCAGGCCGGCACGACGGAATTCGTAAGCAAGATCGTCGGTCCCGACACGTTCGCCCGAACCGTCGCTGTCGCGGTGAACGTGCCTGAGATGTCGTATCAAGGAAATCCTGCTCCGGCCACGGCTCAACCGTCTGACGTGAGGCGCGATGTGTCTATGACATCGCAACCGTGAATCAGCGGCCGTGCTTCGCGTTTTTTCAAAGCGAAGAGAACGAGGGGCCCTCAACGAGTCCGAGAGCCCCGATCACTCAGGCAGTGCGGTAGGCGGCGAGCCAATGTGCGTAGGGGGCAGGCAATGTCCAGGACGGACGCTCGACACCGAGCTTGCGCGCGGCCGCGTAGGGCCAATGCGGATCGGCGAGCATCGCCTTGCCGACCATCACCAGGTCGAGCTGTCCGCTTCGGATGAGCTCGTCCGCTTGCTCCGGCTGAGTGATGTTCCAACTCGCCGCACCGGGCAGGGCTGCCGCCTTCCGGACCCGATCGGCGTAAGGCGCGATGAACCCCGGGCCCCAGGGAATATTGGCGGCGGGGGTCGAGAAACCGAGGCTGACGTCAATGAAGTCGAGGCCGGCCACTTTGAATTTTCCGACGAGTTCTATCGCGTCCTGCAGGGTTTCCTCGTCACGGCCATCAAACTCGATGACGCCGAAGCGAGCCGTCAGCGGACGATCCTCGGGCCAGACCTCACGAACGGCCGCCAGCGTCTCCAAGAGGAAGCGTCCGCGGTTATCGGCGCTGCCGCCATATTCGTCGTCACGCTGGTTTGAATGCGACGAGAAGAAGCTTTGGCCGAGGTAGCCATGCGCAAAATGCAGCACGAGCCAGCGGAATCCGATGTCACGCGCGCGGATCGCCGCAGCGACAAAGTCGCCACGGACGCGATCGATGTCGGCCTTCGTCATGGCGCGCGGCACCTTCTTTAAGCCGCCGCCGAATGCGATGGCGGATGGTGCGATGGTGTCCCAGCCGCGGGGATCGCCGTCGGCGATATGATCGTCACCTTCCCAAGGACGGTTTGCACTGCCCTTGCGGCCGGCATGGCCGATCTGGATCCCCGCGACCGCGCCGGCCTTTTCGATACCGGCGACGATCGGCGCAAAGGCCTCTGCCTGGTCATCATTCCAAAGACCGGTGCAGCCCGGCGTGATCCGGCCCTCCGGGGAGACGGCGGTGGCTTCGACGTTGACGAGGCCGGCGCCGCCGCGCGCCAAGCTTGTGAGATGGACGCTGTGCCAGTCGTTGGGAAGGCCATCGATCGCGGAATATTGGCACATGGGGGAAATTGCGATCCGGTTTCGGAGCGTCACGCCTTTCAGCGTGTATTGGTCGAATAAGCTGGGCAAGGGGATCTCCTTAAGATGAATATCGATCTCCCGCACGGCTCCTCCGACGCCGGCCGGCGCAGGCGTTACTCCGTGCGGTCGATCCCTCGGATACTTAGACGGCGCGGTAACGGGGCGCAGGTTCACCGGTCTGCGTCGCGGCGAAGAGCGCGGATCGGGCTTCGTCGAACTTATCCCATAGAGTGGCGTCGGCAACGGATGGCAGCGTAATGTCTTCGCCCTTGTCGAAACCGGCCAGGGCCGCATCGACCAGGTTTTCGGATGTCATAACCGTCGCCTGGTTGAGCGATGCCAGCGGCACGCCTGACAAATCCCAGAGTTCGGTCGCCGTGGCTGCCGGCATGACGAGTTGCAGACGGACATTGGTCTCAGCCAGTTCCTGCTGCAGGCCCCGGCTGAAATTCATCACATAGCCCTTGGTGCCGCTGTAGATCGCGCTGATGGGCAGGGCGTGGAAGGACAGGACGGAAGCGACATTGATGATCGCGCCGTCGTTGCGGTCGAGGAATGCGGGCAGAATGGCACGCGTCAGGCGCGAGAGCGCGGTGACGTTGAGTGCGATCATCGCTGCCGCGTCTTCCTCCGAGGTCTGGGCCACCGGAGCCAGCGTTGAGTTGCCGGCGTTATTGACGAGGAGCGTGATCGCCGAATTCGCCTTCAGCATATTTTCGACACGGGTCACGTCGGCATCTTTCGTGAGGTCTGCTTCCACGACCTCGACTGTCGTGCCGTGGGCAGCGTCCAGTTTGGCCGAGAGCGCCTTCAGACGATCGGCGCGCCGGGCTACGAGGATGAGGTCATAGCCCCGTTCGGCAAGGCGTTGGGCGTACACAGCGCCGATGCCGGCAGAAGCGCCGGTGACGACGGCAACAGGCTTAAGCGATACAGACATGTCAAATTCCTATTTGGTTGAGTGCTCAAGTTTAAGTATGGCTAGATCTGACTCTTGTCAATGGCTGAGTGCTCAACTATTTTGGCGAGATGGGTAAGAAACTTTCGATTGGCAATCTTGGAGAGGAACTGCGTGGGGGCAGGCTGAGCCCGCCCGAACTCCTGTCCGAACTTGTGTGCACAAACACCGCTCTTCGACGCGCGTCACGGCGACTAGGCCAGCTCTATGACGATGCGGTAGCGCCAACCGGCCTGAAGGCCACCCAGGTCGGGCTTCTGACCCAGATAGCTGCGTTGCGCGAAGGCGGCCATCAATGGCCTACCCTGCAATCCCTGGCCGAGCGCCTCGCCGTCAGCATCTCCGCGTTGACCCACGCACTTCGCCCGCTGGTCCGGGACGGACTGGTCGGGCTCATGCCGGACGAACACGATGGCCGCACGAAGCATGCGACGCTGACGACGTCTGGTGAGCATCGTCTGCACGAGGCCTTGGTCTTGTGGGCTGACGCTAACCAACGCGTTGAGGTGGTCCTGGGTCGTTCCGCTTCTGCGCTTCGCGCGCTGGCCGATGATGTCGCTTCTCCGGAGTTCCTGGAAGCTTACGAGGCGCGGCGCGTGCTGAGACGCTGACCCCCGCCCTTGTCGCCGAATCGCATCAGAGAAATCCGATCCAGCGTCCCGCCACAAGTGCGGCGATCCATGTCACCGCCGACAGAGCCGCCGAAACCTTTATGGCAGGGCGCAGAATGCCGGCCGTGATTGCCGTTCGCCAACCCTGCCCAGTATGCACCACGAGCACGTTGAGTAATCCGAAGGCAATCAGCCCGAGCTTGGCGAGGAAGGCGGGATTGCCGGCATATTCGACCGCCCGGACGCTGAACAGGCAGAAGCCGGTGACAAGAGCCGCGGCAAGGCCGATGCCGGCGCAGCGGGAGAGAAACAGCGCAACGATCTCGACCGGCACCCTGCGGAAGAGGCCGGCGAGCCTGAGATCAAGCGGCAGGATGGCGCCGACGAGAAGGCCGATCGCCAGGATATGGGCGGCGTTGACGAACATGTAGAGCGTTCCGGAGCGCCGGAGCGCGGCCGCAGGTGCCGTGGCTGACAGCCATTCGAGAATGTCGATCACAGCTCGGTTGGCCCGGGTCAGTTCGTCTTGATGCGGTCGGGATAGATATCGTAGCGCTTTTCGCCGATGGTGAGGCGCACCGCCTTCAGCCGCTTCTCCTTTGGATCCTGCGAACGGTTTCCAAGCGCCACGACCTTATCGCCGGGCTTAGCGACACCTTCGACGAAGCCGGAGCGTTCCGTCTGGCGCGGATTGCCGAGCTCGACCAGCCAGACGCCGTCATTGGCGGTGGCGACGTCAAGGGTCGGATGCGGCCCGCCCATGGAGATCTTCTCGATGGTGCCGGCAAGCTCGATCTGATCCGCCTCGGCCCAGGACCAGCCATGATGGGCAATGGCGCCGGTGGCGAAAGCCGTCGACAGCATGGCCGCAGCGATGATGCGCTGTGCTGAGATTCTGAACATGATGTCCTCCCTACCCTATGGGCAGGCAGGTGGAGCATGCCGGCTGGAAGAAAAGGGATTTCACCAAATCTTGAAGAAAGATGCGCGATCTTCAGGCCAGCAGCCGGGTGACTTCGGCGCTGTGTTTTGGAGCGACGGCATCGGCGATGGTCGTCGAGAACAGCACCTTGCGGGTGGCGTCGGCGACCTTGGCGAAGACGTGGCGGATCTGGCAGTTCTGTTCGCCGTCGCAATCGTCGCACTGGCGATAGGCGGTGATCGAGAGACAGGGAAGCGGGGCGATCGGGCCGTCGATGATGCGCAGGATCTCACCGAAAGTGATCGTGTGGGCGGGCTTGAGGAGGAGATAACCGCCCTGCTTGCCGCGGCGGCTGGCGACGACGCCGTGATGTTTCAGGTCGAGCAGGATCTGTTCGAGAAACTTCTTCGGGATCTTCTGTTGCGCCGCGATATCGGAAATCATCACCGGTTCTCCGGCATCGGCGTCAGCCAAGACCGTGAGCGCCCGCAGCGCATATTTCGCCTTTTGCGTAATCATTTTTGACCATCGACACACACAGGCAGCGCGAATTTCCGCACTGCTACGGAAGTACTTTCACCTCTATGGCACAACCAGCATGAACCGAATTTGAACGCGCTGGAGAAAGCCTTGAGAGACAAGCGTTTTGGCCTTGTTTTTTGCTCTCGGCCAAGCTCTCTTAATCTATGCCAAAACCGCGCCTTCCGCACCATTTTCGGCATCACTTCAGATTTCGGATTGACAGGCTGCGTGTAACTCTACTATTTCTATAGACATTCAAGCTGCCGATGTGGATTTTCATCCGCATGCGGCTGCTTTTCTGCATCGCGGCAGCTTCGGAGAGATATTTGCTCCTCCGGCCGCAGCTTTCGAAATCCCTTTTTCTGTCCGATCCCCGTATGAACTGCGATACTCCCGTCAACGAAGGACAGGATTCTCATGACTGCTATCAATCCAATTTTGGAAGAAGGGCCGATTGCGGAAGCCAAGGCGCTGAATGACAGGCTGGCGGGCCTCGACCTTGCCGGACGTCTGTCGCTGGTCTCCGGCCTCGGCGGCCGCGTGGTGTTCACGACGTCACTCGGCATCGAGGACCAGGTGATCACCGCCGAGATCGGCACGCACCGCCTGCCGATCGATGTCGCGACGCTGCAGACCGGCCGGCTGTTTCCCGAAACGCTGGCGCTGATCGACGAGACCGAAAACCAGTACGACATCCGCATCCACCGCTTCGAGCCGGAGAAGGCCGATATTGACGCCTATGCGGCGCAATACGGCCTCAACGGTTTCTACGAGAGCGTCGAAGCCCGGCATGCCTGTTGCGGCGTGCGCAAGCTGAAGCCGCTTGCCCGCGCGCTGGAGGGTGCTGCGATCTGGATCACCGGCCTGCGCCGCGGCCAATCGGCCAACCGCGCGGAAACGCCCTTTGCCGAGTATGATGCCGAACGCCACCTGTTGAAGGTCAATCCGCTCGCCGATTGGGACCTGGAGGCGATCAAGGCCTTCGTTTCCGCAAACGGCGTGCCGGTCAATCCGCTGCATCAGCGCGGCTATCCCTCGATCGGCTGCGAGCCCTGCACGCGGGCGATCAAGCCCGGCGAGCCGGAACGTGCCGGCCGGTGGTGGTGGGAGCAGGACGAAACGCGCGAATGCGGCCTGCATGTCGCCGAAGAGGCCGCGGCGATCGCCGCACAGTAAATCACCCCACGGCTTTCCCAAAAATCAAGGCGCGGCGACCGCCGCAGCCTTGGGAAAGCCAACATTCCCAGGGAAAGCAACATTCTTGGGGAAGCCACATCAAGGAATTGTTTGCGGTGAGCCGCAAACGACCGACCGACAGTCTGGAGTAAGACATGCCCGATAGCCGTCTCGATACGGAACTCAGCAATCCCCAGAGCGCCAAGGCGCCGCTCGACCCGCATCTGAAGGCGCTGGAAAACGAATCCATCCATATCTTCCGCGAGGTTGCAGCCGAATTCGAGCGTCCCGTCATGCTCTATTCGATCGGCAAGGATTCCTCGGTGCTGCTGCATCTGGCGCGCAAGGCCTTCTATCCCGGCCGCGTGCCTTTCCCGCTGCTGCATGTGAATACCGGCTGGAAGTTCAGGGAGATGATCGCCTTCCGCGACGAGACCGCGAAGAAATACGATCTCGATCTGATCGAGCACATCAATCCGCGCGGTGCTGCCGAAAACATCACGCCCTTTACCCATGGATCGGCGGCCTTCACCGACATCATGAAGACCGAAGGCCTGCGCCAGGCGCTCGATGCCGGCCAGTTCGACGCCGCTTTCGGCGGCGCGCGGCGCGACGAGGAAGCCAGCCGCGCCAAGGAGCGCATCTATTCCTTCCGCACGCCCGACCATCGCTGGGATCCGCGCAACCAGCGGCCGGAACTCTGGAACATCTATAACGGCATGATCCGCAAGGGCGAGAGCGTGCGCGCCTTCCCGCTGTCGAACTGGACCGAAGTCGATATCTGGCGCTACATCCAGGCCGAGGACATTCCGCTGGTGCCGCTCTACTACGCCAAGAAGCGTCCGTTCGTGGAGCGCGACGGCATGATGATCCTCGCCGAAGACCCGCGCCTGGAGCTGCTGCCCGGCGAGGTCCGCCAGGAAGGCATGATCCGTTTCCGCACCCTCGGCGATTTCCCGCTGACCGGCGCCATCCGCTCCCAGGCCACCACCCTCGAAGAGGTGATCGCCGAACTCGAAATTGCAACTGTGTCCGAACGCCAGGGCCGCGCCATCGATCGCGACCAGTCCGGCTCCATGGAAAAGAAGAAGCGTGAAGGATATTTCTGAGATGACCGCAGCCCAAACCGCCGTCTCGGCCGCCACCGTCGTCAACCTGCCCGCCGCCGAGCAGCAGAAAGCTCTGCGCGACTCGCGCCCGCTGCGCCTGATCACCTGCGGCAGCGTCGATGACGGCAAGTCGACCCTGATCGGCCGCCTGCTCTGGGACACCAAGGCGGTCAAGGAAGACCAGGCCGCCACCCTGCAGCGCGATTCCACCGGCAAGCAGAACGATCTCGGCCTGCCCGATTTCGCGCTGCTGCTCGACGGCCTGCAGGCCGAACGCGAACAGGGCATCACCATCGATGTCGCCTATCGCTACTTCTCGACCGACAAGCGCTCCTTCATCGTCGCCGATACACCCGGCCATGAACAGTATACCCGCAACATGGCGACCGGCGCTTCGACCGCCGATCTCGCCATCCTGCTGGTCGATGCGCGTTTCGGCATTCTCGAGCAGACCCGCCGCCACGCGACGATCGCCTCGCTGCTCGGGATCAAGCAGTTCGTGCTCGCCGTCAACAAGATCGACCTGACGGGCTATGACCGCGCCGGCTTCGACAAGATCAGCCACGAATTCCGGGAATTTGCCCTGTCGCTCGGCGTCAAGCAGATCACCGCCATTCCGATGTCGGCGCTGAAGGGCGAAAACGTCGTCTATCCCGGCCAGGCCGCGATGCCTTGGTATACCGGCCCGACGCTGGTGGAGACGCTGGAGCTTGCGACCGTGCGCTCGTCGCAGACGGTCGGCTTCCGTCTTTCCGTGCAGCGCGTCTCGCGTCCCGGCGAAAGCTTCCGCGGCTATCAGGGCACGGTTGCCGGCGGCTCGGTCAAACCAGGCGACAGCGTCATGATCCTGCCGTCGGGCATGGTCGCCAACGTCTCCAAGATCGTCACCTTCGATCTCGTGCGCAATGCCGCCGTTGCCGGCGACGCGATCACGCTGGTGCTCGACCGCCAGGTGGATGTGGCGCGCGGCGACATGATCGTCTCGATCGACGCCCAGCCGCAGGTCGGCCTTGCCTTCGACGCGCAGATCGTCGCACTCCAGCCCGAGGGCATCGAGCCCGGCAAGCGCTACTGGCTGAAGAGCGGCAGCCGCCGCCAGCGTGTGCAGGTGCAGCCGCTCAGCCAGCTGGAGCTGAAGACCGGCAGCTGGAACGCCGCCCAGCGGCTCTACATGAACGCCATCGGCAAGGTCCGGCTCGTCTTCGACGAAGCGGCGATCTTCGATCCTTATGAGCAGAACCGGCTTTCCGGTTCCTTCATCCTGATCGATCCGGAGACCAACAATACGGTCGCCGGCGGCATGGTGACCGGCAAGCGCACCGAACTCGGCGGCCTCCACAATGGCGAAGCCCGCGTCATCCTCTCGCTTCCGGCCGATCTTGCCGAGCAGATCATGGCAAGCGAACTCTTCGCCAGCCGCAGCCATGAGGCCGAGGTACGGCGCATGACGGCAGCCGAAGCAGCCGATCTCTGGTCGAGCGCCGCAAGCGATATCTGATGAGGGATAGGGGCCAGCAAGACTGGCCCCTTACCGAGGCCGAATCCTCTGGCTGCGGCTGGCGGACTCCCTGCCGAACGGCGAAGAACCGATCAGAACCTGAGACTTTGCGATAGGGGCTTCCCCAGCTCAATTTTCTGTGTCGGCCTCTGCGGCCGCTAAAAAATTCAGAGTTTGCAGAAAACGGACTTTTCCAATTCACGATTCGCTGTTTTCCGCTTGCCCGCGGGCCAATGTGGGGCCATTCTTAAATCGGATCCAGGCGGTGCGGTAAGACGAGAGGTCAGGCCTTGCAGCGCTCAATCTCGACCTCGATGCACTAACTCGGCGCCTTTTCTCGACTGATCCCCGAGCGAGGAGGTTGTCCAATGTCCACGAGCCATGTCGACCATCCGCTACAACCGGGCGACCGAGTCCCGAACGTTGTGTTTGATGCGATCTCGAGCGAGGGGAAGATCGCACTTGATGATTTTCGTGGCCGCAGCCCATTGCTGATCGGTTTGTTTCGGGGCCTGCATTGCCCGTTCTGCCGGCGCCATGTCGCGGCCATGGCATATCTCAACCCGATGCTGCGTGAAAAAGGCGTCCAATCCCTGGCGGTGGTAAACACCCCGGTCGAACGCGCGCGGCTCTATTTCCGCTACCATCCGATACCCGATCTTCTTGCCGCTTCCGACCCGATAAGGGCTTCGCACCAAGCATTCGGCCTACGCGAGGTCGGGATCGACACGGTCATGGCAATACGGATCGACCTGCCGGGCGAGTTGCCCGAGCCTATGAGCGTGATGGCAATGGACGAATTCATCAACGAGAAGGAAGGATATCAAATTACGGAAGCCGATCAGCAGATGATGACTGCCGACCACGGGCAGCTTGTCGGTCAGTTCCTCATCGACCGGGAGGGCATCGTACGCTGGAGCTTCACTGAAGTCCTGGAGGCTGGGCTCCAGACATTCAAGGCACTGAATTCCCAGGAATTGATGTCGGCAGCTTCCCAAGTCGTGCATTGACAACGATCTGGAGCTGAAGACCGGCAGCTGGAACGCCGCCCAGCGGCTCTACATGAACGCCATCGGCAAAGTCCGGCTCGTCTTCGACGAAGCGGCGATCATCGACCCCTATGAGCAGAACCGCAATTACGGCTCCTTCATCCTGATCGACGCGGAGACCAACACACGGTCGCCGGCATCTCTTCCGGGGTAATGGGTGGTGCCCTGCGCCGTTCGCTTCAAGCGTTGGAATCGCCCGGTTCCATCAAGGCGTCATCGCACGAATCGCCGATGCTCACAGGTTTGGACGGGCAGTTCTCCCGTTGTTCGACTTATCCACGTCGATGACCTTCCTCACCTTCTGCGATAACTCTTCGAGCGTCGCCATCACCCGGTTGACCTGCGATAGCGTGGCGGCCGGATCGTATCTTGTGACGAGATATTCCCTGTTGGAGGACAGCGTCGCCAAGTGTTCCTCCGTTCGCTTTCGGAAGATTAAGCCCGCTTCCTTCGCCCATCGCGATCGCTCGCCAATGTCGTGGTGAAGGCCGCGGATCATCTTAGGGTCACGCCCTTTGGCGAGCAGAAACGCATTCAGGTAGAGCTCGATCGAGTGGAGGGCCAGAAACCGGCGCGGAGCGTGCGACAGCGATTTGCCCCGAGGGGAGCATTCCCCAAGCAAAGTCGCGGCCGTTCGGTAATACGATGCCAGTTCCAGAATATCGTGAGCGCTTGCTTCATGCCCAGGGTATACTGCATCCAAGACAAGAACCTCCCATTGGTTCCAACGTATGGATGCAGATTGGCAGGATGCAGATCGGAGTCAATATCGCCAAAAGGGGTTAGGCCGGGCTGTCTGAGCGAGTTAAATAGGTCTGGACACTTTTCAAGAAAACCTAATGATTTCGCGTTACCATCTGGTGTCCAGGCACACCGTAACCTATTGATAAAACGACGTATGTGCTCCGGCAGTATGACGGTGGCTGCTCAGCACCCGCCCCCGTCCTTCGAGGCTTCGGCCCTTGGCCTCCGCACCTCGGGGATGAGGGCTGATCGCGGTGCCGTGTGGCTGGTGGCTGAACGCGTGCTTCTGGCTGCAGGGCTGATCGGTCCCGTGAGACCGTAAGCGGGCAGCCATCGCTTCTGGCGCTTTGCGACCCAGCCAACTGACCTGACTATTTCCCGAGAGCGGTTTTCAGCGCATCGACGACGACGCGGACGGAGGGGACGTCTTTGATGTCAGAATGGACAACCAGCCAGACCTCTCGAGTCAAAGCCTGTTCGTTCTCAATGCGCTGGAGACCGCTGGACTCCGGGACGGCGAAATCGGGGAGCATGACGACACCGGCGCCAAGTCTTGCGGTTGCGGCCTGAAACTCCAGAACGGATGATCTGACGGCGATCGGCCGGCCGGCGGCCAGCTCGATCAGTCGCAATTGTTGCGGCGAGGCGCTCATGGTTTCGTCGTAACCGATGAAGGTCCAGTCCGACGGTGGAACCGTTTCGAGATAGGTCTGTGATGCGTAGAGATGGAAGCTTGTCTCGCCGAGCTTGACGATGGCGTAATCGCCGTCCTCGGGGCGCGACATGCGCACGGCGATATCCGCCTCTCGTCTGTTCAGGGACGCCAGGCGCTTTTCTCCGACGAGCGTGATCTGAACACCCGGATGGTCTCGCCTGACGGCCGCGATCGGATTTGCCAGGAGCACGCTTGAGAGAGCGGGAGGCGCGCTGATCCTCACATGGCCATGCAATTCCGTGGCGCTGCTTCGACCAAGCTGCTCGATTGCCGCAGTCTGCGCCGCGACAAGAGCTGCGTGCCTGGCGACCTGCTCTCCGTCCGAGGTTAAAATGATGCGCCGCCCGCGGCGGTCTACGAGCTTGCGCCCCAGGCTGGCTTCCAGCGACGAAACCCGCCGACTGATCGTGGCATGTTCGACGCCGAGCTGCTTTGCGGCGCCAAGCAACGTTCCCGACTGCGCGAGCGCCAGGAAATGCCGAAGGTCGTCCCAATCGATCTTTGTGAATTCTCTCCCAATCATTGTGAAACAGTAGGGAATTTTCACACATCAGGCTACGGTTAATTTGTGCCCATGAAGGAGCACGAGAGATGAATGACCAAATCATATGGCTGGACGCCCCCGGTGACGTCACCCAGTTCCGCGTTGAGCATCACCGTTGTCAGCCTCCCGGTGATGGCGAGATAAAAATCCGTCATCAGGCGATCGGAACCAACTTTCTCGACGTCTATCACCGCAAGGGCATCTACCCCATGCCCTCCTACCCCGCGGTGATCGGTGCCGAGGCGGCAGGCATCGTCGACGATGTCGGTCCTGGCGTCTCCATCTTCCAAAAAGGTGACCGCGTTGCCTATGCAGGGCCTCCGGTTGGCGCCTATCGCTCTACCAGGAATATTGCTGCTGAAAGGGCGATAAAACTTCCTGATGCCGTTTCAGCGAAAACGGCAGCGAGTTCGCTGCTCAAAGGCATGACCGCCTACATGCTGTTGAAAAAGACCTACAATGTGCGCGCAGGCACTCAGGTTCTGATCCATGCGGCTGCGGGTGGGCTTGGGAGCATCCTCGTTCGCTGGGCGAGATCGCTCGATGCCACCGTGATCGGGACGGTCAGCTCTTCGGAAAAGGCCGCACTCGCCGCATCTTATGGGACCGATCACCTTATTGTTGGACGGGGCGCCGATATCGTCGCCGAGGTGAAGCGGCTCACGAACGGACTTGGGGTCGACGTCGCCTATGACGGGATCGGCGGCGACACACTTCTCAAAA
The DNA here is from genome assembly GCF_047532935.1 of Rhizobium sp. IY2. NCBI lineage: Bacteria > Pseudomonadati > Pseudomonadota > Alphaproteobacteria > Hyphomicrobiales > Rhizobiaceae > Rhizobium > Rhizobium sp. IY2. Next base: position 174,129 of record NZ_JBLKNU010000013.1, read on the forward strand.
GCATACGCTCTGTCCGGCCATTCGGCATGGCCGTCACCATCGGTCAGGCCGCCGGTGCTATTCCACCGGTACCTGTCGAGGAACTTCGTCCGGGCAAGGCGCTCTACCATCCGAGCATCATGGCCTGGTGCACCGACGTCGGACAATATCGCGAGGCTGCTCTGGCTGCCGTCGGGGCGATGGAAACAGGGATCGTTTCGCAGATCGGTGCTGAGTATCGTTTGGCCGATGTTGCCAAGGCGCACGAAGAGATGGAATCGGGACGCTCGGCGGGCAGTATTCTGCTGATACCGTAATTGCTCAGAGAAAGAGCGCCGGCAGAGTCTATGAATCGCTGTCGGCGCTTCAGTCCTCGGGGCGGGTTTCGACGACGCTTGGACGGCACCATTTATCCATAAAATGGCATTATGTTATGTATTTCAGATATCTACAGCCATAGAACCTGTTGAGATAGGGTGCCCGCCATTGAGGTGGGCTCTCGGCACAGCCGACCGCCCTCCCGCAAAATGACGCCTTGCACCGCAGTCGGCGTTAATGACAGGGAAAGGTTTGAAGCTCCATGTTCACAAATGAAAAGCCACTTATCGCGATTGCCGGCGCAACGAGCAAACAGGGGCGCAGCGTCGCCGCGACACTCCTTCAGAGCCAACGTTTCCGGGTGCGTGCTTTAACCCGGAAGAAGGATTCGCCCGAAGCGTTACGTCTAGAGGAAGGCGGCGCTGAAATCGTGGCCGTCCCTCTCGAACTTGGCCGTCAAAAGGACCTCGTCGCTGCCTTCCAAGGCGCCGATGGCGCATTTCTGATGACGCCGCCGATCGCCCCGCCAGCAACCATCGAGGCTCCTCTCGGCCGGCAACTGGCGGATGCCGCCGTCGAGGCCGGCGTCGGGCATATTGTTTTCAGCACGCTTGAGGATGTCGACAAGATTACCGGTGGGACGAAATATGCGCCGCATTTTACCGACAAAGCGCGCGTCGCAGATTATATTCGCGGCCTGCAGATCTCTCATTCCTTCGTCATGCTGGCATTCTTCTACACGAATCTTCTCGAATATTACGTGCCTCGCCTGGAGGGTGATACGCTGCTCCTGCCGGTTTATCTGCCTGAAGATTTCCGAGCGCCCTTTGTCGATCCGCTGACGGCGACCGGGCCGGTCGTCCTCGAAATTTTCTCAAACCCCGAGCGCTATAACGGCAAAACGCTGCCGATCGTTGGCGACATCATTTCTCCGCGCGAGATGGTCGAAACCTTTCAGCGCGTGACCGGCCTCAAGGCCGAATATCGAAACGCTTTCACCCGGGATGGCCTGCTGCACTATTTTCCAGAGTTTGCGGCCAACGAACTTCTCGTTCGAGAGCTTCTGGGAATGGTCGAATATGCTGTCGAATATGGCTATTTCGGCAAGGCGCACGACCTCGATTGGAACCGTCGCCTGAACCCCGAAACGCTCAACTGGGAACAATATCTCAGGACGACGGGGTGGCGTGGCGATAAGCGGACTTTCGGACTTTGAGGCATGTCGCGCAAAGCAGTGCAGCGGTTTTGCGATAACGACATCTTTAAAAACAAAGACTTACGAGGGCCTGATTCCCGGCAATTTGGAAACCTCGGCGACAAGAAAGTCGACGAGAAGACGGACACGGGCAATGGCCGCACGCTCCGGAACGATCAGCAAGCTAAGAGGAACCGGCGAAGGACGATAGTCGCCAAGCACGACCTCGAGCCTGCCGTCATCCAGAAGATCGTGGACCAGCCAGAGGTGTGTAGGACCAATGCCGCGTCCGGCGGCAAGGGCTTCGCGCGCCGCAAGCCCGTGATCGACGCGCAGCTTTCCACTGACCGGGATTATCAGGCTCGTGCCATCGGGAGAGGAAAGAACGACCCGATCGCTCCCCGCCACATTGGACATCACGACGGTTTCGTAGCGTGACAGATCGGCAGGGTGCTGCGGCCGTCCGTGAACGGACAAATAAGTCGGAGCGCCCACCAGCAGCCGATGGCTTTCTCCGAGCGCATGAAGTTTCATCGCGCTGTCCGCGAGAGGTCCAAGACGAAGTGCCACGTCAACACCTTCGCGAACCAGGTCGATGCGCTCGTCCGTCAGGTTGAGGTCGACTCTGATGTCCGGATGCTTGTCCTGGAATTCAAAGATGAGGCGCGTGACGTGCATCACACCGAGCGCAGCCGTACAAGAAAGTCGAACAGCACCGGCAGGCGCCCGACGGGCATCTCTCGCTTCTTCAGCGGCCTGTTCGACCAGGCGCAGTATCTGAAGGCAGTTCGCATAATAGCGACTACCTTCGTCCGTAAGGGTCACGCGACGCGTGGTTCGGCTGAGAAGCGGGACGCCGACAGCCTCCTCAAGTTCATTGAGGTGTCGCGTCACGGTGGATTGACCGATACCTAGCTCTCTTGCGACCATCGACAGGTTGCCGCGTTCGGCGACGCGGACAAATGTGCGCATTCTGTCGAGAGACAGTCCTGTGTTATCCATTTTTCAGCACAGTGATCATCATTCCCTCCGTATAGGGAATAATCTGATCTGTGCCTAGTTCGAGCCTACGACAGGTCCGTCGCATTTCATTCGGCAGATCGGACCGGCTTAGCGCGTCGAGCCGCGCGGGATGATCGAGAAGCCGCAGTTGACCTTGTCTTCGCCTGGCGGTTCGTCGCGGATGGCGCGCAGCAGCATGTCGGCGACGCGATAGCCGATATCGTAACGCGGTAAGTGCACCGTCGTCAGCGTCGGCTCGGTGAAGGAAGAGAATTCCAAATCGTTGAAACCGCAGATGCCGACATCCTCCGGCACGCGGATACCGCGCGCTTTGCATTCGATGAGGACGCCAAGCGCCAGTTCGTCGCTCTGGGCAAAGGCGGCATCAATATCGGGCACGCGCTGCAACAGCCGGGAAAACAACTCCCTGCCGAGGCCGATGCGGCTTGCCGCATCCCCGCCGATGACGAGATCCGGGTTGAAACGCCCGGCTTCCCGCATCGCAGCCTCATAACCCTGTATGCGGCGGCGCGAGCGGACATCCCCGCCGCGGCCGATGAAGCCGATCCTTTCATAGCCCCTCGACAACAGGAAGCGGGTGGGTTCGGCGCCGGCGGCATGATGATCGAGGCCGACGACCAGCTTTTCCGGCTCCTGGCTGAGATCGGTGATATGGGCGATCGGACAGGCAGCATTGCCGATCAGCGGCAGAAGATCACTATAGGATTCGGCGCCGGCAATGATCACCCCGGCCGGCTTCTGTGTCAGGAAGGATTTCAGCAGGCCGGCCTCGCCCTTGGCATGGTGCAGCGTACTGGAATATTGAACGGTGAACTCGGCGTCGCGGAAGCGATTCTCGATACCGATCATCAGGTCGGCGAAGCCGTATTGGTGCAAAGCGGGCGTGATCACACCGACGACGCCGTTGTGGCGGCCGGCGAGCGCGCGAGCGGCGAGATTGGGGATATAACCCATCTCGCTCACCGTACGCAGGATGGTCTCGCGCAGATCCTCCGAGACGATTTCAGGATTGCGAAGCGCGCGCGAAATGGTGATGGGGCTGACCCCCACCTTTTTCGCCACATCGCTCAACTTCACATGCGCGCCGCGCCTGGCCTTCCGCCCCGGCCCCACTGACTTGCCCATCATCCCTCATATGCTGCACGCGAGACTCACCTGCCTTCGATTCGCGATTTTCACTTTCTGAAGAAGAAATAATTTAGAGTCTACTAACATTTTATATGAGCAACAGGTTCCGGGGAAACAACGTCCAGAAACAGCAGCAGGATTGTCCGTCGGCGAATTACGGGCCAATGCGGCGATCGGATCACCGCCGCCTGGAATAAGTCCATTTATTTTCGAATGAAAATGTCGCGGAGGATACTCGGGCGCGGCAAAACCGGCCGGAATTTCCGGAAGCGTCAGCCAGCCCGAAAGCATTGGGGCGAAGATTAAATCCCCGTCATATCTTACAAATCGGCAATATAAACATGATCAATATTTAATTTGTAAATCCGCTGGCCGCGATCATATGAATCCCGAGCGCGAATTCTTCCATTCGCCCGGTCGCCGCCCCCCCCGACGACTGCGCTGCGATGAAAGCAATTGGCGCCAAACGCCATCCGACGCCAGGTCCCAGGACATGGAACCACGACGCCATCCAAAACCAACGCTCTCGCCAGGGACCACCGTCCAAGGGATCACCGCCATGTCACCTATCCTCCACAAACATCGCACCGCAGCTCTTGTCGGGGCCGCCATCATCGCCGGCGCCGCATGCCTGCCCTTTACGATCAATTCGTCCAGCGCCTTTGCCGCGCCTTCGGATGCCGGCGGCGTTCTCGCGCCGAGCGGCTCCTTCGCCTCCATCGTCGACGTCGACAAGCCTGCCGTCGTCACCATCACGACGACCATGAAGGCGACCGATGTCAGCGCCGATCAGCAGGAGTCGCCGATGGACGAGCAGTTCCGCCAGTTCTTCGAGGATCAGGGCATCCCGCTGCCGCGCCAGGCACCAAAAAACCGGCCTTCGCAGCAGGCAATGGCGCTCGGCTCGGGCTTCATCATCAGCCCCGACGGTGTGATCGTCACCAACAACCATGTCATCGATAATGCCGTCGACATCAAGGTGACGCTCGATGACGGCACGGAACTGCCGGCCAAGCTGATCGGCACCGACCCGAAATCCGATGTCGCCGTGTTGAAGATAGAGGCGGGCAAACCGTTGCAGACCATCGCCTGGGGCGATTCCGATAGGCTGAAGCTCGGCGACCAGATCCTGGCGATCGGCAACCCCTTCGGCATCGGCACCACGGTGACGGCAGGCATCGTTTCGGCGCGCGGCCGTGACCTGCACAGCGGGCCCTATGACGATTTCATCCAGATCGACGCGCCGATCAACCATGGCAACTCAGGCGGGCCGCTGGTCGACCGCAGCGGCAATGTCGTCGGCATCAATACCGCCATCTATTCGCCGAACGGCGGCAGCGTCGGCGTCGGCTTCGCCATTCCTTCCGACGAGGCCAAGGCGATCGTCGCCAAGCTGCAGAAGGACGGTTCGATCGATCACGGCTATCTCGGCGTACAGATCCAACCGGTCACCAAGGATGTCGCCGATGCCGTCGGCCTCGACAAGGCAGGCGGCGCGCTGGTTGCCGCCGTTGCCGCCGATACGCCGGCCGCACGTGCCGGCGTGAAGCCCGGCGATATCGTCACTGCGGTCGGCGGCCAGACCGTCAAGACGCCGAAGGACCTATCGCGGCTGGTGGCCGACCTGTCGCCGGGCGCCAAGGAAGCTCTCAGCGTCTGGCGCGACGGCAAGACGATCAATCTCAACGTTACCGTCGGCACCAATGAGGCCGGCCAGAAGCAGGCGGCAGCCGAAAGCTCCGACACTCAAGGCCAGAGCAGCGGCCAGCCGAGCCTCGGCATCGGTCTTGCCGATCTGACGCCCGACGTGCGCCAGCAACTCAACCTGCCGCGCTCGATCAGCGGCGCGGTGGTCGCCGACGTCAATCCGGACAAATCGGCCGCCGCCGCCGGCATTCAGTCCGGCGATGTCATCGTCTCGGTGAACGACAGACCGGTCCACAATGCCCGCGACGTCAAGACCGCGATTGCGGAGGCCGGCAAATCAGGCCGCAAATCGGTGCTGCTGCTCGTCGAACGCGACGGCAACAAAACCTTTGTCGCCGTGCCCTTTACTGCGGCCTAAGATGGCCGCGACGGCAACAAGACCTTCGTCGCCGTGCCCTTTACCGCGGCCTAAGATGGCCGCGACGGCAACAAGACCTTCGTCGCCGTGCCGTTTGGGGCTGCGTGAGGTCGCCTGAGCTGTGCCATGAAATGAGAAGCCTGCCTGGAGCGGGCTTTTCGACGGACCGGCAGTCCGCTCCGTTCCATTTCCGCTCAGGGAGATTTCAGCTTCGTCGCCTTGGCGCGAATGCGGGATTTGCCTTTTGGGCGGTTTGCCTCTTGCTGCTTGATCGCATCGGATTGGCTGCGTTGCGCGGCCTCCAATTGCTGCCGCGTCGGCAGATCATGCTCGTAAGTGGGAGCGCTGAATGCCGTCGCGTTGTCGAAGGGACCTTTATGCGTGCGGGCCACGCCATAGGCCTGGTCATCAGGGCTATCAATCCCCTGCTCCGCCGACGGTGACCGGGCGTGACGGGCCTGGCTTATCAGATCGTCGGCAGTCGGGCTGACCGTTGCGCTTTTGCGCATGGCGGTGATCTTGCGTTTCCCGATCCCGTCCCTTTGATCGGCGTGATTGCGAGGCATGTCTTCTTCCTTGTTCGTCATGTCATCGCGACGATCGACCGGGGCTAGCCGGGCGACGTCGCTGCAAGATCCATTCAGGGGATCTCGAACACGCGTTCAGGCAGTCTGGTCTTGGGAAAACGGTAGCCCAATGGCCGTAGCGATGCGGTCGTGGGCCCAGGCGCCGTATAGTGCGCGATCCGATAGGCTTTCGTCGGGGCGCCGCCGTCATCCTGCCATCTTGCAAAAGAGCCATCCTCCATCGCCTGAGGAAGCGGACCGGAACCCAGCTGCGTTGCCAGATACATTTTCAGAGCCGATTTCAGCGCGGCCTCATCGACGATGCCCGTCTGGAAACAATGAATGAGAAAACTCGTCGCGCTGATCTCAGCATCATCGGCCGCGTAAGTTTCGCCGCCGCGAAAGCCGGCCTTTCGCAGAATGCGATCGAGCATCCTCAAATTGTCGATATCGAAGAATTGATCAGATGTGGAAGACATGGCGTCCTCCTTCGTTGGGGCTAGGGTTTACTGGCGCTAGTATTCACTGGCGCGCCCCAAGCAGCGGTGCCCGTATCGTGCCCGCCGATGGATCAGCTTGCGCTCTTTGCCACCTGACCGCAACCTCATTCGCCAATAGCCATTGATGTAGCCATTGATAAAGCCGTGGCGGAACCCATTTTAGATAGAGGAGGATACGCATCATGCAGTTCAACGATGAAGCGACCCTCACAAAGCCGTCAGCACTGGCGGTGGAAAGACGTGCGCTCGTCAATCACCTGAGAGAAGCGATCGCGCGCCTGACGCACGGGCTGGCAGCAGCAGGTTTGGTCGAATTCGTGCCGCCTCTGCTGGAGATCAACAAAGTTCTCCACGATATGACGGACGAAATCTCCCGTGCCGATTCTCTCTATTCGAATGAGGTCATCACGGGCACGATGCGCTTGATCAAGACATCGGAAGCCTTGCTTGAAAGCCGGGTCATCGTGCAGACCATCCATTAAGACCTGCAGACGGCCGGACAGGCCGGCAGGCTGATCGCCATCGTGCATTCATTATCATCGCCAGGCCCGAGGTCCTCACATCGGCTCGTGCCCACTTCCAAGGACAACCGCAATGGCACTTATTTTTCCCAACAGAAGCCGCAGCTTCGACGAAGCCAGAAAAGGTGTCCGCTTCACCGGCTATGACGGCATGTTCGAGGTCAGGTTTCTGGTCGAAGACGCGGCCCTCGGCAGCGCGATCACGCGAGACTCTTCCGAGGCCGCCTACCTCAATGCCTTCGATGCCGCGCGCTCCTCGATTCAGGAAGCCGCATCGAGAGTCTATCAGCATCGGCGTGGCAACAACTTCACGCTCAGGGCCGAAGATTTTCGCTAATCGCTGGAAAGCATCGCGCCGGCAAGCTGGAACGGCCATCGTCCTGGTGTTGCCGGATGACTGGGGAAGCAAAACTCATGGTCTCGACCCGATACCGCTCGAAAGACCTGAAGCTGGCACGTCGCCATGTCGTGAAGGCCGCGCGCCGCGTTACCGATCAGGAAACGGTGGTCAGGAGACTGTCGCTCAAGGGCAGCTCCGCGGGACCGGCCTACGCGCTGTTGGGCAGGCTCTATGACGATCAACGGCGGAAACTCGATCGGCTGAAACTGATTGAAGCGATGGTTGAGGTAAAAGCGCAATCCTGTCCGGAGGCGCCCAGCCTTCCGGACATGCCCGCGCCGCGCTGTGCGATCGTGCGCCTCTTTGCGATCTCAGCCGGACCGCCACTTCGCCACGACTTGTAGCGCCGATGATCGGAGCCCATATCTGCTATGGCGGCAGTTTGTGAACGGGCGCTGCCACCAGGGGTCGTCAGAGTTCCCCAGCCCCAACCAAGGGAGGGCATGATGCCTTCCACGGTAAACATTCATTCCTGGAAAAGCCTGGCCCGGCATATCGGCAAGTTCAGATATCTCGACTTTCTGGTGAAATTGACGCCGGCAATCAGCCTGGCCTTTATCGTTTATATCGTTTTCAAGGGCGTCTTCTGGTAGGCACCGGAACGACCAATGACGGACAGACACGCCGTTGTGCCTGAAGACGGCTCTCTCCCCGATATCCTTCGGCATTCCGATTGAGATGGTATCGGGGCGGCAAGTGGTTTAACATGCGGCCGTTCAGACCCGCCGCGCCTTGATCCTTGATTCGTAAGGCGGCGCTGCTGCATGATATATGGAACTCCAGACAGACACCCCAGCTAAACGCTGTCCGATACCAGCCTTTCCCATAGGGGCGCGGATTGCCTGATGCATCTTACCAACGTGGCCTGCTGAACCGGCACCGCGTTGAATGCCACGCGACCACCCATAGGGAAAACGATGACAGACGCACCCGAGAATGAAGCGCTTTTCAACATCACCGGACACTATGTGCAGGAATTGAAGGCCGTTCTTCAAAGCGAGAGCATTGTCGAAGGCACCGACTACGAAAACAGCGCCTTCAACGAGAAACGACGGGCGGAAGGACTGCACCTGCTGCGCTTCCACAAGACCGGCACGGCAGCGCAGGCGACGCAGATCTGGGAAAAACATATGACGGCCCGGGCGCATCGATAGGGCGGACGAAGCCAAGTCTTCGACAGACACCGAGTTGAGATTGCCGGTTCTCCGATCCCCGATCCGGAGACGATAGGTGCTGGTATGCGCCGACATGGACTGGTGGCCAGCCCAACATTTCCAAGGAAGGAAAAATCATGACCAATGACAAAGCGAATAAGGTCCAGCCCGCCAAAGCGGCTACGACTGACGGCCCCTACGATGTCATCTACTTCGCGAAAAAACACCGCATTTCCAACGAGGATGCCAGGACCATCATCGAAAAACACGGCGCCAATCGCAAAGAAGCAGACAAGGCCGGCCGCCGCATCAGCGTCTGACCGAAGACAACCTCGGAGGCGCCGCCTCTTATCGCAATCCGGCCTGCGGCAGCCTCCGATGCCACGATGCAACATCAGCGGACGAATTAACCCTACTGGCTTACCTTAATATCAGCGCGCGCTTGAATACGTGGCGGCCTATGCCATCGTATTCTTACGATAGTCATTCTGGTCCCCGCGAGCGACGCTCCACCGGGACCAAGGCTTGGTTCTTCCGGGGATCGGGCAACTGACGCATAGGGCGCAGCAACATCAAATGGAGGGTATGCCATGAACAACGTATTGGAATTTCGTGCCAAATGCCCGCATGCCGAAAGCCTTTCCGACTGCCGGGAAGCACTTGAACCCGCCGTCATGAAGATCGTCAGCGACGCCGTCGGCAGGGGATACACGGCCGCGGAAGCCGCCATGGTGGTTGCCGATATCGCCGACGATTACATCCTGATGCTGTCGCGCCAACTGCGGCACTGATAGGCGACCCCCGCGCAGCTGTGCCGTCGTGAGCCATTTCACATGCGGACGTCGACACAAACACACACACCTGCGTCTTCGAAGGGCTGAATCTCCAGACGCCGATGACGAACGACAGACGGCTTCGCCCGCTGGCGATCGCCGAGATGCAAAGCCTCATCCGTCATCCCGTTGATATCAGTGGACCGCGCAGCAACTGCAGGGGTAGCAGTGGGTACAGGAGACGAAACCTACCGCGCGATCCGCGGGCAAAACCCCCGATATTGGTGGAAGTTCCCGGCAGAGATCCGACACCACACCCCCCGGGAAAACCGACAGAGGGATAATAGACAACCTGTCCGGGCAAGACGGCAGCCGTCATACGGACAGGCTCCGGCCGGGCGAAAATCGACGGCCACATCCCGCGCCAACAAAAACCCCGCCGGAGTGGGGCTTTCAGCGGAGCGAAGCGGAACGAGCCGAACAACCGGCTCATGTGCAAGCAAGATCGCCCATTTCAAACCCAGGCAACAATACCTCTTTCGCGAGCGTTTGCGGCACTGCTCTGTTCCGCTCAATCTTTGAATCATTGCTGTAATGCCGCGTGAAACAATCAGATGCGCCGTCCCCTTCTCACGTTAAAGCGGCTCAGCCTTGATGAAAGCTGAACCGCTCCAAACTTTGTTTTACGCACTTCCCGACGGAAACCGCTTCGCAGTTTTCCCGAAATTCTCTAACGCCACCTTGGCTGCCGTGGCGGAGCATTGGCCTGGATTTCATGGAGCGGCGCCCGAGACCCGAGAAGTTTCTTCAGCTTCTTCTCCTCCGCCGGGCCGATCCCAAACTTGCGGCAATGCTCGGCAACATCGTGCTCTCGCGGGCCGGGAATGCGAACTTGGCGATTGCTCATGGTTTTCATGACCGTTTCCTCCTGAGAGGAGAACCAACAGGCGGCCGATTTGTTCGTTAGCGATGTCTAAAATTTAGGGTTTTGCTTGGTTCGATTTGGCAACGTAGCTCCGCCGATCAAAAAACGGCTGATTGAGGCGTGCTGCGAGTGCGATGGAGTTCGAAGCCGCAGACAATCGGCGCCCTCAACTCAATTGATCTTCAACCAATGTCGCAACGCCGCCACCGCGCCATCGCTCGCATAGGCAATAATGCCACCGATCGTCAGGCCGGCAAAGGCGATCAGCCCGGAGATGCCATAGCCGATCGATTTCATCCGTTTCCAGTCTTCAAGCGCCGGCGCGACCATCTCCTGGTTCTTCTCGACGGTCTCTTTGAGGCTCCTGATCTCCTGGCGGATCTGCGCATCCGCGCCGCCGCTGATCGCCACGCTGGTATCGAGATGGGCGATCTGTCTGGCTTGCTCATCGAGCCGCGCGTGGATCACGGCGCGGCTGTCGTGCGCGTTGGTCTTTTCGTCGCTGACCTCCCTGCGCAGAAGCGCGACATTGTCCTCGATGCCTGTCAGCCTGCCCTCGACACGCCCGAGCGCGCGGAGGATATCGTCATTGGATGTCATCGCTCTCGGTGCTCACCTAGGGATAAAATTTCAACTTTTCGGACTGGGGAATGCCATTGGCGACACGGTCGATCACAGCGCCGTAGGGATGAACGCCATCCGGCGTGACGCTCGGGCGCACGATGGAGCCGACCGGTAGCACCGTGGCGCGCGGGATCGAGATGGTAATCGTATTGCCGGAGATGCTGGCGATCAAGGTGGTCGACAGGCGTGCAATGCCATCCGGCCCGGCATAGGTGTTGATCTCCTGCTCCGGCGCGAAAATGCTGGCATCCGCCACTTCGATCGTCGGGTAGGTCGCAACCCCGTCCGTTCCCGACTGCACCGTCACCACGGTGCTCGGCAGCTCCAGCATGCCCGGCCAGACGCCATCCCGGAAGCCGGAAACCCATGCCGCGTAGGTGTCGATCGACTCGTCGCAGCAAGCATTCGTTTTCGCAAGAATGTCGTTACGAAGGCGCCATTTGCCGGAAGCATCCGTGCCATCCGCCGGCCAGGTGTTGTTGGTTGAAAAGCTTTGATACTCCGCCCGGAGATAGAGGTCGTTGGCGCTGATCGTGCCTGTTGCCGGCGTGGTCGCAGATCCCGCGAAATTGTAGGTGAAACTGTTCGGCCCGGTGACCGTGATGACCACATTGCCGTTATATTCTGTCTGCGTGGCGCCGGAAATCGAAACCGTCTGACCCGTCACCAACCCGTTGATGCCGGAGGCGATCGTTGCGGTGACGACGGTACCGACCGATGTCAGGGTGACTGTGCGGGTGGAGGCCGTGCGGCCGAGCGGCGGGAAGGCGACGATCTTGACGCCGGAATAACGCGCCCGAAGCCTGGTGACCAGGCTTCGATAGTTGGTGTTGAAGTAAACAGTGTAGGTCGCGGCCGTGTCGTTCTGCCCCATCTGGTTGGCGATGACGGTGAACGGCTTCTTATTGTTGTTGAAGGCGGTGATCTCATCGAGAATGGCCCAGCGCCGGGTGGCGATCGCAGAACCGGTGCCGGTGAGCTCGCGCACGGAACCGTTCCCCGGCATGCCGATCATCAGATGCGGAATGCGGCCGATGCCGCCATCCTTGTCGAGCCAGCGGCGAAACCAGCCGAGATTGCCGCGTGCATCGGCCGCTGCGGAAAACTGCTGGCGCGCTTCACCCAGGCTGTCGACGACAGCAAGAGCGACCGGCCTTCCATCCCAATCGCCCTTGGCGACCATGAAGTCGGGGCCGTAATATTGCGGCTGCGTCTGAGTGGCGTAATTGGTGTCGAGCGCTGCCGTGCTGTCGGCGAGCGGCGTGTCCTTGAGGGCCAGGAGAGTGGCGAGATCGCCGGCGCCCCAGACGCGCTCGCCGCGATGTTTCTGGAAGCGGTAGACCGGCCAGATCTTGTCGCCGACGGCGGTGTGATAAAACAGCCAGATCTCGATTTCGCTTTCCGGATCGACATCGGGAATGGTCAGTTCATCCGTCCAGGCGCCGTTTGTCTGGTCGGCCACCGTCACCGTGTTCAGGCCGGCGAAGGTGCATTGGTAGAAGATGCCGGCGGCTCTGATGAACATCGCATCCGCCACCACGGAATTGCCGGGCGCGCCGATCGTGCCGGTGACGACCGTTTCCTGCGGCGCGTTGCCGCCTTCCGTCGAGGCGAAGCCCGAGAGGTGGAAGCGGAATGTTCTGGTCTTATACTGCGGCGTGTTGACGACGATTTTGCTGCACACATAATTCGTGCCGGATGCCGCGGTGACGATCGTGCCCGACGGCATGCGGTTGCGGGTCGCAAAGAACATGTAGCGATCGGAATCTCCGGCCCCGCCGCCGCTCAGCATCGGATTCGTCAGGGCAAGCGAGATGGCGTTCATCATGGGCGTGTTCCATATCTGCTAGTGAGGTCGTAGTAGAAGCGAAGGGTGCGCCCCTGGCGGGCGTTGGCCCGGTCGAGCGCCTGCCGCTCGCGGGCAAGGATGGCGATGACGGGTTCGCCTTCCACGACGGGCGCATGCGCCTCCTGTCTGCGCAGATCATCGGGCAAAGGCGGCAGCGCTACGCCGGCCACCGCCTGCCCCTTCATCACCGCTGCCCTGTTCAGGCGCTCAGTGGTGGAGCAGCCACTGACGATCAGCAGCAGTGACAGCGCAAGCGTGGTTCTTTTCCCGCTGAAGCTCATAGGATTGGATCTCGGTTTCGAGTGTGTCTCTGGCGGCCTGCTCGGCGCGTTCGGTGGCCGCCAGGCGCTTGCGATGCTCTTCGGTGGCTTGTGACGCAGCGTTGCGCTGGCGCTCCATCTCAGCCGCCTTGGCAGCGGCTGAGGTCCTCTCGGCCAGGATTACATAGCCGGCGCGCGCCTCGCGAACCGCCGAGGGATAGCCGATCGCAACGGCGTAGAGGTGATAGAGCAGCAGGCCGGCGGCGATGCCGGCGCCCATTTTGAATGCGTCGAGGATAGAGAACATCAGATGCCCTCGAGGCAGAAGGCGCGTTCCTTCTGCCGGCGCCTGACAAGGCCCGGAAAGACGATGCCGGCGGCGCGGTTCCACTTCAGGAGGGCTTAGCAGCCTTCAGCCGTTTTGCCTTGGTTGATGAGTTTGACGACGCTGGAGCTACAGGCCGCCTTGACGCCGACATTATACCCGAGGGAAGTCAGGGCGACGAAACGTGCGTCGGGGAGCGTGGCCGTGACGCTGCGCTCGATACCGGCGGCGTGCCTCGCTTAGGTGACAGCTAGTTAGAAGCGCCTTCATCGGTCGCACAACGGCAGTCAGAATATCCCCAGACCGTTCTCACGCATGTAGGCTATTTGCTCTCGAATGGCTTCCGGCGATGGGTAGAGCAACCTGTAGCTTTCGGGATTGTCGGGTGAGGCTTTGATTGCCGCAATCGCATCTCTTTCAATCGTGCCGCGTTTAACCGCGAAACGGTACCACGTTGCCGTATTCATAGCGAAGAGTCCGCAGACGACTACAGCGGCCAATGAGGTGAAGAGCCGTCTGTGTTCTACCTTCTCAAGCCACATGAGTAATACGGGAAGCGCACCAAGAACAGCGAATACGGCGTATCGATTTGCGGGAGCTGTAAAGTTCTCTGCCCGGCCGACAGCCGCCATGAAACAAGAACCGAAGCCAAATAGGGACACACCAATCAGGGCTGCGCGCCTTGGGGAGGGCGACCTCCACAATTCGATCAAAAGACCGATCTGGCCTGCTGCCGGTTTATCGGACACGAGATTAAGCTAATCCCACCTTGGTTTCAAAGTCATTTGGGCTGAGATACCCCAGTGTCGAGTGGCGACGTTTCGGGTTGTAGAA
>NZ_JBLKNU010000014.1:0-94863 GCF_047532935.1 Rhizobium sp. IY2
CCTGATCGGCGGCGCCGACTATACCTTCGACTGCACCGGCAACACCAAGGTGATGCGCCAGGCGCTGGAAGCCAGCCATCGCGGCTGGGGCAAGTCCATCATCATCGGCGTTGCCGGCGCCGGCCAGGAGATCTCCACCCGGCCGTTCCAGCTGGTCACCGGCCGCAACTGGATGGGCACCGCCTTCGGCGGCGCGCGTGGCCGCACCGACGTCCCGAAGATCGTCGACTGGTATATGCAGGGCAAGATCCAGATCGATCCGATGATCACCCACACCATGCCGCTCGATGACATCAACAAGGGCTTCGAGCTGATGCATACGGGCAAGTCCATCCGCGGCGTGGTCGTGTACTGAGCCATGAAAACCATCTCAACCGAAAATTCTCATGGCGGCACCCAGGGCGTTTACATCAATCGCTCGGATGTCTGCGACTGCGACATGACCTTTGCGGTATTCCTACCGCCGCAGGCCAAAGTACGGAAGTTGCCGGTTCTATGGTACCTATCCGGTCTGACCTGCACCCATGCGAACGTCATGGAAAAGGGAGAGTATCGGCGTCTTGCCGCAGAACTCGGTATTATCATCGTCTGCCCCGACACCAGTCCGCGGGGCGATACCGTCCCGGACGAGCCGGATAATTGGCAGTTCGGCAAGGGTGCCGGCTTCTACGTCGACGCCACCGAGCCGCCGTTCGCACAGAATTATCGGATGTACAGCTACATCGTCGATGAATTGCCGAAGCTTATCGCGGCCGAGTTTCCGGTCGACATGACGCGGCAGGGAATCTTCGGCCACTCGATGGGGGGACATGGCGCGATCACGATCGCGCTCAAGCACCCCGAACGCTTCGGCAGCTGCTCGGCCTTCGCGCCGATCAGCCATCCCTCGGTCTCCGGCTGGTCAAAGCCGGCATTCCAGAAATACCTCGGATCGGATGAAAGGAACTGGCGGGCCTATGATGCCTGCTCGCTGATCGAAGACGGGCACCGGTTCCCGGAATTCCTCGTCGACCAAGGCACGGCGGATAGCTTCCTGCAGGACGGATTGCGCCCCGAAGAGCTCAGGCAGGCCTGCGAGACGGCCGGCATCAGCCTGCGGCTTCGCATGCAGGACGGGTACGGCCACTCCTACTTCTTCATTTCGACATTCATGGAAGACCATCTGCGCTGGCACGCGCGGAGATTGGGAGACTGATTGCAGAGCTTGGCCGGGCATATCGCAAACGGCCCAGAAGGGGAGGAGAAACCCATGACCAGCATAGCCATACATCCGGCAGTGGATTCAGGCTTTCGGGCGACTGACGCTGCTTTCGCAGGCGGGACGCTCGTCTGCAAATGCGCAAGCAATCCGGTCAAGGTGAAGATCAAGGGCGATATCGCCCATAATCACGCCTGTGGCTGCACCAAGTGCTGGAAGCCCGAGGGCGCCGTCTTCTCGGTCGTGGCGGTCGCTCCGACCGAAAGCGTCGAAGTGCTGGAGAACGGCGATAAGCTCGCCGTCGTCGATTCCGCCGCCTTGATCCAGCGCCACGCCTGCAAGGAATGCGGCGTGCATATGTATGGGCCGGTTGTGCGCGAACATCCGTTCCAGGGATTGTCCTTCGTCCATCCGGAACGCTTCCAGGAAAGCGGCTGGGCGAAGCCGGGCTTTGCGGCCTTCGTGTCGTCGATCATCGAGAGCGGCTTCGACCCCGCGAAGATGGACGCTGTCAGGGCGCAGTTGAGGGCGTCCGGCCTCGAGCCTTACGATTGCCTAAACCCTGGCCTTATGGACTACATGGCCACGTGGACCGCCAAGAAGAGCGGCGTTCTGGCTTCTTAATCGACCCCGGGGAGCGCCGGGCCGGCGCTCCCCGACAAAACCGCCGCCACCGGAAACGAGATATTCCGCAATGGCCGCTCGCCGGGTCGCCGGCGTCCAGGCTTCGAGGCCTGATGACCGACGTCGTATCGACGTCAACTCCAGAGACATTCTCACCGACCTGCCACGATGATCCGCTGGCAAGAACGCCGCGACGGTCGCCGCCGCGGAATGTCGATCATTGTCAGCACGTTAAGCGGCGCCTGACAGGCATCGCGACCATAGCGCTCGGCATCATTGTGTATTCTATAAATACTAATTGTGTACGCAAAGTACACAATTATTGACTCCCTCCGACAAGCGTGCCATTTTCACGGCGTAGAGCAACGACTGGCCGGAGAGCGACGATGGCGAAGACACCCAAGAGCAATCTCTACGAAGACCTGAAACGGCAGATCCTGACGATGGAACTGGACCCGGACGCCGATCTGGACGAAGCCAGTTTGAGTGAAAGATACGGGCTCTCGCGGACGCCGGTTCGCGACATATTTCGGCGCCTTGCCGGCGAGGGTTATATCGACATCCGCGAGAACAGGGGTGCGCGGGTCATCCCGATGAACCATTCCACCCTGCGGAATTTCTTTCTCGTCGCACCGATGATCTACGCGGCGATCGGCCGTCTCGCCGTGCAGAATTTCAAACCCGCCCAGCTTTCAGACCTGAAGCAGACCCAGGAGCGGTTCCGCGCCGCCAGCGAGAACATGGACCCTTTGGCGATGGTCCTCGAGAACAATCGCTTTCACGAAATTTTCGGCGAGATGTCGGGCAACGTCTATCTGCAGCCGAGCCTCGGCCGGCTGCTGATCGACCACGCGCGCATCGGCCACACCTTCTTCCGACCGAGGAACGAGGACATGAAGCGGCGGCTTCAAGTGGCCGTCGACCATCATGACAGCTTCATCGATGCGCTCGGCGCCCACGATGAGAATGCCGTCGTCGACCTCGTCTTCGAACACTGGGAATTGTCCCGCGAGAACATGGAGATGTTCATCGCCCCGCAAGGCCTCAAGGCGGACGCCTTCCTCGGCGGTCCCGCCACGCAAATATTGGAGAAGTCATCGTGAAGTTTGAGGGGATCTATACGCCGGCGGTGACGCCGCTCGATCAAAATGGCCAGATCGACAAAGCCGGATTTGCCGGCGTGCTCGAGTCGCTGATCGAGGCCGGCGTCCACGGCATCATCGTCGGCGGCTCGACGGGCGAGTATTACGCCCAGAGCAGCCAGGAGCGCTTCGACCTCGCAGCCTATGCGAGGGACGTCATCGGCACGCGGCTGCCGCTTATTATCGGGACCGGCGCCACGCGCACCGAAGATTCGGTCGAATACGCAAAGGCGGCGAAGGACATCGGCGCGGATGCAATCCTGGTGTCGTCACCGCCCTACGCGCTGCCGACCGAACGCGAGAATGCGGTCCACGCTCTGACCGTCGACCGCGCGGCCAACCTGCCGATCATGCTCTACAACTATCCCGCCCGCATGGGTGTCGTGATGGGCGAAGAATATTTCTCCCGCGTCGGTAAGTCGAAGAACGTGGTCGCCATCAAGGAAAGCTCCGGCGACATGGGCAACCTTCACCTGCTTGCCCGGAAATTTCCGCATATTGCACTGTCTTGCGGCTGGGACGACCAGGCGCTCGAATTCTTCGCATGGGGCGCGAAGAGCTGGGTCTGCGCCGGCTCCAATTTCCTGCCGCGCGAACATGTCGCCCTCTACGAGGCCTGCGTCGTCGAAAAGAACTTTGACAAGGGCCGCGCGATCATGACCGCGATGCTGCCGCTGATGGATTTCCTCGAATGCGGCAAGTTCGTCCAATCGATCAAGCACGGATGCGAATTGATTGGGCTGAACGTCGGCTCGGTCCGCGCGCCGCTGCGCCCGCTCAACTCGGAAGAAAAGCGAACACTTCAGACCGTCGTCGCCACCTTGAAGCGCACGGTCAGCCAGATCACGTCGGGAGCAAACCATGCATGAACCCTTGACCGCAGCCGAATACAAGGCGATCGCCGCCGGTCTTCAACTTCCGACGAATGCCTTCGTCGATGGCGCATTCCGTCCGGCGAACTCCGGCAAGACGTTCACCTCCACGAACCCTGCGACGGGTGAGGCTCTCGCCGAGATCGCTGCATGCGATGCCTCCGACGTCGACGCCGCCGTCGCCAAGGCGAAGCAAGCCTTCGACGATGGCCGCTGGCGGCTGCGTTCGCCGGCCGAACGCAAGGCGGTGCTCCTCAAGCTCGCCAAACTCTTGGAGGAGCATCGTCACGAGCTCGCCGTCATGGAGAGCCTCGACAGCGGCAAGCCGGTCGGCGAATGCCAGGCGGTCGATGTTGCCGATACCATTCATACGCTGCGCTGGCACGCCGAGCTGATCGACAAGCTCTATGACAACACCGCTCCGGTCGGCGCCAACGCGCTGACGATGATCGTGCGCGAGCCGATCGGTGTTGTCGGATGCGTGCTGCCGTGGAATTTCCCGCTGCTGATGCTGGCCTGGAAGATCGGCCCGGCGCTTGCCGCCGGCTGCTCGGTGATCGTCAAGCCGGCGCAGGAAACGACGCTCACCACGCTGCGCGTCGCCGAGCTTGCTCATGAAGCAGGTATCCCGGCGGGCGTCTTCAACGTCGTGACCGGCGGCGGCAAGGAGGTCGGCGAGCCGATCGGCCTGCATATGGATGTCGATATGGTGGCCTTCACCGGATCGACGCCCACCGGCCGCCGCTTCCTGCGCTACGCCGCCGACTCGAACCTCAAGAAGGTGGTGCTCGAATGCGGCGGCAAGAACCCCGCGGTGGTTCTCGACGATGCCGAAGACCTGGACCTCGTTGCCGAGCAGGTCGTTAACGGCGCCTTCTGGAACATGGGCGAGAACTGCTCGGCCACCTCGCGTCTGATCGTTCATGCCAAGATCAAGGACGAACTGCTGAAACGCATCGGCGCCTATATGCGCGAATGGAAGACCGGCGATCCGCTCGACCCGGCAAACCGCATCGGCGCGCTCGTCAGCAAGGCGCATTTCGAAAAGGTGAAGTCTTTCCTCGACGACGCCAAGACGGAGAAGCTCTCGATCGCCCATGGCGGTGAAACCTATAACGGCATCTTCATCGAACCGACGGTGGTCGAGGGCGTGACACCGGCCAGCCGCCTCTTCCAGGAAGAAATTTTCGGCCCGGTGCTTTCGGTGACGACCTTCAATTCGCTGGCCGAGGCGATCGCCCTTGCCAACGACACGAACTACGGCCTGACGGCGTCCGTCTATACCGGTAGCCTGCGGAACGCCATCAGGCTCTCGCGGGAGATCCGCGCCGGCGTCGTCACCGTCAACTGCTTCGGAGAAGGCGACGCCAGCACGCCGTTCGGCGGCTACAAGGAGTCCGGCTTCGGCGGCCGCGACAAGTCGGTCTTCGCTCACGACAATTACTGCGAACTCAAGACCATCTGGATCGACGTATCCGAACGGTCGGTCGACGAGACGATCCGATGACCCGCCATGTGATCAAGCACCTGCCGATCGATACCGGCGTTTCGGGATGGGAGGCGATCAGCGAACGCGCCTTTCCCGCAATGGCGCTTGAACACGACATTATCGCGGACTGGCTGATTGTCGGCGCCGGATTTGCCGGCCTGTCGGCGGCCCGCCGCCTCTCGCAGTTGCGCCCTCAGGACAAGATCGTCGTCCTGGAGGCGCGTGAGGTCGCCAAGGGTCCGGCCGGGAGAAATTCCGGCTTCATGATCGACGTGCCGCACAATCTCTCTTCCGGCGAGTATTCGGTGGCCGATGAAGAGGCGACCAAGGACGAGATTCGACAGAACCGTCTGGCGATTGCCTTCGCAGCCGATGTCGCGGCGGAATACGGCCTGTCCAGGGAAACCTTCGATCCGGCGGGCAAGGTGAATGCCGCGGCCTCCGACCGGGGGCTCGGGCTCAACGACAACTACAGGAAGTCGCTCGAAAAGATCGGTGAGCAGCATCGCGTTCTCGATGCCGATCAGATGCGGGAGATGACGGGCTCGCGCTATTATCGCGGTGGGCTCTATACGCCGGGCGCGGTGATGATCCAGCCCGCCGACTATATCCGCGGCCTGGCGCGCGGACTTAGCGCAAAGATCGCCATCCGCGAGCACTCGCCGGTGCTGGAGCTTTCCCGCGAGGGAAAGTCCTGGAAGGCGAAGACGGCTCGCGGATCGGTCTCCGCGCCGAAGGTCATTCTGGGCGTGAACGGCCATATTCAAAGCTTCGGCCATTTCCGCGGGCGGCTGATGCACATATTCACCTACGCGTCGATGACATCGGCCTTTTCCCAGAACGAATTCGGCGGCGATATCACCGGCGCAGACCGTTGGGCGCTGCTGCCGGCCGACCCGATGGGCGCGACGGTGCGCAAGATCACCACAGATGGCCGTTCGAGGATCGTCATCAGGACGCGGTTCACTTACGACCCGAGCCTCCAGGTGTCGGAGAAGCGGGTCGCCGGCGTGGCGGCCGAGCAGCGCCGCTCGTTCGACGCTCGCTTCCCCGGAATGGAAAGCCTGCCGATGGAGTTTAGCTGGGCGGGTGCGCTCTGCCTGAGCCGAAACCATGTGCCGGCATTCGGCGAAGTCGAGGAAGGGCTTTTTTCCGCCTGCTGCGAGAATGGTCTCGGCACCGTCAAGAGCACGCTTGCTGGAATGATGGCGGCCGATCTGGCGACAGGCGCCGCAAGCCCCGAACTCGACAAATACAAGAACCAGCCGGAACCGGTGAGATTGCCGCCCGAGCCGATCGCGTGGCTCGGCGTCAACTCGGTCATCCGCCTGCAGGAATTGCGTGCAGGCCGCGAGGGATGATCCCTCGGCCCGCGCAATGTGAAGCTGCCCGCTCGCAGACTTCAATGAGAATGGGAACGTAAAACAGGAGTAAGAACGATGAAAAATTTGTGGAAGGCGCTCTGCGCCGCTGCAATGATCGGGGTCAGCATCCTTCCTGCTCGCGCGGAAGAAAAGACGATCACCATGGGCACGATGTCGTGGGAAGATCTGACGCCCATCACCGGTATCACCAAGAAGGTTCTCGAAGACGCGGGCTACACCGTCAAGGTGACCGAGTTCTCCGAATGGGGCATCGCCTATGCCGCTCTTGCCAAGGGTGACATCCAGGTTCTCACCTCGCAGACGGACTATGTCGCGCAGGACTACTGGGACAAGAACAAGAACCGCCTCGAAAAGATCTCGCCGGTTTCGCACGGCCTCTATCAGGGTGTTGCGGTTCCCAAATATGTCCCGATCGACTCGCTGGAACAGCTCAATGAAAACGCCGACAAGTTCGGCGGCAAGATCATCGGTATCGAACCGGGCGCCGGCCTGATGCGCGATACCTCGAATGCGGTCAAGGACTACGGCCTCAAGCTCCAGCTCGTCGAGGGCAGCACCGCCGCGATGACGGCGGCGCTGAAGTCCGCCTATGATCGCAAGGAGTGGATCGCGGTGACGATCTGGGAGCCGTCCTGGATGGTCCAGAAGTACGAGGTCAAGTACCTCAAGGATCCGAAGGGCATCTTCCCGCCGCCGCAGAGCTACTACTGGATCGGCCATAAGGGCTTCTCCGCAGAGAACCCGCATGCGCGGGAAGTGATGGCCAGCGTCTATGTGCCGCTCGCCGACATCACCGCCATCAACGGCGCGGTCAATGAAGGCAAGACCATGGACCAGGCCGTGCAGGATTGGATCGGCGCCCATGCCGACCTGATCAAGCGCTGGGAAAACATCAAGAAGAACTAACCGCGTCGTGGCCGTCCGATCCGTCGGGCGGCCATCCTACAGCGCCGCGCGTTCTTTTGGACGCGCAAAGGACGCTGGGAGATTCAACGAGAGAAGCCAGCGCCGATTGGCTCAAGGGGATCGCTATGAAAACCGTAACTGCCGATATCAATGATGTCCTGATCGACTGCCAGTCCCTCTGGAAAGTCTTCGGTGACAAGTCCGCTGCGGCAATGAAGTCGATCAAGGAGCGCGGCCTCGGCAAAAAAGAGGTCTTGAAGGAATACAACTGCGTCGTCGGCGTGTCCGAGGCGAGCCTCCAGGTGCGGCGCGGCGAAATCTTCTGCATCATGGGCTTGTCGGGAAGCGGAAAATCCACGCTCATCCGCCTGCTCAACAAATTGATCACGCCGAGCGCCGGCAAGGTCCTCGTCAAGGGGCGCGACCTCGCCGCCCTGTCTCCGGTCGATCTCCGGCAGATGCGCGCCAGGAACATCGGCATGGTGTTTCAGAGCGTCGCTCTGTTGCCGCACCGCACAGTCCTGGAAAATGCGGCCTTCGGCCTCGAGGTGCAGGGAATAACCAAGCCGGAGCGAAACAAGACCGCCGTTGCCGCGCTCGAGAAGGTCGGCCTCGCCGACTGGGTGAACCGGTATCCGGGCGAGCTTTCGGGCGGCATGCAGCAACGCGTCGGTCTCGCCCGCGCTCTCGCTTCCGACCCCGAGATCATTCTGATGGACGAGCCGTTCAGCGCGCTCGATCCGCTCATCCGGCGCCAGCTTCAGGACGAATTCCGGCAGCTGACGAAAGCCTTGGGCAAGTCCGCGGTCTTCATCACCCATGATCTCGACGAGGCGATCCGGATCGGCGACCGCATTGCGATCATGAAGGACGGCGTCATCATCCAGACCGGCACGGCCGAGGAAATCATCCTCAACCCGGCGGATGCCTATGTCGCCGAATTCGTCGCCGGCATATCCCGTCTCCATCTGATCAAGGCGCATTCCGTCATGCGCAGTGTCGCCGAATTCCAGCAAAGCGCGCCGAATTCCGACATCGCGTCGCTGGCGCGCACGACGCCGGACGCCGACATCGACGAACTCATCACATTGACGATGCAGTCGGAGCGCGACGCCATCGCCGTCGTGGACCATGGTCAGATTGTCGGCGTGGTCACGCCGCGCAGCCTGCTGATGGGCGTCAAGGGACCATCCGCCCACGATCTGCCGGCGGCGTCCACCAACTGGAGCTGATTGACATGGATAGTTCAGGCTTCATCGATCTTTTTGACGAATGGACCGATTCCGCGCTCGAATGGGTGAGCGACAATGGCGAGTTCCTTTTCGATTCCATCAGGCAGGTTCTCGAAGGGCTCTATGCCGGGATCCTCTGGCTCCTGGAACTTCCGCCATTCTATCTGATCGCGCTGATCGTGGCGCTCGTCGGCTGGCGGCTGGTCAATGTCTGGTTCGCCCTGCTGAGCGGCGTCGCGCTGGCGCTTTGTTTTTCCATGGGACTCTGGCCGGAGACGATGAGTACGCTGGCGCTGGTCTTGACCGCAACCACGCTCGCCCTGGTGATCGGCATCCCGATCGGCATTATGGCCGGCTTCTTTCCCGCCCTCGATCGTTTCATGGAGCCCGGCCTGGACCTGATCCAGACGCTTCCGCCATACATCTACCTGCTGCCGGCGATCGCTCTGCTCGGCTATGGACCGGCGACGGCATTGATCGCGACCGTGATCGTCGCCGTGCCGCCGGCAATCCGCCTGACGTCTCTCGGTATCCGGATGACGCCCAAGGAGTTCATCGAACTCGGAGAGGCGCTTGGGATGACGCCGGCGAAGATGTTCTTCAAGATCCGCCTTCCCTTCGCGCTGCCGAGCATCATGGCGGGCATCAACCAGAGCCTGATGATGGCCTTCGGCATGGTCGTCATCGCAGGCATCGTCGGTTCCGGCGGGCTTGGCGAGACGATCTACGGCGCGATCAGAACGCTCGACATCGCGACCTCGATCAATGGAGCGATCGCCATCGTGGTTCTGACCATGGTGCTTGATCGCATAACCCAGAGTGCTGCTCGTCTGGGAACGGGGAGGAAGTCATGAATCCGTCCATCCTGCAGTTTTCGCCCGGCGCTTTCCTGGCGCCATCCGTCGATTGGCTCAACACCAACTTTCATCCGCTGTTTGCGGCGATCAGCTATCTGGTCGAAGCGGTGCTTTCCGGATTCGAAGCGGCACTGCTCTTCGTGCCGCCCTATGGGCTCATCGCGATCGTCGTCGTTCTGGCATTCGTCGCCGTCGGTCTGCGCGCCGCGATCCTGGCCGGTCTTTGCCTGGGCTTCTGTCTCCTCATGGGGCTGTGGACGGCATCGATGCAGACCCTGTCTCTGGTCACCGTCGCGGTCCTGATCTCCGTGCTCATCGCCTTCACGATCGGCGTCCTGTGCTCGCGCTACAAGACATTGGAGGCGATGGTTCGCCCGGTTCTCGATGTGATGCAGACCGTGCCGCCGTGGGTCTATCTCATTCCTGCGGTGATGATCTTCAGCCTTGGACGCGTGCCGGCAATCATCGCCACCATCGTCTATGGCATTCCGCCGATGCTCCGACTGACCACGCTGGCGTTCAACCAGGTGCCGAAGGAATTCATCGAACTTGGCAGCGCCATCGGGGCGCCGCCTCGCTCGGTGCTTTGGAAGATCGAGATCCCCTTGGCCAAGCAGACGCTCCTCGTCGGGCTCAACCAGTGCATCCTTCTGTCGCTGGCCATGGTCGTGCTGGCCGGCCTCGTCGGTGCCGGCGGTCTCGGTGCTGAGGTGACGCGCGGCTTGACGCGCATGGAGATGGGGCTTGGTCTCAGGGCAGGCCTGGCGATCGTCGCTGTCGCCCTTCTGCTCGACCGGCTGTCCCGCGGCCTGCTCGACCGCGACAGGCTGCCGAAGGCGAAATGAGCAAGGTCATAGAGAGATGAGAAACAGCTTCTTCTGCATCGATGCGCATACTTGCGGCAATCCCGTCCGCTTGGTCGCCGGAGGCGGTCCACTGCTTGCCCATGCACCGATCAGCGAGCGCCGGGAGATTTTCGTCCGCGACCATGATTGGGTGCGCAAGGCGCTGATGTTCGAGCCGAGGGGGCACGACATCATGTCAGGGGCGATCATCTATCCTGCCTATCGGCAGGACTGCGATTTCGCCGTGCTGTTCATCGAAGTGAGCGGCTGCCTGCCGATGTGCGGCGCCGGCACCATCGGCACCGTGACCGCCGCGATCGAGGAGGGGCTGGTCAAGCCGCGCGAACCCGGCCGGGTCGCCATCGAGACGCCTGCGGGGAGGGTTGACGTGACCTATGAGGAGAAGGACGGATATGTCGATTCCGTTCGTCTCCACAATGTGGCGAGCTATCTCCATGAGGCTGATGTCGAGGTGGATGTGCCGGGAATGGGCCGTCTGCGCGTCGATATATCCTATGGCGGCAACTATTATGCGGTCGTCGAACCACAGGATAACTGGAGCGGCCTCGACGGCATGACCGCATCCGACATTGTCGGCTGCAGCCAGAGACTGAGGTCGGCGCTTGCCGGTATCTGCGATCCTGTCCATCCCGACGACCCGAGGATTCGCGGTGTGCATCACGCCATCTGGTGCGACCGCCCGGTGAATGACGTCTCGGATGGACGCTGCGCCGTCTTCTATGGCGAAAAGGCCATCGATCGATCGCCGGGCGGCACCGGCACCTCCGCCCGCATGGCCCAGCTCTATGGGAAGGGGCGGCTTACCATCGGGTCGAGATACCGGCATGAAAGCCTGATCGGAACCATCTTCGAGGGCCGGGTCGAAGCCGAGGCGAGCATTGGACCCTATAGCGGCATTCTTCCCAGCATCGGAGGCTGGGCGCGCGTCATCGGGCACAACACCATTTTCGTTGACGATCGTGATCCGCTGGCGCATGGCTTTCAGATCCGATGAGCGCGTTTTCGGCAGGGAGATGACTATGCGACCCGATCAGCAACGCCAAGCAGACGACGCCGCAAGATCGGCTGGCCGGCTCAAAGTCGGGTTCGTTCTGGCGCGCTCGTTCACGCTGTCGGCCTTCGCACTCTTCGTGGATACGCTGCGGCTGGCCAGCGACGAGCAGGATCGCTCCGGAAGGCTTCTTGCCGACTGGCAGGTGATCGGCAGCACGAGGCACCTGATCACCGCGAGCTGCGGCGTCCAGGTTGCGCCGACCTCCGATTTCGTCGATCCGGCGAAGTTCGACTACATCGTGGTCGTCGGCGGCCTTCTGACGGTGGAGAACCCCGTCGACCAGCAGACCATCGCCTTTCTCAAGCAGGCGGATGCCAAGAAGGTGCCGTTGATCGGCGTGTGCACGGGTTCATTCATCCTTGCTGAGGCCGGCCTGATGAAGCGGCACGAAACCTGCGTGAGCTGGCTGCATTACAAGGAATTTCGCGAGCGCTTTCCCGAGCTCAGCGTTCGTTCCGACCGGCTCTTCAATCTCGATCGCCAGCGCGGCTCTTGCGCAGGCGGCAGCAGTTCCGCCGACATGGCGGCATTGCTGGTCAGGAAACGCATCAGCCGCGACGCCGAGCGAAACGCGCTTGAAGTGCTTCAGATCGAAAAGGCCCGGACGTCGGCGGATATACAGCCGCGGCGACCGCTCTACGACGAGTATGAAGACGCCCGCGTCAAGGCGGCGATGATTGCGATGGAACAGTTCGTCGACGGCAGCATGTCGATTCAGAAGCTTGCCGCCATGGTTGGCCTGTCAAGGCGGCAACTGGAGAGGATCTTCATCGACAAGACCGGAATGTCTCCCGCCAAGGCCTATAATCGTGTTCGCATGGAGCGGGCGAAATCGATCCTTGCCCAGTCGAAGGCGCCGCTGATCGAGATCGCGCTCGATGTCGGCTTTGAAAACGCCTCGCAGTTCACGAGAACCTTCAAGCGCACATTCGGGCAGACGCCGTCGCAGCATCGCGCAGCCGCTTTGAGAGCGCACTGAGTTTACTCAGATCTCTTCCCACGGAAACGTGTCCAGCCGCTCGGCGCCCCTGGCCGTGATCAGAGCCTGGGTTTCCAGCTTGATGCTCTCGGATCCGGCTTCGGCGATCAGGCTTTCGACGTTGAGCACCATGCCCTCCTCGAAGGCGCCGCTGAAATCCGGGTCGAAATCCGGATGCAGAAGGATCCCCGGCCACTCGTCCGCCATTCCGGTTCCGTGCAGAGCAAGCGTGTATCGATAAGGCTGGTATTTCTCCGGAATCCGCCACGACTGCGTGTTGAATTCTGCGAACGTCATGCCGGGCTTCAGGATTGCGAGATTGTGCTCGATCTGATCCCTGGCCGCCGCGTAAAGTTCCTTCTGCTTGGTGGTCATGGCGACATGCCCTGCGGTCCACGACCGCGAGAGGTCGGCGCAATAGCCGTAGGGTCCGATCATATCGGTGTCGAAGGATATCATTTCCCCGCGCTTGATGACGTAGTCCGAACACTCCTGATACCAGGGGTTCGTTCTCGGGCCAGCGGTCAAGAGCTTGGTCTCCAGCCACTCGCCGCCGCTGCGGGCGTTTTCGAAGTGAAGCTCGGCCCAGATTTCTCTTTCGGTGCGGCCGGGCTCTGACATCTCGTACATCCGCGCCATGCCGGCTTCGCAGACACGGATCGTCCATCGCATCAGCTCGATTTCGTCGGCGCTCTTGATCGATCGCGCCCGCTCCGCCAGTTCCTGGCCGTCGACAAGCGTGAAGCCGCGTTCGCGCAGTTCGAAGGCGCCGGCGGGTTCGAGCCTGTCCACCGCAACGCGCCTGTTGCTGCCATGGCTGCTCACGAGGTCCGCGACCTCGTCCGCCCAGGCTTTCAGGCGGGGTTCCATCAGGTTGCCCGCCGTGAAGAATATCCATGACTTCGCCGGCCGGATCTCGTCGATGCCGGGAAGCCCGTCATTGACGTGCTCGGCGCCTTCGAATTCGAACAGTATCGCCGGACCATCGGCGAGGACCAGAGCGTAGCGCGAGGCGTTGTGCATCGTCCAAATGCTCATATTCGATGAATCGAAGGCATATCGGATGTTGACGGGGTCGTAGAGCAGCAGGGCGCCGCAGTCCCATTCGCGCATCGTCGTGCGCAGGCGCTCCAGACGATAGCGGCGAGCCCGATCGAGCGTCGTGGCCGGCACAGGACTGATAAGAGGCCGATCCGCTCCCTCAGGATTGAGATATGCCTGCTTCCGCTCATCCTTGAAGACCGTCGAGCCGGTCGGCTCAGCGGAATCGCTTTGGTCTCGCAGCATCGAAGTCAGTCCTTGTCGTCGGTGAATGGCGCGACGTTACCGGGCGCTCAGCGCTCGATGACGAGATCGCTGAGCGGCTTCGAGCAGCAGGGCAGGAAGAAGCCGGCGTCGATTTCCCTTTGGCGAATTCCGCCATTGTGGTTCATGTCGACCGTCCCGGAGGCGAGCTTCGATTTGCAGGTGCCGCAGACGCCGTTCGCACAGGATGACGGTATCCTGACGCCCGCCTTCTTCGCGCATGAGAGCACGCTCTGCTCGCCTGTTACCGCGATGCTGCGGGCCTGTTTCGAGAAGGTGACCTGGAAAACCTTGGCAGCCGCCTCCTGAACCGCGGGAATTTCGGGTTCGTCGATGACAGCGGCGTCGAAGCTTTCCTCCAGGTAGTTCGAGCCGGCGACGCCGAGTTCGGCGGCAATGCCGCGCGCAGCCGCCATGAACGGGGCGGGACCGCAGCACATCACGGTTCGCTCAGTGATATCGGGAACGGCAAGCCCGATATATTCTTTCGAAATGCGACCGGTCAGGCCGGGCCAGGACGGCTCGCCGGCAACGGTCTCCGGGAGAAAGTGGAGGCGAAGACCTTTCAGCCTGCGGGCGATGCAGGCGAGCTCGTCGCGAAAGATCAGATCCTGGGGCGTCCGGCCGGCATGCATGAAGACGACGTCGGCCGGTTCGCAACTGTCGGCGATCTCACGCAGAATGGACATGACGGGTGTAATGCCGGAGCCGCCGGACAAAAGCAGAAGCTTACGTCCCGCCGTCTGGGGCCTGACGAAGTGACCGAGCGGACCGTTCGCCTTGACGGCTGCCCCGGGAGCCAGCGTGTCATGAAGCCAGTTGGAGATCTTGCCGCCGGGAACGCGCTTCACCGTCACGGAGAAGGCATTCGTCCGATGCGGCGAAGACGAGATGCTGTAGCACCTGTTTTCCGCCTCTCCATTGTGCTCGAGATCGAACAGAAAATACTGTCCCGCCTTGAAGGCGAACCGCTTGCCCTCGCGCGATGCGAAGGTGAATGTCTTGACGTCGTGGGTCTCCTGCTGAACGTCGAGACAAACGAGCGTGTCGTCTTCTTCCGGGTTCCAGACGTCGTCAAGAGCGGCCCTGGCTGTGGCCGCTTGCGGGCTCCTAGTATCCATGTGCGCGCATCCGGTCGATGTACCAGGTGGCGAACTTGTCGAGGTTCGTCTCGGAGAAGCGGGAATAGGGGCCCGGCTGATAGGCCGGGTCGAGAGCGCCTGCATGGGAGCGCGCCACCAGATCGGCGTCCTGGTCGGTCGTTGCTACCCAGACGTCCGTCAGCTTGTCGAGATCGTAATCCACGCCTTCGACGGCGTCCTTGTGGACCAGCCACTTGGTTCTGACCAGCGTCTTGCCCGCGGAGAGCGGGATGACGGTTGCCACCACCGCATGGTCGCCCATGAAGTGGTTCCAGCTGTTGTGGCCCCAAAGATGCATGTCGCCGAGATCCTTGCGGGTCATGTGCCCGAGCAGTTTGGAGGATGCGGCGGTGGCATCGTGGGTCTGGGATTCACCAGCGCCTGCGATGATCAGCCGCTGGGTGCGGAAATTTGTGGCGCAGTCGGCGAGTTGCTCGACGGCAGCCGAGGGAAAGCCGTCAGCCTCCCACGCCTTCGTCCGCTCTTCATACAGCCTGAAATGCTCCTCGGCCTGTTCGCGATCCTCCGGGCTCAGCGTCTCGGGGTCGAAGCCGAAGTCGAGATCGACGAAGGAGACGCAAAGCTCCGGATGGTTCGCGGAGCAATGGTAGCACTCGCGATTGTTCTCCATCGTGAGCTTCCAGTTGCCGTCCTCGATGACGTCGGTCTGGTGAGCGATCTTGGCATTGCGGATGTCGTAGGGAGCGAGGCGCTCGACCATGGCCTGTTCGAGGAGAGCGATGTCCTCGGGCGGATTGTCGGAGAGGCAGACGTAGATCAGCCCGCCGATCGACTTGAAGGTGACGGGCTTGAGGCTCCGACACTCCTTGTCGAAGTCCTTGCCCATGTGCGGGGCGTAGCTGAGCTCGCCCGTCAGTTCATATGTCCAGGTGTGATAGGGACAGACGAGTTTTGAGACGATCGTCTTGCCCGGATCGAGAAGGCGGGAGCCGCGATGGCGGCAGACATTGTGCAGGACGCGAATTTCTCCGTCGTCGTCGCGCAGGAGGATCAGGCTCGTCTTGCCGATGTCGATCACCGTGGCGTCGCCGGGTTCGGGAACGTCACAGTCGAGGCCGACACAGATCCAGTGATTGTGGAAGAAGACGTCGATGTCTGCTTCGAACACATCTTCTCTGACATACAGCCCGGCCGGCAGCGAGTGACCGTTGGCACGAGCGTCGAGAAGGGCTGAAATGGAAGAAGGAAGTCTGTTTAGCATGAGAACCTCTTATGCGAGAGTTTCCCTAGATTGCCCTTGCACTACCGGCATTTCAACGGCATAAAAAATCACGTTCGCATAAGTTTTTATCATGCGATGAGAGGTTTGCGATGCATTTCCGAAGACGGCTCCCGTCGCTGACGGCGCTGGTGACCCTGGAGGCGGTGTTGAGACGGAAAAGCTTCACCACGGCTGCGACCGAACTCGGTGTCACCCAGGCAGCGGTCAGCCGGCAGATTGCCTTGCTGGAGGAGGAACTCGGCCAGCCCCTATTCGTGCGCAAGCATCGAGCGATCGAGCCGACAACGGCATGCATCAACCTTGGCGCCACGCTGGCCAAGAGCCTTGCCGATATCGCCGAGAGCGTGGAAGCGATCCAGTCGCGCAGCCAGGACGTCGTGACGATAGGCGCGACCGTCGCCTTCTCTTCTTTCTGGCTACTGCCGCGGCTGGCCGAATTCCGCCGGGCAAACCCTGGCATTCTGGTGCGGGTGATTTCCCAGGACAGCCCGATTGCCCTCGACGATGGAGAAGTCGACGTGGCAATTCGATACGGTGTGCCTCCCTTCAGCGATGGAACCGTCATCGCCTCGCGCGGCGACGTCATTTGCCCCGTCTGCTCTCCCGATTACCTCAGGCGCCGGGCAGATGGTCCGCTGGGCTCCGGTGACGAATTCATCGAAACCGATGTTCTCGATCGTTCCTGGTATAGCTGGGCGCAATGGTTTTCGCTGACCGGCGCCAACCTCGAGATAAAGCCGTCGCTGCGGTTCAATCATTATACCGAGACCATCGCAGCCGCGCGCGCGGGCCAAGGGATGGCATTGGGATGGCGGATGCTGGTCGGCACCTTTCTGGAGGATGGAACCTTGGTGCAGGCCGATGGCGGCGAGCTTGCCGCCGAGGATCGTTACAACGTCATCGTGCCGGTCAAAGCCAAGCGCAGCAATGCGCGCGACCTTGCCGCCGCCTGGCTGACAGCATCACTGCACGGTTGATCGAAAACTATCGTCACAAACCCAGTCCCACAGTTGACGTTCGGTGGACGCCTTTCGGGACGAAGGCGAAGCGATCCGCCAGACCGAGGAAATCGGCGGCCAGGTGAATGACCGAAAGCCACATCTCCGTCCCCTGCAAGCCCGGTTCGCCGCCATCGGCAAACGGGAATCCCTCACCATCCCGCCATCGATCCAGAGCCTTCGATATGAGATTGCGGGCGATCGCTTCGCCATCGGCCCGCCTGTAGTCGGTCTGCCGCGCAATCAGCAGCAGGGGATGAATCGTATCGAGCAGGTTGCAGGCATTGTATTTCGCGCCGACGAAGCCCTTGTGGTTGCGATAGTTGAGGTGAACCGTTTCGAGCGAGGCGTGCGGGTGCGGAAGCGCTGCGCCAAACTGGGCGTAGGTGCCGCGTGTCAGCCGATAAAAACCGTTTACCGGTTGGAGCCATCCTTCCAGCGCAGTCGGCTCGCCCCATAGGCCGGAGACGCTGTTGGCATTGCGGCTCAGCCACTCGAAAAGTTCCTGCCGTGAATGCCGGATGCCGAAATACTTCGCATTGAAGTACATGGCGGTTCCGATCGCATCGACCACGCTGCCGGCATGCCACGCCCGGGTCGACCAGGGCAGGGCGCTTAGCCATTCATCGAGCTCTTCAGCGCCGAGCTCTACCGCATGGACAGCTTGCCGCGGGCTGGAGCCAAGCAGTTCAAGCGCATAACCAACCGCAAGGACGTTATAGAGCGCCTTTGGATCATCCCTGAGCGCCTTGCCATACATGCGCAAATGCTCTTCCGGGAAAAGCCCGGTCTCCCGTTCCTGCAGGCCTTGCAGAAGATGGACGGTCTCGGATGGATCGAGGTCGGGTGGCAGGTGACCGAAGCCGGCGGCGATCTCGATGGCATCGCATAAATGCCGGATCGCCGGTCTGCGGACGCCGTCCGCTTCCCGCGATTCATAGGTTCCCTGCGGTTTCCAGCGTGCAAGGATATCGGGCCATTGGTCTTTCGCTTTCTGGCCGAGCCTGACCAACTGATCTTCGATGTCTCCCGTGCCGGATTTCCTGGGCGCCGAGCCTCGGCTCCGCAGCACCCGGGCCGGCACGCCGCCGGCAACCGACATGGCGGGAATGTCGCCCGTGACAACCGCGCCGGCGGCGATCACCGCGCCATTTCCAATCGTGGCGCCATCGAGGATCACGCAATTGGCGCCGATCCAGACGTCGTCGCCGATCACTATGCCGATGCTGACGACACCCTGGCGGTGGATGGGAATGGCCGGATCGTCGAAGCCATGATTGAAGCCGACGATCGAGGCGTGCGAGGCAATCCGCACGCCATTGCCGCAGGTCACCGTGCCGGACACACAGGCATAGGGATTGATGGTGCAATCGTCGCCAAGGATCACTTGGCCGCGGACGAGTGCGTGCCCGGCGATCCAGGAGCGCTCGCCCATCATCAGGCTTTCGGTGAAGATCGCGGCATGCTCGGCGATATAGGACGTCTCAGCCAGCTCCGCATCGCATGATCGCCGGAGTTCCGCCTTGCGGGCCAGGTGGGCCGGATGACGGAGGTCCGACGCAATGTGTTCCCAGGTCAGGTATTGAAGCCTGCGCGCTTCCCGCTCTTCGCTCGCCGATATGTGATGGCTGTTGGCGTGATCCATCCTGCTCCTCATTCTCAGGTTCAGCCGCTGAATATTCGTCTGCCTTCAGCGATCCATTGCCTCGCTGCATCAGACTGCCTGATCCGTTTAAAAGCAAGACATCCGACACGCGCCGATCATCGGCAACGTGCGGAGCAACCGGAAACCGTGAGATCGAGTTATGCCGCGCTCAGAAGTTCAGCGCTAACCGGCATTCCCATATGAAAGCCCTGGACACGGTCGATGCGAAGATCCTTGAGAAGGGAAAATTGTGCTGCAGTTTCGACGCCTTCCACCAGGATCGTATTCCCACGATTGCGGATGAGAGCAATCATGTCCTGAAGCATCATCAAACCGCGTGGGTTCGAGCTGTCGTGCAGGAAGGTTCTATCGACCTTGACCGTCTGAAACTCGATTGCCCTCAACCAGGAGAGACCCGCGAAGCCGCAGCCGAAGTCATCAAGCCAGATTTCGACGCCGAGTGCCCGCAGATCGGCAATGCATTTCAGCACCTCCGACTGCATATCCATGTCCAGGCCCTCAGTGACTTCCAAGGCCAGTCGCGACCCACAGACCCCGCACCGAGCAAGGATATCAGCGACACTGGCAGCAAAGCCGGGGGAACGCAGTTGTATTGGCGATACGTTGACGCTGACGGTAGCCATCCGATCGGTCATCAGTATATCACGGCATGCCGTCTCGATCGCCCACCTGCCCAGTTCGAGGATAGCGCCACTTCGTTCTGCAACGGGAATGAACGTCTTCGGCGAAACCGCGGTGCCGTCCGGCATCCTGAGGCGCATCAAAGCCTCGACAGCTCTTGGTTTCTCGTTCGTCACGTCGAAGATCGGTTGGTACACCAGCGAGACCAGTTTGCGATCAATGGCGGCCGCCAGCAGCGGGACGAGTTTACCAGCATAGTCGTCGGGGCGAGGCAACAACGGATCAAAACTACGAATGCAGTTTCGGCCACTTGCTTTGGCATTGTAGAGAGCGAGGTCGGCTTCACGGACTATTCGTTCAACTTTCTCTCCAAGTTTCTCGCGGGTGAAGGCGACGCCGATGCTGACGGTTACGATCGACATATCATCTGGTCGCTCGTCGTGAGCAATCGCCAGAGACTCGACTTCCATTCTGATCTTCTCGGCGAGAACCATCGCGACCTTGGGGAGGGCAGCCGGCACGACCACGATAAATTCCTCGCCACCATACCTGCCGATCATGCCATCTGACGACTCTACAAGTGCCTTCAGCGCATTGGCGATGACAGTCAGGCATCGGTCTCCTTCCTGATGTCCGTAGCGGTCATTGAAGCGTTTGAAAAAGTCGACGTCGATGAGGAACACGGAGAAGTCGCGGCGTTCGTCTTTCCAAGCGGCCCAGCATTCGTCGAGTCGCCGATCCAGCGCGCGTCTGTTGCTTATGCCTGTCAGGTAGTCAGTATGTGAAAGCTCGAGCAGGGACCTTCCGCGCTCGGACGCTTCCCAGTGCTGGTGGCGCGCCTCCGCCGCGTTCAGCAACACGTTTCGACGCTCCACGTTCAAGCGCCAATTGACGAAAGACGTGAAGACAAAGCACGAAATGTAGAACAACCCGAAGGCAAGCTTGTAGGTTTGGCTTGAAGGAAAAAATTCCTCGATCGTAACGAAAAATGCGCATAGAACGAGGCTCGAGGTGATCACCGAAAGCCGAAACGGGAAACTGAAAAAAAGGTTGGCGCCCATCATGAAGATGGCGCCGAATATCATGTAGTATGACATGGCGGTGACGTCGCGGGTGGCAATCGCCGGGTACAGCCAGCCCACATAGCCCACAAGCAGCGCAGCGGCACATGTGATGTCAAGCCAGACGGTTTTCGCATTTGCCAGTCGCAAGATTTCGAAAGCCAGCAGAGCGACCGTTGCAACGACGAATCGCGCGGCGATCGTCACAGGGGCAACATCGGGGATCAGCCATCGGTCTGGAAGTGCGAAGGCCACATAAACGGCGACCGCCATCCAAAGACCATGCCGTGAGCTCTGCCTTCGGACAGCATCATTTTCAGATTTCAGAGACTTGAGGGCCTCGGCAAATGAAAAGCTGGCGGTTGGTTCGTCGCGCTGGACGTTAGCGCAAGCCGCGATCATGCAACAACACCGGTCTGACAACGATCTAAAGTAAGTTGAAAAGTAAGCCATACTTCGGCGCCCTCCAAAATCACGTTCGGCAACCTGCAACCGGTTTGTCTTATTGCTTAGCTTTGTTAGAGGGGTGGCATCTGACCCGCAATAGTAGAAATACCCTTATCCCGTGTAGATTCTAGTCGCATCCTATTTCGAGGTTGATTATGCTTAATGCTATGTCAAAGAGGTCTCGAAATGGTACAAAGCCTGGTCTTGGACGGTGAAAGTCTTGTCGCGCCAGGTGAAATTCGTCGGGCGGCAAGGAGGCTTGCTGCCCCAGATCCCGGCCACCTTATCGTTGCGAGTGCCGAGCTTGCCCTCAGCCTTGACGTGTCGATCCGTCAGTTCAAATCCGGCGTCGAGCCTCATGCGATCATCGAGCGTCTGACCGCCGCCTTGCATCAGATACGGCGGCGCTTTCATCCGGAGGTATGGGACGTCATCGTTCCGATCGCGCAATCTCATCCAGTTGCTCACTATCTTCATCAAGATCCATTGACCCGCTGGTCGTTCGAAAAGCCGCGCGGCTATTCTGGCGACGCACGCCTTCTCGACTTCATCTACGGCAGACCTGAGATTGAGGACGCTGTCTTATCGGCCAGCAACTTGGGCCGTTCGATCTACGCCTACACTCGAAATGCTTCGTCATCCCTAGCGGTAAGGGAGCGTCGAGACATTCTGGCTCGCCGCGTTGACGAAATCGCTTCGGCGCGGCCTGGTTCCACCGAAGTCCTCGCCATCGCGGCGGGGCATCTTCGTGAGGGGCCTTTGTCGCACGCTCTCGGTGCCGGCGCGATCAAACGCTGGGTGGCTTTGGATCAAGACCCGATGAGCGTTGGAACCGTAGCCCGCGATTTCGCCGGCACATCCGTCGAGGCGATGAGCGGTTCGGTCAAATCCCTGATCGGTGGAAGACATGCGCTGGGAATGTTCGATTTCGTCTATGCCGCAGGTCTCTACGACTATTTGCCGGACCCGGTCGCCGTAAAGTTGACCAAGAAGTGCATCAGCATGCTCAAGCCTGGCGGCACATTCCTGTTCGCCAATTTCTCTCCGGAGACGGAGGTCGATGGCTATATGGAGACATTTATGAACTGGGCGCTGCTGTTGCGGTCAGAACGAGAGATGGGCTTGATCGCCGGTGAAAGCGTGACGGGGACGGATATGAAGGTGTCTGTTTGGTCCGGCTCAAACCGCAGCATTGTCTACTGTGAAATTCAAAGACCGCATTAGGCCCCACGTTGGCTCGACGGCTTGCCGAACTTCAGCGCCTGCTCGGCCGCCAAGGTCGCGCTGCGCTGGACAACGGGGCGCAACATGCTGCGCCCCTTGCTCATCGACGGTTGCCGAGGACTGTTACCGAGCGCTGTCGATGATTGCGCCGCCGTCGGGGGTAAGGCTGTAGCCCGTGATGAACTGCGAATCCTTGCTGGCCAGGAACAGCACCACCGGCGCAATGTCGTCTTCCGGCGAGCCGAAACGCGCGAGCGCGCTCATCGGCGGAGGAACCTCCTTTTCCGCAGCCCCCCAGGTGTCGGCGATCGGCAGGACGTTGTTGACGGTGATCTTGTCCGCACCCCATTCGCGCGCCGCCGTGCGGGTCAGGGCGCGCACCGCCTCCTTGGCCATGTTGTACGGACCATAACCAGCCAACCCGCTGGTGCCGGCCATCGAGCCGAAATTGATGATCCGGCCTTCTCCGCTTTCCCTCAGATGAGGATAGCAAGCCTGCATGAAGCGCAGATAGGCGATCGGCCCAGTGTCGAAGTTGCGTTGCAGTTGTTCGACTGAGAGGTCGATGACCGACGACAAGACCGCGGAGCCATCGAAAGCATTGTTCACGAGAATGTCGATGCGGCCGTAGGCAGCGACAACCTTGTCCACCGCGGCCGTGATCTGATCGGCCTCTCCGACGTCGCAGACGGTGCCGAGTGCTGCGCCGCCCGCTTCGACGATTTCAGCGACAACGCGTTCGACGCTTTCGGATGTCCGCGAAAGAATTGCGACCTTCGCGCCTTCGGCCGCAAACAACTTTGCCGTGGCACGGCCAATGCCGCGGCTTGCGCCTGTGACGATGGCAATTTTTCCATTGAGTCGACCCATTTCTATCTCCTTGATTTGGGTTGGGATTATCGGACCTCAGTGCGCAGTGGCCTGGACGTAAGGGGAGGGGACGTCGCGGGCGTCGTTCTGCGTCATGAATGAGGTGACCAGCAGCGCCAGGCCGACCGCCGCTGGCAGAGCGCCGGCGGGTTTTCGAACGCCGACATGGGCGAGGCCCGACAGCAGCAGGTGAAAGAAGATGCCGGCATAGGCGAGATCGCTGAGCGGCACGCTGACGCGGGAAAGGATCGCGGCCGGGCCGAGAACCTTGATGATGATCATGAACGGAATGAGATAGGAAGCTTGGAATCCGAGTTCCGCCAGAACCTGGCGAACCCAGTCTCGCTTGGTGACATAGATGGCGGCTGAGGCGAGGTAGAGCACGGATAGAAGCGCCGTGCTGATCCAGTACACGTAAAATTCAGGCATGAGTTCATCCCTGTCGCTGCCCACGCAGCAACATTCCTCTCGTCGAGTCTGTCGGTTTGTTTTTGGGAGGCGCCTTTCTGCGCTCCCTTGTGCACGCAGAGAAATGTCGTCTAAGATTCATATTTGCAAGTAGGATGAATTACTTGCTGTTAGTATGGAAAAGCAGACCATGGTTGAAGAAGAAGGCAATATGCATGAGGAGATGCGTCGCGCATTCGCGTTGCTTTCGGGAAAATGGAAGCTGGAAATCATGTGGCTGCTCAATCAGCGGGTCTATCGGTTTGGCGAATTGAGGAAGGCTATTCCCGGCATCACCCAGCACATGCTGACGGCGCAACTTCGTGAGCTCGAAGCAGACGGCCTCGTGTCCCGCACCATCTTTGCGGAGGTTCCTCCGCGCGTCGAATATGAGATCACACAAAAGGCGCGGGGCCTCGGCCCCACCATGGAAGCTTTGACGGCATGGTGGAACGAGTACGGCAAGAGCGTGCCGGTGAAGCCGAGCGCACGCGGCCGGAAAGCCAGGGCATGATGCTAAAAAGTGCGCGCGGTCTTGAACTGCGCCGGGCCGGTCGCCGGCAATAGGTTCACGAAAGACTCGAACCGAACTTGTCCCAGCCTTCCTTGATCGTCTCCATCGCGACATTGGTCGATGTGTTGGCAACGTGGGGCAGCGTCGAGATGCGCTCGCCGAGGACGCGGCGGTAGCGGCCGATATCGCGTGTGCGGATCTTGAGCAGATAGTCGAACCTGCCGGCGATCATGTGGCACTCTTCGACTTCCCTGATCTTCTTGATGGCGTCGTTGAAGCTTTTCAGCGCATCTTCGCGGGTATCGGAAAGCTTCACCTCGACGAAAGCGATATGGTCGAGCTGCATTTTCGATGGATTGAGGACGGCCTTGAAGCCCTCGATATAGCCGTCGCTGATGAGCCGCTTGAAGCGGATCTGGCACGGCGTCTTCGAGAGGCCGACACGCGCCGCGAGATCGGTGATCGACAGTCTGCCGTCCTCGGCAAGAGCCGCGAGGATTTTTCTGTCGAACTGGTCCAATTCACTAAAGATGTCAGGTTCAGTAGCCATTTTAACTCTCAAGAATGCTTTAATAAGTTCATACAGGCTGAAAGCTGCGAAAATCAAGTGAGATCGCGATCGGCGATCTGTGATACCTTATGCATCGGCAATGGGATGGAAGGCGCAGGCGCTCGACGCATCGTCGGGATCGCATCGGCGCCGCAGGAAAAATGGGGTCACGCATGCGTAGGGAAGAACCGGATGACGATCAGAAGCTGGACCTGCTCGCTCACTACCGGCCGGTGGCGATAAGAGCGGTTGCAGCGGCGCTCACCCTCAAGCGCAACAGGCCGGATGCGCGTCCGCTTCGCGAGACGGAATATTCCAGCCCTGTTGTCTCGGACGACGCTGACTGGGACGATGAACCCGGCGTCTCATTCATCCGTTAAAACCAGATATCGACCGATAGGGACCTTCATGTTGAACGCAGCGATCGACACTCCTCCATCCAAAGACCCCGCCGACGGAGCGCCGTTCTCGGCCTTTGCGCCACCGATCCGGCCGCAATCCGACCTTCGCCAGGCGATCACGGCAGCCTATCGCCGGCCGGAAACCGAATGCCTGCCGCCGCTGGTCGCCGCCGCGCGCGTCTCCGAGGCGAAACGCTATGACATCCGCAGCACGGGCCGCAGCCTGATCGAGGCCTTGCGCGCCAAGCACAAGGGCACCGGTGTCGAAGGGCTGGTGCAGGAATATTCGCTCTCCAGCCAGGAAGGCGTGGCGCTCATGTGTCTTGCCGAAGCGCTGTTGCGCATTCCCGATACCGACACGCGGGACGCGCTGATCCGCGACAAGATTGCCGAAGGCAACTGGACCTCCCATATCGGCGGCGGAAAATCCCTGTTCGTTAACGCCGCCACCTGGGGTCTCGTCGTCACCGGCAAACTGACATCGACGGTCAACGACCGGAGCCTGTCGGCAGCCCTGACGCGGCTGATCGCGCGCGCCGGCGAGCCGGTTATCCGTCGCGGCGTCGATATGGCGATGCGCATGATGGGCGAGCAGTTCGTCACCGGCGAGACGATCGCAGAGGCGCTGAAACGCGCTCGGCCGCTCGAAGCGCGCGGCTTCCGCTATTCCTACGACATGCTGGGCGAAGCCGCGACGACTGCCGCGGACGCCGAGCGTTATTTCAAGGATTATGAAAAGGCGATCCACGCCATCGGCAAGGCGTCGGACGGGCGCGGCATCTATGACGGCCCCGGCATCTCGATCAAGCTTTCGGCCCTGCATCCGCGCTACGTGAGGTCGCAGGCCGACCGGGTGATGGGAGAGCTGCTGCCGAAAGTCAAGGCGCTGGCCGTTCTCGCCAAGACTTATGATATCGGCCTCAATATCGATGCGGAGGAGGCTGATCGGCTGGAGCTTTCGCTAGACCTCCTCGAAGAGCTTTGCTTTGCCCCGGAGCTTGCCGGATGGAACGGGCTGGGCTTCGTCGTGCAGGCCTATGGCAAGCGCTGCCCCTTCGTCCTCGACTACATCATCGATCTGGCACGCCGGTCCGGGCGCCGGATCATGGTCCGTCTCGTCAAGGGCGCCTATTGGGATGCGGAGATCAAGCGCGCCCAGCTGGACGGTCTCGACGACTATCCGGTCTATACCCGCAAGATTTACACCGACGTCGCCTATGTCGCCTGCGCGCGCAAGCTGCTGAACGCGCCCGATGCGGTGTTCCCGCAATTCGCCACGCATAATGCGCAGACGCTTGCCACGATCTATCACCTGGCCGGTCCCGACTTCGCGGTCGGCAAATATGAGTTCCAATGCCTGCATGGCATGGGCGAACCGCTCTATGACGAGGTCGTCGGCAAGGAAAAACTCGACCGGCCCTGCCGCATCTATGCGCCTGTCGGAACGCATGAGACGCTGCTCGCCTATCTGGTGCGGCGCCTTCTCGAAAACGGCGCCAATTCCTCCTTCGTGCACCGCATCTCCGATCCGAATGTCTCGGTCGAGGCCCTGGTCGCCGATCCTGCCGAGATCGTCGCAGCCATGCCCGTCGTTGGCCTTCCGCACATCCAGATCGCCTCGCCAAAGGCTCTTTACGGCAGTGCCCGCGCCAATTCCGACGGCCTGGATCTCTCGAATGAGGCCACCCTCCTGGACCTGTCGCAGGCGCTCGCCTCTACCGCGGCTGCCCCATGGCGTGCGCTTCCCCTCCTTGCCGACGGCTCGACGGATGGGGTGACGCGCGAGGTTCTCAATCCTGCCGATCACCGGGACGTCGTCGGCACGGTCACGGAAGTGAAGGTCGAGGAGGCAGCCCGTATCGTTGCGATGGCCGCGGAACATGCGCCGCAATGGGCGGCCGTGCCGCCGGCCGAGCGTGCGGCCTGCCTGGATCGGGCGGCCGACATCATGCAGGCCCGCATCAAGACGCTGATGGGCATCGTCATGCGCGAAGCCGGCAAATCCGCGGCCAATGCCGTCGGCGAGGTGCGCGAGGCGATCGACTTCCTGCGCTACTATGCCGATCAGGCACGCAAGACCCTCGGGCCGTCGCATGCGCCGCTCGGCCCGATCGTCTGTATCAGCCCGTGGAATTTTCCGCTGGCGATTTTCACCGGACAGGTCGCCGCAGCCTTGGTGGCCGGCAATCCCGTGCTTGCCAAACCTGCCGGCGTCACGCCGATCATCGCCTCGGAGAGTGTGAAGATCCTCCACGAGGCGGGTGTGCCGGTGGGTGTCCTGCAGTTCGTGCCCGGCAGCGGCCGCCTCGGCGCCGGCATGGTCGGGGCTCCGGAAACGGCAGGCGTCATGTTTACCGGGTCGACCGAAGTGGCTCGCATGATCCAGGCGCAGCTGGCAGAACGGCTGTCGGCGACCGGCAAGCCGATTCCGCTGATCGCCGAGACGGGCGGTCAGAACGGTATGATCGTCGACTCCTCGGCATTGGCCGAGCAAGTGGTGGCCGACGTCATTGCCTCGGCTTTCGACAGCGCCGGCCAGCGCTGCTCTGCGCTTCGCGTTCTCTGCCTTCAGGACGATGTGGCCGACAGGACCCTCAATATGCTGAAGGGCGCCTTCCGGGAACTGACGATCGGCCGCACCGATCGGCTGAGCATCGATGTCGGCCCTGTCATCAATGACGGCGCAAAGGCGGAGATCGACCAGCATATCGAGAAGATGCGCGGCGCCGGCCGCAAGGTGGATCAGCTGCCGCTGCCCGAAAGTGCCGCGGCGGGGACGTTCGTTCCGCCGACGATCATCGAAATCAAGTCCTTGTCGGACCTGACGAGAGAGATCTTCGGACCGGTTCTGCATGTCGTCCGCTTCAAGCGAAACGGGCTCGACCGCTTGATCGACGACATCAACGCATCGGGTTACGGCCTCACATTCGGACTTCACACTCGGCTTGATGAAACGATCGCGCATGTGACCAGTCGCATCAAGGCCGGAAACCTCTACGTCAACCGCAACATCATCGGCGCGGTCGTCGGCGTGCAGCCTTTCGGTGGTCGCGGCTTGTCAGGCACAGGGCCGAAGGCCGGTGGTCCGCTCTATATCGGCCGGCTGGTGCAGCGTGCGCCCGTGCCGCCGCAGCAGGACTCCGTTCACACGGATCTCGCCCTTCGCGACTATATTGTCTGGCTCGACAAGAAGGGCTTGCCGGGTGAGGGGGAAGCGGCGCGTGGATATGCGAGCCGTTCGGCACTCGGGCTCGAACGCGAGCTCACCGGTCCGGTCGGCGAGCGCAATCTCTACGCGCTCCATCCCCGCGGCCGTATTCTTATCGTGCCGCAGACGGAAGGCGGGCTTCATCGACAGATCGCCGCAGCCCTTTCAACCGGCAACCGCATCGTCGTGGATGCGGGTTCCCTATCCAAATCGGTCCTGGCGGACCTTCCGGCGGCTGTCGCCGGCCGGATTTCCTGGACATCGGATTGGGAAAAGGACGGGCCGTTCTCGGGCGCGCTCGTGGAAGGCGATCGCGAAAGGGTTCTGGCCGTCAATCAGAAGATCGCTCA
Organism: Rhizobium sp. IY2; assembly: GCF_047532935.1. Lineage (NCBI taxonomy): Bacteria > Pseudomonadati > Pseudomonadota > Alphaproteobacteria > Hyphomicrobiales > Rhizobiaceae > Rhizobium > Rhizobium sp. IY2. The sequence continues at coordinate 28,652 of NZ_JBLKNU010000014.1, forward strand.
CCTGCCCGGTCCGCTTCTGCTGGTCCAGGCGGCGACAACCGAGGAACTGGCAAGCGACCCCGAGGCCTATTGCCTGAATTGGCTGCTGGAGGAGGTGTCGACGTCGATCAACACGGCGGCTGCCGGCGGCAATGCAAGTCTGATGGCCATTGGCTGAGCAGCAAAACGAGGGCGCAAAAAATGCGCCCTCGGCCGCGTCTTGCAGGTCTCGATTAACTCGAGACGGAAAAGAGGTCCTCTTCCCGGGATTCAATCTCGATGCCTCGGCTTATCAGAGCGACGGGCGGCGATCCCGTCGCGACACGGTATTGGTGGCGTGAGGACAGACGATTGGAAAGGTAGTTTCAGGCAGGATTCGCACTGGTGACCCAACGATGCGGTTTACTGCTAAGAGATTGGTGTTCATCTGCCTCGTCTGGAGCGACCGTCGCCGGGCTCGAGGTCGTACTTACAGGCCGTTATCGGTGACCGCTGCTCAAGCGCAGCGAGGAGTTGCTTGCAGGTCCGCGGGGAGCACGATCTCCTTTCCCATACCGGCGGGCCTTACTGCGATTCACGTCATGCCGGTGGAGGGAGATTCAGTCGAAGAAGCCCGCATCCTCTTCCCTGAGATATCTCCTGGCCGCTTCGGCGTCGATATCCAGCCCCAGCCCCGGCGCTTCCAGTAGGTCCACCATGCTGTCCTTCACGATCTGCGGCGGCAAGCCGACGACCAGATCCTCCCACCAGGGGTCGCTGGCGCTCGGATATTCGAACGCGATGTAATTTGCGGGCAGGGTGGCGCAGACATTGATCAACGCGCCGAGGCCTAGCAGGCCGTTGGCGACCCCGTGCGGTGCCATCAGGATCGAGTGCATGTAGGCGTGTTCGGCGACCCATTTGAGTTCGGCAATACCGCCAATATCGGCTGGATCTGGGCCGATGACGCGCACCGCCTGCGTCTCGATCAGTTCCTTGAAATTGTGCCGCAGGTAGATCTGCTCACCAGTGTGGATTGGCGTGGAGGTGGAGGTTGTCAGTTCCCGATAGGCCTGCGGATTGACCCACGGTACATAGTCGCCAGTCAGCATGTCCTCGAGCCACATCAAATTGTACTTCTCGACCGCGCGAGCGAATTTGATCGCATCGGGCAGCATCCAGCCCGGGCCGCAGTCGAGCGCCAGGCTGACCTTGTCGCCCAGCACTTCCTTCATCGCGATCACGCAGTCGAGCATGTGGTTGAAACCGCGCTCGCTGATCATGCCCTGATCCATGGCGCCGTGATAGCCGGCCTTCTGCTGCGTCACGCCGTAGTGGAAACCCTCAATGGTGTCCTTCATGTTGGAGTGAAACGAGATTCCTTGCTTGATCATGAAGAAGTTCTGCGGCTGCTCCATCATCCATTTGACGTCAGCGGCGTAATCTTCCGGCCGGTCGCCCGTGCGTTTCCGGCGGATCGAGCCGTTGTAGACGCGCACCTTGTCGCGCACCTTGCCGCCGAGCAGTTTATAGGCGGGCACGCCCGCGGCCTTGCCGGCAATGTCCCACAGCGCATGCTCGATAGCGCTCACCGCCGCACCGTACGGCTTGAATGAGCCGCGTTGGCGGATCTTCAGCATCACTCTCTCGACGTCGGTCGGGTCCTCGCCGATCAGCGCCTCACGGAAGTGCAGCACCCAGGGCTTGAGGTAGGACTTGGTGAACTCGACTTCGCCCAAGCCATAGAGACCCTCGTCCGTGACGATGCGAACGATCGGGTGTTTGCCGATAACGGCGCATCGCAGATCGGTGATCTTCATCTTGGTTCCTTTTCGCCTCAGCTCCAGGTGCGATCCCAGGAATATTCATCGTCCCAGTGATCCGTGGGCTGCCAGATGCCGGTGACACCCGGCTGTAGATGCTGCGAGATCACCTCGTCGACGACGTCGTCAATTCCCAGGCCCGGCTTGTCCGGAACAGTGATAAAGCCGTCCTTCACGAGCGGCTTGGGAAGGCCGGTGACGATATCGTCCCACCAGTCGACATCGACAGAGTGGTATTCGAGCGCCATGAAATTTTCGGTCGCGGTCGCCACATGTGCGGCAGCCATTGCGGCGATCGGACTTTCCGCCATGTGGATAGCCATGGCGACACCATGGTCCTGCGCCATATCGCCGATCTTCTTGGTCTCGAGGATGCCCCCGCTGGTGAGCAGGTCCGGATGGATAACGGAGAGGCCGCTGCTTTTGAGCAGGGGCTCGAAGCCCTCCTTGAGGTATATGTCCTCGCCGGTGCAGATCGGCACCGTGGTTGCGTCCTGCAACTGTCGGTACTGCTCGGTGTACTGCCACGGGATCACATCCTCGAGCCAGGCTGGCACGTATTTTTCGATACGCCTGGCGAGGCGAATGCCGTTCTGCACTGAGATGTGGCCGATGTGGTCGATGGCAAGCGGAATATCCATGCCGATGACCTCACGAACCTCGGCAATGTATTGCTCAAGGAAGTCGAGGCCCTTGTCGGAAAAGTGGAGGCCGGTAAACGGGTGCGGGACGTTATGCACATCGTATGCCGCGTTGCGGATGCGGCGCTCTTCAATGGTCTTCAGCGGGCCGCGGCCGGGGTGGTCACGGTATCCTTCAAGCGAGCCGGCAGGAGACACGACCGCACCGGGCACATCCGCAATCTGCATCAGCCCCAGATCCATCTTGAGGAAGGTGAACCCCAGCTCCATGCGTTGCTTGAGGCGCCTGCCGGTCTCTGTGCCGCTCGGCACGGTGGCGTCGGTGTCGCAATAGACGCGCACTTTCTCCCGAAACCGGCCGCCGAGCATCTGGTAGATGGGGACGCCATAGGCCTTGCCGGCAAGATCCCACAAGGCGATTTCAACCGCCGATACACCGCCGCCTTGCCGCCCGTGCCCGCCGAACTGCTTGATCCGGCGAAACAGGCGGTCGATGTTGCAAGGATTCTCGCCAAGCAACCGGCTCTTCAGCATCAGCGCGTAGGTGGCGCTGGCACCGTCGCGCACCTCGCCAAGCCCGACGATGCCCTGGTTGGTGTAGATCTTGAGCAGCACTGAGGTGAACGGCGCGCCGACAATTTCGGCTACCCGCATATCGGTAATGCGAAGGTCGGACGGCTTGGAATGCGTATTCACCCGATTGAGCGCTTCGTCGGCTTCATCTGCCTCTGGCATGATTTATCCTCGTTCTGTCGGCGGGTTCGCCGCGCACGGCTGCGCGGTATAGAGCGTTGTTAATCCAGCTCTATCTCGTGGCTTTGAAGGTAATCGCGGTTCATTTCGACGCCGAGACCAGGTCTCGGTGTAAGCTTGAGGCTGCCGTTCGAAACATCGAGTGGCCTGTCGATGAGGTGATCGTATTTGCCCAGGTTCCACTCCGAGGTTTCGAGTTTGTAGAAGTTGGGAACGGTCATCATCACCTGTGCTCCTGCAACCGCGTTGATCGGTCCTGCGGCGTCGTGCGGCGAGACCGGGATGTAGTAGGCTTCGCACAGGGCAGAAATCTTCTTGAGTTCGGTAATGCCGCCGGTCCAGGTGACGTCAGGCATGATGTAGTCGGCGAGCTTGTTTTCGAGCACCGGCACGAAATCCCACTTCGTGTGGCCGCGCTCGCCCCACGAGATCGCGGCACTGACCTTCTCCCGGACCTGCTTGAGGGCGTTGAGGCTCTCGGGCGGGCAGGGCTCCTCGAACCAGTCGATCTGACCGGCTTCCTCGAGGCTCCGACAGAGGCGAATGGCGGTGGGAACGTCGAAGCGGCCATGCGCATCGATGAGAATGTCGACATCAGAGCCCGCCGTTTCGCGGATGAGTGACGTGAGTTCGGCGGCCTCGCGCTCGTCCTTGCGGGTCATGCTGCCATCAAGGTAGCCGTCCCGCTGTTCGCGGGACTGGCCATCGGCGGTGCGGCCCTGGTGGGGAAAAGGATCGAACTTGAGCGCCGTGTGGCCGGACTCGACGATGTCTCTAATTTCGCGGACCACAGCCTCCTTGCTGGTAAATTTGGCCTGGTTGGGATGGGTGTAGAGCGCGATTTCATCGCGTACCGGTCCGCCCAACAGCTCGTAAATCGGCTTACCAAGAACTTTGCCTCGGATGTCCCAAAGGGCGATGTCGATGGCGCTTACGCATTCGACTGCGGCGCCGCGACTGCCCATATAGGTGAAGCTGCGGAATATCTTGTGCCAAAGATATTCGATACGCGCCGGGTCCTCGCCTGTTACCGCGGCACCGATCTGCCGCAGCATCGTGCAGAGGGCGCGGTTGGCGAGCCTTGTCGTGGTGGTGATCTCTCCCCAGCCGCTCACCCCCTCGTCGGTTGTCACTTCGACGAACAGAAACTCTCCCCAATAAGAAGCATCGGATCTGATTAACCACGGCCGAACGCTGGTGATTTTCATCTCAATTGCCTTTGTCTGAATTGGCCGGGAGAACGATATTCCCGGGCCTTGCAGTCTATCCTGCCCGAGCCGCGTTCCGCGCCCGCATGTGTTCGAGGATGTGCCGGCCGGAGCCTTCGACATGGCGTGCAATGAGTTCGCCTGCCTCGTTGGCGTTTCCCGCTTTTACATGCGCAATGAGTTCGCGATGCTCGCTCAGGATCGCGGCACGCCGGGCGAGCGTGAAGTTGAAACGCCGGCTCACGGCTCGAAGCACTTCGCGATGCTTCCACCAAAGCTCGGCGGCGTGGCGGTTGTAGTGCCTTTGGTACATTATGGTGTGAAAGGCGGTGTCCAGCTCGCTGTGCCTCAACGTGTCGGCGAAGTCGTTCTCTTCAATCAGGCCTTGGATGCGTTCGAGTTCGGCAATGTCCTCGACGGTGGCCATATTCACGAACCATCGCGTCAGGGCCGGCTCGATCAAGACTCCGATCTCGTAGATGTCCCGAACAAAATCCTGATCGATGGGCCGGACGCGCGCTCCGCGGTTGGGAACGAAGGTGACGAAGCCCTCTCCGCGCAACAGTTGCAGAGCCTCGCGCACGGGGTTGGTCGAAGTGCCGTGGCGCCGAGCGAGATCGGTGACCACAAGCCGTTCGTTGGCAGCGAGCCGCCCCTCGATGATGTCTTCCCTGATCAGTTGATAAAGCGAGGCACCCTCGCTGGAGGCCCCGATAGCGTCAATCCCTTCGGGCGGCTGCGCTTTAAAATCGCTTGTTTCGGCCAAGGCTGTCCCCAATAAATACACATATTGCTCGGATATCACGCGATCTTTCCATAAACAATGTACGATTTCGCTAGTTGACAGGCAATCTATGATCTGAAAACGTATGATAAGCTCGAAAGGATACATTTGGCCGTAAATGTCCCGCGGCCGCGAGCAAAGACCGCTCGCCTCGACGCAGAGCGGCATGGGAGAGAACCTGGAGGATACCTATGACGAGGATTTCACTCGGCGGTGCCGTCCTGCGCGGCACTGTCTCTACTGCTTTGATGGTATCGTTGATGTCCGCGTCTGCGCTGGGTGCGCCGGTCGACTTGAGCAAGTGGTCGCCGGAATATGTGCGCTCCATTGCCGGCACGCAGGATTTTGACACGGCGGGCGATTGCGCCAAGGTCACCCCGCTCGACTACAAGGGGCGACTGACTTTCTGGTATCAGGGCGTGTTCGAGGGCGACCCCGACCTCCTGCGCCAGTATTACAAGGAGTTCTTCGAGACCTTCCGCAAAACCTATCCAAATATCCAGCTTGAGGAACAAGCCCTCACCTATAACGACCTTCTGGACAAGTTCCGGACCGCGCTCCTTGGTAATGCAGCGCCCATGGCGGTCCGCCTGCAAATCCTGGGCGGCACCGAGTTCGCCTCAAAAGGCTATCTGCAGCCGCTCAAACCCGAGGATGTCGGGTATTCGACCGAGGACTTCTGGCCGGGCGCAATGAAGGCCGTGACCTGGGAGGACGTGACCTACGGCATTCCCACCAACAACGAGACGATGGCGTTCATCTGGAACGCCGATATCTTCAAGCGGGCAGGCCTCGATCCGGACAAGGCTCCGGCAACGTGGGACGATGTCGTCAAGTATTCCAAACAGATCCACGACAAGCTCGGCATTGCCGGTTACGGCCTCGTGGCTCGCAAGAATGCCGGCAATACGCCGTATCGCTTCATGCCGCAGCTGTGGGCCTATGGCGGCGGCGTCTTCGACGAAGCCACCGCGAGCCCGACCTATAAGCAGGTCGAGCTCAATAGCCCGCAGAGCAAGGCGGCGCTGCAAGCCTCCTACGATATGTATGTTCGCGACAAGTCGGTTCCGGTTTCGGCACTCACCAACCAGCAGGCAGATAACCAGCCCCTCTTCCTCGCTGGCCAGCTCGGCATGATGATCTCGCACCCGTCCGACTACAACGTCATGCTCGACCTGCAGAAAAAAGCGACGGCTACCGACAAGGACAAGGCGCAGACCGTCATCGACAACATGCGCTACGGCCTGATCCCGACCGGCCCCGATGGCAAGCGTGCCGTCGTGTTTGGCGGCTCGAACATTCACATCCTGAAGCCCGAATATGTCGAGGGCGGCAAGGTGGACGAGCCGGCTGCAAAGGCGATCATCTGCATGTGGACGAGCCCCGAATGGTCGCTGAAGATGGCCTATGCCGGCTCGAACCCGGGAAACCTCAACGGCTTCAAGACCAAATGGATGAAGGAACGTCTTGATAACATCAAGTTCCTCGATGTCACGACCTCGATGCTGCCATACGGCATTCCGTTCCCGGCGCTGCCGCAGTCCCCCGAGATCATGAATATCATTGTCCCAGACATGCTGCAGAATGCCCTGACCGGAGCCATGACCGTCGACCAGGCAGCGGACGACGCGGCCAAGAAGGTAAAAGAGCTGATGGACGGCGGACTCTAGTCCAGGCCTGACCACGACCTGACCGGCTGCGCCGAGAGTGCAGCCGGTTGTTCCCAAGAATAAGGGCACGCTACAGTGACGATCTTGATCGGCAAGGCAGAGGCTCGCCGAAGACTTCAACCCAATAGGTCCGGCATCCTGCGAAAGATTTGGGAGCATCGCGCTGACTACGCGTACGTGCTTCCTGCAATCGCCGTGATGCTCATCGTCATAGCCTATCCGATCTACTACACGATCGAGCTGTCGTTCTTCAATACACCGCCCGGCCTGCAGCTCCGCGACAAGATTTTTATCGGCTTCGACAATTACACTGCCATCCTCACAAGTCCGGTGTTCTGGAAGGTCACCTCCAACACTCTAATCTGGACACTGGGATCCACCTTCATCGCATTTGTCCTGGGGTTTGCCTGCGCCCTGGCGCTCCATCGGGATTTTGTCGGCCGCGGCATCCTGCGCGCCATCCTGATCATTCCCTGGGTCATCAGCGCGGTCGCCGCGTCCTATATCTGGAAGTGGATCTACCATTCGGACTTCGGGATCATCGGCGCGGTGCTGGTCGGCCTCGGATGGGCCGATCGGCCGCCGAATTTCATCGACAGCGTCAGCACGGTGCTGCCCTCGCTGATCGTCGTCAATATCTGGCGGGAGTTTCCGTTTGCCATGATCATGATGATGGCTGGCCTGCAGACGGTTCCCGACCAGTTGCTGCGCGCCGCAAAGGTCGACGGAGCCAATGCATGGCAGCGATTCTGGCACGTCACTTTTCCGCACTTGAGAAACGTCTCGACGGTGACGATCCTTCTGCTGGCCGTGGCCAACTTCAATTCTTTCATCATCCCCTGGATCATGACCGGCGGCGGGCCGTCGAACGCATCGCATATCTGGATCACCCACATCTATGAGCTCGCCTTCGGACGTCAGCGCTGGGGGGTGGCATCAGCCTATTCGGTGCTGCTGTTCCTGATCCTGATGTCGCTCGGCTACTTCTATGTCCGGGCGCTGAGCGGCAATGAGCAGAAGGACGCGAGCCAATGAGCAGAATTGCGCAGACTGCTCGTCAAGGCCAGGCGCGTCGCCATAGGCGCTTCGATGGGTGGCGGTGGGGCGGACGCATCTTCCTGGTGTTCATGCTGCTTTACACCGCATTGCCAATGATCTGGATGCTGATTACCTCGATCAAGTCCGGCTTCGCGGCCATGCAATTCCCGCCACAGTGGTGGCCGGACCAGCCCACGCTGGCAAGCTACCAGAAGCTGCTCGACCCGCAAAACAGCGTCGGCCAGGACTTCCTGCGTTTCTTCTGGAACAGCCTTTTCGTCTCCATGGCTACGACCATCCTTTCGGTGATCGTGGCGGTTCCTGCGGCCTATGCGTTTTCGCGCTTCACCTTCCCGGGCCGGAACTTTCTGTTCTTCGCCGTCCTGCTTCGCAACATGTTCCCCGCGGTGATCTTTCTCGTACCGCTCTTCATCCTGATGCGGGCGATCGGGCTGGTGAACACGCATGGGTCGCTCGTTCTCACCTACCTCACATTCGGCCTGCCGCTGGCAATCTGGCTCCTCAAGGGCTTCTACGACAACATCCCGGTGCAGCTCGAGCAGGCGGCGCGCATCGATGGAGCGACGCGGTTCCAGGCCTTTCTCCTGATCGTGATGCCGCTCTCGGCGCCGGGAATCATCGCCACGGCGATCTACTCCTTCATCGGCGCTTGGAACGAGTACATCTACGCCTACACGTTCCTCTCCAAGAACGAGCAGTTGACCTTGCCGGTCGGCATCCAGCGCTTCTTCTCCGAAAATACGACGGACTTTCCGGGCCTGATGGCCGCCAGCTTCATGATGAGCGTGCCCGTCGTGGTGCTGTTCCTCGTCCTGCAACGATACTTCGTACGCGCCCTCACGGAAGGTGCAGTCAAGCACTAGGGAGTTGCCGGTGGCCCACGTGGTCCTCAAAGATCTTGTCAAGACCTATGGCAGCTTCAAAGCTGTCAACGACGTTTCGCTGACGGTCAACGACGGCGAATTCGTTGCGCTCGTCGGCCCTTCAGGCTGCGGCAAAACAACCACGCTCAATCTTGTAGCGGGGCTGATCCCCATCACATCGGGCGACATCGTCATCGGCGACCGGGTGGTCAATGACCTGGACCCCAAGGACCGGGACATCGCAATGGTGTTCCAGAACTACGCGCTCTATCCGCAAAAATCGGTCTATAAAAATCTGGCGTTCCCGCTGCAGATGCGCAAACTGCCAAGGGACGAGATCGACAGGAAGGTCAAGGAAGCAGCGCGAGTGCTCGACATGACGCAGCTGCTCGAGCGCAAGCCGCGCGAACTTTCGGGCGGACAACAGCAGCGCGTGGCCCTGGGCCGCGCTCTCGTTCGCGATCCGGCGGTATTCCTGATGGATGAACCACTCTCCAACCTCGATGCAAAGCTGCGCGTGCAGATGCGGTCGGAGATCAAGCGCTTCCATCAGGACCTCAAGGCAACGATCATTTATGTGACGCACGACCAACTCGAAGCCGTGACCATGGCGGACAGGATGGCGGTGATGAACGGCGGCTACCTGCAGCAATACGATTCACCGGCGCAGGTCTTTGCCCATCCGGTGAACATGTTCGTCGCCAGCTTCGTCGGCAGCCCGGCGATGAGCCTTGTTCCGCTGGAGGCATCCACGGTGGGCGGCAATACTGTGTTGACCAGCGCGGAGGGCTGGAGCCTCGAGCTCTCGCCACACAATGCCCAGAAGGTCGCGAGGGCGACCACCAAGAAGGTCGTGCTCGGCGCACGTCACTCGACGATCAAACTGCACAAGAGTGCAGTGCCTGGAAGCATACCCGCCAAGGCCTACACGGTGGAGCCAACGGGAGACGTCACCTTCGTACAAGCGTTCCTGTCCGGCGCAATCGTCAACGTCAGCGTGCCGCCGACCATTGCCGTCGCGCCGGACGAAATGATTTGGCTCGAGTTCGACCAGGAGCGAATGCATTTGTTCGACGGCGAAACAGAAATGGCCCTCAAGGCCCACTGAGACAGAGTCGATACGTCCGGAATGAGGGTGTGGATGACCACGAAGCTTAAAATCACCGCTATCAAGCCCTATCCAGTATGGGTGGGAACACGCAACCAGATGCTCGTCAAGGTCGAGACCGACGAGGGCGTCTTCGGATGGGGCGAGAGCGGCTTGAGCGGTCGCGAGAAGGCCGTGGTTGGCGCGATCGAGCACTATCGGGAGTTTCTCATCGGCCGCGATCCGATGCAGATTGGTCGGATCTGGCAAGAAGCCTATCGCAGCCAATATTTCGAAGGCGGGCGCGTTCTGCAGGCGGCGATTTCCGCCATCGACATCGCCCTTCACGACATCAAGGGCAAGGCGCTGGGGGTGCCGGCCTACGAACTGCTGGGCGGCAAGCAGCGCGACCGAATTCCTACCTTCGCCTCGACCGGTGACGAGGCTGAGGGCGTCGTTGCGATCGAACGAGCCCGCGAACTACGCGCACAGGGGTGGCAGGCGATCCGCTTCTTTCCCATCGGGCAAAACAGCAAGGACATCTTCGAGCCGCGCGAATCGATCGGCGTTACCGCAACGATGCTGAACAAGGCGCGCGAGGCGCTGGGCGACGACGTCGTCCTCGGCATCGACTATCACCACCGGTTGTCGGTGGCAGAGGCGGCGAGCTTCTGCAACAAACTCGGCCGTGGCGTGCTTGATTTCCTCGAGGAGCCGATACGGGACGAGACACCGGAGGCCTACGAATCCCTGCGCACGATGACCGACATCCCGTTCGCCATCGGCGAGGAATTTGCCAGCAAGTGGCAGTTCCTGCCCTACATCGAGCGCGGCATCCATCAGTTCAACCGGCTCGATGTTTGCAATGTTGGCGGGCTCACCGAAGCGATGAAGGTGGCTGGCTGGAGCGAGGCGCATTATGTGGACCTGATGCCGCACAATCCTCTTGGCCCAGTCTGCACGGCCGCGACCATCCATCTCGCCGCCGCGGTGCCGAATTTCGCTTGGCTTGAGACCAGGGTGCCCGAAACAAAGCTGGGCTTCGACAATTCCGACTTCTTCCCCGTGCAGCCACGGCTCGACGGACCTGACTATCCGGTCAGCGATCTGCCGGGGCTCGGCGTCGAGGTCAACGAAGAGGCGGTCAAGGCGGAGAGCTTTCGTTTCTGGGAAGCGCCTCACCTGAAGCGCCGCGACGGTTCGGTTACGAACTGGTAGTTTCATCCAGCGGAGATTGAAATGACGCATACTCCCGACATTACCCGTCCGCCCAAAGAGCTGATCGACGCACTGAAGGAAATCGGCGCCGCGACGGTTGCCGGCACGCTTGGCCACATGGGTTTCCGCAATCCGCACATGGTGGGTCCCGTGGCGCAGAACCACGGGAAGTCGATCGTCGGGCCGGCGCTGACGCTCCAGTTCATGCCGCAGCGGCCGGATCTCTTCACCGAGGGAGAATATGCCGATCCGGAGACGCAGTTGCACCGGCACGTGCTCTATCACGCGCAGGAGGGCGATGTGGTCGTGGTCGACGCGCGCGGCGACATGAGTTCGGGGGTCTTTGGCGATATGATGTCGACCTATTTCAAAGGCAGGGGCGGCGCTGGCATCGTAATCGACGGGTGCATGCGCGATCGGCCCAATGTCGAGAAGCTAGATCTCCCCCTATGGCTGCGTGGCTGGACTCCCAACTACCATGTGCAGACCAGCATCTATCCCAATGCCGTCAACGTTCCGATTGCCTGCGGCGGTGTCACGGTAATCCCCGGCGACATCATCGTCGCCGACGATGACGGGGTGGTGGTGCTTCCCGTCGCAATGGCCTCGAAGGTAATCGAAGAGTCGCAAAAGCATCACGATTGGGAGGAGTTCTCACGCGTGAAGCTCATGGAGGGAGGGTCGTTGCAGCGCTACTATCCTCTGCATGACGATGCCCGCGGAGAATACGAAGAGTGGCGCAGAACAAATCGCTTGGAGAACCGGAGTTAGCCTAACCTCTTCAAGGGTGGCGTGAGCGACGGCGGGTTCCGGCGGCAATGCAAGCCCGATGGCCATCGGCTGAGCGGCAAGACGGGAGCGCGGAAAATGCGCCCTCGTCGGCATATCGCAGGCTTCGATTAAACTCGACACCATTGACCATTTTTTTAACAGTTGTGACTACGGTGATGGCCTGGCGCGATCAACGACTGCTGCAGGCCAAGGGGAGGGGTCGCGCCGGAGAATGAGCCAATTTCCTGGGGCGGGGGCTAGTTTATGGCGCTGATTGATCGACTGTTGCAGCGTATGCGGATCGTGACCAAAGTCCTCTTCTTCGTGGTGCCTCTGGTCATCCTCATCGCCGGCATCGGTCTTTTCGGTTATTTCACCGCCGGTACGCTCAATGGCCAGATGACCCTGACCCGGCAGACGATCGAAACCCTTTCCAGTTTTCAACAGCTGCGATCCTCTCTGGCGGCCTTTACCGATCTCCCGATATCGGCCACGCGCGAACGATTGATCGCCAGCATCTCCGATCAGCAGAAGGGAGCGGCGACGCTTGATGCCATGTTGATCGATCCGGCGCAGAAGCAGCAGATTGCTGCCGTGCGCGAACTCGGGGCTAAGATGCAGGGCGGCGCCGATGCGCTTTGGGCCGTGTCACAGGAGCGTGTAAATACCGAACAGGCGATCGACGACGCGGTGGCCGGGCTGTTCAAGGAAAGCCAGACGGCGCGCAAACAGCTCGACGTTCTCCAGGATCAGGCGAATGGCAAGGAGACCTTCGTCCGGGCGCTTCTTCTCGATGCTTCAGTCTACAAGAATCTCGCGCAACGCATTGCAAAGTTGCGCAAGGCGACCGCGCAGGCCACCGCCCCCGCGGATATCACCGGCGCTCTCGGCAGCCTCCTGCCGCCGCTCGTCAAGGAGGCCGGCGGCAGCGCCGCGCTCGCCTCCGACAAGGCCAAAAGCCAGCTTGTCGCGCTGAAGCCGGTATTGGACAAGCTCGCCGCGATAGCCAAGGACAGCGCCAGCCTTACGCTCGACAGCTACGCGCCTGTCGACCAGGAACTGCAGGGCTTCGAGGAGAAGTTTGGAAAGCTTGCCTCTGGGAATGCGGATACTGCGATCGAGCGCTTTGTCGGCATGGATGCGAGCATCGCCACCCTTCGCTCGATGGTGGCGATCGTCAATACCGCATTCAAATCGATTGACGACCTGCGCCTGCACTTAAGCGAACTGAACAGGCGAGTCGATGCCGAGGCGCGGGATGCCGTTCTCGCCGATCTCAAGGCGCTGCGTGAAAGCGCTGCACAGCTCGTACCCTTGAGCGGGAAAAACGCCGCCTTGCAGGATCTTGCCAAGAAGATCGAGCCGTCCCTTGCCTCGATCGAAAAGGATAGTTCGCTTCTGATATCGATCGCCGACCGGTGGCGCGCGGACAAGGAGGCGGCGACCGCACTGGTGGCCGATGCGAGCCACACGCTCGAGCAGTTCGTCAGCACGGCACAGGAGAGCGGCAAGGAAATCAGCCAGCGTTCGGCGACAATGTCGCTTGCGGCAATGATTGCAGGCACGGTGCTTGCGATCATCGGCGGCCTCATGCTGATCGAAACGCTGCGCGGGCCGCTGAAGCGGATCACCCAGACGATGATGAGACTTGCCGACGGCGATCTGAACATCTCCATCGGTGACGGCAAGCGCGGCGACGAGATCGGCGACATGATCCGGTCCGTGACTGTCTTCCGCGACCAGGCGCTGGAGAAGACCAGGCTGGAAGAGCTTGCCGAAGCAAACAGGGCGCGGGACGAATTGGAGCAGGGCCGCCGCGCCGCCGAACAGGCGCGCATCGAGGCGGAACAGAGCGAGGCTTTGAACGCTCTGTCCGATATGCTCGGCAAGCTCGCCAATGGCAATCTCGCCGCAGAGATGAGCGAGGATCTGGCCGCCGATTATGTAGCCATGGCCCGCACCTACAATCACGCCATCGACGCGTTGCGCCTGACGGTCGCCGAGGTTCGCAACTCGACCTACGAGATCGCCGAGGGCAGCACCAATCTTTCCGGCGCCGCCGACGATCTGGCCCGCCGCACGGAACAGCAGGCGGCCTCCCTCGAGGAGAGTTCGCGGGTGCTCGGCGAACTCACAGCCAGCGTGCGGACGACAGCCGAAAACGCGCGCCAGACGTCGCTTTCGGTCGCCGAGGCGCACCGCCAGGCGGAGCATTCCGCGGCCGTCGTCGCCAAGGCCGTCGATGCCATGGGCGCTATCAACCGGTCCTCCGAAAAAGTCAGCAGCATCATCGGCGTGATTGACGAGATCGCCTTCCAGACCAATCTCCTCGCCCTCAATGCCGGCGTCGAGGCGGCACGCGCAGGAGAGGCCGGCAGAGGCTTTGCCGTGGTTGCTCAGGAAGTGCGCGAGCTTGCTCAGCGTTGCGCCAAGGCTGCCCGCGAGATCAAGGATCTCATCTCCACCAGCGCATCGCAGGTCGGCGCGGGCGTCACGCTCGTCGAGGAGACCGGCCAGGCGCTGTCGGCCATCATGGAACACTTCACCTCGATCAACGGGCTGGTGCAGGTCATCTCAGCTTCCACGACCACGCAATACAAGGGCATCGACGAGGTCAACAACGCCGTTCGTGATGTCGAGCACATTACCCAGCACAATGCTGCGATGGTGGAGGAAAACACCGCGGAGATTCACCGGCTTCGGCAACAGGTCGAAGTCTTGAACGAAAGAATTTCGCACTTTCAGACTGCCGATGGCGGGAGGGCGTCGCCCGCAGTCCGCCGGCCGATGTCGCTGGTCTCGTGAGGGATGACTTCGGGAATCTCGCCGGAGGTGATTGCCCAAGCGTAACGCGTGCCTGCCATCGCCGCTTTCAGGCCAATGGTTATGGTTCCTGTATATGCTGCGATCCGGACAGGGATGATTTCTGCCACCGCCGAGGTCCGAGCCGGGGTGGCCGAGCCGTTTAGAAATCGGCCACTTTGCCCCAGGCGGATCCCCCGAAGCGGTCGGGATGGTAGGGCCTGGGATCGACGATCGGCTCGTCGCCTGTGACGATATCGGCAATCAGATGGCCGGCGCCCGGCCCGATGCCGAAGCCGTGGCCGCTGAAGCCCGCAGCAAGGATGAAGCCGGGCAAGCTGGCGATCTCGCCGATCCCCGGCACGCCGTCCGGCGTGCTGTCGATATAGCCCGCCCAGGACGCTGCGATCTTGGTCTCCTTCAAAGCAGGCAGAAGCTCAAGCGCCCGTGCATGCGTCAGCGCAACGGTCGCCTCGTCGACCAGCGGATCGAGGATGCGCATGCGCTCCATCGGCGTCGGTCTGTCGAGCCGCCAGCGTGCCAGAGATTCGTGACCCGAGCGAAAGCCCTCCAACCCGCCTGGTTTGAGACTGCGCCAGCGCCGGGCGAACATCGGCAGGAACTGCCGCGCGAAGAGGAACTGCTGTGGCGTCGGATCGACGCGGGCGCGGCCGCTGATCGCCAGCGTATGGCCGCCATCGCGGCGTCGCGTCACCGACACCGCTGATGTATGCAGGGCATCCGGCAGGCCGCTAGCGCCCGGGGATACGGAGAGGATCGAGGAGCGTATCGAGGCTTGCGGAAATCGAATGCCGAGTTGGCGGCAGAAGGAGGAGGCCCAAGCGCCGCCGGCCAGGATCGCGATTTTCGTCCGGATCGTGCCATGCTCCGTGACGACGCCGGAAAGCCTGCCGCCTTCGACGTCGAGGCCGCGGGCCGCACAGGACTGATGCACCGTGCCGCCGAGTTTCAGGATCGCACGCGCGACGGCCGGCGCAGCACTCGCCGGATCGGCCGTGCCGTCGGTCGGCGAAAACACTCCGCCTTTCCATGAGACGCCGGTGGCACGCCCGCGTTCGCTCGCCTCGGCGCTGCTCAGCATGTGCGTTGTGACGCCGACCGAGCGGGCGAAATCGCGCCAGCGTGCCCAGCCGGACAGTTCCTCGTCGTTATTGCTCAGATAGAAGAGGCCGCAGCGACGGAAGCCCGTCTCCTCCCCGGTCTCAGTGGCGAAGCGCTCCCACAGGTCGAGGCTCTTGGTCGACATCGGCAATTCTCGGGCGTCGCGGTTCTGCTGGCGGCACCAGCCCCAGTTGCGGCTCGATTGTTCGGCGCCGATAAGGCCCTTCTCGACGAGGGCGACCTTCAATCCCCGCCGGGCGAGATAATAGGCCGCGAAAACGCCGACGATGCCGCCGCCGATCACCACCGCATCGGCAGCAGCGGGCAGTTCCGGCGTGGTGTCGACGCGATTGAGCGGTGCGGGCATGGGATGGTCTCCACTTCAGGCATTAGAGCGCCGCGCTTCTTTTCAGACGCGCAAAGGACGCTCTATCACCTGGATCTGCGCATAATCTTTTCCGAAATTCGGAATCGATTTTCGGGGTTATGCGCTAGTCTAGCGGATCCGCCGCCACGCCTTTGCCGGAGATCAGCCGGCGGCAGCAGAAGATTCCGTCTTGTGGGGAGACCTGCAGCCGTTTGTGCTTCGGCCCGTCCCGCAACATGGTCGACAGCTCTTCCCTATGTGTTAAGGTCGGTGTTGAAAGTCGCGGCATAATCTGCTGCGTCGTTGGCGATCTCAAGCAGCGAAGGCGTGCGATGAAACTCGACCGGATCGACGTAAAAATTCTCTACGAGCTGCAGAAGAATGGCCGCGTCACCAATGTGGAGCTCGCCGAACTGGTCAATCTGTCGCCGAGCCCCTGCCTGATGCGGGTGAAGAAGCTGCAGTCGGAAGGCTATATCGAAGGCTATTCGGCCCAGATCAACGTCAGCAAACTGGGGCAGACGCTGACTGTTTTCACCGAGATCACCCTGAAGAACCACCGGCAGATCGACTTTGCCCGCTTCCTGGCGGCGATCGAGAAGGTCGATCAGGTGATCGAATGCCATCTGGTTTCAGGCGGCTACGATTATCTCTTGAAATTCGTCACCGCCGGGATCGACGAATACCAGACGATCATGGAGCGCCTCACCGACATGGACGTCGGCATCGACAAATATTTCAGCTTCGTCGTGCTGAAGTCACCGATCATCAAGGCCCACATGCCGCTCACCACCTTGTTTCCGCTTTAGCCGGCGAGAAGGACCGCGGCGGAGCTACGCTCCTGAATGACGACTGCATGTTCTGTGGTTCGCAAACTCCCCTTGGCCGAGTATCCCAACGCAATCTTTCAGGGTTCCGGACCGACCTCACACAACTGCATCATCTATCCGATCCATCGGTCCTGCGCAGCTACCGAGTCTCTCTGTCGCAGGTTGTTCTCCCCATAATGGAAAGCTTCATACTGGTTGGAAGGACTTGCGACAGAATTTCGGGCTTGTTTTCCAAAGCCATATTCGCTGCCACTTGCAGATCTCGTGCCTTGGAGCCCAGGCGTTTCAACACGACCTGACCGGGTGGGCGCTGGATCTGGCCGGCACCGTCCTCTCGAAGCAGAATCGGCGCTCAGTGCCGGCAATAGGCACGCACCAGTTCCGGATCCTGCTGAAGGCCGTCGAGCCAGGCCGGATCGAGTGTCGGCACCGATGAGAAGAGCAGTTGCGAATAGGGATGTTGCGGCGCGTTCACTGTCGAGGACGTGATTTGCTCGACCTTCCGGCCTCCATACATCACGACGATCTCGTCGCAGATCGCCTCCACCACCGAGAGATCGTGGCTGATGAAGATGTAGGAAAGGCCGAGTTCGCGCTGCAACTCCTTGAGCAGGTCGATGACCGCGGCGGCGACCACCGTGTCGAGCGCCGAGGTGATCTCGTCGCAGAGGATCAGCTTCGGATCGGCGGCGAGCGCCCGGGCGAAGTTGACGCGCTGCTTCTGCCCGCCCGAAAGTTCTCCCGGCCGGCGATGGCGCAGATTGCGGGGCAGGCGCACCATGTCGAGCAATTGATCGATGCGGGCATGTCGCGCTTGTCGATCCATGCGGTGGTAAAAGACCAGCGGCCGGGCAAGGATGTCCTCCACCGATTTTGCCGGGTTAAGGGCGGTGTCGGCATATTGGAAGACGATCTGCATCTCGCGCAACTGATCGCGCGAGCGCTCGCGGGCGTTGCGGCGCAACTCCGTGCCGTCGAAGACGATCTTGCCGACCGCGGCCGGCAGGATGCCGGCGATGGTGCGGGCGAGCGTCGACTTGCCGCAACCGGATTCTCCGATGATGCCGAGATTGCGGCCTTTCTCCACCTTCAAGCTCACATGCTCGACCGCACGAACAAGCGGGAGGCCATCGGCCTGGCGCTGCCCGTAGCCCGCGACGAGATCTTCGATCTTCAGAAGCGGCGCCGTCTCGCGCTCGATGGGGGCTGCTGCGGCGCGCAGTTTCGGTTCGAAGGCTGCGAGCAGCTCTCTGGTATAGGGGTGCTTCGCATGGTTGAGGATCTCTTCGGTGGTGCCTGTTTCCTGGGTCTCCCCGCCCTTCAAGACCACGATGCGGTCGGCGATCTGGGCGACGACGGCAAGGTCGTGCGAGACGTAGACGCCCGATATGCCGCCCTTTTTCATCACCGATTTGAACGCGCGCAGCACTTCGATCTGGGTGGTCACGTCGAGCGCCGTCGTCGGCTCGTCGAAGATGACGAGGGTCGGATCGCCGATCAGCGCCATGGCGGCGGCCAGACGCTGCAACTGGCCGCCGGAAACCTGGTGCGGATAACGGCTGCCGATCGTCTCGGGTTCCGGCAGCGACAGCGCCCGGAAGAGCTCGACGGCCCGGGCACGCGCCTCGTCCGGTGACATAAGCTGATGAATACGCGTGACTTCGATCACCTGATCCATGATCGTCGTGGCCGGGTTGAAGGCGGCGGCGGCCGATTGCGGGACGTAGGCGACTTCGGTGCCGCGCACCTTGGCGCGCTGCTTTTCGCTGAGCCTGACCATATCCTTGCCGCCGACCGAAACGCTGCCGCCGGAGATGCGACAGCCCGCGCGGGTATGGCCCATCAGGGTCAGCGCGATGGTTGTCTTGCCCGAGCCGCTCTCGCCGATCAGCGCGACGATCTCACCCTCGGCAACGTCGAGGCTGACACCCTTGATGATCTCGACGCGCCGGCCGGAATCGGTGGTGGCCTCGACTTTCAGGTCACGGATTTCGATGAAATTGCTCATGACGCACTCCGGTCGCGGATCTTCTGCGGCAGGTTGTCGATCAGCAGGTTGATGCTGATCGTCAGGCTGGCGATGGCAAGCGAGGGAAACATCACCGCCGGCGCACCGAAGGGCAGGCCGCCGATGTTTTCGCGCACGAGAGCGCCCCAATCGGCATAGGGCGGCTGGACGCCGAGGCCGAGGAAGGAAAGCCCGGAGAGCAGCAGAACGATGAAGACGAAGCGGATGCCGAGATCGGCAAGCACCGGCCCGACAATGTTGGGCAGGATTTCGGAGCGAATGAGATAGAGGGTGCTTTCGCCGCGGATGCGCGCGACGGTGATGAAATCCATCGCATTGATGTTGACGGCGAGCGCCCGCGCGAAGCGGTAGGCGCCGGGGATGTAGATCACCGACAGCGTCAGGATCAGAACCGGGACCGAAGAGCCGACGGCAGCAACGACCACCAGGCCGAACAGCTTGCTCGGAATGGAATTGAGGGCGTCGAGGAAGCGGCTGAGGATCGTGTCGAGCCAGCCGCCGGCGACCGCTGCGATCATGCCGAGCACCACGCCGCTGAAACAGGCGATCGTGACCGCCGCCAGCGAGATGCCGACCGTATAACGCGCGCCCATCAGGATCCGCGAGAGCATGTCGCGGCCGAGATAATCGGAGCCGAGCCAGAGTTCCCGGCTCATCGGGCCGAAATAGTCGAGATCGACGATCTCGCCGACGGGGTAGGGGATGATCCAAGGCGCGAAGATCGCGACGAGCGCCCAGGAAAGGATCACGGTCAGGCCGATCGCGCCGACGATGTTGAAGCGATAGCCAAGCCGGGTTCCGGACAGCCGGTCGGACGTGGTCTCGGAGCTGGTCATTGTCATCGGAGCCTCGGGTTGGAAAGGATGGCGATGATATCGGCGATGGTGATCAAGAGCAGATAGCCAAGGCAGAAGATCATCGCGCAGCTTTGGATCAGCGGCAGGTCGCGGGTGGCTACGCCATCCAGCATCAGCTTGGCGATGCCGGGATAATTGAAAATGGTCTCGACGATGATGACGCCTCCAAGCAGATAGGACAGCGAAAGGGCGACGGCATTGACGATCGGGCCGAGCGCATTCGGCAATGCATGGCGAAAGACGATGCGCGGCCGCGAAGCGCCCTTGAGCAGGGCCATCTCGACATAGGGCGTGGCGAGCGTCTCGATCACAGCGGCGCGGGTCATGCGGATCATCTGGGCTGAGACGACGAAGGTCAGCGTGATCACCGGCATGGCATAGACGCGCAAGATGTCGCTCAGGCTATGGACCTCATTGGCCAGGGAGAGCGCCGGCAGCCATTTCAGATAGACGGCGAAGATCAGCGCGGCGGAGGTCGCGACCATGAACTCCGGCACGGAGATGACGCCGATCGTGATCACCGTGACGACCCGGTCGTAAACCGTACCGCGCAGCATGGCGGAGGTAATCCCGAGCGTGAGCGCGATCGGCACGGAGAAGAGCGCGGTGACGCCGGCAAGTTTCAGCGTGTTGACGAAGCGGCCGGCAATGAGCGCAGTAACCGGCATTTCGTTGGCGTAGGACGTGCCGAGATCGCCTTGCAGCAACCCGACGACCCAGCGCAGGAAGCGGAAGAGGGCCGGCTCGTCGAGATGCATGGCCTTGCGCAGGCCTTCGACGGCTTCCGGCGTGGCGGCCTGACCGAGCAGGATGGTCGCTGTATCTCCGGGCAGCAGCGTTGTCGCGAAGAAGACGGCGAAGGAGACGATCACCAGGGTGATCAGGGCGATGAGCAATCGGCTCAGCACCAGGGACAAGACCTGGTTGTTCACGGACGCCTCCTTGTTGCGTTTCGAGTTCAGTTCCGGAAGAACCGGGGCTTGGGCTGCAGCCCCGGTTCCTTCATTTTATCAGGCTTCGAGCCAGACGTATTCCGCGAAGGCGTATCCCATCTGGCCGCCGAGCGGGTTGGGCTCCAGACCCTTGAGCTTGGCGGCGGTGGCATCGACGTTCGAGAGATAGGCCGGGATGATCGTGCCGGCTTCGTTGGCAATCATCACCTGCATCTCGTCGTAGATCGCCCGGCGCTTCTCCTGGTCGAGCGAGCCTCGCGCTTCGATCAGCATCTTGTCGAACTTCTCCGACTTGTACTGGCTCTCGTTCCAGGGGGCCTGAGAGGAGTAGAGCAGCGAGAACAGGATGTCCGGCGTCGGACGAGGATTGATATTGCCGAAGTGGATCGGCGCCTTGAGCCAGTAATTGTCCCAGTAGCCGTCGGAGGGAACGCGCTGGACATCGAGCTTCAGTCCGATCTCGGCGCCTGAAGCCTGAATGATCATCGCCATGTCGATCGAGGAGTTGGCCGCCTCGGAAGCGATCACCGGAATGGACTGACCAAGGACGCCGGCCTTGTCGAAATGGAACTTCGCCTTGTCGGGATCGAAGGCCCGCGGCTTCAGGTCGGCATTGCGGTAGAAGTTGGCGGGGGAGACCGGCTGGTCGTTGCCGACTTCACCGAGGCCGCGCAGCACCGACTTGACGATCTGCTCGCGGTTGACGAGGTACTTCATGCCCTCGACGAAGTCGCGCTTGCTGCCGGGATCCATGTCCAGCCGCATATTGAGGTTGGTATAGTTGCCCGAGGTGGTTTTCGACAGGAAGAAGCCCTCTCCCTGGGCCTCGACGAGCCGCATAGAACGCGGATTGATCGACGCTGCAAGGTGGATGTCGCCCGACAGCAGCGCGTTGACGCGGGCATTGTCGTCGCTGATCGCGAAATATTCGAAGGAATCGACGTTCGGGCCGGATTTCCAGTAGTTCTTGTTCTTGATCCCGACCGAGCGAACGCCCGGCTCGAACACTTCCTTGACAAAAGCGCCGGTGCCGTTGGCCTTGGTGAAATCGGTCGTGCCGTCGGAAACGATCATGAAGTGATGCATCGACAGGATGGTCGGCAGGTCGGCATTCGGATCTGCAAGGGTGATCTCGACGGTCTGTTTGTCCACGACCTTGAAGCCTGTCATCTGGGCGGCGATCTTGGCGACCTTCGAGCCGACGGAGGGGTCGAGATGACGCTTCAGCGAGAAGACCACGTCGTCGGCGGTCAGCGGCTTGCCGTCGTGGAAGGTGACGCCCTTCTTCAGCTTGACCGTCCAGGTCTTCGCATCCTTGGATTCGATCGCTTCAGCAAGCTCCATCTGCGGCGTGCCTGATTTGTCGAGGAAAGTCAGGCGGTTATAGAAGGAGCAGCACCGGACATAGTCGGTGGAGAGCGACGCCTTGGCGGGGTCGAGCGTATCGGCCGTGGAGGACGACCAGCCGGCCGCCTTGAGCGCGCCGCCGGAAACGGGCGTGGCGGCGAGTGCCTTGCCGGCGCGGCCAAGCACGAGCCCGCCGGCTGACATGGCCACGCCGCCCGCGAGCATCATATGCAGCAGCTCGCGGCGGGTCGCGCCACGACGGATGGCGGTCTCGATCATGGCGTCGTCGGATCTGGTCCAATTGGTGATCTTGTCGTTCATCTCATTCCCCTTTTCTTGTGTGGCGGGCTGCCCGTTGCGGGCAGGCCCGATCTGCTTTCAAAGTTAGGCGCGCGCGGCGGCCACGGCATCGGCAAGGCCTGCCATGGACGTGAAATGGTAATCGGGTTTGGTGAACTCGGCCGGCTCGATCGTGCCGCCATAACCCTTCTCGGCATGGCGCCGCTCGATCCAGCAATTGGTCAGCCCGAGTTTCCGGGAAATCCCGATATCGTGGTACTGGCTCTGGGCGACATGCAGGATGTCGTCCTTCGAATGTCCTTCCGAGGCGACGTAGGCGAATACCTTCTCGAAGAATTCGGGATCGGGTTTCTCGGTCCCCGTATCATCCGCGGTGAAGGCGGCATAAAAAGGATTGCCGAGTTCCTTCTCGAAGAAATCGAATGCCCAGCGCCGGGCGTTGGTCATCGCCACGAGGCGATAATCCTTCGAAAGTTTTGCCAGCGCAGCGGCGCTGTCTGCGAAACCTTTCCAGCCCTTGGCCGAGTCCCGCAGCCGTTCGCCGTATTTCTTGTCGGCGGGCAGGCCGAGCTTCGGCGCGATCGCGAGGTAGACGCGCACGAGGTCGTCGGGAAAGAGGTCGGCATTCTCGGAGTAGCGGGCCGCGCGGTAGAGGCTGAGCGCCTGCTCGCCGTCGACTGCGCCTCCCACCTCAGCCGCAATCTCGGCGAAGCAGGTCTTGAGACCGCCTTCGAAGTCGATGAGCGTGCCGACGACGTCGAAGGTCATATATTTGAATTCCGGAAGGCTCTTGCTCACGTGAATTCCCCAGTGTTCGGCTCCGGTGGGAGCGCGGCTTGTCGAAGAAGAATATTCTGTTCCCGTCGGCGGGATCGTTGTCCCGCTCTTGTGTCGAAGGCCCGTATTGCCGGGATCCGGGCCTTTCGTTGATTTCAGTGTGTCACCTGCACCGCGCCGGATTCTCCGAAAAGGCGTCATGAGGCGGCAGAAAATACCGAATCTGACCGTTTCGCGATATTCTCAGGCCTGCAGCGCCCGGCGCACATCCGGGTCCTCCAGCGTCTCGTCCAGCGTGATGCGGGTGCGCTCGACGATCGCGTCTATCTCCGTTTCGGTGCAGCAGAGCGGCGGCGCATAACCCAGCACGCCATTGCCGAAGGCGCGAATGACGAGGCCGTTCTCCCAGGCGCGGTCGAAGATGCGGCGGGCGGGTTCGGCGGATGCCGGCAACGGTGTCTTGTTCACCTTGTCGACCACCAGTTCGACGGCCGCCAGCATGCCGCGGCCGCGGACGTCGCCGACGAGCGGATGGTCCCTCAGCGACTCCAGGCCCTGCATCAGCCGTGCGCCGGCCCGGACGCCGTTTTCGAGAAGGCCGTTTTCGTAAAGCTTCAGGACTTCGAGCCCGACCGCGGCGCTGACGGGATGGGCCGAATAAGTGTAGCCGTGGCCGACGGCGGCAGCGCCCGCGCCCTCGGCAATCGTTTCATAGACGTGATCGGACATGAAGACGGCGCCCATGGGGACGTAGCCGGAGGTGAGGCCCTTGGCGGTCGTCATGAAATCGGGGACTATCCCATCCTCGCTGCAGGCAAAAAGCGGGCCGGTGCGGCCAAAGCCGGTGATCACCTCGTCCGCCACGAACAGGATGTCGTGCTGGCGGCAGAATTCGCGCATGGCCTTCATCCAGCCTTTCGGCGGCACCAGCACGCCGCCCGAGCCCTGGATCGGCTCGACATAGAAGGCGGCGACGCGGTCCGGCCCGATTGCCTCGACCTTGTTTCTCAGCGCGGCAAGCGAGGCGTCGATGATTGCCTGCGGACTGTCGCTCGCCGGGTTGCGATAGGCGTAGTGAGACGGAATTTTATGCTGCCAGTCGAAGGGAAGGCCGAAGCCGGCATGGAAGGCGGGCAGCGCGGTCAAACCCGCGCCGACCGTCGAGGAGCCGTGATAGCCCTGTTCGACTGAGATGAACTGATCGCGCTGAGGCTGTCCTCGGGCATTCCAGTAGTAGCGGATGAAGCGGACCGTGCTGTCCACCGCATCGGAGCCGCCGAGCGTGAAATAGACGTGGTTGAGATCGCCCGGCGCGCGGTCGGCGAGTTCGCCGGCAAGCCGGATCGCGGGCTCGGAGCCGAGGCCGAAATAGGCCGTCGCATAGGGAAGCTCGCGCATCTGCCGGGCCGCCGCCTCGACGATGCTTTCGTGGCCGTAACCGGCATTGACGCACCAGAGGCCGGCGAAGCCGTCGATCAGCTGCTTGCCCGATGCGTCGGTGACCGTGGCGCCTTTGGCCGAGGCCAGCACGCGCACGCCAAGCTTTTCATGGCCGCGATAGGAAGCGACCGGATGAATGAGGTGGGCGCGATCGAGTTCGATGAGGGAATTGCTGTACATGAAGATCTCCGGATCAGCCGAGTGCCTGGCTGGCGAGGGCAAAGGTGGTGGCGGTCGGATTGGCGGCGGCGTCGGCCAACGGCTGTCTCATCGTGATGCCGCCGCCGACATGGACGAGCCCCTGTTCGGCAAGCCATGGGGAGAGCCCGGTCTCGTCAGTGGTGTCGACCCTGAGGAACCGTCCGGGCCGCCTGGCGATGAAATGTTCGATGAGTGTCTTGGCTTTGCTAAGGTCGGCGGCCACCACGGGTCCGATCACTTCGCCGCGGCCGAAAGGACGCAGGCAGGCGAAGCCGGAAATGCGGCTGTCGCTGCGAATGACGGCGAATTCGCCGATCCCGGCGAAATAAGAGAGCAGTCCTTCTCGATCGGCGCCGAAGGCCAGGCGATCGAGTGTCGCGATGGCAGGGAGATCGGCGGCGGTGGCTGCTTCCGTTTCCGCCGGGGCAGCGATTTCTCCGGCAAGGCCTTGGTGCTGAAGCACGGTTCCCGTCTCGCGGAAGCCAAGCTTCTGGTAAAGCGGCAGGCCTGCCGTCGTCGCCACCAGCCTCAGCGGTCGGCCACCGGCGGTCAGCAGTGCGGCGTCCATCAGTCTGCGGCCGAGGCCTCGACCGCGCATCGTCTCGTCGACGATGACCATGTTAATAGTTGCACAATCGCCCTTGTATGGCGTGACGAGCACGGTGCCGACGACCTTGCCGTCCTCGATCGCCACCATCCCCTCGCTCAGGGCGAGCGCCAGCTGCCAGTCTTCCGTCCGGTGCGGCCAGCCCGCCTGTCGGGAAAGCGCGACGGCGGCTTCCAGATGGTCGGGGCCGAATGGGACGATTTCGATCTGACTTGCTTGCATGGGGGCGTCCTTCATGTCGTGCCCGCCAGTCTGCCGGAGCGCCGGCGGGCAGATCGTCTGAAGGCCATGGTTCAAGCAGTATCTTATGGCTTTGCTGCCATGGACCACCGCATCTTATGCTAGAGCCGATCGATATTCATCGACCCCAGATCCTGTCAGCGCATCATCGCCAGCGCTGCCGTAAAGAAATCTTCGCCTCCGAAGTTTCCTGATTTCAACGCCAGAAGCATATCGCCCTGGGCATTGCCGACCGTGCGCAACACCGGCACGCCGGGCGCAATCTCCGGGCCGATCAGAAATGCCGGAATGGCGAGCCTATCGACCGCGGCCCCTGAGGTTTCACCGCCTGCGATCACAAGGCGCCGCACGCCTCTCTGCACCAGTTCGGCTGTGATGATCGAGGTCGCGGTCTCGATCGCGTGGCCGGAGGCTTCTCGTCCATAGAGCGATTGCAGCCGGGACACGGTCTCCGGCTCGGCACTTGCGGCGATCACCACAGGACCGGCGGAGATTCTGTCTCCGGCCCAGGAAATCGCCGTGGCGATCTCATCCGGGCCGGCAAGCAGCCGCTCCGGATCGAGCCGCAGCACGGGCATCGACCGTTCGGCGACGTCGAGTTGGCGCAGCGTCGCCTTGGAACAACTGCCGGCAACGATCGCGGACAGCCCGCCGACGGGGCGAATGGCGTCCGCCGTCGTTGCACCGCCGGAGGATATCCGGCCGGAGCGGACGAGGGCGCGGGCAAGGCCGAGGCCGAGGCCGGACGCACCTGTCGATACCGGTGTTTCCAATGCGATCTCGCCGAGCGTTTCAAGATCCCGTTCGAAAATCGCATCGGCGATGGCGATGGTGACGCCTGCCGTGCGTAGGGCATCGAGCTTCGCCTTGACGGCATCAGGCCCGGCCGCGATGGCGGTGAGATCGACCAGTCCGACGGCGTTGCGCGATTGCCGGGCGAGCACCCGCACGAGATTGGCGTCATGCATCGGATTGAGGGGATGGTCCTTGAGCGGGCTTTCGTTCAGCGGCTGGCTGCCGACGAAGAGATGGCCAAGATAGACGGTGCGTCCCGTTTCCGGAAAGGCAGGCGTCACCAGCACGGAGCCGCCGCCGGCCGCCTCGCTCAACGCCTCGGTGACCGGACCGATATTGCCGGCATCGGTGGAATCGAAGGTCGAACAGATCTTGTAAAGCACATGGCCGGCGCCCCGCTGGCGTAGCCATCGCTCGGCGCGGGTCGCGGCCGTCACGGCGTCCGGGGCGGGGACGGAGCGGATTTTCAGGGAAACGACCACGGCGTCGACATCCGGCAACGCGAGTGTCGGATCGGGGATGCCGACCGTCTGCACCGTGCGCAGGCCGTTCTTCGTCAGCGTGTTGGCGAGGTCGGAGGCGCCGGTATAGTCGTCGGCGATTGATCCGAGCAAAATAGCCATCGTCTAGCTCCGTGCAAAAGGTTTGAACCAGCCAAGACCGTCCAGCGTGTGGCCGCGTGGGATATATTCGCAGCCGATGAAGCCGCCATATCCCAGGCGGTCGATTTCGCCGAACAGATAGGGATAATTCAGTTCCTCCCCGTCCGGTTCGTTGCGGGACGGCACGCTGGCGATCTGGATATGGCCGGTGATCGACAGCAGGCGTCGCAACGCCATGACGACGTCGCCATGGATGATCTGCCGGTGATAGATGTCGAACTGGAGTTTCAGGTTTGGCAGGCCGGATTCGGCAATCAGCCGCTCGGCCGCGCCGAAGTCGTTGAGGAAATATCCCGGCATGTTTCGCCCGTTGATCGGCTCGAGCAGCAGATCGATGCCCTTTTCCGCAAGCCGCTCGGCAGCATAGGTGACGGAGCGCCGGTAAGAGGAAGAGGCGTCTTGGTCATGAGGGTCGGCGATGCCGGCCATCAAGTGCAATCGCTTGACACCCGTCGCCGCCGCATAGTCCAGTGCCCGCTCGACATCGGCTTTCAGCGCATCAAAGCGTCCGGGAAGAGCCGCGATGCCACGCTCGCCGGCTGCCCAGTCGCCCGGCGGCAGGTTGAACAGGGCCTGCTGCAGATTGTTGCGGGCAAGCCGCTCGGCGATTGCCTCCGGCGGGGCTTCGTAGGGGAAGAGATATTCGACGGAGGTAAAGCCGGCATCGGCTGCGGCGTCGAAGCGGTCGAGAAACGCCCATTCGTTGAACATCATCGTCAGGTTGGCGGCGAAAACCGGCATGTCTCGTGTTCCCTCTACAGGCTCTGCGGCTCTTTGGCGGAGCCGGGCAATTCTGCGCCGGAAAGCTGGGCATAGAGTCGCGCCAGCGAGGAATCGTCGTCGCGGCCCATGCCCGCTCCAGCGGCGGCCAGATACATCTGCAAGGCCGCTGCCGCGAGCGGTACCGGGTAGCGCTCGGAGCGGGCCATGTCCTGGACGATACCGAGATCCTTGACGAAAATCTCGATGCTGCTCAGCGGAGTATAGTCTCCGGCCAGCACATGCGGCACGCGGTTTTCGAACATCCATGAATTGCCGGCCGAAGCCGTGATCACCTCATAGACTTTGTCGAGGTCGAGGCCCTGCTTGGCGGCGAAGGTAATGGCCTCGCAGGCGGCGGCGATGTGCACGCCGGCGAGAAGCTGGTTGATCATCTTGAAGGCAGCACCTTTTCCGGCCGCATCGCCTAGCTCGTAGACCTTGGCGGCCATGGCCTCGAGTCCGGGGCGCGCCGTGTCGAAGGCCTGTCTGGAGCCGGAAGCCATGATCGTCAGCGCGCCCTGCGCCGCCTTGGCGGCGCCGCCCGAAATCGGCGCGTCGAGATAATGCAGGCCGAGAGCCTCCACCCTTTGCGCCAGGTTGCGTGCAATGGCGGGATCCATGGTGGCCGACGAGATGAAGACCGCACCGGCCTTCATCGCATGCGCGACACCTTCTGGCCCGAACAGTACGGACTCGGTCTGCGCGCCGTTGACGACCACGGAGACGACAATGTCGGCGCCCTTTGCCGCATCGGCAGGGGTCGCCGCGCCGCGCCCGCCCTCGGCGATGAAGCGGTCCACCGCCGCCGGCGTGATGTCATATCCAATGACGTCGAGACCTGCGCGCTTCATCGACCGGGCCATTCCGAGCCCCATGGAACCAAGACCGATGACGGCTGCGACAACGGCGGAGCCCGGGTTTTCAGCAAGCGGTGACATGAGGAGGTTCTCCATCTCCTGAGGAAGGTCTGTGCCCTCCGGGTAGCGTCCCGGAGGGGCTCTAGAGCGCCGTGCGTCTACAAGACGCGCTAAGGACGCTCTAACATTTTGAATTTGCGCATAATCCTTTCCGAAAATCGATTCCGATTTTCGGGGTTATGCGCGAGTTCAGCGATTGACGGTTTTCGCCGGAACCGTCAACACGGCCAGTGAGCCAATGACCAGCGCGGCCGCCAGCAGATACATGCCGGCGCTGTTGGTGCCGGTGAAGTCCTTGAGATAGCCGACCAGAAACGGCCCGAGAAACCCGGCGAGGTTGCCGACCGAATTGATCCAGGCAATGCCGGCCGCAGCGCCGGTGCCGGCAAGAAAAGCTGTCGGAAGCGACCAGAAGAGCGGCGCGCAGCTGATCGCGCCCGCTGCCGCCAGCGAGAGGCAGACAATCGACACCGTCGTGCTCGTCGCCATGGTCGCCGCGACAAAACCACCGGCGGCAATCAGAGCCGGGACGACGAGGTGCCAGCGGCGTTCACGCAGCCTGTCGGCGGAACGTCCGAGCGCCAGCATCGCGACGAATGTGCAGATATAGGGGATCGCCGAAATCAGGCCAATATTCAGGTTTCCGCTGACGCCCGAGGCCTTGACGATGGTCGGCATCCAGAAATTCAGCCCATATTGCCCGAGCACGAAGCAGAAATAGATCAGGCACATCAGCCAGACGCGACGGTCGGTCAGCGTTGCACCGATGCTGTGCGGGCTTGCCGTCTTGCCCCGGTTCTCCGCCTCGATATTGGCCGTCAGCACGCGCTTTTCCTCATCGTTCAGCCATTTCGCGCCCTGGATCGTATCATCAAGATAGAAGAACGTCGCGACACCGAAAAGAATGGCCGGAATGGCTTCGATCAGGAACATCCACTGCCAGCCGGAAAGACCATGCGTGCCGTGAAAGCTGTCCATCAGGAGACCCGAAAGCGGATTGCCGAAAATGGCGGATATCGGGATCGCCGACATGAAGGTGGTGATAATCCTGGCGCGGCGGTGGGCCGGATACCACGCGGTCAGATAAAGAATGATGCCGGGGAAAAATCCGGCTTCGGCCACGCCCAGCAGGAAACGAAGGACATAGAAGACGGTTTCCGACGAGGTGAACATGAAGGCGGCTGATATGATGCCCCAGGTGACCATGATGCGGGCGATCCACACCCGCGCGCCGACCTTGTTCATGATGATGTTGCTCGGCACTTCAAACAGAAAATAGCCGATGAAGAAAATGCCTGCACCGATGCCGTAGGCGGCTTCCGAAAGGCCGAGTTCACTCGACATTTGCAGCTTGGCGAAGCCGACATTGACGCGGTCGAGATAGGCGACCACGTAGCACAGCATCAAAAAGGGTACGATGCGCCAGAAGACCTTGCCATAGGCACGGTCTTCCGCGGCTTCAGCGGTATATTCGCCAGCGATTGGCGCCTGCGTCTGCAGCGTCATGATTTTCTCCTCCGATTGTTGCCGCGGTCCCTGTCGATCCTCCCGCGGCACGCCGAGCCATTTTTGGCAGCGCTGCCATTTTCATTAATCCATTTTGGCAGCGCTGCCAACAGCAAATTGGTAGCGCTGCCAAAAAAACCTTGCTTCTTGGCGGGAGCAGTGAAAAATGGGGACAACGCGGTGGTCGCGCCGGACGGTCAGGCCCGGGCAACCATCCTAAAAGCCGGGTTCAAACGTAACGATGGAATTCAAACATCAGGCGACGGTCACGCTTGCCGAAGTCGCGGAGGCGGCCGGTGTCGGCGAGAGCACGGTGTCGCGCGTGCTGCGCAACCATGGTTCGTTTTCCGGCAAGACGCGGGAGCGGGTGATGGCCGCCGTCGAGCGGCTGGGTTATGTGCCGAACCGGATCGCCGGAACGCTCGCCTCCACCGGGTCGCGTCTTGTCGCCTTCGTCATTCCGTCGCTCTCCAACATCGTCTTTCCCGATGTGCTGCGCGGCGCCAGCGCCGTTCTGGAGGAGAACCGGTACCAGGCGGTTTTCTCCGTGACCGATTATGATCCGGGCAAGGAGGAGGCGCTCGCCGCCGCGATGCTTGCCTGGCGGCCGGCGGCGGTCATGCTGGCGGGATACGAGCACACCGAGGGCACGGTGAAGATGCTGCGCGCCAGCGGCTGCCGGATCGTGGAACTGCTCGATCTGGATGGCGATGCTCTCGATATCGCCGTCGGCTTCTCGAACCGCGCGGCCGGGCGGGAGAGTGCGGCCTTCCTGCTGAAGCGGGGTTACCGCCGGATCGGCTATGTCGGTCACGACCTCAACCGCGATACCCGTGCCGGCAAGCGGTTTTCCAGCTTTTGCGAGACGCTCGATGCGCATGACGCACCGCTCGTCGCCCGTGAAATTCTTGCCGGCGCCTCGTCCGTGGAAAACGGCAGGCTGGGATTGGAGCGGCTGCTTGCCCGGACGACCGATCTCGATGCGGTTTATTTCTCCAACGACGACATGGCGCTGGGTGGTTATTTTCACTGTCTGGCTCAAGGGATCGCGATCCCCTCGACGCTCGCCATTTTCGGCTATAACGGCCTCGATATCGGCCGGGTAACACCGCAACCACTGTCGACCATCCGAACGCCGCGCGTGGCGACGGGACAGATAGCCGCCCAGATGGTCGTCGCCAACGCGCCGCCGCAGGCCGTCGATCTCGGCTTTGAACTGATCGAAGGGGCAACTGCGTAATATTGGAGGAACTGTCATGTCCGACGCGCGCCTGCGTGAGGAAATCTGCCGATACGGCCGCTCGCTGTTCGAGCGCGGGCTGACGCCCGGTTCGTCGGGCAACATATCGTTGCGGCTGGAGGACGGCGGCTGGCTGGTCACGCCGACCAATGCCTCGCTCGGCTTTCTCGACCCGGCACGGATCTCCAGGCTCGATGCCGAAGGCCGGCTCCTGTCCGGCGACAAGCCGACCAAGGAAATCCCGCTGCACACGGCCCTCTACGACACGCGCGGCAGCGCCCGCGCCATCGTCCATCTTCACTCCACCCATGCGGTGGCGCTGACCATGCTGCCGGAGATCGATCCGCGCGCCGCCCTGCCGCCGATGACGCCATATTATCTGATGCGCGCCGGCGAAACCGCGCTGGTGCCCTATTATCGTCCGGGCGATCCTGATGTGGCCGATGCCATCCGCGGGCTGGCGGGCAAGTATTCGTCGGTGCTTCTGGCCAATCACGGACCTGTTGTCGCCGGCGACAGCCTGGAAGCGGCGGTCTTCGCCACTGAGGAACTGGAGGAAACCGCAAAGCTCTATCTGCTGTTGCGCAACCTCAATCCCCGTTTCCTCAGCCCGGCTCAGGTGGCCGATCTCGTCAAAACCTTCGGCCTCGACCTTCCGTCGCATCACGATCATGATCACGACGGTGATTGAAAGCGTCACTTCGCCGGCCGTTGCCTGCGGGCGAATGCGCGCAACCTTCTGCCAAACCCCGCTTTCGATACGATAGATTCTGCTTCCGATGCTGCCAATTCAGGCGAGCTGCGGGGGAAGCGGTGCTTATGATTGTGACACGTCCCCAGTTCCGATCATTCAAGGATACGCAGATGACGACGTTTCGTCCGAAATACATCACCTTCGACTGCTACGGCACGCTGACCAACTTTCAGATGGCGGAAGCGGCCCGTGATCTCTACGGCGAAGAGCTCGACGAGCGGCGCATGGCGGAGTTCATCAAGAATTTCGCCGCCTATCGGCTCGACGAGATCCTGGGCGACTGGAAACCCTATGCCGAGGTGGTGCACAATTCACTCGAGCGGACATGCAAGCGCAATGGCGTGACCTTTCGCGATGAAGCGGCAAAGATGATCTATGAGCGGGTTCCGACCTGGGGGCCGCATCCGGACGTGCCGGCCGGGCTCGCCAAGGTCGCCAAGGAAATCCCTTTGGTGATCCTCTCCAACGCGATGAATTCGCAGATCATGTCGAACGTTGAAAAACTCGGCGCGCCCTTCCATGCGGTCTATACCGCCGAGCAGGCGCAGTCCTATAAGCCGCGCTTCAAGGGCTTTGAATATATGCTTGATATGCTCGGCTGCGGGCCGGAGGACGTGCTGCACTGCTCGTCCTCCTTCCGCTACGACCTGATGTCGGCCCACGATCTCGGCATCAAGAACAAGGTCTGGGTCAATCGCGGCCACGAGCCGGCCAATCCCTATTACGGCTATGTCGAAATTCCTGACATCTCGGGCCTGCCTGGCGTCGTCGGGCTCTGACGGAGGCACGCGGATGCAGTTCGAATCCTACTGGCACGACACGGCACCAGCCTTTGCCGGCGGCGCACAAGGCCCCGTCGAAGGACATTACGATGTCGCCGTCATCGGCGCCGGCTTTACCGGGCTTGCCGCGGCGCGCCAGCTTGCAAGGGCCGGCGTCAAGGTCGTGGTGCTGGAGGCCGAACGGGTCGGCTGGGGGGCATCGGGACGCAATGGTGGACACCTCAACAATGGGCTCGCCCACAGTTTCCTCTCCGCCAAGTCAGCACTCGGCGCGGAGCGAGCTGTCGCGCTTTACAGGGCACTCGACGATTCCATCGACACGATCGAGGCTGTTATCGCCGAGGAGGGGATCGACTGCAATTTCCGCCGCGCCGGCAAGCTGAAGCTTGCTTCCAAGCCGCAGCATTTCGATGCCATTGCCCGCAATTTCGAGGCTGTCCACAAAGAGGTCGATCAGGATACCGCACTTCTGACCGCCAATGAGCTGAAAAGCGAGGTCGGCTCGCCCTTCCATGGCGCCATGCTCTCGAAGAAGAGCGCGATGATGCATATGGGCCGCTATGTCGCCGGGCTCGCCACCGCGGCTGCCCGCCACGGCGCCACCATTTTCGAAAAGGCGGCGGTGACGGCACATCGGCAGGGCAACGGCCGCCACAGCCTTACGACTGCACGCGGCACCGTCACCGCCGACCACGTGCTGGTCGCGACAGGCGCCTATACGCAGTCGCTCTTCAGTTATTTCCGCCGCCGGATCGTTTCCGTCGGCAGCTTCCTGATCGCCACCCGTCCGCTGACCGACGCCGAAATTGCCGCGACGATGCCGGGCAACCGCACCTGCGTGACGTCGATGAACATCGGCAATTATTTCCGGTTGTCGCCGGACAAGCGGCTGATCTTCGGCGGTCGCGCCCGCTTTTCCGCCACGTCGGATCAGCGATCGGACGCAAGGAGCGGCGATATTCTGCGCGCCAGCCTGGCTGAGATCTTTCCGCAGCTTGCCGGCGTCGAGATCGACTATTGCTGGGGCGGGCTCGTCGACATGACCAAGGACCGCTATCCGCGCGCCGGCTATGTCGACGGTGTCTGGTATGCCATGGGCTATTCCGGCCACGGCGCCCAACTCTCCACCCATCTCGGCATGATCATGGCCGACGCCATCCTCGGCAAGGCCGACCGTAACCCAATCAAGGGTCTCGACTGGCCTGCCGTTCCCGGTCACTTCGGCAAACCGTGGTTCCTGCCGCTGGTCGGGCTTTACTACAAGACGCTCGACCGCTTCCAGTAACGGGCCGGATCAGTCCGATTGCAGCCGCTGTTCCAACCGAAGCGGCGCGATGGGGCAGGATTGAGATAAGCACCTGCGCGGCGGTCAATTATCTGGCTTCGCTGACTGGATAGATCCTGAGAATCCCAAGGCGGTTATCAGTGGTGATCGCTGCAATACCGGCTTCATATGCGGCGCGGACGATTGCCTCATGCAATTTCTCGGGTTCGCTCTCTCCGGTAAGGACCTCCAAACAGATTCTCACCGCCGTGAGGAATTCCTCACCATCGTCGGTGGGCCATTCCTTCAGCAACAGTTGGGCAGCCTCACGAGCGGTACGGATCACCCGGCGATCTTTCCCTTCGGCAAAAACAAGAATTATTGTTGGGAAGCTTCTCAACATATCGAATCTCATTGCGCCTGAACTCCGCGGGGCGGCCAGTGCCAATGCCGGGCCATGGTTTCGGACCGAGATCGACCACACATTCTCGTCAACCATCAGCTAGCCAGATTGGCTTTCAGCTCACGGGCTGCCGCCTCAAGGAGTCGCTTGAATTCTTCGGAGGTCACGCCATCGGCGCGCATCACCATGGCGATCAGTGGATCGCAAAGAGCTTCGGATATCGTCAGCTCATCGTTCTTTCCTGCGGTTGCGCCAACGGAGCAGCAATATCCCGACAAAGATAGTGTGTTCATGGACATACCTTGCATTCGGGGTGTTCGCAGCGAGAACGTAGCTCGGCCTGATTGCTTTTGAGGTCCAATATCCATCGGCGTCCCCGTGCGGCCGAGTGTCTCGAAAGGCATTTTTGGGCAACCCGCGACACGGCAAGGCCGGCGATAAATGCGTTCTCGGCAGCGGCCGGTGGAGCGAGAAAGCCGTCGTCGGTTGCGACCTGGGCGGCGCAATGGCAGACGGGACAGGCGTCCTCATGCACTGCGACCGAGGGACCTGCGATGCCATAGGCTTCGGAGCGGCCGACATGCAGATGGGGCGGCAGGCCGGCTTTCGATGCGTGGCAGGCCGTCAGGAACTCTTGGGCCGGATGAGAATCGTCGCCGGCAAGAACAACGAACGGATTGTGGGCGTAATCTGCGATCAATCGGAGCGCTGCGGCCCCTGCCGCAAATTCCGGCAAAGCGAAGACCTTGGCCGAGAAACACGCGGCCAGACAGGTCGCCAGCTTGTCCGTCTTCAACCGGCCGAGATCAGCTTCGCTCGCCCATGGGACATGGTTCAAGTTGTTCTCGTCGATACGATCCGCATCCACGAGAAAGAAATGGCGCGCGCCGTGGGCCGCAAGCTGGATGGCAATCTGCGAGCCCAAGCCGCCGCATCCGATAATCACGAAGTCGATTTCGCGAAAACCTGAGAAGTCGCGTTGACGATGGCGAAGAGGCGTGAGGAAGGCGTCGTCGTGATCCATTGCGGTGGAGACATATTCGTCCTCATCCGGCATATTGGAACCGTCCAAAGAGACGCCGAACGCAGGTCTTGTAACATTGGGGCTCCGTTCCTCGACAGGATCAGCACTATTGCCGATGAACAGAGCCCCTCTGCCGCCCCACCCCAGCCTATGGGTGAAGAAGTTCGGGAAATCGACGGGCGCGCTAGCGGCCGCCGGTAGTCGTTGAGACCGATAGTTGACCATCAGATCGCCTCCATCTCTCTGGGCGCGATCCCGCGGATCGTCGCGGCGTAGTGTCCGTAATCCTCGCCCATCGCGTGGTCGGGGGTCTTCGCAATCACGTGGAATTTGCCGTCATACCAGAGGCTGACATTGTCGCCGCTGTCATCGATCTCGCGCCGGCCCATCCGAGGATCGATCGGCTCCTTGCCGCGCAGCAGCATCTGTCCAATATCCCAGGCTTGCCGATCGAGAATGCGCTGGCGCTCGGCAAGATGCGCCTGGCGGTGCGCAATGGGCTCTTCGGCAAGCAACTGGCTCACGAGGAACAAGATCCGACTGCTCCAGAAAGGAATGGCGGCGATGTC
This sequence comes from Rhizobium sp. IY2, assembly GCF_047532935.1. Classification (NCBI taxonomy): domain Bacteria; kingdom Pseudomonadati; phylum Pseudomonadota; class Alphaproteobacteria; order Hyphomicrobiales; family Rhizobiaceae; genus Rhizobium; species Rhizobium sp. IY2. The sequence goes on from NZ_JBLKNU010000014.1 coordinate 65,037, forward strand.
TGGGAGGTCGAGGAGGACATCGCCGCCGAGACGTTCGATACCTTTCCGAGCGATATCGATGAGCGGGACTTGCCGTGCGGCATAGGCAATTATGAATGCCGTCTTCCCGGCGCAGCGCTCAGGATCCGTCTCGGTGGATAGGCATGCCATGCGCAAGGCGCATTCCCAGGGAATGGTGTAGGCCGTATGCAGGATGCTTTCGAACGTCTGTAGGTCCTTCTTGTATGGGGAAACATATTGGAACTCGCCAGGCAGGGATGCCGCCGCCGAGGTCGTATAAAACCCGAGCAGGATATTCCCCGCCTCATGAAGCAGTTGGGCCGCTGTCGCGGCATGATCGCCGGCGCGCAATCTCTCCCTGGAAAGGACGATGAGCGCGCTGCCCGGCAATTCGTTCGAACTCGAAAAGGAGCAGTGCGGTTCGCGCCGCACGCCAACGTAAAGCGTGTGCAGCCCGGCGATCAGACGTTGATGGCCGTACTCGTCCAAGTCCGCGATTAATGCGAAGGCCTTCTCCAGATGGTCGGCGATGCGATCCAATTCCGCATCGTCCGTGATCGCATAGCCGGGCCGGGGATAGTCCGGCATGCATTGGCGGAGGAGGGCTTGCATGATACGGCTTCGCGCTGGACTTTCGATGTGCACGAGGCCGATGCCGCAGGCGAGCCGGCACGCTGGCTGACGTTCGAGTTCAACATCCGATGCGATCAGATCCGGCTGCAGATAGCGGCCGACGACCTGCACATCGGGGCGGGCCGCCTGCCATTCCAGACTGCGCGCGAGCGCACCCATCCAGGCTGCAAGTACGGATGAACGGTAAGGGTCGGCGCCGACCGGTCCGGCAACTGCTGGCGGAAGCTCCGGCAGGCGAGTGTATCCGCCATCTGCAAGGTCGGGGAAATAACCTGACAATGCCTCTACTCCAGCCGAACAACCTGCGAGCTTCGAAGCCGCCGCAAGCGTGCGGCCATATTGGAGGCGTCGCTTCAAAAGGTTGCGTGTTGCCACACGCTGCAGGGAGACGGTACTTGCCATCAGGGGATTGCGCTTGAGCAGGCGGCGCGCCTCATCTGCCAACTCTTGTATGCGGGACGCGGACATCGGCAGCCTCCGTGAGTTTGTCTTCGGGCGGATCAAGGTTGCATCTCGGGCAAAAATGCCGGAGTTCGGGACGACTTCGTGCGACATCGGAACGTTGTGCGTCGTCGGTTGAGAGGCACTATTCCCCAAGGGCGTCATTCGCCCGCCAGTTCGGCGTTAAAAATCCGTAAAAACGACGTCAACAAAGAAAAAGCCTCCTCGATCGAGGAGGCTTAGAATTTTGGATAACGCATCCGTAGCGGTCAGATCGCCAGAGCCGCCTGTACCGCCGCCCGCGCATTCGGCAGGCCCGACCCGAAGAAATAGGCCGCGTCGAGAGCGTCCTCGCTTTCTGCATTCATGCAATCCGCCGTCAGTTTCCTCGTTCCGGGTGCGACAATGGCGTCCAGGCGCGACGCGGCTTTCAGAATGGACTTGACCTGAGGCCCCGAGAGGCGGTCACCGGGACTATGGCGGCTCTTATAGGCCCGCTGAATCAGGGCGCATAGGCCCCCCACCTGCGCCGACGCGCCGGAGGTGCCCCCGAAGGTGGTGTAGTATCCGCCACCGATGCCCGGATTGGTTCCGAACGGCACGATCGCCGACCATGGATCGGAGCCGTGATCATAGCCGAAAATCCCCGACAGGTCCGTCGTCAGCAGCGAGAAGTGCGAATAGTAGTATTCCCGCGTTCGAAAGGCACTGTAGTCGTGCTGTGCGGCAAATGGCGAAAGCCGGTCGAGGCGTAACTGATGCCGGCTGAAGACCTCACCGTCGTCGGAGGGGGAGACAACCGTCAGTCCTTCGCCGTAATTGCTGTAGCCCGAACGGAAACCTTCGACGGTAACGGCCCCGACGGCGATGATGCCGTTGTCATCGGCGGCAAGACTTGCCGGATAGATCAGCTGGCTCTCGCCACTGTTTCCCGCGGCGCAGACGATCGGAATGTGCTTGCTGACGGCGAGGATGAGCTGTTTGAGGATATGCCACGGGCGATCGGGATTGGAGCCTATCTGCGCAGCCTTCGGCTCCAGTTCAGGCCCACCTTGGTCGGCGAAGGCAATGCGCGCGAAGAGATTGGCGGCATCCTGGTTTTTCCATATTTCCAGGTCGGCCTTCAGCTCGTTCTTTGGATCGACCACGCTGCGTTTCGGGTCAGGCAGACCGCGTGGCATGACGATCACGTCCACCTTCTGATGATAGGCATAGAGAAAGGCTGCGATGAACTGCCTGACATCGTCTTCGAAGGACGTCCTGATCGAGATGAGCCTTGAAAAGGGATCAACGCCGAAATAGGGGATGACGTTGCGATTGCCGCTCGTATGCAGCTCGTCACCATCACCGTAGAAGGCTCCTTCCGGCGGAAGGCTTGGCGTGCCTTCTTCTGCAACAACGGCGGGTTCGCCGACGATCAGCCCTGCGCAGCACGTACCATGCGATGCAAACAGCGATTCCGGATTGTAGAGCCGCCGGAGAACACCCTCCGACGCGGCATATTCCGCAACCAGGTCACTGAGATAGTCCCGGTCGTCATTCGAAAGGCCGATATTGCCGAGCGGAGTGATGTTGAGCCCCGCGAAGAAGGCATGCCGTTCCTCACGGTCAAAGGACGTGGTCGTATCGAGAATTTCGAGCACGCGCGCGCCGTAACGATGGGTCGTCAAATCGATTGACGCCTCCCGGTCAAGCCGGGTTGCCAGATTGGGATGATCCGGAGATACGCCGACATCGATCAGCGCGACCCGTGCGGGTCGCAGCGGGCCGACGGAAGCGATCGCATCCCAGACCGTGCCAGTGATGAGGGGATCGGGCAGCGCGCGTGCGGCGCTCGCATCGGGCGCTGGAGGCACCGGCGGAGCCGATCCGTATTCCGCGTCGACTACGCCAAGAGCAGTCAGGTGCCAGAGATAGTAGTAGTTGATCGGCGCGGGCTCAGGCATTTGTGTTTGATCCGTCATGGTTGTAATCCTGTTGAGTAGCAACTGGAGAATTCAGACCCATTCGTCGTGTACGGCCTGGAACAGTGGACCGAACGCGTCGTGGAGGTAGGGGGCGAAGCGTCGGGCGAGATCTCGTCCTGCCTGTGTGTCGCTCGGGTAGTGCAGGCCGGCCCATTCGCGATTTTCGGCAACGTTCTGGGCGATGCGGGCAAGCTCGTCGGTGGCCGGATGTTCCGGCAGGATCGTCGAGAACGCGAAGGCGATCGAAAAGCACTGGAACGAATGGTTGCTGGGATAGGACTCGTGGACCGGCACGGCCAGCAACGGTCGCAGCATGGGCTCAAACTGGTTTGGCCGCAGCCGGTTGAACTGGCTCTTGTAGATCAGTCCGACATATTCGCAGGCCGTCAGGATCGCCTGGAAAAGGCCCTCCGTCTGCTCGAAGCCGCCGAGATCCTCGATATGCAATGCGCGGGTGAATTCTCCCACGGAGATCGTCGACTCGATTTGGATGTCGGGCAGGCGCCGCACGCGTTCGCGGTCGCGGCGTTGCATGGAGAGGAGCACCGTCGTTTCGAGGCGGGTATAATCCGGGCCGGGCGGCGGAAGTATATCCAGCATTTCCCAGGTGAAGCGCCGCGCCGCGCTATAGGCGTTGCGTGACGGCTGCTGGTGTAGCCTGCGCAGCTCGAAGGAGGGGATAAGCTGCGACACGCCGAGGCTGGCGCCATCCATCGTCGACTTGTTTTTATTCTTATTTTTATTCTTGTTTTTGTTCTTGTTTTTGTTCAGCGACGCCTTGTTGAGCACCGACTTGTTCGCCACGCTCTTGTTGAGGACCGAGGCTGCGGCCATCGTCGCCATCATAGGCGCGGCCAGAGACGATGCATCTTCATCCGTGCCGGAAAGCGCAGGTTCGGAGGCTGCATCAGGTGCAGCTTCCGACGCACCGGTGAGAGGATCAGCACCTGCATTGTCCCTGGGTTCGCATGGAAGGACCGTATCCGGTTCAATCCTGAATTTATAATTGTTTAGAAATGAGACGATTCTTGATTGCGATTCGTGGGCGGTGTCCGCTTCCATTGCAGCCTCCTTGCGCGATGATGTGAAGAATTGTCCGGGGTTCAGCGCAGCTTGGCGCCGGCCTTGAGAAGGCCGTCGATCAAGATCTGGCCGCCGCCTGTGTCGAGCAGCGGATAGCCGCTGCCGCGGAAGGCGTTGATAGAGAAGCCGCCCTCGACCGCCTCAAGACGCTGCAGGTAATGCCGCGCGCCGACGAGATCGTTGGAATGGGCATGACTGGAGGCAAGATAGCGCAGCAGACTGTTGAAGTTCGGTCGTGTCCGCAGGGCTTCTTCGCCCGCAGCTATGGCTGCGCCATGATCGCCTGCAAGCGCTGCCGCAATGCATTTGGTCGTATCGAAGTAATATTTATGCGGGCTGTAGACGCCGAGCTCTTGTACCCAACGCGCCATGGCCACTGCCTTGTCGGGCTGGCCTGCATAGCAGTGCAGCATCGCGTAGAGGTCCCAACTGAGCGGCAGGGCCGGATTCAGGCGGATCGATTTTTCGAACAGGTTGGCCGCATAGTCGTATTCGCCGAACAGGAACGAATGGACGTGGCCGACGAGCGCAAGCGACACGGAATTCTGCGGATCGAGTTCCAGCGCCTTGCGTGCATAGGCCTGGGCTTCCTCGATCAGATGAGCATCCAATGCGTTGAAACGTTGGCCGACCTGGAAAGTCCGAATGAAGGACAGCCAGGCAAAAGTCGATGATCGCGGCTGATACTGGATCTGTTCTTCCAGGCGCCGTTCCGCATTATCCAGGTCGCCGCGCGAAAGCCGAAAGATGGCATTGACGGCGTCGATCAGGAGACCGTCTTGCGACAATCGGCTGTCGGTTGCCTGCATCTCCTGGAAATAGGCCAACTGATCGACGGCCTGGCTGATCAGCGCAGCGGCGATGCCGAATTCGCCCCGCTCGAACTGCGTGCGGTTGATTGCCTGACTGCCCAGCCAATGAATACGGTTGTTGATCAGGTGCTTCATCACCAGTTCGATCAGCACCATGTCACCATCAAACGTCAGGCGAAGCTGTAGGCATATGGGAAGGCTGATCTGCTGTTCGCTCTCTTCAATATTTGGCAAGGTGAAGGAGAGGTCGGTGACGCCAAATCCCAGCCCATCGATGATGGCTTTTGCAATGAGGTTCTGGAACCGTGTCGCAGCAATTTGTCCGCCCTCTCCGGCACCCACCACGATGGGGGACAGAAGCGCCATCATCCATTGCCACTCACCGCCAACCCGCCGCCCATTTGGGCCGCTGCTGGCGATATCCACGGGTTTGCCTGTTCTCGACGTATCCGGGGCGCCTGTTAACGGCAGCAGCGCGGAATGTTTGGCGACATCGCGGCTCGGCTGCTGTCGCGGCTCGAATACATCGTGGACTTGTCCTTCATCGAGACGGCGATACCAGTTTTGCCGTTCCAGCGCCAACCAGTCCTCGAATTCGGGATCGCGGATGTCGATACCTTCGAGCAATTCGTCGGTGACTTGATCCGGAGACCGCTCCGTCTGAACCACCAAGTCGGTATCGAGCACGAGTCGGTCCGTATCCAGCCAAACCGTATTCTTATCCGCAATCAAGAGATCACGTGCCGACCCCAGACTCTTGTGAATGTCCAAAAGCGCCTGGCGTAGACTGGCTGCTGCCTGGTCATCGGAGCGATCGCTCCATAACTTATCCCTAAGCCAGATTCTCGAGCGCGAGCCCCGGGCGGACAATGCAAGCATCGCCAGAAGAGCCTGTGCCTTTTTGGATTTCGGAGTAACCGAGCGCCCCCCGGCGTCCACAAGGGCAAAAGGCCCGAGCAGGAACATCCGAAACGGATCGTGCTCCTTGTTCATGCGATCCACCGGCCCCGCCCCCGTTGCCTCCGAAACGCTCGTTCGGCGGCCGGAAAACCTAGCATCCGGGGACCAGTCTGCCACAACTACGGCGTCTGGCAAGCAACCGGAAAGGGAAACCGGGATTGCGAAATGTAAATCTATGCTGTGACGATGATCGAATTGAAGCATAACCGGCTGAAATCCCTCTGCGTAACTTCGCAAATCGGCCGTAGCACCCTGCCGTCAAAGCAGCGTCAAAGAAATGTTGTCTAGGCACCGTAATTTGCAGCCATCCGCCAAAGGTTGCGGAGTGCTCAAAACGACTTGTCGGCGTTGCTCCAGCAGGAGGATCGACCGTCGCTCCGATCATCCAGCGCCGGGATCATGTCCCGGCGCTCTTTGCGTTCTGTCGGTCAGGCGAGGCCGCCGATGTGGAAGCTCTTCATTTCCAGATATTCATCGATGCCGCATTGAGCGCCTTCACGGCCGAGGCCGGACTGCTTGACGCCGCCGAAGGGCGCGACCTCGGTGGAAATCGCCCCGGTGTTCAGGCCGAGCATCCCGAATTCCAGCGCTTCGGCGACACGCCAGGAGCGTTTCAGGCTCTCGGTGTAGAAATAGGCGGCTAGGCCGAAGGGCGTGGCGTTGGCGATGCCGATCGCCTCTTCCTCAGTGTCGAAACGGAAAAGCGGGGCAACGGGCCCGAAGGTCTCTTCGCTGGCAAGCTGCATGTCGGTGGTCGCACCGCCGAGCACCATCGGCACGGCATATTGATCGCCTTCAGGCACGAAACCTGCGGTGGCGAGGATCCTCGCTCCCTTTTCCACCGCATCGTCGACATGACGCTTGATCTTCTCGATCGCCGCCTTGTTGATCATCGGGCCAATATCCGTGCCGGCCGCCGTGCCGGCCCCGACCTTCATGGCCGATACGCGTGCGGAAAGTTTGGCGGCAAAGGCCTCGTAGACACCGGACTGGACGAGAAGGCGGTTGGCGCAGACGCAGGTCTGCCCGCCATTGCGGAATTTCGATGCGATCGCGCCTTCCACGGCAAGATCGAGATCGGCGTCGTCGAAGACGATGAAGGGCGCATTGCCACCGAGTTCGAGGCTAAGTCGCTTGACGCTATCGGCTGCGCCGCGCATCAGCAGCGAGCCGACGCGGGTCGAGCCGGTGAAAGAGATCTTGCGGACGGTCTCGTTCGCCATCAGCTCGTCGCCGATCTGGGTGGGCAGGCCGGTGACGATATTGATGACGCCCTTCGGGATGCCGGCGCGCTCAGCCAGGACGCCCAGCGCCAGGGCCGAATAAGGGGTCAGGTCCGATGGCTTGATGACGACGGTGCAGCCTGCGGCGAGTGCAGGCCCGACCTTACGGGTGATCATCGCATTTGGAAAATTCCACGGCGTGATGATCGCCGACACGCCGACCGGCTCCTTCAGAACGACGATCCGCCGGTCCGCCGTCGGCGAGGGAATGGTCGTTCCGCCGATGCGGCGCGCCTCCTCGGAAAACCATTTGATGAACGAGGCGCCGTAGCGGATTTCGCCGCGCGCCTCCGTCAGCGGCTTGCCCTGCTCACGGGTGAGGATCAGCGCCAGATCCTCGATATTGTCGAGCATCAGATCGTGCCAGGCTTCCAGCAATGCTGCGCGCTCGGCATTGGTCTTTGCCCGCCATGGACCGAAGGCCCTTTCCGCCGCGGCGATTGCCGCCCTGGTATCGGCTCCGTCCATGTCGGGCACCGTGCCCAGCACGTGCTGCGTCGCCGGGTCGATCACTTCGATCGTATTCCCGGCTGCGGCCCCACGCCATTCTCCGTCGATCAGCCCTTGCTGGCGAAGCAGGCTGCTATCCCTTAATCCGTTCATTCTGTTCTCCATTGATCAGTCAAGTGCCGAAAGCACCGATGCGGTGATCGCGTCGGTCTTGTCCTTGCCGGGAATGGCGCCGATGCCGCGTGCGGTCGTCGCCTCGATTGATGCCATCACCTTTGCGGCAGCGGCCGTTTCTCCCAAATGCTCCAGCATCATCGCGCCCGACCAGATGGCGGCGATCGGATTGGCGATGCCGAGATGGGCGATATCGGGGGCGGAGCCGTGGACCGGTTCGAACATCGATGGCGCGGAGCGATCGGGATTGATATTGGCGGAGGCTGCAAAGCCGAGCCCGCCCTGGATGGCGGCGCCGAGATCGGTCAGGATATCGCCGAACAGGTTGGAGGCGACCACGACGTCGAGACTATCGGGCGCCATGACCATGCGGGCGGCCATGGCGTCGATATGGTAGCTGGTCACGTCGACATCGGGATATTCGGCAGAAAGCCTCTGGGTGATCTCGTCCCAGAAGACCATCGAATATTTCTGGGCGTTGGACTTGGTCACCGAGGCAAGCTTGCCGCTGCGCGCACGCGCTTGCTCAAAGCCGAAACGCAGGATGCGCTCGACCCCCTTGCGGGTGAAGATCGAGGTCTCCACAGCCACCTCGCTGTCGGTGCCCTGATGGACGCGGCCGCCGGCCCCGGAATATTCGCCCTCGGTGTTTTCGCGAATGCAGAGGATGTCGAAGCTATCAGCCCTTAACGGCCCCTGCACACCCGGCAGCAGCCGGTGCGGGCGGATATTGGCATATTGCACGAAAGCCTTGCGGATCGGCAGCAGAAGCCCGTGCAGCGAGACGGAATCTGGCACCTTGTGGGGCCAGCCGACAGCGCCGAGCAGGATGGCATCGAAGGACCGGAGCGTTTCGATGCCGTCGGCGGGCATCATGCTGCCGTTCTCCAGATAGTAGTCGCAGGACCAGGGATAGCTGGTTGCATCCAGAGAAAATCCGTTCAGGCGAGCTGCCTTTTCGAGCACGGCCCAGGCTGCTGCCGTCACGTCACGGCCGATGCCGTCTCCGGGCAGAAGGGCGATCTTGTAGGTCTTCATCGCAGGTCCTCACAGGCTGATGAGCACACTCTTGCTCTTGCGGTTGGCGAGATAGGCGTCGCGGCCGAGATCCTTGCCGATACCGGACTGCTTGTAGCCGCCGGTCGGCAGGATATGGTCGCGCGAGCGGCCGTAGCGGTTGACCCAGACGGTGCCGGCCTGCAGGCGGCACGTTACGCGGATGGCACGCGACAGATCCCGGGTGAAGAGGCCGGCGGCGAGCCCGTAAGCCGGATGGTCGGCGAGGCTCAGCGCCTCCTCCTCGTCCTCGAAAGTCTGAATGGTCAGCACCGGTCCGAAGATTTCCTCGAGAACCGCCGGCGACGTTGCCGTCACGCCAGACATCAGCGTTGGGGCGTAGAAATAGCCTTCGCGGTCGAGGCGGCGGCCACCGGTGAGGCACTCGGCCCCGCCGTCGATCGCGGCGCGGATGATACCGTCCATGCGGGCGATCTGGCGTTCGGAGATGACGGGCGAATAATCGGTTGCTTCATCCCAGGTGGGGCCGGGGCGGATGACCGCCAACCTCTCGACAAGTGCGGCTGCGAGCGCGTCCGCCACCTTCGCCTCGACGATCAGGCGGGAACCGCAAACGCAGGCCTGACCGGCGTTGGAGAGAATGCTGCCGGCGATTGCGCCCGCAGCAAGCTCGAGATCGGCATCGGCAAAGACCAACTGCGGACTTTTGCCGCCGAGTTCGAGCGTCATCGGCTTGACGCCGGTGCGAGCGATATTGGTCATGATCGCCGAGCCGGCCGCAGTCGAGCCGGTAAAGCTGACCTTGGCGATGCCGGGATGTCCGGTGATCGCATTTCCGGTGGTCGGGCCGTCACCGAGCACGATGTTGACGAGACCGGCCGGCAGACCGGCCCGCACCGAAAGTTCGGCGAGATAGAGTGTCGAGAACGGCGTCATCTCCGATGGTTTCAACACCACCGCATTGCCCGCCGCCAGCGCCGGGCCGAGCTTCCAGCCCGCCATGGACAGGGGAAAATTCCAGGGCGTGATGGCGCCGACGACACCGTAGGGTTCGGTCATGATCATGCCGAAATTGGTATCGTCGGTCGGAACGAGGTCGCCGCCTTCCTTGTCGGCGAATTCGGCAAAGAAACGGATCTGCTCGGCAGTGACGGCGATGTCGCCGGCGACGAGATGACCGATGGGCCGTGTCGACGAGAGCGCTTCAAGCCTGGCGAGGGTCTCTGCCTCCGCCTCGATCAGATCCGCCCAGCGCTGCAACGCCACGGTGCGCTCGCGTGGCCGCACGCCGCCCCAATTGCTCGTCCTCAACGCCTTCTTGGCGGTTTCGACAGCGTGGTCGACAAGGGCTGCGTCAGCCAGCGGGCAGCCCGCATAGGCCTTGCCGTCGGAGGGACGATGCATGTCGATCACGGCTTCGGCCGGAATCAGCCGGCCGCCGATGAAATGCCCGACGGGCAGGGAAATCGTGTTCGGATCGAAGCTGAGTGTCATCGCATGTCCTCGGGGTGGGCTGAGGCAAGCCTAACCGGGGAAAGCGAGCAGCATTCATCGACCGGCGATGCCGCAGCGGCGAAAAATTGCGTTTTCGCCGCTGCGGCCAGTCAAATCTACGGCGTCGGCATCATGACACGGTCACGTAGATCTTGCGCACCGTCTCGATCGTCTTCCAGACGCCGACGAAGCCGGGCTTCATGACGAAGCTGTCGCCGGCTCTGTAGACCACCGGTTCGCCACCTTCCGGGGTGATCTCGATCAGGCCGGAAAGGATATGGCAGAACTCGAACGTCTCTCCCTTGATCGAGCGCGTCTCGCCGGGGGTGGCTTCCCACACGCCGCTATGAACCGTCTCGCCGCGGGCGACGTCCTGCGCCCAGGTCTTGAAGGCCGGGTTACCGGAGATCAGCCGTTCGGGCAGCGGGCCGGACTCGCGCGGCGTGGAGGTCGGGTTGGTGTCGATCGTCTTGAGAAGGGACATGATTTTGCTTTCCTGGGTTAAGAATTCAGTAGCCGCGGCTGCGATCGATCAGTCCGATCGGGTCGAGGCCCGCCTGATAGCGTTTGATGTTGCCGATCACGGCTGCTGAGGCGGTTTCGGCTTGGGTGACGCTCGCAATGTGCGGCGTCAGCAGGATCTTCGGGTGGCTCCAGAAGGCGTGGTCGGCGGGAAGCGGCTCCGGCTCGGTGACGTCGATAACGGCGCCGGAGAGATGCCCGGCGTCGAGTGCGGCGACGAGTGCCCGATGGTCGAGCTGAGCGCCGCGACCGACATGGACGAGCGCCGCACCAGCCGGCATCCTGGCGAAGAGGCCGGCATTCAGGAAGCCGCGCGTCTCGTCCGTCAGCGGTAGCAGGCAGACAAGAATATCGGTGGTATCAAGCAGAGTATCGAGGCCGTCCCGACCGCTCAGGCATCGGATGCCGTCGATCTCGCGCGGGCTGCGGCTCCAGCCCGAAAGTGGAAAGCCGAAGGGTAGCAAGCGTTCGAGCACGGCGGTTCCGAGCATGCCGAGCCCGAGCACGCCGATGCGGCGGTTCGAGGCCTGCACCGGCGCGACCGCCTGCCAGGTCCGGCGCCGCTGCTGGTCGAGATAGGTCGGCAGGTCGCGATGGAGCGCAAGTACGGAAAGCGTCACATATTCCTGCATCATCCTGATGATGCCGTCCTCGACCATGCGCACCACCTTCACCGACGTAGGCACGGCATCGATGCGGAACTGGTCGATCCCGGCACCAATCGAAAAGAGGATTTCGAGATTGCGGTAGCGCGCGAGATCATCCGGCAGGGTCCAGGTGATGAGATAACGCACGGCCTCGGCTTCGACCGACTTGGGATCCATGGAGAAGGCGATGTCCGGCAGTTCGCGCGCGAAGGCTTCGGCGAAGATGGCGCCGCGCTTCGCGTCTGAATTGAAGAGAAAGGTCATTGCGTCGGCTCCTTGATCTCGTGCTTCAGGCGCAGCGGCGGCCGAGCGCCTCGACCATCGCCTGGCAGGCGAGCAGTTCACCGGCACGGATGAATTCATCCGGCTTGTGGGCGCGGCCGATGTCGCCCGGTCCGCAGATGATCGCATCGATGCCGGCGCGCTGGAAAAGCCCGGCCTCCGTGCCGTAGCTGACGGCGGCGAGCGGCTCGATGCCGGTCAGTTCGCCAAGCAGCGCCGCAAGCGGCGCGTCGGCGGCAAGCGACAACGCCGGATAGGCGCTGAGTTCGCGCCATTCTACTTGGAAACCACGCTGCGACAGCGTCTCGGCCGATGCTCGCAACGGCGCTAGCAGCGTTGCCGGATCGACGCGGGAAATGGCCCGCGCTTCGAACTCGGCCTCGCAAATGTCGGGAATGATATTGACCGCTTGGCCGCCCTTCAGCGTGCCGACCTGAAGGGAGGAGTAGGGCGGTTCGAAAACATCTTCGAACGGCCCGGAGGTCAGCCGGTCGGCTTCGGCGCTGGCGCAAACCAAAACGCTGGTGATGGCATGGATCGCATTCAGCCCCTGATCCGGGCGCGAGGAGTGGCCTGCCCGGCCTCTGACCGTCAGCCGGGCGGCGGCCTTGCCCTTATGGGCGCGGATTGCCCGCATGCCGCTCGGCTCGCCGATGATCGCTCCAAGCGGAGTTGCGCAGAGCTCCGGCAGGCGGGCGATCATATGCGGCGCGCCGCGGCAGCCGGCCTCCTCGTCATACGAAAAGGCAAGGTGGATGGGCCGGCGAAGCGGCATGGCCGCAAACGCCGGGACGGCGGCGAGCACGGCGGCCAGGAAGCCCTTCATGTCGGTGGCGCCGCGACCGTAGAAGCGGTCCGCTTCGGCCCGCAGGCGGAACGGATCGCTGGTCCAGCCGCCTTCGGCGGCGGGGACCACGTCCATATGGCCCGAGAGGATATAACCCGGCGTTTCCTTCGGGCCGATCGTGGCGAAGAGGTTCGACCGGTCGCCCTCCGGACCGGGAAGCTCCGTGACAACAACGCCGTGGCTTTCCAGGTAGTGCCGGATCCATGCGACGATCTCGGTGTTCGGCGTGCCGACGACCGAGGGAAAGCCGACGAGCCTTTCGAGAATTTCAATTGCCTGCATGGGATTCTTCACAGCGCGGCGGGATTTTTGGGGTGCTTGTAACTGGGCTGACGGGAGGCGACATTCCGGGTCCTCACGGTGAACGGCGATTGGCGGCCGATCCGGGCCTGGTCAATGACTCTAAAGGCAGGCGCAGGCGTTATTTGCCGAATGCGCATCGGGATTTGGTCGATTGTTGTGTTTGCGCGCGCTTCCCCAGTGAATTGTATCGAACAATCTGTTCTAGTCTGGTCACAGAAGTTTCCGAGCGCAGGCTGGGCGAGACAATGCGGCAGGAGGGCCGGGTGAGTGAACTGACATCCGAATCCAGGATCGTCGACAGTTTCGAGATGCGCCTTGCCGGGATCGACAGCGTCGATCTCGACAAACTGCATGCGCTTTCGATGACCGTCGCCTGGCCGCATCGCGCCGAAGACTGGCAATTCATGCGTGAGTTCGGCGAGGGCGTCGTGGCGATCGATGAAATCGGCCGCATTCTCGGCTCCGCGATGTGGTTTCCCTATGATGCGCAATTTGCCACGGTCGGTATGGTCATCACCTCGCCGCGCCTGCAAACCAACGGTGCCGGGCAATGGCTGATGGGCCACGTGCTGGATCAGGTCGCCGGGCGCCACCTAGGGCTGAACGCGACGCGTGCCGCGCGACGTCTCTATCGTTCCCTGAATTTCATTCGGGAGGCATCTGTCTTTCAATGCCAGGGCGAAGCGATATCGCCGCCGGATGTGGAGCCGCCGCCCGGCGCCGTGATACGGGCAGTCGAGGCTGGAGATCTGGACGCGATTGCGCAATTGGATTGCGTGGCCTTCGGCACGGAACGCAAGCTGCTCCTGGCCCGGCTCATGGCTAATTCCAAGGGTATCGTGTTGAGCCGCGCCGGCAGGATCGAGGCTTTCTCGCTTTGCCGGCGGTTCGGGCGCGGCCATGTCATCGGTCCGGTCGTGGCGGGCAACGATGCGGACGCGATCGCCGTCATCCGTCCGCACGCGGGCGAGCATAGGGGGGCGTTCCTGCGCCTCGACACACGCGAAAAGGGCGGAACGTTTTCCGATTTCCTCTCCCGCTGCGGTCTTTCGGTCTACGACATCGTCACGACCATGTCGTTCGGTGGCCCATGGCTCCCGCATCCGGAACGTCAGGCAGCGCATGCGCCGAAAACCTATGCGCTCGTCAGCCAGGCGCTCGGGTGATTTAGAGCCTTTCCGGGTTAGCTTGCAGCATTCTGCCGGAGCAGGTTTTCGTCAGGGCAACGGGGGCTGCGACGCGCGCCGTCCGGTCGACCATCCGACTCCGTTTGAGCCAACAGAATGCTGCAAGCTAACCCGGAAAGGCTCTAAGCGCCGGGACAGACGGGCATGTCGGTCAGAGCCTGCCGGCGTTCGAATTCCGGCCGGAACGAACGATATTGCCAGAAACCCTCTGGGCCTTGCCTCCGGTACACGGTTTCGAGCCAGAATATCGTATCGTCGATCGGCAAGACGGGATGCCACGCATACCATTCCGACCAAATTTTTCCTGCCGGATCGCTGTCCATGATCGCCGCTCGCCTCCTCACCGACGCAATTCGAACATCCTCACGGCACGGGAGCCGCTGGTCTCGATTTCCTGGAGTCGAGATCGACACCGATCGTGAGAGGTCTGATTTCTGCTTCCTGCGATCCCAGCGTGCCCCGGAAAATGTTCTATGATGGAGAATAACAGTGAGGAAATATTCTTCAATAGAGATCATTTTCCCGTATTGCGCGAAGTCTTCCTTATCGCCCGTCGGGAGATGTTTCAGGTTGCAGGATGTGGCTGCGTTGACGAATGATTTTCGTCGATGGATGCAAGCTCGATTGGGCGTCGACACCGGCGATCAGCCGCCGTGTTCCGTGACCCCTGATCTGTTTGGGTGATGGTTGGATGCTCAGCCGATCGAACGCAGCCCGAGATAGGCCGCCAGACTGACGGCGGAAAGGGCGATCGTCAGCTTGGGTCTCGCGTCGTCAAACATTGCGGCCAGTAAAAGGCCGAGCATCAGAATGACGGATTTTGCCCAAAGATCCTGGTCGGAGACGGTGAAAGCGATCGCTGCCAGAAAGACGGCACTTGCGACGACTGTTACAGGGGCGGACTTCTCGGCGAGATCGCCGCCGGCGAAATACGGCAGCAGAAAACGCCGCATGCTCAAGCCTGAAGCGACGCTCAGAAGAAGACAGGTCAAGACAAGGTGCAACATGAGGTCGTCGCCGATCGATCTGCAGATAGGTTTGCGGATGCAAACCGTGTGCCAAGCTCAAACCCTCAAAACGTCGTCCGACAGAGGCAATGTCGTAGGTTGCATGGCTATTTCCGCGGCGACCCGACCCTTTTTTCGGCAATCGCTTGCCTGCCGGCTTGCGTTTTTTTGTCCGGTGCCGAAACCGGCTTGAGCAATGTCGATGATTTTTATATAGAGAATTATCTCTAGCCTTAATTCCGAAAACGAGATCCTTTCATTGGACCTTTCGTCGATCGACATATTCCTCGCCGTCGCCAGCGACCGCAGCGTTACCAAGGCCGCCAAGGCTGTGGGGCGGGTGCCGTCGAACGTAACGACGCGCATCCAGCAATTGGAGGAGGACCTCGGCGTTTCCCTCTTCAGCCGCGATGGCAAGAAGATGACCCTGACGCGGGAGGGCGAGACGTTTCTTTCCTATGCCAACCGGCTCAAGGCGCTGGCGCTGGAAGCGCGCCAGGCTGTGCGGCCTCTCGCCCCATCGGGGACGTTGCGGGTCGGCACCATGGAGAGCACGGCGGCAAGCAGGCTGCCGGCGGCACTGACGCAATTCAACCAGATGTGGCCCGATGTATCGCTGCATCTGACGATGGGGGCGTCCCGCGATCTGACCCACGATGTTCTCTCCGATGTGCTGGATTGCGCGCTGATTGCCCGCCTGCCGAAGGCGATGCGTGAGGAAGACTCGGGCTTCGATGCCGAACTCAAGGCCCTGGAGATGGAGCCGGTCTTTGTCGAGGACCTGTTGATCGTACTGCCATCAGGCCATCCCGCCATCAAATCCGCCGCCGACCTGCGTGTCGGGGCGCTCGCCGCTTTGGAGCCCGGCTGCACCTATCGCCGGATCGCCGAAAACTGGGTGCGCAAATCGAGCGCCCTGCCGACCAGCGAGCTCGGCTCCTACCACGCGATTCTGGCAAGCGTTGCGACCGGCAATACGGCCGGCGTCATGCCGAGATCCGTTCTCGATCTGATGCACTGGCCGACGTCTGCCCAGACTTACCAGCTGGGACCTGTCGAGACGCTGCTCGTCTACCGCAGGAATGACCGCCCGAGCGCGTTCCATGCGTTCCACGAAGTGCTCAGCGCGACAAAGGGCAGAGATATCAGACTGGCAGCAAACTAACTCGCACCTGCTCTCCCTTCATCCGCCAGATAATCCTCGTTCGAAATTGGTCTTGTCATGCAGTTTCCCGTTTCCCCGAAGGTGGGACCGAGCCGCTTCCGCCGCTTCCGTCTGTTTTCACCGATCCTGGCCGGTGCGACCTTGCGGGAGCGATTGATCGCATGCCTCGGCGCTTTGCTGGCCATTGGTCTGACCGGCGTCATCAGCGGCTATCTGTTCGGGCAGGGGCCGCATCTGCCACTGATCGTCGCGCCGATGGGGGCGTCCGCGGTGCTTCTTTTCGCGGTGCCGGCAAGCCCGCTGGCGCAGCCATGGTCGATCATCGGCGGCAATACGATTTCAGCGCTGATGGGGATTGTGGCCGCCTATTTCATTCGTGATCCGATCATCGCGACCGGTGTCGGCGTTTCGCTTGCGATCGGCGCAATGTCCTTCACGCGCTGCCTTCACCCTCCGGGAGGAGCCGCGGCCCTGACCGCCGTGCTCGGTGGTCCTGTCGTTGCCGGCTGGGGCTTCCTCTTTCCCTTCGTGCCCGTCGCTTTGAACTCCTGCATTCTCGTCGGCCTTGGCCTGCTGTTCCACAAGCTTTCCAAGCGGAATTATCCGCACGTCGTTCTCAAGGCGGAGAACACCCATCAGACGATCGACCTGCCATCGGCCGCGCGGGTAGGGTTCCGCGAGGAGGACGTCGATGCGGCTCTCGTAGCGCTCGACGAAACCTTCGATATCGACCGGGCAGACCTCGGCCGACTGCTGCAGCAGGTCGAGCTGCAGGCGGCCATCCGCTCGAACGGCAAGATCAGCTGTGCCGATATCATGTCGCGTGACGTGATCGCCATCGGGGAAACGTCGGAACCGGATGCCGCGC
Organism: Rhizobium sp. IY2; assembly: GCF_047532935.1. Classification (NCBI taxonomy): domain Bacteria; kingdom Pseudomonadati; phylum Pseudomonadota; class Alphaproteobacteria; order Hyphomicrobiales; family Rhizobiaceae; genus Rhizobium; species Rhizobium sp. IY2. The sequence goes on from NZ_JBLKNU010000014.1 coordinate 82,179, forward strand.
GTCACCTTCTCTTGAAGCATAATATCCGCACCCTGCCGGTGAAGGACCCGGAGGGCCGTCTCATCGGCACCGTCGGTTTGCGGGAATTGTCCGGAAGTACCGAGACGATCGCGCACGCGATCTCGATGCCGGCGGTGGCGAGACCTTCGGATGCCGCTCTTTCACTGTTGCCTGTGCTGACCGACGGGCGCACACATGCCGTCATCGTCGTTGATGACGATTACCGAATCCTCGGCCTGATATCGCAGACGGATCTCCTGAGCGCCGTGGCGCGATTGCTGCCGAACGACAGCGCGCCGGTTCCGGTTGTGGCCTGAGAAAGCCGTCGGCGTCATGCGCCGGCATTACGCGCCTGGCAAATCCGCTTTATGCCGCGCCACCCGATTGCGGCCCGCCTGTTTGGCGAGATAAAGCGCCGCATCGGCCTGGCGCTGGAGTTCCTCTACCGAAATTGCCTGACTGTTCGGCGCGTGAGTGGCCACTCCGATGCTGAGGGTGACGTAGGGAGCGACGCGGGATGCGGGGTTCGGAAGGGAGGCGGCTTCAACCCGCTTGCGAATATTGTCGGCGACGGCAACCGCCTCCTCACCATCCAGTCCAGGAAGCAGGACAAGAAATTCTTCGCCGCCATAACGGGCCACGTGATCGCGACCGTGCCTCACGCTGCTCTGAATAATGCCGGCGACCTTCACCAGACAGCGATCACCCTCGGCGTGCCCAAGGCTGTCATTCAGGTTCTTGAACTGATCGATGTCGCACATCAGCAAGGAAGCGCCTTCGGGACAGGGCTCGTCGATGCCCCAGAGGCGATTGAGCATCTCCATCATCCAGCGCCGGTTGGCGATGCCGGTCAGGGGATCGGTTCTCGCAAGCAACTCGAGGCGCGCATTTGCGTCGGCCAGTTCCGCCACGCGGCTTCGGTCCCGAAGTTCGAGAAGGAAGGCCTTCTGGGCCAGGATCGTCATCGTGCGTCGCGCCACGACGGTTGCAACGACACCACTTGCAAAAAACAGCGTCGCAGCCACGGCGCTTCCCAAGTCAAGCCCCGGATTATGAAGCTGGAAAAACAGATAGAGACCGAGCGCCGATGCTGCGATCATCACCGTCCAGGCCATCGGGACGGCGAAGATGATCATCGCGGTAATCGCCACGACCAGCATGATGTTCAAATGCCGCTCATAAAACGCGCCACCGGCGCTGACGCCCACCAGGGCGACCGAGAGCAGGATGAAGAACATGCCGGCGATCAGAGAGAGCCCCTGCAGCCAGGATGCGCGCGGTTTTCGCCAGACGAAGGCGGTGGCCAGGGCTGCGGGCGGAAGGATGCAGGCGGGCAAGAGCATCGACAGCACGATCGGCAGTGGAAGCAGGATGGCGTTGAGGCCCAAGGTCACGCCATCAAGCAAAGCGACCCAGATCATCCAGGCGCGAATGATCTTGGCCGCCTGCGACCACGAACGTTTCCGAAAAAGTCCGTGAAGCTCGCCTTCCAGGCGGATGTCGCGTGTGCGGCCCGCCAGAAGGCGCTCGACCTCCGCCATGACAGCTGGACTTCGCACCTGAAGCGGCGTCCGCGTGGATGCGCTCGCCGGGTTCATCGAAACTGCGTTCTCCTGAACGTCCATCTGAGCGGATTTAGTGGAGCATCTCCCGCAGGCAAGAACAATGAAGCTTCAGACCGTGTTTCCTTGCGCCCCAAAGTTGTCGAAATGATCGGTTTGCATCGATGTGGCACACATCGCTCTTGATCATCTCCAAGGCCGGTACCGGGTTGTAGGCGGCTTTAGAAAATCTTGCTGCTCTTCAGGACATGCTCCACGCCGCTTTGAACGTGCTGCCTTAGAACAGCCTTTGCACCTTCGCCATCCCTGCCCAGCGCGAGCTCGAACAGCAGCTTGTGATCGTCGACGACCGCCTTGCCGCGGAAGCTCTCGGCCAGCAGGTGATAGCGAAGGAAGCGGTCGAAGACCGAGGAAAGGCTCGCCATCAACGTCGCCGAATTGCAGGCAGAAACGATCGCCTGGTGAAATTCCCAGTCGTAGCGCACCCAATCGATCGTGCGCGAGGCATCACCAGAGAGCAGCCGGCGCTCCGCAGCCGCGAGCTTGTGATGCGCGGCGACGATCCGGCCTTCCCATTCCAGATCGCCGGCCGCAAATGCAAGGTCCATCGCATGGGTCTCCAGCACGATGCGCAGATCGGCGAGTTCCATCAATTCCTGGCGTGAGGCGGGACTGACCTCGAAGCCCCGTTGCCCTTCGGCGATTACCAGATTTTCTGTCGTGAGGCGGCTCAGGATCTCGCGCAGCGACGACACGCTGATCGAATAACGCTCCTTGGCCTGCTCGAGCTTTATCTTGGTGCCGGGCGGCAATATGCCGACGATGATATCCTGCCTCACCTGGCGAAAGACCACGTCACTGATGGTTTCGCCTGTTTCGCCCGATCGCTCGAGCACGGCTTCTCCTGATTTCACTTCCGTTCTCCGCGATTCATGGTTCGAGCCGTCTCTACCGCAATGCGTTGCGGGCGAGTGCATGTTCCACGCCGTCCTCGATGTGGACGGTCAGGACCTGCTTCGCCATCTGCTGGTCCCGCCTCAAGGCAGCATCCAGAAGCTGCTGGTGTTCCTTAGCCGCGATTTCGCCGCGATAGGACAATGCGACCATCTGATAGCGCAGATATTTGTCGAACACGACGGAATGCATTTCCATCAGAAGCTTCGACCCGCAGGCGGAGATCAGCGCCTGATGGAATTCCCAATCATATCGCTTCCAGTCTTCCGCCTGGCCGGTATCGCCGGTGGCCATCACCCGCTCCATGCGCGACAGCTTGTAGTGAGCAGAAACCAAGCGGGCTTCCCATTCCACGTCACCGTATTCGAAGGACTGTTCGAGCGCGTGGGTTTCCAGCAGCAGACGAAGCGCCGCAATCTCCCTGAGATCGGTGGCCGACACGGGCGAAACCTCGAAGCCGCGCTGCCCTTCGGCAACCACCAGGCCTTCGGACGAGAGCCGGTTCAGAATTTCCCGCAGGGTGCTGACGCTGGTTTCGTATGTTTCTTTGAGGCTTTCCAGTTTCAGCTTCTGCGCCGGCGCCAGGCGGCCGAATATGATATCCGCACGAATGCGCCGGTAGCTGCTTTCCGCGACGGTTTCATTGGTTGTATTCAGCAACTTCGATTCTTCTCTGACATTTTTTCGATCCTCCTATATAATTGGCTATCCTCGTCACATTCAATCGCGCGTGAGTGCCTGCGGAAACTAATTTTTCTCATAGGATCGCGGTAACGCGAGTTATTTACATTTTCGGCAATCCTTCCGGCCGCATCAGCTTCTTCAGGGCGGCGATACGGAAGATGGCGTTCGGTGCGCCGTAACCGCGATAGTTCCGCCGCTCGACGATCTCGAAGAAGAAGCCCTCGCCATAGGTGCCGCTGTAGAGCTGGAAATATTCGCCGTGTTCGTCGCGGTCGTAGAGAATGTTTTCCGCCTTCAGCCGCTCGGTCAGCTCGGGGTCCAGGCCGAAGCGGGCTTCGACATCACCATAATAGTTCGGCGAGATGTGCAGCGGCCGGAAGCCGTTTTTGCGAAGTGCTTCGGCGGTGGCGAAGATATCATTGGTATCGAAAGCGAGATGCTGGATGCCCGATCCGAATGTTTCCGCGATGAAATGCCCGGCGAGTGTCCGGCGGTTTTCCGCGCCGTTCAGGGTGATGCGCAGCGAACCCGATGCGTTCTCGACCACCTGGCTGCGGACCACGCCGGCCGGATCGATAATATCGACCATCGGCGTTTTATGGGTCTCGAAGATCGAACTATAGAAAAGCAGCCAGGTCAGCATTTCGTCATAGGCCACGGTCTGGGCGACGTGGTCGATCCTGAGCAGATGCGCAGGCACAATTTCAGCCTCGTCTTCGACGGGCATGAAGTCGATTTCGGAGAAGCGGCCGAGATCGCTTTGGTCATCAAGCAGATAGATCAATCCACCGCCGACACCGCGTATCGCCGGGATTTCGACTTCACCGGCGGCGACCGGCTGGCTGAATGGCTCGGCGTCAAGCGCCACGGCCCGCGCGAAAGCCTGTTTCGCATCGTCCACGATCAGCGCCATCGCATAGGCCGAGGTGCCGTGGACGGCAAACGACGCGTTGGTGAAACCCTTTTCCTCGGTATTGACGATGAGGCGGATGTCGCCCTGCTGGAAAATGCTGACTTTCTTCGAACGATGCGCCGCCGTCTTGCGGAAGCCGAGCGTGCGCAGGATCCCGATGAGATCGGCAGCATCTTCCTCGTCGGTGGAGAATTCCACGAAACCGACGCCCCTGACCGTCGCCCGGTCCGGCATGGAGGCAACGCTGAGAGTTTCCGTGCCGGGAGCCCGGCGTACCTGGTCGCCGAGATAAATCAGCGAGCGATGGCCGTCTGCCGCGATCGAGCGCGCCTGCCCGCCGCGGAACTGGTCGTTGAAGATTTCCAGCGAGAAATAGCCGTCATAACCGGTCGCGGCGACGGCGGCGGTAAAGGCCGTGACCGGCAGGTCGCCTTCGCCCGGCATATTGCGGAAATGCCGGCTCCAGTAGAGCAGGTCCATGTCGATCAACGGCGCATCGGCGAGTTGCACGATGAAGATCTTGTCCTTCGGGATGGAGCGGATCGAATTGATGTCGATCTTCCGTGACAGCGTGTGAAAGCTGTCGAGGATCAGGCCGACATTCGGATGGTCGGCCCGCCGGACGATCTCCCACGCGTCGCGATGGTCGTTGACATGGCGGCCCCAGGCGAGCGCTTCGTAACCGATCCTCAGGCCGCGCTTCGCCGCCCGCTCTCCGAGGTCGTAAAAATCCGCCGCAGCGCGATCGACGCCGCCGAGGGAGACCGGCGAGACGTTGGAGCAGACCAGCACAAGATCGGTGCCGAGTTCCTGCATCACATCGAACTTGCGCTCCGCCCTGTCGAAGGTTCTCTGCCGGTGGGAGGCCGGCATGCCCTCGAAATCGCGGAAAGGTTGGAACAGGGTGATTTCCAGCCCGTGATCGCGCACCATCTTTCCCACATCGGCAGGACTGCCATCGAAGGCCAGGAAGTCGTTCTCGAAGATTTCGACACCGCCAAAACCGGCCTTGGCGATTGCCTCCAATTTTTCGGGCAGCTCGCCGCTGATTGAAACCGTCGCTATCGAAGTCTTCATCCCAGTCTTCCTCTTTTTGGAAAGCCGTTTCCACACCTGCTGGCGCAGATTGATTTCATAATTTAAGCCTGGATTTCCATGTCGAAATCGATTTTATCATATATTATCGAAAAACTCTGTTGATTTAAAGATGCTCCCATGGCAGTTTTGCATGGTCGTCAGCAAACGGAGTGCTGACAGGGTCCCCATGGGATCATGAGAGGAGGAGCACGAAATGTTCGAATTGAAAGTGAAGCGCCGTCACGCGTTGTTTGGAGCGGCAGCGCTTGTGGCCGCGTTTTCCATGGCGCAGCCCGCTGCCGCCGTCACGCCCGCCGAGATCAAGGCAAAGGGCAAGCTGGTCGTCGGCATCCAGGGCGACAACCCGCCGTGGGGCTTCGTCACCAGCGCCGGCAAGCAGGATGGCCTCGACGCCGACATCGCGACGCTGTTCGCCAAGGAGCTCGGCGTTGAAGTTGAATTCGTCCCGCTCGAAGTCAATAACCGCATTCCGGCGCTGACCACAGGCCGCGTCGACGTGCTCTTCGCGACCATGGCCATGCTGCCCGATCGCGCCAAGGCCGTGCAGTTCAGCAAGCCTTACGCTGCCAATGCGATCGTGTTGATCGGTCCGAAGGACAAGTCGATCAAGACCAATGAAGATATGGCTAATCTGACGATCGGCGTCGCCAAGGGCGCAGCCCAGGACACCCAGGTCACCAAGAACGCGCCGGCGACGGCAACCATCCGCCGTTACGACGGTGATGCGCCGAGCATCCAGGCTCTCGCATCCGGCCAGGTCGAGGCTCTGGGGGGCAATATTTTCTATATGGACCGCGTGGAGAAAGCCGTTCCCGGCAAGTTCGAGAACAAGCTCGAATTCCAGAAGCTCTACAACGGCGCCTGCACCCGTCTCGGCGAGAAAGAGCTCAACGCCGAGCTGAACACCTTCATCGACAAGATCAAGGCCAATGGCGAACTCAAGAAGGTCTACGACAAGTGGATGAAGGTCCCGGTTCCGGAATTCCCGGCGAGCCTGGAAGGCATTCCGTTCACCGTGAACTGATCCGCGGTTCTCGGCCGCACTGACCACTTGCAAGGCGGCATCCGCACGACGCGATGCCTGCGCCGGTGCTGTGCAATGCACGGTACCGGTGCACCTGGAGCTTGAAAATGAGCAACACGATCTTTGTCCTGAACGGGCCGAATCTCAACCTTCTCGGCGAGCGCGAACCTTCGGTCTACGGCACGACCACACTTGCCGACATCCGGGACCGGTGCCATGCCAAGGCCGGCGCGCTCGGTTTTGTCGTGGATTTTCGACAGACCAATTTCGAGGGCGAACTGGTCGAGTCCGTGCATCACGCGCGCAAGGAAGCCTGTGGCATCATCATCAACCCCGCCGGATACACCTTCACGTCGGTCGCCCTGCTGGATGCGCTGAAGACATTCGATGGGCCGAAGATCGAGCTCCATATCTCGAACGTGCATGCCCGCGAAAGCATCTATCACAATTCGCTGATCTCCCGCACCGCGACCGGCATCATGATCGGCTTCGGCGCCCGAGGCTACGAGTTGGCCATCGAGGCGATGGCCGGAATGGCGAAGGCATCCTGATCTCCAGGGAAGAACCATGAACTACACATTGGATTTCACCCCCGTTATCGATGGCCTGCCCGATCTCCTGGCCGCCTGTCTCGGCACCTTCCTGCTTGCCATCTCAGGCATGATCCTGGCCATTATCATCGGCATCGGCGGCGTGGTGCTCCGCCAGTCCCGTTTCAAGCCGGTCCGCTGGCTGGTGATCGCTTTCATCGAGATCATCCGCAACACGCCGTTCCTGGTGCAGATCTTCTTCATCTATTTCGCCCTGCCGCTGGCAGGCGTGCGGCTGGATCCGACGCCGACGGCAATCATCGCGCTCGGCATCAATGGCGGTGCCTACGCGATCGAGATCATTCGCGGCGGCGTGCAATCGATCTCCAAGGGGCAGGTGGAGGCAGGGCTGGCGCTCGGCCTGCACAAGGCCCAGGTCTTCCGCCTGATCGTCCTGAAGCCGGCGCTTCGGGCAATCTTCCCGTCGCTGACCAGCCAGTTCGTGCTGCTGACGCTGTCCACCAGCATCGCGTCGGCGATCTCGGCCTATGAGCTGACCTCCGTCTCCCAGCGGATCGAGTCCGACAGTTTCCGCAGCTTCGAGGTCTATTTCACCGTGACGGCGTTCTACCTCGTCATTTCCTGGCTGATGATGCGTCTCTTCGCGTTCTTCTCGGCCCGCTACTTCAGCTATCCGGTCAAGTGAGGGCGCTTCATGGGTCGCGATGAATTTTTCTTCCTGCTCCTCGGCCTGAAATGGACGGTCGCCCTGTCGGCCGTCGGGTTCGTCTGTGGCGGCATCGCCGGGCTCGGCATAGCGCTGGCGAGGACGTCGGGCATCCGGTCGATCGAGCGGATCACCGCCGGCTACATCGCCGTCTTCCAGGGCACGCCCCTGCTGATGCAGCTCTTCGTCGTTTACTATGGCCTGGCTCTCATCGGCATCAGGCTCGACGCCTGGGCCGCTGTTTCCGTCGGGTTGACGCTGCATGCAAGCGCCTATCTCGGCGAGATCTGGCGCGGCTCGATCGAGGCGGTTCCGCGCGGCCAGACGGAGGCGGCCAAGGCGCTTGCCCTCAGCTATGTCTGGCGGATGAAGAATGTCATCCTGCCGCAAGCGCTGCGCATCTCGCTTCCGGCAACGATCGGCTTCCTCGTCCAGCTCATCAAGGGCACATCGCTTGCGTCGATCGTCGGTTTCACGGAGCTGACCCGCGCCGGCAACATCGTTTCCAACCAGATCTTCCAGCCGCTGACGGTCTTTGCCGTGGTCGGCGCCCTGTACTTCCTGATGTGCTGCCCCCTGACGATCTACGGCGCACGTCTCGAGCGCAGGTTTGCGGCATCGGCGCGGTAGGCAACGGTCATGACGCGCAGGCCTCCCACAATTTCTGAAGACGGAGTTTATCGATGAGCGACCGCTCGACTACGGCAAATGCCGCTGAGATGATGATTACGATGGCGGGCGTCGAGAAGTGGTATGGCGCCTTCCAGGCGCTTCACAACATCGACATCTCGGTGCGTAAAGGCGAGAAGATCGTCCTGTGCGGACCATCCGGCAGCGGCAAGTCGACGCTGATCCGCTGCATCAATCACCTGGAGACATACGAGAAGGGTGAAATCCGCGTCGGCGGCATCCTTCTCGGGCATCAGTCGAAGACGATCGATGCGGTGCGCCGTGAGGTGGGCATGGTCTTCCAGCAGTTCAATCTCTTTCCGCACCTGACGGTGCTGCAGAACTGCATGCTGGCGCCGATGAAGGCGCTCAGGCTCGGCAAGGCGGAAGCCGAGGCGAGGGCCCGGCAGTTGCTTGAGCGTGTCAAGATTTCCGAGCAGGCGGAGAAATATCCCGCCCAGCTTTCCGGCGGCCAACAGCAGCGTGTCGCAATCGCCCGGGCGCTTTGCATGCGACCCAAGGTGATGCTCTTCGACGAGCCGACATCGGCGCTCGATCCGGAAATGGTCAAGGAAGTGCTGGACACGATGATCGACCTCGCCAGGGAAGGCATGACGATGATCTGCGTCACCCATGAAATGGGTTTTGCCCGGCAGGTCGCCGACCGCGTCATCTTCATGGCGAGCGGGGCGATCGTCGAGGAGGCGTCGCCGGTCGAGTTCTTTTCCAACCCGAAACACGAGCGCACGCGGAAGTTCCTGGGCGAAATCCTCGGCAGGCACTGACGTGTCGCGGATCTCAGCGCAATGCCTGCCGGCGCCGCGTCATGTCGCGCCGCCCTCACGAAAACAGCCTTTGCCCAGCCGGTTGGCCGGCCGGGCGTTCGAAGCCGCCCAAGGTGCTCCCATGCCGCAGCCAAAGCGAAATCCAGAAGGTTCAAGCCGATGATCAGCGGCACCACGAAGCTCATCGCGCATCTCGGCTATCCCACGCATTCGTTCAAGGCCCCACTGATCTACAATCCCTATTTTGAAAAGAACGACATCGATGCGGTCGTGGTCCCGATGGGATGCCGGCCGGAAGACTATCCGGCGTTCCTGAAACTGGTCTTCCGGCTTTCCAACATCCACGGCGCGCTCGTGACCATGCCGCACAAGATTTCCACCATGGCCTTGCTCGGCGAAGTCTCGAAGAGCGCCCAGGTGGCCGGCGCCTGCAACGCGGTGCGGCTCGGCCCAAACGGCACGCTGATCGGCGATATGTTCGACGGCGAAGGCTTCGTGCGCGGCGTGCTGCGCCGCGGCCGCCAGGTTCGCGGCAGCCGGGCGATGATGATCGGCGCGGGCGGCGTCGGCTCGGCGATCGCCGCCTCGCTCGCGCAGGCAGAGATTGCCGAACTCGCGCTCTATGACGCCCATGTGCCGATGATGAACGGCCTGGCCGACCGGCTCCGTCTCCACTATCCCACTCTCAAGGTAACGACCGGTTCGGCCGATCCCGCCGGCTACGATATCGTCGTCAATGCGACGCCGCTCGGGATGAACGACAACGACCCCCTGCCGCTTGACGTGTCGCGCATCTCGCCCTCCGCATTCGTGGGGGAGGTGGTGCTGAAGCAGGAGATAACGCCCTTCCTGGCCGCGGTGCGGGCGCGCGGTTGTGAATTCCAGGTGGGGGTCGACATGCTGTTCGAGCAGATCCCCGCCTATCTCGAGTTTTTCGGCTTTCCGACGACCACCGCAGAAGAACTTCGGGCGATCGCCAAGGTGTGAGGCGGTCTGCCCTTAAGCAAGGAGCGAATTTCGTGTCCCAGAAAATTGTGCTGATGGGAGCAGGGCTGATCGGGCGGGAGCATGCCGCGCTGCTGCGCGCCAATCCCCGCGTCGAACTGGTCGGCGTCGCCGACGTTTCCGAGGCGGCGAAAGCCGTTTCCGACGAGTTCGGCGCGCGGTATTTCACCGACATTGGCGAAATGCTCGATCGCATGAGACCGGACGGCGCCATCATCGCCCTGCCGAACGCCCTGCACGTGGAAGCGGCGCTCGCCTGCGTCGAGCGCAATATTCCCTGCCTTGTGGAAAAACCGATCGCCGACTCGCTCGATGCTGCGATGCGGCTCGTCGCGGCGGCCGAGAAGGCTGATGTGCCGGTGTTGATCGGCCACCAGCGACGCCACAGTCCCGATATCGCCAAGGCTCGTCAGATCGTGGCCGACGGCATCCTCGGCCGGTTGGTCGCGGTCAACGCCATGTGGATGACGGACAAGCCGGCGGCCTATTTCGACGCGGCATGGCGCCGTGAGCCAGGCGGCGGGCCGCTGCTCATCAACCTCATCCACGACATCGATTGCCTGCGCTTCATCTGCGGCGATATCGACGAGGTCATGGCGTTCACCTCCAACGCCGTTCGATCGTTCGAGGTCGAGGATACGGCGAGCGTCAGCGTTCGCTTCGCAGGCGGCGCCCTCGGGACGCTTCTGATGAGCGACACGGCGGTGTCGCCGTTCAATTGGGATACAGCGGCCGGACAGGCGCTCTATTTCCCGCACCAGCCTGAAAATTCCTACCATCTCGCCGGCACGAAGGCCGCATTGTCGATCCCGTGCATGGATGTCTGGCGACACGAGACCGAAGCCGGCCACTGGCAGCATCCCCTGGTGCGCCAGCACATCACGCTCGACGGCAGCCGCGCTTACGAAAACCAGCTCAACCATTTCGTCGATGTCATCGAAAGCAAGGCCGAGCCGCTCACTTCCGCCCGGGATGGCGCGATGACACTTGCCACCGTGCTGGCAATCGCCCGGGCCGGCCGGGAGAACCGCACCATCGCCGTTTCGGAAATGCTGGCCTGAACCTGCTTCGAGCGCCCGGCGATGACACGGCTCCAAACATGACAAGGACTCGAGCATGAGCACTATCTACGTTCTCAACGGACCGAATCTGAACCTCCTCGGCAAGCGCCAGCCGCATATCTACGGGCATGAGACGCTTGCCGACGTGGAGAGGGACTGCCGCCGGGTGGCGGACGAACTCGGGCACCAGATCCGCTTTCACCAGAGCAATCGCGAATACGAGATTATCGACTGGATCCATGAGGCGCGCGAGGACGGCGCCGGCATCGTCATCAACCCCGCGGCCTTCACCCACACCTCGGTCGCCATCCTCGATGCGCTCAACACGTTCGAGCAGCCGGTGATCGAGGTGCACATTTCGAACGTCCATAAACGCGAGAGCTTCCGGCACCATTCCTACGTGTCGCTACGCGCCGACGGCGTTATCGCCGGTCTCGGCACGGAGGGGTACCAGCTGGCGATCCGCCGTATCGCCACGTTGATCAAAATGTCAGGCCCAAGTGCAGTTTAGCGCCTCCAAGTCGCCTGTTTTCTGTTGCGGCATAGGTTGTCGCCGACAGTGTTCGAATGCAGCCTGCGACCAGCCGGCGCTCCCCTGTGGTCGGAGGCGGATCATGCGGAGGTGAGCGCGACGTTGTGTTTGGCTTGCCGCGCCTCCACGCTGTTCAGAGCGCCTTTTGCAATTCCGGCAGGACGTCGAAGAGATCGGCGACCAGTCCGTAGTCGGCGACCTGGAAGATCGGCGCCTCCTCGTCCTTGTTGATGGCGACGATCACCTTACTATCCTTCATCCCGGCCAGATGCTGGATGGCGCCTGATATGCCGCAGGCGATATAGAGCTGCGGCGCCACCACCTTGCCGGTCTGGCCGACCTGCCAGTCGTTGGGCGCATAACCGGCATCGACGGCCGCGCGGCTTGCCCCGACGGCAGCCCCGAGCTTGTCGGCGAGCGGCAGGATGACCTCCCGGAATTTTTCCGCCGAACCCAGCGCCCGGCCGCCGGAGATGATGATCTTCGCCGAGGTCAGCTCCGGACGATCGGAGGCCGACAGCGCATCGGCGACGAAGCGCGACAGAGCGGGATCGGAAACCGCTGCAACCGTCTCGATCGGCGCGGAGCCGCCTTCGGCTGCAGAGGCGAAGGAGGCGGTGCGCACGGTGATGACCTTCTTGGTATCGGTTGCCTGCACCGTCTGGATGGCATTGCCGGCATAGATCGGCCGCTTGAAGGTATCGGCAGAGATCACCTCGATGATCTCGGAGACCTGGGCGACATCGAGCAGGGCAGCGACGCGCGGCAGCACATTCTTGCCGACCGAGGTGGCGGCCGAGAGGATCGTGTCGTAGCTGCCGGCCAGCGAGACGATCAGCTCGGCCAGCGGTTCGGCCAGGTTGTTGGCCAGCGCGTCGTTTTCGGCCAGCAGCACCTTGGAGACGCCGGCAAGCTTGGCAGCCGCATCGGCAGCAGCCTTTGCGCCCTTGCCGGCGACCAGCACATGCACGTCGCCGCCGATCTTGGTTGCGGCCGTCAGCGCCTTGGCGGTCTGGTCGGAAAGGCTTGCATTGTCGTGGTCAGCCAGAAGAAGAATGGTCATGATGAGGGCTCCCTGGTTCTGGCTTAAAGCACGCCGGCTTCGTTCTTGAGCTTGTCGACCAGCTCGGCGACCGACTTG
>NZ_JBLKNU010000015.1:0-80831 GCF_047532935.1 Rhizobium sp. IY2
CACAGCCTCAAGCTTGTACTCGCGGCTGAATATTCGTCTTTGCATTCATGCTCTCCGGTTTCAGGAGGAACACCTTAACTCGATGTCCATGAAACCGGCAGCAGGCCATTCAGCGCTCCGACGATCAGCGCTCCAATCAACGATCCTAAGCCCTCTGCCACACCTTCGAAAGCTTTGCGGCGTAAAATTAACTCTCCGAACGGCCTGCCCATGATGTCAAGCCCGACGGCGACGATATGCGATAACCTGGGCAATTGGACCGCCCCACCAGGCGCCGAACCAAATCCAGACACAACATATACGACCAGAGAAATTATAAGTGCCGAGATGAATGCCGCAGCCATCGCATAGCGTTTGTTCAGTATGCAATGGGCCGCCGCGATAACGGGAACAAGGAAGCCGTTGAGGGACCAAAAGGCCGCCGTTCCCCCTACCGCCAAAGCTAGACTGGCCGCACCCGTTGAAGTCCGCTGCAACAGCCACATGGTGAGAACCGCAACAAAACACAGACCAATGAAGCCGACCTGGAACGACCAACTCAGATTTTCCAGATGCCTACCCCAAAACATCAGAGAAATTACGATAGGCATCGCTACCCACATTTGAAGGCGAGCCATACGGACAATCAGGACCGCCGAAGTGAGCTGAAATACCCATATAAATAGTATGCTCAGTTTCCCTGTCCCGTTCGCTATAACGGTGTCCAGCCCGTAGAGCAGGCGCGGGAAAGTGATCATATGCTCATTGTGCAATGACCAAAGCTTGCCCCAAGACCTGCTGAGACTGACAACCTCCCACGCATCCCAGAACGGCATTGGGCCGTAGGCGATGGAGGTCATCCATGCGGTGGACAGGATTGTCGCACCAGCTAAAGCAACCGCGGCGCTCGTCAAAGGATCAGTCAATGCACGCATATCAACCCCAGGAAACCCGCAACGCGGGCTTAAGTCACTCAACCCCTAATGATCAGTTCGTTCGCTTTGGTAGCGCATATCTGGTGGTGATGTCATCGTAGAATTGAACGGTGCGCCCCTGGCGGGCGTTGGCGCGGTCGAGCGCCTGCCGCTCGCGGGCGAGGATGGCGATGACGGGTTCGCCTTCCACGACAGGCGCAGCGCTTCCTGCCGGCGCAGATCATCGGGCAAAGGCGGCAGCGCTACGCCGGCCAACCGCCTGCCCCTTCACCACCGCCGCCTTGCGCAAGCGCTCAGTGGCGGAGTAGCCACTGACGATCAGCAGCAGTGACAGCGCAAGCGCGGTTCTTTTCCCGCTGAAGCTCATAGGATTGGATCTCGGTTTCGAGTGTGTCTCTGGCCGCCTGCTCGGCCACCTCCACGGCCAAAAGGCGCTTGCGGTGCTCTTCGCTGGCGAGCGACGCCGCATTGCGCTGGCGCTCCATCTCGGCGGCCCTCGCATCGGCAGCAGCCTTCTCGGCCAGCAGCACATAGCCGGCGCGCGCCTCCCGGCCCGCCGAGGGATAGCCGATCGAAACGGCATATAGGTGATAGAGCAGCAGGCCGGCGGCGATGCCGGCGCCCATCTTGAGCGTGTCGAGGATGGAGAACATCAGATGCCCTCGAGGCAGAAGGCGCGTTCTTTCTGCCGGCGCCTGACAAGGCCCGGAAAGACGATGCCGGCGGCGCGGTTCCACTTCAGGAGGGCTTCGCAACCTTCGGCCGTTTTGCCTTGGTTGATGAGTTTGACGACGCTGGAGCCGCACGCGGCCTTGACGCCGACATTATAGGCAAACGAGGTCAGCGCCACGAAGCGCGCATCCGGCAAGGGCACGCGCAAGCAGCCTTCGACGCCGCGCGCATAGGTCTGCAGTTCCAGCGCCAGGAGCGCCTTGCACTCCTCCACCGTCTTGTGATCCCCAGGCTTCACCCCGTTTGTGCTGCCGTAGCAGACGGTCCACGGCGGCCCTTGGGTGGCAGGATCCGGATAGGCGTTCTGGCGAAGGCCTTCGAAAGAACCTACCAACGCAACAGCCATTGCAGCGGCGGCGCTGCCCTTCTTGAGCCTATTTGCCATCTTCGAATTCCTTTTGCTTGGTGACTCGAGCCCAGATACCGAGAAGGCCGAAGATCCCCGAGAGGGACCGGAGGGCAAAACGGACGTCGATGCTCCAGTCGTCGGAAAGATCGACGAGGAGGCCGACGAAGGGCTCGATAAGGATGATCAGCGATGCCGCTGCCCACCACCTAACCGAATAGGCATAGAGAAGCGTGCGCTTCCAGTCGGATGCGAGACGCATGGGAGGCTCCAGATTGCGAGGATTTAACACTGGATATCTTAGGCATGATGCACTAACCCCAAGCGGTAATTGTGCATCGCGGTGGGAGAGCAATCATGTTTGAAACTGAACAGGAAGAATTTTGGGCCGGCGAATTTGGAGATAACTATATCTCCCGCAATCAAGGGCCGGCGGTCGTCGCAGCGAAGACCGCCATGTTTGCTAAGATCTTGCGCTACACCGATCGAGTTCAATCGGTCAGGGAGTTAGGGGCCAACATTGGGTTGAACATCCTGGCGTTGCGAAATCTCCTTCCAAACGCCGAGTTTCAGGCCATCGAAATCAACGGCAGCGCCTTCAAGCAATTAAACGTCATCCCCGACATTACCGCCGCCAATGCTTCCTTGTTTGATCCCATCGATTGGGCGCCGACAGACCTGGCATTCACTGCCGGGGTTCTGATCCATTTGAACCCTGACATGCTGCCGGTAGCCTACAAGCGCCTGTATGAAGCCAGCAGCCGCTATGTGCTTGTTGCCGAGTACTACAACCCGAGCCCGGTCGAAGTTTCCTATCGCGGCCATAACGGTAGGCTGTGGAAGCGCGATTTCGCCGGGGAGATGATGGATCTATACCCCGATCTCAGTCTTGTGGACTACGGATTCATCTACCACCGGGACATTTTCCCGGCAGATGATTTGACGTGGTTCCTGATGGAGAAGCGCTAGAGCGCCGCAGCAGCAGCAAAGAATGCGTCTATCTGCTGTGGCGTCATCCCGATCGCTTGGCCGAAAGCGCCGGCCATCTGGGATGAGCGCTCAAACTCGTTAACCAAGAATAGCATCTTCGCAGCAAATTGCTGGTTTGCTGGCAACGCGCTGATGAATGCCGTGATTATCGCGGGCACTACGCCCATTGTCACGGCCGTCAACGCCTCGTCTTCAGAGATAGCGGCGCCCGCGGCCGCCTGTTCGAAGAATTGGCGCCGACTGACGGTACGGATGAGGGCGTCCGAGAGGCAACGACTTCCCGGTTGTCGGGGACCTCCTCTTCTGCATACCCCGCCTGGAGATTTGCGAAGATGCCGACGATGGCACTATTTCACGCCGCACATATGACATCAGGTTCGCCCTCTCGTATCAACCCAACCCGCCGTAAAGATGCTGTTTGTCAGAATTACTCCGGACACACTTGATGTGAGATAGATCTGCGATGACGTGTTCGTGGAGACGAAA
The DNA here is from genome assembly GCF_047532935.1 of Rhizobium sp. IY2. Taxonomy (NCBI): domain Bacteria; kingdom Pseudomonadati; phylum Pseudomonadota; class Alphaproteobacteria; order Hyphomicrobiales; family Rhizobiaceae; genus Rhizobium; species Rhizobium sp. IY2. Next base: position 3,469 of record NZ_JBLKNU010000015.1, read on the forward strand.
TCGATCGTTGTATAGTCCGATTGGTTCGGCCCGATCTGCTGGTAGGGGGTAATGGTAACACCTCCGGCGGCACCAGAACCCATGCTGTTTTGCAGGTTCCCGCCGGCCCCTGTTGCTGCTTGACAAGCCAGAAGAGGGCGCACCACGATCCCCGAAGGGACACTCAGGGTGAGCAGAGCCGTTGGGAAATTGGATGAAGATGCAAAATCTACGATCTGGGTAAACAGATTGAAATAGTCGCCAAACTGATTGAACCTGGCGATAGACGCAGATCTGCGGAGGATAGAACCGATACGACGCTTCCTATCGTAATTGGCTGGCATCGTCGGCGCCGTGGCCGAGGTCGAGAACAGCGCATCCACAACGCCGGTATCCGATCGCTGGATGAGCCAAACGTGATAGGTGGTGTTAGCAATGGAGCCGGTGTCGAGTCCACCATTGCCGGAACCGACTGCCCAGGCCGCATCAAGGCGCTTGGTCAGTGCGGATGGGAGTTGCATTACGAAAGGAGTTGTCCCGTCACTTGCCGCAAACCCGGAGGCCACATCGATATCGTTGGTAGCGTCCCCAGAATTATTGGCCAGGGTGAGCCCATAGAGTTTACCGCGCTCGGGTTCACCGGAAATAGACGCATACGAAAACGCCCCCGACACGGTGAGAGCACCATTGATTGAAAATCCTGCCGCAGACCAAGTGGCGATTTCTACGCCGGTCGCCACAATCGCACCAACGCCGGCCGCCTTGAGATAGATCCCAGTCGACGGATCTGCGGAGAACCCTACGCCCGGCGCTGCAGCGGAGCCAGAGGCGAGTTTCAATGGCGACACCATCGGCGCCGAGCCGTCACGCGGCAGCGAGTTGGTGATTTCGTTGCCGAGGTCGGTGGTCAGCGCATTCCACGGCACGGGGTCGATGACCTGACCGACGGAAGGTGTCGTGCCGGCGGGTTTGGAATAGACGCCGGTTGATGGGTTTCTGGGCATTGGTCTTCTCCAAAAGAAAAGGCCCCGCGAATTGCGAGGCCTTGAATCGTATAGTAGCCACCCATATCCTTGTCGGCGCGCCGTTCGTGCTGCAGCTGCTGCCGATCCGTGGAGGAAAGCAGGCGAGGGCGAACGGCGAGGGATTCTTCGTCAGCATCATCAACTGGCTCTTGGGCGGCGCGCTTGGTTTGATGGTCACGCTCGCTACTGCTGCTGGTCGCCATACCGGTCCAGATCGCCTTCGAAAGCCGCTAAGCCTGTCAAATTCATCCCCCCGGGGCCATGCTGATCGGCGTGATGGCACCGGGGCTATTTTGTGGAAAGATATGCGGGAGTAGGTTACCAGCCACCGCCACCGCCGTTTCGACCTCGGGCGCTAAGAAGCGCACGCGTAAGAGCAGCCTTCGCGCCGGCTTTGCGACCAGCTTCGGGACCGGCTTCCGCCGGCATCATACTGCGGCTTTTGAAGGCATCCATACCGAGTCCTTTCAAAGCCTCTTTGGCAGCGCCACGAAAGGCCTCCTCGGCTCGGTTGCTGAAACCACCTTCCCCGTCGCCGAACCCTTCAGCAGCACCGAGCAAGATGTCGCCCATCCTTCCTGACGGCAACTTAAAAACTCTTTCGGAGGCCAACCCTCCGAGGCCTTGCAACGCTTCGGAGATATAGGGATGCTGGTCGTCGAAGGCCCGATCCATCCCGCGCTGAATAGCGAGTGCGTTGTCATACCGCTCTCCTAGCGTTCGGCCCGGCAGCGGCGGAAACAAAAAATCAGGCAGCACTGGGTCAGCAACGGGCGCTAGAAATGCAGCTGTCCCAGCGCTCGTTTCATCGAGATAGGGACCGACGACCGTGCCGCGGGCGATGGCGCGCAGGGCATTGTTCACCGAGAGATCGCCGGACTGCCCCGCATAAGGGTCATTTCTAAGCTCGGCAACTTTTCTCGGCGGTGCAACCGGTGTTCTATTAAAGTCTGACATTACGACTCCTGTGGATGGTGGTTGGGATCGACATGGCTTCCGAACAGCAGCTTGGAGATCTGCCTCAGCTTTAGGACGGGTCGGAGCGGACCGCCGGCTTCTTCAGCGCTTGCAGAATTGCATCGCTATCGCGCGCTGCCGCGGTGGGACATTCGCGTTGGCAATGGCCTTCAGAAGCGGCTAGCCTCGGTCCGCTCATCGGATTTGGGGTTGAAGATGGCTGCTAACCGAGAGTGGGATGCTGGCGCCTCAAGACGGCAACGAAGGCTCATGAGTTGTCAGGGAACACTGCGCTTGCCGCCGAAGACCGACGGTAGGAAGCCGGGAAATTTTGCCGGCGGAGTTGAAGACGTGCCTGTCGGCGCGGCGGGGGTCTCGGTAGTCCCTGCCCGCTGCTCCTCATTCTGCTGCCTGATCTCCAGCCCGCCCATCAGCGCCTGCGCAAGCCGTGCCGCACCCTGCCATGGCGATTGCACCGGGCTCATATCCATGCCCTGCTGCAGCATGGCGTAGGCCAGCCGCTTGCGCTGGTCGTCGATGTCGCTCTGCGTCTTGCCGGTATCGCCGCCGAAGATATATGCCATCAGTTCACCGCCCTTTCGTAATCGACGCGGTCGAAGCCGTCTGGATGTTCGAACACCGCCTCCGGATGGGTCTTGCGCACATCATCGGACATCAGGCCGATCTGGGTCGGGCCGCCATCCTTGTAGCGGAAGGCGTAGACTGGCAGGCCATTCTCCAGCGTGCCGACGCGGTTGATGTCTTCCTTCAGCCGCCGGTCGGATTTCGCCCAGCCGCCAAGCAGCGAGCCGCCAAGCCCGAAGAGGCCGCCCATCGCCGCATTTGACCGAGCGACCTGCTGATTGTAGAGGCCCATCTGCTGATTGAAGTTTTCGTTGATCAGCCCGGCCTGATCGACGGTCGGCAGCTGCGTCGTCGGCGTGTTGACATAGCTCGGCTGGTGGACCTGCGAGCCCGACATCAGCGCCGAAATCTCGTTCAGCGGCTGGTTTCGCTCGGTCAGGATCGAGTTCTGGGCATTGGAATACATGTCTCCGAGATACTGGTCGGAGGCGGCCTGCTTGCGCGTCGAAAAATCGCGCATGGCGTTGTTATAGGCGGCCGAACCCATCGAGATGCCCTTGTCGGCCAGGCTCTGATCGAGGCTTGCCTGATCGCGGTCCCACTGGTTGCTGAAGCCTGACTGCCAATGGTCGTTAACGTATTTGTCAACGTTCCCGGAACTGAGATCGACGTTGGTGCCAAGGATGCCGGAGACTTTGGCCGTCTGCTGGTTGGCGAGCTTCGCCAGCCCGAGCTGGGTTTGCTGTGACTGGTCATAGATCGCCTGATTCTCAGGCGAATAGGTCTGATAGGCCGAATAGGTCGGCAGCTGATAGGTCTTGCCGGTCTGGTCTTTCATCGTCTGGTAGCCGCTGATCTTGTATTCCAGCGAACCATCCGGCGTGTACTGGTTGGTGTGGCTCAGTCCCGCATTGGCGATGGCAGTGTCGACGTTGGTGGCCGTCTGCGCCGCTGCGGTCTGGGTCGGATCAGGCGCCTTCGGGGCCTTCGGCGTGGAGACCATAGGGAAAATCCTCTTTCATGATTGCGTAAAGCAGCGCGTCGCAGTCGCCGAAATAGGCTTGCTGGCGGCCTTCCAGACGGGCGCCGAGCCGGGCCAGAACCGTCTGGGCCTCGATATTGTCGGCGCGGGTCCTTGCGGTTGCCCGGCGGCAGCCGAGCTGGCGAACCACGTAGTGAAAGACCGATCGCATCAGCGTCAGCGTCAGCCGGTCGGCGGCAAGCGAAACCTCGACGTCATGTTCGGTCCAGACGTTGAAGACGAAGCCGGCGATGATCCGGCCGCGGTCGACATGGGCGAGCGTGGTGTAAGGCGGATCAAAGGTGACGCCGATCCTGGCCCCGACCCAGGCCGCGATCTCCTCGCGCGGTTCGGAGACGATCAAATCGGCGCGCCCTTTTCATAAAGCACGGAGCCGCCGATCACCGCCGCCTCGGAGACGGAGCCCGATGAACCCGAGATCAGCGCGCGGATCGTCGGCGCGAGCGCCGAACCTGCACCGCCGGCGGAGGCGAATTTACGGACGAGCGAAATGCCGGGGAATTTCGCGACACCCCAGATCGCCGTTCCCCATTTCGCCGCCGCATTGTTTTCGACCGACGACAGAAGGGCTGTCGGAATCTTGGTCTGATAGTCCACGGAGATCCCGGCATACATCAGCGTCGACACCCCGATCTGCGCCGTCACCCCGATCAGCTTCGAGAGCTTGGTCGAGAGCCCGTCGCCGTAGCGGCTCCAGGCGCCGACCATCAGCGCATCGATCGCCACGCCATTGTCGTTGGCGCCGGTTTCCGCCTCACGGACCGTGCCGTCGGCGCTGCCGAAGAACAGCCGGTCCTGCCATGTCGCCCAGCAGGAGGCCGGCATGCCGACGAAGCGGCACCAGGCCCCGGTTTCGGTGTTCATGACATATTGATAGGGGCCGAAGGAGGACGGCAGGTTGACGATCGCCATTTGCCGCGCCGGAAAGCTCGAAAGCTGCCACTCCTCGGACGTCGTGCCGATCGCCGCCACGGTCTCGCGCCAGGTCGGGCCGATCTTGGCGGTAATCGCGCCGAGGCTGGTGGCGCCCCGGTCTAGCTGCACCGCCTTGCTGATCGGCACGATGCCATCCGTCGTCATGATCGCCAGATCGGCGCCGACGGAGAGCAGGCAGCGATCGGTGCCGAGCGGCCGGCCGAGCTTGAAAGTGCCGATCAGGCCCCAGTTGGAAGCACTCGAAGGATCCGATCCCTGGAAGACGATCACCTCACCTTCCGAGGAGATCAGCACCAGGCACTGCTGCAGGCCTGTCGAAACGGGGATGGTCCAGACGTTGATCGCAACCAGCGTGCCGCCATATTTCATGTTGCCGCCGACGGGCAGAAGCGTCGCCGCGCCGCTGACGGCATCGGTGGCGAGATACCAGACATTGGTCGAATTCTTCTCGATGAACCACAGACGCGAGCGATAGGCCGTCACCGCGATCAGCAGCGAGGCGTCCGAAATGCCCGTGATCATCGTCGAGGGCACGTAAGGTGTCACGACCGCGCCCTTTTCAAGCTGCGCATTGATGACCGAGCCCGAAACGGTAACGACAAGCGTGCCGGCCGCCGGCGTGAAGGCGAGCGACACCCGGTTGTTGATACCAGTTCCGTTCAGCGTGCCGGTGAAGGCGCCGGAAAGCGTGACGGAGCCGGTGCCGAAGAAGCTCAGCATGTAGGGCGTGTTGCGAACGGCGACGTTCTGGGTGGCAAGTGTTGCTGTGCCGACAAGAAAATTGTTCGTCCAGGCGGTGCCGTTGAAGAGCAAGGGCGTGTCGAGGCCGTTGACGAGACGCAGGAACTCCTGGCCGGCCGGGTTGGTATATTGCTGCACTGACCAATGGGCGCTGGCCATGCCGGAGACGACAGGCGCACCGACGGCGCCGCCGACAGTGACGTCGAATATCTTGTCACCGGCTGCGGCAAAAAGCCGGTTGGTGGCGCCCGAATAGGGCATAACAGTCTGCACGTCGCCGCCGAGGCCGGTGGAAAAGGCGAGCGACCCATAGCGGGCGCGCACCCGGTTGGCCTCGGGAAAGAAGTTGTCGAGCTGAAACGCCGCATCCGCAGGCATATCTGCCATCTCGACATCGGTTCGCCAGCCGCCGATCGGCGCGATCCAGTCTTTGCTTGGCGAAACGCGGCGGGTGCGCCCGTTTGGAGGAACAGGTCTGCGTGTCATGGGTTGGCCACCGCGATTGTGCCCGGCCAGTAATTTTCCGGCGTCTGTCCCCTCACCGGCAGCGAGAGGTCGACGGGCGCTGCGGCGCGGTCGGCGCCGATGGCGGCTTCCTTGGATCGCTCGAAACTGGCGATCTCCTCGCCATAATCGAGGCCCTTGGCCCGCTTCCAGCGCCAGATCAGCGAGAGTTCGAGAAGGTCTTCGGGGAAACGCGCCGTATCGGTATCGTTCGCCCAGTTGCCGGCATAAGTCGCCCCGCCGTTCACCGCCACCCAGAAGCCGGAGATATATTCGTATCCGATCGTCTCGCCTGAGGCGTTGGGGTAGATGTCGAGCTTGCCTCCCGACATGCGCCAGATCTGCGGCACCGGGTTCGAGTTCAGGATCGTCTGGCGCTGCCAGGTCTGCGGCTCGACGGGGCCGTTGAGCTGCCAGAGGCGCGAAGCGTTCCAGATCCTCGCATTGGTGGCGAAGCGGTCCCAGTCGGCGGGCGGCTCAGTCGGCTCGGGGTTAGCGCCGGTCGCGGTGAATTGCCTGTCGACCAGGAGTGTGGACCAATCATGCTCGCGCATCAGGTCGCGGCCGGCGCGGGTGGAGAGGATGCGCAGCTGCATGATCTGCGGATCCGCCGAGGACATGACGGCCGTCGGCGGATCGAGGTCGATTTCCGCGCAGACGTTCTGAATGATGGTCAAGAGCGACATGCACGGGATCTCCGGTTCAGGCGGCGACGCGGCCGCGGGACTTGTTGCCCTGGCCGCTGCCCTGGCGTTCGTTTTCGAGCGCCTCGAAACGGGAGGCCATCTCCTTCATCTGCTCCTGCAGGCGGGTGACCTCGCCCTTCAGCCGTTCGTTTTCGGCGGCAAAGGCCGAGGCCGCGCTGGAATTTTCGGCGGTGGCAAGATAGGCCCGGGCGGCGGCGACGAGCTCGTTCGCCCCCATGCCGACCTTCTGCTTGACGGTGTCGGAAAGCGCTGCGAGCTGCTCGACGGTATAGATATTGACCGCCTCCAGCTCCTTGATCTGGCTGGGCTTGAGATAGGGCCATTGCGCCAGCGGCGTTCCGGTCAGCTGCTCGCGGGCGGCCGCGCCTTCCTTGAAGCGCTTATAAGCGTCGGAAAAGCGCTGTTTGTCGTTTTCGGTAACCTCGCGATAGACTTCGGTGTGCTTGTCGCCTGAGATGAAGATGCGGACGAATTCCTTGTCAGCGAAAATCGGCCGGCCTTCCTTCTCCGTCAGAAAGGTCTGCTCGACCGGTTCGAGGCTGAAGGAGGCATAAATTCCGGTGCTGTTGTCGGGCATGGTGTGTCTCGCTGTTGATGGCGGGGAAAAGTGGGATGGACGCCGAAGCGCCCGCTGTGATGTCGTGCCGGTGGCTGCCCCTCACCCGGGGTCGCGGCATGTCTCTTCTCCCGCAAGCGGGGAGAAGGTGGCGGCAGCCGGATGAGGGGCAGGCCACGGATGACAAAAGAGAAGCAGCAGTCCGAACGGGCGCCGAAGCGCCCGTTGGTTGACGTGATTTAGTTCACCTTCGACAGGAACGGACGCATCAGCGTCGCCTCGAGCACGCCCGTCGCGGTGATGGTGACGCCGGTGCCGTTGGCGGTGGCGTTGGCCGAGAGGGTGATGCTCTGGATGACGCCGTTCGGGTTGTAGGTGATGCCCGAGATCGTCGTGCCGCCTGCAATCCCGGTGCCCGCGACAGCTGCACCGATGAACGGGCCGGAACCGGCGTTGAGGCCGGACAGGCTGGTCAGCAGGTTGGAGCCGTTGACCGTGGTTGCCGTGAACGTCTGGTTGGCCGCCGCAAAGTTGACGTTGGCAATGGCCTTGGTAGTTGCCGTGGCCGAGGCCGGGGCGCTCGCCTGGCCTGCCGTGGTGGTGGTTTCGGCAACGACGAGGGCCGCCGTGGCGGTCGCCACCTGCGACGGCGCCTGGCCGTTGCGCTGCAGCCAGAGGTAATAGGTGCCTGGTGCAAGCGAGATGGCACCGACCGGGCCGCCGGTCAGCGTCGGCGGCTGGGCGGCGCCCGAGAAGATGCCGCAGCGCTGGCCGACGACGGCAGCGGCCGTGGTCAGCAGCGAGGCGACATAATCCCGGGTCCACTGGAACCACTGGCCGGGCTGAAGGGTCGTCTGCGAGGCCAGCACGAGCTGGCAATAGACCCATTCGGATTCACGGTCGCCGCCGGCAACCGCGCCGAGGGCGAAGTTCGGCCCGGGAATACCGGAGCCGGAAACGATCGGGCCTTCGACGACGAACGGGTTCGCGCCAAGACGATCGGTCTGGGAAGTTGCGATGGTCATTGGAGTTGATCCTTTCTCGACTTAGGCGAACAACACGCCCTGCAGGAAGGCGTTGTTCATGGTGAGGTTGCCGGCGAAGCCCATGAGCTGCACGAAGGCGTCCTGGTTGGTGTTCATGCGCTCGTCGCCGATCGGCGCCATGTCGCGGTCGCGGTGCGGGCGGTAGAACAGGTACTTGGTGTTCAGGAAGAACATCTGATTAACAGGCGCGCCGCCGCCGAAGCCGCCGTCGAAGATCACGTCGGCGCCCATGTATTGCAGCGACTGGAAGCCGGACATGCCCTTGTCCGCCGAGGTGATGCGCTGGATCGCCTGCAGCGATTCCCAGTAGAGGCGGAAGAAGTTGTTGTCGGCGACGACGAGATCGGGCGCGTCGGAGCCGCGAACGCAGGACATATAGAGCCGGTTCATGTAGCTCTGGATGTTGGCATTGGTGGCGGCCGCCCCGCCATCGGCCGAGGCCGAGAATTTCTGGTTGCGCCAGAAACCCCAGGTGGCGCGCGAGATGCCGCCGACCGTGCCGGAGGTCGGAGAGGTCGAGATCAGCAGCTGCAGGCCGCCGATCTGCCGCCCGCCATCAGCGGTGCCATCGGAATAGCAGTCGAGGGCGATGTTGTTCTTCAGCGTGGTCTCGGCGTTTTCGATGCGCTGCTCGAGCAGATCGAGGATCGCATCCTCGCCCGAATTCTGCAGCTGTTCGAGACCCGACATGGAGACGGCGACCGCGGCCTGCTTGAGATCGTATTCGGCGGCGGTGATGACGTCGGATGGCTGGACGTTCAGGATATCGTAACCAGAGTCAGTTCTGTTATCGCAGAGGCTCTTTATCCCCTGCTTCTTCACCTTGCGCCAACTCAGTGAAGCTCAGACTATATCTTCCCATTTGCTATGGGCCGGGATTTCGTGGGCAGATTATTCTTTCGTCACTGCCTAGTCGTTCGACCTTCCGCATCCCTCACAATCCATAGGATTGCTACATATGCGGCTTGGTTCGGGATTGCCATCATTTTGATTCAGATGCTATTATTAGAACACAACATCTGATTGGCGATGGTTTCCCCCGAATTAACCCGGTTTTTCACCTGAGGTAATACGTGCCAAAGATCACTTTGACATGTGAGTATTGCGGAGCTTCTTTCGAGAAATGGCCTTCGGCGATCCGCTATGCGGAAGCCAACGGAACATCTTCTAAGTTCTGCTCCAGAGCCTGTGTCGGCAAAGCCCGTTCAGATGGTTCGATCGGAGCTAAAAAGACGCGAGGCTCGACCCTTGTCTGCGAGGCGTGTGGGAATGGCTTCTATCGAACCGTCAGCGACATCAAGGCGGGTCGGTCTCGGTTTTGTTCCGAGCCCTGCCGCCAGGAGGGATTTAGGCTGAAGCTGATCGATAAAAGCGCCCCACGTCCTCAAAATCTAAGGGGCAAAACAATCACATGTGTCGTTTGCGGGGATCAGGCATATCGCAAGAAATCGATGATCGAAAGGAACATCGATAAGACCTGCGGCGATCCTAAATGCGTGTCAGCCTATGGCAGGTCCATGTGGGGACTTGAGCCATATTCCGAAGAGGAGTTCTTGAAGCCGCGCCCTAGGCGCCGATACCGAACCACTAATTTCACGCCATTGCAGCGAAAGAAGTGGCTTGGAACGGAGTGCGCTCATTGCGGTTCGACTTCCAACCTAACGCTGGATCACATAATCCCTTGCTGTGCAGGTGGTACAAACGTTCAAGAGAATGCTCAAACGCTATGCGGTCGCTGCAACAATATCAAAGCTGCCACGACGGACAGGCTTTTGGCACGCAAGCAAACCTCAGGCGGCGGCTGCAAAAGTTAACCGCTTGAAGGTGCTGTTTTCCTGGTACTGCAGTTCCTGAACGATGGTGCGGCCGCCGGAGATGGGCTTCTTGCGGCCGCGGCTGTTCAGACGGGTGAGAAGACCGTTGTTCTTCGTCACGTCGTCGGCGACCGTGCCGCTGCGGTTGCGCAGCGTCGTGGTCACGATTTCAGAGAGGTTGGGCGAAATGGGCATTGATCATTCCTTTGATCAAACTTGACCGCGCGCGGAGCGCATGGCGTCGCGAAGCGAGTCTCGGATTGAAGTGGGCTGGCCTCTTGCCGCATCGCGGGTCGGGCCCGGGGCGGAAGATCCAGAGATGGATCGCGAGGCGCGGCGGGCTTGATCTGCCGCTGCGGCCCTCTGGGCTTGCTGTTGGTGGATAGGCGCCTGCGCAGTCTGGCTGATCAACTGCCGGCGAATGTCCGGGCGCATCCAGCATGCGGCGTCGTAGGCGTCCTGAAGCGATGATGCCCGCCCTGCGTTGATAAGGGCGACCATGTCGTCGAGAACGTCATCGGCGTGCGCGTTTGCCGGGTCGGAAAGGAAGGCATCGACTTGAGTTTCGGTGTCCCTTTTCCTGAGAACATGTTCGACCGTCGCCTCGACATTGATGGGTCGAGGTTGCGGCTGTACCTGCTGCGAACTCCGCTGCAGGACCTGATCCGTCTGGCCATTGACCAGGGCATGAAGATTGACCCCGGCCATCCTGGCGACGTGAACGACGGTATTGACGGGATCGTGGATCAGCGCCTTTTCCCAGTCGATCGCCCGGCGCATGACGTCTGCATGCGTCATGCCGGCCTGGCGGATGAGCGGCGTGAATTCCTCGAGCCCCTTGTAATCCTGCAGGACGCGGAAGCCGTTATCAACCTCCTGCTCCCGCTTGGCGATCGCCGCCTGCACTTCACCGGGAAGGCTGGTAAATTGCGCCTTGGCTTCCGCCGACCAGCCGGGCGGAACCCGGCTGCCGATGGCTGCGGGCTGTTCAACGCCCTGCCCTCGGCTCTGTGCCTGCGGCGTCTGATGGGCGGCAGCGGTTTGCTCCTGCCCCTTGGCCAGGAAGCGGCCATTTTCGCCGTCGCGCGGCTGGCCGGTGATATCGCCAGGTCCATTGCCTTCGACGGTGTCGATTGCCGCCTTCAGGCTGTCGCGGATGCTGACCGGCCTTTCATTCAAGGACTTCTCATCGAACGCGCCAAAATCTTCGCTGCCGTTGCCGGCCTCGTTCAGGTCTTCCATATCCATTGGGAAAGTTCCTTTTTCGGGGATTGATGCCCGCTAGGTCTTTGTCGTTATCCCGGAACCGCTGCACACTTCCGGGCGACACGCATTAGGTGTTGTATTCGGCGTAGACCCGCCGCAGTTCATTGCGGATTGCCTTTCGATCCGTCTTCGGCTTCTCGATCGGCTGCGGCTTTTCATTACCGATCTCGACCACGCCGGCCGCCCGATAGGCGGAGCGCAGCTTGGCTTTCGAGGTGTAATGCCTGCCGTCATGCATCGACTGGATATCGATGCTGTCACTGACGAAATGCGGCGCCGGCAGATCGGACTGCGCCAGGTTGTCAGCCGGCATGCAGTTGTGCGGCCATTTGTCGAGTGCGTGCCAGCCGCCGCAGACGCGGCAATAGCGTTCTCTCATGTTTCAACTCCAATCACTGATAGGCCGGCTGCTGTGCCTGCAGCTGCTGCAAGGCCTGCGCCGCCGCCTCGCCGCGCGCCTGTTCCACCACGACGCGATGCTCGATCTCGGCCTGGGCGACGCCAAGCTCGGCTTTGCGCTGTTCGGCGCCGGCCTTCACCTGAGCCGTTTTCAGCTTGAGCATCTGCTCGGGCGAAGGTTGCGGCGGTTGCTGCGGTTGCTGCGGCGCGGTCGCCGCCTCGGAGAGCTTGGCGCCGACCTGCTCCAGCGTGCTTTCCAACTGGCGGCCGGCCCTGAAGCCGCGGGCGGCAAAGAGCAGCGTCTCGACCATGACGGGAACGAGGATCGGGTTCTGCTGCGCCATGGCGCCGGCCTGCTGCAGGAAGCCGCCGACCATCTGCACGAATTCCATGCGGCGCTGCTTTTCGGCGTCCTCGTCGGGCTCGATCGTCGAATCCGTTTCGATGTCGATCTGGAAACCGCGAATGCTGTCGTTGCGCAACAGCTGCACCACCTCGTCGATCGTCGGCTGCTGCATCATCTGCTGGAGCTGCGACGGCATTTCGGGCGTCGCCATTTCAGGGGGCGACTGGGCCGGCTGGCCCATTTGCCCGGCGCGCGCCGCAGCCTGCTGGGCAGCCATCTGCATCTGCTGCATCTGCAGCTGAACCTGCTGCTTCTCGGCCATTGTCGGCAGCTTGATGCCGCTCACCAGCATCAAAGTTTCCGGCTGGAACTGATCGCAGATGATTTCGCCGGCCAGGCGGATGATGTCGCGGGCAAACCTGGCAAGCTCCGACTGGCGGTCGCGGATGCGGATCGAGCCCCACTGGCTCTTGATGCGCTGCGCCGTCGCCGTCTCCGACGCCTGGGTATCGCCGCGGACGATGTCGGAAATGCCGGTGATCTGGTAGACGTCTTCGATCAGCTGCTTGCGGGCTTGTATGCAGGCGATGATGACCTTCTGCACCTCGTCGATCGGCAGCGTCACGATGGCTTTCGAGCCGCCCTTGTCGGTAAAAGCCGCCCATTCCGGGATCGGCACCATCACCGCGTCATTGTCAGGCCGCATCGCCTTCTCGATCGCCGGCGAGATTGCGCCGTCGCCGGAGGGGTAGAATACTTTCAGGCGCAGCTGATCGGTCAGCTTGTTGACGCGCTTCGTCAGCAGATCGATCTCGTCGCATTGCTGCTGATAATAGACATAGTCGGGCACCGGGATCAGCGAGCTGGTCGACATCGTTCCATAGGCCGGGCGCGGGCAAGGCCAGAAATGCGTCAGGTCGAGCGGCGGCTCCGACACTTCGAGCGCCACCGGCGCGCCATCGGCGATCCAGACGGTATAGTTTTCGCTCTTGCACCAGATCTCCCAGACATGGGTCTTGCCCTCGTTCTCGGCGCGCTCGGTCTGGCTGGTGCCCTTGTTGCTGCCGGCACCTTGTGCCTGGAGCGATGCCATCGCGTCGGAGCCGAAGCGCTTCTCCAGCTCCTCGTCGGTCATCGGAACGCGCCGCGCCACCCAGGTCACATCCTTCCAGCGCCGGGCCGGCGAATGCAGGAAATCCGACCAGTGCACATAGTCGATGCACACACGCTCGTCGCTGATCACCTCGGGCGGAGCGCCGCCATTCCCACCCATGCCGTCGCCTGGCAAACCGCTGGGCAAACCACCGAGGAGACCCTCGGGCAAGCCACCACTGGCCGGCGGGGCGGAAGGCTCGACGCCCATGTCGAGCGGCTCGAAATCGGCCTCGTAGCGCAGCCACACCGTGCCGCGGGCACAGAGCAGGAAATCGTCGCGCACCGCCCGCATGATGGAATCGATATCGGCTTCATCGCCGGTATAGGCGAGATTGCGCTCGACCAGTTCCGAGGCCATGCGCGCCACCGGCTGCGCATCCTTGAAACGGCGCTCGACGACCGGCTGCGGCACGCGGGCATAGACGGCCGGCTGCAGCACCGAGGTATTGGCCCACAGCATCGGAAACCGACGCTTGGCCGCATTCGTCTGGTCCGACTGCTGGTCGAGATAGATCTTCTCGATCTTGACGCAGCGGTCATGCCAGGACTTGAAATAGCGCTGCGCGCGCTCGAGCTCCTGCTGCCAACGGGCGCCGACCTTTGCCAGGTCCCATTGCTGCCCGCCCTCTGAAACCGCTGTTTCGTCTTCCATCAAACACGCTCGCTGTAGGTCGGGGTGGAATCGACAAATTCGTTGAAAGTCATCGTCTGGAAAGTCGGCAGGCTCTTCACTTGCGGCTTCAGCGGTTCAGGCGCCAATCCGGTGAAGATGATCGCCAGACCGCCGAAAGCGTCCGCACCGTGCGATGCCCAATTGTGCAGAGGCTCGTCGCGGAAGACGCTCAGATCCTCGTCCCAATCCTTGCGGTAGTTTCTGAGACATTTGATGCCCTGGATGCAGCCGGCCTGATCGAACTCGATCCTCGCCAGAATGCGCCGGGTGCCGTTGATGCGGTCATGGACATAGGCGCGCTCGATCTTGCGGACGGTGCCGAGACCGCGGGCCCTGACCTCTTTCAGCATGACCTCGATGCGGGTCATGCCGCCGCGTGTCCATTCCCTGACCTTGATGTCATGCGGCATGTTGTGGATGCCGTAGACATAGCCATGTTCTTCGCCGCGCCGCTCCAGCTCGTCGAGCATGCCGTCCATGCCGGTGCCGGTATGCTCGAAATAGCCGATCATCCGGACACGGCCAGGCAGCACCTGAAACAGCCAGACGCTGTTGGTATCGTCCATGCCGATGTCGGAAATGGTGTGGACGGGATAGCCTTCCACATGCGGGAAAACCCCGATGCGCTCTTCGGCATCGGCGACCGCCATCTGATCGGCGTAATAGGCGCCCTCGACGCTCGCCTCGAACGCTTCGGCCGGCGTCGAGGGATATTCGCGCTTCATGTCGCCGAGCTGGGTTTCGGCCTTCTTGACGTACCAGGCCTTCTGCCCGTCCGTCAGCGTGATGCCCTGGTCGGCCAGATTGCGGAAATATTTGACGAAAGCATCGGTGATGATGACGCCCTGGGGCGCGATCGAATATTGCGGTTCTTTCCACCAGGGGAAGAAATGGAATTTGAAGTCCAGTTCGGTCAGCTCTAGCGCCTGGCGCTGCTTGACCTGGGAATCTTCGCAGAGCGTGTAGAAATGCCCTTCCTGACCTTCCGCCGTGCTTTCGACGAAGACCAGCTGGCCGGCCTGCACCGTATTCAGCGCGCCGGTGCGGACCTCCCTCGCCTTGTCGGGATATTTCGCGCAAAGCTTTCCATATTCGGAGATATGGAGATATTGCAGCGTTCCCGAGCGCAGTGAGGTGCCGACGCGGATGCTCGAATTATTGCCAAGCAGCAGTTCGGTCTGGTTGGCTCGGACGACAGGCACGGCGTTGCGGATACCATCCGGCAGATTGTCATAGGGATATTTGATCTTGTCCCTGAAGATCGTCTGCACGTCGCCCAGTGTATGAGCGATGGTGCCGGCCCTGATATCCCGGTTGAAGACGCAGGCATCGAGCATGAAGATCTGGATGAAGGTGGTGAGACCGAGCTGGCGGGCTTTCAGCAGCACGTTGAGATAATGCATCTGCTCGAAAAAGGTCATCTGCGTCCAGTTCATTTCGAACCTGACGCGTTTGCCCGATTTGTCGGTGATCCAATAGAGGTTGTTCAGCCGCCAGCGCCAGTCGGAAAACTGGTCAACCGCCGTCTGGAAGTCCGCGGGTTTTGCCATTGATCACATCCAGCAACTGCGAAACCTCGCCGGTCACGCCGTGATCGAGCTCGACCTTGGCGCCATATTTCTTCGGCTTCAGCTTCTCGGCGACCCATTGGCGAGTGGCGATGCGCAGCTGCGACCGCCGGATCGCCTCGCCATTTTCCTGCCAGCCGGTGGTTTCGCCGGCGGCGTTCTTCTTTTCGATCCAGTCATTGCTGCGATCGTCGGCGATCTCGACCATCTCGTCGACGAAGCCGTCTGCCAGGATCTCGCGCGCCAGGGCATAGCGCGCCCGAAACGCCGCCTTCTCCTCGTCGGCCAGCCAGGACAGCACGGTCGATTTCGCCGGCATGTCCTCGTCCCGGCAGATCGACCGCAGGCTTTCCCTGTCGGCGATGCGCTCGCAGATCTTCTCGGCGATCGCCTGGCTGAACTTGATCGGTCTTCCCATGAGGCGCTGCTGCCGAATTCTCTAAAAAAGCGCGACGATGTTGGACGCCGTGGTCCCGGTCAGCGCCACGATGGCGGCATGAACCGGCAGGATCGTCCCGGCCGGCACGCTCCTGAAAATCACAGGATCCATGTCGCGCCGCGGCGCAATGGCAACGTCCCCCGCCGTGCCGACATAAAGCGCACGCGCACCGACGATGGCGGTATCGTTCGGCGTCACCGCGGCGGCCCGCGAGGCCGGAGCAATCGAGGCGTCCATTGCAGTTCTCCTTGAAAGGGCGAGCTTTTATCTTGAGGCGGCGTGAAGAGGTGCCACCCCGCGCGATATTGGGCGCAGGAGAGACGTCGCTCCGTCGCTTGTGGGCGAATTTGGGTTGGACAGCGACCAAGCGAATTTATTTTTGTATGTACACTTATTTGCATAACGTCGCGAATTAATGTACATACAAATGATGAAAATCACCTGGGACGAAGCAAAGAGGATCGCCAATCTTCAGAAGCATGGCTTCGATTTCGAAGACGTGTATTTCTTCGATTGGAAGAATGCCGTCATTACCACCAGCCACGGCGGCCGCTTCAAGGCTATCGGCTATTATGAGGACGGAACCGCTGTCGTCGTCTATGCGCTGCTTGGCAGCGAGGCCGTTTCGATCATCAGCTTTCGCCCAGCCAGCAACACTGAAAGGAAGGTGCTTTCATGACCGCTAAATATCCTGTCAAGAAAGAATTTCAGCCCGGCAATGGCTACTCGAAAGAGGATTGGGATGCAGTCGATAGTCCCGAACTCACCGATGAGGAGCTTGCATCGGCCCGGCCGGCGGTAGAGATCCTTCCGGATGCATTTTTCGACCATGTCGACGAGATACGCAGAGGCAGAGGCCGACCGGCGCTCGAACAGACGAAGCAGACCATCACCATCCGCCTCGATCCTGATGTGATCGAACATTACAGGTCAGGC
Source organism: Rhizobium sp. IY2 (assembly GCF_047532935.1). Taxonomy (NCBI): domain Bacteria; kingdom Pseudomonadati; phylum Pseudomonadota; class Alphaproteobacteria; order Hyphomicrobiales; family Rhizobiaceae; genus Rhizobium; species Rhizobium sp. IY2. The sequence continues at coordinate 20,143 of NZ_JBLKNU010000015.1, forward strand.
GGAAGAGGATGGCAGAGCAGGATCAACGATGATCTGAGGAAGCTGTCCGGACTTCAGAAATGACCGGTCCGCAAGCCTTGGCAAGGAGCGCATACGATCGGAGGGCGGGGCCGGCTTGATCGCCACCACCTGTGGATTCAAATTTCGCAGCTTGGATTTGCGGTAGTGATAAATGATCTGCCAGGGGGTGATCAAGGGCTAATTGTGAGTCTCGCGCCAGTTCGAAACCGAGCCTCGATCAAGTGGGCGCCAGAATGCCATTCGCTGCAGCGGCAAGTTTGTCAAAACGTCCCTCCACTCTCCGTCATCCCGGGCCTTGAGCCTGGGATCCATGCTCGCTTCTGGTGGAGACCAACGTAGATCCTCGGGTCAAGCCCGAGGACGACGGAGCAAGACGTGGGCCGTGTGGCAAATCCGCAAGCCTTAGCCAATGGCGCATACGGCCGGAGAGCGGCGCCGACTTGGTCGACATCCCCCTGGATTCAAATCTCGCAACTTGGATTTACGGTAGTCATAAACGATCTGCCAGAGGGTGATCAAGCGCTTCTGACTGCGACGCGCGGTAATTTAATCCACCCAATCCAACCCAATCGGCAGCCGAACGCCACCCGCTTTGCGCGCCTTCAGGTCCGGCGTATAATGAGCAAGCTGCTGATCCAACGTTGGAGAAGCTCAGTGAAAACCACGAGACTTTTTCTTTGCCTCGTCGCTTTTCTCAGCGTCACGTTCGCTGGGAACCCAGCTGATGCCGACGAACTGGTTCACTTCGAAAGCGCGCCCGTCAAGCTAAGCCCCTTTCGAATAAGCAAGGCGCGAGAACAGGGAGAAATTCTTTCGCAACCGCCGGGCACGCCGTTGCTGGGATATCTGTCCCGCCCCGGCGGTGATGGCCCCTTCCCGGCGGTCGTCCTCCTGCATGGATGCGAGGGCATGCGGTTGAGCGTCAAGGACCTTTGGCCGAAACGGCTGGTCGCATGGGGTTATGTCGTGCTGGTCGTCGATAGCTTCGCCACCCGCAACATCGAGGACCCGTGTCAAAGCCATCTCCCCGATCGTGTCTTCGACGCCTATGGGGCTTTGAATTTTTTATCGCAACAAAGCTTTGTCGATATCAGGCGCGTCGCCTTGATGGGCTTTTCAACGGGCGGCACGGCGACGCTGGAGGGAACGAAAATCGAAGGCAACGAACAGCTGATGGACCGCAAGTTCACCGCAGCGGTTGCCTACTATCCCCTCTGCGCGGCAACGCAGGGCGATGCGACGGTGCCGATCCTGATTTTAACCGGCGACCGAGACAATTGGAGCCCGGCCGACCGATGCCGGAAGAGGCTTGCCAAGCTGAGTGACGCCAGCCCACCCATCGAGCTCAATATCTACAAGGGTACCTATCACGATTTCGACGCCCCGGAGTTTAAGGTGGGAAGGCGGGTGCTGGGTCACATCGAAAAATACAATCCGGACGCCGCAGGAAAGTCCATCCGCAGCGTTCGCACATTCCTTCAAACCTACCTGTCGAACTAAAGCCCGAAGTCTGTCTGCTGTGGCATCCGATGAGCACTCATTGCGGCATTCGGTATATCGCCTATTCTGCGCCTCACATGATCCCTCGGCACCTGAAGGCATAGGATGATGCGTATCTTTATTTTGCTGATAGGTTTTCCGGGCGTTGGAAAACTGACGATCGCAAGGGAGTTGCAAAGCCTGTCCTCGGCGAAAGTCATCGACAATCACTGGTTCAACAACCCGGTTCTGCGTCTCCTGGACGATGATGGAACGGGCCACCTTCCTGAAGGAATATGGGATTATACGGGACGAATTCGGCAAACCGTGTTGGATGCAATTGCCGAATACACCGGCCCTTCCGCCAACTTCATCTTCACGCATGCCGGCCGGGATGGTGATCAGCGCAGTCTTCGCACCTACCAGCAGTTCGACGATGCCGCTCAACGCTGCGGGGCTGTCCTGGTACCCGTGAGACTGCTCTGCGACGAAGATGAGCTGGCACGCCGTATCTCCATGCCCGCGCGCCGCAACGATCTGAAAGCGACCGATGCGCAAGCCTCCAGGGAGAGAAGCCGGCGGGACAAGGTTTTTGATCCGAAGCATCCCAACACCCTGGTCTTGGACGTCACATCCACGCCGCCGCCAGAGAGTGCAGCCGCAATTTGGCAGCACGCTCTAAAGTCACTTACCAACAGCATCGAGACCGCCCCGTCAAACGTTTAGTTGAATGTCCACGGAAGGCAATTCGAAGCAACCAGCTACGTGGGTGTCATGGGAGTCGATACTCAAGGCGCCGTCCGACACCTAACCCGCAGGAACTGAACATTGACACAACCCGCAGCCGATAAGGTCCGCTTCGAATTTGTTACGCAATGTCCAAGGGATGATGGCTGCGGCGTTTTCGTCTTGCAGATGTTGACGGGCAAACCCTACGACCAAATTGCCAGCATGATCGATTGGGGCGTTCAGACCAATCATTACACAACCTGGAAAGAACTGCGCGGCGTCCTGAGCGAGTTGGGCTGGCAGACTGGCGGATTACGCAAAGCGGAGAGCTGGGGCGATGTTTGCGGGGTAGCGGTAGTCCATGTCGAAGGAGACCACTTCATCCTCTATGACGCCGATAACGGCATCTTCTATGATCCTGGGCAACCAGATGGCCCCGATCTGCATAGCCGCCTCGTTCCTATGAACTACCTTGCGGTGCAATGCCCGTGGCTGGTGGAGGCCAGCTTGGATCCTCGGCTCAAGCCCGAGGAAGACGGAGGGTGAGGTCGAGACCTTCATCCCCAAACCTGCCTCCGGCGGGAGATCCTCGCCGGCTATCTCAGTCACATCCCATCGAATCAAAATACCGGATCGTGTCAGCGGTTGCGTGCCTAGCGCAGTTCACCAAGCACGACATAGGTTCTTGCGCGCAGTCCGATCTTCACAAAGCCTGCAGATTGACCGCTGGCGCAGTCGTGCGGCGCAAAACCCTTCGGCAACATCTCCTCGACCGATGAGGAAATCTCGTGCCTTGCCAAGACATCAAGCTTTTGGGACCGTTTGAACGGGGCGAGCTCGATTGTTTCCTTCCCAACGAGCACGAATGCAAAATGGCCCTCATCCGCAACGTAGTCGTTCGCGACGAGATACATGTTCACTCTGGCGGCGAACGCGTCTTTGGAAGACAGTCGGTCTTGGTAAGGCTGAAGCAGGCAAACCGCCTGAGCATCAAAGGACGATAGATCCGACAACTTCGCTGCTTGGCCAATTGGGATGTTCTTAAAAGTCGCATCACCCAAGGAGCCGGCATTGGCCGACGGCCCGTAAACAATCCATGCCAGCGACGCCAATAAGCCAATAAATCTCACGAAGTTCATCCGCGCCCGTACCTCCTGCGTCGACACTCGATACAACCCTGTGTTGGCAACACAGTCAACAAGCCCCTTCGCACCCCCACCCTCCGTCATCCCAGGCCCGAGCCTGGGATCCATACCTGCGGCCGATGGCGGGGCAAGGATCATCGCGGTTTGGCGATATCCGCTTCGAATCCATAAGCTCTTTGAACGAGGGCGACGCGGATTTCATAGCGCCTATACCAGTCAGTCCGGCCCCGGCGTTGCGCCTCGACGTGATCGACAACCGCTTTCCAGGCCCGGATGCTTTCCTCGTCCCGCCAATAAGAGTTGATGATGCCGAAACCGTCGGCACGGCGGGCGCTTTCGAAACCCAGGAAGCCGGGTTGCTGCTTCGCCAGCTCCACCATCGCAGCGCCGACGTCGCCATAGCCGTCTTCGACCTCGGTTCGTTGCGATGAGAAGCAGACGACGTAATAGGGTGGCGCAGGCAAGGTAGCGATCGACATGCCAACCTCTCGTTGCTGATCCACACGGATCATTGCACCATGCGCCGTCAGGTCAATCCCTGCTGCAGACCAGGGTCCAGAAGCTCTCGGCGATTTCGGTCATGCGCGCCCGCGGCCTCATCAGGACGATCTGCACATCGACGGCCCACTCCCCAGACCCGGCGAAGGCGAGCCGGCCGCCGGGGCCTGTCTCGTCCTTTGCAAGGCTCAGCGGAATCCAGGCAACGCCCTTTGCCTCGATCGCCAGCGCCTTCAGGGCCATGGCGAGGTGTGAGGTGAACACCGTGTCGAGACGCAGCGACTGCATGCGCTGGGAAAGGTTTGCAGCCAGGATGCGCCCCATGCCGGACTTTTCTTCGAAGGCGAGAAGCGGAACGCCCGTCGTCCCGGAGAGGCTGTAAAGCGGCTCTCCGTCCTTCTTTCGGGCGCAGACCGGGACGAGCCGGTCGGTATCGAGCACGACATGGCGATAGTTTTGCCTGTCCAGGCGGATGCCGCTGTTTTCCTGGTAATGACACAGCAGGAACTGGGCCCGCCCTTCCAGCATGATCTTCTCGCATTCGTTCATATTGTCCGAGAGCAGCCGGATGGGCATGGCGGCGGCGCTGTGCCCCAATCCTTGAATCCAGGAGGGGAAAAAGATGAAGGAGAGCGCGTGGGTGGCGGCGAAGGTGACGGTCGATGTCGCCGCCTTGATCTGCGCGAGATCCCGGGCGGCGCGTTCCAGCCTTGCGGTGATATCGGTCGCCGCCTCCAGCATCAGCTCTCCCGCCGGCGTCAGCTTCAGCCGGTGTGTCGAGCGATCGACCAATTCCCACCCGCACCATTCTTCCAGCGCCTTGATGCGGCGACCGAAGGCAGGCTGGGTGATGTTGCGCCGTTCTGCCGCTCTCGAGAAGTTCAGCGTTTCGGCAAGAGCCTGGAGGTCGGCGAGCCATGCGGTCTCCACGGAAGGTTTCCTTTGACGGTTTCAGTGCCATGTGAACACTGAAAGAACGGCATAGCGCCTGATAAATCAATGTTTCTTTGCGGTTCCCTGCCTGTTTGAGCAAAGTAATGATGCCGAAACGGCACTGATAGAACCCGCATCGGCATTGGACGCGCCGACCGCCGCGCATCAAAATGAAGCCATCGTCATCACCAGCCTTCGGCGAAGGGAATGGAGCCTGTCATGCGCATCATCGACATTTGCGAAGTCACGAAGCCGATCGCTTCGCCGATCCGCAACGCCTATATCGATTTCAGCAAGATGACCGCCAGCCTGGTTGCCGTCGTCACCGATGTCGTCAAGGATGGGCGCCGCGTCGTCGGTTATGGCTTCAACTCCAACGGCCGCTACGGCCAGGGCGGCTTGATCCGCGAGCGCTTCAGGGGCCGCATCCTCGAAGCAGCACCCGAAAGCCTGATGAACGACGCCGGCAGCAATCTCGATCCGCACAAGGTCTGGGCGAGGATGATGACCAACGAGAAGCCCGGCGGCCACGGCGAGCGCTCGGTCGCCGTCGGTACCATCGACATGGCGGTCTGGGACGCAGTGGCCAAGATCGAGGGCAAGCCGCTGTTTCGTCTTCTCGCCGAGATGAAAGGCCGGGAGGCCAACCCGAAGGTCTTCGTCTATGCCGCCGGCGGATACTACTACCCCGGCAAGGACAACAGCGCTCTGCGGGCGGAGATGCGGAGCTATCTCGACCGCGGCTATACCGTCGTCAAGATGAAGATCGGCGGCGCGTCGATCGACGAGGACCGGGGCCGCATCGAAGCCGTGCTGGAGGAGATCGATTCGCAGGCGCAGCTTGCGGTCGACGCCAACGGGCGCTTCGATCTCGAGACCGGCATCGCCTATGCCAAGATGCTGCGCGACTATCCGCTGTTCTGGTACGAGGAGATCGGCGATCCGCTGGACTACGCTTTGCAGGCCGCCATCTCGGAATTTTACGACGCACCGATGGCGACCGGCGAAAACCTGTTCTCCCATCAGGATGCCCGCAACCTGCTGCGTTACGGCGGCATGCGGCCGGACCGCGATTACCTGCAGTTCGACTGCGCCCTTTCCTACGGCTTGGTCGAATATTTGCGAACGCTAGACGTGCTGCGTCAGTTCGGCTGGTCGCCGTCGCGCTGCATCCCGCATGGCGGCCACCAGATGTCGCTCAACATTGCCGCCGGGCTCGGCCTCGGCGGCAACGAAAGCTATCCCGATCTGTTCCAGCCCTATGGCGGCTTCCCCGATGGCGTCGAGGTGGTCGATAGCCATATCCTGATGCCCGAGCTGCCGGGCATCGGCTTCGAAGGCAAGTCGGAGCTGATCAAGGTCATGCGCGAATTGGCTGAATGAAAATATGCCCGCCCTGCCACAGGATATGAAGCGAACCATCTTTGCTCCCAGCCGGCTTGATGCCAGACCAATCCGGGCGTAATCCAGAACACAGCCCCTCTCCTTCCGACACCAATCCGAGACGACCCCATGGCGCACTCCCTCAACACAGCCCCATCGCCTGCCGGCGGCCCCAATCAGCCGAAACTCGATACGGATGACATCTGGCAGGCTCGCGTCGATCTTGCCGCCTGTTTCCGGATGGCGGCGCGGCTCGGCATGGAGGAAGGGATCTGCAACCACTTCTCGGCCGTCGTTCCCGGTTACGACGACCTGTTCATCGTCAACCCTTACGGCTACGCGTTTGCCGAGCTGACGGCCTCGATGCTGCTGATCTGCGATTTTCACGGCAACGTCGTGTCGGGCAGCGGCCAGCCCGAGGCCACCGCCTTTTACATCCACGCCAGGATTCACAAGAACCTTCCCCGTGCCAGGGCGGCGTTCCACACCCATATGCCTTATGCCACCGCCCTTTCGATGACGGAGGGCGATCCGCTGATCTTTGCCGGGCAGACCGCCTTGAAATTCTACGGGCGCACGGCCGTCGACCGCAACTATAACGGCCTGGCGCTCGACGCGCGCGAGGGCGACCGGATCGCGGCTGCGATCGGCGATGCCGACATCGAAGGCGACCCGGAATCGGCCAGGCTGCATCTGGAGTCGGTCAAGCGCGCGCTCGATCGCAGCGAGCCCGAATACAAGCGCTGACACCGCCCGCGCAACCCCGCTGATCCCAATCGTTTTCGGCACTGACTTCACCGCCTTGTGCAAGCTTTCAAAAAGCGGTTAGCTTGAAATCGTTGGGAGTGCTCGTTCCTGCCCGGCAAGGCAGGAGAGCATTCGAGGGAAATCCCGTGGGCTGGTCCAAACCCTTAAGACTGCATCTCGGCGTCCTGGTCGTCGCATCGCTGCTGTGCACGTCGACGCCGATCATCTGGATGGCATTCAGCCACGGAAGCGACGCTGCGGTCAGCGCCGGCGCGAAGCAGATGCGCGAGATGAGCCTGCGGCTGATCGAGGGATATCGCAATACGCTGCAGGGAGGCATCGAGGCGGTCGCACTCGCATCGACCCTGCCGCAGCTCGCCTCCCCGCCGCCTCGGGAGATCGACGCGAAACAACAATTCTTTCTGGAGGTCCTGCGAAACGTCCCCAACGCGACGAGCATCTACACCGGCTATTCCGACGGCTCATACCTGCAGGCCATCAACACCGAAAGGCAGGATGTCCGCCGGACCCTCGCAACCCCGGATGGCACGGCTTTCGCGATCCGGACGATCGCCGGGAGACAGAGCGCCGACGTCATCTCGACGCTTCGCTTTCTCGACAGCCAGGCAAGAGAGATCGGCGAGCGCGACGTCGAAGTTGCATCCTTCGATCCTCGGCAACGCCCGTGGTATCAATCCGTCGTCCAGGACGGTTTGCCTGTCTCCGTCGGCCCCTATATCACCGGCACGCTCAATGTTCCGACGCTGACGATCGCCGCGCCGATGCGGAACGATGGTCAGGTGGTCGTCGGCATCAACATTCACCTGCAGACCATCAGCCGCCTGCTGGACACGCGCGAGATTTCGCCGCATGCCCGTGCTTACATCATCGATGGCAGCGGTGATCTCGTCGCCCATTCCGACCCCGATATCATGAACAGGATCATCGGATTGTGGTCGAGGACATCGGGGGGCTTTGCCGCGAGTGCAAACAGCTTCGACGCGAGCCTTAAAACCGTGGCGAGGTTGCGGCAGGATCCGGCCTTTGCCGGCGGCGGCCTGGCGCGGGTCGATTTCGATGGCGAAAGCCATCTCGTGCAGCTCGCTCCCGTCAGCGTCTCCGGCCTGTTCCAGGGAAGCGTGGCCGCAATCGTCGTGCCGCTGGAGGACCTGGTGGCCGAGGCCAATCGGCTGCTCCTGCACAATCTCCTCATCGCCAGCGCCTTCGTGATAGCAGGTGTCGCCGCATCGGTGCTGCTGTCGCGCATGGTCAGCCGCTCCCTCTATCGTCTCGCCGACGAGGCGCGCAGGATCGGCGATCTCGACATCGGCGAAAAGCCCATGTCGCATTCCTGGATATCGGAGATCAACACGCTGGCGAGCGCGCTGGCGGCCAGCCGTCATGCCATCAGCCAGTTTGCCCTCTATGTCCCGCGTGAAGTCGTCCGGCGGATCATCGATCCCGAGGCAAGAACGCTCGTCAAGGCGAAGCGGCAGGATGTGACGGTGCTGTTCACCGACATCAGAGACTTCACCACCATCTCCGAGCTCAACTCACCCGAGGATGTGGTCGATACGCTGTCGGCCTATTTCGAACTCCTGAACACCATCGCCGAGCGCCATGGCGGCACCGTCGTGCAATATCTCGGCGATTCCATTTTCGTCATGTGGAACGCCCCTGTTCCAGATGCCGGACATGCCGAAAACGGCTGCCGATGCGCGCTTGCCATGAAAGCGGCGGTGGACGGCCTGAACGAAGCCAATCGCTTGAACGGCCGCCCCGAACTCTTCACCCGCTTTGGCTTGCACACCGGCCCGGCGGTCGTCGGCAGCTTCGGCGCGATCTCGCGTCAGCAGTACACGGCCATGGGCGATACGATCAATGTCGCCTCACGCCTGGAAGGATTGAACAAGGACTTCAACACTTCGATCCTGGTCAGTGCGGCCATACACGACACTGTGGCCGATCGCTTCGAGCTTCGCCCGCTCGGCCTGGTGCAGATCAAGGGACGGGCCGAGAAGGTCGATATATGGGAGCTTGTCGGGGGTATCGGCGAATGAAGCGTGGCGCGAGCCTTCAGGCCTGAAGGCGATACCGACGATGCCTGCCGCTCCCGGACTTTGGTCGACGTCGGATGGACGCTATTCGATGCCGCTCTATCGGAGTATTTTACCCTGAACCTGGCGGTTGGAGGGTGCAGTGTTTGTGAAACGCAGTCACAAGTTTCTGCTCTTTTTCGCGATCGCATCCTGTCAGATGACTTTCGCGCCACGCTTGGGTGCGGCGGACGACACCGTTACAATCGACAGCGGAACGCTGAAGGGTGAGAGGTCGGGCTCAGTCGTCAGCTTCAAAGGCATTCCTTATGCGGCGCCACCGGTCGGTGATCTGAGATGGCGAAATCCCCGACCGATGAAGCCCTGGAGCGGGACCAAGGATGCCCGCGATTTCGGTCCGTCCTGCATGCAGACCGACGACCTGCCGAAGTCGGAGGATTGTTTGACGCTCAATGTCTGGACACCCGCCAAGCGCTCCAAAACACCCCTCCCGGTGATGGTCTGGATTTACGGCGGCGCTCTTGTTCATGGAAACACCCCTCAATATCCCGGTGGTCAGCTGGCCGCCCGCAGAGTCGTGTTCGTCAGCATGAACTACCGCATGGGGCGGCTCGGCTATTTTGCCCATCCGGCGCTGATAAAGGAATCCCCCGACGAGCCCATCGGCAACTATGGCTACATGGATCAGCTTGCAGCCTTGAAATGGGTCCAGCAAAATATCGAAGCCTTCGGCGGCGATCCGAAGAAAGTGACGATCTTCGGCGAGTCGGCCGGTGGCGGCTCGGTGATGGCGCACATGATATCGCCGTTATCACGGGGGCTTTTCCGCGGCGCCATTCTCCAGTCACCGGGTCTCCCGACCGCGCGTGCGCAGAGCACTCCCTTGTCACCGTTGAAAGAAGCAGAGAAAACCGCCTTGGACTATGCGGCTTCTCTTGGCATCAATGGTCGCGATGCCGACGCTCTCAAGGCCCTTCGGGCGCTGCCTGCGGAAAAACTGACCGAAGGCGCATCGGCACCAGAGGTGATGGCGGGAATGTCGACAGGCAAGCCGGTCATCGGCATCTCCGGCTCGATTCTTGACGGACGGTTTTTGCTCGAAACGCCGGAAGCGGCTTTTGCGGCGGGCCGTCAAGCGCCGGTTCCGGTCATCGTCGGGGCAAATAGTCGTGATCTCGGTATCGGTGGGGCCGCGACGAAAGACAATCTCTTCGCCCTGTTCGGCAACCATGCGGCCGAAGCCCGGACGCTCTATGATCCCACAGGCCAAGAGGCCCTCGATGAGCTGAAGCAGCAGGTTCTGGCCGACAAAACGCTTGTCGAACCGTCTCGCCATCTCGCTGACGAGATGATCCGCGCGGGTCAGCCGACGTGGTGGTATCGTTTCTCCTATGTCGCCGAGGCTCTCCGCAACGATCCGACATGGAAAGGCACTCTGCACGGCTTCGAAATTCCCTATACGCTCAACATCCCAAACGCCCTGGTGAAAGACAAGGTTACACCGGCCGACTGGGCCATGGCCACATTGGCGAGTGCCTACTGGGTTCAATTTGCAACGAGCGGTGACCCCAATGGCGGCTCATGGCCAAGATGGCCTCACCACGACCCATCCGTCGGCAGGGTCTTCGACTTCACCAATCGCGGCGCGACGTTCGGAGCCGATACGCTGAAACCCAGGCTCGACCTCTGGCAAAGATACTGGGAGGAAAAGAAATGACGGGGTTGGTGCCTGTCGCCTGGTGTGTTGCCTTCCCCATGCGGCCGCTTCCCGAACATGTGGCGACTGACGGAAGATGAGCAGACAGTCAGCCCTGCACCTCCGACCATAGCCAATCCTGAAGCTTATCCACCGCTTCCGACTTCCGGTAGCGCGGCTTCACCAGATAGAAGCCCGCCCGCGCTCTGAGCACGCCATCGAAGACCTGCCGCAGCCTGCCTGCCTCGATATCGGTCGAGACGAAAGCCCGGGTCGCCATGGCGATACCCTGTCCGGCGATCGCGGCTTCGATCGCATGCGATGTCTGGGAGAAGCTGATGCCGCGAAACAGCGTGGGATCGCCGCCGCCGAGGAAGCGGTCGATATATTCCGGCCAGAAATTGTGCACGTCGTGCAGCAAGGTGTGGCGTGTGAGTTCCCCGGCATTGCGCGGCTCGCTGCCTGCCGGGACGAGGCCTGGATTGCAGACCGCAATGATGTCCTGCTCGAACAGCAGCTCGGCGGCAAGGCCGAGACCGAAGGGCGGCGTGCCGTAGCGGACCGCGAGATCGACGCCATCCGTCTGGAAGCTGGAGATTCGATCGGTGGCGAGGATGTGCAGGTCGTGGCCGGGATGTTTGGCGGTAAAGTCCGGCAGGCGCGGTATCAGCCATTTCGAGGCGAAGGTCGGCGTCGTGCTGACGGTCAGCTTGACCGGCTGCGGCTTCAGGTTGGCGGTGGCATTGGCAAGCAGTTCGAAGGCGCGCCTGACGTCGGCGACATAGCTTCGCCCCTCGCCCGTCAGCGCCAAGGATTTCGGCAGGCGCTCGAACAAGGTCACCCCGAGTTCCGCCTCCAGCCCGCGCACATGCTGGGCGACCGCGCCCTGCGTCACGCCGAGTTCTTCGGCGGCGAGCCGGAAGTTCAGATGCCGCGCCGCCACATCGAAGGCCCTGAGCGCGTTGAGAGATGGGAGATTGCCGACGGACATGGACATTCGATAGTTTTTCTACAGGGATATTTCAGGAAAACTGGTTCGCTCTCATTGAAGGCGCATGGTATTCGAAGGATCAAGGCCCGGCAATGGGCGTCAAATCGAGCAGGGATGGCGACGATGGCAGTAGAAAAGGTGGCGATCATTACGGCTGGCGGCAGCGGCATGGGTGCGGAGGCGGCAAGGCGGCTGGCGGCCGACGGCTTCAAGGTCGCCATCCTGTCCTCGTCCGGCAAGGGCGAGGCGCTGGCCAACGAACTGGGCGGCATCGGCGTGACCGGCTCGAACCAGTCCAACGACGACCTCAAGCGCCTGGTCGACGCCTGCATGGAAAAGTGGGGCCGGATCGACGCCCTCGTCAACAGCGCCGGTCACGGGCCCCGTGCACCGATCACCGAAATCACCGACGAACAGTGGCATACCGGCCTCGACATCTATCTGATGAACGTCATCCGTTCGGTTCGCCTGGTCACGCCGATCATGCAGGCGCAGAAGTCGGGCGCGATCGTCAACATCTCCACCGCCTGGGTGGCCGAACCGTCGGCAATGTTCCCGACCTCGGCCGTCTTCCGCGCCGGACTTGCCGCCTACACCAAGATTTACGCCGATACTTTTGCGGGCGACGGCATCCGCATCAACAACGTGCTGCCGGGCTGGATCGACAGCCTGCCGGCGACGGAGGAGCGCCGCGACAGCGTGCCGATGAAGCGCTACGGCACCAGCGCCGAAGTGGCCGCGACGATTTCCTTCCTCGTTTCCGAAGGGGCGGGTTATATCACCGGCCAGAGCCTCAAGATTGACGGCGGCCTGACCCGGTCTGTCTGATCGGGATCGCTTTCAACGCTGGGGGAGAACAGCGATGTGCTGCTGGATCGTCAAAGACGGCGAGACAAGGAATGCCAAGGTGGAGGCGGCACGGTGACCCTCGCCGAGGTCGATGCATCGGCCTGGGCCGAACTCGAAGGCGCGACTGCCGATCCGCAGTCGGCCTTCCGCTACCTGAACCTGTGTTCGGTCGATGCCGGCGGCCGGCCGCAGGCCCGCATGGTCGTGCTGCGGCGCGCGGATGCGGCGCGGCGCATCCTGGAAATCCATACCGATGTCAGAAGCCCGAAATGGCAGGAAATATCGGCCAACCCTTCGGTCGCCATCCTCGGCTTCGGCCCGCAGTTAAAAGTGCAGCTTCGCCTTCAGGGATCGGCCGAACTCTATGGACCGGCAAGCCAACGCGCGGCCGAGGCCTGGAGCCTGCTGCCGCCATCGACACGCAGCACCTATATGGGCGGGCCGCCGGGCGACGACATCGAGGAGTGGCCTGCGAGCGAGGGTACGGTCGCAGACGCCGACGGACGGGCCTTCTTCGGCGTGCTGATATTCCGGGCCGAGACGCTCGACTGGTTCCAGCTGCGCCATGCCGACAACCGGCGCGCGGTCTTTGCCTATGACAATCTCGGCGCCCTCACCTCCTCGCGCTGGGTCCACCCCTGACCCGATCGGATTTCCATCCGGCAAGCCGGGCGATCAGGCAGGGACGTAGGTCAAACGGATCACATTCTCGTCGATCCGATCATGGGCCACAAGGCGAAGCGGCGGCCGCGGTGCGGCGAAATAGGGCGTACCGTGACCAAGCACGACGGGGTGCAGGTAGATCTGATACTCATCGATCAAGCCGAGTTCGGTCAGGCTTCGCGCCAGGTTCGGGCCGGCAACTTCGATCTCCCCGTCGCGCTCGGCCTTCAACTTGCGGATCGCGGTCTCGAGATCACCCGTAACAAGCGTGGCGTTGGGGCCGACAGGCGTCAGCGAGCGTGAGACCACCCATTTTGGCTGCTTCCGCCACGCTTGCGCGAAGGCTTGTTCGTCTGCACCCCATTCAGGCTGATCGTCGTCCCAGTAACGCATGATCTCATACATTCGGCGGCCATAGACACTGCCCGCCAGCCGCTCGGTCCCCTCGATGAAGTGGCGAAAGAGCGTCGGGCTTGGCCCAAATTCCGTATGATCGACGTAGCCGTCCAGCGACTGGTTCATTCCGAACACGAGCTTAGCCATGCCACTTCCTTTCCTTAAAGGGCACATCCGCGCATGCGGTAAAATAGCTCGACTGATTTCAAATTGCAATTGGTTTGCGATCCGCACGAACGGCCGCCTCGCTCTCAGGGCGGGTATGCCTAGGGTCGGGAATCGCTGAAGCATCGCGGCGGGTTTGCAGTTGTGCCTTACGACGAAGGAGCGGCGACGTTGACGCAATGACGCGCGTGTTACTGAGCATTGGCCCGCTTGGAAATTGCTCGTGAGAACCCCGCGATCAAGTTGGCGGCTGAACCCAAATTGCGCGAAGCACTCGCGGGCCTTGGCCACCCGGCTAGCGCAACACCGGTCGCCTCGATATGGATCGTAACAGCGAGAGCCTAAAACCTTTCTGAGTCAGTCGGACTATGCCCGTGACTGCTTCGAGCCGTCGTCAATTTTGCGGGGCAGTTAAAACCACGCGCCCCCGGCGGGGTCGAAAGTCCAACACTTGCCGACCAGGCGACGTACCTCAGGCTGCACAAAACCGATGAGATTTGTGATCAAGCCAGGATCGGCTTTCATCTCCCATGACAGTTCGATACGCTGATTGCAGAGTGCAATTTCGCTGCTGTCCTTATGAGGGAAAAATTCCGCAATCTCTTGGGATTCAATCAGCACGTCGCTCTCGCTGGCCAATTGAACGTCCAGTTCAACCGGTGCACCGAATTTCAAGTGGTCCGGAGCGACCTGCCTAAGGGGTTCACGGTACTGGGCAAGCGCGGCTTGTAGCGCAGTCAAATCGTCAAAGCCGTCACGGAAAAGGATTAGCAAAGAGAGAAGTTGCATTCATGAACCTCGGTACAAAATTCGAAAATTCCAATAACGATAACGGTCTGTTTGCAGGCCGGTCAGCCGCCCTGCCGTCGAAGCCGCAAGTGAATCACGGTTTACAACGCGCCCTGAGGCGAATGGTATCGACCAACTGGCCCTCCGTTCGATGCCCATAGACACCAACCATCATAATCGATGCCACAATAGTGGTGTTATCATCGATGTGATCATGCTCCGCCTGACCTTTCGATGCTTTAGGGACGGCCCGCCACCAGGGTCTCTCACGCAGAGATTTCTACGCCCGATTTCTGGGCCGGTTCGCTCGCTCTGGAAAGAATGAGTTACAGAGGCGCAGCATAATCCGAATCCTGTTTGGCGTACTCTGCAATTCATTATCAATGCCATCCCGATGTTTTTGGACTCGCCTATCGGCGTCCTCCGGAGACTTTCCAATCTCAACAAGGTCATTCTTTCCTTTTTGGTACAGAAAGTCCGCCTCTAGGGTATGAAGGGCTTCGGCGACCGTATCACCTGTTTTCCCGTAGGTTTCGGCCAGCTTCATATGGACGGCCGTACAATAGAAGAATTGATATTTGGGAAAACGACGCTTGTGTTCTTGCGCGGTCGAAACGGTTGGCAAGATAATCAGAAATACTGCAATCAACCGAAATTTCATGTCGACTCTCGACGGACACCGGACGCGATCGATATCACATGCTCAGCGCCCCGTGCCCGAACTTGTCGGTTGAACCTTAACTTTCGGTTGCGACTGATGACCGCTTCGGGGCCGATAGCGGCCCCGCGATCATCAATGACTGCGTAGCTGTGCTTTTATGCGAGAGCTTCGTCCCGGCCGGAATGCGCCAATGCCGGACATTGCCGGCATTTCAAAACCGTCTATTCTGCGACGTTGCAAAAGTCAGGAAAACAACTGTCGCTTTAATCGGGAATTTCGCGACAAAAGAGAACCTCACTATGGAATCGATTATCGCGATTGGGACCATAAAAGATGTTGAGCCGTGGGCGGAACTTCGCGTTGCGCTGTGGCCGCATCACTCGCTCGAATATCATCGCGCTGAGTTGGGCCTGGCGTTTCTTTCAGAAAGTGGAGACGCCGTCGCGTTCATCGCTCGAAATGCTGCGAATGAAGCTGTCGGGTTTGCTGAGGCCACTTTGCGACGTGATTATGTGAATGGATGCAGCAGTTCGCCCGTTCTATTCCTCGAAGGGATTTATATCAGGCCCGTTGACAGGCGAAAGGGTATCGCACGGCTGCTTTGCAATGCCGTTGCCGATTGGGGTAAGTCGCTTGGGTGTGTTGAGTTTGGCTCTGACGCGCCGATAGAGAATTCCGCCAGCCATGCGCTCCATACCGCATTAGGATTTGAGGAGACACAGCGCGTCGTGTTCTTCCGAAAGCCACTATAGGCCGGAGTTGCCCTTCCACGGGATGGTTCGCCGCACAAATCCTGGCTTATGCGATACTCCGGTCTTTCCCGCGTTCAAGGATGCTCGCCGCAAAACTCTAAAAGTTGGAGTTTCGCGGCGGATTTTTGCGACGGCCCATGACCGGTTCGGGCCGGAAGCAGCCGACGCGCCGCGCTGGTTGCGGTCGTCTGCGGGCGGAACTTCCTCAAACAAAAGCTCCGGCCCCATCAGCGTCGGCCGATCAACGGCCGGCGAAACGGCGTCTCGCGGCGTCGGTGACGGGTGTATAGAGGGCGACGCGTGTGCCCTCGGGATCGGAAATCTGCATCGTCCGGTTGCCCCATGGCAAATCCTTGGGTGCGTGCACGACCGTGACCTGGTCCTTGAGCCGCGCGAATTCCGCATCGACGTCCGAGACCATGAACTCGAGAATGGCTGTCCTGTTGGCGCCGGGCTCCGCACTGCCCTCGCTGAACAAGGCCACGGTTTGCGCGCTGCCGATTGCGAGGCTCGCGCCGGGGGTGACGATCTCGGCGAAGACGGGTGCAAGCCAGTCGGCGCGGCAGCCCGTCACCAGCTCATAAAAGGCCACCATGCCTGTGATATCCGCGGCAATAAGGCGGGTGGATGCGAACTTCATGATCTTCTCCTTGGCTGTGCGGCCGTCTCTTTCCTTGCTTTTGTGCCATAGCCGTGCTGACAGCGTTGTGGCAGCAGGAGTCATCAGGCATGCGAAAAGCGGATCGGCTTTTTCAGATCATCCAGATTCTTCGACGGTCGAGCCGCCCGGTGACCTCGTCCGAGCTTGCGGGGGAACTCGAGGTCGCGCGGCGAACCGTCTACCGCGATATCGCACACCTGATGGCCCAGCGTGTTCCGATCGAGGGCGAAGCGGGGTTCGGCTACGTCCTCGATCGCCGATATGACATGCCGCCCCTGATGCTGACGCCCGACGAGATCGAAGCCGTCGTGCTCGGCGTTCAAATGGTGGCAAGGTTGAATGACGCGGCCATGCGGAATGCCGCCGGCGATGTGATGGCCAAGATCACATCGGTCATGCCGCAGGATCTTCTTCCCTATATTGCCCAACCTGCCGTCGGCATCAAACCGGATGATGTCGGCGGCGGCGATGCGACACGCGATACGCGTCCGCTGAGGTTGGCGATCAGGGAGGGCCGCAAGCTCGAACTCGACTATCGCGCGGCGGATGGAACGATCACCCGCCGCATCGTCTGGCCTGTGCTTCTCGGCTATGACAACACGCACAGCCTGTTGATCGCGTGGTGCCAATCGAAACAAGCCTTCCGCCATTTCCGCACCGAACGGATTCTCAAAGTCGAGATTCTCAATGAAGCCATCGGCATGTCCCGGAGCAAGCTGAGGCAGCAATGGCAGCAGTGGCGCGATGCCGAAATGCGGAAATCCCGTGGGGCGCAGTGATCGTTGCGCGTATCTATGACCTTTTCCCAGTCCCCCAATTGTGTCGTTTGCGCATCACTTTCCGTAAGGTTGTAAAAACCCGCTTGGCAACGGCAATCTCATTCGCTACAAAATGGTCACCGTTTCAGATCGAACATAAGGGAGGCGTTTGCATGACATCAGCAATCATCGAAGTCTTCCCGTGCGGAATGTCCCGACAGTAGGTCATTTCCATTCGCGGCCCGCCTTAAGCGCGCGCCATGCGGTTTCACTTCCCTCACAGCCCAATTTGATCTGACGGGATCAGTTTGTCTCCCGTTTGGGCTGTGCCATCCAACTCTCTATTTTGAGGACCGGCCGCCGAAACGGGGCCGAGCGATTAAAATGACTCGCAAGAAGCTCGATTTCCGCGCCGATGCCTATCGCCATGTGCTCGGCTTTGTTTTCCATCATTGGCGCCATCGGCCTGTCCTGGTCGGCGCGATCATCGTGCTGGTGATTGCAAGCACGCTGGCCGAAGTCATGGTGCCGGTTTTCTCCGGCCGGATCGTCGATGCCATTGCCGGCGGCAATGCGGCGGATGGTGCGCTCAGCGCCTTCGTCATCGTCGTGGCGCTCGGCCTGACCAGCGTGGCGCTGCGCTGGTTCATCTTCAACGGCATCATCCGGCTGACGCTGCGCACCATGGCGGATGTCGTCAATGACGGCTTCCACAAGGTGCAGCGGTTCTCCACCGACTGGCACGCCAACAGCTTTGCCGGGTCGACGGTGCGCAAGATCACCCGCGGCATGTGGGCGCTCGACGCGCTCAACGACCTGCTGCTGGTCGCCCTGCTGCCGTCCATCGTCATGCTGGTCGGCGCCAGCATCGTGCTCGGCAGCTATTGGCCGGTCATGGGCCTGATCGTCGCTGTCGGGTCGCTCGTCTATATCGGCGTGACCGTGGCGCTTTCCATGGGTTTCGTGTCGCCGGCGGCAAGGCTTGCCAATGCCTGGGACACCAAGCTCGGCGGTGCGCTGGCCGATGCCATCAGCTGCAATGCGGTGGTCAAGGCCTTCGGCGCCGAGAGCCGCGAAGAGCGGCGGCTGAGCCATGTGCTCGCCAGATGGGACAGCCGCACGCGGCGGACATGGAAGCGCGGCACATTGAGCGGCACGATCCAGGGCTTCATGATGGTTTCCATGCAGGCCGGCATTTTGGGAACGGGCCTGGTGATGTGGCAAAAGGGGCTGGCGACACCAGGCGACATCACCTTCGTGCTGGCGATGTTCTTCGTTCTGCAAGGCTATCTGCGCAATGTCGGCCAGGACATCCGCAACCTGCAGCGTGCCGTCAACGATATGGAAGAGCTGGTGCTGCTCGACAAGATGCCGCTTGGCATCGAGGACAGGCCGAACGCCACGCCGATCAGGATTGGCGAGGGCGAGATCGTCTTCGATCGCGTCACCTTCCAGTATGGCGCGCATCCCACTCCGCTTTATGAGGACTTTTCGGTCACCATCAAGCCGGGTGAGCGCGTCGGTCTGGTGGGGCATTCGGGCTCGGGCAAGACGACCTTCGTCAAGCTCATCCAGCGCCTCTTCGACGTGAAGTCGGGTGCGATCCGCATCGACGGGCAGGATATAGCAGGGGTCAGGCAATCCAGCCTGCGCGGCCAGATCGCCATCGTGCAGCAGGAGCCCATCCTGTTCCACCGCACGCTGGCGGAAAACATCGCCTATTCCAGGCCGAACGCCTCGCGGCGCGAGATCGAGCAGGCGGCGAAACAGGCGAGCGCCCACGACTTCATCATGGACCTGCCCAAGGGCTATGAGACGATGGTGGGGGAACGCGGCGTCAAACTGTCGGGCGGCGAACGGCAGCGTGTCGCCATTGCCCGGGCCTTCCTGGCCGATGCACCGGTGCTGATCCTGGACGAGGCGACCTCGAGCCTCGACAGCGAAAGCGAAGTGCAGATCCAGCAGGCCATGGAACGGCTGATGCACGGCCGCACCACGCTTGTCATCGCCCACCGGCTGTCGACGGTCAGGGCGCTGGACCGGCTGCTGGTCTTCGACAAGGGCAAGATTGTCGAAGAGGGCGACCATCAGGCGCTGATCCGGCTCAAGGACGGCATCTATCGCCGGCTGTTCGAGCGGCAGGCGCTGGAACTGACCAAGGGCCTGGTGGCCTGAACCGAAACGCCAGGGCGATGCTCTGGCGTTTCCTTTCTGCATTGGCGTCGGCGTGCGCCATCACTGCGCACGCGGGCACTCGACGATCAGCGAAAACCGCCGCTGGCGGCCAAGCGCTCGCCGGTCAGCCAGCGGGCATCGTCGGAAGCGAGGAAGACCGCGACGCCGGCGATATCGTCCGGCTGGCCGGTGCGGCCGAGCGGCGTCTGGGCCACCAAGGTCTGCTCGAAATCCGAGCCGATGACGCCGGCGGTGTGCGTACCTTCGGTCTCCACGATCCCGGGCAGGATGGCGTTGACCCGAATCTTGCGCGGGCCGAGCTCCTTGGCAAGCACGCTGTTGATGCCCTCCACGGCGCCCTTCGTGCCCGTGTAGACCGAAGAGGCCGGCGGCGCCAGGCTGGTGACCACCGACGAGATGTTGATGATGCTGCCGCCCTCGCCGAGATGCTTGGCCGCGGCCTGGGAGGTCAGCAGAACGCCCAGAACATTCACGTCGAAGATGCGCCGATACTGCTCCTCGGTCACCTCTTCGATCGGCGCGAATTCATAGACGCCGGAGTTGTTGACCAGCACGTCGAGCTTGCCGAACTGCTTGACCGCAGCATCGACCAGTCCCTGTGCCTGTTCGGCTTTCGAAACATCGCCCTGGACCGCGATGGCCTTGCCGCCGGCCGCGTGGATCGCCTCAACCACGGCGTCCGCTCCGGCCTTGCTCGAAGCGTAATTCACCACCACCTGTGCACCCTCTGCCGCAAAAGCCTTGGCAATCGCAGCGCCGATCCCTTTGGAGGCGCCGGTGACCACGGCAACCTTTCCCGTGAGCTTAGCCATATCGAATTCCTTTTGACTCGGACGGCCGTCGGGAGTGGCGGCCTTGTTCCGTAGTTCAGAAATTCGGAACTATTGATCTTGATGTCAAGTGCGGCTATATAAAATTTATGCGACCGCTCTTTCACCCAGCATTAGAGGACATCCGGCCCGAAGCGATTCTCTATGCGCTTGCCGATCCGGAGCGCGCCGCAATTTTCGCGCAGCTTGCCGGTGCTGCCTGCGGCAGGACGTGTTCTGCCCTCGCGGAGTTCGGGGAGCGCGTCATCCCGAAGTCGTCGCTGTCGAATCATTTCAAGGTATTGCGGGAGTCGGGGCTGATCGTCAGCGAGCGCCAGGGTGTGGAGATGCTCAATCAAACCCGCTGCGCGGAGCTCGACGAACGCTTCCCGGGCCTGATCAAGGCCATTCTGACCGCTTACGGCCAGTTTCCCGGGCAGTTGAAGGGGCGAACGCCCCCTCAATAGTCGGCATTGCCGCCCGGTCAGAGGACCGAGACGTTCTCAGCCTTGGACTTGCCGGTCTTGCGGTCCTGTCCGACCTCGAAGCTGACCTTATCGCCTTCGCGGAGCGAACCGCCGCGTTGCAGGGCAGAGACGTGAACAAACACATCCTGTCCGCCACCCTCAGGCGTGATGAAGCCGAAGCCCTTGTCGTCGTTGAAGAATTTAACCGTACCCGTTGGCATAAGAGCCTCCTGTTTCGTTCGTCCGGATTGCGAAGCGGACGCTACAGCGCCAGCGCTCGACTATCAATGGCGAGCATGCAGATCACTGCTATCTGGGCTTCAATTGTGCCCATGATTGTGACCGAGAGGGAGCGTCAAAGGACGCAGGCGCTCTAAGCCTTGCCCAGATGCTTCGGCCAGAATTGTTGATGGACGTCGGCGGCTTCGTCTTCGAGGTTCGTCGGGCCAACCACGGTGACGGTGCGCGCGCCGGTTTGCAGCACCGCCCGGCTCGGCACGTTCAACCCGATCCCGGCGATCTCGCCAAGCCGCGTTTCCGAGCAGGCAAACACCATGCGCCCGATGCCCGACCAGTAAATCGCCCCGGAGCACATCGCGCAGGGCTCGGTGCTGGTGTAGAGCGTGCAGTCAGCGAGAAACGCCGTGTCGTAGTGCTGTGCGGCCAGTTTAACCAGGTTCATCTCGGCATGGTTCGTCATATCGTGGCCGGTGAAGACGCTGTTTTCGGCGCGCAGGATGACTTCGCCGTCCTTCACCAGCACCGAGCCAAATGGTTCGTTGCCGCGTTCCATCGCGGATTTCGAGAGCGCGATCGCCTCGCGTAAAAACGGCTCGTGGTTTTCCATCAGGGTCCCCCCGCTAGAGCGAGATGATCTTGTCTTGAATCGGTGGGATTTCCAAGGCCGCAAATCAGATTCAAGTTGGCGATCTCTAGCCACAACCGTCATTTTCTCTCATCTCGTCGCGGCGGCGCTCACGCCGACATGTCCTCGCTCCAGCGGCGTTGCATCTCCTCGGGCGTGACCTGTTCGATGGTTTGCGACAACATCCAGCGATGACCGAAGGGATCAAGCACCTGCGCCACCCGCTCGCCAAAACTCTGGTCGGTCGCCGGGCGCAACATCGTCGCCCCGGCCGACAGCGCCTGCACCAGCGCGGCGTCGGTCGACGCCGTGTCCATGTGGAAGGTCACCGGCGAGCCTCCGACGGTATCGGGAGACAGGGCGCCGAAGTCCGGATATTCGTCCGCCAACATCATCAGCGTCTCTCCGAAACGCAGCTCGGCATGGCCGATCCGCCCGTCCGAGGGATCGGTCATGCGGAAGACTTCCGTGGCGCCGAAAGCCTCCTTGTAGAAGTCGATGGCGCGTGCCGCATCCTTGACGATGAAGTAGGCGCTCACTTTTCGGGCAAAACTCGGCATGGATGATCCTCCTTGACTGGTTTCTTTAATAACGTTACGTATCGTAATGATATGAGTCAAGAGCGCAGTGCAACACCTAGGAAAAGAGGGCGGCCGCCAAGCGCTGCCGCGCAGAGGCGCGCCCTGGAGGCCGCCCATGAAATCCTGATGGCCGAAGGTTTTGGCCGCATGACGATCGAAGCCGTGGCGGCGCGGTCCGGTGTCGGCAAGCCGACGATCTATCGCTCCTGGGCCAACGCGCAGGAACTGGCGATGGCCGCACTTCTGGTCAACCGGCTCCCGGAAGCCGAGGTTGGCGGGGCCACGGCACAGGTGGCTCTCGGCGCGCAGATGAGCGGACTGGTGACGGCCTTTGCGAGCACGCGCGGGCGGCAGATCACCATGGCACTTGCGGCCGCCGATCCGGAAAGCGAATTCACCAAGGCCTTCCGCAATCAGGTGATCCTGTCGAGCCGCAACGCCGGTCGTGTCATCCTGGAGCAGGCTCTGGCTCGCGGAGAGATCGTGGCGCCGCCTGATATGGAGGCGCTGCTCGACATGATCTACGGACCGGTCTTCTTCCGGCTGCTGGTCGGCCATCGCCCGGTCTCGCCGGAGTTCGGCGATGCGATCGTCAGGACTGCGTTGCGGGCCGTTACACCGTCGGGCGCATGAATCCTCACGTCGCCATCGGCGGCGCCGGCATCCCGCCGGCCCGCTGACCGCCGCTACGCAGGCGGCCGATCCCATGGCCTAGCCGCGATCGTCACTCGGTTCGCCGAGGTGGCGCTGGACCCACTTGATCTCTTCCGAGGCGGTGCGCCCGAAATGCCGTTTGAAGTCGCGGCTGAACTGCGCCGGGCTGGCGTAGCCGACCGAAGCCGCGACCTCGGCGATCGTTCTCGTCCGGCGCGCGATCATCAATCTTGCTTCGTGAAGCCGCATCGCTTTGACATATTGCATTGGGCTGTTGCCGGTCAGATCCTTGAAATGGACATGATAGGAGGGAACGCTCATGCCCACCTCTCTTGCCAGATCGGTGACGGCAATCTCCAGGCCATAGTTTTCCCGCAACCAGGCCAGGCTCCGGATGATCTTTCCGGATCTGCCTTTCTGCTGGAGGGCGGCGATCATTGCGCCGCCTTGCGGACCGACCAGGACCCGATAATGCAGTTCGCGCAGAAGGCCGGCGCCAAGCACGGCAATCTCAACGCTGCTGCGTAGCGCCGTCAGCAGGCGCAGCAGGACATCCTCGATATCGCCATCCATCCTGCTCGACACCAGGCTTCTCGGCTCGTCGCCCGGCAGTTCGGCATGCTGTTCCACCTGCAGCGCGATCTCGGCTGCCATCTGCATATCGAACTCGACATAGACCGCCAGCAATGGCCGCTCGGGACTGGCCGTCGACGTCATCCGAAACGGGACAGGCAGCGACACCGCCAGATAATGCTCCTCGTCATAGAGGAAGACCTCGCCTTCGAGCATGCCCTGCTTGCTGCCCTGCAAGACGAAAACCGCGCCGGGCTTATAGAGCACCGGGATGTCGTGGAGCACGGCTTCGGTGCGCAAGATGCGGACGGAATTGAGCGCGGTCGGATTGTATCCGTGACGCGGCGCGAGACTTCCGGCCAGCGCGACCATCTCTCTCCGCTTCGATCGGTCGCGATCGCCAGGCATAGGATTTGGCAACATCTTCAGAGAATCCGCAATCGAAGCACCGGGTTCTTCATACTATTTGTCAAATCCCATCCTCAATCAAGGAATGTTTGCCGATGTCACGAAAGACCTTTTTCATCACCGGATCGAATTCCGGCTTCGGGCTGGCCATCGCGTCTGCGGCTCTTCAGGCCGGCCACAGGGTGATCGGCACCATGCGCTCGCAAGCCTCGCGCACAGCGCTCGCCAAAACCCTGCCTGGCCTGCGGCCGGTCCTCTGCGACGTCACCGCGTTCGGCCGTATCGATGATGTCGTCCGTCAGGCGGAGGAGGAGCATGGGCCCGTCGACGTGCTGATCAACAATGCCGGCTACGGCCATGAGGGCGTGCTCGAGGAGTCGCCGGTCGAAGAGATGCGGCGGCAGTTCGACGTGAACGTGTTCGGCGCCGTCGCCGTTGCCAAGGCATTTCTACCACGGTTTCGCGCGCGACGCCGCGGGTTCATCGTCAACGTCACCTCGATGGGCGGCATGATCACCATGCCCGGCATCGCCTATTATTGCGGCAGCAAATTTGCGCTTCAAGGCATATCGGAGGTGATGCGTGCGGAAATGGCTCCGTTCGGTGTCCATGTGACGACCCTTTGCCCTGGCTCCTTCCGGACGGACTGGGCCGGACGATCGATGGTGCGCACAGCGCGGTCCATCGCCGACTATGATGCCCTTTTCGATCCGATACGCCAGGCGCGACAGGCCGTCAGCGGCAAGCAACTCGGCGACCCCGCCAAACTGGCGGCGGCGGTGCTGGAGCTGGTCGAATCCGATAATCCGCCGCCGCAGCTTCTGCTCGGCAGCGACGCCCTCAGCCACGTGTCGGACAGGATCGCTCGCCTGCAGCAGGAGATCGAGGCGTGGAAATCCCTCACCGTCTCGACCGACGGCTGACGGCAGAGGCTTTGCTTTCCGCTTCAACGCGGGATCATCAGCCAGCTTCAGTGGATGATTTTCCCGGCCGCCTCCAGCTTCCGCCTGAGCGCCTGTTCCTGTTCGAATGTCTTGTGCGGGAAATGTTCCCAACACCACCAGCGCGTCGGCACGGCCGGGGATGGGCTGTGGCCCCAGCCTCCCCATTCCTTGCAGCGTGTGCCGTCGGCAAGCCGGTGCTCGCAATAATGCTCGACGATCTCATTGGCGCCGGGCGCGCTCGAATGGCCTTCAATGCTCATGGCTGCACCATCCTTGATTTCCCGCTCTTGATGCTCTCATAGATCATTTCCAGCCGCCTCGAGGCGACATAGGCGCTGTCCTCGTATCCGGCCGATGGCCAATCCAATCGATGGCTGCCGTCAGCCGCCACGATCCAGAACCAGCGATTATCGATCCCTCCGCCTGCCTGTGACCGGAATATCCTTCCGATCTGGGTATCGCCGTCAAAAGCGACGTAATCGTCGCCGGCTTTCTCCTTCCAGGCGTGCCGCCATTTGTACTTGATTTCTCGGCCACTGACATGTTCCCACGATTTCCATGTGATTTGTTCTGGCATGCGTCGTCCTGTCCTCTCGCGAGGTATCTCTTTGACCGCATCGTTGATGGATGGCTCCCGCCCGAGCCGGTGAATTCAGATCAGCGTCGGTTCCGGATCGGGGTCGATCGGATCGATGATGTCAGCCGTGTCATTCTTGGGCGAACCCACATTGCGGCCGATCGGCCACATGGTCATCAGCTCCGCCGGGAACGGTTTCATCAGGTCGTTCGGGTCAGGCTCCGGCGACAGCCAGCGCTCGTAATCCTCGCGGTGCAGGACGACCGGCATGCGGTCATGGATCTGCGCCATCATCGCATTCGGCTCACAGGTCACGATCGCAAAGTTCCGGATCTCGATGCCGGCAGGATCTTTCCATATCTCCCAGATGCCGGCGAGCGCGAAGGGCGAGCCGTCGGCCATGGCGATCGCATAGGGCTGCTTGTTCTTGCCCGTGCCGAAGATATCCTTCCATTCGAAGAAACCGTTGATCGGCACCAGGCAACGCCGCGATCTGTAAGCCGAGCGGAACAGGCCATTGGTGGCAATGCCCTCGCAGCGCGCATTGATCGGCGGCGGCCGGCCACCCGGCTTCATCCATGCCGGCATCAGCCCCCAGCGCGCCGAGGCGAACACCGGCCCCATGACATCCGGCTCGCGGACCATGTCGCGAATGATGATCGGATAATCCAGCGTCGGCGCGCCGTTATAGCGCGGAAATCGGTTCCCAAGCGCATCGATCGCGCCGCGCTCTGCGAAGGCGAAATTGCGCACCAGTTCCTCAAGCGATGTCTTGATGTAGACGCGGCCGCACATCCAGAACTCCATTCCGCATATTAGATGTTCTGATTATGTTCTGGGTATTCGAGGCGAGTCAAGGCCGGTCGCTACAACCGACGCCGCCAACGCTTTTCGCCCGTATCAAGGCGAAGTCCGTCAAGCTCCGACCAAGGGGATGGAGAAATTCCGCATTTGGCTTGACAGCCTTCCTACTGGAAGGTAGATCAAAAGCCATGAGCAACCTTTTGACGACGTCCGACGAGATCCTGGCTTCCGCCCGCGCACTGATCATGACCGGAGGCTATAACGGCTTCAGCTATGCCGATATCGCTGCCGTCGTCGGGATTCGCAAGGCCAGCATCCATCACCATTTTCCGAGCAAAACCGACCTGGTGCGCACGCTTGTCGTGCGATATCGCGAAGATGCCGAAGCGGGTATCGCCGGCCTCGAGCAGCAGGTGCGGGATCCGCTGGCGCTTCTCCAGTCCTATGCCGGCCACTGGGCCCAGTGCATCGAGGACGCCAGCAGGCCTTTTTGCGTCTGCGCCCTGCTGGCGAGCGAACTGCCGGCGCTGCCGCCGGAGGTCGCGGCCGAGGTCAAGGCGTTTTTCCGCTTTGCTTCGACATGGCTGACCTCGGTGATGGAACGAGGCTTGAAGGACGGGAGCTTGAGACTGTCGAGCGAACCGCGCGTCGAGGCTGAGGCCTTCATGGCCTCCGTCCATGGCGCCATGCTGTCAGCCCGGGCTTATGGGGCTCCGGAGATCTTCGCCACCATTCTGGCGCCCACCTTGCAGCGCCTGTCTCCGACCGCCACTCGATAAGATCTCCGGCGACATAAGCCCGGAGCGACTCCTATGACCAGTGAAACTACCAACTAGTAGGAAGACAAAATGACCAGAGCTATTCTCCCCGCCAATGATCAAACCACCATCGCATCTGGCGATCGGGAACAGTGGCTGACGCGCTACTATGTCTCGCGCGCAGCCTTTTCCGCAATCTGGGTGGCGGCGGCTTTGACGGTCGGGCGCCAGTCGCCTGCCCTCGCGGCGGGTTTGCTGATCCTCTATCCGGCCTGGGATGCCGCCGCCAACCTGGTCGACGCAGCCCGCAATGGCGGCCTGGCAAACAACCGCAGCCAGGCGGTCAACGTCATCGTCAGCGCGGTGACGACCGCTGCCGTGATCGTCGCGCTGACGATGAGCATGAACTGGGTTCTCGGCGTCTTTGGCCTGTGGGCCATCTTTTCCGGCCTGCTGCAGCTTACAACCGCCATCCGGCGCTGGAAGACCGATGGCGGCCAGTGGGCCATGGTCCTCAGCGGCGGTCAATCCGCGGTGGCGGGGGCCTTCTTCATCGCCCAGGCACGCATGCCGGAACCGCCGTCCATTGCCAATATCGCCGGATATGCCGGCCTCGGCGCCTTCTACTTCCTGGTTTCGGCCGTCTGGCGGAGCGTCACGCAGATGCGG
This sequence comes from Rhizobium sp. IY2, assembly GCF_047532935.1. Classification (NCBI taxonomy): domain Bacteria; kingdom Pseudomonadati; phylum Pseudomonadota; class Alphaproteobacteria; order Hyphomicrobiales; family Rhizobiaceae; genus Rhizobium; species Rhizobium sp. IY2. The sequence goes on from NZ_JBLKNU010000015.1 coordinate 47,821, forward strand.
CGGAAGCGGGCCTGAGCCGTCATGCCCGCGGCCGATGGCGGCCAGAGTCCATCCTCGGGACAGGCCCTGGGAAGACAGAGCGCGGGGTGAACGTCCGTGTCGTTCACACCTGCGCCCCGCCGCTATTCCAGAATGACGACGGCTTCAACCTCGAAGAGCATGGGGTCGATCGCCAGCTTGGGAACGGGGATCAGCGTTTGCGCCGGCAGGGTTTCGCCGAACATGTCCTTGACGTTCCTGGTCAACACCTCAAGCTTGGACATGTCGTGATCGACCACGAAAACCGTGAGCTTGGCGACCTGATCCGGCCTGGCGCCGAGCCCCTCGAGAGCGGTGCGCAGATTTGCGTAAGCCTGCTTCACCTGGACGGCGAAGTCGGGCGATAAGGCCCCCGTCCCGTCCTGGCCGCCCTGCCCGGAGATATAAGCGAGCCTGGCCTCGCGGGGCACGATCACCGCCGTGCTGTAGCCATTCGGCGTCGGGTCGTAGAGGTTTTTCGGATTGACGATCTCAAGCTTGAGATCCTTCGCATTGGCTGTCGTCGCAGTGGGAATTGCCATGGTCATGATGATGAGCCCTCCGATAAGCAGATGATTGATTGCGCGTGACATGATTTTTCTTTCGGGATCTGGGGATTGCGAGGAACGACCCTCGCGGCCGGCAGGATTGAATGACTCGTACAATGTACGATCCAATGTCATCGTACGCTGTACGAGTCAATCGGTCAGGATCGACATTCCTGGCATTGTCGGTTTAGATCGGCGTTCTGATCACTAGGGAACACGGATGGCAGCCAAACGCAGCGGCGCTGAGAGCAAACAGTCTCGACGGACGGTCGCCTCACCCCGGCCCGGGCAGGCGCCGCGCGGCGAAGCGCCCCTCTCGCTGGAACGGATCGTGGCGAGCGCGGTGGAACTGCTGGATGCCGAAGGCCTCGACGGCTTGAAGATGCGCCGGCTCGCCGATCGCCTCGGCGCGGGCGCGATGAGCCTCTATTGGCACGTCGGCAACAAGGAGGCGGTCTTCGATCTGGCGCTCGACGCGGTGCTCGAATATCGCCGGTCGCCTGAGATCGTCGCGCCCCAGGACTGGCGCGGGGAAATCATCCATATGCTCGAAGACTGGCGCGCCGGCATGCTGCGCCATCCCTGGTCGGCATCGCTTTTGCCGCGCCGGGCGCTCGGCCCGAACATCCTCAGCCGCCTGGAACTGCTGGGCAAGACCCTGTCCAAAGCCGGTGTCGCCGACGCGGATTTGAACGTCGCGATATGGTCGCTCTGGAACTATGTGATCGGCGCCACCATCACCCGGGCGAACTTCGAGCTCTCGGACGACGACAGGGCCGCCGCGCAGCAGCGCCTGACGGATCTCAGCCAACACTATCCGACAATCGAACGTTCCCGCCTGCTGCTCGACAATGATTGGGACGGCGCCTTCCGCAAAGGCCTCGATTTCCTGCTCGACGGCCTGGCTCCGAGACAATGAGCATTCGTCATCATCACCGCCGGATCCAGTCGGCGGAAGCGCGCAGGCACCCATCACCGGGTCATGTCGATTGCGGGCCTGCAACGGCAACTCTCGACGCACTACGGCGGTAAAGTCGAACTTCGTGCCGGCTTCGCTCAGCTTTGCCAGACCCCAAAGGCCGGCCTCGGGACCGGCCCCGGCACGGCCGTCACAATCAACCACCGGGAAAGCGCCGGTTTGCGAACCGACATTTCTACGGCCGCGTAGGAACCGATTGGCTTCCCAAGCGCTACACTAGCGGAGCCCCACGAGGTTCACACTCCAATTTGGCCGAGTGAGCGATGAAAAATGGCAAGGCGGTCGTCCTGGTCGTCGAAGACAGCACGATCATTCGGATGGGTGCCGTCGATCTGGTGCTCTCTGCGGGATACGAAGCGCTGGAGGCGCGTGATGCGGACGAGGCAATTCGCATCCTTGAGTCGCGAGACGATGTCGATCTGGTCTTCACCGACGTTCAGATGCCCGGCACGATGGATGGCATCAAGCTATCTCATTACATCAGGGATCGGTGGCCGCCCGTCAGGTTGATTGTTGCATCCGGCGAAGCCATCCTCGAAGAGAGCAGTCTCCCCACCGGCAGCCGGTTTTTCTCGAAACCCTACGACAGCCACGCGATTACCGATGCAATGGCCCATCTGCTGTCGATCGGGAATAATGAGTGGATAAATTAAGTGTTTTCTCCCCCACAAGCCATTGTGGGCGCGTTGTCGAAGACGCCGAAGTCCGCAGCGATGTTGAAAACATCACCGCGCGAACCGCAAAGTCGATCGTAGCTCTCGCCCACGACCTGTCGGTGTTTTTGTGGGCGCATATATCCTTTGGCCGGGGGAAGCGCATTTCCTCAGGACGTGGGAGACCGAGCAATTTGTCGATCGTCTCTTCTGAATTCAGTCACGGTCGGTCGCTGCGACGCAATTCGCGGGGCGCGCTATGACACGGGACTGCCACAGCCTCAAGCCGCGCGTGAGCGCGACCCGAGAGCGTGATGAAGGCGGCCGGGCGGGCCGCCTCGGCTTCATCAGGCCGTACGTCTGACCATTCTGGCAACAGCGATCAGGATGCAGGCTCCGATGAAGCCCGCGATCAGATAACCCAGCCAGCCGCCCAGGGCGACGCCGAAGAGCGACAGGATAAAGTTGGCGACGATGGCGCCGACAATACCGAGTATGATGTTCATGAGCACGCCCATGTTGCTCTTCATGAGCAATTCGGCGAGCCAGCCGGCAATGCCGCCGATGATGATTGCGGCGATCCAGCCGATACCTGCATTTTCCATAGCAATTCCCCATTGTGAAATACGCCGGCTATCGCGTCTCGCAGGTCGAGCTAAACCGATTGCCAAGCGACAAGACTATAACCTTCGGCGGCGCCAGTTGGTTCCATAAGCCCCCGCCCCCAGCGGTCATGTGCGCCTCGCGATCTGATTCAGTCACCTGTCGGCCGCGGGCCAATCGTTGGAAGGTTCCTCTATCACCTCGTCGTCCGCGGGATCGGGGTCGCGCTCAAGGGCTGCGCGCAGATTGCCGATCTCCTTGATGATCGCATCGAAGACGTCCTGCTGCCTGGCCCCGGCCACAACGCAGTCGTCGACGAGATGGTCCAGCTTGGCGCGAAGCCCGACTTTCCAGTTATTTTTGCTCATGGCCTTCTCCTCCTCTGTCTGACAGTTCCCACCGCCGTTGACAGGCGGGCGGCGGCTTCCGCCTGGCGTTTCGTTGCACATCGCCGCTGTTCCTGACATCGATCGGCGGCGTCGACGATCCGCATTCATCCCGCTTTCTTGCGGACGCTTCGGCCTTTGACGTGGCGCGGCTTGTCGCCGTCGTCCAAGGAACGGCGGGAAACTATTGGCGCCCGGTGCGCCTGAAGCCGCTCCTCCCCCATCACCTTACCAATCGGTAAGTTGTGGCCAAGCCGTCCTCTCGGCTAAATCTCGCCATCCAGGCAAGTCGGGAACGATCGGGCTGATGCGAATCCTGCTTATCGAGGACGATACGAAGACGTCCGATTATATCGCCAAGGGCTTCTCCGAGGCAGGGCATGTCTGTGACGTGTTCGGCGACGGCCGCGACGGACTGTTTCAGGCGCAGCGCGAGGCCTATGACGTCATCGTCGTCGATCGCATGCTTCCGGGCCTCGACGGGTTGGCGATCGTGCGTTCACTTAGGGCTGCCAAGGTCGGCACACCGGCGCTGTTCCTGACGTCGATCGGCGGCGTCGACGATCGGGTCGAGGGGCTGGAGGCGGGCGGCGACGATTATCTGGTCAAACCCTTCGCCTTCTCCGAGCTTCTGGCGCGCGTCAATGCGCTTGGCCGCCGCCCGCCGGTGCAGGAGCAGCGGACGGTGCTGAAGGTTGCCGATCTCGAGCTCGATCTGATCCGCCGGGAGGCCCGCCGCGCCGGGCAGATGATCGAGCTGCAGCCGCGCGAATTCACCCTGCTCGAGGTGCTGATGCGCGGCGAAGGCCGGGTCATCACCAAGACCATGCTGCTGGAACGGGTCTGGGATTTCCACTTCGATCCGAAGACCAGCGTCGTCGAGACCCATATCAGCCGGCTGAGAGCCAAGGTCGACAAGCCGTTCGAGGCCCAGCTTCTGCACACCGTCCGCAACACCGGATACAGCCTGCATGCGCCTCGAACAGGATGATTTCAGGCCCATCCTGTTCGCAATCTAGAGAGCAAGAGCATGATGTCGTCCGAAAACCGCGCACACTTTTCGGCATCATGCTCCAGCCTGCGCAGGAGCACGCCGTTCCGGCTTGCCGTCACCTTCGGCGTGCTCTTCGTCGTCGCCTTCATCTTGAGCGGCGCGATCATCTATCACATGCTGCGCCTCGGCCTTGCGCGCGATCTCGAACAGTCGCTGGGCGAGATGAATTCGCTGATCGTCTCGACCTACGAACCCAATGACACCGAAGACCTGGTCAACACGCTGAACAATTATGCGAGCTTCCAATCGACCTCCGACGGGCTTTATTCGCTAACCGATGCAGGCGGGCGCAAACTTGCCGGCAATTTCGCCGCACCCCGCATCCCGAACGGCGTCTATACCGTCACCTCCAGGGATGTCGGGCTGAAGGGGCATGAACGCTATCGGATGCAGGTGTCGACCATCGGCCCCTACAGCCTGGTGGTGGCGGAAAACTTCAACGATGTCGACGAGATGCTGCGGATCGTGCTGGTGAGCTTCGAATGGGCCGCCGCGATCGTCGTGGCGACCGCGATCGGCGGCGGCGTCTTTCTCGCCGTCCGCGCCCAGGCGCGGCTGGACAGCGTCGCCCACACGATGAACGACGTCTCGCACGGCGCGCTCGACGCCCGCATTGCCATCAGCGGCAACGGCGACGATCTCGATATGGTGGCGCTCCAGATCAACGCGGCGCTGGAGCGGCTGCAGAGATTGGTCGAGAGCATGCGGCAGGTGAGTGCCGATATCGCCCACGATCTGAAGACGCCGCTCAACCGGTTGCGCCTGACGCTCGATGCCGCGGTGGCTGGAAATGACCGGCAGGCGGATGTTTCGGCTCTGCTTGACGAAGCGAGACACGAGAGCGACCGGATCAACGCCACCTTCGAGGCGCTGCTGCGCATTTCCCAGATCGAGGCCGGCGCCCGCAAGGAGCGTTTCCAGGCGACCGACATCGATGCCGTGCTGGCCGTGATTTCCGAAGTCTATGTCGATGTCGCGGAAGATGCGCGCCAGTCCTTGACGATCGCGGAGCGCTGTCCCGCGCTCGTTTGGGGCGACCGCGATCTGTTGACGCAGATGATCGCCAACCTGGTGGAAAACGCGATCAACCACTGCCCGGCCGGAACCGCCATCACGGTTTCGCTCCGCCGCCAGGGCGGCCGCGCCGTCCTCTCGGTCGCCGATAGCGGCCCCGGCATTCCCGCCGGCGAAAGGGACAAGGTCTTCCGACGTCTCTACCGGCTCGACAAGAGCCGCACGACACCGGGAAGCGGCCTCGGACTCAGCCTCGTCAAGGCCATCGCCGAGCTGCATTCGGCTGATATCACCATGGCGGACAATCATCCCGGCCTCATCGTTTCGGTTAGCTTCCCGCTGATGCCGGGGGAGCGGTCCTGACCGCTCATCCCCTGGGGAGCGGTTCTAGCCGCTCATCCCCAGGGGAGCGGTTCTAGCCGCTCATCCCCGGGGGAGCGGTTCTAACCGCTCATCCCCGGGGGAGCGGTTCTAACCGCTCACCCGCCAAGCCGCGAGACGGCGCAAGCGGCGCGCAAACCGGCGCATTTCAGCGGCCGTGCGATAGGGCAGGACGCTCCATGGCCGGCGGCGGCCAAGCCGGTAGGTCGACAGCCCTGCCTGTATCTGGGAACAGGGATCCGCCCTTTGGCTCACCGGCGCCGGCTCAACGAAGCAGGCGCTCAGCCCCTCATCGAACTCCAGATCGAAGGCGAGATCATAGGGCAGGCACATGGGCAGAAGCGCGCCAGCAATCCACCCGGCCGCGTTGCGATTGATCAGATAGGCGCCGGACCCCTTCTCGCGGGTGAGCGCGATGGCAAGCGAGCGCGACGCGGTCAGCGGCTCCACCTTGTGCTTTTTCCCGGAGCTGACGGTAGACAGACGCAGGATGTCCCAGCGCGCCTGATGCTCGAGGGCGGCGTCGAGCAGCTCGGCCAGATCGTCATCGAAATCGAGATCGTCTTCCAGAATGAGCGCGAACTCGGCATTGCTGGCGAGGAAGCGCCTGGCGCATTCGACATGGCTGAGATAGCAGCCGATCTCGAAAGGGTTCGGCCGGCGGCCGTGCCGGCTGAGATAGGCCGCTTCGTCGAAGCCCGGATGCGGCAGGCTTAGGCACGCGCCATCGACCGCGGCCACGCGCTCGAAGGCAAGGCCGACGCTTGCCAGCAGGCGCTCCATTCGAAATCTGCGCAATGGCGCACGGTCGAGATTGATCAGGTAGGTGTTGACCCGCAGGCTGACCGGATGAATGGCCGGCATAAGGGTGGCAGGTGCGGCGCGCATATTCATGAGAGAGCTACCTCGACTTGGCAATGACGGCGCCAAGCCTGCGCTCCAAACCTCACGGGGACCTCGCCCGAACCATACATTTTCGTAAAGTGCGGCGGTCGAACAGCCGGGGCTGCATTCTTACGGATTGGTATAGTGCCGGCAAAGGACGCGTAAGAATGCCGCACTACCAGCTCTCGTGCGGCACGCAGCGGACGCCTCCCTTCCCGCGATCGAACCGACAACCACCGCGCCTTCGATGACGACAGCGACCACTGCGTGCCGCGCCGTTTGACCCTTGGCAACGGACTCCCGGGGATCCCGCTGAGACCGGCCCCAACCTCCGTCATTCCAGGCCTTGAGCCTGGAATCCAGGCCCGCTGCTGATGGAGGCGAGAATGTGGATCCTCGGGTCAAGCCCGAGGAGGACGGAGCGTGAGGAGACGTCTGGGCAACAGCTGGCCGATACGGCCCGGTTGTGTCGGCATCGTTTTTCGTGAAAAGTTGCGGCATGAGTGACCACGTCAAGATCGACATTCGCGCCCTGCGCAAAATTGGGTGGGATCATTGGGACCCCATCGGAATTCGTCAGCTCGACGATTCAGCCTGGCGAGACGACGCAGCCGATGAATACGACACCTATCTCCTTCAGGCCGCCAACATGATCCTGCAGGGCGCGACAGTCGAAACGGTTGCGGCCTATCTCGATGACATCATTTTCGATTCTATGGCGCTCGGACCTCCAAGCGAGGCCGTTCATCGCGCTTCCCTGCGTACGGCCGAAGCGATCTCGGCCTATTTGCAGGTCGATCGAGCACACTTCTGAGGCACAGGCATCCTCGAACAGTCTCTGAAAAGGGGAAAATCTTGGCCGAGAATGATTATGATGCGTTCGCGGCGGCTTATGATGCCGATAACGAGGTCAATGCCTGGAATGCCTATTACGAGCGGCCGGCTATTCTTGCCCTGGTTGGCGACGCCGCCGGGCTTTCCGTGCTCGATGCCGGATGCGGCGGCGGGGCGCATGCGGCAGCGCTGATCGAGCGCGGGGCTGTCGTGACCGGGATCGACGCAAGTGCCGGCATGCTTGATATCGCGCAGCGTCGCCTGGAAGGGCGCGCGCGCCTGCTGACCGCTGATCTCAACGAGCCCTTGCCATTCGAGGACAAGGCTTTCGACCTGATCCTTGCCTCGCTCGTCCTGCATTATCTGCCCGACTGGTCGAGGCCGCTTTCGGAATTCAACCGGCTGCTCGCGGCAGGCGGTCGCCTGGTTTTTTCCACGCACCATCCCTTCATGGATCACGCCTCGACCGGCCGCGACAATTATTTCGAGACCTACAGCTTCGATGAGACCTGGCAGCGCGGCGGAAGGGAGATCGCCATGCGCTTCTGGCATCGGCCGCTGCACGCCATGTTCGAGGCGCTGAAGTCGGCCGGATTTCAGATCGACATCGTCAGCGAGCCCCAGCCCGACCCGCAAGCCCGCACGCTTTTTCCGCAGGCCTATCAGAGCCTGACGACCAAGCCGCGGTTCCTGTTCTTTTCGGTGGTGAAAGTGTGACGACGGGTGCTGGTACCGGGGTCTGTTGACTCTCTCGGGCGTGGTGTTCCGAGGTCGCGGAGCTATCCCTGCCTTTGAATAGCACCGCCGGACGGCGGCTTGCTTATCGAAGGATAAAGCTGCCGTTCGAGGTCGATCCGAGGAACGTGCTATGTGTTAGGATGCGACCCGAAGGCGGAATGCGGAATGCGACAGACGCACTGCGAGGGGCGGTGTGATCGCACCCGAATTTGCGCGACCGAGAGCCGACGTTCAAAGGGGAGACGAGGACGATGCCGACACCACAGCAACCCAGTCTGATAGTTCGACAGAAATCCCCACCGAACATCGAGTTTCCGTTTGCGTCGCTCTCCGATTGGCTGATCCCGACCGAGCAGTTCTTCGTGCGAAACCATTTCCCGTCGCCGGACCTCGATGCGCGAGACTGGAGATTGCGCGTCGGCGGGGCGGTGGAGCGGCCGATCGAACTTGACCTCGACAGCATCAAGGCGATGCGGAGCACGACTTTATCAGCCGTCGTCGAGTGTGCAGGGAACGGGCGCGTCTATTATGAGCCGCCGAAGGAGGGGTTGCAGTGGCAGAACGGAGCCGTCGGCAATGCCGCGTGGACAGGTGTTCTTCTGCGCGAGATTTTGGAAATGGCGGGCGTTAAGCCAACCGCATGTGAGGTTCTGCTCGCAGGCGCCGACAGCGGCGTCGTCGACACGAACAAGAAAACGGCTTCTCCCGGCCCCATCGCTTTTGCGCGCAGTTTACCGCTTGAGAAGGCCATCGCCGACAGCACGATCCTTGCCTATTCGATGAACGAGGCGCCGTTGACGCGCGATCACGGCTACCCGCTGCGCGCGGTCGTGGGTGGCTGGTTCGGCATGGCTTGGGTCAAGTGGATCACGGATATCACGGTTGTGGAGCAACCGTTCCTTGGCTACTGGCAGGCGCGCGACTATTTCCGTTGGGAGCGCAACCTCGGGGAACCCAGGCTGGTCCCCCTTGCGGAGATGGAGGTCAAAGCGCAGATCGCGCGTCCCGTCCAGGGGGCGCAGCTCATCGCCGGCCAACCGTACCGGATTTTCGGAGCCGCCTGGAGCGGAGAGGCTCCTATCCGGCAGGTGCAGGTCTGCACCGGAGATGGCAGGGGCTGGCGCGAGGGAAGGCTCCTCGAAACAGAACGTCCCTTTGCATGGCGCTTGTGGGAGTACATGTGGACCCCTGAAGAAGTGGGGCGATATCCACTGCGATGTCGCGCTGTCGATGGGGCGGGGAGCGTGCAGCCCGAGCTCCAGCGTTCCGACTGCGAGAGCTACGCGGCCAATTGGATCATTCCGGTGGAGGTTACGGTCGTTCCCGAGCCACAGACGTACCAGGAGGAATTCGTGATCTGATCACCCGCTGGGGCGGAATGGCGGCTTTTCGCGCTTTGTTGCCGTGACGTTTCGACGGCAAACCCCGATGGCAGGGCTGCTTCTGGTGCTTCATCTTCGAAAGCGGACGAGATCTTCCAATTCACTGTCACCCATTGACGTGAACCGGTTTCACCCCAATACGGTCAGGCCAGCCAGACAGACAACAGGAGTGCAAAGTGAGCGAACCGACCGTAGCCGATGCAACAAACCGCATTTATGAGTCGCTCCAGGCTGATAACGCCGAAATCGACGCGCATATCGCCACTCTCAAGGCGGCGTTGACGCGGGCGGGTTTGAAAGAGGCCGTATTCGACCCGGCCAGGCTCGTGCAGAATAACCGGTCCGGCAGGAAGCGAATGCAGGCCTACTTTCGCCAGCGCGGTGTCATGGTGACATTCTCAGCCTCGTGAAGCCTTCCCATCAAGGCAGACGGCTGTAATCACCTCAGCGGGGCGAGCAGCGTGACGTCGGGGCATTTGCGACACTGCGGGGCCGAGCAATTCCGGCGTCAACCGCCCCTCGCCCCGCCGTAAGCCCCCTGCTCGCCCACAAGAGCAGCAGCGGCATCCGGCTGAGGTCTTCGGCTCGATCGGCACGGTTCTGGCGAAAACACACGCCCCGCCCTCCGTCATCCCAGGCCTTGAGCCTGGGATCCATGGCCGTGGCTGATGGAGGCCGGCGTGGATCCTCGGGTCAAGCCCGAGGAGGACGGAGGGTGGGGTGAGCTCTGCGGCAAATACAGTGATGGCGGATGGGAGATGGGCGATTTTTTCGCCCATTGCCCCGTCATCACCCACCCCTCGCCCCGCGCAACGCCGTCAACCCCCGCCGCAGCCACAGCAGCTGCTGCGGCGGCATCTGGCGCAAATGGTCGTAATCCATCACCGTGACATTATAGACCGTGCTCCTGACCTGCGGTCCATCTGGGCAGCGCAGCAGGATGCCCTGCAGGGCCATCATGCGGTTGCTGGCCTTGCGGGCGCGGTCGGCGTGGGTGTCGGTCACCTCGCCTTCGTGGCCCTTGACGGCAAAGAGCGATTGCGCCCTCGGGCTCGGGGCCGGAATGCCTGTGGTCTTGTGGTAGCGGGCGATCGCCTCGGCATAGTCGTCGCCGGCCTGGCGCTGCTCGGCGGTGATCAGGCCGTCGAGGAAGATGCGACCGAGGGTGTAGCCGGCAAAGGGGCTCCTGACCGTCTCGTCGGCCACCGTCCGGCCGAAGCCGTGGATGCGGCGGCGGGCCGATATCGCCACGCTGATATTCTCCTTCTCGGTTTCGAAGGGCTTGATCTTGCCGCAGGGAAAACGCTCGACATTCTCCTTGCGCGGCCGGCCGGCGCCCTTGTTGACCCGTCCTGTCTTCACCTTGGTGGCCTTGCCGCCCATGCTGATCGTCCTTCTATCGAATGATGCCGTTTCTGAGTGCCGCGGCGACCAGCGCCGTATCCTTGAAGACGCCGAGCCGCGCCTTGGCGTTTGATATGTGCGTATTCACCGTGATGTGGGAGATGCCGAGAATGGTGCCGATCTCGGCTGCCGTCTTGCCCGCCGCCATCCAGCGGATGATTTCGGTTTCGCGTGGGGTGACCTTGCTCATGGCTCTGCAGGCCCATCGATGCACGGCACGCGCGGCATCGTCACATGGGCGCCCGACATGGTCACCCGCGTCACGCGGTCGGGGTGGCGGATCGGCTGGACGGGCGGGCCCGCCTTCGGCTGCGGATGCCAGGCGTCCTGCCTCGAGGGAAACCTGTCGCGGTTGCGGGATGCCATGTTGATGACGGTGTTCTTCTTCGATCCGAACATGACGGCGATCTCTCTGGCCGACAGCCCTTCATTCCAGAGCTTTTCCGCCTTGACGATCTTGTCTTCCGTCCAGAATGTGATGGTCATCTCAATGCCTCCTCAGGTCGTGCGGCCCTTGCAATGATCGGGTTGTCGGGGAACATCCTGGCGAGCTCCCGCTTGGCGTTGCGGCTGCCATTGGCGGCGTCGCGCAGCAGCTGCATCTTGTAGGCGGCGACCTTCGGCTGCGGCCTCTCCGGCTCGGCCTCCATGCGCGGGCGGCTCTCCGCCTCGATCGCCGCCTGCTGATGGCGGCATTGCTCGGCGAAACTGGCGCAGCTCGGAGCGAAGGCGCGGTTATGATCCCGGACCTTTCCGCAGATGAAGAGTTTGGCCGCCTGCCAGACCGCCTCCAGCGGAATGCCCTCGATCGCGACGAGATAGGCGCGGATCTGCATGTCGGGATCAGTGCCTGCGGATGCCGGGAAACCCGAAAGCATCCCAGCTATGATCTTCACCGGAGAGGAAATCTCTTGCGGCATCCACTGTCGTCCTTCTCGTACTGCTGTTGATCGACCCGGCCTCCCTCGCCTTCTCCTTGAGGTACCAGTCGCATTTGATCGCCTGCCAGCCGCGGAAGATCTGCATCTCGGCGGCGCCGACCGGGTCGCCGGTCGCCAGATATTCCCGCGCCTGCATCCTCGCCGCATAAACCGTCAGCGGCTTCTTCAGCGTGCGTTTGCGATGCTCGATGATCGCCGCTGCCAGCTCCTCCCCCAGCACCGGGCTGAGGATGTCCATGATCTCCTGGTTCATTGTTTCCTTCGCCATGCGATGTCCTTTCCCGATTGAGATGGCCGGCCTCAAACCCGCAGCCGCCGTCGGCCGCCGGCGAAATTGACCGGCGTGCCCGGCTTGAGGGGGCGGCGGGGAAAGCGGCGAATCTCCGCGCCGGCATGGTCCTGCTGGGCGGTGTCGCCCTTCTCGGCGCTTCGAAGCGTGTGGATCTCGGTTTCGACGGACGGCACCGACACGCCGAGGATGGCAGCGATTTCGATATAGTCCCGGCCGGAGCGGAAGAGCTCGAGCGCGTTCATGTGGGTGCCTTGCTGCGCCGGGGCGGCCTTGAGCTGGAAGCTCATCGCTTGATCCTTCTTTCGAACGCGGTTCGCCGTTCCCGCCGAAGCGGGTGCTGCCAACGTCTTTGATTTTTCACGGATGACGACCGGAGCCCGGCTCTGTTGCGGAGCAAAAGCTCCGGTCGTCTGCCAGGCCGCCGCCTGGGTCGGGCACGAGCGCGCCCGGCGGGCACGACATCGTCGCGCCCGGGATGCCGGCGTCGCCGAGGGAGGGCAACGACGCCAGCCACCGATAGCCGTCAGGGAGGAGTGAGGCTGTCGGGATCGGGGATCGGAAGAGCGCCGGGGGCGATCTCCCGCAGCTCTTTCGGGCTGGTCGGCCGGCTGCAAGTCTCGCAGTGGCGCTCGATCACCTCGGCGATCGACAGCGCCTTGCCGCAATTCGGGCAGCCGGTGTAGCGGGCGGGCGGGGTGGAGATGGTCACAGCGACTCCACCTCCCGGTTGGCGTTCAGCACCTGCTGCAGGGCCTTGGCGAGGAAGGGGATATCCTCGTTGCGAACTGGTATCGCGGACATCCGCCCTCCCCTTGGCCCTTGCGGCCGGTGAATGACGACGCCGGTCGGCACGACGTCCATGGCGAGCCTATCCTCCGAGGAAATGGTGAACCTCATGGCGTCTCCTCCAGTCCGAAAGGCTGGCCCGTTGTTGATGATGTCGGTGTTTGTCATGGCGATTAGGGTACAATTAATACCCGATATGTCAAGCACATTAGGGCATGACATGTACCTTAATTTAGGGTATTTTTTATATCATGTTGAAAGATCAGGAACAATTTGAACGCGAAGAACGCGCAAAGCGCCTCGTCATGGCCAGGAAGAATGCTGGCTTTGCCGGGCCGAAGGCGATCGTCGATCGGTTCGGCTGGAATGCGAATGTCTACAAGGCGCATGAATCCGGCCGCAACGGCTTCGGCATCGCCGATGCGAAGAAGTATGCCCGCGCTTTCAAGGTCAATCTCAACTGGCTGCAGTTCGGCACCGGCAACGCGCTCGATCCCGATGAGCTGCCGGTCTCCGTCGCCGATGTGCCGAAGATCTCCTGGGTCAGCGCCGGCCAGCTCAGCGAGCAGGCGCCGATCACCGACTTCTCGGAATTCCCGACGGTCGCCGCCCTCGATCTGCCCGATGGCGAATGGATCGCGCTCGAGGTCGAGGGCAATTCGATGAACAAGATCTCGCCGCCGGGCTCGATCATCTTCGTCAATCTGCGCGACAAGCGCCTGGCGCCGAACGCGCTCTATGTCGTCGCCGACGAAACGGGCGCCGCGACCTACAAGCGCTATCGCCCGAACGACAACCCGCCCTTCCAGCCCGCCTCCTACGAGGACGTGCCGCCGCCGGAATTCCAGGGCGCCGTCACCATCGTCGGCCGCGTCCGCCGATCGATCATCGAGATGTAGGGATGAGAGCGCAAGGCGCGGAAACGATGCCGCGAATCAATCAAATTCAATAGAAAAAACAGGATGATCCGCCCTTCATCGCGCGCCGGCAGAATCTGATTCTACATCGTCACGGCGGCGGTGCTTCTCCTGGCATACAGCGCCGCGCGGGAGATGTACGGCCTGTAGGATTTCGCTCCGAAGCTCGCCGATCCCCAGCCGGGATCACGAGGGATATCGGGACGACGCATCCTCTGAGGCCACAAATTGCGGAAGCTCCGGATGCCGTTCGCGCACCACTCGCGACACCGCCACCAGGATGGACCGGATGGCGGCGGGAAACATATCCTTCGGCAGCTTCTCCTCCCACGGATCGTAGAACTCGGTGATGCCAGGCCCGCCTCGATCACCTCGTCGGTGATTTCGATGTCGCTGCGCATCGCCGGCCTCCTTTTTTCTCCTAGCTTCATACTCCAACTTCAGTTCTCCATCCTCTCTCTTCAGCTTAGGAGGAGAAGGTTCCTGAAGGCTGGTGAGGGAGGGTTCCGGCCAAAGCTTCCCCCTACCCCATGAGCAAAGCCCATGAAGCCGGGAGAGCATTGGCCAAGTCCTGAAGGCCGGAGCCGGGATGGGACACGTGCCAGAGGGGCCATTCGCTTCGCCCTCGTCCTGATTTTCTGACAGCGCACTTAAGGACTTTCGCTTCCCGCGCCGCTGGGCTTCGTCAGCTCGGGAGTTGCACCCGGTCGCCCAATCACTTGATCAAGACATACGCCTACGATTCGTACCTCGTCAATCCAAGAGGTATTTTTTATACCTTTTTCCGTTGACGCGATCGGGTATAATAAATACCTTAACCTCACAAGCCGACCAGAGGCGCGAGAGGACAGGCGATGCAGCACATTCGCAAGATCGAGACAGAGGAGAGCAAGCGGGACGCCCGCTGGAATGCGGCGCGCACGATGGGCGACTGCCGCGCCTATATGGCCAACGAGGCCCAGCGCATGGGCGCCCTCGGCTTTGCCTTCCTGCGCCGTCCCGAACATTCGATCCGCGGCCCGTCCTGGCTGCGCGGTGCTGCGGCCAGCGTCGAGGAGCACTACCGCTATGCCCGCGAGATCATGGGCATCACCGATTCCGATCAGCTTTACGCCTGAGGGGAACGGAGATGTCTGCCGCCAATCCCACATCCGAACCATCGACCGAGCGCCCTTCCCGTCCCGCCGCCCGGCGGGCCGGAGCAACCGAAAAGACCGGCGCCACGGCCCGTTTCACCGCCGGGGCGCCCGATCTCCTGGAGGCGCTGGTGGAGGCCGAACGCTTTTTCGACGGCAGCGACGATCACGGCTGCCCGCTTCACCAGAAGATCCTCGCCGCCATCGATACGGTGAAAGGCGGCGCATCATGAGCGATTGCCCGATCAAGGCCTTTTCCGGCTGCGCCTGCCCGCCCGGTGACTGCGCGCAAAAGCCCGTCACCCCGGCGCCGGTCACCTTCGTCTCGTGGCGGACCCAGGCCATTGCCTGCCTCGCCTTCGGTTTCCTCGCGGCGATCATCTCGGCCGCCTGGATGGAGACGCAGTTCAAAACCCGGGATCTGCGATACCAGGAGCATGTGTCATGGAAGTGAGCCAGGGCTTTTGCCGACACTGCCGATCAGGAGCTGAACTTGATGTCGCTCGCCTTCGCCGCGGTAATGAACGCCCGCCGCACCTGCTCGGGCCCGGCGGCATCGTTGAACACGTCAAGCACAAGACGTTCGGCAGCCTTCGCCGCCGGCGTCTGCTCGGGCCAGTCATTCAGCAACGTGTTGCCGGCCTGAACAACATTATAGACCGTCCTCACCTTGCCATTGATGGTGATCTTCACCGGCTTGAACCTTCGTCGCCTGCTCATGATGCATCCCCTCACGCTGGAAATACGCGACTCAACGAATCACCGCGGGACTCGTTCCGGTTGAGATGATTCTTCGTTCGCCAGCCGGGCGCCGAGCCCGATGTCCTCCGTCTGCATGACAGGGCCCGGCTCGGATGCGTGCGAGAATGCGGCAGATGAAGCCCGAACCGGGAGGCAACACAATGGACCTTCAGAGTCTCGTCGCCGCGCACATGCCAAACCGCCGCCGCCCCACGCCGATGGGCGCCGCGGCCGAGGACCGATACTACCGAAATCAGATCACCCTGCCGCGCCTGAGGCTTCGGCTACTCGGGCTGACTGCCGCGACCGCCGGCCTGACGCTGCTGCTGGCCGGCGTCATCCACACATGAGGTGCCGTCATGCTCCGACAGACCGATCATGCTATGCTGCGATCCGTTGTGGGGGACCGCGCGATGGACGACAGCGAGGCTGACCGGGCGGCGATCATGGCCGTGATCCGCGCCGAAACCGAGGCCTGGCTGCAGCGGGACTTCGAGGCGCTGGCGAGCCACTGGGTGCAGTCGCCGCAGACCCGGCGGATGGAATATTTCGCCTCGCTCGGCGTCCGGGTGGACGAAGGCTGGGACCCGATCGCCGCGCGGATCAGGAAGATCGTCGAGCGATTCCCGGAGAAATATGCCTTTTCGGAGCGCGTCCGCTGGGAAAAGGTCAACATCGTCGTCGACGGCAACATGGCCTGGATGACCTTCGATCAGATCGGCAGCGACACCGGCGAAGATCGCAAGCGCCAGCTGCGGATCCTCCAGCGGATCGACGGCGCTTGGAAGATCGGCTGCATGGTGATGATGGAGAGCAGCGTCGAGGAGGCGAACTGCCCGCTGATCGAGGTCGACACGGATGCCAGGATCCTCTGGACGAACCGGCTGGCGCGGGAGCGGATGCACGGCCATCCCGGGCTCGTCGCCGCCGCCGGCCGCCTGCGTGCCCGGCAGCGCGAACACGACGCAGCACTGCGGGAGGCGGTGCGCCTGGCGTTCCGCGAGCTGCAGAGCCAGAGGCCGCTGAACATCGCGCCGAAGCAGGCCTGGGCGGTGGGGCTTGGCGAAGACGCGGCCGGGATTCCGCTCCACTGCTGGGTTCTGCTCGAGGACGGCAAGGCGCTGGTCTCCTTCGACGACGCCGAGACTGTGGTGCGCCGGATCGCGAGCGCGCGGGAGGTCTTCGGCCTCTCGCCGGCGCAGACCCGGCTTGCCCGCCTGATCGTCGATGGCCACGATCTCGCAGCCGCCGCCGATCTGCTCGGGGTCAGTGTCAACACGTTGCGCACCCAGCTACAGCGCATCTTCGACAAAACCGGCGTACGCAACCAGGCGGCATTGGTACGGGCGCTGCTGAGCGCTGGGGCTCCGAGCACATAGCCTCGACCGCCGGCCCTGTGTGGCATCCCCACCAACCCAACCTTTCGATCTCGGCCATGATGCGCCGATCAGGCGATACGGTCTTCTCGAACTTGTTCGTCCAGAATCCCGTGTTGGACTTGGGTGTCGTCGCTAATTGCATCCGCATCGATCTGAACCTGATCTAAACCCGACCCTCCAAAAGAGATCGTGATATGGTTGGAGTCCAATTTGGAGAGGGGGCTATGCTGAAAAATCCTATAGTTGGACTGGTGGTTGGCGCGCTCATGGTTTTTGCGACCCACGCGGCAGCGACTGCCGATCCGCTCCCCAAAGGTTTTGAGCGCCACAAGTTCAACGGATCGGTCAGACCGGAGGTCAAGGGCGGCGTGACCCGGTTTGAGATATTCGACCGTCAGTGTTCCAACGTCGACTATGGAGATGGACGGGGCGAAAATGATTGCCGCAATGGCAACGTCCGCTCCACGATTCGCTATACGCGAGACATGAGGGTTGGCGAAAGCGTCGAATACAAGTTTGATTTCCGGCTCGATCCGACTTTTGCCTACAAAGGCTGGCACAACAACTCCGCAAATGGCTTTTATCCCGATGGCTGGGACAGCCATTTGCGTTTCGCGTCCTGGGAAGGACCGGCAATCCACAATTTCATCTACATGCTGAAGGCCGACACGCGCAACGGCGTGAACTTTCTCGCCCGCCAGTGCCAAAAATCGGAAGATTTCGGCAAATGGGCGACATTCTCGCTGAAAATCCGATGGGCAAACGATGACAGCGGATGGGTTACGGCAAGCTGCGACAACAAGGTGATCTACGCCGCCGAAGGCGAAGCAACCAACCAGGCTCCGCATTGCTGGGAATCGAACGAGTGCGAGCCGCAATCAAACCGCGACCCAAAATCATTCAACTTCATTCTCGGCCCGGTGATGATGGGTTGGGGCAACGAATGGAAGAACTATGACCATCATACGTCCCAGTTTGACGTGGTGCAGCCGGATGGTATCGGCATCGATGTCCGCAATGTCAGTGTGACCCGCGGCGTCAGCGCCTATTCCGCCGAACAAGCAGTTTTGCTCAAGACGTTGCAGCAGCAACTGGCTCATTTGGGCTGCAAGCCAGGGAATGTTGAGGGCAAGCCTGACAAGGCAACACGGCAAGCCGCTCTCTCTTGCCGCAAGTTCGAGAGCGGTTCGCTTCCCCAAGCGCTCAATCTCACGACACTGCGAGCCTTCGCTGACGCCTATGCCAAGCCGGAGACCGCCAGTCTGCCTTCAGGCAACGCCGCGGCTGGTACCGAAAACGTTTCGTCAAAACCGAGGACCTATATCAAGCTGGGCGAAATGCTTGCCATGAAGACAGGCAAGGACACCAAGGTGAATTCCAACTTCTATGGCAAGATCAAAGGCGCCAAGAAGGGGCAGAACGAGCTGGACTTCATCGTACTGGGTCAGTTCGATTACACCGACAACACTTTCAGCCAGCTGTCATTTCTTCTCCAAGACAATCTCTCCAAGGCCGAAGTGAATGCCGCGGCCAAGTGCGGCTATGGGACGATCAGATTTCCAGATGGCACCGATCATTTGGAGATCGGCATGAAACGTTCAGGAAACTCATTCTCGTCCCCACCAAGAACTGACTGCTTGATTCAAGCGCTCGGCAAACGACCGGCATCGCAGGTTCCCTACCTCACCACCGGGTTTGCCGATCTGGCTAAATCAATGGTTTCCGACGGCGGTTGGAAGAAACTGCGGCATGAAGGTCTGAAGATATTTGTCAAACGTGTTGCGGATGGTGAAATCACAGTCGGCGGCTGAGATCGCAGCACAGCGCCGCACGTTCCAGCGGCGGCGGCTTCTTCTCCACCGCGTTCCGGTCGGAGTCATTCACACCCGCTCGGCCTCACGCCGCACGGATTATGCCAACGAGATAAAGCGATCCCGTCACGAGAACCCATGCGCCCGATTCCGCGGCGCCGGCCAGTGCTTCCTGATAGGCCTCGAGCGGGTCCGGCACGACGATGCTCAGCAGCCCAAGGCTGTCCGCAATCGTCTTCAGCTGTTGCGGCGAGCGCGATCTGGCGCCGACGGTGGTGAAGATGATCGACATATCGTGGCGCGTCATCGTCGACAGCAAGCCTGCCGCGTCCTTGTCTTCCGCGATTGACACGACGGCAATGCAGGGAGCGCGGTACTTTTCTTCCTGCGAGAGGTCGCTCAGAACCGCAGCAAGGTTGAAGGGAACATGCGCGCCGTCCAGCACCACGTTGACCTTATCGCCGTGGCTGGTGACGACGGCGAGTTTCTCGAGCCGTCCCGGCAGGCGGGCAGCTTCGATCGTCGAGGGATCGAGGAGCTGTTCTCCAAGTGGCTCCGACACCGCGCTTGCGGCCTTTGTCATCACGCCCATTTTTCCGAGGACATCCAGAACCGCTGCCGCCACGGCAACATTCCGCTGCTCAATCGTTGCGTCGGGCGGCACGATGGGGCGTCGCACGGCAGAGCCGAGTTCTGCTGCCCGGGCGGATACGACGGCGCCTGCCTCGTCCGCCTCCGGCAGGAGTGTGACGACCGTTGTGCCGGGCTTTATGATTCCCGCCTTCTCGAAAGCAATGGCGGCGCGGGTTTTGCCGAGGATTTCGGTGTGCTCGAGATCGATATTGGTGATAACGGCGACATCGCTTTGAACGATATTGGTCGAGTCCCACCGCCCTCCAAGTCCGGTTTCGAGAACGGCCCACTCCACGCCTTCCATGCTGAAGATCAGCAAGGCCGAAACCGTCAGGATATCGAACCAGGTTGCTCCCTGCGCGGCTGTCGCCTCTCGCCTTGCGTCTTTGAATGCCGCCAGCGCTGCCCCAAGCGCGTCCGCCAAGCGCTCCTCGCCGACCGGACGGCCATCAATGCTGACCCGCTCGGTGATGTGCATGACATGCGGCGAGGCATATCGCCCGACGGCGAAGCCCGCCCGCGCAAGACCCGCCTCGACCAGGGCGCAGGTCGAGCCTTTGCCCTTGGTGCCGGCCACATGGACGATACGGAAGCTGTTCTGGGGATCGCCAAGCCGGCGAGCGAGATCGCGCATCGGCTCCAGATCGACCCGCATATCGCCGCGCGGGCGGCGTTCCCAATTCGTGAGTTGATCAAGTTCGGCTAGACAATTCGCAAGCCGTTCACTTTCGATGCGGGACGACATGGGGCACCTTCGCAAAAATGATCCAGATGCCCAGGCGAGCGGCCAAATTCCCACGCTCCCCGGTGGTATCCACCTTGATCGCCAGTCACGCAGGCCTTCGATGCTAGCATAGATGAGTCCGAAATCCAGAGCGGCGCTCGTGCGGCCCGCAAATTGCGCTTGGGGGACTGGATGGAGACGCAGCTCAAAACCTGGGATCGGCTCGAACTTGGATTCTTGCGATGCAATGCACCGAGCTTCCGCCAGCCGCGCTCGGTTACACCTTTCCTGCAGAAAAATTATAACCGGAGAAGGACGGGTTATCGGCCGGTTGAACTCGCTCCGGTGAATCGGGGGGACTTTGGGCTGAGATCAGCAGAAACGAAAAACCCCGCCGAAGCGGGGTTTCTAGCTGGTCGGAGTGGAGTGATTCGAACACTCGACCCCCACGTCCCGAACGTGGTGCGCTACCAGACTGCGCTACACTCCGTGACCAGCGGCGCTTCTATAGAACAGCCTATCTGGTTGCACAAGCACCAAATTCCAAAAAACCGGCGGAATTTTTGACGGTGACGTGACAGGCTCGAGATCACGCGACTGCAGCAAAAAGCCACACTTCCCGCAAATCGAACGGAAGTCTCAAACGGGCAATTTTCTTTTGCCGGGTTCCGCGCTAAAGGGCAGACGGGACAGGCGAAACCGCTCACGAGGGCGGGCTTCGCAGCCAATGCGCTAGAGATCAGGACGACACGATGAATTTCCGCACCATGACCGCGGCCGGGCTTGCAATTGCGCTTGCCGGATGCACGACCATTCCTTCCGCCGGCAATCCGATCGAGGCCCGCTGGGTCGGCAAATCGGCCGGCATCTTCTTTGCCGCCTACGGGCCGCCGATCAGCGACAGCGAGCAAGGCTCGACCACCGTCTATACCTGGCGTGGCGGCTACAAGACCGTGCGCATTCCGGCGAAATATGCCGAAGGCGCCGACGGCAAGCGCGGCAAGCAGATTTCGTCCGCCCGCACCGCCTATCTGCGCTGCCAGGCCGAAATCACCACCAGCTCCGATTACACCATCCGCGACATCCGCACCGTCGCCGATATTCCGGGCGTCGACGGCCCGTCCTATTGCGCCGAGTTCCTGGCGCCGGAACAGAAGTAACGGACGCTTCGTCCGAAGCAGCTCACAGGCGGCCCCAGGTGCCGCCTGTTTTCGTTCGCGGCTGCTGCTTCCGACGCAAGCCGGCTTCTGCACGAAGAGCAGATTCCGCCAGGTCCGCCGTTGCAGCGGATGGCCCATCGACCCCGCTCTCAATATCCCGACAGCCCGCAACCAAATCCGGCGCAAAAAGGGGCTTGTCGCATTCAGCCCTCCGGCGTATCTATTGCCCGTCGCGAAAAGCGGCTGCCTCCCTTGATCCGCTCAGTGGCGGAGTAAACAGGTGGACGAATGGTCGTCCAGGTGGTCGAGCACACGCCATTCATGCCTTTGCAGCATGGATCGGCCAGCACCTCCCAGAAACCAAACGCCTGATCAGCTCAGGCCTCATCGTGAGTCCATTGGCGCTCAAACGGCGCTCGTGCGCTTGCGTCGACCCGGAACGCGCCATGACCAGATCCCTTATCGTCATTTTCACCGCCATTGTCCTCGATGCCGTCGGCATCGGCCTGATCTTCCCCATCCTGCCCGCGCTGCTGCGCGATATCACCCATGCCGAAAACGTCGCGGCCTATATCGGCACGCTGACCGCGCTCTACGCGGTCATGCAGTTCATTTTCGCGCCGGTGCTCGGGGCGCTCAGCGACCGGATCGGCCGCCGGCCGGTGCTGCTGATTTCGCTCGCCGGCGCTGCCGTCAACTATCTGTTCCTCGCCTTTGCGGCCAATCTTCCGATGCTGTTTCTCGGCCGCGCCATCGCCGGCCTGACGAGCGCCAACGTGTCGGTGGCAACCGCCTATATCACCGACATTTCGCCCGAGGAGAAGCGCGCCCGCCGCTTCGGGCTTTTCAACGCCATGTTCGGCCTCGGCTTCATCATCGGCCCGGTCGCCGGCGGCGTCCTCGGTGATTACTGGCTGCGGCTGCCCTTCATGGCGGCCGCCGTGCTCAATGGCTTGAACCTGCTGCTCGCCTTCTTCGTCCTGCCGGAATCGCGCCCCGGCAGCCGGGAGAAGATCGCGCTTTCGGCGCTCAATCCGCTGAAGCCGCTGCACGCGGTGCTCGAGGTCAAAAGCCTGCTGCCCGTCGTCACCCTCTTCTTCATCTTCAGCGCCACCGGCGAGGCCTACGGCACCTGCTGGGCGCTCTGGGGCAGCGACGCCTTCCATTGGAGCGGGCTTTCGATCGGCCTTTCCCTCGGCGCCTTCGGCATCTGCCAGACGCTGACCCAGGCCTTCCTTCCGGGACCGGCGGTCAAATTGCTCGGCGAACGCGGGGCAATCCTGACCGGCATCGCCGGCGCCGCGATGGCGCTCACCGTCATGGCCTTTGCCGGCCAGGGCTGGATGATCTTTTCGATCATGCCGGTCTTCACGCTCGGCGGCATCGGCGTGCCGGCGCTGCAGTCGCTCGCCAGCCGGCAGGTCGATGAAAACCGGCAAGGCCAGTTCCAGGGCGTGCTGGCCTCGGTCGTCAGCCTCGCCTCGATCGTGGCGCCGCTTGGCTTCTCCAGCGTCTATTTCCTCGTCCGCCAGGCATGGCCGGGCGCGATCTGGCTCTCGGTCGTCGCCGTCTATGCGCTGGCCGTGCCGCTCATTCTTGCTCTCAGGCTGAAGAAACCCTCGCCGACCGCGGCAAGCGGGCCGACGCCATAGGCCACCGCCCGCGCCGCGTGCCGCATGGATCCCAGGGTCAAGCCCTGGGAGGACGGAGGGAGGCGGTGCTTGAATACCCCTCTGCCCTGCCAAGCCCAGGGTCGAGCCACGGGGGCCGGCAGGCCAGCGGGGGCCACGCGAGACCCCCGAACCCTACACCCTCACGCCGCCTCCCCCGCCTGCACCGCGCTTTCCGCCAGCTTCCGCGCCGCGACGAAATCCACCTTGCCGGAGCCGAGCACCGGCACCTTGCCGATATTGACCTCGGCCGGGACCATCATGTCCATGGCGCCCTTGGATTTGGCGAAGGCGAGGAATTCGGCGCGGGTGGCGGTGGGGGCGTCGGTGAGGAGCACCAGGCGCTCGCCTTTCTTGGCGTCGGGCAGCGAGGAGACGACCGACAGCGCGCCGGGCCAGAGCTCGGCGGCCAGCGTCTCGACGGCGGCGAGCGAGATCATTTCGCCGCCGATCTTGGCGAAGCGTTTGGCGCGGCCGCGGATCTTGACGAAACCGTCCTCGTCGATGGTGACGATGTCGCCGGTGTCGTGCCAGCCGTCGGCGAGCGGCTCGAGCACGCCGGGCTTTTCGGCACGGAGGTAGCCGGCCATGACATTGGCGCCGCGCACATGCAGCCGGCCGCCCTCATCGATGCCGGGCACCGGTTCGAGCTTCCATTCCATGCCCGGCAGGATTTTGCCGACCGTGCCCGACTTGTTGTACATCGGCGTGTTGATGGAAATGACCGGCGCCGTCTCGGTGACGCCGTAGCCTTCCAGGATGCGCAGGCCGAATTTTTCCATATAGGTCTGGCGGGTTGCGGCCTTCACCGGTTCGGCGCCGGAGAAGATATAGCGGATCGAGCGGAAATCGTAGGGATGCGCCGTCCTGGAATAGCCGTTGAGGAAGGTATCGGTGCCGAAGATGATCGTGGCGTTGGAGACATAGATCAGCTCCGGCACGATGCGGTAATGCAGCGGCGACGGATAGAAATAGACCGGCACGCCCGAAATCAGCGGCAGCACCGTGCCGGCCGTCAGCCCGAAGGAGTGGAAC
The DNA here is from genome assembly GCF_047532935.1 of Rhizobium sp. IY2. NCBI lineage: Bacteria > Pseudomonadati > Pseudomonadota > Alphaproteobacteria > Hyphomicrobiales > Rhizobiaceae > Rhizobium > Rhizobium sp. IY2. The sequence continues at coordinate 71,925 of NZ_JBLKNU010000015.1, forward strand.
ACCGGCAGGATGTTGAACACCTTGTCGCCGCTGTGGAAATCGATGCGGGCGGCGGCCTGGGCGGCATTCGACAGGATGTTGCGGTGGGTCAGCACCACGCCCTTCGGCGTGCCTTCGGAGCCGGAGGTGAAGAGGATGACGGCCGGATCATCCGCCTTGCGCTTCACCAGCGGCCGCGCCTTGCGCAGATACCCCAGGATCTTGTCCTTGAGGCCGATTTCCGCCCGGAGATCATCGAGCCAGACGATCGTCACCTGCTTTTCCATCTCCTCGATGACAGGTCCGAGCTTGGCCTGGGTGACGAAGGCGCGCGAGGTCAGCACATGCCTGACTTCGGCGGCCTTGCAGGCGGAGAGGATATTGGCAGCACCCGCGGTAAAGTTCAGCATCGCCGGCACCTTGCCCGCCGTCATCACGCCGAGCAGGGTGGCGGCGGCGCCATTGGCATTCGGCAGCATGACGCCGAGATTGGTTTCCGGGAAACGGGCGCGGAACTTGGCGCCGAGCACGGCAGCCCCGGTCAAGAGCTTGCCATAGGTCAGCCGGCCGGTGACCGGATCCTCGACGGCGAGCTTGCCCATGCCGAATTCGCCACCTGCCTGAATGACGCGGTCGAGCACGGTCGACGAGGTATCGGCGGTCTGGAACAACAGGTTCGACATCACCTGATAGAGGGCGGCGCCGGCCGCCGTGCGGCGCTTGCGGCCCTTCAGCTCCGGCGGCACTTCCAGCTTCACCGGTTCGAGAATGGTGACCTTGACCTTGGGGAACAGCCGGCGGCGGATCTTGCCGTTGTCGAGATAGGAGAGATAGCTCTTCTCCAGCCCGTCGATCTTCACCGGCACGACCATCGAGCCTGTTTTGTCGGCGACCATGGCGGCGCCATCATAGACCTTCATCAGCGTGCCGGTCACCGTCAGGCGGCCTTCGGGGAAGATGCCGATCGGGTTGCCATCCTGCACCACCTTGATTAGCGACCGCGTCGCCATCGGCTTGGTCGGGTCGAGCGGCAGGAATTTGCACATCTTCAGGAAGGGGCGCACCCACCAGGCCTGGGCGATCTTGTAATCGACGGCAAAGGTGGGCTCTTCCTCGGTGATCGCAAGCGCCAGGGCGCCATCGAGCAGGCTGACATGGTTGAGCGCAATGATCGGCGCGCGGCCGGCCTTCTTGATATTTTCAAGGCCTTTGACCTCCAGCCGCATGAAGGCGCGGAACAGGATCGAGATGAAATCGCGGAAGGGATTGGTCGGCAGCGTCTTCAGCATCAGCCAGGCGACGGCGAAATTGATGATGCCGAGGCCGATCAGGATCTCAGGAATGGAGGCGCCGAGCGCCTGGATGGCGGCAACCAGGCCGAGGCCGACGGTGATGAACAGGGCCGAGAGCACATTGGCGGCGCCGATGACGCGGGCGCGGCGGTCCTCATGCGCCCAGGTCTGCAGGGCGGCGAAGGTGGGCACGGCGATGAAGGCGCCTGATATGGCCATGCCGGCGAGATCGATGGCGACGCGGATGGTATTCTGGCCGGCAAAGAAACCGACGATCGTCGTCGCGTGGCTTGTGGAAACCAGGCCCCAGAGGTTCCAGGCGAGATCGAGGCTGAAGAGGCCAAGCAGCGCGGTGCCGACCGGGGCCGGCAGCAGCACGATGCGGCCGGACGACATCCAGGCGGCAATGGCCGAGCCGACGGCGACGGCGATGGCAAAGACGGTGAGATAGGCCGGCACGACGAGCTCGGAGCCGCCGAGCAGCTCGGTCACCATGGTCGGCAGGATGGAGAGCACGAAGGCGCCGACCAGCCAGAACCAGCAGTTCATCAGCGCCGAACGCCACAGCCGTTTATCCTCGCGGATTTCCTTGACGAGGGTGTAGCTGGAGCGGATGACATTGCGGTCGATTTCGAGATCCGGCGCCTTGGAGCCGGTCGGCGGGATCATCCGGCTGGCCAGCCAGCAGAGCACCGAAAGCCCCATCATCATCGTGCCGAAGATCAGCACGTTTTCACCGCCGGAGAAGGCGAGCGCGGCGATGATCGTGCCGGCGAGGATGGCGATGAAGGTGCCGCCTTCGATCCAGGCATTGGCCTTCGGCAGGTCGCGGCGTTCGAGGTGATCAGGCAGGATGCCGTATTTGATCGGCCCGAACAGCGCCGAAACGATGCCGAAGCCGAACAGCGCCGCCATCAGCACGAAGATGGAGGAAAAGGCGAGGCCAACGACGGCCAGGGCGGCGACCGCGATCTCGCAGCGTTTCAGCAGCTCGGCGATTTTGGCCTTGTCGTGTTTGTCGGCCAGTTCGCCGCCGAGTGCCGAGAGCAGCAGGAAGGGCACGATGAGGATGACGCCGGCAAGCGTCACCAGGGCAGCGCCTTCGCTGGCCGACATCTTGAAGAGAATGAGGAACACCAGGGTGTTCTTGAGGAAATTGTCGTTGAAAGCCGTCAGGAACTGGGTCCAGAACAGCGGCGCGAATTTCCTGGAGGTCATCAGATTGTGTTGCACGGCGGGTCCCTCTTTCGACTGGCAGAGAAGGCCACAGAGTTGTTACGCAAAAGTTGAATGCGATAACAACTCTGCGCTGTGGTTAACCAAGATCAATCTTCATCGTTACGATTGAACTTGACCAGGAGTTTCTCGGTGCGGGCGTCCTCGACCTTGCGGATCAGCTTCTCGGATTCGGCATTGTCGCGCAGCGTCTTGGTGATATTCACCGTGGTCTGTACCAGCATCAGAATGCCCATGGCGAGATAGCCTTTGCCCCAGAGATCGAGCGGCATCATGTAGAGGCCGAGCGCCAGCATGAAGGCGGCCGAGCCGAAGGAGATGTAGGAGAAGCTGACCCAGCTGGCGGAATGTTTCTGGAAACTGTCGTTCATATCAGTGGTCCCTATGGTTCGATGGATGAATGATTGGATGGATGCAATTTCAGGCAGCAGGCGTGATGCGGCTCTTCAGCCGCGCCAGCACATCATCGGCGGATGAGCGCAGCGGCGCGCCGAAGCCGGCATTGGCAAGCTTTTCGATGATGCCGGCCGGGCGGATGGCGCCTTCCATGTCCTTCAGCGCCGCGGCCGTCAGCTCATTCTGGCTCTGGCGCAGGCGAAGCCGCGCCAGGGTCTCCTCGGCATCGTCAAGCGTGGCAAAGCCCGGACCGGCGACCGCGACATCGAGCTTCTGCGCCTCCTGCGTCGCCCGCGCCAACCGCTCGCCGCGCTGCAGCTCCTGCAGCCGCGCCTCGGAGGCGCGCACGATGCCCTTCAGCTTGTCGATCGCCTGGGTGAACTGGGCTTGCGCCTTCTCAGATGCATCGCGCTCGGCGTCGAGATAGGCGATCGCCTCGGCCGCCTCGCGGGCCAGGCCCTCATTGCCCTTGGCAAGGGCCGCGGTGGCGCGGGTCTCCAGATCGGCGATGCGGGCAACGATCGTTGCGTGCTGCCCCCTCTCCTGCTCGTTCTGGGCGATGGCGACCGCGACGCTGCGGCGGGCCGACTGGATCGATTGGGCGGCATCGCGGATCTGCTGGGAAAGCAGCGGCACGGCGTGGCAGTCGGCGAAAGCCTGTTCGGCATCATGCGCCCTGCCCCGCAACAAAATGGAAATCAGTTTGAACATTTGCTTCCTCCGGTTTATGAACGTTGTTCACAAGAGGCGTTATGCCAGAATCATGAACGTCGTTCAAGATAAATTTTGAACGTCGTTCAAAAAATCGAAGTGGAATGGTTAATGGCCGGCAGACGAGAAGAAAAACGCGAAGACCTGAAGGCCCGGCTGATCGAGGCGGCGCGCGAGCGGATCGCCAGGGACGGGCTCACCAATCTCCGGGCCCGCGACATCACCCAGGATGCCGGCTGCGCGCTCGGCGGCCTCTACACGGTCTTTTCAGACCTCGCCGAACTCGTCATCCACGTCAATTCGGGAACGCTGAAGGCGCTGGAGGCAAGGCTCACCCTTGATGAAACCAAGGACCGGCCGCCGACCGACCGGCTGCGCAACCTGGCGCAGGGCTACTTGAACTTCGCCGTCGAGCACCGGAACCTCTGGAAGGCGCTGTTCGACCACTTCCCGCCGGAATCGAGCCCGACGCCGCAATGGCATCTCGACGAACACCTCTTCCTGATGGACGTGATCGCCGAACCGCTGGCCGAACTCCAACCCGACATGCCCCCCGAAGACCGCGCCATCCGCGCCCGCACCCTCTTCGGCGCCGTCCACGGCGTCGTCAGCATCAGCCTGGAAGGCCGCTTCGTCGGCCTGCCGCTGGAGCGGTTGGCACGGGAGGTGGATGAACTGGTGCAGACGATTGCGGCGGGGGCGGAGCGGCGGCGGGGGTGATGAGGGGCCACCGGTCTTTGATTGGAACGTCAGCGCACATTCCGTCATCCCAGGCGTTGCCCCACTACTGTCCGGGTCGTGGCGATGGCACCAACCGATAGCAATGCGGCGTTGGCAGCTTTGCGCCAGTTGCGAACGTTCAGACAATCCGCGACCATAGAGGTTCTGTACGCTAGCTGCACTGTCCAAATTGAGCATTTAACCCTATCGCACATACACAACTACACAAGTCTGCTGTGTACGCAAAGCTATACCCAAATGGCATATACTCAAGATGTTGGAGGTGTCACGCAGGGAGTAACCGAACGGTTTCGGCCCCAGCCCTGTGGACAAACAAAATCAGTGACTTCCGAGGCCCAAAATTCAGGTCAAAATAGCTATATGGGAATCGGTTATGCTCGCGTGTCCCTTGAGGACCACCAGGATCTGACTCCGCAGCTTGAAACGCTGCGCGCGGCAGGCTGCGAGAAAATATTTGAAGAAGAACGGAGTGGGGCCAATGCGGATCACCCCGTCTTAGCCAAGGCGATCGCCAGCCTGAAGGAAGGCGATGTCCTCGTAGTTTGGAAGCTAGACCGCCTATCTCGGTCCCTAAGAGATCTATTATTCACCCTGGAGGTCATTAACACCGCCGGCGCGGGCTTCTTGTCTCTCACCAATGCGATAGACACGACTACCTCTATAGGCCGGCTGACCATGCAAATCGTGGAGGCCTTCGCCGAGTTCGAGCGCGAAATGATCCGAGAGCGTACTAAGCACGGTCTGGAAAACGCCCGCCGCGCCGGTGTCGTTGTCGGCCGGAAACCCAAGCTCAAGCCTGCGCGGAAGGCCGAGATCGTCCGCATGATAGAAGATGGCGGGGAAACATCTTCCACGGCCGCCAGCCTTTTCGATGTTTCCAAAACAACTGTTAAGCGCGTGCTCCAAGCCTATCGGGCAGAGCAGCAGAACAAGGCTGCCTAATGCCCGTTATCCAACCCTTCCCCGTCTATAAACCGTGCGAAGCGGGGAATAAGATCGACGATCTCGTCAGACTTCTTAACACGAGCATCTTCAAAACCGAGTACATGGACGCCGTGTCAGGTGGCGCGCTTGTGGCCACCGGACTGAAGAGTTTCAAGGCCTCGCTGACGTCGCCCCGTTGGACGACCAGCCCGATTTTGGCGAGCGTCGCGACTCCATCCGCCAGAATGAACTTGGTCAGTGCGGCACTGTTCGATTTGGTATGCAACGCTGAATACATCCACGGGCGTGTAACCAATCGAAATTGGATCTACTGCAACCGGCACCGCTTGCCGGTAGGCGATGAGGCCCATGCACCCTATGCCTATTTCTCTTTCCTGAAACAGTGTCCCATGTGCTGCCAGGATCGAGGCCTCGATAAACGACTGACCGGCGCGCAACATAAGCCGTCCAGCCACCACATCGGTGAGATCACCACTACGGCGATTGCCTATTTCCTCGCGCTAATGGGTGCGTCGAACGAGCGCCCGATGTCAGTCGGTACAATCTCGAAACAGAGCCACGACGTGGACGCGATGGCGTGGCGCGAGGACGTTCTGGTTCTCTTCGAAATCAAGGCGTCGCCCCTTGTCACCTATCCGCTGCGGACCGCGCTGGAACACCCTTTCCTTGAGGAAGGCGAAGACGGCCCAATCGAGCTTTCGCAACATAAGCTCATCGACGTTGATTTTCAGGCGCGCGAACTGAGTTTGTTTTTGGCTAATTCAGGCGTAGATATTCCGCTGGGCAAACCCGTGGGGGCGAGCTGGCCCTACGTCCCACTGACCGAATACGTTGCTCAGCCGGATGGCTTATTGGACTACCTCGAAGCCTGGTCGGAGATCTTCCAGGGCTACAGCGTTCCAAAGGTTCGCCGTTTGGGCCGCGAAGTCGCTCTTGGCTATCTCGCCAACGGTTGGGGGGACGAGATCGACTCAAACAAAACGAAGGCGGGCCTCGGCCGAACCGATGACATCAAAAAGGGTACCTATCAGCTCCTCAAATTCGGTGCGTACTATCGCGATGGATCGCCAATTTTGCCGATCAGAGGTGCACTCGTCGCCAATCTCGATCCAGTGTTTATGTTCGACGCCTACATGAGCAAGCTGGTGGACGCCCGATGGGCGCCGGCGGCTAAGTTTAGACCCTCGGAGATTGAAGGAGTTACCGAGATCAACGAGGCGGATCTCTATTACATCTATGATACTGTGATCGCGTTCAACCGGCCGATCTACAACGACCCACTGTCGCGGGCCCTCTTTAATTTTCAAGACATGGAGGCCGCACTTTTGAGCGGCGGCCTGGACGACATTCTCCAGCGTTGGGGGGCGGTAAATTGATATCGCGTCTGACGGTCATCCTTCGCCACAATACCACCATGCCCGGCGACGCAGAGCTGGCACGGCGCGAGTGGACGAGCCTTATGGGCACGGCTGGCGTGGTTCTGGACGAGAGGGAGCTAGAGGCCCTTTACCCGAGCGGGCCTGCCACCATTCAGCCGAAGACCGCAACCACCTTCGGGTGGATCGCGGCGACCTGGATGGACGTACCCTTCGAGCGCGCCGTGAACCTTATTCGACGTAGCGCCTTCGCTCAGGAAATTTTCCTGACGGGTGATGCCATCGATTTCGAGCGACTGCGCGGAGAGGTTGGGTCACCTGTCTGTTTTGCCCGCCAATACCATCCCGAAGTGATCGTCGCTCTGGCCCATAACTACGTTATTGAGAGCGAAGCGGCGTTGCCAGATCATATGGAGGAACGCCGGGTTGCGGCTGTCATCCGCGCGCTATTAGAGCCCTATCAAGGTGGTCGGGAGACAACCCTCTCGCGCCGGCTTCGGGCGGCCAAGAAAACGACGCTTTCGCTCTCGCATGACCTGCACATTTACAAAGCTAAGTTTTTCCCTCGGATGGTCCGGGCTTTGATAAACATATATGGCCGCGCCACAGCTGTGTTCGATCCTTTCTGCGGCAGCGGGACGGCGCTTTTGGAGGCGGCGCTCCTGGGACAGGATGCGATCGGCGTCGATATCGATCCCATTTGCGAAATGATGTCTCGCTCGAAGGTTGGCCCTTTCGTCGGCGACCGCGTCAAGGTGCGGAAGGCGCTGCACGTATTTCGAACTCATATTGCTAAGGGCGAGCAGTCGGCCGACTTTATTTTCCCCGACGAGCTAAAGAAGAAAATCGCACGGCGTGATCGCATCGATGGCACCGACTACTTGGGTTCGATCATGGTCGAGGCGAACATCTTGGCGACAGCTGTGCGTGCTACGACCATGGCCGGCCTGGCCAGCGACCTGATCCGCACACTTGCCAGCGACGCTGTCACCAAGAAGATCCGCTATCGTTTTATCGGCGTCGGCAATGGGCGCTACACTATCGAGCTGATCAAGAAACCACTACTGGAACGTTTATCTGAAAAGGTCGATCGTGCGCTCCAGCTTCTCGATGTGTTCGACAGCTTAGAGTCTGAACTAGGGATCACTCTTGGCAGTGTTACTGTAAGACAGGGTGACGCGCGTGCAGTTGAGTCTTGGCCTTGTCTTCCTGCTCAGACCTTTGTCGTCACGAGCCCGCCCTATCTGCCAGCTTCCTCGGGGCGCGAGCACTATGCATCTTCGCGCGCGTTAGCTTTCGCGGTGCTAGGCTTTTCCGCCGGAGAAGACGGCTATTTCGACAATGCGACATTGGAAAGTCCCACGCCGACCTTCAAAGGCTCTACGGAAGCCGATCGTCTTATGCGCTATTTGTTATCGGACACCAACGAAAGCGCCGACCCGCAAAAAGACGCTATGCGGTTCGAGCGCAAAGCCGTTCCTACTGCTCACTACCTAGCCGACATCGGCCGGTTCGCGGACGGCATTACTCGCGCATGCCCATCGTGCCGCCTGGCAATGGTGGTCGCCGATCAGCATACCTTCTATTCGCATCGGCGCGGCGAAGTTGAGCATGTCGTTGACTGCGCAAGCCTCTACGGCGAGCTGCTGGCGAGCAAAGGCTTGGCGTTGACGGAGGAAATCGAACTACAACTTCTTAAATCGGCTGCTTCTCGTGCGAAACCACGAGCCAAGGACGACTATCATGAGGCAGTGCTCATTTTCGACATCGCCCAGGCTGTCAAAATTGGCGCTCCTAATTTGGATAGCCGAACGTCCAACGTTTCAGACCGGGCTGCCTAAGGGCAAGGTGCGCAAATATCAGGTTCACGCACATATGCTAATCCCGAGAGCCTCCCAGTCAAGCTGATCGTCAAGGCCGTCAGCTCACCCGCCTTGAAGGTGAATGCGAGTTCGTTTAGGGGAAACTAAAAAGGGAGACATCGTGTCCCCCTAACCATCCCAGGAAGCCCGGCTTCTAAGGCTTTTGAGCGATGGTGGGCGCTCCCTCCGGGCCTACCACTTTGTCAGTAATGGGCCAAAAGCGGTCGTTGGTGGCATTTGCTACATAATTCCGCAGATTGGCCTGCTGCCGGTTTATCGGACACGAGATTAAGCTAATCCCACCTTGGTTTCAAAGTCATTTGGGCTGAGATACCCCAGTGTCGAGTGGCGACGTTTCGGGTTGTAGAA
>NZ_JBLKNU010000016.1:0-63232 GCF_047532935.1 Rhizobium sp. IY2
CGAGATCTCGTCGAACGGGTTCATCGACATCTTCACATTGGCAAGCTCGACACCCGTGCCATCCGGACGAACCCGGATCTTCACGTTGTAGTCGACAACCCGTTTGACTGGCACGAGTATCTTCATGGGGTCCTTCCTTCAGGAGAAACTGGCTTCAGAGGCTTTTTTAGAAAATGCGCGCTTGGGCGCCGCTCCGATTGTCGAATGGCGACATGGATACGCGTTTTTCCTCCAAATTCAACGCTTCCATGACGCCGGCAGGCAATTTGCCTTGGCAATATATGGACGTTTACGTTCACGTCAATATAGCTATCAGCGTCGGCCCCAGGGAAAGCGCTGCGCCGTTTGCCCGTCCGTACCGGCCGTGATGGCCGGACCGGCACTGCGGTCGTTTCTCACGGCGAGGGGCGTGACGATCTGCCGGTCGAAGAGCGGTACACCCGGCCGGCGCAACACCAGGATCAGAAGAGCGCCGGCAAGGATGCCGCCGACATGCGCTCCCCAGGACACGTCGCCGTCAGGGGCGATCGCCAGCATGAAGAACTGCTGCCCGATCCACAAAAGCAGCGGAATGAAGGCCGGCAGGGGCAATGGCACACGGAAGAACACCAGCACCCAGACCCTGACGCGCGGATGCAGCATGACATAGGCGGCAACGACGCCGGAGATCGCCCCCGAGGCGCCGACCAGCGGCGCTTGCGAGGTCATGGTCAGCAGGCCGTGGCAGAGCGCGCCGGCGGCCGCGCAGAGGAGGTAGAAAATCAGGAAACGCAGATGCCCCATGGCATCCTCGACATTGTCGCCGAAGACCCAGAGGAAGATCATGTTGGAGGCCAGATGCCAGAAGCCGGCATGGACGAAGGCATAGGTGAGATAGGTCAGCGGTTCCGGCACGATTTCCAAGCCCGGCGCCAGCACAGCGTCGCCGAAGGCGATCGCCGGGATATAGCCGAGCCCGACAGTTGTCGCCTGGGCTGCCTGTTCGCTCTCTAGGCTGGTCAAAAGCCAGACCGCGATATTCAGTGCGATCAGTGAGAGTGTCACCCACTGGACCTTGATATGTTTCAGCGTATTGGCGTCGTGAAGTGGTATGAACATAAGGCCCCCCGGCGATCGTGCGGCAAGCCTATCTGTTTTTTCCCGGAACCCAAAGCACATCCGCATGGCCGCGGGCATTGGCATGGCGTGCGGCGACGAAGAGAAAATCGGAGAGCCGGTTGACATATTTCATCGCCGCCTCGCTGACGATTTCGCCATCGGTGCGGGCAAGCGCCACCATCAGACGTTCCGCGCGCCGTGCAATCGTCCGGGCAAGATGCAGATGTGCGGCGGCCGGGCTGCCGCCCGGCAGGATGAAGGATTTCAGCGGCTCGAGAGCGGCATTCAGCTGGTCGATATCGCGCTCGACGCGGTCGACCTGCGTCTCGACGATCCGCAGCGGCTCATAGGCCGGCGGCTCACCGGTGTCAGGGGTGGCGAGATCGGCGCCGAGATCGAAGAGATCATTCTGGATCGACATCAGCATGGCGTCGAGTTCGGGCAGGCCTGAAGTGTGCAGCCGCGCCAGGCCGATCGCGGAATTGGCCTCGTCGATCGTGCCATAGGCCTCGACGCGCAGATCGTCCTTTGTCCGGCGCGGGCCGGAAACCAGCCCGGTCGTGCCGTCGTCACCTGTCTTGGTGTAGATCTTGTTGAGTTTGACCACGGTTCCCCCTCAAAGCGCCGTCAGGTCGGGCGGCCGCCGCCGGTCAGCCAGAGCGTTATCATGATCAGGACGACGGCGATCGCCTGCAACAGGACGCGAAGCTGCATCAGCTTGTTGGAGCGGTTGGCATCGCCGCCCTTCATCATGTTGAAGAGACCGCGAATCAGCACCAGGGCGACGGCGCCCATAACGATGATCGCGAGGACATAGGTGAACGTGGACATGGCACTCAGCTTTCTCAGTCAGTCCGTCCAGCGCATCAGGCGGTAGAAGAGGTCTGCCGGAAGCAGCCGCTTCAGGAACATGCCCTGCTTAGCCGGAGTCGTTACGGGATAATGTGGTCTTGGATTTTTCGAGTTCAATGCGTGTTTCAATACGGAATAGACCGCCTCCGGGCCGAGTTTATGGCGGTTGACCGGCCCCGATCCGTCGAGCCTTGCCAGTTGTCTGCTGTAATCGACCGCGTGCGGCGAATTGTCGAGGTCGATATTCTCCTTGATCTTTGCAAGCGCGTTGGCGGTGAAACGGGTGGCGATCGGTCCCGGCTCGATCAGGCTCACATGGATTCCGCTGCCCTGCAACTCCATGCGCAGTGTGATGCTGAGGCCTTCGAGCGCGAATTTGGACGCGGTGTAGGCGCCGCGATAGCGATAGGGCACGACGCCGAGGATCGACGAGCATTGGACGATCCGCCCCTCTCCGCGTTTGCGCATCGGCGGAATGACCTGCCGCGTCAGTTCGTGCCAGCCGAAGAAGTTCGCCTCGAACTGGGCGCGCAGCACTGCCGTCGAAAGATCCTCGACGGCGCCCGGCTGGCCGTAGGCGCCGTTGTTGAAGAGCGCGTCGATGCGGCCGCCGCTGCGTTCGAGAACCGCGCCGACCAGGTCGGAAATCGTCTCGGGCCTGGTATAGTCCATCAGGAAGGTCTCTATGCCGTCTGCTTCCAACCCCTTGAGGTCGTCCGGCTTGCGCACCGTCGCGAAGACACGCCAGCCATCGGCTTTCAGCGCCCGCGCGCAATGAGCGCCGATCCCGGACGAACATCCGGTGACGACGATGATGCGCTCTCCCGCCATGGAATGATTCCTGTACAAAATGGGACTCGTTTCCCATATTCGGCCAGAGGATACAATCTGGAAAGCCGGAGACGGAATGCCGAAGGTGCTGCGCACGATCTACGACGTGGTCTATGACGCGATCTGTCACATGATCGAGGATGACGGCTTCGCCATGGCAAGTCACGTGGCACTGTCGAGCCTGCTTGCGGTTTTCCCGTTCCTGATCTTCGGCACCGCGCTTGCAAGCTTCCTCGGCGCCGATCAGTTCTCCTCGACCGCCATCCACCTGATCTTCGACACCTGGCCCGAGGCGATCGCCAAGCCGCTGGCCGACCAGGTGCTGCAGGTGCTGACCATTCCGCGCGGCGGGCTGCTGACGATCTCCGTGCTGGCGGCCGCCTATTTCGCTTCGAACGGCGTCGAGGCGTTGCGCATCTCGCTCAACCGCGCCTACCGGGTGCAGGAGACGCGGCCCTGGTATTTCACCCGTCTCTTCAGCCTCGGCTACGTGTTGATCGCGGTCATCATCTTTGCGGCGATCAGCATTCTGCTCGTCGCCCTGCCGCTGGCGCTCGACTATTCCAGGAAATGGTTCCCTCTGTTTGCCGATACGCTCGACATCGTCTTCAGCTGGCGCATCTACGGCACGCTGGTGGTTCTGACGGTTGGACTGCTGGTCATGCATCTCTGGCTGCCGGCCGGCAAACGACGGGTCTTCGACGTTATTCCGGGCGTTTTGCTGACACTGCTTCTCTGGCTCGCCGGCGCACTGATCTTTGCCTACTACCTGGCGACCTTCGCCAATTATACGGCAACTTATGCCGGTCTGGCCTCCGTCATGATCGTGTTGATCTTCCTCTACATGGTCGGCGTCATCTTCATCATCGGGGCGGAGATCAATGCGGCGCTGATCAAGTTCCGCGTCTTCCGGATGTTTTCCCATACGCTTTCGATCGTCGGCAGAGAGCGTGTCGAAAGGCCATCAGAGCCCGACAAGACGGCGAATATCCGCTCCTGACATGCCTTGGGCGCGCAATTCGCCAAGCCCGGTATCGCCTTCGCTTTTCGAAAGTTTGCGGCCGTCGGCGCCGAGAATGAGGCGATGATGGTGATAGACCGGCTGCGGTAGCCCGAGCAGCACCTGCAGCAGCCTGTGCACCGATGTCGCATGGAAGAGGTCGAGCCCCCGCACGACATGGGTGACGCCCTGCAGCGCATCGTCAACGACCACGGAAAGATGATAGCTCGATGGCGCATCCGAGCGCGACAGGATGACGTCGCCCCAGACGCCGGGCTCGGCGGCGATTTCGCCAGTCCTACCGTCGCCGGTTTCAGTCCAGAACAGCAGCTGACCGATCAGGTCGAGCGCCTTGCGCATATCGAGCCGCCAGGCATGTTTCCTCCCCGCGGTCAGCATCTCCTGCCATTCGTCTTTCGGCCGGTCGCGATCACCTGCCGGATAATGCGGAGTACCGTCTGGATCGCGTGGCCAGGATTCTCCCGCCGCCTCGTAGGCCGCGACGCGCGCCTTCACCTCGCTGCGCGTCAGGAAGGCCGGGTAGACCAGACCGCGCTCGATCAGCGCATGCAATGCTGCCTGATATTCGGGCAAATGTTCCGACTGGCGCCGCACCGGGCTTTCCCAGCGGATATCAAGCCAGTCGAGATCTCTGTGGATGCCGGCCTCGAACTCGGGCGTACAGCGTGTCTGGTCGATATCCTCGATGCGGAGCAGCAGGCGGCCTTGTTCAGCCCGCGCCATGTCGTGGTTCAGAAGCGCCGAGAGGGCATGGCCGAGATGCAACGCCCCGTTGGGACTCGGCGCAAAGCGAAAGACGGGTTTTTGACGCTCACTCGTGGTCATGCTTTCTTCTGCCATGGATTCGGCTTTTGAACCACTGCGAGGCAATGTGCAGATCATCCGCAACGAAGACGACGTCAGGCAGGGGCTCGAAGCATTGCTTCGCCTCGATCCGCGCCTTGCGCCGATCGCAGCGGACGCCGGACCCGTTCCGCTGCGATTGCGCGAACCCGGCTTTGCCGGGCTTGCCCATATCATCGTCTCGCAGATGGTGTCGCGCGCCAGCGCCGACGCGATCTGGCGGCGCATGCTGCCAGCGGATGGTCTTTTGACTGCCGAAGGCTACATGCTGCTTCACGCAGAGGCATGGCGCGAATTCGGCCTGTCGCGCGCCAAGGCCGACACTCTGTCGCGGATTGCCGAAGCGGTTGCCTCCGGCCGCCTCGATCTCTCCGGCCTCTGCCTGAAGCCGCCGGGCGAGGCGCTTGGCGAACTCACCGCGCTGAAGGGTATCGGCCCTTGGACGGCGGAGGTCTATCTGATGTTTTGCGGCGGCCATGCCGATGTTTTCCCGGCCGGCGATGTCGCACTGCAGAATGCGGTCGGGACGGCATTCGGCCTTGCGGCACGGCCGCAGGCGAAGGCGCTTGCCGAGCTTTCGGAAGTCTGGTCGCCGTGGCGCTCGGTGGCGGCACGGCTTTTCTGGGCCTATTACGCCACGAAAATGCGCCGCGACATGGTGCCGATCGGCTGATCGGCAACACTCTTCATTTTGCCTTTATCCTCTGAATTTATTGGACTTCACAATCCTGTAACAACCGGCCTAATATACAGGTGCAGATGCCGAATCGATCAGGAGAGTCCCTTGACGATTGCAGTCTCCCCGCAGGCCCTGCCGGCGCTCGTCCTGAACGCTGACTACCGGCCGCTGAGTTATTATCCCTTGTCGCTATGGTCCTGGCAGGACGCGATCAAGGCGGTATTTCTCGACCGTGTGAATATCATCGCAGAGTATGAACATTCGGTTTCCTCACCGAGCTTCTCGATGCGGCTTCCGAGTGTCGTGTGCCTCAAGACTTACGTTCAGCCGTCCCGCAATCCCGCTTTCACCCGGTTCAACGTCTTCTTGCGTGACCGGTTCGAATGCCAGTATTGCGGCGCCCATGACGACCTGACCTTCGATCACGTCATCCCGCGCGCCCATGGCGGCGAGACGACCTGGGAGAATGTCGTGGCTGCCTGTTCGCCGTGCAATCTGCGCAAGGGCAGCAAGCTTCCCAAGCAGGCAGGCATGTTCCCGGCGCAGAAGCCCTACCAGCCGACGGTGCAGGATCTGCACAATAACGGCCGGCTGTTCCCGCCGAACTATCTGCATGACAGCTGGCTCGATTATCTCTACTGGGATACCGAACTGCAGCCGTGATCGCGTTGCTTACAGCACGGCGTCCTTCGGAGGCACAGAGAACGGCCGACTTAAGGGATTATGCAGAGGCAGCCCTGCGAACGCCTGCAAAGGCGAAGGCTGCGAGCAGGATTCCGGCAATCACGTTCCAGCCTGCAAAAGACAGGCCGAGCACCCGCAGCGCCGCATCGGTGCAGGACGGGCCTTTGATGGTGTTGAGTTCGCCGAGCAGATCGCCGGCATTGGTCGTCATGCTGCTTGCCGTGGTCGAGCAGGTGGCCGGCCCCGGCCAGAAATGCCATTCGACGCCAGCGTGATAGACACCCATGCCTGCCGTGACCAGCATCAGGATGCCGGCCGCCAGGATGAGCGCGCGGGTGATCCAGTTCGGCAGGCCGACGAGTTCGGAGATTGCGGCGAGAATCGCGATCGGGATGGCGTAATAATAAGGCTGGCGCTGCAGCAGGCAGAGCGCGCAGGGAATATAGCCGCCGATATATTGGAAGCCCAGCGCCGTGCCGACGACGACCGCCATGCCGATCGCGAGCAGCAGGGAATAGGTAAAGCCGGGGCGGGTGAGCGGCGAGCAAGTGGCAGTCATGGCGGAACTCCGCAAAGTTGGTAAAGCCTGAGATGCGGATTCAGATTTTAGGCCTGTTCGGCCGAAAATCATCCTGTTCTAGTGAGCGAGATAGCGGTAGGCGGGATATAACACGATCACGGCGGCGGCACCGACGCTGACGATCTGGCCGAGGCGCTTCTCGATGAAATGGCGGATCGGCTCGCCGTAACGGCGCAGCAGCCAGGCGAGGAAGAGGAAACGCGCGCCGCGCGCGACGATCGCCGAGACGACGAAAAGCCCCAGATTGACGTGGATGACGCCGGACAAAATCGTGACAATCTTGATCGGCGGCAGATGCGCGAGACCCGAAGTGACGAGCAGCAGCAGGATCCACTCGTAGGTGACATAGGCCTTCATCTGCTCGAAGGCGTCGAGTTTGCCGTAGAATTCGAGAATCGGCCGCGCAACCGTCTCGTAGGCGTAAAAGCCGAGCGCCCAGCCGGCGATGCCGCCGAGCACGGAGGCGACGGTTGCAATCAGCGCATAGCGGTAGGAGCGTTCCGGCCTCGAAAGCGCCATTGGCAGGAAGAGCACATCGGCGGGCACGAGAAAGACGGAGCTTTCGACGAAGGCGATGACGGCGAGCCAGACTTCGGCCGATTTGCGCGAGGCCAAAGACATGGTCCAGTCGTAAAGTCTGCGGAGCATTCCGTTTCCTTCCTGTTGCGGTGCAAAAGCTTTAGGGGCCGTGCGCGGTGCTGTAAATGCTCGCCCGTGTCCTTCCTGCCACCGCCGTCCAAAAATTTTCGTGATGCGGCGCATCGGCGCCTCTCTCGAGATTTCATGGGATTGCGAATCGGCCATTCTGCGGCAAGCTGTATCAGAGCATAGGGTCGACGTGCAGGGTGGCATGAGAATGTTCAAAGTGATCGAAGGCGGCCGTGGGCAGGCCGTGCAAATGGATGACCGGTCCGAAAAGGGGCGCGGACCGAGCAGAGACGATGTACGCCAGGAGGCTGCGCGGCGGCTGAGCGCCAGCGGCTATCATCTGTCCCGCATCCGGGAGTTTGCGACCGGCGCGCCGATGCTGGCGTCTCTCAAATACCTGTCGCTACAGATCGATTTCGCGGCCGAGACATTGTCGAGCCTCGATCCGATCCCGGAGGATTTCCGTGCTGATGGCTATTGGCCGGCGGTCTAAAGCGCGTCGCAATCCTCAGATTCGCTTGCGATTTAGATCTTTGCTTTTACGCATGTCGGAATTGCAAAACCGCTGCTCAGTTTTGCGCGACCTACTCTAGGCAATCACGCTATCGCGCTCCCGCGAGAAATGCGGCGGTGTTTGCTCAGGACAGGTCCATCGACTTTTCCCATTGCTGGCGCAGTACGTTCATCTCCGTGCGCTTCTGGGCCATTTCGCTGACGGCGGCGCGCAGGTTGGGATGGTGTGACATGAACATGTTAAAGTCGCGCCGCTCGAGCACCTCGAACTGGCAGAAATCGACGGCAATGACGTCGGCGGTGCGTCGTCCGCCGGTGAGAAGCGCCATTTCGCCAAAAAAGGCGCCCGGTTCCAGGCGGATCGCACCGCTGGCGAGCCGCACCTCCACCGCTCCCGAAGAGATGAAATACATGCTGTCGCCGCGGTCGCCGCGGCGAATGACGCGTTCGCCGGGAGGGGCGGACTTTGCCTTGAAGAGCAGCAGCAGCTCCTCTTGCGCGTCCTCGCTGACCTCGGAGAATAACGGGAAAGTTTCGATCAGCTGCTGCATCTTCAACTGATGCTGACGCTCGCGCTCCTCGCTGAGCGCCCTGATCTTTTCCAGTTCCTTGCCGAGCGCTTTCTGCCTCTTTCTGCCGTAATTTTCCCAAAGGGAGGGCCATGTCGAATGGATATATTTCTTCAGTCCGTCGGTCGCCAGGATCACGATCGGGTTCAGCGTGATCGACAGGATTGCGGCGGCAAGGATCAGATCCTGGCCCTCATGCGGCAGAAGCCCGAGCGACACGCCGAGACCGGCGAGGATGAAGGAGAATTCGCCGATCTGGGCGAGGCCGCCGGCCAATGTCAGCCCCAGGCCGATTGGATATCTGAGCAGGATGACGATGAAGAAGGTGATGATGCCCTTGCCGAGGATGACCAGCGCGAGCGCGCCGATCACGGCCAGCGGCTGGCGCACCAGGATCGAGGGGTCGAAGAGCATGCCGACCGAGACGAAAAACAGCACGGAGAAGGCATTCTGCAGCGGCAGCGAATCGGCGGCCGCCCTGTGGCTGAGCTGGGATTCGCTCATGACGACACCGGCAAAAAATGCGCCGAGCGCAAATGAGACGCCGAAGATCGCCGCCGAGCCGAAGGCGATGCCGAGCGCGATCGCCAGGACTGTCAGCGTGAACAGCTCACGCGAGCCGGTGCGGGCGATCATCGTCAGCAGCCAGGGCACGATGCGAGGGCCGAGGAAGATCGCCATGGCGGCGAAGGCCGCCACCTTCAACAGCGTCAGGCCGATCGTCAGCACCAGCGGCAGGTCGCCGAGGCCGTGGTTGGTCGTATCGGCGGCGTTGCCACCCAGAAGCTCTGCGAGCGCCGGCAGCAGCACCAGCGCCAGCACCATCACCAGATCCTCGACGATCAGCCAGCCGACGGCGACGCGTCCGCTTGGCGCGTTGACGAGATTGCGCTCCTCCAACGCCTTCAAGAGAACGACGGTGCTCGCCACCGACAGGCTGAGGCCGAGGACGATGCCGGCGCCGAGGCTCCAGCCCCAGAGTTGGCAAAGGCCGACGCCGAGCAGGGTGGCGAGAATGATCCGTCCGATCGCCCCCGGCACGGCGATGCCGCGCACGGCGAGCAAGT
Source organism: Rhizobium sp. IY2 (assembly GCF_047532935.1). Lineage (NCBI taxonomy): Bacteria > Pseudomonadati > Pseudomonadota > Alphaproteobacteria > Hyphomicrobiales > Rhizobiaceae > Rhizobium > Rhizobium sp. IY2. The sequence goes on from NZ_JBLKNU010000016.1 coordinate 9,386, forward strand.
CGGAGGCGGAAAAATGCAGGCCGACGCCGAACATCAAAAGGATGACGCCCATTTCGGCGAGCTGACCGGCAAGGGCGGTGTCGGCGACGAAGCCCGGGGTGAACGGCCCCATCAGGATGCCGGCCATCAGGTAGCCGACGAGCGGCGGCAGCCGGAGCCGATCGGCGCCGTAGCCCAGGATCGCGGCGAAAACAAAACTGACGGCAACCGTCGCGATGAGTCCTACTTCCTGATGCACGTCCGCCCTCTCTATTTGTAGCGGCGGCCACTTTGGACGAAGCGCAAGCAAAATTAAACAAGTGATTTGAGCGGTGAGGCCCCCTCACTCATAGTTCTGGCCCGCCAGATGCAGACGTTGTCTGCGGCACGGCCGGGCCGTCACAATGTTGGAACCACTTGCGGCTTGCCTCGTTGCCCTTTCATCAAGAAAGGAAAACGACATGCGGAAGATTATCCTGAACTGTACTGTGGCGGCCCTTGCCGCCTGCTCGTTTGCAGCGCCTGTTCTTGCCGATAGCGTCTATGTCAGGGAGCGTTCCTATGATGACGGCTATCGTCACGAGCGGGTACGACCTGGAATTACCATCAGCGAGCGAGGCGTCACTTTTGGTGCCGTGCGCGAACGTGAGCACCGCCGCTACCGCGATAGTGGCTGCGAAACCAGGAGCGTCACGCGCCAGGCCGATGAAGGCGAGGTCACCAAGACGGTCCGACGCTGCAATTAACGAGACATACGCTACAAGGGCGAAGCCCGGTTCCCACGAGCCGGGTTTTCGCCTTTTGTGGCGCGACTGTCTGAATGGGTGGTGGAAGTGGTCCGTCGGTGTTATGAGCACGCCTTTGGTAAAAGCGCGTTCCCAGCGCAAATACCTCCCGCACAGGATTTTTACTATGATTGAGCTTACCCCGTCCCAGATCGCCGCACTCAAACTCGCCAGGGATGGAGATCTCTATCCTCAGCCAGCCAACAAATGGACGCACCAGAACGCGCAGGTGACTTACGCAAAAACCGACCGCTGGAAAGAGCGGCCGCAGAAAATCAAATCAGTCACTGCCAAGACGCTGGGTGAATTGAAGGAGCCGGGTTTCCTCGAGCGGCGGCATCTGGACGACGACGTCTCAAAAGACGTCTACGGCATCACCATGGCCGGCAAAATGTGGCTGTTGAAGAACAAGTAGGCTTCACCCGCAGGCGAATTTTGCTCCGTAGTCCCGTATCAGGTCTCCTGAGGCAGGGCTACGCGAAGCGATTTGAGATGATGGTGCAGCTAGCCGGAGCATTGTCGAACCAGTCCGCCTTCGTTCCTGACGGAACTACGGCGCGACAACCCTTCGCTTAGCTGCTCTTCGGCCTGCCGAGCCGAAGTTCGCAGAGCGTAGGTGGTGCCCCATGCCGATGTGCCACAAGATAATCATCTCAAGCCCTTGCGAGTTTGTGAGACATTCCAGACAGTCGCCAAATTGTTATGCTTTTTGCGCTGCTTGTCCCACATAATCCGTCCCTACGGTCGACTGGATTGCCTAAGCTCGGTATGTTTGTCGGGTCTCCCCACGCAGTAACGGAGCATCAGCATGCCAACGGTCGCGCAATTGAATGGCTCATTGCATATTCATCAGTTTTATATCGGTAAGTTGAGAGCGAAGCAGGAGCAGCTCTTCGACAGCGACCCTGAACTCGCCATGCTTCTCGATAATGTTGCTGAAGTCCTGAAAGAGCGCGCAGCGGACTTGGCCGAAGAAATCGCCGAGAGGGAATGCGATGAGTGGTGACACGGCGGTTGAAGAGGGTTTGCCCGAAGGTTCTAGACCCCGGAGGTTACCTTGACGTCCAAGCCAGATCCGAACGACGGACTTGAGGAGCAGGCGGCGCCGCCATCAGCCATCAGCGACGCATTCAGGGGCCTTTCGGAGAAGTCCATTGCCGACATCTATATCGGCGTCGAAATTCCAAAAAGCCTTTTTCACTATACGAGTTCGCAAGGGCTCATCGGCATCCTGGGAGAACATAAAATTTGGTTTTCCGATGCCACCTTTATGAATGATGGCTCAGAGACTACGTGGGGCATAAACTTGGTCGCCATGGCAATTGACGAATTGCTATCCGGCAAACCCCTTGAAGAGATAGAGGCGGGAGAGTCGCTCAAGGCTGAAGTCGTGCAGGCTATGCAGGCGTTCCAGCCCGTCATCTTCTGCATGAGTGCTCGGAACAATTTGCTTAACCAGTGGCGAGACTATGGAAAAGACGCAGTGCCATACAGCATCGAATTTGACGTGCAGGCGCTCGAAAAATGGGACGGAAAGACCTTCCCAATCTTCATTACAAAAATTGTTTACGACGTCTCGCTTCAGCGCAGATTGATTCGTGAGCTTTTGTCTCGCATCTACGCAAAGACGATCGAATTGCGTGGATCGCGGCAGTATTTCGATGAGGACGAAGGGCAGCGGCTCCTCCGTGGAGCGGCTGTTGAAATCGTCTCGCTAATCACAAGATTCAAAAATACTGCTTTTGATGCCGAGGAAGAATGGCGGGCGATTTGCTATCGGCCCCAAGTCGCGAGCGTTCCCAGGAAGTACCGGAGCAGCTCTTTAGGGGTCGTTCCTTACTACGAGTGGTACGCCAAGGAAGCACCTAAACAACTGCCTGTCAAAAGTGTTACGGTTGGACCTTCGCCATATGCCCCGGTTTCGGACCTCGCCCTTCAGCAGTTTTTGGCGGACAACGGTTACGACGTGTCAACGCATCACTCAACCATACCGATACGTCGATAGTTCTTGGGGCTGGTCAGGACGCCTGCCATCTTTGGTGGTCCCGGAGGGCGTCATAAAATCCGGCAAAAACAGAGGGCTAAGAAGGCGGTTAGCCATTCTCCTGTCCCGCAGATTGCCGTATTGACTGGAGGGCGATGTCTTCGGTGTGATACTTGAAGAGCATGACTGACGACAGGATACCTCGCATAAATAAATGCCGCTGCGGTCACGAGCCGGCGGGGAAATACGGCCCCACGTCGACGATATCTTGCGCGAACTGCCATGAAGAAATTGTCGTCGAGACAGCCCCCTTTTTCCGAGACATGGCGAGGCAGCTTGAGCACCAGACGTGGAGGGCGGCTCTTGCATGGAACGCCTATTCGATCTCATAAACCGCTGCCTGATCCTGCTCCTCCCGCAGCCCCTTGTAAGACGCATGCCGCAGCTTCCCGTCATGCGTCCACGCCCGGTACGCAATCTCGGCAACAAGCTTCGGATCGACGAAGACGGCGTTTCGCTTCCGTCCCGTATCGACGGCTGGCTTGCCAATGGTCAGTTTTACCATCTGCTCCCGCAGCTCGCTTGCGGAGCGCTCGTTGAAGCCCGTTCCCACTCCCCCGACATAGACCAGATCGCTTCCCTTGCGCGCGGCGAGCAGCAGCCGACCGATGCCTCCGAAGGATGCTGTCGACTTCTCATATCCAACGATCAGAAAACCGTCGCTCTGTATGCATTTTATCTTCAGCCACTCGCCCAGGCGGCCGCTTCGGTAGGCGCTGTTGCGATCTTTTGCGATGATCCCTTCAAGGCCGTGCTCGCAGGCGATACGGAAGAGTGTGTCTCCATCCGCCTCGATCTCCTCCGATAAGCGAATAGCTTCCTCGCCGCCGGCCGGCACCAATCCCTCAAGGAGGTGGCGCCGCGCGGTGAGTTCTGTCTGCCTGATGTCTCGGCCGTCAAAGTACAGCAGATCGAATGCCATCAGGACCGCCTCGCGCGACATTCTCTTGCCGCCTCGACCGCCGAGCGATTGCTGAAGCCTGCCAAAGTCCGACCGTCCACGCTCGTCGAACACAATGGCTTCGCCATCCAGAATGGCCGTGGCTACAGGAAGCCGCTTTGCCGCAGCGGCGATCGCGGGAAAACGATCCGTCCAGTCGTGCCCGCCGCGCGTCAAGATCCGGACGCCCGTAGGCTCGATGTGAACCGCCAGGCGATAGCCGTCCCACTTCACCTCGAAAGCCCATTGCGGCCCTTTGGGCGGCTTAGGCTTGAGGAGAGCGAGGCAGGGATCGATGCGATCCGGCATAGGGTCGAGGGGGAGATTAGGCTGCGCGGGATTTCGCGGCTTGCGCGGCCGGGATTGAACCGGCTTATCAGCATCCTGCAGGAGCGGCTTTGGTTTCGGCGGCTTTGTCATGCCACCATCCCATCAGCAATGACTTAAAAAGCAATTGCCCAATATGAGTTATTGACTCGCGGGACGTCGAGAACATATTAGGAACATCATCGGGCGGGCAGAGAAACCATCCATCGACATGCGGCGGTCGATCCTTTGCGAGGACGAACTATGCGCCGATTTCAACAGATACGAGACTGGTCGCCGGGCTACATCAATGTCTGCCCGCAGCACATCGAGATAATGGTGGAATGCACCGCATGCGGTGTGATGCGGCCATTTGACCGCACTGCGTTGCCCAACGGCTTGCGCCATGCGCTCGTCGAGACGATCGAGCAACGCCTGAAATGCGCATGCGGTGCTAAAACCGCAAAATTGAGGTTTGGGCATAGTCTCGCCGGAGAACAAGAATGAGCGACACCGATAAGCCGCCGCTGACGAAAGCGCCGCAAATGTATGTCCATTATTGTGAGGAGGAGGACTGCAGGGAGTGGGGAGGCCTCGGCCGCAGCGCCACAAAGGACGAACCGCCTCGCTGGTGGTGCTGGGAACACTTTCCCGCTCACTTCAAAGGCGGGTGGGCCGTCAATCCACGATAGGACGACGCGACACGACAGTCTCGACCTGTGGCGCTCCCCAGGGAGAAACATCGATGCGGCCGAGCTCGTCGAGACGCTCTGAGAACAGAATGAGCGTCGTCGCGGCGATGATGCCGGAGAGGATCAGGGCGACGATCGCCCGGGTGATGTTTGCTCGCGGAACTCGGCCGCCTTCAGTGTCGCGTGCCAGGATCATCAGGAAGACGGAGAATGCCCCCATGATCATAATGATGCCGGTGACCGGCGAATAGACCAGATAGTCCGGCCTGTCAGTCCACCGAAGGATGTTACCCCACAGCCGCTGCACCGACATGAAGAAGAGGATCTGAAAGATGCTGAAGGCGAAGAAGTCGGCGTAATCCTGGCCGTCGCGCATTGATCTCGCCGCCGGCCTGAACCATTGCACCATGCCGACGAGGCAGGAACCCATGACCAGCGCCGAGGCGATTTCTTGAAATTCGTACCAGGAGAAGAAGGAAGCGGACAGCCAGGTAAGCAGACTGACGATCACGAAGAGATAGGCGATCAGGCTCCGGCGCAGTCGTTTCATTTGGCATGCCTTTCATCGAGCTTTTCCAAGGTGTCCAGGGCGATGCGCCGCGCCCAGTCCATTTTCACGGCATGATCTGCCAAGGCTTCGGTAAATTTTCCCTCGGCCTCTATCAGCTGCTGCCGCTTGTCTTCAGAGAGCAGGGGGCGCGCCCTCTGCTCTCGGCGGGGTCTCAAAAACGGGAGCAGCCTCATGCCATCTCCTTTTTTGCCTGCACGGCGAATTGCAGCTTCTGCGTTGCCGTGAGATCGGTGATCGCGTCGATCACCTTCTGGTATTCGGCCAGGCGCTTTTCGGTCAGCGCCTCGAATTCCTTCCGCATATGCGCGATGTCGCTGTCATATCGCTTTCGGTCCTTGCCCCGCCCATGCTGCGAGAGCAGGAACAGGCAAAGGAAAAGCAGAGTGGTGAAGCCGAGTACGCCTTGGGTGAAGGCGTACTCGGTAAAGAGTTTTATGATGCCGACTTCTTCCACGCGCTGTCGCCTTTCACATCAAAGCCCCGCCGTGGCTCCCACCCAGGCTTCAGCACTCGTCAACGCAGCCCCGGAGAGTGCATCATCGGCGATCAGCATTCCGGCGTGCGCTGATAGTGGGTTTATACCGCCGGGCGTGCCAGCGACTGCCCCCACAATGGCGCCGATCAGGAATTGCGAGAAACTATAGCTTGTGCCACCCACGATCGTTCCCGTCGCGACCTGCACGCCGTCGACACGATAGACGATGTTCACCCCGTCAACCGTGACAGTGTGGACATGCCAATTGCCATCGAATGACGCCTGGAATGCCGTGTAGGCCGCGCCGCCCGAAACAGGGGTAACGCTCGGCCCGCGGTTTGTGGTGGTTTGGCGAATGCCGATGCTTGGAGCGCCAGAGGTTCCGCCGATCGTGCCGAACATGAAGCCCCGGCTTGTTGCACCGGCAACGAACTTCAGCGCCTCGATCACTGTCACCTTGCCAGATGCCACTGCACCGTTGCCGGCCTGAAGGATACGGGCATCTACGCTCTGCAGATAATCGCCGGCCGCGAAGGTGACCACGCGCTTATTGTTCGCAACGCCGCCGACCAATGACACGTCGGGCGATGCACCGGGCAGGAGATCGCCGCCGCCGTAGGAAGCGCGCATCCGGACCAGATTGCCGGCCCCATCATCCGTGACCTGATTAACGTCATTCGTGTCGTATGCCGCGGTAAGCGCGCTTCCAAGATCTGAAGGCAGCCATGAACCTGAGGGTGCGGGGATGGTGAAGTTGAAGCCCTCAATATAGGGAGCCGTTACATTCACACACTCGTAGGTGTTCGGATGGACGCCATCCGTTGTACGAGCAGGCGATCCCGGCCATACACCGCTGTTGAAGGACGAGCTTGTAACGGCCGCAAAATCGACCACAGCCGTTACCCGAGGCAGACCGGCTCTGATATCGGTATTGAGAGCTATCTGACTGGCCCAATTCCCGTCCGTCTTGGGCGTCTGTCCCACCGTGGTGGAATAGTCACCGTCCGTCCGATCGGTCGCTGTGGCGAGATAGAAACGCCGGCAATCGCCGAACATACCGAAGACGGTCTGGATAGCTTCTTTGATCGCGGCTACGGTGGTGCCGTTGCGAAGGTCGCCACCGGTGAAGTCCTGGATTACGTCGGTAAGGCCGCAAGCCTTGATGAAGGTCGCAAGTGTGCCACTGGTGCGCAAAGCGGCCATGTTGGACGTATCCATGCCCCCTTTGCAAATCTTCACGTAGGGGTAGCGGTTGTCCAAGCCCCGAGCGTGACCACCGCTGCCGCCCTTAGGGCCAGAGCCGGATATATCGCCTTGAGCGAACGGAATGCTGTGGCCATTGATACCGAAAGCCCGGGCACCGCTCTTTGCGACAGTGCCCGTAACGGCATTTGCCCCGAAGAACAGCGTGCTGGCCTGGCCTGCGCCGGGGTAGGCGGGCGCTCCAGCCCAAGCATACTTCGCGTCTCCCACGCCAATGTCGGCGGCATTTGCCGGAAGCTCAATGCAAGCGATAGAGGCACCGCCTGAGTGCAAGCGCGAATGGACCCGACCTTTGGTGCCCTTCAATCCGGTCACGCCCACGACAGGATCGGATGAGACCACGCCAGCACCCAACGTGTAGGTCAGGTTTCCGCCGTTGAAGGTCACCTGAGTGAAGGTCCCAAGCGGGTATTCAAGATAAGCCGAGAACGTTCCTGTTGAGCCCGTTACCAGGGCAAAGGAGCCGTTGATGTAGGTGTTGACGTGATGAATGACCGGATTGGTCACGTCGCCTTCGGGCGAGAACCATATGTCTCTTACAGAGACTGTATCATCAGGGATCAAGGCAACGTTGGTGGGGAACTGCCCACGGTTGGCGGCGAGAATGTTATTCGTCTGCCCCGAGGGCTGTCCGCCGCCGCCGATGACGCCCGCCCCGATATAGCTCGCCACGCGCCGCTTATTGATCTTCGTCCGTGCGGAAACCATGTCCGAATCCTTCCCGCCGTTCAGGCGACTATGAGAGTTGATTGAAATTCAGCGCGGCGCTGCGATGCTTTCGCCGTGCAGGCCGCATTCCTTGCGCGTCCAGACGCCGCCGGCGCAGAAGCGCACCACGGTCCGGTCGATCTTGCGTTGGTCGGCGTCGGTCGCGCCCCTGGCGCCGATCAGGTCAGTTCCGGCGACCCGGCGCAGGCCCGACACATCTGCCGGCCCCGAAGTCCCACACCCTGCCAGCGTCGCGACAGGCGTCATAATCAAGCACGCCTTCATCAGCAGCATTGCCCGCTTCATTGTTCTGCCTTTCGATGGTGGAGCGAACGCTGTCGGCGCCGCTTTGCCGGATCTTGTGAATGACGATCCCGATCGCGGCGAGCGCAGCGATACCGGCGATGATTTTGAGTGTAAGACCGGAAAACATCTCAGCCTTCCACCGCCGCGCGGATATCCTTGATCGCCGCGATGATGTAGTGGCGCAGCACCAGGCCGCCGATCGCCACCGCCAGCGCCGTGAGGATGATCACCAGCAGCGCCCGCCAGTCGAAGCCGGTCAAGGCCGCCAGGCCGAGCCCGCCGCCGCCACCGAAGGCGCTGCCGGCCCAGCCGAGCAGGCTGAACTTGCGCTTTACTTCACCCTCGACCGAGTGCGGCACCACGGCCCTTTCCTCGACGACGGGAGCAGACATGATGCCGGCAGCCGCCATCGACACGCCATCGGCGGCCAGCAGTGCTTTATGCAGCGCTGCGCGCGTCTTCGGGCCGGGATCGTTGTCGACGGTCAACCCGTTCGCCGCCTGAAATTGCTCCAGAGCGTGAGGCGCATAGCCGAGCACGACGAGGGAGAGCCGCACCAGGTGGTCGACGCGATCGGCAAAGCCATTCATACCGCCGTTGATCTTCTTGGTGATCGTTTCGGCATCGCCCTGGTCGGCCAGGCGGTTGAGGTTGCGCGTGTCCCAGTAGAACAGCGCCGAAAGCCCCTCCCAAGGATCGGTATTGATCAGATCCGGATTGGCGACGAAGTTCGGCGGGTTCAGCCCGCGATCGTCACACCAGTCGTAAAATTCCTTGATGTTCGCCGCGCCCGTCAACTGGATCGGCCCACGCCCGGCATTCTTCTTGCCGTCGCCATCGATCGCTGGCGTGTTGCCGAGATCGGTGCGCGTGTCGTACCGCTTCTGCGCCGGCGTCGGCCCCCATATCTCCCGGTCATAGCGGAAGTCGCCGCTTTCGTGCATCAGCTGCGCCAGATACTGCACCAGGCGATGCAGCCGGTTCATCCCGAAATCATCGCCGTAGCGATCGACGGCGATAAGCACGGATTTCAGATTGCTCTCATTCACCGGACCTTTGGCGGCCGCGCGAATTTGCTGAGCTGTGATGCTGCTCATTGGGTATGCTCCAATTTGGGGATCTTACTTATAGGAATGAAAAGGCCCGCCGAAGCGAGCCTTTCAATCAATGCCTATTGTTCGCACTCGACGGCTTATTGATTGCCGCGACCATCGCTGAATATGCCTATCCCGCGATCGCGCATGAACTCAACGATCTTCTGAACTGTAGGCGCACTCGGATAGATCTTTCTGTAAACGTCGGCGTCAAATTGTCCGGACAGCGCCATAGCAGATGCCCGAGAGATAGACGTTTGGATATCTGACATTTCCGCTATCGCGCGGTCGCTCGTGGTCGAGAACAGCGCAACAGCGATCAGCATCCCGGCCCCGCACATAATTGAAAATTCCGAGATCGCCTTCATCGGTCGCGCGACAGCAGTCAGAATATCCCCAGACCGTTCTCACGCATGTAGGCTATTTGCTCTCGAATGGCTTCCGGCGATGGGTAGAGCAGCCTGTAGCTTTCGGGATTGTCGGGTGAGGCTTTGATTGCCGCAATCGCATCCCTTTCAATCCCGCCACGTTGAACCGCGAACGGGTACCACGCTGCCGTATTCCTAGCGAAGAGTCCGCAGACGACTACAGCGGCCAATGAGGTGAAGAGCCTTCTGTGCCCTACCTTCTCAAGCCACATGAGTAGTACGGGGAGAGCACCAAGAACAGCGAATACGGCGTATCGATATGCGGGAGCCGTATAGTCCTCAGACCGGCCGATGGCCGCCATGAAACAAGAACCGAAGCCAAATAGGGACACACCAACCAGCGCTGCACGCCTTGGGGAGGGCAATCTCCACAATTCGATCAAAGGAAAGAGGAGCGCTCCGACGATGAGCGCTCCAATCAACGATCCCAAGCCCTCCGCCGCACCTTCAAAAGCCGTGGGGCGCACAATCAGCTCTGCGAACGGCCTGCCCACGATGTCAAACCCGACGGCGGCAATATGCGTTAACCTGGGCAATTGGACCGCACCGCCAGGCGCCGAACCAAATCCCGATACAACATATATGAGCAGAGAAACCGCAAGTGCCGAGATAAATGCCGCAGCCATCGCGTAGCGTTTGCTCAGTATGCAATGGGCCGCCGCGATAACGGGAAGAAGGAAGCCGTTTAGGGACCAAAAGGCCGCCGTTCCCCCTACCGCCAAAGCTATAGCGGCAGCACCCATTGAGGTCCGCTGCAACAGCCACATGGTGAGCACCGCAACAAAACACAGACCGATGAAGCCGACCTGGAACGACCAACTCAGATTTTCCAGATGCCTACCCCAAAACATGAGGGAAATTACAATAGGCATCGCTACCCACATTTGAAGGCGGGCCATACGGGCTATCAGGATCGCCGAAGTGAGCTGAAATACCCATATAAACAGTATGCTCAGTTTCCCTGTCCCGTGCACTGTAACCGTGTCCAGCCCGTAGAACAGGCGCGGGAAAGTGATCATATGCTCATTGTGTAATGACCAAAGCCTGCCCCAAGATCTGTTTAGACTGGCAACTTCCCACGCATCCCAGAACGGCATTGGGCCGTAGGCGATAGTGGTCATCCATGCGGTGGACAGGATAATCGCGACAGACAAAGCAACCGCCACGCTCGTCAAAAGATAAGTTAATGCACGCATATTAACCCCAGGAAACCCGCAACGCGGACTCAAGTCACTCAACCCTTTGGTAGCGCGTCCCTTGGTCGCCGCATAGGCCATTGATGCCGACTTCTCCACGGGTTTAGCCGATGATCAGATCGTGCTTCAAGCCCTGCTGCTGATCATCCCCGATCTGCATGCTGGGGTGAGGATGTGGAGACTCCCCCGTCGTTTACACATATGCGCCCGACTGATGGACCACTCGGCCCAAGTTTTAGCCCCAACAATATTCCTTAATGATCACGATGCCTGCCGTGCCCGCTCCACCGGACCTATTGCCGCCAGCGTTCAGATCGGTCCCGCCCGCGCCTCCTGCCCCATTCCCACCACCAGGAGTTCCGCTGTTACCTGGCGCCATTGGCGGACCTCCGGAGCCGTATGGTGAGCCTCCACCAGCGCCGCCAGCGTAAAAGAACACGGTCGAGATTGTTGCATTCCGCCCCCCATTCCCGGCTTGTCCAAGGACGATGATATCACCCACCGATGATCCGGAAAGACCACCTGCACCACCAGCGGCACCAGCGCCGGCAGCGGCACCAGATCCGGGACTGCCGCCCTTCGCAACGCAAAGAGACCCTACGCTCGTATCGCCACCGGCGCCTCCTGCATTATTGCCAGCAGCCCCGGCGGTACCGGCAGCGCCGATAGTAACCGCCTTAGACGATCCGATATCGGCTTTCGTCGCCAATTTTACCGCACGCGCACCAGACCCGCCGCCGCCTGCGCCATTTACTGTGCCTGCCGTCGTGACAATAGCGCCGCCGCCGCCGCCGCCGCCGCCGACGCACTCGATTTCGCAATAGATCATCTTTGGATCTGGTGTGTAAGTTCCAGACGCCGTGAACTTCTGAATTCGGACAATCGCAACGCCGGCGTCTTCGCGCTTCATCGGAATGCCGCCAAGGGTCGAGCCGTCATGAACGACCGCGACCTTTTTGTCGGTATCAACAGTTATCTCCGCCTCAGCGCCTGCGAATACGGTGTGTTCGGCGGTCGTGCCGTTTCGGTGGCGTACTTCAGTTGCCATGTGATTTTTGCCTCTTACAGAGTAAGGTTGTCTGTGACCACCGATGTCCCGGTAGCGCCATTAGCAATCGACCCCTGGCTCTGATTGCCGGTCACCACGGGTTTTGTGCATGAGGAGTCCAGTTCGACGCCGAAGAAGCGCCCGAACAAAAAGTTGTTGGAAACGATAGCCGCGTAGCATCCGGCCAACTGGATATTCCATCCGTTCGCGACGTTCACGCCAGCCAGATGATTGCCGATGATCTTGAGGCCATCACATACGGAGGCGAAAATATGGCTGAATGTCGTGCTCGCGCCGTCCTGATAGAACAGATTATTGGTGATGAAGGTTTGCGCGTAGTTGCGGATGTCGAGCACACGCACGGAGCAGCCAGAGTGGCAATTCGTGATATAGCCCCAGGTGCCGGAAGGATTTGCTGGGACGTGTGTCTCAGCGTTCCAAATACGCACAAACTCCTTGCACGACAGGCCGACAACACCTGAGATATTGAAGCCTTCGAGTGCATCCTTCTTGAAGAGTGCAACGTCATGGAACTGCAAAATGCAGTTCGTAATCTTCATGTCGACGGTCCAGCCAGTTACCTCGATACCACGGCTGTCCTTCGTGGCAGCTCGCCCGCGCACGTGAACGTTGTCGATGGTCAAACCGGCGACATTGTTGGCAACGATGCCTTTGAACCACCTGGCCGCGTTCTGCGAATTGTTCGTGTTCTCGTAGGCGGCAATGGTCGACGTCGAATCCAGTACGACGTCGCGAATGGTGCAGTTCTTCCACGAAGATCCAGCATTGCTCGGAAAGCTAATTGAAAGACCGATTGTGGATGCGTTTGTCAGCGTCACGATCGAAAGATTTTCGACCGTGATCATCCGAGCAAGGTCGTTTGCTGTGTAGGTGATCCCATTGGTGGACCCTGCAAAAAACAGCATCGCCACCTTGACGCCTGCGCCGCGGATGGAGACCGACTTGCTGGCGATGCTCCACGCGGCACCCAGGACATACCGTCCGGCCGGGATATAGATCTCGCCGCCATTCGCCGGAAGAACTGACGGGATGGCATTGAACGCAGCCTGGTCATCGGTCACGCCATCGCCTACCGCGCCAAACCATTTGACGTTCACGGGGTCTTTCTCGGCACGAACCCATGCGCCGACCGACGCTGCGACAGAGTCCGCTTTGATGTAAATCCCTTCGAGGGTATCGGCCGCGACATTCGTGCTGAAGTCGCCCGCCCGCCAGACGAAACGGCCTTCTCGACCGCTTTCCATCAAATATGCGGCAGGGATGCTATCAGGGTCCATTGCTTTAAGGATGGCGCGCGTGGCGGCGAGACCATTGGCTACGCTGCTGTTTTCCAGCGCCAGCGGCCATCCGCCTGGAGTGACACCGTCGTGCACCACCGCCGTCTTCTTGCTTGTGTCGACGGTGACTTCCCCGAGAGCACCGGTGAATGCGGCGTGCTGGGCGGTAGAGCCGCGACGAAATCTTACTTGGCGTGTCATGCTACAGAGCCCCAATCTTGATCAAAATAGGTGACGTCTTCGGTGATCGAGCCAAAGTCATAGGAACCACCGTCAACGAAGCCGATAAATCCAGCCTCGGCTTGTTCAACCAGGTTGGCCGCCTCCAATGCGCTGTCAGCGGCATTTCCAGCCTCGACGGCCGATTGGTCAGCGAAATTTTGCGCTTGAAATACTGCGGTCTCGCATTGCGCCAGAATTGCAGCGCTCGCTTGGTCACTCACTAATCGGAAGGTCGATTCAGAAATGATCCCAAGGACAATCATTCCGCCAACCAAACCGCCCGCAGCGGGACCATTGCCCGAATTGGTTAGTATCGTCAGCGGATCGTCAGCGTTAAATGAGACCGTCACGGTAGTATCGGTATTCGAAACCGCCACAGCCATCCATACGAGCGCGGACGATGACACCGGAATAGCGGTTGTGGCCTGAATCGCGTTAGGGGTTCCTGCTCCGGTATCAGTCGCAACAATGAAACTAAACGGCAAATCGCTTCGACGCGTCCACGAGCCCGTGCCCGATGCGCCAATCTTCCCGTAGACGCCGTTAAATCCAACTGTCGCGTCACCAATTACCCATGCCGAGGAATTCGCAGGGTGAGCGAGGTCTGCGAAGAGTTCGGCTCGCGAGGAGAAAATAAGTCCCCCATTCGCGAGAAACGCATTGATGGCGCTTTCAACCCATGCGCCCCAAGTACGAATCTCCGATTTCTTCGGCTTGTTCCGGCCAGACGAAGAAACGCCGTCTACGACGTAATCGCGGAAGATACTGACGAGTGATTGAAGGGACATTGGGTCTCTCTTTGTGATCAGGTGACAGTAAAGGCGCCGGTCGCTTGCGCTGCGGCTGGGACACCAGATGCATTGATGGCAACGATGAAGCCGTATTTGACGCCGGCGGAAAGGCCTGTGACGACGCGTCCATCGGCCAAGTTCGGCGGGCCATATTCAGTTCCGACCAGTGTCGCCCCCGAGAAGCTGTTGACCGTATTGATGTAGAGCCTGACGCCCGCATAATTCGCGCTGTTCGGCGCCGTCCAGCTATAGTTGCCTTGACCGGCCCCACCCGATGCTGCAGCCCCAGTCACCACCCCCGGCGGCGTCGGATCGGCGGTCGCCGTCCGGATTTCGTAGCCTGTCCATCCCGAGGAAACGCCATTTGACCATGTCCGCAGCCGAAAGCGGTATTGAGCCCCGTCCGACAGATAGATCGATCGCACCTGGTCTTGGCCAGCCGTCGAGTTGGTCGATTGCGCCGGCTCGGTAAGCGACGTTTTCTCCCATTCGAATTCATAGATCAGCGCATTGGAGAGATGCGTCCACGATGCCAGCGCATAGGCTGCCGTCGATCCGCCGGAAACGACCTCATTGAGGATCGTCACATTGAAATCCTCAGGCAGCGGCACGCCTGAAGGCGGCAGAGGGATCACGTTCGAACCCGGCGCGCCTTCTTCCGTCGCGGCATCGAAGGCATAGAGAGCGTCCGGCACGACGATGCCCGAGAATTCGATCTTCATATCGCGAAGCGAGATCTTCGGAGTCGCCGTAATCTCGATGACGACTTCGGAAAGCCGGGGTGGATAGTGCATCCGCACGAAGCGACGATAGGGGATGTTCTTGGCAACGCCACGATAATGCGCCGTCGCCGTCACGCGTGGCGCATTGGCCCTAGTGTAGGCGAGCTTTTCCAGCCGCGCCATATGGTTGTGAGACTGGACGGCCTGATTATCGATCGTGCGCGTCCGCTCGCTGTCGTCACCGATGTAGGGATCGCCATAGACCGCCGCATCGACCGTGTTGTATCGGTTTCCAGGATCTGTCCATCGGCCGCGCACGGCAAGTACCGTCGCGCTTTGCCGCTGGTTTGTGTCGTGCCCCACATGGGTCAGCTCGATAGCGGTCAGTCGAATGTCCGGCTCGACATATTCGCCCGCGTGCACGCCGACGAGACCGTCCGGCCTTTCATAGACGACGAGTTCGGCCGCCTGGTCCATGATCCTGCCGACATCGACGGGACTGTTTTCTGCACGAAACCACAAGCCGCCATGGTAGCGGGGCTCTACGCCGCCGGACCGGTTGACGACTTCCTCGTCGCAGACATTGGCCGCATTGATCCAATCCGGCCAATACATGTCGGAATAGGAAAGCTTGCCGCCGACCGGGTGGCAGAGATGCCAAAGCCGCATCAGTGCGATGTTTCGGCTATACTCCCATGTGGTGGGATCGTCTGGGTCGTGCGACGGCTCGCGCGGATCGAAGAGCAGGGCGCCCTCGATCTCCGCCGTGTGCTGCGGCATCTGGTTTGGGTAAACCTTCAGAAAATCTTTGCTGTCGGCGGTAGCGCACGCCAACATCACGGAAGCTAGGCCGTCGCCCCGATGGTCATTGGACCATATCGTGGGAAAGGCACTGACAAGACTAGGGTAGGCCGTTTCTGCCGGGAGGCCAGTCCTCGTCTCGATCGAGACATAGTTGTTGCCGTCATCGTGAAAATGGGCAGGAGCCACCACAACGCTGCCGCTGATTGTGACCTCTTCGTCATGAAGGTAGTGCCTTACGAACCGATTGATGCGATGGCCGGCGCTCACGATGACGTGGCGCGCGGTGCCGCTTGCCTCTTCCAAAAAGACATAGTCACCGGCCTTTTTGACGCTGCCAAGGGCAAAGGAGAGCGACGGCACACTCTGTTTGAGATTGTATTTTCCGTCCTCCCCCTTCGGCACGTCCGGCTTCTTGACGAGCAGATTGCTCAGCGCTTGCGCGCCGAAGGCGAGACCCGCATAGGCCAGTGCATAAGTGCCGAGATAGAGCGCGTTTGCCGCAAAGGCCGACGTCGCCAGAGATGAGATGATCAGCGCTGGCAGTTCGATTAGTCCGGGCATGTCAGATTTCCCATATCGCCAGGGCGTTCGCCGTCATCGAGCCGAAACCGTCGATGAAGCGGACCAGCCACCGGCGTCCGTCAAAGATCGCGCCCCACTGGCGGTTGATGTTTGTTTTGGCGCCAATGACGCCGATCGCGCCGGCAGTCAGTCCGCCGCGACGGCCGCCGATCCGCGCCACGCAATTCCCGATGACAGGAAGCAGTCCGCCTTCCGTCTCGATGATCCGGCGAAAGCCTTCCTCGCTGTCGTATCGTCCGCGCAGATGCGGCGCCGGGTCCGGGCGCCCGAGCCAAATTGCCCAGTCGGCCAGCGCCAGGCTGCAGTCGACGACACCGGGTTGCCACGGCCGTTCGTTCTGCTTCGCCACGAATTCGGCAAGCATCAGTTCCATCGCGGCCAGACCACCGTTTTGTCGATCAGGCCCGGTATCCGCTCACAGAAGCGATCCGGAGAGGCAGAAGGATTGAGGATCGACGAACGCGCCCGCTGATCGACGTCTGACAGCACGGCGCCGTTTGTGAGCGTCCGCAGCGTGAAGCGGTTCGTCACCTCGATCGTGATCGCTGAAAGAACGTTATCGCCGCTCACCGCATCGTCGAATATCAGATTGTCAATCATACCCGTGAACATGACGTCCGGGTCTCCGACTGGTTGCTCGAAGTCGTCGAGTTCCTGCAGCAGGATGCGCTTCCGCGTCCCGATAATTTCTCCGGCCTGATAGTCTTCCCAGATGACGCCTGAGACCGCCTCATCGACGCCATTCAGCGTCAACGACAAGGTGAATGCCTCGGCATTGATCGCCATCTCCACCTGATCAAGCGCATCCTTGGTCAAGACGCAGGCCCGCCAGATTTTCCCATCCGCATCGACGAATGGACCGCCAGAGCCATGATAGAGGCGAACGACCTGTGACGGGAAATCGATCTGGCAAAGGATACGAAGGCTCGCCATCAGATCTGCCCCAGGGCAAGCATGTTCCAGTAATTCGTATCTTCGTAGAAGCTGACGCTGACGCTCTCGTGGCCGGTCATATTCGAGCCGTTGTCCATCCCGCGATCGTCGACAAGGTTGCAAAGGCAGGTCGGCCGGTCAAATTCGAGGCTCGATCCATCGGGAATGACTTCCCGCACGGTCGGGGAGATGCGTACCGTCCGCACATCGCCTTCGACGGTAAGCACCTGGCCGACCCGGTAGAGGGCGTGATTGAAGCTGAACAAGGTTCCGGAAAGCGAAGAATCGCCTTCGATGATCCGTAGTTGCATCACGGTCACGCCGATCGGCGTCACCCCTTCCGACACGATCGAGATCGCGCCCTGCAGATAACCGGTATCGTCGT
Source organism: Rhizobium sp. IY2 (assembly GCF_047532935.1). Taxonomy (NCBI): domain Bacteria; kingdom Pseudomonadati; phylum Pseudomonadota; class Alphaproteobacteria; order Hyphomicrobiales; family Rhizobiaceae; genus Rhizobium; species Rhizobium sp. IY2. Next base: position 26,958 of record NZ_JBLKNU010000016.1, read on the forward strand.
CGAGATAGGCGTCATCATCATGCGGCAGCATCTCCGGCGTCACCGGGATGCCATCGACGAAGGGCGCCCGATCCGGCGCAAAGATCGGAACGGCAATCCGTCCCGAGCTGCCGGAGAGGATATCCTTGATCGCCTCGAAGGTCCGCATCTTGTCGGCGCCAAAAAGCGGCACGTCGTGATACTCGATCGACCAATAGCCGAGATCGGTTCGAACCGACGGCTGCACCCCGCCAAGCGACCGGCCGCCGGAGCGCGTGAACGGCACCAGGTTCGGCCGGCATTCGCCCGGCGTCAGCAGGTCGCCGGGCCACTCGATGATGTCAGATGCCATTGCGATAATCTCCGCCCGCCCGATCGCGCTGATAAGCGCCCACGGTCGGCATCACCTGCGCCTTTGCCTGGCCGAGGATCTGCGGCGCCGCCTGTCGAATGCCGCTCTGTGTCACGCTTTGGACGAAGGGCATGCCGGGTTCTCGCCGGCATGGCAGGAAGTGCCGAGCGTCGTCGTCGAATACGAGAGGACGATGCGCTGATGGCCTCTCCCGCCGACGTCCAGCGCCTGCAGCAGATCCGCGTCCGCCACGCCGACGCCAGCACCGATTGGTCGCTGTCGGCCGATAGCAAGGCGATCTTCGCGCGCGTCGTGCCGGGAACGCCGCCGGTCGCCATCGTCGAGACGACGGCCGATTGCGACTGGCCGGATCGGGATTTCCTGATTGGTGCGCATTCCGACGTCAGCTTCCTGTTGCGCCTGCTGAAAGACGCCTTCGACGAGATCCGCCGGCTGAAGCCGCGTCAATCGCTGCGCCAGCCCGAGCAACGCCAGGAGCAGCCGAAGGATCATGCCGCCGAGTGCGCCATGAAATGCAACAGCCAGGCGTTCCGCCAGTACCTGATCGAGCGACACGGCCTCGAAAGCGCCGGCGACAGCATTCGGGTCGAGAGCCGAGTCCGCTCAATCCTCAACGTCCAGTCCCGAGGCGAAATCAACACTGACGAAAACGCTCGCCAGCGATGGCTTTCGCTGCGCGCGGATTTCGAAGCATGGAGGAATTACCCGTGAGCCATTTGGAAATAATGGAGCGCCAAGCCGCGTCTCTCACAGCCATGTTTTCAGACTGTTTGGAGGGCGGCATCGACGTCGAGAATGCGGTCGTCGATCACATCCACACCCCACCGCCCTCATTGCAGGCGGTGGATTCGAGCTCAAGGGCAAATGGAGGGCAAGCCCATGGGGCAGGCCCATGTGCTGTACGCCGCGAGACCTTGGATAATAGTGCTCAGGGAAACCAAGGCGGCAGCTGCAGTTACGATCACTGCCGAGATCTTCTGCCAAAACGAGAGCGTCAGCCGCTTCTCAAGCGTTATCACTCGCCCATTCCAATGAAGGACGCCCTCGCGATCGATACCGAGGTTGTTGAGTTCATCGATTCCAACGGTGCGAACGCCGTCTGGCCATTGGACCGGATCAGCCACAAAAAGCGGCACTTGCTCCAACGCCTTATCCCGCTCGTCTTCGCGATAACCCATTACCCACTCCGAGTCGCCAACCTGAAGAAAATATTACCGAACCCGCGTCGCGCCAATAGAGGCAAACACCTCCCTCACATGAGGTCAGCGCAGATGTCTGATTTCATCAAATGGTCACGCGGGCGTTTTGTGCTCCGAGCAGAAGAACCGAGGATGGCCATCCTTGTCAGTTTCGTAGTCAAAGCCGCCCGGAGTGTGGTCGACACGAGTAGACTGGTCTCGCTCGAACTCCCACCCGTCAGCCTGCGAAACCTCCGCCGTACCTGTTTTTCCACACACGGGGCATTTCAATGTCTGTGTCCAACGATCACGCGCGGTCATGCGGCGCCCTCGTCAGCCTCGAAAACGACCTCGACTTGGTCATCCGGGTACAGTCCCGGAGACATGGCTATCGGAACTTCCCGAAACGTTCCCTCAATCCCGCGCGTATGCAGGCTATTGCTGACCCGGATCCCTTTCGGTTTCAAATTCTCATTTGCGAGAAGAACTTCGTCTATCCAGGCGAGGACTTCTTCATTTGAGAAGTCGCCGACAAATGCGCGGATCACGGACACAGGCACGATCTCCCCTTTTGTTCTCGCGAGAACTGTCTCACGGCACTCAGAAATTGCAAGAGGGTTCGCCATGAAGTTGGAGGGTTGCGCCAGTGCTTGAGCGCAGCATTCGTCGCGAGGTCCGTAATCCCGTCCTCGCCCTCCCGGCTGTAAAGCGGCTTGAGGAGCTTTCCCCGGAAGCCCGCGAGATCGTCGCTGATATTCTTGGCGATCTGGTCACAGATGCCCGCAACAGGGCGCAGCAGTCGTGGGCGAAAAATAAGGGGCCAATGGCCGCCTATTGGAAAGCAGTTGGAGCATATGCTCACCACTTCCGCCGTGTCGTCCGCTCCCCACCACCTCCACAAGGGGAGGACGTTGCCTGATGTCTCGCCGCGACCGCATCCGCGAAAAGATCATGGCCCGCGTCCGCATCGATCCAGTGACCGGTTGCTGGGTCTGGACCGGCCCGACCTCGGGCAAGGAAGGGCGGGGTGCCGGCTATCCCAGAATGAGCCTCAACGGGCAAACGGTCGCCGTGCACATCGTCCTGTGGACCAACGAGCACGGCTATATTCCCGGCAAGAAAGAGCTGGACCACGTTTGCCGGAACCGTCTCTGCATCCGTTACGATTCCGAGCAGCACCTGCAGCTCGTCACCCGCAGGCGAAACATGCTTCGGCAATGGGAAGCCCGCAAGGCAGCTGCCCAGATCGGCCACAACGGCGGACCGCCGATGGTCTGCGAGGAGGCATGACGTGAAGGTTCAAAAACACGAAGTCCTCCCATCATCCCTGCCGCCGATCGGCATCAGCCGCGAACAGGCTGCAGCCTTGATCGGTATCGGCCCGACCCTTTATGACAAATGCGTCACTGCCGGCACGATGCCAGGGCCGCGCGTCATCGGCGGCAGGCTCGTCTATGACGTCGAGGAAGTCGTTCGCGCTTTCCGAGCGCTGCCCCACAAAGGCCCGATCTTCGGCGACCTTGACGACGAACCGGTTGCGGGCAATGCTTTTGACGATGCAGAAGAAGATTGAAACGAAATTGCCGAAGGGCGTGAGCCTCGATCGCGACTGGCGAACGAGAGAGCCGCGCTATTACTTCCGCGCCCCCGGCCGCCAGAAGGTGCGACTGCACCAGGCGCCCGGCACGGATGAGTTCACAGACGAGGTTGCCTGCGCCCGTCTCGGCATTCCCTATGTCTCGCCCGGAGAGAAGACCGCTCCGAAGCCGCAGGCTCCTCGTGAAGCCAAGGCCGGCACGATTGATTGGCTGATCGGTGAATACAAGCGCAGGACGGTCGGCAAGATCAACCCGCTCCTGTGGTCGCGGCGAGCCAACATGCTTGAGGAAATCGCCGAGCATCGCTTCGGCAAGAAAAAGGCGCGTGTCGGCGGCCTGCCTTTCATCGATCTGAAGCGCCGGCATGTGCTGAAGATGCGGGACGAGCTGCGCAGCACGCCGGGAGCGCAGAACGAGGTCAAGCGCGCGATCTCAGCGATGTTCTCATGGGCGATCGATAACGACCTCGCCGAGACAAATCCGGCAGCGAAGATCAAGTTGCTCTATTCCGGCGACGGCTATCACACATGGACGGTCGCCGAAGTCCATCAGTATGAGGCGAGGCATCCGGCAGGATCGAAGGCGCGGCTGATGCTGCACCTGGCGCTCTACACCGGCTTGCGGCTCGATGGCCTGGCGATCGTCGGTCGACAACACGTTCGCGACGGGCAGCTCACCATTCGGCCGGAAAAGACGAAAAAGAGCAGCGGCGTTGTTATCGATATCCCGGTGCTCCCCGAGTTGCAGAAGACGATCGACGAAAGCGAGACCGGAAACCTCACCTTCCTGATCACCGAATTCGGCAAGCCCTTCACCACCAACGGCCTCGGCAACAAGATGCGTGATTGGTGCGACCAGGCTGGACTGCCCCACTGCACCACCCACGGCCTGCGCAAGGCCGGCGCCACGATCGCCGCCGAAAACGGCGCGACCGACGAGGAACTGATGGCGATTTTCGGTTGGACCACGAAGAACCAGACGACCGTCTACACTAAAAAAGCCCGCCGCAAGAAGATCGCAGCAGGCGCAATCCGGAAGCTAATCCCGGAACAAAATTAGCACAAATTTGTCCCACGCTTTCAGGGGTTGAAAAATGTGGGGCAAAAAGGCCGAAAACTCTCAATGAGATCAATGACGATTTAAGAGAGTGGTGCCCCATGCCGGGGTCGAACCAGCACTTCTTTCGAAACTCGATTTTGAGTCGAGCGCGTCTACCAATTCCGCCAATGGGGCAACGGATACGAACGGGCGGCTGTCTAACATGCGAGCGCCTGCGCGCGCAAGACGGGCAAGCGAAGTTATCAGACCGATCCGGTGGAGAGACCCGGCCTCGTTTCGAGGCCGGGTCCGGTCGATATCAATGGGCTGCAGCGGGGGCCGGGCTGCTGAGGCCGGACTTCTTCAATGTGATCGCCAGGATCGAGGCCAGCAGGCAGAAGGCGCCAGCGACGAAGAAGGCGGGCAGATAGCTCGAAAGCTCCGTGCGCGAGAGGCCGGCGCCATAGGCGGCGGTGGCGGCTCCCAGCTGATGGCCGGCAAAGACCCAGCCGAAAACGAGGCCGACCTTTTCGCGGCCGAAGCGGTCGGCGGCGATCTTGACGGTCGGCGGCACGGTGGCGATCCAGTCAAGGCCGTAGAAAATGGCGAAGATGGAAAGGCCGTAAAAGCTGAAATCACTGAAGGGCAGGTAGAGCAGCGAGAGGCCGCGCAGGCCGTAATACCAGAACAGCAGCCAGCGATTGTCGAACCGATCGGAGAGCCATCCGGAGCCGATCGTGCCGAAGAAATCGAAGATGCCCATGACGGCGAGCACGCTGGCGGCGGCCACGGGCACGATGCCGAAATCGCCGCAGAGGGTGACGAAATGGGTCTGGATCAGGCCGTTGGTGCTGAGGCCGCAGATGAAGAAGGTGGCGAAGAGGATCCAGAAGGTCGAGGTCTTCGAGATTTCCCTGAGGACGGTGATCGGCGTCATCAGCGCGACGCCGAGCGAGGTGGCTGCCGGCGGCGGCGTCACCTGCGTTTCGCCGAGAGCCGGCAGGTTGAGGTCGGCCGGGCGGTCGCGCATGAAGGCGAGCACCGCAAGGGCTGCGACCATGATCATGGCGCAGACGAAAAACACCGTCGAGCGCCAGCCGTAGCGTTCCGTCAGCTCGGCCATCAGCGGCAGAAAGACGAGCTGGCCGGTGGCCGAGCTTGCCGAAAGCATGCCGACGACGAGGCCGCGATGCCTGGTGAACCAGCGGGAGGAGATCGTCGCGGCGAGCACCATGGCTGTCAGACCGGTGCCGAAGCCGACGACGATGCCCCAGAGCAGCAGCAACTGCCACAGCGTGGTCATGAACAGCGAACCGACGAAGCCGGCGCCGATCAGGGCGAGCGCGAAGACGATGACCTTGCGCACGCCGAAATAATTCATGAAGGCGGCGGCGAACGGACCCATGAAACCGAACAGGATCAGACGGATCGCCAGCGCCGAGGAAATCTGCGAGGTCTCCCAGCCGAACTCGTCCTGCAGTGGCTTGATGAGAACGCCGGGTGCGCCCATGGCGCCGGCGGTGACCAGCATGGTGAGGAAGGTCGCGGCAACGACGACCCAGCCGTAATGGATGTTGCGCCGGGCAAGGGTGGAGGCGAGGGCTGTGGAAACCATGGGCAAGATTCCGTTCGAATTCAGGTTCGCGAAAGTACAGGACCGATTTACATGATGGTCATCATATTTCTTGCGTATTGATGATGGACGTCATATATTTTGTCAAGCGACTATTTCTGGAGACGAAAAATGCGGGTCAGCCGCGAGAAATTTGCCGAAAACCGCGAAAAGATCCTGAGCGTTGCGGGCGTGCTTTTCCGCGAGAACGGTTTCGACGGGGTCGGCGTTGCTGACATCATGAAGGCGGCGGGGCTGACGCATGGCGGCTTCTACGGTCATTTCAGTTCGAAGGACGATCTGGCGCTCGAGGTCAGCCGCAAGCTGATCGACAGAGTGGAAACGCGGTGGAAAGAGCACATCGCCGAATCGCCGGACCGGCCGCTGGCAGCACTTCTCGACCATTATATTCACTGGCGCACGGTCGACGATCCGGGTGGCAGCTGCGTCTTCGCAACGCTGATCCAGGAGGTGAGCCGCAGCCGGGGGGCTGTCCGCGCGGTCTTCAGCGACGGGCTGTCCGTGCTGGTCGACACGCTCGCCGATATCGTTCCCGGCGAGACTGAAGAAGAACGCCGGGCCAATGCCGCGACGACGCTCTCGTCGATGATGGGCGCCGTCATTCTTGCCCGCGCGGTCGAGGATAGGGCGCTTGCCGAGCAATTTCTGGTGACGATGCGCCGGCAGCTCGACCCCGGCAGCCGGATGTAAGATCGGTCGTGGAATAGTCATAATGCCGATCTCCCCCTCCGCGCGGGCGCGGAGAGGGATCTGCCTCGCTCATGCCTGCTGAGAAGCCGGCTGGCTGACTACTTGAAGCCGGCGACGGCGTGCGGGATGTAGGGTGCTTCCAGTGCCGCGATTTCCTCGGGGGTAAGCTTGACCAAGAGCGAGGCAACGGCGTCCTGCAAATGGTTCGGCTTGGAGGCACCGATGATCGGCGCGGTCACCGCGCTCTTCTGCAGGATCCAGGCGGTTGCGACCTGGGCGCGGGAGATGTTGCGGGTCCTGGCGATCTCGGCCACCGCCTCGACGATTCTGCGGTCGGCATCGATGGACTGGGTGTAGAGCGTCTTGCCGAATTCGTCGGTTTCGCTGCGTGCCGTCGTCTCGTCCCAGTCGCGGGTCAGGCGGCCGCGGGCCAGCGGGCTCCAGGGGATGACGGCGATCTTCTGATCCTCGCAGAGCGGCAGCATTTCGCGCTCTTCCTCGCGGTAGAGCAGGTTCAGGTGGTCCTGCATGCTGACGAATTCGGTCCAGCCGTTCAGCCTGGAGACGTAGAGCGCCTTGGCGAACTGCCAGGCATACATGGAGGAAGCGCCGATATAACGCGCCTTGCCCGATTTGACCACGTCGTGCAGCGCTTCCAGCGTTTCCTCGATCGGCGTCGTATAGTCGAACCGGTGGATCTGGTAGAGATCGACATAGTCGGTGCCGAGGCGACGCAGACTGTTGTCGATCTCGTCGAAGATCGCCTTGCGTGACAGGCCGGCGCCGTTCGGGCCCGGCCGCATGCGATTGAACACCTTGGTCGCCAGCACGATATCCTCGCGTTTGGCGAAATCTTTGATGGCGCGGCCGACGATCTCCTCCGAGGAACCGTTGGAATAGGTGTTGGCGGTGTCGAGGAAATTGATGCCGAGGTCGATTGCCTGCCTGATCATCGTCCGGCTTTCGTCTTCCCTGAGGCTCCAGGCATGATTGCCGCGGCCGGGATCGCCGAAGGTCATGCAGCCCAGGCAGATTTTCGACACTTCCAGTCCGGTCTTCCCAAATTTTGCGTATTCCATGAAACGGCTCCGTGATGAATTGGTGGCCCCCGGCGGCTTCCATGATCTAGTGCGAAAGCCGGCAAAGTCGCAGGGCACCTGGCGAAGAATCCGTTCTGCCATGCGTGCAACTATGCGTGATGGCTTTGAAGCCGGGCAGTCATCGCCGCCCGGACCGGCCGCTTGCGCAATTGCAGCACAAGGTGTTAGCTGGTGCAACATTCACCGGATTTTGCCTATGAAACTGCCGCCCCATGATCGCTACGACGATCTCTATCGCGATTTTTCGTGGCGGATTCCCGAAGATTTCAATATCGGCCGCGCCGTCAGCGACGACTGGGCCACGAGAGATCCGGAGCGCGTCTGTCTCGAGCATTTCAGCCCGGATGGCCATCACCGCGTGATGACCTATCGCGCCCTTGCAGACCAGTCCTCGGCCTTCGCCAATGCGCTCGTTTCGCTTGGGGTGGAGCGCGGCGATCGTGTCGCGCTGCTCTTGCCGCAATCCTTCGAGACGGTGATCGCACATGTGGCGATCTACAAGACCGGCGCGGTCGCGCTGCCGCTGGCGCTGCTCTTCGGCGTCGAGGCGCTGGAATACCGGCTGAAGGCAGCAGGTGTTGCAGCAATTGTCACCAATGGTTTCGGTCTCGAGCGCATCCGGCAGATCCGCGATTGCCTGCCGATGCTGAAACATGTCGTCAGCATCGACCGGGCGGATGTCGATGCGGTTGCCTTTGGCGATCTGGTGAACGGCCATCCCTCTGTCTTCGACGTTGCCAGGACCGGTCCCGACGATCCGGCGCTGATGATTTTCACCTCGGGAACAACGGGGCCGCCCAAGGGCGCGCTGCATGGCCATCGCGTTCTGCCCGGCCATATTCCGGGTATGCAGTTTGCCCATGAGGGCTTTCCGAGAGTGGGCGACAAGGTCTGGACGCCGTCCGACTGGGCCTGGGCGGGCGGTCTGCTCAATGCGCTGCTGCCGAGCCTGCTGCTCGGCGTTCCCGTCGTCTCGTCGCCGGCGCAGAAATTCGATGCCGACATGGCCTATCGCATCATGGCGGAGATGAACGTGCGCAATGCCTTCATTCCGCCGACGGCGCTGCGGCTGATGCGATCCGTTGCCGATCCGCGTTCGAAATATGATCTGGTGCTGCGCACCATCGGCTCGGCCGGCGAGGCGCTCGGCCGTGAGACTTACGAATGGGCGCGGCGTACGCTCGGCATCACTATCAACGAATTTTACGGCCAGACGGAGTGCAATTTCGTACTCTCGTCGAGTGCTGCCCATGGCGTCACCAAGGCTGGCGCCATCGGACGGGCGGTCCCGGGGCATCGCGTTGCCATCGTCAGCGAAGCGGGCGATGAATTGCCGGCCGGCGAACCGGGCCAGATCGCCATTGCCAGTCCCGACCCCGTCATGTTCCTCGGCTACTGGAACGATGCGGCGGCGACCGAGCGGAAGTTCGCCAAAGGCTGGCTGCTCACCGGCGATATCGGCCGGCAGGACGCCGAGGGTTACATCACCTTCGAGGGCCGCGACGACGACGTCATCACCTCGTCGGGATATCGCATCGGCCCGGCCGAGATCGAGGATTGTCTGATCGGCCATCCCGCCGTGCAGCTCGCCGCCGCCGTCGGCAAACCCGATGCCGTGCGCACCGAGATCGTCAAGGCCTATATCGTGCTGTCACCAGGCCATCATCCAAGCGAGGCGCTGGCCGCCGATATCAGGGAATGGGTGAAGACGCGGCTTTCGATGCACGAATATCCGCGCGAGGTGGAATTCATCGACGCCTTGCCGCTGACGACCACCGGCAAGGTGATCCGCCGGCTGCTGCGCGAAAGGGCGGCGGCCGAAAATTAGCCCCGGCCGGCAAGCGACATGATCTTCTCGCGCAGCATCTTCGCCATATTGCGGGTGCTGCGGTACATATGGAGTTGGGCCGAGACCTGGCGCATGTCGCGGTCGCCGTTCTGCGTCAGGCCGATCACCAGCGTTCCCATCTCCTCGCGCTCCTGCCAGAAGCGGCTCATGATCGGATGATCGGAGACGGCACAGGAATCGGAACGCACGATATTGGCGTCGTCGAGATGCCATTCGGTGAGCTCGCTCATCAAGAGCTTGCCCGGCGAATAGCGGGCATAGTTCTCGTCATAGGCGGTCTTCCAGGTATAGGCTTCGCCGCCCATCATCAGGACGACGATGGCGGCGATCGCCTTGCCATTGAGATCGATCGTGTGAATACGCACGGCATCGACGGCGGCAAGGTTCGACACCGCCTCGCGGGCAAAGGCCGTGTGATAGCGATCGGTGACGAGAGCGCTTCGCCGCTTGCCCTTCCAGCCACCGGCTTCCATCGCCAGGAATTCCTCGAAGCGGATATGGATTTCGCGCGGCTGGCGCGCGACGGCATAGACCGCCGTTCCCTGTTCCTCCAGCAGGCGCCACTGACGGCGCATTTCGCGCATATGCGAGGAGGAGATGGTTTTGCCGAGATAGGCCGGCGCCTCTTCGTCGCTCTGCAGCATCGGGCGCTGGTAAGGATTGGTGACGGTGACGGGAAGGTTGCGGCTGAGCGCCACAGCCTTGAGCATGCGCACGAAGATGCCGTTCAGCCGCAGATCCGGCAGAACCAGTATGCCGGGCAGATTGAGATCGCGCACGGTCAGTGCCTCGAAGAGATTGTCGAGGGTCTCGGCAGCATCCTCGGCATCGACGAGCGGCGTGCCGAGCGGGCCGAAACTGTTCGACCAGCCGCGGATGATCGACGGGCCGACGGCAAAACCGGGCCTGTCGACCGAAAACGGCATCAGGAAGCGCATGCGGCTGCGGCCGGCATTGTGGTCGCGGATCAGGGCGAAGTTCACCTGCCGGTCCTCAAGCCGCGGCATAGCGGGGGCGAGGAAGCGGCCGGAGAAGAAGACGTTCGGTTCCATCGCCCGGTTGGAGAGGAAATCGAGCTCATCCTGAAGTTCATAGCCGAGTTTGCCGGGATAGAGGCAGAGTTCGCGCCCCGACCGGCCGATCTCGGCGCGGGCCTCGGCCTGCGGCGCTTCGAAATGCAGGGCGGCGAGATCATGCACCATGCGGTTGGCGGCGCTGTTGGTGCTTTCGGTAACGGGGGGAACACGCACCATCTATCGAACTCTCATTTCTGGCGTTGCGGCGGAGGGGCTGGCGAAGGCGAACAGGACGATACCGAGCGTGCGGCGCACGGCGAGATGCAGCAGGATCGCCTCGACCGCCATGGCCGAGGCCGTGGCAATCGCCGTGCCCTCGATGCCGTAATGCGGGATCAAAGCGAGGTTGAGGCTGACATTGGCCGTCAGTGCGCCGGCATAGAGTGCGACGCAGAGGTTCTGCTTGCCTGCCATCATCAACAACGTTTCGGCGGGGCCGACCAGCGACTTGGCGAGGATGCCGGCGAGCAGGATCGCCATGACCAGATAGCCTGATGTGAAGGCGCCGCCGAAGAGCGATAGCAGCAGATGGCCGGCCGCAAGCACGGCAAGGCCGACACCGAGCGCCGGCCAGAAGGTCCAGCGGGCGGCGTCGATGGCAGCGATCGCCAGCTGTCCGTGGTCGCCTTCGGCGATGATCGAGGAGAAGCGCGGGCCGGAGGCTGCCTTGACCGAGAAATTGATGAAATGCACCAGCGCCATCGTCTTGGCGGCGGCGAAATAGATGGCGACATCGTGCGGTTCGAGGAAGATGCCGACGACGACGACATCGGAATTGGTGAGCAGGAAGCTCACGCCCTCGATCAGGAAAATCGGAAAGGCGACGCTGAACCAGGCGACGAAATCAACCTTGCGCGGGCCCTCATCATAATGCCGGCGAAGGCGATAGAGCGTTGCGGCATACTGGCCGAGCGCGGTGACGAAGGTGGCGACGAGTGCTGCCTGCATCGCAGTGACGGCGGTGTGCTCGGCGCCGATGGCAATGGCGATGAGCATGAAGAGGATGATGAGGATCGGGCGGACGATATAGACCGGGCTCAGCGCCATCACCGGCCAGTGGTTGGCCCGCGACGTGCCTTCCAGAATGTCGCCGAGCGCGATCATCGGCATGGCAAGCAGGCCGATGAAGATCGGGACGAGATAATAGACCTGGATCATGTCGCCGAAGAAATGCAGACCGAGCGTGCCGGCGGCGAGCACCGCCGTGCCGGAAAGCAGCGCAAAGATGCGCGCCGTCCCGGTCAGGCCGCGGATTTCCTCGAAAGCGCCCGCTGCCCTGTACTGCGGCAGGAAGCGGATGATCGCCGTGTGGAAGCCGAGACATGAGAGATCGCCGAAGACGACGACCAGCACCCAGACGAAAACGAAGATGCCGTATTCATATTCGCCCATCAGCCGGGCGAGCACGATCTGGGAGACGAAGGCGAGAGCCGCGCTGAGGATACGGATCGAAAAGGCCGTCAGCGCCATGCGCTGGGCGGCCGCCTTCTCGCCGCGTTCCGTGAGCACGGCCGCAAGCATGCGCAGCGTTCGGCCGCCGATCGGGCGCAGGCCCGCGGGCAGCATCTTCTCCGCTGTTTCTATGACCGCCATGATGAACACGCAAAACTCTAAGGTCAGGCAAATCGCGCCTGAAGTCTTGACAGAACAGGGTTAAGAAACGGTTCCGGATCGGGCTTGCTGCCCGACGCTGAGTTACAATCGCGAGACGTCGCCGGAGAAAAGAAAATGCCGCCCGAAGGCGGCATTTTCAGGATCGTTGCGGCTTGCCTCAGACCTGCTCGAAGGCGCCGTGGCAATGCTTGTATTTCTTGCCGGAACCACAGGGGCAGGTCTCGTTACGGCCGACCTTGCCCCAGGTGGCCGGGTCATCCGGGTTGCGGTTTTCGGGAGAAACGATGACTTCCGATGCCTGGTAGATCGCTGGGGCGAAATCGTCTTCGCCGGTCGTCGGATCCAGGTGATGGGCCTGCATCAGCGGCGGTTCGGGCTCGGCGGGCGCCTGCTGCACCAGCTCGACGCGCATCAGCTGGGCGGTGACGGCCTCGCGCAGATTGTTGAGCAGCGCCGTGAAGAGCTCGAAGGCTTCCGACTTGTATTCCTGCAGCGGATCGCGTTGGGCATAGCCGCGGAAGCCGATGACGGAGCGCAGATGGTCGAGATTGACGATATGCTCGCGCCAGAGATGATCGAGCGTCTGCATGACGATCGAGCGCTCGACATAATGCATGATGTCGTCGCCGAAACGCTCGGCTTTTTCCGTGAAGGCGGCATTGGTGGCTTGCGTCAGCCGCTCGCGGATATCGTCTTCGCCGATACCTTCTTCCTTCACCCAGTCCTCGATCGGCAGATCGAGATTGAGGATGTTCAAAGCACCGGTCTTCAGGCCGGCAGCATCCCATTGTTCGGCATAGGCGCGCTCGGGGATATGCTTTTCGACCATGTCCTCGATTACCTCGCGGCGCATGTCGGAGACCATTTCGGAAATATTGGCCGCTTCCATCAGCTCGAGGCGCTGTTCGAAAATTACCTTGCGCTGGTCGTTGAGAACGTCGTCATATTTCAGAAGGTTCTTGCGGATATCGAAGTTGCGGGCTTCGACCTTCTTCTGGGCGCGCTCCAGGGCCTTGTTGATCCAGGGATGGACAATCGCCTCGCCCTCCTTGAGGCCGAGCTTGGTCAGCATGCTGTCCATGCGGTCGGAGCCGAAGATGCGCATCAGATCGTCCTGAAGCGACAGGTAGAACTTCGAGCGGCCGGGGTCGCCCTGACGGCCGGAACGGCCGCGCAGCTGGTTGTCGATGCGACGGCTTTCATGGCGTTCGGTGGCGATGACGTAGAGACCGCCGGCGGCGAGCGCCTTCTGCTTGAGTTCCTTGATCTCCTCGACGATCGCCTGGATCCGGGCGTCACGCTCCGGACCGGCTTCGACATCGCCGAGTTCGCGCTCGATGCGCATGTCGAGGTTGCCGCCGAGCTGGATGTCGGTGCCGCGGCCGGCCATGTTGGTGGCGATGGTGACGGCACCCGGCACGCCGGCCTGGGCGACGATATAGGCTTCCTGCTCGTGGTAGCGGGCGTTCAGCACCTGGAAGTCGTTGAAGCCTTGCTTGCGCAAGCGTTCGGCAAGCAGCTCCGACTTCTCGATCGAGGTGGTGCCGACCAGCACCGGCTGGCCACGCTTATGGGCATCGAGGATTTCCTCGATGATCGCCTTGAACTTCTCGTCGAAGGTCCGGTAGACCTCGTCGTCCTCGTCGATGCGCTTGATCGGCAGGTTGGTCGGAACCTCGATGACATCGAGATTGTAGATATTCCCAAATTCTTCCGCTTCCGTCTGCGCCGTACCGGTCATGCCGGCGAGCTTGCCGTACATGCGGAAGTAGTTCTGGAAGGTGATCGAGGCCAGCGTCTGGTTTTCCGGCTGGATCTGCACCTTTTCCTTGGCTTCCAGCGCCTGGTGCTGGCCTTCCGAATAACGGCGGCCCGGCATCATGCGGCCGGTGAACTCGTCGATGATGACGACTTCGTCGTTGCGGACGATATAGTCCTTGTCGCGCTGGAAGAGCTTGTGGGCCTTCAGCGCATTGTTGATGTGGTGGACGATCGCGACATTCTCGATGTCGTAGAGCGCGTTGCCCTTCAGGAGGCCGGCCTGGCGGAGCAGGTTTTCCAGCTTCTCAGTGCCTTCTTCGGAGAAGTTGGCGGAGCGCTGCTTCTCGTCGATCTCGTAGTCGCTGGGCGCCAGCAGCGGAATGAAGGCGTCGATCGTATTATAGAGTTCGGAGCGGTCGTCGAGCGGACCGGAGATGATCAGCGGCGTGCGCGCCTCGTCGACCAGGATCGAGTCCACTTCGTCGACGATCGCGAAGTTATGGCCGCGCTGGACCATCTGGTTCTTCTCGTACTTCATGTTATCGCGCAGATAATCGAAGCCGAGTTCGTTGTTGGTGGCATAGGTGATGTCGCAGGCATAGGCCGCGCGACGCTCCTCGTCGGAGAGGCCGTGGACAATGACGCCGGTGGTCATGCCGAGGAAGCCGTAGACTCGGCCCATGGTGGCGGCGTCGCGCTGGGCGAGGTAATCGTTGACGGTGACGACGTGCACGCCCTTGCCGGAAAGCGCGTTCAGATAGACCGGCAGGGTGGCGACGAGGGTTTTGCCTTCGCCGGTCTTCATCTCGGCGATCGCATTCGAATGCAGGATCATGCCGCCGACCAGCTGTACGTCAAAAGGTCGCAGGCCGAGAACGCGGCGCGAGGCTTCGCGCACGACGGCAAAGGCCGGGATCAGAATGTCGTCGAGGGTCTTGCCCTCGGCGAGCAGGGCGCGAAACTCCACGGTCTTTGCCGCGAGCTGCTCGTCCGTCAGGGCCTTCGTCTTCTCTTCGATAGAGTTGATGGCAGTGACGTTCGGCTGGAAGGACCGCACGCGGCGGTCATTGGAAGAACCAAATAACTTGCGGGCTATACCGCCAAAGCTGACCATATGACTGGTCCTTTCTCAATATTCATCCCCGACGTTTCTTATTCGCGGCCCAGCCGAAAATCAGGCGCGCGCCTTAAAACGCCCGGAAACTGTTCTGGACGCGAGGTTGCGTGACAGATAAGAGGGGGGTCGAATGATGTCAACGGATTTGGCGGATACAGAAAGGCCACAATCCGGTGTTGATGGCTATTTTGGGCTGGATTCAGGCGATGCTGAAACCGGCGATGTAACTGTGAAGGGTATTTCATGTTGAGCACCAACAAACTTGCCGTTCTGGCGTTCGCAACTTTTGTTGCGCTCCAGGCCCCGGCCTATGCCGATGACGCCGTCATCGCCAAGGTCGGCAATCTGGAGATCCACCAGTCGGAACTCGACCTTGCCGTCGCCAATCTCGACCCGCAGCTGGCGCAGCTCCCCGATGACCAGAAGAAGGTCGCAGCCCTTTCCGCCGCCATCGACGTGAAGCTGCTCGCCGCCGACGCTGCGGCCGAGAAGCTCGATCAGACCGACGAATTCAAGAGGCGCATGCAGTATCTCACCGATCGCGAGCTGCACAACGCCTATTTCAAGAAGCATGTCGTCGACATCGTGACGCCTGAGGAAGTCAAGGCCCGCTACGACAAGGAAGTCGCTGCCCTGCCGAAGCAGGAGGAAGTCCACGCCCGTCACATCCTCGTCAAGACCGAGGACGAAGCCAAGGACATCATCAAGCAGCTCGACGCCGGCAAGGATTTTGCCGAACTCGCCAAGGAAAAGTCCACCGATCCGAACAAGTCGGAAGGCGGCGATCTCGGCTATTTCTCGCGCGGCCGCATGGTCAAGGAATTCGAGGACGCAGCCTTCGCGTTGGAGAAGGGCACCTATTCCAAGACACCCGTCAAGACCGATTTCGGCTTCCACGTCATCAAGGTCGAGGACAAGCGCGACGCTCCGCCGCCGCCCTTCGAGCAGGTGCAGGATCAGGTTCGTCAGCTCGTCATGCGCGACAAGTATCTTGAGCTTCTGAACAAGGCGAAGGCCTCCGCCAAGATCGAGATCTCGGACGAGACGCTGCGCAAGGGTTACGACCAGGCCAACAAGCAGCCGGAGCCGGGCAGCGAGCCCGTCGCGCCGGCGCCGCAGCAGTAATCATCGCATCGGGGCCCGGTTCTTCCGGGCCCTTCCAAATCAAAAAGCAGAGCATGATGTCGTCGAAAAACGCCGACACTTTCGGCATCATGCTCCGGCATCGTTTGTTGTCGCATTTCCGGACGGCGAACCGGTTTCCAATTCGCCTGGAAATGCTCATTGGCAGGTCTTATCATGTCCGGTTCCGTCTCTCCGCTCGCTCCGAAATCCTTCGTCTCGATGCCGCCGTTGCGCGGCGTGCGCATGGCGACGGCGTCCGCCGGCATCAAGTACAAGAACCGCACCGACGTGCTGATGATGGTCTTCGACAGGCCGGCGGCCGTTGCGGGCGTCTTCACCCGCTCGAAGTGCCCGTCGGCGCCGGTCGATTTCTGCCGGGCCAATCTTCCCCATGGCAGCGCCCGCGCCGTCGTCGTCAATTCCGGCAATGCCAATGCGTTTACCGGGCTGAAGGGCCGCCAGGCGACCGCGCTGACGGCGCAGTCGGCTGCCGCTGCCGTTGGCTGCGCTGAAAACGAGATCTATCTGGCCTCGACCGGCGTCATCGGCGAGCCGCTCGATGCCACCAAATTCGCAGGCGTTCTGGATCGGATGCAGGTCGAAGCGACCGGCGATTTCTGGTTCGAGGCCGCCAAGGCGATCATGACGACCGACACCTACCCGAAGGTTTCGACCCGCAGCGCCGAGATCGGCGGCGTGGCCGTGACGATCAACGGCATCGCCAAGGGCGCCGGCATGATCGCGCCTGATATGGCGACCATGCTCTCCTTCGTCGTCACCGATGCCGACATTGCACCGGCCGCGCTGCAGGCGCTTCTGTCCGACGGTGTCGGCCCGACCTTCAATTCCATGACTGTCGACAGCGACACTTCCACCTCCGATACGCTGATGCTGTTTGCGACGGGTGCGGCGGCCGAGGACGGCCAGGCCCGTATCGAACGCGCCGATGATCCGCGCCTTGCCACCTTCCGCGCTGCACTCAACGAAGTGCTGAAGGATCTGTCGCTGCAGGTGGTGCGTGATGGCGAAGGTGCCACCAAGATGCTCGAGATCACAGTGACGGGCGCCGAGAGCGATACCGCCGCCAAGCGCATCGCACTGTCGATCGCCAATTCGCCGCTGGTCAAGACGGCGGCCGCCGGCGAAGACGCCAATTGGGGCCGTATCGTCATGGCGGTCGGCAAATCCGGCGAGATGGCCGATCGCGACCGGCTCGCCATCTGGTTCGGCGACATCAGGGTCGCCGTCAATGGCGAGCGTGACCCGGATTATTCCGAGGAGGCCGCCTCTGATGTCATGAAGGCGCAGGATATCCCCGTCAAAGTCGATATCGGGCTCGGTGCCGGCACGGCTACGGTCTGGACCTGCGACCTCACCAAGGAATATGTTGCGATCAATGGCGACTATCGGAGCTGATCGGTCATTGGCGCAGGCATCCATTTCCTCACACAATCTGCCGCTGGTCCGCAGGCTGGAGGCTGTCGGCTTCCGCGCCTGGCCGGCGGCGTCCGTGCAATATGACGGCAGCTGGCAGGTGCGGCTGACGGCCGGCCACCCGTCCAACCGGTTGAATTCGATCGTGCCGCTCGATCCTTCGGATCATCGCGACGTCGAAATCCGCCTGGAAAAGGCGAGCCGAAAGTTCGAGGCCTATGGCCGCGCCGTCGTGGTCCGCCAGACGCCGCTTGCCTCGCCGGTGCTGATCGAACTTCTGCGCCAGCAGAACTGGATGCAGTTCGACGAGACTGTCGTGATGACCTGCGATCTGGCCGAGGCGGAATTGCCGGACACGCTCGATCACCTGCCGACCCATGATGTCGGCCGTTTCGTCGATGCCAATCTCGCCGTCGAGCGGGCGCCACTGAGCTTGAAGCCGGCGCTTGCCGAAATCATTACGGCGATCAAGCCGCCATCCGGCCTGTTCATGATCGAGAATGCGACGGATGGCCCGCTTGCGACCGTGCTCTGCGTTCAGGACAACGATCTTGCCGGCATCATGTCGCTTTCGGTCTCCGAGGCGCGGCGGCGCGAGGGTCTTGGCACCGAGATCCTGACCTCGGCGATGCGCTGGGCACGCATGCGCAGCGCTCGTTCGGCCTGGCTGCAGGTGAAGCTTTCCAACCGTCCGGCGATCGCCCTCTATGAGCGCCTCGGTTTTCGCGACGCCTATCATTATTGCTATTGGCAGCGGGAGCCGAAATGATCGAGGCAGGCCGGAAGATATTGCTGGTCGCCGCCTGCGCGCTGATCGATACCGACGGGCGTATCCTATTGGCACAGCGTCCCGAGGGGAAGTCGCTTGCGGGGCTCTGGGAGTTTCCCGGCGGCAAGGTCGAACCTGGCGAGACGCCGGAAGAAACGCTGGTGCGCGAGCTCGAGGAAGAGCTAGGCATCAAGACCAAGATCGCCTGCCTGGCGCCGCTCACCTTCGCCAGCCATTCCTACGAGACCTTCCACCTTTTGATGCCGCTTTATATCTGCCGGCGCTATGAGGGCATTCCCCAGGGCCGCGAGGGCCAGGCGCTGAAATGGGTGCGGCCGCAGGCGTTGCGCGATTATCCGATGCCGCCGGCCGACGAGCCGCTCATCCCGATGCTGCAGGATTTACTTTAGCGTTACCTGATTATTATCGCGCCGTGTCGTTTTCGGCTGTGGATATTAATGGATCGTTTAACACCTTCTGCCAAAGATCGGCCTCAATCAAGCATCTGGCGTGCGTGTATTAAAAGGCTTGACGTCATGGACGATGATTTCTGGAAAGCTGTCCGGGAAAAGGAACGGGCTTCGTCTGCCTCGCGCAGGACGGGTGCGCTCAATATCGCCCTTCTGTTCGGTACGGCGGTGGTTGCGCTGACGCTCATCCTGACGCCGATGCTTGCGGATTCCTCGAAAAAGAGTGTCTTTGCCAGCGCTCCCCTTGAATTTGATACGATGACAACAGGATCGATTCCGAAGGCCGAAAGCGGCAAGCGTTATACGATTCGCCGCAGCGTCCTCCAGGATACACCCGGCTCGGTCTGCGTCGTCCAGGGCTATGGCGTCGGCGCCGGTTGCTGAAAAATGTCGGCCATCACCTGATGGTCGTGGAATTGGTCGTTTGCTGTCCGTTCGCGCTAAGGGTTGGGTGATGCATTTTTTGAAGGCATTTCTTGCAGATAATAGAGGTGCGACGGCGGTCGAGTATGGGCTGATCGCCGCCGTCATCGGTGGCGCAATTGTCTCTGCTCTCGGTATCTTCTCCGGCAGACTGCAGGATATTTTCAACGCGATCGGCAACAATCTGCCTGGGAATTGAAGAGGCAGCCGGCCATTACTGCCTGAGCTTGTGCTCGTCCACTTTCAGCGCATCGGCGAGGCGAGCCTTGGCCGAACCGGGCTTCAGCGGCTTTTGCTGGCTCTCGTGCGCAGCCCATCCCGAGACATAGATGATCGAGAAGGTGGCGCGGATGCGCCCGTCGGGATCGGAATAGCGTTCGGCGTAGATCTCCGCTGCGCGCAGGAAGAAGGCGCGTGTCAGCGGCATCCGGCCGCGGGCTGCAAGCGGATTGCTCATGCCCATCGCTCGCAGATCCCGCATCAGCGGGAAGAGCGAATCATAGCGCACCGTGTAGTTCTCCGTGTCGATCACCGGCAGCGTGAAGCCGGCGCGCTGCATCAGGCCGCCAACATCGCGCACATCGGCGAAGGGAATGACACGCGGGCTTGCGCCGCCGGTCATCTCGACCTCGGCGGCCAGCAGCACCTCGCGCAGTTCCTGGAGGGTCCCGGCGCCGGGGATCGCAGCGAGAAACAGCCCGTCCGGCTTCAGGGCTCGGCGAATCTGGATGAAAACGCCAGGCGTATCGTTGGTCAGATGCAGGCTGAGCGGCGCAAGGATGAGATTGGCCGATTGCGGTTCGAGCGGCACATCTTCGAGCGGCGCCTCGATCAAGGTTTCGCCCGGCCCGGCATAGGCCTTCTCGCTTTCGACGCGGATGATCGTGCCGATCTTGCCCGTCGCCAGCGCCGCACGGGCGGCAGCCCCGGTTGCGCCGTGCAGCTCGACGGCGGTCTCGAAGGTCCGCTCGACGACGGCAAGCCTCTCGGCCATTTCCTCAGCGGCGATGTCGAGCAGGAAGGCGGCTTTCGGGTCGTTGCTGGCAAGCGCACGATGGCGGTGTGCGGCGATCAGGGCCTTGTCGAAGATCGTTTCCATGGCGATGTCCTTAGTCCCGCGTCGTTTAGGCGGCAAGACGATTTTCGTTTCGCGCAGAACGCGCCAGAGCCTTTCTTGGCCAGATTGAAGCATTCTGCCGGAGCAGGTTTTCATCAGGGCAAAGGCGATTGGCGACGGACATACCCCTTGGTACGTCCGAGCCGATCGCCTCTGTCCTGGCGTAGAGATGCCCGGCCCACCGGCCGCACTGCTTCGCCATGCGAAGCAATAGGTGCGTCCGGCGATTCTAAAGTCCCGCAGATTTGCAAGGCAAATCTGCGGGAGGGTTGGCTGAAACGGGCCGGCTGATCGACCGGCCGGCTTGGCCGTAGAACTGGGCTACGACGCGCGCCGGCCGGTCGACCATCCGATTCCGTTTGAGCCAACAGAATGCTTCAATCTGACCAGGAAAGGCTCTAGTCTTAGCCGCATGGGCTCGATCGATTTCGAAAGACCGGCAGAGTTTTTGCGGGCGCATCTCTTGCGGCCGTTGTCGGCGCTTGCCGATTTCTTCTATCCGCCCGCCTGCTCCGTCTGCGGTATTTCCACAGGCGACCATCGCGGGCTCTGCCCAAAATGCTGGTCCGGCATCCGCTTCATCGAACGGCCCTATTGCGAGGTGCTCGGCATTCCCTTCTCGCACGATCTCGGTGCCGGCATCCTCAGTGCCGAGGCGATTGCGGACCCGCCGCCCTTCGACCGGCTGCGGTCGGCTGCGACCCACGACCATGCGGTCCGCGATCTCGTGCATGGGCTGAAATATCGCGACCGTACCGATCTGGCGCCGATGATGGCCGCCTGGATGCTGCGCGCTTCCGACGGGGCGGTCGAAAGCTGCGATGCGCTGATCCCGGTGCCGCTGCATCGCACCCGCATGCTGGCGCGCAAGTTCAACCAGGCAGCCGAGCTTGCCCGCCATATGGCAAGGCTTTCGGGCAAGCCGCTGCTTGCAGCCACGCTTATTCGCGTCAAGCGCACCAGCCAGCAGGTTGGCCTTGGCGCGAAGGCGCGCGAGGACAATGTCAGGGGCGCTTTCGCGATTGCCAAGGGTTGCGAAAACGACATTTTCGGCAAGCGCATCGTCCTCGTCGACGACGTCTATACAACGGGGGCGACGGTTGCTGCGGCAAGCCGGACATTACGCAAGGCAGGTGCGGCCGAGATAACGGTTTTAACCTTTGCAAGGGCTCTCTCCGAGCCTATATGACAGAAATACCCGGCATCGGTCTGGAGAGATTATGGTACCCGTCACGATCTATACACGGCAGTTCTGCGGCTATTGCAGCCGCGCCAAGTCCCTTCTCGAAGAAAAGGGCGTCGACTACGTCGAACACGACGCAACCTTTTCGCCGGATCTTCGCCAGGAGATGATCGGCAAGTCGAACGGCCGCACCACCTTTCCGCAGATCTTCATCGGTGCCGATCATGTCGGCGGTTGCGACGATCTCTTCGCGCTAGATCGGGCCGGCAAGCTCGATCCGATGCTGGCGGCCTGAGGACAAATCGATGAGCTTCAAGGCCGCCGCCATCCAGATGTGTTCCGGGGTCGATCCGGTGAAAAACGCCGCAGCCATGGCGCGGCTGGTGCGCGAGGCCGCCGCAGAGGGCGCGATCTATGTGCAGACGCCGGAGATGACCGGCATGTTGCAGCGCGATCGCGCGGCGGCGCGCGCCGTGCTTGCCGACGAGGCGCATGACATCATCGTCAAGACCGGCTCGGAGCTCGCCGCCGAACTCGGCATCCACGTGCATGTCGGCTCGACGGCAATCGCCCTTGCCGACGGCAAAATCGCCAATCGCGGTTTCCTCTTCGGTCCCGACGGCCGAATCCTCAATCGCTACGACAAGATCCATATGTTCGACGTCGACCTCGACAATGGCGAGAGCTGGCGTGAAAGTGCCGCCTATACGGCCGGCTCGGAGGCCCGTGTTCTGTCGCTGCCCTTTGCCGAAATAGGTTTTACGATCTGCTACGACGTGCGGTTTCCCACGCTCTTCCGCGCCCAGGCGATTGCCGGCGCCGAGGTGATGACGGTTCCCGCCGCCTTCACCAAACAGACCGGCGAGGCGCATTGGGAGATTCTGCTCAGGGCACGCGCGATCGAGAACGGTGTCTTCGTCATCGCCGCCGCACAGGCCGGCCGGCATGAGGACGGCCGCGAGACTTTTGGCCATTCGATGATCATCGATCCCTGGGGCACGGTGCTGGCGTCGGCCGGCGCCACCGGCGAGGCCATTATCGTTGCCGAGATCGATCCCAGTGCGGTCAAAACCGCGCATGACAAGATCCCGAACCTGAGGAATGGCCGGGAATTCTCGGTCGAGAAGATTGCGGGGGCAGTCGCAGGAGGCGTCGCCGCTTGATCCGCTATTCTCTCACCTGTGACAATGCCCATGAATTCGAAGGCTGGTTTTCCGAAAGCGCCGATTTCGACCGTCAGGTCGCGACCGGCTTCCTGACCTGCCCCGTCTGTCATTCCGCTGCTATTTCCAAGCTGTTGATGGCGCCTTCGGTGTCGACGGCGCGGAAGAAGGACGAGATCCAGACATTGGCGATGGATGCCATGCGCCAGGAGGCCCTGCGGAAGCTGAAAGAGGCGGTCGCGGCCGTCAAGGCCAATTCCGAGGATGTCGGCACGCAGTTTCCCGAGGAAGCCCGCAAGATCCATTATGGCGAGGCGGATGCTCGCGGCATCATCGGCCAGGCGACTTTCGACGAGGCGCAGGCACTCCTCGAAGAGGGCATCGAGATCGCAGCCATTCCGGTTTTGCCGGAAGACGTGAACTGACGCAGTCCGCGCGGCCTGCTGCAATGGCTACCTGCATGTGGCGCCTGCCCTGGACTTACGCCGGCCGCTTTGCCAGCAGCATATAATTGACGTCCATATCGTTGGACAGGTTCCATTGGTTCGACAGTGGGTTGAAGAAGACGCCGGTGCGGTCGGTGATCTCGAGGCCGCTTGCCGCCAGCGGCTTTTCCAGCTCTTCCGGGCGCACCAGCTTTTCATATTGATGCGTGCCGCGCGGCAGCCAGCGCAGAATGTTTTCGGCGGCGAAGATGGCGAGCGCGGCCGCCTTCATCGTGCGGTTGATGGTGGCAACGAAAATCAGACCGCCGGGGCGGACCATTTTCGCGCAGGTCGTCATGAAAAATTCGACGTCGGCGACGTGTTCGACCACTTCCATGTTCAAGACGATATCGAAGGTCTCGCCGGCGTCGGCGAGCTCCTCGGCAGTGACGGCGCGATAATCGACCGAAACGCCTGATGCCTTGGCATGGGTAGAGGCGATGCCGATATTCTTCTCGGACGGATCGGCGCCGGTGACGGAGGCGCCCATGCGGGCGACAGGTTCGGACAGGAGGCCGCCGCCGCAGCCGATATCGAGCACCCGCAGGCCTTCGAGCGGGCGGGCGCTTTTCGGATCACGGCCGAAATTCTCGCAGGCCTTGTCTCTTATGTAGGTAAGCCGGACGGGATTGAACTTGTGTAGCGGCCTGAACTTACCGGTCGGGCTCCACCATTCCGCCGCCATCGCCGAGAAGCGGTCCACTTCGCCCTGGTCGATCGTGCTTCTGGCGCCTTCCGTCATCGTCCACTCCTTCATTCGCTCAATGTGAAGTCGGACGATCGACGGCATAAGTCAAGGGGCGTGGATCAGCGGACTGACGAGCGCGGAGCCGCCCGCCAACAGCTTTTATCGCGTGCGCTTGCCTACCCCCGCCAAACTCGCTAAGAGACGCCGCAACTTGGGGCCTTTTGGGGCCTGGGCTTTTAGAGCGGTTCCAGAAGTTGGGAATCCGGCTCTTTGGCCAGGCGGTCCGCCCCAGAGCTTTCGTGATGCCGGGTTCGGTTTTCCGCTGTCCCGGCGCCAGTCGTGGTAGAGGCATATGGCACGCATCGTAATGAAATTCGGCGGCACATCCGTCGCTGACCTGGACCGCATCAAGAACGTTGCCCGCCACGTAAAACGCGAAGTCGATGCCGGGCACGAGGTGGCGGTGGTCGTCTCGGCCATGTCCGGCAAGACCAATGAACTGGTCGGCTGGGTGCAAGGCACGCCGAAGGTGATCGGTGCCAATTCTCCGTTTTACGATGCGCGGGAATATGATGCGGTGGTCGCATCCGGCGAGCAGGTGACCTCCGGGCTGCTGGCGATCGCATTGCAGGCGATGGATATCAATGCGCGGTCCTGGCAGGGATGGCAGATCCCGATCCACACCGACAACGCTCATGGCGCGGCGCGGATCATGGAGATTGACGGCTCCGACATCGTCAAGCGGATGGGCGAGGGGCAGGTTGCCGTCATCGCCGGTTTCCAGGGTTTGGGACCCGACAACCGTATCGCGACGCTCGGGCGCGGCGGATCGGACACGTCTGCCGTCGCGATCGCGGCAGCTGTCAAAGCGGATCGCTGCGATATCTATACCGATGTCGACGGCGTCTACACCACCGACCCGCGCATCGTGCCGAAGGCGCGCAGGCTGAAGAAGATCGCCTTCGAGGAAATGCTGGAAATGGCCTCGCTCGGCGCCAAGGTGCTGCAGGTGCGCTCGGTCGAGCTTGCCATGGTGCACAAGGTGCGCACCTTCGTGCGCTCGTCATTCGAAGATCCCGATGCTCCGGGCATGGGCGATCTGTTGAACCCGCCCGGAACGCTGATTTGTGACGAGGATGAAATCGTGGAACAGGAAGTAGTCACCGGCATCGCCTATGCCAAGGATGAGGCTCAGATCTCGCTTCGCCGTCTTGCCGACCGGCCGGGCGTTTCCGCAGCGATCTTCGGACCGCTCGCCGAATCCCATATCAATGTCGACATGATCGTCCAGAATATCTCCGAGGACGGGTCGAAGACCGACATGACCTTCACCGTCCCTTCAGGCGACGTCGAGAAGGCGATCAAGGTGCTCGGCGACCATAAGGAGAAGATCGGCTACGATGTCGTGCAGAACGAATCGGGGCTGGTGAAAGTATCGGTCATCGGCATCGGCATGCGCAGCCACGCGGGCGTTGCCGCGACCGCATTTCGTGCACTTGCCGAAAAAGGCATCAACATCAAGGCGATCACGACCTCCGAGATCAAGATTTCCATCCTGATCGACGGTCCCTATGCAGAACTCGCTGTCAGGACTTTGCATTCCTGCTACGGTCTGGATAAGAATTGATTCCCAGTGGGCGGCCTGCCCCTTCAGGTTGAGGAGACGAGGGCCGGCCCGCCGGGACTGAGTGCGTTGTTTCGGGAGCTTGAGACGCCATGAGAGACCTTTCCGGCGGTCCACGCGTGCTGCTCAGGCGGCTGCGCGAGTTGATGGCGGAGCCGCTGGAGCCGCAGGATCGTCTTGACCGGATCGTCCGCCAGATCGCCGGCAACATGGTGGCGGAAGTCTGCTCTGTCTACGTGCTGCGCGCCGACGGCGTCCTCGAACTCTATGCAACCGAAGGTCTCAACCGCGAGGCCGTGCATCTGGCGCAACTGAAGATGGGGCAGGGCCTCGTCGGCACGATCGCAGCCTCGGCCCAGCCGCTGAACCTTTCCGACGCGCAGTCACACCCTGCTTTCCGTTACCTGCCGGAAACGGGCGAAGAGATCTACCATTCCTTCCTTGGTGTGCCGATTCTCCGAACCGGGCGCTCGCTCGGCGTTCTCGTCGTCCAGAACAAGGCGAGCCGCAACTATCGCGAGGAAGAGCTGGAAGCGCTCGAGACGACGGCGATGGTGCTGGCCGAGATGATCGCCACCGGCGAGCTCAAGAAGATCACCAAGCCGGGCCTCGAACTCGACCTGACGCGTTCGGTGACCGTCGACGGCGACACCTATAATGACGGCATCGGCCTCGGTTACGTCGTGCTGCACGAGCCGCGCATCGTCGTCACCAACCTGCTCAACGAGGATGCCGAGAAGGAAATCCGACGGCTGGCCGAAGCCATGGGCTCGCTCCGGATCTCGATCGACGACATGCTGTCGCGTCGCGACGTGTCGATGGAAGGCGAACACCGCGAGGTGCTCGAAACCTATCGTATGTTCGCGCATGATCAGGGCTGGGTGCGCAAGCTCGAGGAGGCGATCCGCAACGGCCTGACGGCGGAAGCGGCGGTCGAGAAGGTGCAGAGCGATACCAAGGCGCGGATGATGCGCCTGACGGATCCGTATCTGCGCGAACGCATGCACGATTTCGAGGATCTGGCGAACCGGCTGCTCAGACAGTTGACGGGTTATACCGGGCGGACGACGGCCGAGGGTTTCCCCAGCGACGCGGTTATTCTGGCGCGCGCCATGGGGGCGGCAGAACTGCTCGATTATCCACGTGCCAATGTGCGCGGGCTGGTGCTGGAAGAAGGCGCGGTGACGAGCCATGTGGTGATCGTCGCGCGCGCCATGGGCATTCCGGTCATCGGCCAGGCAGCCGGCGTCGTGGCGCTCGCCGAGAACGGCGATGCCGTGATCATCGATGCCGACGAGGGGCATGTGCATCTGCGGCCGATGGCCGATCATCGGCGTTCCTACGAGGAAAAGGTCCGCTTCCGTGCCAGACGGCAGGAGCAGTTCCGGGCGCTGCGCGCCGTCGAGCCGGTGACGAAGGATGGGCAGCGGATCGCGCTGATGATGAATGCGGGGCTGCTGGTCGACCTGCCGCAGCTTTCGGAATCGGGCGCCGAGGGCATCGGCCTCTTCCGCACCGAACTGCAGTTCATGATCGCCTCCACCATGCCGAAGGCGGATGAGCAGGAGCAGTTCTATCGCAATGTGATAAAACAGGCGGCGGGCCGCCCCGTCACCTTCCGCACGCTGGATATCGGCGGCGACAAGGTCGTGCCCTATTTCCGCGGCCATGAGGAAGAAAATCCCGCCCTTGGCTGGCGCGCCATCCGGCTATCGCTCGATCGGCCGGGACTATTGCGCACCCAGCTGCGCGCCCTATTGAAGGCGTCGGCCGACACCGAACTGAAGCTGATGGTGCCGATGGTGACCGAGGTTTCGGAGCTGAAGATCGTGCGCGAGCTGTTGCAGAAGGAAGTGCAGCACCTCTCGCGCTTCGGTCACGGGTTGCCGCGCAAGCTGCAATTCGGAGCGATGCTGGAGGTGCCTGCACTGCTCTGGCAGCTTGACGAACTGATGGAGGCGGTGGATTTCGTTTCGGTCGGTTCGAACGACCTCTTCCAGTTCTCGATGGCGGTCGATCGCGGCAATGCGCGGGTCTCGGATCGCTTCGATCCGCTCGGCAAACCATTCTTGCGCATCCTGCGCGATATCGTGCGCGGGGCGGATCGGAACAAGACGCCGGTGACGCTCTGCGGCGAACTCGCCAGCAAACCGATCTCGGCGATGGCGCTGCTCGGCATCGGCTTCCGCTCGATCTCGATGTCGCCGGCCTCGATCGGACCGGTGAAGGCGATGCTGCTCGGGCTCGATGTCGGGGCGCTGGCCAAGGTGATGGACGAGGTGCTAGACGATCACCACGCCGTGATGCCGATGCGCGAGGTGCTTGCCCGCTTCGCCGAGAGCCACAATATTCCCCTTTAGACAGAGATTAAGAAGAATCGGAGTGAAGGGTGGCGAAGCTTCCCGTTGAAAAAATGCGCGAGCTGGAGCGCCGTTTCGGCGAGATCGAGGCGCGCATGTCGGCTGGCCCGGCTGCCGATGTCTATGTGAAGCTCGCATCCGAATATTCCGAGCTGCAGTCCGTCGTGACGCAGATCCGCGCCTATGAGAAGGCGGTCGCCGAGCTTGCCGATCTCGAAACTCTGCTGGCGGATAAATCGGTCGACCGCGAGATGCGCGACCTCGCCGAGCTGGAACTGCCGGAGGTGAAAGAGCAGATCGAGACGCTCGAACAGGACATGCAGATCCTGCTTTTGCCGAAGGATGCAGCGGACGAAAAGAGTGCGATCCTCGAAATCCGCGCCGGCACCGGCGGCTCGGAAGCGGCCCTTTTTGCCGGCGATCTCTTTCGCATGTACGAGCGTTTCGCGGCGGAAAAGGGCTGGAAGGTGGAAGTTCTCTCGGCAAGCGAGGGCGAAGCCGGCGGCTATAAGGAAATCATCGCGACGATCACCGGCAGGGGCGTTTTCGCCAAGCTGAAATTTGAATCCGGCGTACATCGCGTGCAGCGCGTGCCGGAAACCGAGGCGGGCGGACGCATCCATACGTCGGCTGCAACCGTTGCAGTGTTGCCGGAGGCAGAGGAGATCGACATCGAGATCCGGCCGGAGGATATCCGCATCGATACGATGCGCTCTTCGGGTGCGGGCGGCCAGCACGTCAATACGACGGACTCGGCGGTGCGCATCACCCACCTGCCGAGCGGCATCGTCGTCACCAGCTCGGAAAAGTCGCAACACCAGAACCGCGCCAAGGCGATGCAGGTGCTGCGCTCCAGGCTCTACGATGCCGAGCGACAGCGGGCCGACAGCGAGCGCTCTGCCGATCGCAAGAGCCAGGTCGGCTCCGGCGACCGCTCGGAACGCATCCGCACCTATAATTTCCCGCAGGGTCGGGTGACGGACCATCGCATCAACCTGACACTCTACAAGCTCGACCGGATGATGGAAGGCGAGATCGAGGAGGTCGTCGATGCGCTGATGGCCGATTACCAGGCAAGCCAGCTGGCACAGCTCGGCGAACAGCAATGAGCTCGACGGTCGCCGATATGCTTGCTGAAGCGCGCCGTCGCTTCACCGAAGCAGGTATCGTCGATCCGGCGACCGATGCGCGGCTGCTGGTCGCGGGCCTTCTGAAATTGTCGCCGACCGAGCTGTTGACGCGATCGGCCGAGAGACTTTCTCCCGAGCGGTCCGAGCTGATCTTCAAGGCGGTGGAGCGGCGGCTCGGCCATGAGCCGGTGCATCGCATTCTCGGCGAGCGGGAGTTCTACGGCTTGCCGCTTCGGCTCTCGGCGGAAACGCTGGAGCCGCGGCCGGATACAGAAATCCTGGTCGATACGGTGCTCGGCTATCTCCGCAACCTTGCAAAAGCTGAAGGCGGTCTCCATATCCTTGATCTAGGAACCGGGACCGGGGCAATATGCCTTGCGCTTTTGAGCGAGTGTCCTGATGCGTCAGGTGTCGGCAGCGACATATCGGCGGATGCGCTTTTGACGGCAAGATCGAATGCAGAAAGAAACGGATTGCTGGATCGGTTTCAGGCCGTACAGTCGAGATGGTTTGAGAGCATCGAAGGATCCTTTCACGCGATTGTCTCAAATCCGCCCTATATTGCTTCCAATGTCATTCACGATCTCGCTCCCGAAGTGACGAAATTTGATCCGCTTGCGGCTCTGGATGGCGGCCCGGATGGGCTTGACGCCTACAAAGCCATAGCCAAGGATGCGGCAAGGTTCATGAGGCCCAATGGGGTCGTCGGACTGGAGATCGGCTACGATCAGCGAAACGATGTGACGGCGATCTTTGAAGCGAAAGGCTTCAAGTGCCTCAAATCCGTGAAAGATTATGGTCAGAACGACAGGGTGCTCGTGTTCGCGCTCGCGTGACAGGCGATAATTGCTGCACTGGACAGGACATTATTGTTATTGCGAAGAAAAGGCTTGGATTTCCCAGGGAAGCAATATAGGTTGCGGTTACGTGTTGGGCAGATAGGAATGAACGAGATTCGTTCGGTACTTGGTTTGCCTCGGGGGTCCGCTCTTTTAAACGAGAGTTTCAACGGTTGAACACGACCCAATGCGTGAATCAGTCAAACTGACTTGAGAACCAAGCGGCAGGTCGGCGCAAAGGCGCAGTATGCTCGCGGCACAAAGGTCCTGACCCGGTTTTCCGGTCATGGCGGTTGGTGCCATGTATCCATCACAAACAGAGAATTCAGGTGAACGATCTATGAGGCCAGGACAGCAGAACAAGCGCGGTCGAGGGCGTGGTAACAACAATAATAACAACGGCGGCGGTGGAAATAACAATAACAACAATTTCAACCGCAAGGGCGGCAATCCGCTGACCCGGACCTATGACAGCTCCGGCCCCGATGTGAAGATTCGCGGTACTGCGCAGCATATCGCCGAAAAATACGCACAACTCGCCCGCGACGCCCAAAGCTCCGGCGACCGCGTGATTGCCGAGAACTATCTCCAGCACGCCGAACATTACAATCGTATCATCGCCAGCGCCCAGGCGCAGATGCAGGAGCGCTTCCAGCGCGACGATCGCGGCGATTACAATGATCGCGACGGTGCGGACCGCGACGGCGACGATATGGATAGCAACGACAATGACGGTGACGACGTCGTTATCGTCCAGCCGCCGCAGAGCAGGCAGCATCAGCCGCGGCCGCAGCCTGAGTCCCAGCCCCAGCCGACTCCTGCTCCGGCGCCGGTAGTGTCCCAGGCCGAGGTCATCGATGGAACCGGCCCGCAGCCGGAGATCGAAGGTATCCCGGCCGAAGTCGCCATGGACGAGGAAGGTTCGGGCGGCCAGCCGCGCGAACGCCAGCCTCGCCGTCGCAGCACCGGCAACCGTCCCCGTCGCCCGCGTCGCGGCGCAGAAGGGGAAGCCGCTGCTGAAGGCGAGGGTGCCTCTGCCGAGGCGCCGGTGCTGGCTGACGTCGCATCGGAATGAGGATTTCGCTTCTCCTTCAGGGGAGAGCGTGAGGTTCATGCCATCTGCTCAAATTGCCTTTAAAATCCCCGGTCTCGCGCCGGGGATTTTCGTTTTATGGGCTTTAAACTCGCAGAACAGGCTACCATATTCTCCTCGAACTGCTTCGCCCGAAATCCCAGACGGGCAAAGCGCGGCCTGCCTTTTCAGGGGGTCGATCTCAATCATCGGTCTGCGCCTCGTCAGGGCAGGGCGATCCATGGAGGTAGAATATGAATATCGAGAAATATTCCGAGCGGGTGCGCGGTTTCATCCAGTCCGCCCAGACCTATGCATTGGCTCAGGGTCACCAGCAATTTACGCCCGAACATGTGCTGAAAGTCCTGCTCGACGACGACCAGGGCATGGCGGCCTCGCTGATCGAGCGCGCCGGCGGCGATGCCAAGGCGGCCCGCCTTGCCAACGACGCGGCTTTGGCCAAGCTGCCGAAAATTTCCGGCGGCAACGGCAACATCTATCTTGCGCAACCGCTTGCCAAGGTACTTTCAACAGCTGAAGAGGCGGCGAAGAAGGCCGGCGACAGTTTCGTCACCGTCGAGCGCCTGCTGCAGGCGCTGGCGATCGAATCCTCGGCCTCGACCTTTTCGACGCTGAAGAATTCAGGCGTGACGGCTCAGGGCCTCAACCAGGTCATCAATGACATCCGCAAGGGGCGGACGGCGGATTCCTCCAATGCGGAGCAGGGTTTCGATTCGCTGAAGAAGTTCGCACGCGATCTCACCGCCGAAGCCCGCGAGGGCAAGCTCGACCCGGTGATCGGCCGCGACGACGAAATCCGCCGCACCATCCAGGTGCTTTCGCGCCGCACCAAGAACAATCCTGTGCTGATCGGCGAACCCGGTGTCGGCAAGACGGCGATCGTCGAAGGCTTGGCGCTGCGCATCGTCAACGGCGACGTGCCGGAATCGCTCAAGGACAAGAAGCTGATGGCGCTCGACATGGGCGCGCTGATTGCCGGTGCGAAATACCGCGGCGAATTCGAGGAGCGGCTGAAGGCCGTACTCAACGAAGTGCAGGCGGAGAACGGCGAGATCATCCTGTTCATCGACGAGATGCACACGCTGGTCGGCGCCGGCAAGGCGGATGGGGCGATGGACGCCTCCAACCTCTTGAAGCCCGCCCTTGCCCGCGGTGAGCTGCATTGCGTCGGCGCGACCACGCTTGATGAATATCGCAAACATGTCGAGAAGGATCCGGCCCTTGCCCGCCGCTTCCAACCCGTCGTCGTTGACGAACCGACGGTCGAAGACACGATCTCGATCCTGCGCGGCCTGAAGGAAAAATACGAGCAGCATCACAAGGTGCGCATCGCCGATGCGGCGCTGGTGGCCGCGGCGACACTTTCCAACCGCTATATCACCGACCGTTTCCTGCCCGACAAGGCGATCGACCTGATGGACGAAGCGGCAGCGCGGCTGCGCATGCAGGTGGATTCCAAGCCGGAAGAGCTCGATGAACTCGACCGCCGCATCATCCAGCTGAAGATCGAACGCGAGGCCCTGAAGAAGGAAACCGACATTGCCTCGGCCGACCGGCTGAAGCGGCTGGAGACCGAACTCACCGACCTCGAAGAAGAGGCCGATGCGCTGACGGCCCGCTGGCAGGCGGAAAAGCAGAAGCTCGGCCTTGCCGCCGATCTCAAGAAGCAGCTCGACGATGCCCGTAACGAACTGGCGATCGCCCAGCGCAAAGGCGAGTTCCAGCGTGCCGGCGAGCTGACTTACGGCGTCATTCCGGATCTCGAAAAGCAGCTCGTCGATGCCGAGAAGCAGGATGGCGATCGCGGCGCGATGGTGCAGGAGGTGGTAAGCCCCGACAATATCGCTCACGTCGTTTCCCGCTGGACCGGCATTCCGGTCGACAGGATGCTGGAGGGCGAACGCGACAAGCTGCTGCGGATGGAAGACGAATTGGCGAAATCGGTGATCGGCCAGGGTGATGCGGTTCAGGCCGTGTCGCGCGCCGTCCGCCGCGCGCGCGCCGGCCTGCAGGATCCGAACCGGCCGATCGGCTCGTTCATCTTCCTCGGTCCGACCGGCGTCGGCAAGACGGAGCTCACCAAGGCGCTCGCCCGCTTCCTCTTCGACGACGAAACGGCGATGGTGCGCATGGATATGTCGGAATATATGGAGAAACACTCCGTTGCCCGTCTGATCGGCGCGCCTCCCGGCTATGTCGGTTATGACGAAGGCGGAGCGCTGACGGAAGCCGTGCGCCGCAGGCCCTATCAGGTCGTGCTGTTCGACGAGATCGAAAAGGCGCATCCCGACGTCTTCAACATCCTGCTGCAGGTGCTGGACGACGGACGCCTGACGGACGGCCAGGGCCGGACCGTCGATTTCCGCAACACGATGATCATCATGACCTCGAACCTCGGTGCCGAATATCTGACGCAGCTGAGGGACGGCGACGACAGCGATACGGTTCGCGAGCAGGTGATGGAGGTCGTGCGCGGGCATTTCCGGCCGGAATTCCTGAACCGCATCGACGAGATCATCCTCTTCCATCGCCTGAAACGTGAGGAGATGGGCGCGATCGTCGATATCCAGCTGAAACGGCTGGTGGCTCTGCTTTCCGAGCGCAAGATCGTCATCGATCTCGACGAAGACGCCCGCCATTGGCTGGCGAACAAGGGTTATGATCCGGTCTACGGCGCAAGGCCGCTGAAGCGGGTGATCCAGAAGTTCGTGCAGGATCCGCTCGCCGAGCAGATCCTGTCCGGCCAGGTGCCGGACGGATCGACGGTGAAGGTGACGAGCGGTTCGGACCGGCTGCAGTTCAAGACGCGGCAGACGGTGAGCGAAGCGGCGTAAACCGGTTTGCGGATGAATGAGGAATGGCGGCTTCGGCCGTCATTTTTCGTCTGGGGTGCGATCGGCGACCGGGATGATCAGCATGTAGGCAGTTCAAAGGACGCTGTCGGAGATTATTTGCTGGCCACCTGGTCTGACGTCTGGTTGTTCAGCAGCGTATCGATGCGCTTGCGCTCGTCCTCGAATTTCGCCAGCGCCTCGCCCTGCAGCGATTTGCCGCCCGGCAGACGGATGCGCAGCGGGTCGACCTTCGTGCCGTTGACGATCAATTCGTAATGCAGGTGCGGGCCGGTGGATTCGCCTGTGGTGCCGACCCAGCCGATCACCTGGCCCTGGCGGATCTTGGCGCCGGGGACGACGCCCTTGGCGATGGCGCTCTGGTGGTTGTAGGAGGATTCATAGCCGTTGGCATGGCGGATAATCGTCTGGTTGCCGTAACCGCCGGAATCCCAGCCGGCTTTCTCGACCGTGCCGTTGCCGGCGGCGATGATCGCCGTGCCGCGCGGCGCTGCCCAATCGACACCTGTGTGCATGCGGGCGAAACCGAGGATCGGGTGACGGCGCATGCCGAAGCCCGATTTGAAGATGCCGTTCGGAACCGGGTTGCGCAGCAGGAACTGGCGGATGCTCTTGCCGTTCTCGTCGAAATAATCGACCGTGCCGTCATCGGGATCCTGGAAGCGATAAAAGCGCGTCTGCGTATCGCCGAAACGGGCGTTGACGTAGAGCAGTTCGGAATCCTCGGTCGCCTGGCCGGCGCTGTCGGCGACGGAGAAGAAGGCCTCGAGACTGTCGGTCGTCCTCAGTTGCGCCTGGAAATCGACGTTGCTGGCGAGCAGCTTGATGATCAGCGCCGTCATATCCTTGGTCATGCCGTAGGAAAGGGCAGCGCGATAGATGCCGTCATAGACGCGCGGCAGGTTCTGGCCGGGAGGCGGCGCGAAGGAATTATCATCGAAAGCGGTGGCGATGGCATCCAGCATCGGCGGCTCGCTGCCGGGCACGTATCTGCCCTTGTCGTCGACGGCCACGGTGACGAGATGGCGCGTGCCGCGATAGACGCTGGCGCGGATGATCTTGGCCTGTTCGCCCTTCTGAATGATGCCGATGCGCAGCACGTCGCCCTTGTCGAGATCGGTGGACCCCAGTTGCTGCGAGATAAAGCCGGCAATGCCATCGGCATACTGCTGCGGATAGCCTGAATCCGTCAGCGCCTTGGCGATCGGCGTGTCGATGCGCACCGGCAGGATGTCGTCGGCGAACTCTTCGGTCTGCGGTGTGATCGATTCCGATGCGGAGACCGTCATGTTCTGTTCGAGCACACGGGCGGACAGGCCGGCGGTCAGGTCGACATCGGCATCCTCGTTGGAGAAACGGCGCGGATCGACGTAATAAAGCGCTGCGAGCTGCGTGTTGCCGTCGGTCAGCACCGAGCCGTTGGATCGTACGTTCTCTTCGACCTCTTCGAGCGACAGGCCGGACGCCATCTGCATGTTGGTCTTGCCGGTCGGGAAGGGAATGGTCTTGAGGCTGACTTCGGATTCGACGTCGGAGCCGTAAAGCGCACCGGTGCGGCTTTGCGGGGCGGGCTGAGGCTCGTCGGCGGAAAAGATCGCCAGGGGATCGAAGTCCGGATAGTCCTCGGTCGCCACGTGGTTGGCGGCCAGTGTCATCTTCACATGCGCGAAGGGCTGGCGGCGCACGACTTCCTTTTCGCCGTCATGGACGACGGTCGAAACTTCCATGATGGCACGGTCGGACGGTTTTGCGGCGATGGCGGGCGCGATCAGCCGACCGCCGCGGACCACTGTCTCCTCATGCGCGTCTGTCGCGGCACTTGCATAGGCTTCGGCGGGGATCGCCAGCTGCTGGCGCCCGTCAAGGGCGGCAAAAAGGGCGACACCCATGAGCACGGACGAGGTGATGCCGGTGAGGAACGTGCCCGAGAGCCAACGCAGGGAAACTTCGCGCCGGTCGGGCGCGCGTCTGCCGTCGGCCAGAAGCGGAGGCTCGTTGCCCAACGAGCGGATCATCATTTTCTCCGTCATCATGGCAGTCGGGTCCGCGTCCTTACATCAGGCGTCTCAGAGAGCATTTCTTAGCCATCCTGGCTGGGGCGAAAGATGTGCATATTTTAAGCATGGAAGTCAAATCACCCGGGAAAAGGCAGTCTGCCTGCATTTGCCTGTGTGAATCGTGCGTCTCTTAAGACCAGCAGATTGTGATGATGTCGGGGCGCAGGAGACAAAAGAGCGTTCTTTCCACGAAAAGTCGAAAGACGTTCATCTTTTCCTGAGGGTTTAAGGCCGATCGGAATCCGGGAAATGACCGCATCTGGGTGTCTCTCGGAATTTGATCTGAAAAAACAATGACATGAAAGAAATATCATTTTTTTCGAAATGGCCTGTTGACTGCTTGGGAGGGTTAGTTCTATAAGCCCCCTCACTGAACGAGGGCGGCGGCGCTGCTGGCGACGAAGTCTTTCGTTCTAAAGAACCTCAAGCGGATTGGCGGATTGCTGGTTTGTGTTCT
>NZ_JBLKNU010000017.1:0-60392 GCF_047532935.1 Rhizobium sp. IY2
TTCTACAACCCGAAACGTCGCCACTCGACACTGGGGTATCTCAGCCCAAATGACTTTGAAACCAAGGTGGGATTAGCTTAATCTCGTGTCCGATAAACCGGCAGCAGGCCACATACCAGGCCTCAATCATCGTTCTCACAACCGACTGAATAATAGGGCGGAGAATCCTCATCAACCCATCCGACGACGGGAGAGGATCATGAAGCGCTTCAAAGTATCTCGACAGCTTCAGCGTTTTCGTTTCCATCCACGACCGGATCAGCAGACACGCAGATCTTCACCCAGCCGGAACATAGTAACGTCCCGGGTTTCGAGCACCGCTAACAAAACTGCGTATCCGCATCTTCAGACTCAAGCCGCACACCATTCGGCAGCGACGCTGTCAAACATAGGCGTGTCGATGTCTGCCGAGCTTTCCGCCGGGGCCTCCATGCGCGAAGCCTCCTGGAACATTATCTCGCGCATCCAGATGCTTCCGGGGTCGGAATTGTGAAGCAAGGGCCACTGCACAGCCTCCGTGAACCAGAGGGAAGGCAGCGGATGATCGACGATCTGGAGGCGGATGGTGGGTTCGAAATGTCTGACGAGCCGCAAGGGAAGGGTTGCTATCCGATTCGTCCCCTGAAGTAACATCGGGATCGCGTTAAAGCCCTGGACCACGATTTCGATACGCCGCTTAAAACCGTGCTCTAGCAACAGCCATTGTTCAATGGATGGCTTCAAAGTACGTCCAAACATGGCCGCGACGTGTCCCAGCGACATGAATCGCTCGAGGGAAAGCTTCCCGCGCAGCTGCTGATTGTTAGGGCAGCCGACGCATACGAGCTTCTCCTCAAATAGCTTCGCACTGGGATGAGCGGCTGACATAAACTGATCTGGAAAAATCAAAAAATCCAAATCTCCACTGCGCAGACGCTCGTCCGGATCATCATTGATGTGAAGCAATTCAAAACTGACGCCGGGTGCCTCGCGCGCTACGCGCTTTATCACCTTTTCGAAGAATACGAGCGTCATGAAATCGGACAGTACGATTCTGAAGCGCCGGTTAGATTCCGCTGGGACTAATGGATCCCACGCAATGACAGAGAGCTGAATCTGCAGTAGAGCTTCGCGAACTGCAGGGGCGAGCGCCTCGGCTCGCGGGGTCGGGACAAGTCTACGCTGCTGCATCACAAACAGCTCGTCATTGAAGTAGGCGCGCAACCTAGCGATGGCTGCGCTCATGGCTGGCTGACTAAGGTTGATGCTGCGCGCTGCTGCCGTGAGTTTCCGCTCGGTCATCAAAGCATTGAGAGCGACGAGAAGATTTAGGTCCAGGCCCTTAAAACGCATTCCACCACACCTTGATGGTCCCATCAATATCGGGGCACGATCTCCCTCCTAACGAGTGTGGAGGCGAATGTGACGCCTTCAATGAGAACTGTCTCCACTGGATAACCGCGGACTTGACCGCCGGTTCACCTTATCTTCTCGTATTATGGTATACCATCAACCGCAAGTCAAGCTTCCGCGGACTCTCTGTCTGACACCTCGATGAAGTCGTGGTACGCGGGGAGAGCAATCCCCCGCTTTATGGCGCAGCTTCTCGCCGAGAAGAAGTTCCAAGCGCGATGTCACGTTGTTTCATGGACGCCTCGGTAAAGAGCCGTGGTGGTGAGCGTTGCAGAAAAGGCGGATCTTAGTCCGTCAGGTGACGTTTAGAGAGACGAGCGTATTGGTCATCACCTCCGAGGCGAGGATCTAATCTATCCACCTAATTTGTTGGGGTTGTCTAGCAAGAGGGGGAAACTCATCGGGCTGCTTGACAGGTTGGTACGCGAACATAATTGCTTTAAACGTTCCCACGGACCAACTACCGATCTTGCGATCGAACCTTCGAGATATTGGCATCAATACTTTAACAAACTAAGCCTTTCTGTTTGTTCCGCGAAAAAACCAAATACAGAATCGCATTCGAGCGCGGCAATCATGTATATCACAAAATATATTATTGTTTTATATTGATCTACGCCAAGGTGCCGTCTAGATGTGGCGTACGAGCGGCCGGAGTGTGCCCCGGGTAGCGACAAGAGGCCTAAATGACACGACCTAACACCCTGACGATGCGGACTTTCGTTGCGGTGAAGATCGCGCGACCCAAGCGAAGGATGAGAGATGGCCGGATTTTTGAGAAAATTGCTGCCGAAACGGTTCCGCAAGGATGGGCTCACCATCCCGGTCGTTAAATTGCAGGGCGCAATCGTCGCCGGCGGCGGCCCGTTCCGGCCAACCCTCAACCTCGCCAATGTCTCTCCGGTTCTGGAAAAGGCCTTCGCCATGAAGGACGCACCGGCGGTGGCCATCTCCATCAATTCGCCGGGTGGCTCGCCCGTCCAGTCGCGCCTGATCTTCACCCGCATTCGCGAGCTTGCCCGCGAGAAGCAGAAGAAGGTTCTGGTCTTCGTCGAGGATGTCGCTGCCTCGGGCGGTTACATGATCGCGCTGGCCGGCGACGAGATCATTGCCGACGCCACGTCCATCGTCGGCTCGATCGGCGTCGTCTCCGGCGGTTTCGGCTTTCCCGAATTGCTGAAGAAGATCGGCGTCGAACGCCGCGTCTATACGGCGGGCGAAAACAAGGTGATCCTCGATCCTTTCCAGCCGGAAAAGGAAAAGGATATCGAGTATCTGAAGAGCCTGCAGCTCGAAATCCACCAGGTCTTCATCTCGATGGTGCGCGAACGTCGCGCCGGCAAGCTGAGGGACGATGCGACGGTGTTTTCCGGCCTGTTCTGGAGTGGCACGCGCGGCCTCGAACTCGGCCTCATCGATGGCCTCGGCGACATGCGCCAGGAACTGAAAAGGCGCTACGGCCAGAAGACCAAACCGGAGCTCGTCACCGCCGGCCGCAGCCTGTTCGGCCGCCGTATTCCAGGTGTGTCGCCGGTCTCGCTCGAAGGTGCTGCAGCCGGTCTTACGACGGGGCTTGTCGAAGCGGCGGAAGAGAGAGCATTGTGGAGCCGTTTCGGGCTTTGAAGGGGTGCGGTGCCGGTCCATGGTGGTGGACGCCACACATAGGCGCGATCGACATCGCCCCTTGGGGTATTGTCACGTTAACTGGGTTGCGGTTGCCTGCCTGACGGGTTGCGCATAATTTTCGGCAATGCAGACATCAGATATCAGTTTTAAGCGTCACCGTTTTCCCCCGCAGATCATTGCTCACGCCGTCTGGCTTTATCTGCGGTTCAACCTTAGTCAGCGTGAAGTTGAGGAAATGCTGCTCGAGCGTGGAATCGACGTGTCATACGAGACAGTCCGCCGCTGGATCGCCAAGTTCGGACCCCAGATCGCACGCAACTTGCGGCGGCGGCAGGCGCGCCTCGGCGATATTTGGTATTTGGACGAAGTCGTCGTGAAATGCGCTGGAGAGAAATCCTGGCTCTGGCGTGCGGTCGATCAACATGGCACTGTTCTCGAAGAGATATTGCAGAAGCGGCGTGATAAAAGAGATGCAGCGAAGCGCGTGCTGGTGGCGTTAATGAAGCGCTATGGCTTTGCTCCCAAACGGATCATTACCGATAAGCTCCGCTCCTACGGTGCAGTGGCACCCGGCCTTGACTATTGATCGCACAATGGCCTCAATAATCGGGCCGAGAACAGCCATCTGCCGTTTCGAAAACGGGAACGAACCATGCAAGGCCACCGATCACTAGGCACGTTGCAACGGTTCGTCTCCATGCACTCAGCGACCCGCAATTGCTTTTCGGTTCCGTCCCGTCGCGGCACCGCGCAAACAATTCGCTACTATCGGCTCGAAGCTTTCGATGCATGGAAAATTGCGGCCTGTGTCGCCTGAATATCCACGAGCCGTTGGCCTTTCCAGCCAGAGAAACTTAACGTGACAACACCCACCAAACGCGGTGACGCCCAGGCCGAAGCCGGACGACAATGCGCTGCTGCCTGATATATCGAGGGTGAAGGGATCGTGGGACATGAAAGCTCCTTTTCGAGGATGTGCGCCATCTCCCACGGGACAGGTCCCGCGGCTGCGAAGGCGGATGAAATTGAGGTGAGGAAATTTGGACCTGGTTCGTCCGGCGGCAGCGATCGCGAGCTACGAGCGCGTGATTACGGAGCGCTGCATTGTTTCCGTCGCAAACTCCGCCCGCAGATGCGTGGCTTCCGGGTTTGTGGAAAGCATGGCTTCCAGTCTCTCAGCGTCGATGAAGACGATGCCGTCGTCTCCCCCGAAATACCGGCGCTTGTAGTCCCGGTAGTCCGGATTGGTCTTCGGATCGCACTCGTCGGCATAGACCGCGAGTGCCCTTTGGCCCTCTGCCAATTTTCCGTTGGAAAGCACATAGACGCCTTCATCGCCGACGATCCACAGGCCGTGCCGTTCGTCCTTATCCGGGAGCAGTCCATAGTGAGGATTGCGGAAACCGCCATTGGCTACCGCGTCGGTGTGTCCGCGCGCGATCACTGCACGAACGTCGACCACGCTAAAAGTGAACAAGGCGTCCTCCTCACGCGGCAATCGGGGAGGGAAGGTGGCGAAGATGCACCGGCAGCTTCACAGCGCTCTCCCGTCGGTGAGTTCCTCGAGCAGCTTCAGGAAAGTGCCCTCGTTGCCGCCATAAAGCACGACGGTGCGCTTGCCGCGAGCGGACTGCGGCCACTTGGCTCCGGCATAGCCGCGGTAATCGTCGGCAGTCGTGCTCCAGATATGCTCGAGCCGCTCTTGCCGCGTCATGGACCGGACGGCTTTCGCGCTCGATGATGGCGACGCGCATCGTTTCGACGGATGCCTTGTCGGAAAGATCGCAGTAGCCATGGAAATATCGGATGGCCGCGTCGATCCTGAGCGCGAAGAATACTGATGTCACCGAGCCGGTCATGAACTCGCGCATCGCAAACATGGATCCTCGGATCGAAAATGGTGGCAGGATCTCGAACATGTAATCATGTTCGGTTTCGCCGATCTCGAACCATTCGCCCGAGTAAAGTGGCCCGGCAACACCGACACAACGGTTCGGGCGCTGCGCGTGGCGATCAAACATGCGGAACATCTGCTGGCGGCTTGCGACACCCTGAAAAACCTTGGCGGTTGCGGGAGAGGGGATCATCTGCGGCTCCTTTGGAGGTTTTCGGACTGAAGTGCAGCGCCGTCCTCTCGACCTCGCCATCCCCTTCAGTCCTTCATGACCACTTCCGAGCCGCCGACATTGCGACCGGCCGGGTCAAGGGCCGGCTCCGCTGGGCGAAGCCTCCCTTGACGCGAGCGGTGCGAATGCGGCACGCCTCCTTCCTTTCTCTCCGGCTTTTCCATTTCCCTGATCTTCAGGGTCTCGTTCCAGTCCTCCTCGGGCGGGCGGAGCCGCGACCAGTCGCAACCGGTATCCTCGGCCAGCGCCCGCAACCGCTCGGCAAACAGATCGCCTTGTGCATTGGCGTCCGTCGCAGCGACCAGCCGGGCGTCCGGTCGGGAGGCCAGTTCCCGCAGCGCGGCTTGCGTGGCCGGCGACCATCCGCCGCCGGTGCTGAGATAGAGCGTGCCTCCCCGCATCCCCTCGATAGCCGCAAGGCTCATGGCGTCGATCGCAGCTTCCGTGACAGCCAGGCGCAACGCAGTAACCGACCCGAGACGGAAGAGAGCCTTCCTTCCACCAGAGGAGAAGCCCCGGTATTGCGGCCCTCGTGCCTCCCAGCCGGTCACAGCTCCAGTCTTGTCCGAATGAGCTGCCCATAGGCTGCCATGCGGGCCTTCTCGAAGAAGGTCGCCTTTGATCGCGTTGCGGAGTAAATGTGCAGGCAGGCAACGCTCGCCGTTGAGGTAACACCATGTCGACGACCCGGGCCATGGGCGGCGGCGCGCCTGCCAACGATCGGGGAGGGAGAGGTCGTATCCTCCATCAGGCTTCAATGGCTGCCACTCCGGCTCGGTGATCGTGAAACCGACGAGATCTGCGACCCGTTCGGCGCATTCGATAAATCCGACATGATCGAGATGCTCGACAAGCCCGAACACATCGCCTTTCGCATCGCTGAGCGGATCGAACCATCCGCGCCCCTCATGCGTAACGATGATGATTTCACCGCCACGGCGAAACTTGATCGCCCGCCGGCTGCTTTCCTTGATGTCGATGGCGAAGCTCGCCCTTTCGAGAACCGCCGCGCAACCGACCCGTTCGCGCAGCGCTTCTATGTCTCTTCTCTTCATTTGATTTCCAATCGCCCGGCGATTGGCCCTCGTTGCCTTTCTTTGCCCGTCGTTTCGCGGGCACCCTTCGGCCAGCCGCGAAGAGCAAAGGCGGCAAGGGCGCGGCTGACAAGTGTCGGATCATGCAATGCTTGACCGCGGCGAAGCCTCCCTTGCGTCTGCAGTTCGCAAGCGGCACGCCAGACCCACGGAAAGAATCGTGAACGATCGCAAGATCGTCGTCGGCGTCGATTTCGTCAGAGGGTAGAACGCCGTACTCGCCGTCGGCTGCGAAGACCGTGACCATCAGGTCGCGGGAGAGCTGGAAGGCGTGGGACCGTACAAAGGAAAGATCGAGCGACTTTAGAGGGCTCAAGCCCGGCCAATTCCCGCTGAATGACTCCTCAAAGGCGCGGGACCGGCGCGATCAGCGCGACGCGGCAGCAGCTTCCTAGCGGACCTTTCAGCGGGTTGATCGTGGAATCCGGAAGAGAGCCAGGATCCATTCAAACACGCAAATTGGCTTGCGTTCGTGGCCACTTCGATTCGGCTACGTTCCGCACCGACCGCAGGAGCCATCGTCTCCGTCTTTTTAAAAACCGGTGGCGCGATCTTGCTGAGGACCTGGACGTCGCCGAAACGGTGCATTTACAAGCGGATGAAAGGCAAGGTGAAAGCGTCCGGCGCCCGCAACCATGATGGGATCAGTCTGATCGCGTGAGCTTCGCTTTCTCAAGCGCCTGTTCCAATGATTCGGCGTTGAGCGAAATAACCGCACGCTCCACGCATGCCTGAATTTCAGCGGCACCCTTTCCCTCGATCAACGCGATATCAGCCACAGTCCACCCCCTCGATATCCAGTGGAGACAGGTTCGTTCAATCGGAGAGAGCATTGCTGTCGTCATGGCGCGAGTCCCACTCAGCTAAAGCCCACTAGGTTTTCGAGCGGAAACATCGACTTTACCGGTGCAAATTTGTTCAAAACTCACCATGGCCACTTGCCTCGAATACCTTTGGTCCACCTATCCAGCTCGACTTCAACTCAAACCCGGGGTCAACACCACGAGATCTGCGTCGTCTTGAGGCACAAGCCGCCCTTTGTGCTAAGCATGCCTTTGGCCTTTGCGGGTTCCCCAAGCGGAAGCTTATTCGTCAGAGCGATCGACGCAGCGATCACGCGCGTGGCTGCCTGGGCAAGGCAGCGCCTCGACCAAGCTGAGCCCGACACCGTAGATTGAGGCGAGGGGCGGCCGAATCGAAGAGACGGGTAATTTCGCCCTCAGCTCGATGGGACATCTCAATGAGATGGCGGGATGGTCGGACAAGCAGCGCGCGACCGTGACGACGAACGCGGTGTTCTCGGAACGCAAAGCCGCACCGGCGGCAGCGAAGGTGGCCTGCATGATAGGATCCTGTCTTGTAAGAAGAGAGGTCAGTTTTCGAGAAAGGTGAGCTCGCTGACGAAACCTTCGGCATCGCCTCGAAAAAGTGAGCGGCTGAATTCGATCGCGCGGCCCGAAGCAAGATAGGCAACGCGCTTTGTTAAAAGACCAGCCGTTCCGATCGCGACGCCAAGCGTGGTGGCGTCCGGATCTTCGATGTTAAGTGCGAAAGTGCGCTGGATCGCACGAACGGGTCTAAAGTTTGCGTCCGCGAGTGTGTTGCAGGTGGAAGAGGTAACGGTACGAGCGTCGGGCAGGAACTCGGAGGAAATGCATAGGCGTTCAATCGCAAGCGGCTGGCCCGCCGAGCTCCGCAAATGGGTGATGCGCACGACGCGACTGTCGCTTGACAGGCCGAGTGTCATCATCTCCTCGGGTGCGGGATGAGACGTGCTGCGCTCGATGCACTCGACTTTCGTGCCCGATCCAAGCCAGGAAATGTCACCCGTCAAAAGGTTCGCGCGTGACGGAGGCTGATCTGCGCGGACCGCCGATCCGGCTACGAAGGTTCCTGAGCCGCGCCTGCGAACCAGAAATCCGTCTTGGACGAGATGGTCGATTGCTTTGCGGACCGTTACACGGCTAACGCGGACATGTTCAGCGAGGTCTCGTTCGGGATAAAGAACGTCGCCCTCTTTGAGTTTACCCGACAGGATCGCCTTTTCAAGCGCCAGGCGAAGTCTATGGTAGAGCGGGCCGGCACCGTTGATCTCTATGCCCCATCCTGGAAG
The DNA here is from genome assembly GCF_047532935.1 of Rhizobium sp. IY2. NCBI lineage: Bacteria > Pseudomonadati > Pseudomonadota > Alphaproteobacteria > Hyphomicrobiales > Rhizobiaceae > Rhizobium > Rhizobium sp. IY2. The sequence goes on from NZ_JBLKNU010000017.1 coordinate 8,352, forward strand.
CATGGCCGCAAGTCTGTCACTCATTCGATCGCTTTCAGAGGCCCGAAGCGCGAAACCGCCAGGGCCACGGCCCCGCTCAGTGCATCGCCTTCGGGCGTTACCAATAGACTTTGATGCCGTGCAGCGATCCAGGACGAATAGAGCGGCCCCAATCCCCCGAGCAGGCAAATCCTCTGCGTTCCTCGAGCGACTAGACGATCAAGTGCTTCGTCAACTGAAACAGCGGCTTCTTTCAACAGGCGCGCGGCGACGGCATCGCCCTGTTTGATGTGCTCGAATACGCGCGGCGCATAGCGACCAAAGGCGCCGGGCTTTGCCTGCCGCGCAAACTCGACGATATTACGTGGGTCATTCTTGAATTCCGCAAGGACGGAGGCGGTCATCGCGGACATGACATGGATGCCGTCATATGCGAGCAGCGATTCTTGCAAAAGCGCATGTCCAATACGAGCGCCGCTGCCGAGGTCGCCGACAGTAAAGCCCCATCCGCCGGTGTAGGTCACCGTATCACAGTGGCGGGAGATGTAGATCGTGCCTGTTCCTAAAATGGCGACGGCTCCGTCTTTATCGCCAAGCGCGCCTTGTAGCGCGATCAGTCCGTCTGACTCTATGTCCGCCTCGGCGAAGGGTAGCCTGTTTTTCACGTAGTGAACGGCCTCGCCGACATTATTGCCCGCGACCCCCAGAACTGCACGCGCCGAGGCGATGCTACGCGCATTGATGCCAGCTGCGTAAAACGCCGCGCGGGTCGCACTGGCAATGTTGTCGAGCGCCGTATCCGGATCGGAAAGGATGTTGGCTGGCCCGGCTTGAGCCCGCGCAAGGATATTCCCGTTCGAACCGGCGACTGCCGCACGGCAGCTCGTGCCACCGCCGTCGATTCCGATTAGGTATGCGGTCATCCGCCCGTTCCTTCAGGAGGTCATCTGACACAACGTCGATCGCGTTCGGGCCGCGCCAGCTGCCCTCGTAGTGTTAGTACGTACGTCGCACAAACATACTTCATTGTCAATTGGAAACCGGCTGGCGAGGGCATGGGGCGACGCTGTCGCGAGTAACCCTCATGCAATTTTGGGAAAAGTTCGCGCGCAAAGACGTCGACGGCTTCGTCGCCAGGATTCGAAGACCTTTGCTCCGTTGTTCAAGTTTGAAGGATTCTTCGGACGGCATCGTGTCGAGGCAGTCGCATCAAACAACAGCCATGGCAGGGAAACTTTGATCTGGATCAAAGCGCGGTCCCGGCGAAATTGATAATCATCAAGCCGTGCCGGAAAAACGGGATAGCCGAACCCGCAATCGCGGCGTAATCATCTCGGGCATGCCCGGCATGCGCAGCCACGCCCGCCACACGCGGATTTTCGAAGGGATCAGGACATGGACGTCGTACGCAGTGAGCTTTTCGAGACCGGCACGGCGTCGTCTGCGGCGCCTTGTCCAACAGCCAGCTCCGGGAGCTCGGCCGCCACTCGCTCCGCCGCACGGTCGGCGCGGGCTGCGAGATCATCGCTCAAGGCTCGGAAAGCTCTTCCTATTCGAACATCATGCGCGGGGTGGTGAAGCTCTGCAAAGTGATGCCGGACGGACGCCAGCAGATCGTCGGCCTGCAATTCGCCCCCGATTTCGTCGGCAGGCCATTCGTGCGCGAAAGCACGCTGTCGGCCGAGGCTGCGACCGATGCCGAAATCTGCGTTTTCCCCCGCAACCTGCTCGACCGCATGATATCGGAAGCGCCGGAACTGCAGCGCAGCCTTCACGATCAGGCGCTAAAGGAGCTGGACGCCGCGCGCGAATGGATGCTGACGCTCGGCCGACGCACCGCAGGCGAGAAAGTCGCAAGCCTGCTTTACCTGATCGCCACACACGCCGAACCGCAGACCGCCACGAGCACCGATTTCGACCTGCCGCTGTCCCGCGCCGAGATCGCCGATTTTCTCGGGATGACGATCGAAACCGTCAGTCGCCAGATGACCAGGCTGCGCAAGAGCGGCGTCATTCGCATCGAGAACTTCCGACATATCATCGTGCCCGACATGGATGAGCTGGAGCGAATGATCAGCGCATAGAACGGGATCTGCCAACATCGAGGCGCTGACCCGGGATCGGCGCGCAAAACGGATCAGATGCCGAATTCAGAGTCTGGCGCTGAGCCGAGATCAGCGCGTGATCACGACGCGGGTCTTGGCGAGGCCAGCCCGTGGCGCCAGCGAGAAGAACTGCGCGGCATTCTCGAAGTGCAGGCGAACGCAGCCATGCGAGGCCGGCCGGCCCAAGCGCTTCAGGCTATAGCCCTCCTCATCACGTCACCCACCCGGGACCCCGTCCCCATTCAAGCTCGAACGAGGCAGATACATGAACAAGATCAAGGTCGCCAATCCCGTCGCCGATCTCGACGGCGATGAAATGACGCGCATCATCTGGCAGCTGATCAAGGATAAGCTGATCCATCCGTATCTTGACCTCGACATCGACTATTTCGACCTCTCCGTCGAAAACCGCGACGCCACCAACGACCAGGTCACCGTCGATGCCGCCAACGCCATCAAGAAGTACGGCGTCGGCATCAAGTGCGCGACGATCACGCCGGATGAAGCCCGCGTCAAGGAATTCAACCTCAAGGAAATGTGGAAGAGCCCGAACGGCACGATCCGCAACATTCTCGGCGGCGTCATCTTCCGCGAGCCGATCATCTGCAAGAACGTGCCGCGCCTTGTTCCCGGCTGGACCAAGCCGATCGTCGTCGGCCGCCACGCCTTCGGCGACCAGTACCGCGCCACCGATTTCAAGTTCCCCGGCAAGGGCAAGCTGACGATCAAGTTCGTCGGCGAAGACGGCACCGTCATCGAGAGGGAAGTCTTCAACGCACCGGGCGCCGGCGTTGCCATGGCCATGTACAACCTCGACGAATCGATCCGCGAATTCGCCCGCGCCTCGATGATGTACGGTCTGATGCGCAAGTGGCCGGTCTATCTGTCGACCAAGAACACCATCCTCAAGGCTTATGACGGCCGCTTCAAGGACATCTTCGAGGAAGTCTACGAGACCGAATTCAAGGATCAGTTCAAGGAAGCCGGTATCACCTATGAACACCGCCTGATCGACGACATGGTCGCCTCGGCGCTCAAGTGGTCGGGCGGTTATGTCTGGGCTTGCAAGAACTATGACGGTGACGTCCAGTCCGATACCGTTGCCCAGGGCTTCGGCTCTCTCGGCCTAATGACCTCGGTTCTGCTCACGCCGGACGGCAAGACGGTCGAAGCCGAAGCCGCTCACGGCACGGTCACCCGCCACTACCGCCAGCATCAGAAGGGCCAGGAAACGTCGACGAACTCGATCGCCTCGATCTTCGCCTGGACGCGCGGCCTGGCGCACCGCGCCAAGCTCGACGACAATGCCGAGCTCGCCCGCTTCGCCGCAACGCTCGAAAAGGTCTGCGTCGACACTGTCGAATCCGGCTTCATGACCAAGGACCTGGCGCGGCTGATCGGCCACGACCAGCCGTGGCTCTCGACCACTGCCTTCCTCGACAAGATCGACCAGAACCTTCAGAAGGCCATGGCGTAAGCCGGCTTATCCAAGATAACATGGAAGCGGCGGGAAATTCCCCGCATTCAGAGTGCTGACAAAACCCCTGGCCTTGGCTGGGGGTTTATGATTCAGTGGGACATGTTGAAGAAACTCCCGCCGCAGCAGACGGCTCTCGAGGCAAGTGGCCTGAAACGTCGCTAGCCAGCAGTCGCCGGCGAGGATCTCTGCCTATTGATCGACGACACCGACGAAGCCGACAGATTCTTTGGTCTAGACTGTCCATCCATCCGGGCCCGGAACTGTTCAGGCGTCAACGCTGCTACCGAGAAATGTCGAGGGTAAGAGTATTCGCCATCATGCGCTTTGCCTCGCGCGCGCCTCGGCGACCATCTCCTCGAGCCTAACAGCAACACTGTGAGCGCGGCGATAGTAGGCGGATTCTGGAATCCCATACCGGTCCATTGGCGTCTCGAAGTTGAGCGGAGTCTGATAAGGAGTTGCGGCGATCGCCGAGGTGATCGTGTGCCAATCTAATCGTCCATCGAATGGCAAGAGATGGTTATCCATTGCTCCGAAATTGTCGTGAATGTGAGTAGCGATGAGGCGATCCGCGAAACGCTCAAGCACGCTGAGCTTGCCTGGCTCGATCAGTTCCCAGTGGCCACAATCGAAGCAGACGCCGATGAACTCCTTGCCGTATCGAGCGAACAGCCGATCATAGAGGTTGAGGAAATTCTGAGCGTTGGCGCAAAGAAGAGTTTCCGCGGCAATCTGGATGCCATTTTCGACGCAGTAAGGCCTGATCTCGTCGAGAGACTGGAAAAGGGGTTCGAAGAACGCTCGTTCGGCGGCTTCGCTGCCGAAGACGTTGTCGTTGATATCGATGTGCAGGACAATATTTGGGGACTGGAACGCGGCCGCCAGGTCGACACGGTTACGCAGCAGCTCGACTCCGCTGCGGCGCTGCCATTCATGCGGCGACAAGAAGTCCTTGCGCGTCTCCATCGCGAAAGGGCCAGGGTTTTTGTGGCCGAACTCGGTGATAGGATTGCGGCCATTGCTGCCATGAACCGAGTGCACTTTCAGCCCAGCATCGGCCACGATCCTGCTTGTAAACTCGATCTCGGCGTCGGCTAGCCAGTACGAACTGCCGGAGTCGGGATTCCAGTTGATGTGTGTGAAGCCAGCTTCCTTGATGAGGGTGAGCGAGTTGCGAATGCCTTCGTCGTACCAACGCTCCTGGTGCGGCCAATGCCAGACGGTGATGCAGGTATCCAATGGATCAGTCTCCGGTTCTACAATGTTGTGGTTTCTGGACCTTTGCCAAGGCCGATGCGCTCGGCCAACAGAATGATCGCCAGTGAAAACGCCATGATCAGAGTGACATAGACAAGGTTGAGCGCGGCCTGCTCAGGATCGACAGACAGCGAGCTGTCTACGATTGCAATCGGCAGCGGTTTGTTGTTGACGTTGTATAGAAACGCCGACAGGGGGTATTCCGACAGGAGATCGTTGAAGGCCATCCCGGCGACGAGGATTACAGTCGGCGCCACTATCGGCAGAATGATGCGGCGATAGCGATAAAGACCAGTGGCGCCCATCGAGCGGGCCGCCTCGTTATAGGCCGGATCGATTCCTATGAAGGCTGCCCGCAGGAACCTCACCATAAGCGGCAAGGCGACGATGGCGTAGCCAATCGGCAGGAGCCAGTAGCCGCCGAGGAGGACTGCGTTTCCAACGAGCGGGTTTGGCGTGTCGAAGGTGACGATCAGCCCGACAGCGAGCAGAACACTAGGAACTACCCATGGCAGGAAGAAAGTGATGTCTAGAAGGCGTGTCAGCCAACTGCGCCGGCCAAGAATAACCGGGACAGCAAACAGCGTAACGACCAGCGCCGCCGATACCGCGACAAGGCTCATCACTATGGAGTTGAAGAACGGAAGAAAGGCGGTGCCTTCGGTAAAGACGCGGGCATAGTTCTTCAGGGTCAGGCTGGATGGGATCACTTCGATGCCGATGCTCGCGGCCGGGGCGAAGGAGAAGAGTACGACAAGAGCGATCGGCACCGCATAAATAGCCACAAGAAGATAGGCAAAAAAATGTAGCACTGTATTGCCGATCGGGCTGCAAATTTTGCGTAGCTGGATGGGCGCAGTCGCTTTCGCGCCGCCGACATAGGAGCCGCGCGCTTCGTAATATTGAGACAGCAGGATAAGCGCCATGAGACACAGTCCCATCATAAGCGCCAGTAAGGCGGCCATGTCGGGACGGCGCAGGCTGTTCAGAGTCAGCACCATCTGGCTCAGCATGTGGAAATCGCGACCGCCCAGCACCTGAGGGGCGGCGAAAGAGCTGATCGCGGTGTAAAGGGTAAGAAGGGTGACAGCGAGGAGCGTCGGCATGATTGCGGGCAGTACCACACGCCACAGGATCGTATATTCCGAGGCACCCATACTGCGCGCGGCTTCGATGGTTGCGTAGTCGACGCGGCGCATCGCAGCACGCAGAAAAAGATAGTAAAAGTTGGTCATCAGAAAGGTATGCGTGAAGAGCACGCCAAACCAGCCGATGAACCAGTCTTGCGGGAGGCTGGAAACGATCGCCTTCACCAGATGTGTCACCGCACCACCGGGACCATAGGTGAAGTTATAGCCCGCCGCCGCAACGACACTGCCGAAGACCAGCGGCGTTGCATAGGCGATTTTCAAGAGTGCGCGACCGCGTAGGTGAAAATATTCAAGGACGACGACCTGGAAAATCCCGACAATGGTCACCGTGACCATGGTCGCTGACGTCATCCAAACCGTGTTCCAAAGGGCAGCGCGCACTCTTCGTGATCTTGAAAGTTCGCTTAGGGTCTGGCCGACCACCAGGCTGCCGTCCCTGAAAAATGCCGCATGAAGTGACGCGACGAGCGGCAGTATCAGGAAGGTGACGACGATCCAGATCAGGGCCGCCAACCCGATCCAATAGACTACGCGCTCGACGGCAGCCGCGCGGTTCATCTGTCCGCTTCCTCGAAGATATGCACCGAGCCCGGGCGGATCGTCCAGGACACGGTCTCACCGATTTCGGGTAACTCGTGCCCCATCCTGGCGGCCGAAATGAAATAACCGCCGGTATCCAGGTCGATACGGCTGTGGGCGCCAAGGAATTCCACATGACGGACGGTCGCCAGCAACCCGGCTGGTATCACTTTCCCAACGAGTACATCTTCATGGCGAACAAAAATGCGCGCCCGAACGTCGCTGCCCAGGATTTGCCCGGCAAGCGGCGTGGGCAGTTCGTTGGCGGTGCCGATAAACTCGCAGATGAACGGCGTCGCCGGCTTCCGATAAAGAGTACGCCCGTCACCGATCTGCTCAACACGACCGTTTGCCAGCACGACAATCGTGTCCGACATCGTGAGTGCGTCTTCCTGATCATGCGTGACAAAGACTGCCGTGAAGCCAAACTCCCGCTGGAGCCTCTTGATCTCGCGGCGCATCGTCACTCGTACCTTGGCGTCGAGATTGGACAATGGTTCGTCGAACAAAAGCACCTTGGAGCCCGCGACGAGCGCGCGCGCAATCGCAACTCGCTGTTGTTGCCCGCCTGACATGGCCACTGGCTTCTTGTGCAGTTGCTCCGTAATCCCCGATGTTTTGGCGATCTCGGCGACGCGCTTGCCGATCTCGCTCTGCGGCATCTTCGCCACACGCAAAGCAAAGGCGATGTTTTCGAACGCCGTCATCGTTGGAAACAGCGCATAGTTCTGGAATACCATGCCGACATTGCGGCGCTCCGGAGGCTCGTTGGTGATATCTTTTCCTTCAAGAATAATCCGCCCGCTCATGGCCGAATGAAAGCCGGCGAGGGTCCTTAGAACGCTGGATTTCCCACTGCCGGAAGCCCCGAGCAGAGCAACGAACTCGCCTTCGTGAATTTCAAGCGAGAGGTCGCGGATGACTACCTTATCGCCATAGCCAATATGCAGTTTATCGATGATGAGGATCGGGGTCGGCATGATCATACTCCTGTGAAGCCTGGCGATCTGCATCGCCCGGTCCTACATGCTCACCGGATTTCAAGCTCGATCTTCTGCAACCAGCCGTCCAGTTTGGGCGCGATAGCATCCCAGTCGATAGGCTGCGCCTTGACTAGTTCCGCATTCGCCTGCACCTCTGGCGGTGATTTAGCCAGCGCCGCCGGCAGCACCGGAACCTGACCGAACTTTTTGGCGTAGCTGGCCATGACATCGGCAGAGCCGAACCAGTCGACGAATGCCTTTGCCTGCTCCAGCTGATCGGTTCCGGCCATGATCGCCACGCCTTCGGAGATGACCGGCGTGCCACCTTCCGGGTCAATGATCTTGACTTGCATGCCGAGCTCCTTGGCGTCCTTGATGACGCCGCCGAACCAGTTCAGATTGATGATCGCACCGCCCGATTTGAAGGCTTCTTTGCGCGCATCGGCATCATCGACAACGGTGGCGTTCGCATAGAATGCGCCAAGAAAATCCCATCCAGCCTGAGTGACTTCGTCCTTGTCGTCGAGGAACCGGGCCAAGATGCCGGCCAGATAGACCCTTGTCGTCTGCCAGGCGGTGTTGCCGATGACGTATTTGCCTTTGTATTCGCCTCTTGTCAGGTCCAGCCAGCTTTTCGGCGCCCGCTCAGCGGCAAGCTTTTCGGAATCATAGGCGATGACGACCGGTGTGCTCCAGAATTTGTAGACAATGCCTTCTTTGTCCTTGTATTGCGCAGGGAGGTCCGCCGCCCAGGCTGGTGTGTATGGCTGGAACAGGCCGTTCTTTTTGAGCAGAGCCATAGACGTGTCGACCATGCCGAGTACGACATCGGCCTGGGGGTTGTTCTTCTCGGCGACCAGCCGATCAAAAAGTTCTCCTCCGGGTGCGCGCAGAACCTGCACATCGTGACCGGCGGCTTTAGCCTGGTCGACTATCCACTGAACGTTCTCTTCTCCCTGAGGGGAATAAACGACAAGACTATGGGCCAAGGCCGGAGAGGTCACCGCGATCAGCACGGCTGCCAGGGTCAATAAACGTTTGATCTGATGCATGGTGTTCCTCTCGTTTCAGATTGGCCGGTCATCCCCGGCTTGGCGCGTTCTTAATGGAGCTTTATGACAGTTTAATTACATTGCGTAATTTAATATATATTGCAATAGCTCTTTGGCTGCTAACGATTTGAGGCACTCTTGGAACCAATGGACCTTTCACGGAACGAACGACGACTGGTCGAACTGATTTTCGTGGGCAAGAAGATTGCGCGCGTCGACCTGGCCGAACGGTCCGGCATGACAGGAGCTTCTGTCACTCGGCTGATAGGTCGCTTAATTGAGATCGGACTTCTGATCGAGGTGGTCGAGCGGACCGGCGCCCAAGGCCAGCCTCGGCGCTTGCTGAGCTTGCGGGCTGACCGGTATCTTTCCGCGGGAATAACATTCTCGGTCTCCCGAATGGAGGTAGCAATCGTTGATCTAGCGGGAAAGATTCTTACCTCCCGATCAGTCGACATCGAGACCAGCACGGCTTTGTCGGTGGCAGGCGCGGCGCAGGCGGCTATCGCGGCGATGCTGGCCGACCTTGGTACGCCTAAGGATCGCCTTCTCGGGGTCGGTTGCTCGGTGCCCGGCAATTTCGGCACGATGTCGAACATCCTCAAGGCCCACAGCTTCTTCCCGGCTTTCGATGATGGTGAGGCGGACCAAGCTTTTAAAGCGACTTTCGAAGCGCCCTATTACATCGAGAATGATGGAACAGCTGCAGCGCTCGGAGAGTATGTGTTCGGCGGACGCATCCCGCAGCCTGATCCGATGTTCTTCATTCACATTGGACACGGTGTCGGGGGAGGGGCGGTTATCGACGGACGACCGTACCGCGGTGTCAATGGAAACGCCTGCCTGCCCGGAGTTCTCTACCCGTACGACCAGCCGCGCCCATCCGGCCAAGACCTTTTTGCCACCCTCAACGGTGCCGGCTTCGCCATCCACGACTTCGTCGACCTCGAGCGGTTGCCAGACAGCGCCGAAGTGGCTTTAGGAGCCTGGGTAGAACGCGCCGGAAAGCAGCTCAGCGAGACGGTACGTGTTGCAACGGCGATGTTCGACCCCGCGCTGATTGTCCTTGGGGGACGGCTGCCAGAACTTGTGACAGACAAGCTGGTGGGTGCAATTTCCAGTCAGCCAATCCTTGGTCCGTCGCGCGGCTTGGAGGTTGCTGCAGTCGAGGCCTCCCGACTTGGCCCTCGCGCCGGCGCGATCGGGGCCGCCTGCATTCCGTTCTTTGCCTCTCTCTTTTCAGCCGCCGTCGCAGACGATGGCAGTCCCTACCTTAACGGTCGCAAGCCCAAATCCCGACCCTAGATAATTCGATCGCGCGCCTGAGTGTCTTCGGGAGTCTACCGGGCAGACCCAGACGCGACCCTCCCTTCCTTGCAGATCGGTGTCCCTGTAAAGCCTCAAATGACCAGCTTTAGGTGGCTGGATAAAACCAGACCCGCGGCGCCACGCAGAGCCGTATGGCCTTCGCCAATACCATTCACTGTGATCGATATCTCCTGACCAGGTCTCTTCACCACTAGCTGCTCGACATGCTGCCTGATCAGCTCCGCAGCCTTCATCCCGCCTCCGGCGACGTCTCCGTGAAGGACGTAGGAGTTGAGGGACAGTGTTTGCTGCAGGTTGACGATGCCGAACGCCACGTTGCGTGTATAACGGTCGAGAAGTTCCTCTGCCGCATTCGAGCCTTCATCTGCTTCCTTGACAAGCCTGGCACAGGTAACGCTTCTGGGATGTGGCAAGCCCATTCGGACGGCTTCTTTTCGTAGCCACGGAAGGGCGGCGACCGTCTCCCAGCAACCGTGCTTTCCGCAATTGCAAAGGGCACCGTCGATCTGAACCACGCTGTGCCCGAGCTCGCCGCCGGATCCGGCGAGTCCACGATAGACCTTGCCGTCGATGAAGAAGGCGCCGCCGAGAACCTCGCCAGTATAGACTGCTGCGAAATTTTGTTGGCCGCGACCGGGTCCGAACCATCTGTCCCCAACAAGCAAGGCACGGGGGTGATGATCGATGACAACCGGAAGAGAGAAGCGTTCTTGTAGTATTGCTACAAGGGGAAGTCCCGTTAGAACGGGAGCAAGGTTGACGGTAAGAATGGTTCCTTTGTCACTGTCGATCATTCCAGCAGAGGCCACGCCAATGCCAAACGGTGCCCGCTGGGCCTGAGACAGTGTGGCAGTAAGCGTCTTCGTCATGACAGCGATGAATGCTTCTGTGTCGCCATGCGGATCAAACTCAGCTTTCGTAACGGCCTTGATCTCGCCGGTTAAGGCCACGAGGCATGATTGTATCGTGCCGGGCAGAAGGAGGACTGCGCCAAGCATCGGTGCATCGGGGTTAAAATAAAGCGGACGAGCCGGCTTGCCGCCTTTGACGTCGGAAGGCGACGCATCTCCCTCGATAAGAAGCTGGTCTTCGATCATCGGCTGCACAATACCGGTGATCGTGGTCCGGTTGACACCTGCAAGTCGAGCGAGATCTGCCCGGCTTTTGGGTCCGTTATCATATAAGGCTTGAAGAACACGACCGCGGTTTATGGCGCCGAGTGCCGATTGGGAGACAAGTGTCACGTTGCCGCCGTTCTCGCCGGCGGCGACTTCTCTGCTGGCAGGGGTGCGCTGGCCCAACGAATAGGACGGCTGGCTCTCAAACTTCAATTCTCTTCTCCAATCTACCGGACCCTTTTAGCCCGTACATTATCGAACGGCCATACAACATAAGGCCCTCTCCGGTGATGCAAGCAGGACGTCGATGACAACCGCGGTACTGCGCGGAAATTTTCGCCGTGACAGCTCCTTGACACTAACATAAGTTTGTGCGAGGTACAAACTAACTGCTTACAAAAAGCAAATTAGGGGTAACAATCTCAGATCGACAAGCGGAAGCCCGGTGGCTCCGCTGAAGGGCCGAGGTTGGGATACGAAGCAACTGAGGAGGCTGTTTATGACAATCGATATCCGAAATATGTCGCGACGTGACCTGCTGAAAAGCGCGTCCGTTGCAGCTCTTGTGGCTGGCGCGGGATCACTGGCCATTCCACGGCGAGGGGCCGCGCAGGATGCGAACACGGTTCGCGTCCTGTCCGTTGAAGACCCATTCTTTTTCTCGATGAAGGCGCTGGTGCCGGAATACGAGAAAGAAACCGGCATCAAGGTCGAACTGGAGAGTCTCTCCTATGACGCCCTTCAATCGCGCCTCGTGTCTGCCTTTGTCGCCAAGACCTCAGACGCCGACGTCATCGTTGTCGATCAGATGTGGCTCGGGCAGTACCTCGACAATGGATGGATCATCTCGCTGAATGATTTTATTGCCAAGGACAGTGAATTCGATCTCTCCGATTTCATCCCGGAGGTCCTTTACTCCTCGAATATGTGGCGCGGCCAGATCGGCACATTGCCGGTCGCCGCTTATGCACAGGGCGTCATGTACCGCAAGGACGTGTTTGACGAACTCAGCATCGCAGCGCCGCCGACCAAGACCTCGGATGACTGGACCTGGACGAAATATGTCGACACACTGAAGTCGATGGAAGGCAAGTCATTTGGCGGCAAACCGTTGTTTCCCACGGTGGTCTGCGGCTCTCAACCGTCGCCGATCGTCCACATGTTTACGCAGGTGTCGGCAAGCCACGGTGCGAACTGGTTCAAATCATTCCCTGCCGACCCGTGGGATTTCTCCCCGCAGCTGACAAGCCCCGCCTGGGTCAAGTCTGTTGAAGTCTATAGGCAGCTCTACAAGCTGTCGCCGCCTGAAGCGATCAATTATGTCTGGTTCGACGCCGGCACCCGTTTTGCCAAAGGCGACATCGGGATGTTCTACTGGTGGACCCCGTACTTCTACCTGCTCAAGAACTCGGGCTACATGACCGGTAAGAAGTCGGACGTGATAGACAAGTACGCGACGGCGGCCTTGCCAAAGGCAGAGGGCGTGCCTCAGACGGTTAGTCTCGGCGGATGGAGCCTTGGCATCCCATCCAGTTCCGAAAGGCAAGAAGCAGGTTACGCCTTCATCAAATGGGCGACCTCGAAAACCACGCAGAAGAAAATGGCTCTTTGGCCGGACCTTAACTACCAATTCTCCGACTTTGCGCGCGTTTCACTCTACGAAGACGAGGAAGTCAAAGCGCTCTATCCTTACCTCGATGTGCAGTATGCGATGATGAAGCAGGGCAACGGCAAGGTCACACGCCCGCCTGTGCCTGGTTACACGGCCATCGAAAGCGTGCTGGGCCTCACATTGAACCAGCTTTTGACCGGTAGCGAAGAGCCGAAGACCGGCCTTGAACGTGCCAACAGCCTGTTCGAGAGCATCCTGAAGGGTAATCTCATGATCCCTTATCAAAAAGCCAGCTACGCAGATACTCTCGACGGGGCCAAAGCCCTGATCGCCAAGAGATAATAGAGTTCTCCTCGGGCCGGCGCGACAGCGATCGCGCCGGCAGCTACTTGAAGAAGAACTGGATCTGGCAATGCACACGACAACTGTTCGCTCTCCGCGAGCCTTCAGGCCCGCCCGGAAGAGCTTTATCCGACGAAACCTGCCATATTTGCTGATCGCGCCTTCAGTCGTGATGCTGCTCGCTCTGATCGCCTACCCCTTGCTGTTTGCCCTACGATCGAGCTTCTACTTCTGGAACCTGCAAATCGGCCCGGAGCCGCTCCAGTTCGTTGGCTTCGAGAATTATGTGCAGGCCTTTAACGCCTTTGACTTTCGCGCCGCACTCACCAACACATTGATCCTGTCGATCCTTGGCACGACACTTGAGTTCACGTTTGGCCTGGCGATCGCCCTCATCCTGCTCAAGGCACTGCCTGGCATGAACGTCGTGCGTGCCCTGCTGATCCTCCCCACCACGATTGCCCCTATCGTCGTCGGATTTTTGTTCCGCTATCTCTATGATCCCGGCGGTGGACTGTTGAGCTGGGTGTTGCAGTCGCTTTGGCTACCCGTGCCGGCAGAGGGAATTCTTGGCTCGCCTTCGACCGCACTTACGGCAATCCTCTTCGTCGACATCTGGCAATGGACGCCGTTTTTTGCAATCGTCCTCTACGCAAGCCTCTTAGCCGTTCCTGACGAAATCTTGGAAGCCGCGCGACTGGATCGGGCTTCCGCGTGGACGATCCTGATGCGTATCAAGCTGCCGCTGATCAAGCGCACCGCGATCATCATCGTCATGCTTCGCTTCATGCAGATATTCAACACCTTCGACACGGTGCTTGTGCTCACCCGCGGCGGACCGGGCACCTCGACGCGCACCCTTGGATACTCGCTCTACGAGCAGGGCCTCGTCAACTTCAACATTGGCCTTGTCAGCGCAATGACCTGGATCACAGTGCTGATCGTCAATGTCATCGTTGCCCTCTACGTCTTCTTCGCGTTCAGAAACGAGGAGTGGTAAAATGTCCCGTCGTCGCACAAGCTTCAACACGGCACTCACCTACACCGCCGGCCTCCTCTTCCTGGCAATCTTCGTTGGGCCGATCCTATGGTTTATCGCTCTGGCCGTTCGCCCGGCCGAGACGGCCTTCACCATGCCGCCGCAAATTACCTTCGAGCCCAATCTCGACGCATTCCGGCACATCCTCGTCGATCCCGGCACCAACGCACCGCAACTGGTCAACAGCCTGATCGTAGCAATCGGCGCCGTGTTGCTCAATCTGCCCTTTTCCGTTCCTGCTGCCTACGCGTTGTCCCGCTTCAAGCTACGCGGCAAGAAAAACATCATGTTGTGGTACCTCGGCTTGCTGATGGCCCCGCCAGTCGCGTTTCTGATCCCTTATTTCATCCTCATCACGCGCATCGGTCTCCAGGGTTCCTACTTCTCGATGGTCCTCGTCCTGCAGACGCTGACGATCCCGTTTTCCGTCTGGTTGATGAAGAGTTTCATCGACGAGGTGCCGGTGGAACTGGAGGAGGCTGCCCGGGTCGACGGCGCTCGATGGTACACGATTATGTTGCGGATCACGCTACCGATCGTTCGTCCCGGCATCATCGTAACCTCGATGTTTGCCTTCGTGTTCGCATGGAACAACGCGGCTTTTCCGCTGGTGCTGAGTTCGCGCTCCACCGCCACCCTTCCGATCGGAACACTTGGATATTTCGCGACAAGTGGCGTGACATGGAACTACATCGCCGCCGCCGCAGTGCTCGCGATGATACCGCCGATGATCATCTTCCTTGTTTTCGATCGATACGTCGTTCGAGGCCTCACCTTTGGTTCGGTGAAGGGCTGAGTTTTCCCTTATGAATGGAGTAATGCAATGAGCAAACTGCGAATGGGTGTCATCGGCGCCGGTCTTTGGGGGGGCAATCATGCCCATACCTTTAATGTCCTGCCGGAGACCGAGCTGGTGGGCGTCTGCGACCTTGATGAGGGCAGGGCGTTGAAGATGAAAGAAAGCTTCGGGGCAACACAGGCTTTCACCGATTACCACAAGCTGATCTCCAGCGATCAGATCGATGCGATCTCGGTTGCGACACCTGACTTTACCCACACGCCGATCATTCTGGCCGCTCTGAAAGCCGACAAACACGTATTGAGCGAAAAACCGCTTGCGACGACAGTGCGCGAAGCCGAGGAGATTGCTGCGGCCGCCGCAGACTCCAAGGGCAAGCTGATGATTGATTTCCATAATCGTGTGAATCCCATCCTCGCCCAGGTCCGCGACATGATCCAGGGCGGCCAGATCGGCTTGGCAAAGCACGGCACCGCGCGTCTTTCGAATACGACATTCGTTCCGTTCGAAATGTTGAGCTGGGCTGCGAAGTCTTCTGCACTCTGGTTCCTGGGCAGTCATCTGGTCGATGTCCTGCGCTTCATCCTGGCGGACGAGGTCGTACGGGTTTATTCCGTCGCCCGCTCGGGGACCCTGTCGGCCGGCGGCGTGGATACAAAGGATTTCCATGTCTCGGTGCTTGAATTTTCCAAGGGCACGGTCGTGACCATGGAGAACAGCTGGATCCTGTCGCGTGACAATCCTTCGCTTGTCGATTTCAAGATCGAGTTTGTCGGTGAAAAGGGCCAGGTCCAGGCGGACCCCACCCACAATGGCGGCCTGCGAAAGATCGTCGACGGCGGACTAAAATACAATGACTATATCGGCATAACACCAACCGGCGCGACGCGTATCGGCGGCTTTGTCCTGGAATCCATCGCTCGCTTTGTCGATAGCGTCGTGCGCGACGCTCCGCTACTGGCAGATGCGCAGGACGGCCTGGCAAACACCAAGATCCTGGCAGCGATCGAGGAATCCGTCGCGACCGGCAAGGCTGTGAACATCGGCTAAAGCCGGAACCAAAAGCGCGGGGCATGTCCGCACAAACAGTGCGGCTTGCCTCGCTTGAAAATACGGAGAGTAGATAAAAATGGCATCCATGACCTTCGACGGGATCGGCAAGACCTTTCCGGACGGAACCGTTGCCGTTGCCAATGTAAGTTTTTCGGTCGCGGACGGAGAATTCGTCGTGCTGGTCGGGCCGTCTGGTTGTGGCAAGTCGACATTATTGCGGATGGCAGCGGGTCTTGAAACGCTCAACAGGGGCCGGTTGCTCATGGATGACGCTGATGTCACCGAGACAGAACCCCAGGACCGGGATATTGCGATGGTTTTCCAGAACTACGCGCTCTATCCCCATATGACGGTTTACGACAACATGGCCTTCGGTCTGCAGCAGCGAAAAATGCCCAAGGACAAGATCGACAAGCTGGTTCGCGACGCAGCGGAAATGCTCGATCTTACGCGTTATTTGGAGCGCAAGCCGGGGGCATTGTCCGGTGGTCAGCGCCAACGCGTGGCGATGGGGCGGGCGATCGTTCGCCATCCCTTGGCGTTCCTGATGGATGAACCTCTTTCCAATCTGGATGCCAAGCTCCGCGTGCAGATGCGCGGCGAACTGAAGCTGCTCAACCAGAGGCTCGGCGTAACCACGCTCTACGTAACTCACGACCAGGTCGAAGCCATGACCATGGGCGATCGTGTCGCTGTGCTGAAGCCAGTGTTCAATGGAGAGGAGAGCAATCTTCAACAGATCGACACCCCGCAAATGCTCTACGACAAGCCCGCCAACCTCTTTGTCGCCGGTTTCATCGGATCGCCCGCCATGAATTTTGTGCGCGTCGAGCTGACTGCGGAAGCCGGGTCGCTCAAAGCTGCGGTAACTGGCACGAAGATATCCTTCTCCGTCGCCGCCAAGCCGGCACTTTCGGAATATATAGGCCGGCAGGTCATCGTTGGAATTCGCCCGGAGATGTTTCAGGTTTGCCCCGCGTCTGAAGCCTTCTTTAACGAGCAGGTCCCGGTTGCCGAAGCGCTGGGAGCCGACACCTTCGTCTTTTTCGACATCGCGTCACCGCCGGTCAACATAAACGATGCCGAAGATACCGAAGACTTTCCAAATAAAGGTAAGAACCGACTTGTCGCGCGAATCCCACCGGCGCTCACACCGCGTCCCAACCAACATTTGCCGCTCACTGTCGATCTGGAGAAATTGCACTGGTTCGATCCGGTAACCGGAACTGCGATCCGAGACTGACAGAACCTCCGCAAATTATCGCCTAACTAGGAATTCAAGTCTTTCTCCTGCCCTCCCAGGCAACTTGGCTGTCGTCGAATACGAGGTCGGCGGCAGCCATTTTTTTCTTCGGATTCCGCATTTTGAAATGCATAGCCTGAACATTCATGCACCGTGACAGAGCTTAGAGGAGTGGCTTGTGAAACATGTTTCCATTGTCGGGAAGTTCTTTGTCATCATGGCCGTTTTTGGTGTCACGGCGCTGGGACTGACGTTTTATCAGAGCCGCCAGATGCTTACGGTAAACGATAGTTACCAAGGGCTTCTCGACCGGGATGCATCTGCAGCGCTTCGATTGACACAGTCAAACCGAAGTCTCGAAACGGCGCGTGCCAGCATCAGCGACATGGTGATGACGCGGTCGAAAGAGGCGAGGGCGCGCGCAGAAGCAGGTCTGAATGACGCGCAAGAGAATTTCGTCAGGTTCATGGATCTGGCCGTCCAGGCAGTTCCCGAGCAGGGTGAACTGCCGAAGTTGAAGGCGGATGGATTCTCTGTCGTGACCGACACGTGTGGTGCAGCGATCGCTGTGGCCCGCGGCGCGACCAGTGAAGCCGAGCTTGCCATGGTACAGCAACTCTATCTGACTTTGTGTCAACCCGCCTTCGCTGCCATTTCACCGAGGTTTACGTCCGTGACGGAAAAACTCGCTTCGGACGCGGAGCAAAAGCGTGCTGATGTTTTACGCGTCGTCGATGACACGTGAGTGCTGAGTGTGGGGAGCAGCTATTACGGCACTGCTCGCCGTTTCATGGTCCTTTCGCGTCGTCGGGTCGGCTGTGCGAATTTTCCGCTCGATTATTGAGGCCTTTATGCGACCGGTGTTCGACACCGGGCATGAGGTCGCGCCTGGCGGCATCATAGGACCGGAGCTTGTCGGTGATCATGACCCGTGGTGTCCGCCCTTGAGCCTTCAGCAACTTACGCATCAGACGCTTTGCCGCCTTGGCATTTCGGCGGCTTTGCACCAGTACTTCGAGGACGAAGCCGTCCTGATCGACGGCACGCCAGAGCCACTGCTTCTTGCCATTGATGGCCACCACACATTCGTCGAGATGCCATTTGTCGCCAGCGCGTTGCATGAAAAATGCAGTGGATAGGGTTGCCTCGTCCAAAGTCTGATCCATGCAACAGTGCTCCATCAAACCGGCCGCAGCTCAGCCATCACCGAACGCGATACAGAACGTCCGCGGGGCTGGTGTGGCGGGAATGTGTCCATTACGGCCGCGAGCGAAACGGTAAGCGGCAAGCTAGGCCGTCTGTCAGCGTGGCTCATTGGCATAAGCGCATCTCACCTTGCGCCCCGCGCCGATCTTCACTTCGAGGTCACAAACCAGTTGTTGAAATTGAAGTTCTTTCCCCCCGGGGACGAGGTAATCTCGACGCCGTATTGGACGCTACCGACTTTTATGTCGCCAAAGTACCCCTTCGACTTGATCCACTGCAGGATACTCTTGATGTCCACTGTCCCGCTGTTGGTCCGCGGAGTGCGCAGCAGTGAGGTGACCTTGTGACCATCGGGCCCTTCACCTTCAAACACGTTCCAAGTCGCTCCGCCTACATTGACATTGCTGTAGACCGGAATGGCCGCCCCGGAAGGGGCATAATGATATGAAATGGGCTTAACGTTGCCGCTCCCGTCCGAGTTTCCGGTGTAGTTTGTCCAGAGCATTATCTCATGCTTGTTTGAGCTGTCCCAGATATCGTAGGCGACATCCCAGGCGCCGCCAGTGGGAACTTCCTGATTGAAGCTCGAGCTCAGAGTGTTGATTGAACTGAGCGGTTTCCCGATATTGAAAGCCACGTGCGGGTAGCTCTTGATGCCAGGAGTATTAGGCTGGTCCGACCACACGCTCCACCGGTTGACTCCACTCACCGAAATCGTCTGAGGCCCAGGGCGCGGACCCCATACGTCGTTGTTCCAAGAGTAGCCATCGCGTGAAAAGCTTCCGTATGGAGCGTCCGAACTCCAAATCGGAGCCTGTGCCGATACAAGCGCGGCAGATGATAATGACCCGGCTTCATTCGCGGCCTGCCTAAATAGATCATGATCCTCCTGTGTCCGGACGTCGGCATTGATGAAAGGGGCATCCGCCTTGCTGGCGATGGCGCTCACCCGACGTTTGAGCACCAGAAAACCGAGATCCTCTATAAGCCCAGCGCGGCGCTTGGCGAAGGTGTCAGGCGCGGCGTCATAGGGACGCGTCCAGGCGATCTGTATGCTGGTCATGCCGCCGGGAACGACGATGACCTCGGCGCCTTCGCCCTTCGTCACAAGCGCGCCAAGATCCGCTTTTGTCGGCGCCGGACCCACGGCCTTCCAGTCGCCGAAGCGCTGCCGGATTTCGACTTCCATGGCGGCGGGGTCGATATCGCCCACCACCATCAGCGTTGCCCGATCGGGTCGGTAATTGGCCCGGTAATAATCACGGACGAGGTCCACGGGCGCATTGCTGATAATGTCGGCCTTGCCGATCGGCGCGCGCATGATCGCGCGCTGGCCGGCGAGCAGCGAATTCATGATTCCGAGTGACGCGCGATATTGCGGCATGTCGCGCAGCCGCTCCTCCGACAGGATGACGCCGCGTTCGCGATCAAAGGCGCTGGCATCGAGGGTCAGCTCGCTCGCCGTCTCTCGCATCAGCATCAGGCCAGTCGAAATTGTGTCTGCATCGACCTCGGGCAGATCGAGTGCATAGACGGTCTCGTCATAAGAGGTATGAGCGTTGATGTCCGGCCCAAAGGCCAAGCCCTTGCGCTGCAGGATACGGATAATGTCCCCTTCGGCGACATGTGTCGAACCCTTGAAGGCCATGTGCTCGAGAACATGCGCCAGGCCCTGCTGGTTGTCGTTTTCGTCGAGCGAGCCGGAGCCGATGCGAAATCGGATCGCTGCCTGTCCGGGCGGCGTGACATTGCGCATAATCGCAAACCGCATTCGATTGGCAAG
Organism: Rhizobium sp. IY2; assembly: GCF_047532935.1. NCBI lineage: Bacteria > Pseudomonadati > Pseudomonadota > Alphaproteobacteria > Hyphomicrobiales > Rhizobiaceae > Rhizobium > Rhizobium sp. IY2. The sequence goes on from NZ_JBLKNU010000017.1 coordinate 28,462, forward strand.
TGTGCCGAAATGGACGTCGGTGTCGGCCTTAATGTCACTTTGCGTTTGTGGCCATGAGGTGGACGAGGTGTCCGCAAAGGCCGACGACGCGAAGCTTGCGAGGGCGACCGTCGCGAGAAACCGCCAGGCGGCGGAGCATTCCATTTTATGAGACATTCTTGTCCAAGGATGAGCATGAAGGGTATGGATGACGCGGTTTCGTGCAGCTTCTAGCATTTGCTTGCTCCTAGATATTCACCTGTGAGGTGACTTTGCATGTCAGCGGCCAGATGCCGTTCGGCCGATGTAGTCTAAGGCGCAGATCGGGGTTTGAAGCTCGCCCAGTCGAACCCCTCGATGATGCGCCGGATCTGACGCATACCCTTTTCACTGATGTTGCGCTGGTAAGCCGGGTCGACGTAAAAATCGGTCGGATTGATCAATTCAAAGATAGGCATTCCGGCCGGTGGTGCTTGCGGCCAAACCAGATATACCGATAGGTGCTATTGGGCGAATGTTTTCCTGCATCTGCGCTCCTCGCGTTTGTCGTCCAGAACGTGAGTGAGGAGCATTTGCAAAGAAACTGAACACGACGCCGTATCGCTACTAACGTCCACAGGCCGCCGACCTCTTTTGGCGCAATGTGTGGAAACTTGCGTTACGAAACATACGCGGCGTGATTGACATGCATGCAAGCGCTGCCACTGTGTCGAATAACACGAATTGGAGCCCACCATGACCCCTGCTCGTTTCACCGAATGCCTTCTGCACATCCGCTGGACGCCAATAAATCTTGCCAGCGCGCTGCAATGTGATCTCTCGTGGGTGGAGGCGCTGGAAGCTGGGAATGTTGAAGCGCCGTCAGGGTTATCAGCGTGGCTGGAGACGCTTGCTCAGTGCCATGAAGCAGCAGGAATCCCTGCGACCTATCGCGGGCGGGGACACGAGTGAGGAGGAGAAGTGGATGGCAAAGATCACTGTTTATCGCACACAGAAGTTCGACATCTCGACTGACGAGTTCAGATATTCCTTGCGATATTGGACGAGGGAAGGCGCCAAAATTGCGGATCTGACGATTGATGAAGGCTCTGCAGTGGAAATTGACGAAGAAGATTTAACGCCCGAAGGCCTTTGTACGGATCGGGGATACAATCCCGACCGGCTTCGGGGTTTCCAGACCTGCGTAATACCGTGAAAAGCACCGCCCTTTCGCTACATGACCAACAACTATCAGCCGAAATACAGATGGCGCGAAACCTGCCCTGGGGGAAGGCAAACAGGATTTCACAGGTCGGCCCATCCGGCTCGACACGACCACTGATGGCGCGATCGGCATGTGGCAATAGAACGGCGGCTTTGCCTCCCGGGTGCGGCAGAGGATCATGCCGCAACAAGGCTGGGCTGAGACGGCGCGTTGGCGACGCGTCACTGTTAAAGCGGAAGACATTGACGATGCGATAACCACTTTCCCGTTTTGCTTGTGCCTAAGCTCGAATGCTCGCGAAAAGTCCGTGTAATCACAATCCCAATGCAGTAGGACTACAACCGTAAATAATCTTGGGAGGGAATAACATGTCAAAGGTAGTTGTGGCTGCTTTCATCGTCTTAGCGTCTCTGACCTCACAGTCTTTCGCGGGTAGTTGCGATCATTCGTGGCAGCGTGCGAAAGATGGGTCTAGCTGTGGAGGTCGTGCTTCCGACCAGCGGGATGGCGGAAACTGAGTCCGGAAATGCGTTTAGCACTGAGTAAAGGGCTCGCTTAAGCGGGCCTTTTTGATTTCGCCCCTAACATCTTGACCTATTACCATCCTTTAGAAAGGCTTTCGTGATTGCAACTCGAGAAGCCGATTGATGGCTCCGGCCGAGTACGCATTAACGATGGCGCCGCGGCAGACTTCGTATTCGGGAAAGCGCCGGCGGCCGGCGTTGGTGCACCGCTCAGCGACGGGTCATCATTCGGTCTTTGATGCGTACTTATTTCGGTGCTGCCGTCGGTGCCTCGCAACGAACGGATTTCGGGCGTCCGCAGGCGAGCATTCGGTTCAGTATGGTGACCCCGATCGCAGCCTCTGTCTGCTGCGACCGGAATGAACGAGCGTGCAAACGCGGCCCGATGATGCATCTGCCCATCGCCGTTTCGATCAGCGCCCGTTTGCCATAGCCGGTGGACGTCTGCCATTTCAGCCGGCCATCTGCCTGCATGGATGATATGTGGTCCTCTCTCTGGCAGGATGCTTGGACGTTGGGCCGTTCAACCGCGTTCGAGCGCGGTGGAATGACGACCCTTGCGCCTGCGCTGTGACGGAGAACTGCGTCGTAGGTTGGATAGCCATCATAGGCTCCATCGGCAGTGAACTGGTCGATCTCATCGTCGATCTGATCCAGCAACGGCTCCAGCTGCGAGGCATCGCCGGTTTCCTGATCTGTCAGACTATGTGCAATGATCTCGCCTGCCTTTGAAATCGACCATCATCGGCAAACTCAATCTGCCTGCTCATCTTCAACCCGGATCTACGCCTACCATACTGGTTGCAAACCCGGTGAAAAGTTTTGCGACAGAACCGGAAATGGTGCGCACGCAGTCGGAACATTGAGATAGCTCGGCAGCCCCATTTTTGGCGCCGCTCAATACATACCCGAGGATCGCATGCGGAGGCCGCTAGATGACGAAATTCAGCAATTCAGAAAGAAGCAGACTGGCGGCACCGCGTAGAGCAGCCAGGCATTCGCCATCTCCGAAAGCAAGGGCGATATCATCACCTGGGCGATGGAATACCAGATCGTGGAAGCTTTCCTGAATTAGACGAAGAATGGGGCCTCCCCCTCGTACAATGTCCCCGTGAATTACAATGAAATTCGGCGCCATAAACTGCTGGAGGTTCGCCAGGCCAACCGCAATATTGAACGTGTAGTCGCGAATGAGTTCTCTTGCGCCCGGCACGTCCTTGTCGGCCAGCGTCAACAATCGGCTCACATCCAGGGAGAGAGGTCGTGGCAACCGCCTGACCTTAGCTTCGGTCCTTAACCACTTCGAGCTGGCGATCGTTTCCCAGCATCCGCGTCTGCCGCACTGGCACATCCGACCTTTGATGTCTACGGTCGTATGACCGATTTCACCACCCGCACCTGCGGGTCCGCGATAGAGATGTCCATCAAGGTAAAGCGCTCCGCCCAAAGTCTCTCCGATGTAGACCGAGGCGAAGTTTCTCCGACCGCGGCCCTGTCCAAACCAGCGATCCCCAACGAGTAACGCCCTCGTATCTTGATCGACGCAGACTGTGACTCCGAACCGCTTGTTCAATTCGGTTTCGAGCGGAAATCCATCGAGGAAAGGCGCAAGACTGACGGTCACGATCGTGCCAGTCTCCGTATTGATCATTCCTGCAACGGCTACACCAATGCCCAAGATCGGCTTTCCAAATGCGACGGCTTTTTCGACACAGGTGCTTATAATACGGAATGCGTCGGCCGAATTTGCTACGTTCTTCGGAAAGTCGACGGCATGTTGAGCATAGACCTCGCCCTCCAAAGAGACCAAACACGCACTCACGCGGTCGTGCAGCAGGAGCACCGCGCAAATTGGCCTTGCGTCCTTGGAAAACCACAACTTGGTAGCCGGCTTGCCGCCTGTTTCATTGGGAGGGATCACCTCTCCTTCGGCGAGCACCCCCTGATCGAGTAAAGGCTGCACAATCCCACCGATAGTTCCTCGAGTCACACCGGTAACGCGGGCCAGATCCGCCCTGCTAGATGCTCCTATGTCGTACAATGCTTGTAGCAATCGTCCTCGATTTGCGGCCCCTAAAGTTCCCGTCGAGATTAGTTTTTGAGCCAACATAGTGCCCTTACCGCTTTCGCTTTTATGGCTATCGTCAGGGCTGCTCTCATTTTCTCCAAGTCGGAAAGCTTGAAGTCTTCTTATCAACGAGTCCATTTCATCTGATCCTGTTTATGAATCCAACTGAGCCGCAACGTGAGCACTATCGACCGGCTACCCGGAGCTCCCCATTCGGACGGTCTCGGATTATGGCCTTAGAGCCATCTGGGGTTCCTTTAAACGCGTCTTGTGACGTGGGAAACCCTGAAGGATCCCCTCACAAGGCTTTCTTCAATGACCTCAGATGTCCGAGCAATCGTTAAAAAACAATTGAAATATCGAAGTGACAAGCCGAAGCGGAGCGGCTCTAATGGTTGCGCCAATTACTCTACGCAACCATATAATACGAGATCCGGTCTGTTCTAGTCTATATTTAGATCTCCAAATATATATTCATATATACTTGATTTTATACTCACTTTTAACTTTTGCATTTGCGAAAACGGTGATAGCGATTGTGAGGGCTGATCAGCATTTCAATGAACGATGATTGGACAATGCAATGAACGGATTTGGTGCACCAGAGCGCAAAACGCGCAACGCGCAAGGTGCTTGCGCAGTCGAGAAGCTCGCCATTTTCGGTGGGAAGCCTGTGATCCCTCTGGGACGCGTCATACCTTGGCCCGCGGCAGAGAAGAAGCACTTGGATGCGCTTCGCGGAGTTGTGGATAGCGGAAAATATCACCGCGTCAATCATCCAATTGTCAGCGATTTGGAGCAAAATCTTGCAAGGTGGATTGGGAAGTGGCAAGTGCGCGCTGTTGGCAGCGGAACGGCGGCCATTCACATTGAACTCGACTACGTCAAGGAGCGCGGAGAGCAAGTTGTTACCGCGGCACTGAATTGGCCGGGAGCGGTAGGACCAATTGCAATCAATGGCCTTGAACCCGTCTTCGTCGATGTCGACATGAGCGTGGCCGGGATTGATCAGCGGGCGGCCGCTGAGAGGTTCAACCCCAACGTCGCTGCGGTTCTGATCACCCACCTTTTCGGGAACAATGTTCTCGTCCCCGATGGAAGGCATGCTGCGCGTGCTCAGGGAATTGCAGTGATCGACGACATCTGCCAATCGATCGCAGCCGCGAAAGCAATCGTCGGCGGCTCTCATCTTGATACAGACGCACTCGCTCTTTCCGGAAACGGCGCTAAACACCTTGGGGCTGGCGAGCTGGGATTTGTCATAACGGAGGACGCCGACCTAATTGCACATGTTGATCGCGTATCGCTGTCAAGCTCGTCTCGGAGCGGAGCGCGAATATTTTCACCTCGTTCCCAAGGGTACAATTACCGGCCCAACGTATTCTCTTCATCTATTGCGAAGCTGCGGGTCACAGAGATGGATGCGCAACTCGAAATCCGAAGAGACAATAGCAATCTGTTATGGGAGATGATCAGCGACCTTGTGGGTATACTTCCGCTTTTCGACCCGTCAGACTGCGACCATTCAGTGCTCAATTTTCCTTTGCGCATTGAACCTGAGGCGCTTGGCTTTGCGCCAGGTCCGGCTGCGAGGGATTTCGTCGTCAAATCGCTGCAGGCCGAAGGTGTGCCTATCTGTGTTTGGCTCACGAAGCCCGTTTTTGAATATCTCCCGGAAATTCGCAACAACTGGAACGCCGCCGATTTTCCAAACACCGTGAAAATATTGGATACGATGTTCTACGTCTCCGAGATCGCGCCGCCCAACGGTGGCGAGTTGATGCATCTTTACGCAGATGCTTTTCACAAGGTTTGGGGTGCAATTCATAAGCAGGGGCCGGAGATCGCCGCTGGAGCAATTTCCAACTGAGCACCACGCCTCGCGACAATTCCCCAGTGCCGCAATAGTCTATCCCCACAGATTTTAAGCACGCCTTTATCAATGGGCAATCTAAAGCTGCACTGGGACAAAACTCAAAGCCATTTCTACGACGAGGCTCTTTGTATGTCTTTCTTAAAAAAACCGGAATTATTGATCTTCGACTGCGACGGGGTCCTCGTCGATAGCGAGCTTATCGCAACCGCAGTGCACATCGAAGCGTTGGCGAAGTGTGGCTATATCATATCCGCTGAAGAGTATAATGATCGCTTCGTGGGAATGACTGACCAGCAGAGTTATTCAGTCATAGAATCCGAGCGAGGCCTCCGCCTACCAGAGGATCACCATGAAAGCGTGATGGCCGAAATCGCAAATCGTTACGCGCGTGATCTGCGCGCGACCAGTGGCGTTCGGCAAACGTTGCAAGCCATCAATTTGAAGAAGTGCGTGGCGTCGAACAGTGACACTGCAAAGCTCTGTTTGGCACTTATAGTCACAGACCTACACAATTTTTTTTGGCCCCATGTCTTCAGCGCTTCGCAAGTTGCGCGTGGTAAGCCGGCTCCGGATCTCTTTTTGTTTGCAGCACAGAATATGAAGACGCCAGCTGGCAGTTGTCTTGTTATTGAAGATAGTGTTGCTGGAACTCAGGCGGCGGTGGCTGCCGGGATGACGGTGATTGGCTTCGTAGGTGGCTCCCATTGCCTACCTGGACATGGAGACAAACTGGCAGAAGCAGGTGCGATAAAGCTGTTTAATGACATGGCGGCACTGCCACAAATCTTGGCCGATTTGTGATCATCAATTGCGCTCTGGCGACCCGCTTGAGTCCCGGTATCACTGTCCAGATTCATGGTGGGTGCGATAGCATCAGGGTAGTGCACGGGCTTCCTCATTGACCTAACCGCGCCTTGTTGGCTCGGACCGCCAAAGACATGGAGACACTATGATCGCGAAACCAATGGCAGCTGAAACTCCGGTAACGATCGATTACCTAGAAGGATTTCCGAATTTCCTTTCCGTTTGCACAAGCTGGGCCTTCGGACAATGGGGTTGTCAATCGTATGGCTCATATGAACAAACGCGATGTGAGTTTGAAGCCGCAACGAGCAGTTCAATGCCACTGACACTTATTGCCATTGAAAACGCCGTGCCCGCAGGAATGATCACGTTAGCTGATCGTGACTTCGACGGAAAATCCAATCTATCCCCATGGCTTAAGTCGCTGTATGTCCATCCATTCCACCGCAATAAAGGAATAGCCGCGTTGTTGATTAACCGGCTGGAGCAGGAGGCATTGCGTCTCGGTTGCAAAAGCCTCTACTTGGTAACAGAGGACGCGCGCGTTCTTTACGAAAACAGTGGCTGGCAGGCAATTGACTACGTCCAAACATCGTTTGGCCTAGCAGATTTGATGACGAAGGTTCTGCCGGAGACTCCACTTGCCTGAAAAACCCCTACGCCATCGCGACCCCTTTGGTGTGATCCGATTTTATGGACCATCTTGATGTTGCTGTTGCAGCCGTAACGCCAGCGGCGACTGAGGCGCTGGCTAACTGTCTCTTGTCGCTGCGATGGCATTCATCCCTGCTTCCGTTCCCACCAGCTTAACCACTGCTGAGACGCTTGTGCTGTTGCAAAAAGCCGCAGGTGCAAGAGGTACGATGTAGCGAGCTAACGAACATTATCATCGAAAGGTTCTGAATCTTTATGCAATCCAGCAACAACGTAGCAGCGTCAGCGACTCTTCATTCTAGCTCCTGGCGTTTTGGCCACCTCTGCGGCCGGTCGTGTCTGCGAGCATCGCTCATATTAACTTCTTTTTTTGCCTTCGGTGTTTCATCCAGTGCCGAAGGAACGGCGCTGCTGCCGGTAAAGCCTTCGCCATATCTCGTAAGTGCGATTACGAGAAGCATGTTTAAGCTGCCGGAACCCGACGATGACCTGGTCATCTTATCTGCGCATCGCGGATCCTGGGAGATCTATCCAGAGAATTCAGCCTACGCCTTGCAAGACGCCTGGAATTCGCAAATCGAGAGCGTGGAAGTCGACGCCCGCTTCACCGCGGACAAAGAAGTGGTTCTATCTCACGACTACAGGATTGAGCGCGAGTCAACTGGAAGCGGTCTATTATACAACCAAGACTTTTCTCAATTAAGGCAGGCGGATCTAAGGGACCGGCATGGTCGCGTATTTACGGATCCGCACGGACGAAAGGCTAAGTTCCTGACGTTCTCTGCCGCGCTCGATCTACTCGCTCAATATGTTTCCGACGATGGTCGTGGCTACGTGATGATCGTAGACGTCAAGGCGGCGGTCGATGATCAGGACCCGACCGATCCCATCGAGCTCATGCAACATTGCCTTGACATTCTCGCGACCAAGGCAAATGCGAAACTCAGCAAAGCCGTCGTATTCAAACTCAAAGCGAAGGATGCGGTGGATGTCGGCACGATCTTGAATCGGACGACCTACGACCCCGGCCTCATTGGTGGGCTGATTATTGTCGAGAACCCGGATGACCAGAACGTGAAGGATTCCAGCTATGATCCCCACGAGGACTCAATCTACGATCAATGGAATGTGGCGCCGTTTTCCATTCAATTTGAGATGAACCAATTCTACAAAGGCGACGGTCTTCAGGCGTATTTTGACTATATCGACCAGAAGCAGGGCTTCGCCACCTATCATGAAAGTAACTACTATCCCGAGGGCGTTGCCAACAGCGCTGGCAAATGCTGCTTCGAGCATAACACCGATCCTAAGTCGACCGCGCAACGAGGTATCGTGCCCGATTACCGAGGTGATCCGGAGATGGCGATCGTCAATCGTACGAATCTTATCACCACCGATTTGCCCGACGTAATCGGCGACATGCTGCGCCAGATTGGGCGCCGCAACACAACCAAACTCAGCCGCTAAGGCAAGACCAACGCGTCCGCAAAGGATTGTCTAATGAATTATGGGAAAAGAATCTTCCTACTGTTTTCTGCGGTGGGTTGTCTTGCTGCTGGCGCGGGCCAATCGGCATCATGCATCGATGAAGCCAATTGTCTTAGAAGCGCATCCGACAAAGTATCTCAGACCCTTACACCGAAGGTCGTGCCGATTTTCGGGCAATATCCAAAGGTGTACATACACGACTCGGCGGCAGGAGTGGATTATCCAGTGCCTGAAAATACGAGGCAGGCATTTGACTTCTATACCAATAAGACTTCTTTCAACTTTCCACCGCACGGATCAGTCGAGACTAGTCGACCCGCATCGATCAGACCCGACAGGGGATTCACAGTCCTTTTGGTAGAAAAGACCCGAGACAATACCGTTCCTAATGGCGGTAGCGCGCTGTCGCTACTTAGTTCCCCTTCGAACGGCGCCTACCTGTCATTTGCGTTAGGTGCCACGCCTAACGCAAATGGTCAAAAGTGGTCTTTTGCAAAAAGCCTGCTTCAAAGTGGAAGGGCGGATACTGCGTGGTGGCAAAAGCCGTGGGATATGAACGTCGTGGGGCCAACAGGCGCATTCTCCGGCACAGAGTGGATTTACTACACCTTCACTCCAGACGGCAAACTTCGCATCGACCGTTTCGCGCCATATACCTATCTTTTGATGTTTACAGCTTACCAATGGGATGAGGCAGTGCTCGACAGCGGGTTCCCGCATTCTGCCTACAGCTCTGGTACGCCAACCGGCCGCCCGAAATCCGTCACTTTCGGCTCGGTTGGGCCATGGGTTATTGGCGCGGCCGCGGTGCCCGGGCAGAGCTCGCCCATGATCGAGCCAGTGGAGGCACTGCCGGGCTTTGAGGGAGTGACGATCTTTTCGACCCCGTTGTCCATGAAAGAAGTTATAGCGTATCAGAACTCCCTGAAGTCGAGCGATTTTCTCGATGTCAGCATGCTGCCATGCAATAGCGGTCAGTACCTTTCCGGGGAAATCAGAACCCCCTGTGGTACGGCTCGTCCTGGCAATCCTCCGTCCAATGTTAATTCGGTGGCTCGAAATGGGATCAGCAACAAAATCGAACGTCAGTGACTCTCATTCTGTTCCGACGACAGCTTTACGAAACCAGTTTCAGGACGACCGGTTAGCGGTGAAAGCTGCGCGAGAAATCGATCGTGACAAACAAACAGAGCCGTCTCCAGGGAGCCGAATGAACGGATTGCGTGACGATCAAAGTCGGCAGCCTTCACAGACCCAATGCCCGCATCATTTTGTGAGGGCGGTAATGTGATCGGCCGCTGGATCTATTGTTGATCACTGAGATGTGTCGGAGGCGGGATTGATCGAAATCAAGCAGCCTTCCAATTATCATGAAGCGCTTCTGCTTGAGCCTCATCTCGGATCTGTTGTACCGGTTAGTGAAGGTTAGCACGCCTTGCGAAGCAGGTCGACGCTATCGACCAGAACGACCTTGCCTCTGACTTCGACGCCCGACGCCGCGAGCGCCGCAAATGCGCGGGAAAGGGCTTCCGGCGCCAGGCCCAGTTTGCCGGCCAAGATTCGCTTCCGGTAAGGAAGCCGGAACGTGACCCGCGAGGGGGTCGCCGAGGCGGGGCAGCGGCTCATAAGGTAGTTTGCCACCCGTTGCGCGGCTGTGAGCAACCGGTCTCCCGCAATACAATCCATCGCGCCGAGCAGGTGCCTGACCATGATGCGCATGACGTTCCGGTGTACGACCGGATGTTGGTCGGCGAACGCCTGCAATTGCGCGAGCTCGAACAGCGCGACCTCGGCCCCGTCGGCCGACCACGCGCTATAGGCATAGGAGCCGCCGCCTGAGAGAAGATATTCGCCAAACGTGTCGCCCGGCTCGCACACGCAGATATCAGCCTCGCGCCCGGCGGATTCCGATTTTGAAAGTCGGACAAACCCGTTCGTGACGCAGTAGACGAATGATGCCTGCTGGCCCTCGCTTATGATCTTCTCGTCAGCAGCGAAGGTGCGAACCTCAGCCGTTGCGGTGAATTGCTCCACGGTCGCCGGATCCAAACCAGCGAACAGGTCGGACTGCAGAAGGACTGAATTTTTCGCAAGCATCCATCTTCCTTTCGTGTTTGGACCCGGTTGCGGTTAGGGTTTTCTTCGATCGGTTTCGTCCTCGGCGAGAATTCGCCAGGCGGCGCCTTGAAGGTCGTCATACTGGCCGCTCTTCAGCGACCAAAGGAATGCCAGGAGTCCTATTCCTCCCATCAGCAGCGCGATCGGTATGAGATAGATCAACATGTTCATGCGGCTTTGACCTCCGCACTCCTGCCGATCCGCCCTCGAATGCGCGTATCCGGACGCTTGCCAAAGGCGTTCAGGCGCAGGGCGTTGGTCACGACGATGATCGAAGATGTCGACATTGCCACCGCCGCTATTAGCGGCGTCGCCAATCCGGCGATGGCAATCGGCACCGCCAGGACGTTGTAACCGATGGCGAGAGCGAAGTTCTGCCGGATGAGGTTGGCGGAGCTTCGCGCAATGGCGATCGCTTCCGGCACAGCGTCGAGGCGATCGTTGAAGAAAACGAGGTCGGCGGCCTGTCTGCCGATATCGGAGGCCGTGGCCGGCGCCATCGAGACATGGGCCGCAGCAAGGGCAGGAGCGTCGTTGATCCCGTCGCCAACCATGAGCACGCGACGCCCTTCGCCGTTCAGCCTCTGGCATTCATCGACCTTCCGTTTCGGCGTCAGAGAGCCCAAAGCCCTCCCGATGCCCAGAGCATGCGCCGTATTGTCGACGACGATCTGACGGTCGCCGGACACGATCAGCGTTTCAAGGCCGGCTGCGTCGATCTGGCCGATGGCCTCGCGAGCGCCCGGGCGAAGCGTGTCATCGAAGAAGAAGTGGGCAAGATCGACGCCGTTCTGCGACAAGACCACTTCCGAGAACGGACTATCGGCGGTGCGGGGCACGAAGCTGGTTCCGCAGGCAAACGCCGTGTTGCCCAATCGATAGACGTCAGCGCCCTTCCTGGCTTCCAGTCCCCCGCCGGGGATTTCCGTGACGCTGTCGAAGGACATGGGGGCGGTTTCGGTGCCCCGCACCAGAGCCTGAGAAAGAGGATGCCGTGAATGCACGGCCAATCCGCGGGCGATTGCCGTGCTGTTCTCTTCCATGGCGTCCACTCTGACAAGGCGCGGCCTGCCCATCGTCAAGGTGCCCGTTTTGTCAAAGGCCACAGTGTCGGTCTCGGCCAGTCTTTCGAGTGCCGAACCGTCCTTCACCATGATGCCCTTGCGGAAAAGCTCCCCCGCGGCGACGACCTGGACCACGGGCACGGCAAGACCCAATGCGCACGGGCAGGTAATGATCAGCACCGCTACGGCGACCAGCATGGCCTGTTTCCAGTCTCCGCCCAGGAGGCCCCAGGCAAGGAAGGAGACCAGCGCCAGCAGATGCACGACCGGGGAATAGAGTGTCGCAGCGCGATCGGCGATCCTGCGATAGCGAGCTCTTCCGCCCTCGGCGGCTTCCATGAGGCCGATGATCTCCGAGAGAAGTGAATTCTTGGCAATTCTCGTCGCCCGCAACACGAGCGAGCCGGTCAGATTCATCGCCCCGGAACTCACTTCGCTGTTGCTGGCGACGGCGACGGGGCTGCTCTCGCCGGTGACGATGGAGAGGTCCAGGTCGCTTTCTCCGCTGACGACTATGCCATCGACGGGAACCCGTTCGCCTGCGGCTATCGAGATTTCATCCCCCGCCGCGATCTCTTCTACCGCAATGTAGCGTCGCGACCCGTCCGGATTGATCAGCAATGCTCCGCGCGGGGCCAGTCTTGCGAGCCCGTTGATCGCCGCCCGAGCCTTTTCCCGCATGACATGATCGAGAGTTCTGCCGATCAGCAGGAAGAAGAGCAGCGAGACCGAAGCGTCGAACCACGCATGCTCGCCGTGATGGACGGTCTCCCACAATGAAACGGCATAGGAGAGCGTCACGGCGAGTGAGATCGGAACGTCCATGTTGGTGCGCCCGTGCCGCAGCGCATTCCAGGCCGATTTGAAGAAGAAGCGCCCCGCATAAACCAGCGCGGGCGCTGCTATCATCGCCGAGATCCAATGAAACATATCGCGCGTCGCGGCATCTGCGCCCGACCAGACCGATACCGAGAGCAACATGATGTTGGCAGCCGCAAAACCGGAAACGCCGATCGCGAGGAGAAGCTGATTTCTGGTCTTGTCGTTCTCGGGAGCGGAGGGGGTGAAGAGATGTGCGCGATATCCGGCCGCGTTGATCGCTGCGAGGATCTTGGATGGATCGGTTGCGCCCGTCTCGATCTCCTCCTGGTAGACGCAGCTCACCCTTCGCGCCGTGAGATTGACTCGCGCTGTCTTGACGAAGGGAAGCGTCAATAACGCCCGTTCGATGGTCGAAATGCAGCCGCCGCAGTGCACGTCGGAAACGCTCAGGTCCAGCTGGCGCAATCCTTCGCCGAGCGGCTGGCTGGCAAGGCGGACCTCTTCGGCACTGAATGATGTCGTGCTGAGGGCAAGTACGCTTTCCGCGTCCATGGTACAGCAGGTCATTGGCCTAACTCCGCGGTATCGATGCGTTTTGCCTCATGCATGACGACCACGCCGCCGTTTCGCGAGATGGCCTCGACGATCCAGTCACCTTCGGCTAGGTCATGCTCCGCTTCGAAACGCCCTGCGGCTGCCTTCCTGAGCGTAAGGTGGAAGTCCTCGTGGTCTCCGACGGGCCGTTTGAAATTCAGAACGACGTCGTCGACGATCGCAGGCGATCCGCTCTTGTCGCGAATATCGTAGCGGATCTCGTGCCCCTTTATGGAGAGGTTGCCCACGATGCCGGAAGCGGCCATTGCCTTCATCGCCGCGGCTTTGCGGTTGAACTCCTGACTGGCGACATAGGTGTTTTCCACGACCAGACCGCTCCAGCTGGAGGAGGCATAGAAGGCCATGGTGACGTTCACCGCGATCACCACGCCAAAGAATGCCGAGGTCGCAAGCAGCATGTGCAGGCCCGTAAAACCTTGAGCGGAGGTCTTCATTTGATGTCTCCCGGTGCATTGAACGCCGCGCGGTAGGTTGCCCGATCGGCATGATCGGTATCTTCGATAACGAACAGAAATTCATTGATCGCCGCTCCGGTAGGCTTGCGCGTAACGAAGACCTTGAGCGTCGTGGCCGCGTCGGGTTCGGCATGGACTGTAAAGCTGCGAGCGTCTTCCTTGCCGAACTCGGGAATGCGCATCGTCGCCCCCTCCAGCCCGACCAGACTTATGTTCACATCCCTCGGCGTCGGCACCATGTTCAGAACACGAAGCGTGTAGCCATTCCGCAGCGAGCCGTCGCTTTCCAGAACATATTGGGGGTTTCGGTCGTGAACGACGTTGAGTTCAAGGCGCTCCCGAAAGGTGAGATGGACGAGCATGGCCACGCCGACCGACGCCCAGGCGACTGAGTAAAACACGGTTCTCGGACGAAAGATGATACGCCAGTTGAAGTGCCGGATCGCCGGAATGAAGGTCCCATCCTCGTTTCGAACCCTGGATGGCTGGACGGCCGTTCGTCCTTCGTCCGTGGCAAGCGACATGTTGCCCGAGTATTCGCTCAGCGTGGCGTAGGCGATCAGGCCGCGAGGCGAGCTTGTCCATGACACCGTCGCAGGCGTCGATGCAGAGCGCGCATGTGATGCACTCCATCTGCTGTCCGTCGCGAATGTCGATTCCCATCGGACACACCGCCACGCAGGCATTGCAATCCACGCAATCCCCGACCGATAGGCCATTAACTAAAGCCTTCTTGGCGTGACGCGACCGCTGCTCGCCCCGCCAGTCATTGTAGGTGACGACGAGAGAATTTTCGTCGAGCATCGCACCCTGGATGCGTGGCCACGGGCACATATAGGTGCACACCTGCTCTCGCATGAGACCGCCGAGCACATAGGTCGTCGCAGTAAGGATGGCGACGGTGGTGTAGGCGGCTGCAGGAGCGCGGCCGGTGAACAGCGAAACAAGCAGGCTCGGCGCGTCGGCAAAATAAAAGATCCACGCTCCGCCCGTGACGACGCCGATCAGCAACCAGATCGAGTGTTTGACGACACGCTTCCTCAGCTTGGCAAAGCTCATGGGACCAGCGTCAAGCTTCATTCGCGCGTTTCGATCGCCTTCGATCGCACGTTCGACGACGAGAAAAAGATCAACCCAGACGGTTTGCGGACAAGCGTAGCCGCACCATGCGCGGCCAACCGCGGAAGTGACGAGAAACAGGCCAAACCCCGCCATGACGAGGAGACCCGCTACATAATAAAATTCCTGAGGCCAGATTTCGATGAAGAAAAAGAAGAAGCGCCGTGAGGAAAGGTCGATGAGGATTGCCTGGTCAGGCGCGTAAGGACCGCGATCCCAGCGAATCCATGGCGCGAGATAGTAGATGCCGAGCGTAATCAGCATGACGATCCACTTGAACCGACGGAATCGTCCCTCTGCACGCTTGGGAAAAACCTTCTTCCGAGGTGCGTAGAGAGGCTGCCGGTTGCGACGGGCATTGACCGGCTCGACATTGAGCCGCTCGATGTTATCGGGATCTGGTGCAGTGTAGAGGTTCATGGGACCTATCCGATTTCACCCGCTCTTGTCCCATCTGCGCCGCATCCGTTCCTTGATGCAGATCAAGAAATGCCCAAATGCAATCTCGTGGGAAAGTGATCTTCCCGAAAAGGAACAGGCCACGCCCTGGACAGAGGGCGCGGCCCGCAGGAGCTGCCGAGGAAAGGCACGATTGGGACATCCTCGACGAGGCTAGGGACTAACGGCGAGTCTGCTTGTGGTCCTTGACCCAGGTCAAACTTACGATCGAATTGCCGATCTTTGCCGGGTCGTGCTGATCGGAAGGCGGCGGCGTGGCCTTGCGCGCCGACACACGCGATCGTATGGTGGCCCGCGGCGTGCCATAGAGATCGAGGATCGGGTTGTGGCCGTGAGCTGCCATGGCTTTTCTCCTCACGTCCCGCCGCCAAGCGAATGCACGAAAATGGTAAGTTCCTTGACCGTCGTATCGCCGAGACGCCCTGCCCAGGCAGGCATGACGCCATGCTTGGGAGCGGCCACCTGACGGATGATCGCGTCCTCGCCGTGTGCCTTCAGCCAGATCGCATCGGCGAGATCCGGCGCGCCCATTTCGGCTTTTCCTTTGGCGTCGTCGCCGTGACATGCGGCACAGTTATCGACGAAGACCTGTTTTCCGGCCTCTGCGAGACCGGGGTCCGACGGTGTATTGGTCAGTCCCCAGACGTAAGCCGCGACCTGCCTTGTCTGGAGGGGATCCAGAACATCGGCAAAGGGCGGCATTTCGGAAGCATGAGTGTCCGTATCCCCGTCGAAGCGAATCCCATGCGCGATCGTCGCCTGGATGGCATCCAGGTCTCCGCCCCACAGCCAATCGTCGTCGTTGAGGTTCGGAAATCCCGGACCGCCGCTTGCTCCCGAGCCATGGCACGGCGCGCAGTTCACCTTGAATGCAGATGCGCCGCCGGCGACCGCGAATTCGCGAAGGGCAGAATCGGAATCGATCTCGTGCACCGTCTTGGCGGCGATCAGATCATGAAGCGTCGTCTGCGATGCCTTGGCCTGATCCAGGTTCTGCTGCAGCTCGGCGCGGCTGGAATAGCCCAGCATGCCCTTCGTGGCGTCGGTCATCATCGGGATGGCGGGATATGCGATCGCATAGCCCAAAGCCCAGACAATGGTGGCGTAGAAGGTCCACACCCACCAGCGGGGCATCGGATTGTTGAGTTCGCGGATGCCGTCCCATTCATGTCCGGTCGTTTCGACGCCGCTAAATTCATCGATATGCTTTTCCGACATCTCAATCATCCTTCAAGGGAATATCGGCGGCCTCTTTCGCCGTTTGCTTGCTGCCTGGGCGAAGGGTGAACACAACCGCGCCGACGAAGAATGCCGCCATTGCCAGGAGGCCCCAGCTGTCGGCGAAGTGTCTCATTGCAGTGTAGGTTTCCATGGATCACCTCACCGGTAGCCGGTCGCATCGTCGTAGGTCGAGAAATCGACCAACGTTCCGAGCATCTGCAGGTAGGCCACTAAGGCATCCATTTCGGTCAGCGCAGCGGGATCGCCGTCGAAATCGCCGGTCTTCGCCTTCGGATAGCGGGCAAGCAGGGCCGTCGTATCTGCGTTCGGATCGGCTTGGGCCTTCATGTCGGCTTCCGCATTCGCCAGCATGTCGTCGTTATAAGGTACGCCCACGTCCTCGTTGGCCTTCAGGTCCATTCCCACGTCTTTGACCGTGACCCTCTGCTCTTTGAGGAAGGCGTAACTCGGCATGATCGACTCCGGCACCACTGCCCGGGGATCGGCGAGATGCTGGACATGCCATTCGTTGGAATAGCGTCCGCCGACACGGGCCAGATCCGGCCCGGTTCGTTTGGATCCCCATTGGAAAGGATGATCGTACATGGACTCGGCCGCGAGCGAGTAATGGCCGTAGCGTTCCACCTCGTCGCGGAACGGTCTGATCATCTGGCTGTGGCAGAGGTAGCAGCCTTCGCGGATGTAGATGTTTCGTCCGGCCAGCTCGAGCGGCGTATACGGCCGCATGCCTTCCACCTTTTCAATCGTGTTCTGCAGGTAGAACAGCGGTGCGATTTCGACGATGCCGCCGATGCTCACGACGAGCAGCGAGCCGACGAGAAGAAGCGTCGCGTTCTTCTCGAGGATCTGATGTTTATCTAGTATCGATGCCATGTCTCACCTCATTCGGCAGGCTGTGGTTGGGGCACGAAAGTGGTTGGGATTGCAGCTTCGTCGCGCAGGTGGCCGCGGATCGTCATGAACACGTTCCAGGCCATGACGAGACCACCCGCCAGGTAAAGCGTTCCGCCGACCGCGCGCAGCACGTAGTAGGGGAACATCGCCGCGACCGTCTCCGCGAAGGAATAGACGAGGAAGCCCTGGGAATTGTACTCGCGCCACATGAGCCCCTGCTGGATGCCGGCAACCCAAAGCACGGCGGCGTAGACGACGATCCCGAGGGTTGCGAGCCAGAAGTGCCAGTTGACCATCCGCAGGCTGTAGAGACGCTCGCGTCCCCATAGCTTCGGCGTCAGGTAGTAGATCGCCCCGAAGGTGATCATTCCCACCCAGCCGAGAGCGCCGGAATGCACGTGACCGATCGTCCATTCGGTATAGTGGCTGAGCGAATTGACGGTTTTCACCGACATCATCGGGCCTTCGAAGGTCGACATCCCGTAAAAGGCGATCGCGACGATCATCATACGGATGATCGGATCGGTGCGGATCTTGTCCCAGGCGCCTGAAAGGGTCATGAGACCGTTGATCATTCCGCCCCAGGAGGGCATCCAGAGCATGATCGAGAAAACCATGCCGAGCGTCTGGGCCCAATCGGGCAATGCCGTGTAGTGCAGATGATGCGGGCCGGCCCAGATGTACATGAAGATCAGCGCCCAGAAGTGGATGATCGAGAGCCGGTATGAATAAACCGGTCGGTTGGCCTGCTTCGGCACGAAGTAGTACATCATGCCCAGGAAGCCGGCGGTGAGAAAGAAGCCGACGGCGTTGTGGCCGTACCACCATTGGGTCAGCGCGTCCTGGACGCCCGAGAAGACAGAATAGCTCTTGGAGCCAAGGAACGAGGTTGGAACCGCCAGGTTGTTGACCACGTGCAGCATCGCGATGGTGACGATGAAGCTCAGATAGAACCAGTTTGCCACGTAGATGTGCGGCTCTTTGCGCTTCAGGATCGTTCCAAGATACACGGCGAGATAGGCGACCCAGACGATGGTCAGCCAGAGGTCGACGTACCACTCGGGTTCGGCATATTCACGGGCCTGGGTGATTCCGAGAACATATCCGGTCGCAGCCATCACGATGAAAAGCTGGTAACCCCAGAATACGAACCAGGCCAGGCTGCCGCCGAAAAGACGTGCGCGACAGGTGCGTTGCACCACGTAGAACGACGTCATGATCAGCGCGTTGCCGCCGAAGGCGAAGATGACCGCCGATGTGTGAACGGGCCGCAGCCTTCCGAAATTGAGATAAGGGGCGATGTTGAGGTCGGGATAGGCCAGTTGCAGCGCGATGACCACGCCAACCAGGAAGCCGACCACGCCCCAGAATACCGTGGCGATCAGGCCATACCGGATCACCTCGTCGAAATAGCCTGATATATCGACTTTCCGCCGTTGGCCTGCCGGCGAAAAATCAACGTTCCTGACCAGCAGGGCAGCACCCGCGAGCAGGCAGAAGCAGAGAATACCCATGTGGACTGCAAAGAGGTGGTCATGTGCGAATGCAGCTCCTAGCAGCGCCAGAAACGCCGCGACCGTAATCACCATCGTTTCCGTTGTGTAATTCATGATATCGTCCTCAGTGCACAGACGGCCGCTTTCCGGCCGGCTTTTTGGTACTTGCGCCAGGACTGTCATGAAGACGGTGCTGGCATCTTGATCCAAGTCAAACTAGGCCAGCGTTTTCCCACTATGTGCGGGGTTGCTTCATTCGTGAAAGGGCTTGGACGCCAGTCTGATAGCTACGCTGAAACGACAAACACGAAGATGCAGATCAGCACTTTTCGGAGGAACTGCACGCCGCAGCCGAGCGACCCAGATGCTTTTCTCGCTTGCGCAATCTCTGCATGTCAGGGGGTGTAGGCCGGCGAGAGGACATGCGTGAAGTACGACGTCGAGCCGTCGCCAATGGAGCGATGCGCGGCCCATCTCTGACTTTGTTTAGGCGGAGAGCAGGTGGGGCGTGACCTTCAACGTCAGGGCGGTGCTGTGATCATGTTCGCCTTCAGCCGGCGAGAGATGATGGCCGATCTGGTGAAGACACGCGGCCGCGGAAAACCCGCATCGGCTCTGTGGCTGCAGCTTATTTGTGAGGCGAATAGGGTCCTCGTCGACGGCTGCGCGGAGCCGTGCATTGAGCGGGAAAAAGATTGGGACCACACAAGCAGTGAAGGCCCCGCCAAGATGATCTCGAACTGTCGCAGGATCTAACGCTCTTATTCTGCGAGCATTGCAGAGGTGAGCTTTTCTCTCCGCCGGTTCGTTCATTGCGAGGTCTTTCGAACGCAGAGCGGCGTCGAGTGAATTCGAGCCTTAGGGCTTCAGTTATGCGATATCACAAGATTCACGCCGGCCGAGAAAACCCTGTTAATCCACGTTCGTTCACCTCGTGTACGACCCTTGAGACGGCACCCTGTTCTAGATCAAGGTGGTTCATCAACGCGGACTGCGCCCGGTCCGTTGCCACGCCTGATTCAGACATTGCGGCACTTAGTCTTCCGAGGCTTTTGACAAACGCGGGCCGAAGATCCGACGCGGTTATTTCCATTCGTAAAGGGTGAGTACAAAAACAAAATCGGTGGACGATTTTGCAAGCCTCACAATTGGCCGCTTCCTCGGCGATTTTTGCGAATATCGCTTCTGTCCTTAAGGCGAGTTCGTCAGGGGACAATTTGTCCGACACGCTCCAGCTCTCTGGCGCCTGCGGCCGCATCCGATTTAAGGCCGAAATGAGGGTCTCGCGTCCAACAACATAAAAATCCAACAGTGTATTTTCTGACATCGGTCTCGTGAAAAAACCTCTCTGAGGGATGTATTGGATCTTCCCTTCCGCCGCCAGCCGCTGAAGTGCTTCGCGTACTGGGGTTCGACCAATATCGAGCTTAGACGCCAGATCCTGTTCCCTGAGATGTTGGTCCGGCACACGGCCGTAACTGTGCAGCAATCGCCGAATAGCATCGTAGGCAATATCGGCCTTTGCAGGTTCTGGTTCAATGTCAAAATTTAAATCGACCCCGCGACGTGGAGGCGCGTTCTTGCAACACCGCATTTGATAGTTTTCCTCTGTCGATGTCCTTTAAGGACTCTACAGGATCTTATTCGTTGATATCGGGCGTCGTTCCGAATTCAAGGCTGAAAATATTTTGGCCTCCCTATACCGGCACGAGTTTTGGCCCGAGCGAGATTCGCCGGCCTGTATTACAGCCGCGGTTGGCTTTTATCACTTTCTCTCGCAGTTGAGTTCAATGCCATGCGCAAGAGGTCGCGGTCACGTTCTCCAGCTACAAGGCTGACCTTCATCTCTGGCCTGTCAATTCTGGCTTTGTATGTGTGCATGTTGTCACGTCGGTTCATCTAAGCCTCCCTTCGCTGACCGGGGTAGGCCCCCGTGCCGCGTGTTGAGCAGATCTAGACGGCGGCTCGCCACAGATCAATATATAAGGATAATATATTTTTTGATATTTTGGGGTTATCGCTCGAGCGTAAGTTTTTGTATTTTAGCTTTCTGCGGATGACTAAGTAAACGTATAATACTGTACGTATTAATCAAACAACTGCGCATGTTCGGTCACACGATTCTCAGTTGGCGAGTCGCAAAATCTTTAACTGGCCATGTTCGCTTACCAATCGCTCAAGCAGCCGGATAAGTTCCTCGTCTTGCTAGACAATTCCAACATTTTAGGTGGCTCGATTAGTTCCTCACCTCGGAGCCGATGGCCACGGGAGTGAATTTCTTCGAGAAAATCAAATAACATAGGAAACGCAATGGAAGTGTATCATCGCCGTTGTCAGGGTAGGGGATCAGGCACTTTCAAGCGCGTGGGTAACGAAGACTTTGGCTTAACGCCTTGGATCTCATGTATTTATCAACCTGTAGGTGGAGTTAATGCGCAAGACCGACAAGCTGACGCTGGTGATGCTTGATCGATCGGTGTC
The DNA here is from genome assembly GCF_047532935.1 of Rhizobium sp. IY2. Lineage (NCBI taxonomy): Bacteria > Pseudomonadati > Pseudomonadota > Alphaproteobacteria > Hyphomicrobiales > Rhizobiaceae > Rhizobium > Rhizobium sp. IY2. The sequence goes on from NZ_JBLKNU010000017.1 coordinate 49,824, forward strand.
GCAAGCCATGCAGCGGCAGCGAATTCGCTGTTTGCCTTCTAGACGGCTCTCTTTAGCACGGAGATCGAAGGTAGAATTCCGACGTGCAGTTGGACAGAGCCGAAATTTCACAATCGCTGCGAGGTCGCGCGCCAACAGCCCGACCGCGGGGAACACCATATGAGTCGGTTCAAATCAGTCCCGCACGCCAGCAGTTCCTCATCACTTAATCTTGGCCGCAACCGAACGAGCACTGCTGAACATCGCAAACTGCGAAACGCCGCCATAAATACGTGGCAGGAAATCACACTCTCGACCGCCGCATGGCATCCTATGCTCGACCCAAGCTAAGGCGAGCTACCGTATGGAGAGAGCTTGCCCATCTGTAGGCCGCTTGAGGGACCTCGCGCCTTAACTTGACACGAGGCCAGTAACGGTACAACGCTGGATGGATGAATTTGAAGCTCAGTTTCTGATTTTCACTACCTGCCAAGAGCCGCTTCCGCCGTCACGATTGAGCAGACGCGCACCCGTGACGCTGTATTTGAAGCCGCCTGCACCTACGCCGTTGGTATCCAAAGCGCCTGCCAGCGTACCAAAGGTAGCTACCAAATATATGTCGTTTGTGTCGCTCAGATTTGGATCATTGCGTTTATTTTGGCTACTAATGAGGACGTACCAAGCGGCCGCAATCGTATCATCATTCAAAGTGGTGGTGGTTGCCACGGGATAACCGCTATCACCCGGCGGATTGCTGCTGAATAATGCCAAATAACTTTCATCTTGGTAATTTTGAAGGCGAATCTGATCACCGCTGCAAACGTTTTGTCCAGGGGTTTTAGAGGAGCCCGGCGCCGCCATTATTGTCCATTGCGTAGCAAGTTCTTGTCCTGATAGGCTTGCATATGTTCCGACATTATCCACGGCACTGGGTACCTTTGATTCCCCGCCAACACCGAGGTAGCCGCCAAGCCCGACTCCTCCGTATGCGTTGATGATGCGCAATCTATCGCCGTATTTGAGATAATCGTCTGCCATTTTACGCTCCCGGTAGCGATGTGACGATCGAAAGGATCGTTCCATCGTAGGTTTAATAATGCGTCTCACTTGAACCTGGGTTCGTGGCGCTAGTAAATGAGTAAAATTACTTAATTGAGCGGCCTTGTTGCGGATTTCAGACGTGAACCCGGCCACCGTTCCAATCAAAGACCGGCCAGTTTTCGGCACTGAAGATTACCTCCTGGGTCAGCAACGTTTGGCATCGATACCTCGTGATGATCGAGGACATTTTGAGCCGGCAAAGAGAAGACTGAGCATGAGACATTACGATAAATGCTGCGACTTGCCGGAAGCGGGACCAGCTCCCGCGAGATTGTAGTCGTATTGGGAATAGCGCGCAGTACGCCCATTACAGACTTCCGATATTCGCATCAACCTCGCAAGGCGGCCCCACCGGGAGCTTACCGAGCGATGTGACAAGCGGAGGCTTCAGTTTCTCACCAGGCCCGAGATTGAAGCGATTCTGGACTGTACGGATCGAAGCACATGGCTGGAACGCGGCGATCACACTCTTCTACTGCTGGCCGCGCGAACGGGGTGGCGGGGCTCTCCGAGGTCATCGATCTCGACCGAGACGCGGTAATGTTCGGCCGCGGTGGATAGGTGCAATACATCGGAAGAGGCCGCAAAGAGCTAGGTACGCCACTCACAAAGGACGCACAGCAAGCCCTTCGTTGCTGGCTCAAGAAGCCCAGGAAACGAGGCGCAGCGGCCCTCTTTCCGAACATGCACGGCGGCAAGCTCAGCGTGCAGGCGCTGCTGAACAGTTTCGCCCAGGCGCGCGTGCACTGCGTCTCCGAGAGTGGCTCGGGAAAACCGTCAAATGACATCAGCGGCCGTGAGTTGTTGCTCAGCACGTCGGCAAAGCTAAGTAATAGTACCTATTTAAGTGAATCCTTTTTTAGCTCACAGTGGTTATCACAACATACGAAAAGGGTGCCTTTATACGACCACTACACCCAAAAGAATGATCGGCTATCGGCAACTACAGATTGCGTATAGCGGGACGCATGACTTCAAAAGAGGAGAATGGAAATGGCTTATGCAAGAAATCCCTTTCTTCAAGCATCGCGTGCAGCAACATCGTCGACAAAACCTAGCCGCGGTTTTTGGACTTCGCCAGCTGGAAAACACCTACGTCTAGCCAAGAACTGCTTCGCATTGGCGAAACAGCACAGGGCGGCAGGCAACAAGAAGAAGTATTGGAGCCTGCTGAATGCCGGCCGCAGTGCTTTGGCCCTTTCCCGGCACGAGGTGTCCCTTTGGAAGCGCGGGCAGAGTGTCCGGCGCAGGTCTTACGCGATCCATCGCGCCGTCTAGGTGTGTCCCTCCGGCGCGGAATGTATTCTCGCGAGTGCATTCCGCGGCAATTGTTTCTGCGCAGCCCGAGGCAACGGTCTTTTGGCTGCATTTCGGTCTAGGGAGGAATAACTAAGATGAGCGACTCGTTGCTTTTTGGATATTCGGTAGAAGAGAACGACGGCAAGTTCGTCATCACGTTGGCGGGGAAGCTGGCTGTTCTGATTATGCAAGATATTGGGGCAAACATCGAACCCGAAGCTTCTGGCACTGCCTGCTTGCCCATGATGTTTCCCTATAGCCTGCTTGCATCCCATGCCGTCCGGATGAGCTCTCAGGCCGCTGTCGAGGGGGGACAGAAGAGCGAGTCCACACTCTCCGACATCTTTGCACAGGGCTTTGACAAGGATTTAGGAGAATTCGATCGCCAACTCGAACGTTATCAGGCTCTGCTATCGCCAGCTGGATCGAACGGGCGCGGGCACGAGACGCCGGTTGCCGTGAATGAAGCCGCCGATGTCGCTAAAACAAAAACGGTCGTCTCGAAAAATTAAGAGGATAGAAGGAGAGCAACAATGGTTCAGCTGTCCCGAGAGGAGACTTTTCTCCTACTGACTTGTAGACCGGACCTGACGCCCTCCGATGACGTGCGCCTGCAGCGGATTGTCGATTCGGATCTGGATTGGTCATTCGTCCTTTGGCGTGCCGAGAGCTATCAGACATTGCCGTTGTGCGGTTTCCACCTCAATAGACTAGCCTTGCTTCCCCGGACACCAGAATGGGTCGTCCACTACATACATATGTGGTCGCAGTTGTCGAAGGCGCGGAGCGAGGTACAATTCCGTCGCCTTGGTGAACTTCTAGGACATTTTCGTGCGTGCGATCTGGAACACTATTTGTTCAAGGGTCCTCTATTGGCAGCTCTGCTATATTCCGACCCGGCACTGCGCCCGATGCAGGATTTGGACATTATGGTGCGCAAAGCAGATGTCTGGCGAGTGCAGAAAGAGCTTTACCGATTGGGTTATCAGCACGGAGTATTCAATCCGGCGGATGGTGTCTTCACACACATGTTCCGCAAGATCACACACCAGACGCTCGAGCATAAGTACGCGCTACATTCAGTCACTATGGTCGAGGAGATTCGGCCGAAGTTCGATACGACCCTAATCGCGCCAGAATGGCGAACGCGGCAGATCAAATCCTTCGTCCAAGACGATGGCTCGGTGCGGATGCCGGTGTTCGTCGACATCCACTTCAGTCTTGGAGCTGGCATGGAGGAGGTAGACGTCTGGCGCGGCGCCGGTCCCCGCAGGTTGCTCGGTCGAGAAGTGCATTGTCAGTCGCTGACTAGCGTTCTGTGGTTCAGCGCTGCCCGCATCTATTTTGAAGCCTACCAACATGGCACCCTGAAATTGCAGATGCTGGGCGACATCGACGCGCTGTTGCGCCTTCATGCCGAGGACATCGACTGGCCCGAGTTGCTTGCGGTTGCCGGCAAGTACGGCTTTTCAGCTGCAATCTTCTACGTCCTTGAACAGGTTCGTCGCCTCTTTGATGCGCCGGTTCCCTTGAAGGTGTTGGCGCTTCTGATGCCAGATCAGCAAGGACGGCCGGATGAAGCGGACTTCGGAGACATTGTCCCTAAGCTGTTATCGCGTACAGTCATCAGTGATCTTCAGCTCGCTTGAGGCGGGACCCGCGGCCGGCCTTGCGACACGGCAATTACAACATGGCTAAGCTATTGCAGCTAGCGATCAAAGGTGGTCGCCGCCTGGCAAGGCGATCCTTATATGAGGAGCAAACGGTGGAACGCGTAGCAATAATCGGTGGAGGGCCGGCCGGCCTGGCAGTTGGCCAGGCTCTTGCCAAACAGCGTATTAAATTCCTCTTGTTCGAGGCTGGCCGTACGCTTGCAGAACGTAAGCATGACGTGGCAGACCATCTAGGAAGCGGAATTGGTGGTGCCGGCCTTTTCTCCGACGGCAAGTTCAGCTTTTTTCCATCCGGCACACATCTTTACACGCTAGAGGGCCGTTGCCGTCTTGAGGATGCCTATGGCGCAATCGAACGCCAGCTGGCGGAGGTGGGCATTCCGGCGCCCCCTTTTGATCCGGACACCGAAACCAGCTTTCTCGGCACGGGCCAGCCCATGATATGCAAGGACTATCCGTCGACCTACGGCTCGTTGGCGCAGCGAAACGCGCTGATAGCCGCCATGATGCATGAGTTCAGCAACCTCATCTTGGCCAACACGCGCGTGGAAATGATCATTCCCTCGCCACAAGGCTACCTCGTGCAAAGTCGTGGAGCGGACGGCGATCTGAGAGAGGAGTTTTTCACCCATCTTGCGATCGCAACTGGGCGCTTCGGTCCGCAGGCACTACGGTCCATGATGACGGCGCCGATCGCCATGACCGACCTGCGATACGAGTTTGGTATCCGTATCGAACATCCTAACGGAGTTGGGTTCCTTAACGCCGTTAAACGCCCAGACGTGAAATACATTCTCGATGCGGCGTGTACGGAAGTGCGAACCTTTTGCACTTGTCGCGACGGGGAGGTTTGGATGATCCCCTATGGTGGCACTGCTGCTCTTTCCGGTCGGTCGGACGGACCCCCGACCGGCTACTCCAATTTCGGTTTACTGGCGCGCTTCGGCGGGAATAATCTCGACAGAGGTCGACAGATTTGGGCCGATTTGCAACAGCGGTTGGGGAGCGATACGACGGCGACATGGCAGCCACTCACCGAATTCCTAGATCGCCCTTCCATATCCCAAGCGCTTGAATTCGGAAAGGCTGATCGTCCCTGGTTCCCGCGGCAGAAGTTCAGCAGGGGCGACGTGGCCGCTCTATTACATCCCGAACTCTATAGGATCCTCGCCGAAAGCGCGCGTATGCTCATCACGCAGTTTCCGGACATGGCGACGCCAGAGACTGTCTGCATTTTCCCATCAGTCGAGGGTGTTGGTGCCTTCCCGACCGTTGATGCCGCCTTGCAGAATCATAGTGGGCGGATCTGGTATTGCGGCGATGTCGTCGGCCGGTTTCGCGGCCTCGTCCCCGCCCTTGTCAGCGGACATTATGTCGGGGCCTCCATCGCGGCATGTCTTCGCGAAACTGCGGCCGAGGAGTTACATGATGTGCAGACAATTGCCGCACAATAAACTGGCGCGGAAGTACACATCCGAAAATCCGAGCCGATCAACGGGCGGCAATACTGCGATAAGCGCAGACCATTTGCGGGAGGTAGTGGAGCATGCTTATAGCAATCGAAGGAATTGATGGAGCGGGCAAGACTCATATTGCCCGAAAGTTGGCTCATAACCTGCGTGATGGGGGGTATCTGGCCCGTTATTTGAATAAGAGCGACATAGAATTCGGAGACGCTTTCACTGATAGTCGGCTTCGCCTGCTAAAGGAAATCATTTGGCCTGAACAGGGCGAACCGAAGATTGACCTGCTCGGAACCCATTTTTATTTGTTTTTGCTCGCATCCTGGTTTTCTGCCGTGGGCCAAATGCTTCGCAGAGAGCCCAGGTTTGGCAATCTCATCACCGTTATGGACGGTTCGCAGTTCAGAGTGGTCGCCAAAGCGCATTGCCGAGCGAAGATCGACAGAGCCCAGCTTCTCGATTATTTCGATCGGGCTGCCGAGCCTGATCTAGTCGTCCTGTTGGAGATAGAGCCGCATGTATCTTGGCACCGGCGCACGGTCTTCAAAGAGACCGAGATGGGGCGTTGGGACGGTTATCGCGGCGATCCGCGCGACGCTTACTGCGCCTATCAGACAAAGATTCAGAACGTCTTGCAGGAGATGGCTTGCGAACGTGGTTGGCTTGTCGTTCCTCAGAATGAGGATACACGCGATACCGATGTCGTTGATTGCATTTTGCAGCACATTGCCGCGCAACACGACGTCGAGGAATACCACCTGGCTAGGAAGGCTACACCGTGTGAATAAAATTACTGCAAATCGCCAACCCACTTTACATCGGCAGCTGCCATTGGCGGCCCTTCTGCAGTGTCACAGCATAAATAATTGGTCTCCGAGGGCACAAGAAACGAAAACTTCGTAAGAAAACATACAGACGCCCGCCGGGGCGGCGCCCTTTAAGCCCAGCCGTTCACGCAGCTTAAGCCCCACGGTGCGTAGCGGCAAACAAGGTGAGATTCGTATAGCCTCATTGGAGAATGCTCCTGAATGAACTGCCTATTGCCTCACCAAAATGCTCCTTTCGCGTTAGGGCAGCTCCGTTGTTCTGCTGGGGTCGATTCCGAAGATCATCGATCCCGGCCGGTTCTCCATGGTTCCTCCTGGAACCATGCACGGAGATCTTCCGTAACGCTAACGAGCGGGTCGGGTCGCCGCCGCTCACCCTTGAGTTTCGGCTTCGCTTTCGCCGTCGGACGAACCTTCCCGTCTGTCCAAGCGACACGCAAGCTTTGTAGAAAGCTCTCGATATCAGGAGCGTCGGTTGATGGTGCGCCCTGGTGAGCGATGTCAACGAGGCGCTGTTGTCCCGCACGAATGCCGCGGAGAAGCTTTACGGAGTCGAGTTGCTCGCTCATGTGCAATAGGCGATTGCGAACCTCGGTCGACGTTCTTGGATCCGTCATCAGCCGCTGATGCGGTGTCGCGGGAGAAGCGTATCTTTTCTTGACCAATGTGCCATCACGCCGCTTTTCCAGGAGTTTGAACGACGGTTGAAAGAAGTTTACGAACAAACGCATTGAACGGTATAGGTCCGCGAGCGTCGCCGCAGCTTCAACGCCTTCGTGGCGATGATAGCCGGCAATCCCCGCCGGACGACCGATCCGTTCTTCTGCTCGACACCTTTAGGCACTCCTTATCACTTCGCAGGACCATCGACGACGGCGTTGGCCGGCGAACGCGTGAAAACTAGGTAATTTCACTCATTTAAACGACCGGGGGTCTAATGCATTCTTTGATGGGGGGCAGAATGATAAGATTTTACGTCGGTCGCCACGAATCACGCGGGCAAGCAATGGAGAAAATTTGGCGCTTTCGGCACGAGCAATTCGTGGAAAGGCTTGGCTGGGAGGCGCTTTGTAGAAATGACGGATTAGAAATCGACCAGTTCGATCACGACCGCATCTCTTATCGGATGTTTATCCGCAGATCATGAAAGGGCAAGCATGGCCGCGTTCGCCCGAGATCGTACCAATCCAGGCAAAGCCTTCCATGTCTGGCTTGAGGAAGCATCATCAACTCTATTCTATCCAAGGAAACACCCTCTTGCTCGAGCCGGAGGTTCGAAATCCGCTGAAGCCCGATGCTACTTTGCACCAGGTCAAGCCAGCTCTGACATCAGGTCCGGGCCATTTGCAAGTACATTGTCATAAGCAAAGGCGGAGCTGTTGACCTGGTTTCGTTGTCTGGGCAACTTTGCCAAAGATACAGACAAGGCTCCTCTTCGCTGGGTTTTTCGTCTACAGTGGCTACTCGGAGAGTTAGCTCCTACCGGAAGCGACCATGAAAAATGCTGCCTTGAGTAGCATGTCCTGGAGGGAAGAGTGGACAGCGAGGCGTTGGCAACGGCAAATGTAATGTTCGACTTTATATCAGACGCTGCACTAGCGAAGAGCAGTGAGGATATACTGAAGTCATTGAACAGAACAGCGTGCCACTTTGGTTTTAGTTGCTTTGCAATGTCCGGCATACCCTTGCCTACGGAGCGCATCGATCCGTATTTCTTGTTGAACGCATGGCCCTACGAGTGGTTTGAACGTTATTCAACGGGCAATTACGTCCATGCCGATCCCGTGATCCATTTGAGTAAAATGCAAGACGGTGCCTTTGTGTGGTCGGAAGCACTGCAGGGTCAAGAGCTCGGCCGTCATGCGCGCCGGATTATGATGGAGGCCCGAGAGTTCAAAATGAAGGATGGTTACAGTGTGCCACTGCATACCGCCGACGGCTTTCAAGCAATTATCACTTTCGGGGCAGAGAAGGTGGATCTGTCGCGAGCTGCCAGAGGAGCGCTACATATCATATCAATTTACGCCCATAACACAGTGCGCAGCCTGTTAACGAAAAACGTGAGCTCCCAAGACAGGCGCCTTTTAAGAATAACTGCGCGTGAACGAGAGATCATTCAGTGGTGCGCTGCGGGCAAGACAGCGGTGGAGATCGCGGCAATTCTAGGCCGCTCGCATAGAACCATCCAAAATGAGATACTCAATGTTCAACGCAAACTCGATGTCGTCAATTCGGCGCAGATGATAGCGGAGAGTTTTCGTTACGGAATCCTTCGGTAAAGTAACGCCCTCCTGGGTGAGGGCCGCAATTTCGATGACGTCTGATCACGATTGTCCGATAAGGCGCGCGTGAACCCCAAACCTTAGCCAATCTCAACACTATGGACCGCGGTCCGTTCGCCATGTCACCTTTAGGCACTCCTTATCACTTCGCAGGACCATCGACGACGGCGTTGGCCGGCGAACGCGTGAAAACTAGGTAATTTCACTCATTTAAACGACCGGGAGTCTAATGCATTCTTGCACTATGTTGGGGGGGCAGAATGATAAGACTTTACGTCGGTCGCCACGAATCACGCGGGCAAGCAATGGAGAAAATTTGGCGCTTTCGGCACGAGCAATTCGTGGAAAGGCTTGGCTGGGAGGCGCTTCGTAGAAATGACGGATTAGAAATCGACCAGTTCGATCACGACCGTGCGCTGCACCTTGCATTGTTCTTCGAAGATACTGTCGTGGGATATACGCGATTGCTCCCGACGACTGAACCTCATCTCTTATCGGATATTTATCCGCAGATCATGAAAGGGCAAGCATGGCCGCGTTCGCCCGAGATATTCGAGTGGACCCGATGTATTGTCGCGGAAGGTCAAATTCTAATAAATGGGGTATCGGCGTCACATGTCTTGATGACCGGCGTGATGGAATTTTGCCTTGTTGCCGGCATAACCTCGGTGATCGTCGAAACGCACCCGAAGCTCGTGCAACTCTTAGTCTCAACCGGTTGGAACGTAACCGAGCTTGGTCCGCCTTCGCTGCTCAATGGCGTATTAATCGTACCAATCCAGGCAAAGCCTTCCATGTCTGGCTTGAGGAAGCATCATCAACTCTATTCTATCCAAGGAAGCACCCTCTTGCTCGAGCCGGAGGTTCGAAATCCGTTGAAGCCCGAAGCTACTTTGCACCATTTGCATTACTGTGAATTCATGGCGAAGCGCGACTTGGAGGCTGATAGAGGCTAACCGGTGCGCCGGATTTGGGCGAGGAGTTTCTGGCGGAAGACTTCTGCCGGTGTTTTGTAGCCGAGGCATTTGCGTGGCGTTGCGTTCAGGCGGTTGCAGATCTCGGTCAGATCGCGGTCGCTGAGAGACAGTGGATCGACCTCTCTCGAAAGCCATTTCCTGGCCCGTCTATTGGTGTTCTCGACGGTGCCCTTCTGCCACGGGGATTGCGGATCGCAAAACCATGTCTGCGCTCCGATGCTGGCCTGCAGGTAAGGCCAGTCAGTGAACTCCGTGCCACGATCGAAGGTGATCGAGCGGCGGGCGAGGTGGGGCAGGGATTGCAGCACCTGGATCAGGCCGTCCATCACCGGCCTCGATTGCCGGTCATTGTTGCGCAGCAAGACGGCAAATCGGCTGACCCGTTCGACCAGCGACGTCACGTTGGCCTTTCCGAACTTCTTGCGAAACTGGATGAGATCGCATTCCCAATGCCCGAACTGTTTGCGCTCGGCGACGGCGTCTGGCCGGTAGAGAATGTTGACATCCGGGGTGAACCGCCTGCCATGGCGGCGTCTGGCGTGGCGCGGCCTGCGTCTGGCACGATGCTCCGGCAGGTGTCGCCACAGTTTGATCGCGTGACCGTCCGAGGAATAGGCGAACTTATAGATCGTCTCATGGCTGACGGAGATCGGATGGCGCTCAAGCTGCAATCGGCCAGCGATCTGTTGTGGCGACCAGCCATGCATGATGCGCTCGATCACCGATTGGCGCAGCTGCGAGAACCGGGCAAGTTTGCGCAGCTTGGCACGCCGTTCTCGCGCCATGTCATTGGCCATCACGCAGTAGTAACCGTTGAGGTCCGGCATCTCACGATCCTCGAACGTATTGCGGCGCAGTGGCCTGCTGCCGGTTTCATGGACATCGAGTTAAGGTGTTCCTCCTGAAACCGGAGAGCATGAATGCAAAGACGAATATTCAGCCGCGAGTACAAGCTTGAGGCTGTGAAG
>NZ_JBLKNU010000018.1:0-56759 GCF_047532935.1 Rhizobium sp. IY2
CAAGTGCAAGTGGATCTCCGATCTGCTGCTCGACAATTGCGGCGTCTACGTCCAGCCGATCAACTACCCCACGGTGCCGAAGAAGACCGAGCGGCTGCGCATCACGCCGACCCCGCTGCATTCCGATGCCGATATCGCCCATCTGGTCGAGGCGCTGCATTCGCTCTGGTCGCGCTGTGCACTCGCAAGGCACGTAGCCTGATCTTTCGATGATCGTTCGGCCGTAACGCGGCGCCTCCATTGGAGGCGCTGACAGCGGCCTGTTTCGGCGATCATCAGGCGCAGCAACAAACCTGTCTTCGCAAGGACAGGGCGATCCAGCTCCATCGCATTTCCTCCAACCCTTACATCATCCGGCAATCCGGCCCCGCCGATGCGCGCCCGGTCTTGCTCGCGCCATCCCTATTATTCCGCCACTGCACTTGCTGACTGGACGCTCGGCGGGAAAGAGAAAACCTTTTCTCACTTGACATGCGAGTTGGTAAAAGCTTTTCTCAGCTCACTTCAGAAGGAGGAAGGTCTGAACATATCGGGAGGAAAAAGGGGCAGGATTACCATCCACGAGGTGGCGGCGGCTGCCGCGGTGAGCATCTCGACGGCGTCGAAAGCGCTCAACGATACCGGCCGGATGGGGTCGGAAACGCGTGAACGGGTGAAGCGGATCGCCGCCGAAATCGGCTACCGGCCGAATGCGCTGGCAAGAGGTCTTCTCAGCAAGCGCAGTTTCACCGTCGGGCTGCTGACGAACGATACCTACGGCCGTTTCACGCTGCCTGTCATGGCGGGTATTTCGGACGCGCTCGTCGATCACGGCGTTTCGGTCTTCCTGTGCGCCATCGAAGACGATCCGGCCCTTGCGCAGATCCATGTCGATGCGATGTTGGACAAACAGGTCGACGGCATCATCGCGACGGGGAAGCGCCTGGATCGGCGCCTGCCCGTCGATCTGTCGAATTTGCATGTGCCTGTTGTCTACGCCTTCACGGAGGGGACGCAGAACAGCGTTACCTTCCGGTCGGACGACGAGCAGGGTGCGCGGCTGGCGGTGGAATGGCTCGTGAAGATCGGGCGGCGGCGGATTGCCCATATCACCGGGCCGGAGGACTTCTTCTCGGTGCGGGAACGCGCCGGCGCCTATCACGAGGTGGCCGGTCACCGCGAACCGGTGCTCTACGGCGTCTGGTCGGAAAGCTGGGGCCATGACGCGGTCGAACAGCTGTGGAAGAGGCCGGGAGAAAAACCGGATGCGCTCTTCTGCGGCAATGACCAGATCGCCCGCGGCGCTGTGGATGCGTTGCGCGAGCGCGGCGTCAAGGTGCCGCAGGACGTCTCGGTCATCGGCTTCGACAATTGGGAGATTGTCGCGGCCCAGACGCGGCCGCCGCTGACGACGGTGGACATGGAATTGAAGGAACTCGGACGGCAGGCCGGATTGACGGTGCTGGCGCTCGCGGAAGGACGGCCTGTCGAGCCGGGCGTGAGGAAATTGCCCTGCCGGCTGATCGTCCGGCAGTCATGCGGGAGCAAAGCTTCCACGGAATGAGAACAAGGGAATGAGCAAAGGCGCAGGGAGATGCGCCATATCGGGAGGAGTGTCATGATCAAGCGTTTATTGGTGGCGACCAGCATCGCTACCCTATGTCTGGTATCGGCCGCGTCGGCTGCCGAAAATGTCGAGATGTGGGTTCGCTCGGGGATCGGCGATGCCTTCAAGAAGGTCGTCGAAGCCTATAATTCCGGTCACGAGAACAAGGTCGTGATGACCGAGGTGCCGTTCTCCGAGTTGGTGCAGAAATATGCGACGGCGATCGCCGGCGGACAGGCGCCGGACGCCCTGTCGATGGATCTGATTTATAACCCTGCCTTTGCCGCGGCCGGCCAGCTGGAAGACCTGACGGACTGGGCGAAGTCGCTTCCCTATTTCAATTCGCTTTCGCCGTCGCATGTTCGCCTCGGCACCTATCAGGATCGGATCTACGGCCTGCCGCTTTCGGTCGAAACCTCGGTCTTTGCCTGGAACAAGGACCTCTACAAGAAGGCCGGTCTCGACCCGGAGAAAGCACCGGTGAATTGGGACGAAATCACCGCCAATGCCGAGAAGATCCGGGCGCTGGGTGACGATACCTACGGCTTCTATTTCTCCGGCGGCGGCTGCGGCGGCTGCATGATCTTCACCTTCACGCCGCTGGTCTGGGGCGCCGGCGTCGATATCCTGTCGGCCGACAGCAAGACGGCGACGCTGGATACGCCTCAGATGCGCAAGGCGGTCGATATCTACCGCAACATGGTCAAGAAGGACCTCGTGCCGGCGGGTGCTGCCAGCGACAACGGCGCCAACTTCCTGACCTTCACCAACGGCAAGATCGGACAGCAAAGCCTCGGCGCCTTTGCCATCGGCACGCTGGTGACCGAACATCCCGATATCAACTTCGGCGTGACCCTCATTCCCGGTGTCGACGGCAAGCCTTCGTCCTTTGCCGGCGGCGACAATTTCGTCATCACCAAGGGCACGAAGAAGATCGATGCGGTGAAGGAGTTCCTCGAATACGTCTATTCGATGGACGGCCAGAAGATCATGGCGAAATATGGCAGCCTGCCGACGCGCGGTGATATCGCCGACAAGGTGCTGGAGGGTCTCGACCCGCGCATGCAGGTTGGCTTGAAGGCGATCGCCGTCGCCAAGACGCCCTATACGCTGCAGTTCAACGATCTGATCAACAGCGCCAACGGGCCTTGGGCAAGCTTCACCAACGCCGCGATCTTCGGCGAGGACGTCGACGGCGCGTTTTCGAGCGCCCAGTCGGAAATGCAATCGATCATCGATAGCGGCCAATAACTCTCCCTCGGCCGCGGCCGGGGAGCGGTGGCAGCTTCCCGGCCAATTTCAATTGACAGATGCGGAGCGTTTGATGACCGGTTTCGGTTCGGAGATCCTGTTGCCTCGACGCAGACGACGGCGCAAATCGAACTGGCGCGGCCTCGTCTACATCGCGCCTGCTATGGCGCTGGTCATCGTCTTCTTCATCATGCCGGTTCTCTTCACTGGATGGATGAGCCTTCACAACTGGCCGCTGATGGGGGCGTCGCGCTGGATCGGCTTCAACAATTACGTTCGCATGGCCAACGACAGCCGCTTCATGACGGCGCTGAATTTCACGGCCTATTATACGGTGATCGTCACTGTCGCGATCTTCGCGATCGCCTTTCCGCTGGCGATCTTCGTCGAAAAGGAACGGCAGTTCGTCAGCGCCTACCGCACGATCATCTTCCTGCCCGTCGTGGTCGGCCTTGCCACGGCCTCGCTGCTTTGGGTCTGGCTTGCCAATGTCGATAGCGGCTTCATCGGTCCCGCCTTGAAGGCGCTCGGTCTTCTGGAAAAGAGCCCCAATCTTCTCGCGACCTTCGACACCGCCTTTCTGACTGTTGTGGTGATGGTCGTCTGGAAGATCGCGGGCTTCACCATGATCATTCTTCTAACCGGGCTCCAGGCCATTCCGTCCGAGCTGACGGAGGCCGCCCGCATCGACGGCGCCGGCCGCTGGCAGCGGTTCAGGCATCTGACCTTGCCGCTGATGCGCAAGACGATCGCGCTGGCGCTGATCGTCTCCGTCACCGGTTCGATCCTCGCCTTCGACCAGTTCTACATCATGACCGCAGGCGGACCGCAGAACAAGATGATCTCGGTGGTCTACTACATCTTCAATCAGTCCTTCGTGTCGTTCAATCTCGGTTATGGCGCAGCACTCTCGATCGTGCTTCTCGCCATCCTGGTGGCGATCAGCATCGTGCAGCTCTGGCTGCTTCGCGTCGGGGAGGAGCGTCCATGACCACCTCAAAAGAGCGCCGCACGCGCAAGGCGATCCGGACGAAATCGGTCTATCACCTGACCGGCATCGCCATATCGATCTTCTTTCTCGCCCCTTTCGCGATCACGCTCTTGTCGTCCTTCCGACATGGCACGGAGGCCAGCCTGCCGCCCTTGCCGCCGTGGCCGACCTCCGGCGTCAGCATCGATTCCTATGCGCTGCTCGATACGTTCGGCGCCGGCATATGGCGGCACATGATCAATTCGCTGTTCGTTTCGGTCGCCACCGTGGTGCTCACCGTCGCCGTCAGCCTGCTCGCCGGCTACGGCTTCTCGCGCTACCGGTTCCCGATGAAGAATGCGCTCTTCGTGTTGATCATCGCGACGCTGATGATCCCGTTCCAATCGATCTTGACGCCGCTCTTCATCATCCTGGCAAAGCTCGGCCTCAACAATTCGCTGCTTGGGCTGACGCTCGTCTATGTGACGCTGCAACTGCCCTTCTCGGTCTTCATGATGCGCAACGCCTTCGACGCCGTGCCGAAGGAGATCGAAGAGGCGGCGCGCATCGACGGCGCACGCGACCTCAGGCTCTTGGTCCGGGTTCTTCTGCCGCTGGTGCTTCCCGGTGTGGCGACGGTCGCGATCTTTGCTTTCCTCAACGCCTGGAACGAGTTTCTCGCGGCGCTCGTGCTGCTCTCCAGCAATGAGAAATACACCCTGCCGGTGCTGATGACGGCGGTTCGCGCCGGACGGCTCGGCGCCATCAACTGGGGAGCGGTCCAAGCCGGTGTCGTCGTCATGACGATCCCCTGCCTGATCGTCTTCCTGCTTTTGCAACGCTACTACATGCGCGGGCTGATGGCCGGCGCGGTGAAATGATTTGAGAGAAAGTGGAGCCATGACCAAAGCAAGCAACGATCGCCAGTTTCGTCCCGTCGCCGTTCCCGATGTCGAGCTCGGCGGCTTCTGGGGCAAATGGCAGGACGCCGTCTGCAATTCCACCGCCGAGACCCTGCTCGACCGCTGCGTCGAGGCCGGCATGCTCAAGGCGATCGATGTCAGCCAGCCGAGCCCCGGGGTCGTCATTCCCATTCAGCCTTGGGGCGGGACGACGCAGATGTTCTGGGATTCCGACCTCGGCAAGTCGATCGAGACCATCGCCTATTCGCTTTATCGCCGGCCGAACCCGAAGCTCGAGGCGCGCGCCGACGAAATCATCGACATGTATGAGAAACTGCAGGACGAGGACGGTTATCTGAACGCCTGGTTCCAGCGCGTCGAACCGAACCGCCGCTGGACCAATCTGCGCGACCATCATGAGCTCTATTGCGCCGGCCATCTCATGGAAGCCGCGGTCGCCTATTACCAGGCGACCGGCAAACGCAAGCTGCTCGACATCATGTGCCGCTATGCCGATTACATGATCAAGATTTTTGGCCACGGCGAAGGCCAGATATCAGGCTATTGCGGCCATGAGGAAGTCGAGCTGGCACTGGTCAAGCTCGCCCGCGTGACCGGCGAGAAGAAATATCTCGACCTGTCGAAATATTTCATCGACGAACGCGGCACCGAGCCGCATTTCTTCACCGCCGAGGCAAGCCGCGACGGCCGCAATGTCTCCGAATACCACCAGAAGACCTATGAATATGCGCAGGCGCACCAGCCGGTGCGTGCGCAGACGAAGGTCGTCGGCCATGCGGTGCGCGCCATGTACCTCTATTCGGGCATGGCCGACATCGCCACCGAATACAAGGACGACAGCCTGACGGCGGCGCTGGAAACGCTCTGGGACGATCTGACCACCAAGCAGATGTACATTACCGGCGGCATCGGCCCGGCAGCCTCCAACGAAGGCTTCACCGACTATTACGACCTGCCCAATGCCACCGCCTATGCCGAGACCTGCGCTTCGGTCGGCCTGGTGTTCTGGGCAAGCCGAATGCTCGGCCGCGGTCCGGATCGGCGCTATGCCGATATCATGGAGCAGGCGCTTTACAACGGCGCGCTGCCGGGGCTTTCGACCGACGGCAAGACGTTCTTCTATGACAATCCGCTCGAAAGTGCCGGCAAGCACCACCGCTGGAAGTGGCACCATTGCCCCTGCTGCCCGCCCAACATTGCCCGGCTGGTGACCTCGATCGGCTCCTATATGTACGCCGTTGCCGACAACGAGATCGCCGTGCATCTCTATGGCGAGAGCACCGCGCGGCTGAAGCTTGCCAACGGCGCCAACGTGGAGCTCGAGCAGGTGACCAACTACCCGTGGGAGGGCGCGGTCGCCTTTACCACCCGGCTGGAGAGGCCGGCGCGCTTCGCGCTGTCGCTGCGCATCCCGGACTGGGCGGAGGGCGCCACCCTCAGCATCAACGGAACGATGCTCGATCTCAACGCCAATATGCAGGACGGATATATCAGGATCGATCGTGAATGGGCCGACGGCGATCGTGTCGCCCTCTACCTGCCGCTTTCGCTTCGCCCGCAATATGCCAATCCGAAGGTGCGTCAGGATGCCGGCCGGGTCGCATTGATGCGCGGCCCGCTCGTCTATTGCGTCGAAACCACAGACAATGGCGAAGACCTCAACGCCATCGTTCTGCCCCGCGAGCTTCCGGCCGCCGAAACCGTGGTGCTGAAGGATCTCAACGATGCCGTCGCCCTCGATCTCCAGGTCGAGCGCGAGGAAACATCGAATTGGGGAACGCCGCTCTACCGCAAAGCGCCGGCCGAAAGGCAGGTCGCCACCGCGCGTTTCGTGCCCTATCATCTCTGGGACAACCGCGCGCCCGGAGAGATGCTCGTCTGGGTCCAGTCGGACAAATAGGCCGTTTGGGGATGACGAAGGATATGGGTAACAAGAGCGTCGTGCTCCAGGACGTGCGAAAAAGCTATGGCAGTCTGCAGGTGGTTCACGGCATCGACCTGACGATCGCCGAGGGCGAATTCGTCGTCTTCGTCGGGCCGTCCGGCTGCGGAAAATCGACGCTTCTTCGCATGATCGCCGGCTTGGAAGACGTGACCGACGGGGAGGTCGAAATCAAGGGACGTGTTGTCACCGATCTCGATCCATCCGAGCGCGGCATCGCCATGGTCTTCCAGTCCTACGCGCTCTATCCGCATATGAGCGTGCGGGAGAATCTGGCCTTCGGCTTGAAGATGGCGCGCACGCAAGCCGCCGAGATAGAGACGCGTGTCAAGGCCGCGTCCGCGATCCTGAAGATCGATCATCTTCTCGACCGGCGGCCGGGACAGCTTTCCGGCGGTCAGCGGCAGCGCGTGGCGATCGGCCGTGCGATCGTGCGCAAGCCCGATGTCTTCCTGTTCGACGAACCGCTGTCCAATCTCGATGCGGAACTGCGCGTTTCGATGCGCATCGAGATCGCCCGCCTTCACCGCGAACTCGGCAACACGATGATCTATGTCACGCACGACCAGACCGAGGCGATGACGCTCGCCGACAAGATCGTCGTGCTGCGCGATGGCCGTGTCGAACAGGCCGGGACGCCCCGGGAAATCTACGAAAATCCCTCGAATACCTTCGTCGCGGGCTTCATCGGCTCGCCTCGGATGAACCTTTTGAACGCCCGCTGGGGTGAGGGTGGTCTGGTCGAAGTCGCAGGCCGGCGCATCGGCAGCGGCTTGCCGCCGGCAGACAGGCCGGTTGGCGCCGCGGTGACGCTCGGCCTGCGGCCGGAGCATCTGAAGGTGGCATCCGACCTTTCGGGCAGCCTGACGGCCAGGGTCGATTTTTCGGAGTATCTCGGCGGAACGCAATATCTCTATTGCCAGCTTGCCGATGGCCAGTCGCTCACCGTCGAGCATCGGTCACCGGTCAGCATCGCAGCGGGTGAGCAGGTGAGCCTGCTGTTCGAACCGTCGGATTGCAGATTGTTCGACGAGGGCGGCAACCGGTTGCGGTAATGGCGGCCGCCAGGGATAAGCGGGCGGCCTCTCGGCGAACGGCCCGTGGGCATTTCACACGGCGATCGCCGGTGTCATGAGCTCCGCCGCTCTCTGCCGGGCCTGCCTGTCGGCGGCGAAGACATCGTCCATGCCGGCAGCCGGCGGCAGGCCGGCGAGATCGTCCATGACCCTCTCGGTGATCTCGGCCATGGCAAGGAAGGGCAGCCGCCCCTCGATGAAGGCTTCAAGCGCCACTTCCTTGGCGCCGTTCAGCACCGCACCCTGAACGCCGCCGCGCGTCATCGCCAGGCGCGCCAGCCGCAACGCGGGAAACCGCACCTCATCCGGCGCCTCGAAATCCAGCCTGGCGAGCTTGGCGAAATCCAGCCGCTCGATCGGCAGGTTCGGCCGGCGCGGAAAGGACAGGGCATAACCGATGGCGGTGCGCATATCCGGTGCGCCGAGTTGCGCCAGCACCGACCCATCCGTATAGCCGACCATGGAATGGATGATCGATTGCGGATGGAGGATGACTTCGATCTGTTCGGGCCTGAGACCGAAAAGGTGTCGAGCTTCGATCATCTCCAGCGCCTTGTTGAACATCGAGGCGCTGTCGATCGAGATCTTCAACCCCATCGACCAGTTCGGGTGGGCGCGCGCGCTTTCCACCGTCACATCGGCCATCTGCCGCAGCGAGGCGGTGCGGAAGGGACCACCCGACGCCGTCAGGATGACGCGCTCGACCGCGTGGCGCTGGGTTTCCTCCAACACCTGGAAGATGGCATTGTGCTCGCTGTCGACAGGAAGCAGCCTGCCGCCGCCCTGGCGAACGGCTGCGATAAAGAGATCGCCCGCCGATACCAGGCATTCCTTGTTGGCAAGGGCGATATCGGCGCCGCGGCGCGCAGCTGCAAGCGTCGGCGCCAGGCCTGCGGTGCCGACGATTGCCGCCATCACCCAGTCGGCTTCGCGCTCAGCCGCTTCCATCAGGCCGGATTTTCCCGAGGCGACGGCGATGCCGCTGCCGGAAAGTTCGCTTTTCAGTGATTCGTAGTGCCGGTCGTTTGCCGTTACCGCCAGCCGCGCGCCGGATGATTTCGCCTGTCGGGCCAGCAATTCTATATTGCCGTTGCCGGTCAGCACGGAGATTTCGAAATTCTCCCGTCCGCCCAGGTGCTCGACGACATTGAGTGTATTCTGGCCGATCGAACCCGTCGAACCGAAGATGCTGAGGCGCCGCGGCGCGCTTTTGCCGGTCATCATGTGAAATTTCGCGAAAATTTCTCTCGTAGGCTCAGGCTCTACTAGGGTTTGGAAGGGGCGGCAAGTGTGCGGTGCAGCAGATTTCAGCCCATAAGGGGTTTACAGAGCCGCAGGTAGATGTGATCCTTCTAACATTGCTGGCGGAATCGCGATTCCGCTGCGGCCGGTCACGGTCGCATGGCAATTCGGGGCGCTGCGGCGTCCATCGAAGAACTGGCACGCGTGCCGCCGGCCTTTTCGGCCAACATTAAATCGAGGATGAAACCGGGATGGACGGCTTGCCGTGATCCCCCATCGCGTTCGGCTGCGAGCGCTTCATGTCCGCTGTTGCGTCGGTTTCGGCACGGCGGCCCCGTGTCAGGTCAAAACGTTCTTAACTTCATGACGACATTCAAAATAGCATGCATTCTTTTCGCCATCCTGCTCTCGCTCACCGTTGCAGCGAGAGCTGATGATCTGGTGATCTGGTCGCCGGCCAAGCTTTCGGACCGGTCCTACAAGGCGACCTTGGGTTTTCGCCTGCCGGCGGAATGGGAAACGAGCGCCGGCGCCGACATAGCCCTTGCCTCGACCAAAGGCGGCGCGCCGCTGCCCGATTCCGAACAGGCAATGCTCTGGGGCAGGATCGTAAAGACGGCCGTCACGCCAGCGGGCCAATCGCAGCAGGGCGCGAAGGTCAGCGTCGATACGCTGCGCGGCAGCGGCGCGCTGACGCTGAGCCGCTCGCGCAGCTGGATCCTGTCCGATTCGCTCGATATGCAATCGAGCCGGTCCATCAGCGTTCAATTTGATGCGGTCGATATCAGGCAGGCCTCGGTGACGGCATCGCAGGCGCTGAAACTGATCCATCCCTGGACGGGAACGTCGCTTTCGGCGGGCACAGGCGTCAGCAATGCCAGCGGCGACTTCTCGAGCACGGTGGCGGTCAACCAGGCCATCCTGCCGAACCTCAATCTCGATGCCTCGGTGAACAATCCGTTTTCGGGAGGTGAGACCGGCAGCATCAATCTCCGCTATCGCGTGCAGTGGTAGCGGCGCTGAAACCAACTCCGTCGAACGGCGTTTGCTAAGCAGGTTTCACGGAGGAATGGATCATGGTTTTCAAGGAGCAGACATTTCACGGGCTCGAGCCCGAGATGGAAGCGGAAATCGCCAATCGTGCATCTGTTGAGGCGGATGTCGCCAATGCGCTGGCGATTGCCGGCGGGATCGATGCGTCTGATGTCGAGGTGACGATGGAAAACGACCACATCGTGCTCACCGGCACTGTCGGCACGGTCGGCGAGATCGAACGGGCAACCGTGGTCGCCAAGGCGGTCGAGGGCGTGCATTCGGTGCAGAACCGAATCCTGCTTGGCGGCCCGCTTGGTGGATTGTCACTTGACGGCACGCATTAAACCGAAAGCCCGCTCCGGGGCCAAACATCCCGGACGAGGACTATCACGTCGTCACCGGTAGGGCCGCGCTCAGCTGGTCAACCGGCGAAGCGTTCGACGAGGAAGGACGAGCCGGCCAGACGATCCGTCTTCTGCATGGCGCCCGACCCCTGCGGCTGGTAGGCGATGGCCAGCAGCACGGCGCTGACGGCGACATAGGC
Organism: Rhizobium sp. IY2; assembly: GCF_047532935.1. Classification (NCBI taxonomy): domain Bacteria; kingdom Pseudomonadati; phylum Pseudomonadota; class Alphaproteobacteria; order Hyphomicrobiales; family Rhizobiaceae; genus Rhizobium; species Rhizobium sp. IY2. Next base: position 10,569 of record NZ_JBLKNU010000018.1, read on the forward strand.
GATGGCCAAAAGAATCATCTTGATACGCATGATGAACACTCCCGTTTCGCAATAAACGCGGCTGATATTGCGAAAGTTCCTCATCTGCGAGATCGAGGCGAGATCAGATGAAAAGCCCGGCTGCGAAGATCAGCCGGGCTTTCCCGTAGGGATTTGCCTTATCGGCAGATTCGGGTTTCCTTGACGACCGTGTGGCCGTGACGGCGGATTTTTTCCGTCTTGGTGAAGCAATCCTGGGAGACGTGGCGCGGCCTCATGTGATGGCGGTAATAGGGCCGTTCCGCATGGCGGTAAGTGGGACGCGCGTCGTCCGTGGTGATGGTCACACTTGCCGCCTGGGACGGCATTGCGGAAAAGATAGATGCAGCAGTGAGCGTGCAGGCAAGGATAATCTGTTTCATGACGAGCCTTTCTTTCTGAGTTGGTCATTCTGGGTTGGTCAGGGCATCAACTCGCCGGAAGCGTCGCCGGTTCAATCACATAGCGTTACCGATTGTGTCGAAGGCAGAAACCTTTACGGCCGCGGATCGTTAGCGCAGGGGACAGCCGGAGGCATCGATCATGGGTCCGATTGCAAGAATCTTCGCTATTGTCGCCGGGCTTGCCGGCGGCACGGTGTTTTCGCAGGCGCCGGAATTTGCGCAGCAATACCGCCAGCGGATCGGCGGGGCGATCGACGAATTGCGCGTCATCGTCGAGGATTTCAATGCCCAGGCGGCCGAGCATCACCTCGATCGCCAGCAGGCGCTGAACGCCTATGCACAATCGCCCGACGATTTCCTGCGCGACCGCGGCGTCTCGATGCGCAGCACGATCACGCGCTACGAAACGCTGCTGTCGCAGCAGCTCCACCTCGGCACCGCTCCACCCGTCGCCAAGCCCTTCGTGCTGCTGGGCAATGCCGATGACGTCGTCTTCGCCAATACCTGGCGCGATTTCGTGCCCGGCGTGCCGGTCAGTTTTGCCGGGCTTGTCTGGGGCGCGATCGGTTTTATCGGTGGCTGGATCGTGGCGGCGCTGCTGGGATTAGGCGCGCGGCAGGCGGTGAGGACGCGGCGGGTCCATCGTGAGGTGCGGTAACCAACGACGGCGAAAGCGGCTTGGTGCGAGCTTGTCTCGAGGAGGAAATTAAGAATTTTGCGAGCGGGCTGGGCTTTGCGCTCGAATTCCCCCGCCAAATGTCGGCGGGGGGATCGTTGATATCGATCGAAACAGGCTCGTCCCGTTGCCTGCTTGATGATCGGGCCGGAGAACCTTGTTACGCGGAAGCGGCCGCTTCCTTGGCGACGCCGCCGGACAGCAAGCGCCAGATACCGAACGCTACCGCGCCCATCGCCAGGAAGATCAAAAAGATCAGGAAGTTGTAGTAGATCATCGCCGCCAGCGCGACGAGGGCAAGCCCAAGGGCAATGGCCGGGACAACGGGATAGCCCCATGCCTTGAACGGCCGGGCAAGCTCGGGCTCGGTCCGACGCAGTTTGAACAGCGATGCCATGGAGACGATGTACATGATGATCGCGCCGAACACCGACATCGTGACGATATTGGCAGTCAGCGGCAAGCCGCCGATCTGGATCAGGTTGTCGGAGAAGATCGCGGCAATGCCGACAACGCCGCCTGCGAGGATAGCAAGGTAGGGCGTGCGGAATTTCGGGTGAATCTTCGCGAGAACTTCCGGCAGGTAGCCTGCGCGACCCAGCGCAAAGATCTGCCTGGAATAGCCCATGATGATGCCATGGAACGATGCGATCAGGCCGAACAGGCCGATCCAGACGAGCATGTGCAGCCAGCCGGAGGATTCTCCGACGACAGCCTTCATCGCCTGCGGCAGCGGATCGTTGATGTTGGACAGCGTACGCCAGTCGCCAACACCTCCCGCGAAGATCATCGTGCCGAAAGCCAGGAATACGAGAGTGAGAATCCCTGCGATATAGGCGATCGGCACGGTGCGGGTGGGGTTTTTGGTTTCCTCTGCAGCCATGGCCGCGCCTTCGATCGCCAGGAAGAACCAGATGGCGAACGGAATGGCGGCAAAGATGCCTCCAATGGCACCGACCGAGAATTCAGGGGCGCCAGCCCAGCCATTGGCCACGAAGTTGGCGACGGAGAAGCCGGGCAGAACGACACCCATAAAGACCAGGAGTTCAATAATGGCGAGGATGGTAATGAAGAGCTCGAATGTCGCGGCGATGGTGACGCCAACGATATTGAGCGCCATGAAGATGAGATAGGCGCCGACGGCCGCCAGTTTCGGATCGAGCCCCGGGAACTGCACATTGAGATAGGCGCCGATCGCAAGCGCGATGGCCGGAGGGGCGAAGACGAATTCCACCAGTGTTGCAAAGCCCGCAACGAAGCCGCCGAGCGGGCCGAAGGCCCTGAGCGCATAGGCAAATGGCCCGCCGGCATGCGGAATAGCCGTCGTCAACTCCGTGAAGGAGAAAATGAAGGTGGTGTACATGACGGCGATCAGAATCGTGGTGACCAAGAAGCCGAGTGTGCCGGCCGCTGCCCAGCCATAGCTCCAGCCGAAATATTCGCCGGAGATGACGAGGCCGACTGCAAGTCCCCATAAGTGCAGCCCGGTCAGGCTCTTGGCGAGCGTCGGTTGAGAATTTGACATGATTGTTCCCCTGTTTTGTAGATTGAACTTTATGCTTCTTGGTGTGGCAGCGCTTCTATGGCGCCTTCGGCATTTTCCTTGAGATCGACACCGGTCAGTTGCAGTCGCAGCGCCTCCCGGACGATCCAAACGATCTTGTCGGCCGCGACCTCGTAGCTGAGCCCGTCGGCATGGATATTGGAAATACAGTTGCGCTCGCTGTCACGCCGTCCCGATTGCGGTCGGAAGGTGATGTAGGCGCCGAGGCTGTCAGGGACGCTTAGTCCCGGCCTCTCGCCGATCAGCACGATGGCAACTTCCGCGCCAAACGCCGCCGCTGCCTCATCGCCAAATGCCACCCGGGCCTGCTCGCCCAATATCACCGGGGCGACGCTGAAGGCCCCGAGACGCTTCATGCATGCGTTAAACAGCGGCACCGCGTGGTGCTCGACCGCCGAGGCCGAAAGTCCGTCGGCAATGATGAAGGCGATCTCATAACGATCGCCTGGGCTCGGGAGATCGGCTGCGTTGGTCTGACGGCCGAGATCCGGGCGCGCCAGATAGATCGTCCGGTCTTTGGCGCGAGACCGAATCCGGATCGTCGGCACGGGAGCAAGCTGCTTGGCAAGGGCGACAAAATCCACTTGCCCATGCACGGCATCCCGTGCCCGGGCATGGGCAAGCTGGAAGTCGAGAATTGCCGATGTCGGCAAGGCGTCGCCTGCTCTGCCAAGCCCAATGCGGGCGCGTGTGGCGTTGCGGAACCGTGCAAACGGATCTCGTTCGAAGGGAGTCATGCCGATGCCCTGTAGCTCAAGAGATTGCGGGAGAAGGCGCCCGAGGCGCTGGCAGGCGCAAGACGACCCGTGTGATCAAGCATGCCCATGCGATGAAGCCAGGCTTCGAACTCCGGAGCCGGCGGACGATTGAACTGGTGCCTGAGGCCGACAATATCGTGGTAGGAAAGGCTCTGATAATTGAGCATGACGTCGTCGGCGCCGGGCACCGCGATCAGAAAGCTGACACCCGCGACAGTCAGCAACACCATCAGATTGTCCATATCGTCCTGGTCGGCTTCCGCATGGTTCGTGTAGCAAACGTCGACCCCCATCGGCACGCCAAGCAGTTTGCCGCAGAAATGGTCTTCGAGCCCGGCGCGGATAATTTGCTTGGCGTCGAAAAGGTATTCGGGGCCAATGAAGCCGACCACCGTATTGACGAGCAACGGATCGAGCTCACGTGCAACGGCATAGGCCCGCGCCTCCACCGTCTGTTCGTCGACACCATGATGGGCGTCGGCCGAGAGCGCGCTGCCCTGGCCGGTCTCCAGATACATGACATTGCTGCCGACCGTGCCGCGCTTCATGGAAAGTGCCGCCTGCTGGCCTTCCCTCAGGAGGGCGAGGTCGACGCCGAAACCCCTGTTGGCGGCTTCCGAGCCGGCGATTGACTGGAACACCAGATCTAGCGGCGCTCCAGCCTCGATCGCCTTGATTGACGTGGTGACATGGGTCAACACGCAGGATTGGGTCGGGATATCGAACCGTTCGCGCAGCCGGTCGAAAAGAACCATCAATCTTGTGCATGCCTCGAGATTGTCGGTAGCCGGGTTGATGCCGATCACCGCATCGCCGATCCCATAAAGAAGTCCGTCGAGCGTCGAGCCGGCGACACCTTCAGGATCATCGGTGGGATGATTGGGCTGAAGACGGCTCGACAGCCGGCCGGGCAGACCGATCGTGGAACGAAAGGCCGTGACCACCCTGCATTTGCCGGCGACGGTGATCAGATCATGGTTGCGCATGATCTTGGAGACCGCCGCGACCATCTCGGGGGTGAGGCCCGGTGCAATGGCAAGCAGTCTTTCGGCGGTCGCGTCATAGGAGAGAAGCCAATCGCGAAACTCGCCGACCGTCATATGAGATATCGGCGCGAATGCCGTCCAATCATGGCGGTCGACGATCAGTCGGCTGACCTCGTCGATCTCGTATGGGATGACGAGATCCTCCAGGAAGGTTTTGAGAGGCATATCCGCAAGCAGATAGCGGGCGGCCACCCGCCGCTCGTTGCTTGACGCGGCGATCCCGGCCAGCACGTCACCTGATTTCAATGGCGAAGCGCAAGCCAATACCGATTTCAGATCCTGAAAGACATGGCGTTCGCGTCCTAGAACGATCGAATATGTTGTCATCTGCTCCGGGCCGTCGACCGGCCTATTCCAAATGCCCGAGAACTCATCCACCTTTCGGTTGTGGGAATTCACGGGCTTCCGCCGAGTATGCTCGGCACTACGCCAAACAACGCAAGAAGCGTGCCATTCTTTACGGGCTGGGATGCCGAGGCAGCCGTGCCAAGGACTTCGCATGGCTGACCATCAGGGCCGACGCTGCGCGCGGTTATCGCGGAGACTGTTTTCAATTTAGGACGGCTAATTCGCTAGCGTGGTTGTATCCACTTTGCGATAGCATGCTCCGATGTGCGCAGATTTGCCACCGGCTCAACACTGATTGCAAATATATTCGTTGATCGTCCTGATCCAGCGGTTCTAGCCGGAGTGTTTTTTCGATGGGGCAGTCTGTGCTGAGACGCGATCGTCCATTTTGAGCTGACTGACCGTAGATCGACGCCGATGTCGAAAAACTAGCCAATTGAACGAATCCAATCGATCGCCAATTTCTGCATCCGAAGAGTTCGGTCGTGCGGTTTCAGCGCGACACTTGGCCTGGCTATTACCGATCAAAGGCCGGTTTCTCATGACATCATTATTGCGTTCTTGCATGTCCGCAGGAACGTGCGTTCTTTCAAGGGAGATAAGCATCTGATTGACTGGTGATCCCGGCGCGATTCGAACGCGCGACCCCCAGATTAGGAATCTGGTGCTCTATCCTGCTGAGCTACGGGACCACTTGCATGCCATGCATACAAAAGGCTTGGCGGGAAGCCAAGCCTTAATTGTTGCTAGGCGCCGAGGCGTTGTTCGGCGAGGCGGACCCAATAGGAGATGCCGTGGGCGATGGCTTCGTCGTTGAAGTCGTAGGCCGGGTTGTGGAGGCCGGCGCTGTCGCCATTGCCGATGAAGATGAAGGCGCCGGGGCGGGCGTTCAGCATATAGGAGAAATCCTCGCCGCCCATCATCGGATCGATCTCGGCGTTGACATTGCCTTCACCGGCGATGGCACTGGCGGTGGCGACCGCATGCTCGGTCTCGTCGGGATGATTGACAGTAACCGGATAATTGCGGTGGAAGCTGATGTCGGCCTCGGCGCCGTGGGCTGCGACCAGGCCCTCGACGATCTGCCGGAACCGTGTCTCTGCGAGTGTGCGCACCTCGGGGTCGAGGGTGCGGACCGTCCCGGCGAAGGTGGCATCGTTCGGAATGACGTTATGGGCAAAACCGGCGTTGAACTTGGTCACCGAGACGACCACCGAGCGCAGTGGATCGGCGCTGCGTGAGGCGATCATCTGCAGGTTGGCGACGATCTGGGCGCCGATGGCGATCGGGTCGATCGTCCGGTGCGGCTGGGCGGCGTGGCCGCCGCGGCCTTTGATGGTGACGGTGAATTCGTCGGTCGCCGCCATGATCGCGCCCTTGCGGATGGCGAACTGGCCGACGGGCAGGCCCGGCAGATTGTGCATGCCATAGACCTCTTCGATCGCGAAGCGCTCCATCATGCCGTCCTTGACCATCAGATTGCCGCCGCCGCCGCCTTCTTCGGCGGGCTGGAAGATGACGGCGACATTGCCGTTGAAGTTGCGCGTCTCGGCCAGGTATTTCGCAGCGCCGAGCAGCATGGCGGTGTGGCCGTCATGGCCGCAGGCATGCATCTTGCCCGGCGTCTTCGAGGCCCAGGGTTTTCCGGTGATCTCGGTCAGCGGCAAGGCGTCCATGTCGGCGCGCAGGCCGACCGTGCGGCGGCCTTCACCCTTGCCCTTGATCAGGCCGACGACGCCGGTGCGGCCGATGCCGGTGACGATCTCGTCGACGCCGAATTCCTTGAGCTTTTCGGCGACGAAGGCGGCCGTGTTTTCCACCGCGAAGAGGAGTTCGGGCCGGGCGTGGATGTGGCGGCGCCATTCGGCGACTTCGTCCTGCAACTCCGCGGCTCTGTTCAAAATCGGCATATTCGCGTTCCTGTTATGAATTCCCGACAATCATTCATCGCATCACAAGGGTGTGAAGCTGGGGTGTGAGGCTTTTGGAAATTACTTAGTCAATGACCTTTGCCATGTCATAGCCATATAGGCTAAATAGGGGAAGGTTTCGAGATTTTCCTGATATCCGAAGGACGAACTGTGTCGACGAGCCACTTCCGTTTGTTTGCAGCGCTGCGACCGTTGAGCTTCATCGTCGCTGCGACAACTAGTTTTCTTGCCTTCGTTCCGCTTGCCCAGGCCAATCCGCATATTCTCGTCGACGTGCAGACCGGCCGCGTGCTCGAGCATGAAGAAGCCTTCCGCAAGTGGTATCCGGCCTCGCTGACCAAGCTGATGACCGTCTATACCGTGTTCGACGCGATCCGCGCCGGTCAGATCAGCCTCGATACGCCGATCGTCATGAGCAAGCGCGCCGCCGCGCAGCCGGCTGCCAAGATGTATTTCAAGCCGGGCCAGAAGCTGACGCTCGATAGCGCGCTGAAGATCCTGATGGTGAAATCGGCCAACGACATCGCCGTGGCGGTCGCGGAAGCCATCGGCGGTACGCAGGAAGGCTTCGTGACGCGGATGAACGGCGAGGCGCTGAAGCTCGGCATGACGGATTCGCATTTCGTCAATCCGAACGGCCTGCCCGGCAAGGGGCAATATACGACGGCGCGCGACCTCGCGGTGCTGACGGTGGCGTTGCGCCGCGATTTTCCGCAATATGCCGGTTATTTCTCGCTGGAGGGCTTCACCACCGGCCAGCAGAATGTACCGAGCCTCAACATGCTGATTGGCCGCTTCGCCGGCGCCGATGGCATGAAGACCGGCTTCATCTGCGCCTCGGGCTTCAACCAGATCGGTTCGGCGACGCGTAACGGCCGCACTCTCGTCTCCGTCGTGCTCGGCACCGACAGTCTTGCGGCGCGCGCCGATGCGACGGCGAACCTTTTGCAGAAGGGATTCACCGCGCAGTTTCCCGGCAATGACACGCTGGGTTCGCTGCGGCCCTACGGCCCGGGACAGGACCAGGTGACCGACATCACAGCCGATATCTGCAGCGCCAAGGGCGCCAAGGTGCGCAGCGAAACGCGCGACGAGGTCGGCCGGATGAGGGTGCAGTCGCCCTATATCCTGGAAATGGACCACGATCCGCGATTCGTCTTCGCCGGCCTCATTCCGGGCCAGGCCCCTCAGCCGGCCGCGCAGCCGGAAAAGATGGCGCGGGGCGATACCGCAAGCGCGATCGCCAACGTGCCGGTGCCGATGCCGCGCCCGACATCCTTTTAAGCTTCAAGGTAAAATGACATGAGCGCGCTCAACGACAGGATTCCGGTCACCATCCTGACCGGCTTTCTCGGCGCCGGCAAATCGACGCTGCTCAACCGTATCCTCAAAGACCCGGTGATGAAGGATGCGGCCGTCATCATCAACGAATTCGGCGATGTCGGTATCGACCATCTCCTGGTCGAAAGCTCCGGCGATTCGATCATCGAACTGTCCGATGGCTGCCTGTGCTGCACCGTGCGCGGCGAGCTGGTGGATACGCTGGCGAACCTGATGGACGCCGTGCAGACGGGCCGCGTCAAGCCGGTGAAACGCGTCGTCATCGAGACGACGGGCCTTGCCGATCCCGCACCCGTCATGCAGGCGATCATGGGAAATCCGGTCATCGCTACAAATTTCGAACTCGATGGCGTCGTGACCGTCGTGGATGCCGTGAATGGCCTGCAGACGCTCGACAATCATGAGGAAGCGCGCAAGCAGGCAGCGGTCGCCGACCGGCTGATCGTCTCGAAAAAGGCGATGGCCGAGGCAACCGCCGGGCTGGAAAAGCGCCTGCGGGCGCTCAATCCTCGGGCGGCGATGATGGATGCCGACAGTACCGAGGCGGGCAGTGCCGCAGTGCTGGTGAACGGGCTTTACGATCCGGCGACGAAGATCGCCGATGTCGGCCGCTGGCTGCAGGACGAGGATGCGCATGAGGCGCATCATCATCACAATCACGATGACAATCGTGATGGCGATCAGGATCATGATGGCGATCACCATGGGCACCACCACCATCATCATCACGGGCATGCGGATCAGGACCCGCACGACGTCAATCGTCACGATGCCTCGATCCGCTCTTTCTCGATCATCGAGGAGAAGCCGATCGATCCGATGGCGCTCGACATGTTCATCGATCTCCTGCGTTCGGCCCATGGCGAGAAGCTTCTGAGGATGAAGGCGATCGTGTCGGTCTCCGACCGGCCGGATCGGCCGCTGGTGCTGCATGGGGTGCAGAGCATCTTCCATCCGCCGGTGCGGCTGCCTGCCTGGCCGGGAGAAGACCGGCGCACGCGCATGGTGCTGATCACCCGGGATCTGCCGGAAGCCTTCGTGAAGGACCTCTTCGACGCCTTCCTCGGCAAGCCGCGCATCGACATGCCCGACCGCGTGGCGCTGTCCGACAATCCGCTCGCTATCCCCGGCATGCGAATTTAGAGCATGTCGCGCAAAACTGGGCAGCGGTGTTGCGATAACGACGCGCTTTAGCGCTTGCGGATCAGGAAGCGGTGGCCGCTTTCGGTCTTTTCCGTCTCGACCAGCTCGTGGCCTTCCTCATTGCAGAAATGCGGCATGTCGATCACGGCAAGCGGATCTGTCGTGTCGACGCGAATGAGTGCACCACTTGCCATGGCGGCAAGCTTCTTGCGTGTCTTGATCACGGGGAATGGGCATTTCAGGCCGCGAAGATCGTAGAGAACGGGGTTCAAGCCGTTCAGTTCCTCGCCCAGAATTTCCAGAACGGCTTCTTTGCCGCGGCGTCTGCCGTTTCTTGCGGTTCGGGCGCGGTAAAGGCCAACGGATTCTGCATCGGCACCGGCACGACCGCCGGTGTGGCGGCAGCGACGGCCGTTTCCTGCGGCTGGGCGGAGATTGCCTGCGGCCCGGCAGGCGCTGCCGGCGTGGCGCCCGGCGCGCTCTTGGCGGCAAGGCCCTGCGCGGTGCGCTTGGCCATCAGGTCTTCGAGTTCGGCGACCTTGACCATGCGGCCGGCTTCCAGCGAGGTGCCGGTCGGGGCGTAAGCGAGTTCGCGGCCCTTACGCAGCTTGGCGACCACGGCCTTGCGCTCGGCTTCCGTGGGATCGTACCAGGCCATGCCGTCATATTTGCTCATCGCCTTGGCATAGTCGGCATCATAGGTCTTGCCGTAGGAGGCAAGGGCCGCCGTCAGCGCCGGCGGTGTCGACATAGCAGGGCACTTGCCGGCGGCATTGAAGGCGCTGCCGTCGGTTGCCTGCTGATTGAAGACGTATTTCTTCTCGCAGACGTTCACCTCAGGCGGGCGCTTGGTGACTTCGAAATTGTCGTAGCCGACCTTCAGCATCTTCCAGAAGTCGTAATTGCTGTCGAGGCGATGCTTGACCATGTTTTCCGCGGTCATGCGGAAGGGGAAGGCCTGCAGTTGCACCGTTGCCTGGCCGCCCTTGAAGGCGTCGCGGGCGAAGGCGTAGATCTCCAGCACCTGCTGGTCGGTCATCGAATAGCAGCCGGAGGACGAGCAGGCGCCGTGGATCATCAGATCGGAGCCGCTGCGGCCGTTCGCCGCGTCGTAGCGGTTCGGGAAGCCGGTGTTGATAGCCAGATAATATTTCGAATTGGGGTTCAGGTTGGCGCGCGTCAGCTCGTAGAAACCTTCCGGCGCCTGCCGGTCGCCGGTCTTTACCTTCGGGCCGAGACGGCCGGACCAGGCGCAGATCTTGTAATCGGCGACCTTGTCGAAACGGTTGTCGGTCTTCGCCTTCCAGATCTCCATGGCACCTTCTTCCTTGAAGATGCGGATCATGATCGGCGAATTGCGGTCCATGCCCTTGGCGGCCATGGCGGTGAGGATATGTGGGGGAAGCGGCTGCTCCACCTTGTTCTTGACCTTGGAAAGATCGACCTGCGCGGTTTCCAACGCGTCATTGCAGCCGGACAGAGCCAGCGCCATGAGGGAAATATAGGCAAAATGACGTATGCGCATCCAAACTAGCCCATAAAGATAGTGCGATCCGGTCCCGCCTATGGAGTCCGGGCATTGGAAGGAATCATAGGCGGCTTATACTTTATAAATCCCTACCAGCCTATGACTTGCCACGAACATCCCCGCAAGCGCGAAAGTTACAGATAACATCAATGTGGCCAAGATTTGGCCCCAATCGGTGAAGAGCCGAAGTTGAGTTAGAGATTGCGGCCCATGGCGAGGAATTTCTGGCGACGATCGTTGCGCAACTGCTCGCCGGAGCGCGACGCCATTTCGGCCAGAGCATTGGCGATCACATCGCCGGTCGCGGCAATGACGCTGTCGGGATCACGATGCGCGCCGCCGAGCGGCTCGGAAATGATGCCGTCGATGACGCCGAGCGATTTCAGGTCCTCGGCGGTGATCTTCATGTTGGTCGCCGCTTCCCGGGCGCGGGTGGAATCGCGCCAGAGGATGGAGGCGGCGCCTTCCGGCGAGATGACGCTGTAGATCGAATGCTCGAGCATATAGACGCGGTTGCCGGTGGCGATGGCAATCGCGCCGCCCGAGCCGCCTTCGCCGATGACGACGGAAACGAGCGGAACCTTGACGCCGAGGCACATTTCCGTCGAGCGGGCGATCGCCTCGGCCTGGCCGCGTTCTTCGGCGCCGACGCCGGGATAGGCGCCTGCCGTATCCACCAGCGAAATCACCGGCAGGCCGAAACGATCGGCCATTTCAAGGATGCGGATCGCCTTGCGGTAGCCTTCCGGACGGGGGCTGCCGAAATTGTGCTTGATGCGGCTCTTGGTGTCGTTGCCCTTTTCCTGGCCGATGACGGCGACCGGCTGGCCGCGGAAACGGGCAAGGCCCGCCTGGATCGCGGCATCTTCGGAAAACTTGCGGTCGCCGGCAAGCGGTGTGAATTCCTGGAACAGCGTCTTGGCATAATCGACGAAATGCGGGCGCTGCGGATGGCGGGCAACCTGGGTCTTCTGCCAGGCGTTGAGCTTGGAGTAGATTTCGACGATCGCCTCACGGACGCGAACCTCCAGCCTGCCGATTTCATCGGTGGTGTCGATGCTCTCGTCTTCCGTTGCGAGCTTCTTCAGCTCGATGATCTTGCCTTCGAGGTCGGAGATCGGCTTTTCGAAGTCGAGATAATTGTGCATGAGGTGCGTTTCCGTTCCTTGTGCCCGGGGCGTTTTCCTGGCTCCGCCCCATGTCGCCGGTCCTATTCGTGCTTTTTCGCCTGTTTGGCAAGGGGGTGATGCGTCTGGACGAGCTGCTGCAGCCTCTCTTCCAGGACATGTGTGTAGATCTGCGTGGTCGAAATGTCCGAATGGCCGAGCAGTTCCTGCACGACGCGCAGATCGGCGCCGTTGGCCAGCAGGTGGCTGGCAAAGGCGTGGCGCATGACATGCGGCGAGATCAGTGACGGCGTCAGGCCGGCGCGGATCGCCAGGTTCTTGAGGTCGCGGGCGAAAACCTGGCGCGGCAGGTATCCCTCCTTCGAGGCGGCGGGAAACAGCCAGGCGCTTTCCTGCGGCTCCTTTGCCGCGGCGTTTTCGGTCGCCAACAGGCGCCCATAGGATTTCAAGGCTGTGATTGCCGATTGCGACAGCGGCACCAGCCGCTCCTTGTTGCCCTTGCCGCGGATCATCAGGAACCGGCCTTCCTGATCGAGCACGCGGGCAGGAAGCGAAACGAGTTCGCTGACGCGCATGCCGGTGGCATAGAGAAGCTCCAGCAGCGCCAGCATGCGCAGGCGCTGCAGCTGGCCCGGAGCCGGATCTTGCGCCTCGGTCTCGGCCTGGGAAAGCAGCCTGCCGACCTCCTCGACGCCCATCGTCTTCGGCAGCGGACGGCCTTTCTTCGGCGCGTCGAGAATGCCGGTAGGGTCGTCGGTCCTCAGGCCCTCGGCATAGAGAAACTTGTAGAATTGCCGCATGGCGGCAAGCCGGCGCGCCTGGGAAGAGGGCTTGAAGCCCTTTTGGGCGAGCGAGGAGAGATAGGCGGCGAGATCGGCGGAGGCGGCTTCGGTCAGCCGCACGCTGCGGCCGTTCAGGAAGGAGCTGACGTCATCGAGGTCGCGCTCATAGGATTGCAGCGTATTGGCGGCGGCACCCCGCTCGGCGCTCATCATCTCCAGGAAGGATTCCACGTGGACGCGGCCGAGATCCACCATGCCGGTCACTTCCTGGGCGTGTCGATGGCGCCCGTGGCGGGCGGATTGACCCGCTCGGACGGTATGCGGATCGTCACGTCGCGCTGCTGCGGCTCCACGAAGGTCACAAGCGCCAGCATCGCTCCGTAGACCGTCCCGGCGAGGATCGCGCAGACGAACAGGAAACGGAACAGGGTCGGCATCCGGCAACTCCTTCATGCTCTGCTTCTGTTATAGGAAGCCTGTCTGCAAGTGCAAGAAGCGGTATTCAAGCCATGATTCCCTTGTCCGCGACTTGACGCTCCATCTGCATTTGTCGATACCGTTTGCAAACAAAGTGTGAATGGACCGATGAGTGAACCACTGCTGACCGTTGCTGACAGCCTGAAAGACAGAGCTCGCGCCGCGCTCGGTTCACGTAATCTGATCCTTGTCGGGCTGATGGGCGCCGGCAAATCCGCCGTCGGGCGCATCGTCGCCAGCCAGCTGGCCATTCCCTTCGTCGACAGCGACCTCGAGATCGAGCGTGTGTCGCGGATGACGATCCCCGAACTTTTCGCGGCCTATGGCGAGGAAGAGTTCCGGGCGCTGGAAACGCGGGTGATGAAGCGGCTGCTGAAAAGCGGGCCGCGTGTCGTCTCTACCGGCGGCGGCGCCTTCATTAACGAGCGGACGCGCAAACATATCAAGAAGGGCGGCCTATCGGTCTGGCTGAAGGCGGATCTCGACGTGTTGTGGGAGCGGGTCAACAAACGCGACACGCGGCCGCTGCTGAAGACCGAAAATCCCAAGCAGACGCTCGAAAACCTGATGAATGCGCGTTATCCGATCTACGCGCAGGCAGATATCACCGTGCTTTCGCGCGACGTGCGCAAGGAAATCATGGCCGACGAGGTGCTGAAGGCCATGATCGAAGCTCAGAAGGAAAGTGCAGCGTCATGAATGCGATACCCTCCGCCTCCACGATCCGAACGGTGCATGTGCCGCTCGGCGAGCGCGCCTACGACATCCTGATCGGGCCGGGGCTGATTGCACGGGCAGGCGCCGAGATCGCCTCTCGCCTCAAGGGCCGCAAGGCGGCTGTCGTCACTGACGAAAATGTCGCTCCGCTCTATCTCGAGGCTCTCGTCGCAAGCCTGAATCAAGCGGGCATCGTGTCGGCTGAGGTCGTCCTGCCAGCCGGCGAGAAGACCAAGAGCTTCGAACATCTCATCACGGCCTGCGACAAGGTGCTGGAGGCTCGCGTCGAACGTAACGATTGCGTCATCGCGCTCGGCGGCGGCGTCATCGGCGATCTCTCGGGATTTGCCGCCGGCATCGTCCGGCGCGGCGTGCGCTTCGTCCAGGTGCCGACCTCGCTGCTGTCGCAGGTCGATTCCTCGGTCGGCGGCAAGACCGGCATCAATTCCCGCCATGGCAAGAATCTGATCGGGGTCTTCCACCAGCCGGATCTGGTGCTGGCCGATACCGATGTGCTGAATACGCTGAGCGAGCGCGAATTCCGCGCAGGTTACGCCGAAGTGGCGAAATACGGGCTGATCGACAAGCCGGATTTCTTCGCCTGGCTGGAAGCGAACTGGACGTCGGTTTTTACAGGCGGCCCCGCGCGTATCGAGGCGATTGCCAAGAGCTGCCAGGCGAAGGCCGATGTCGTCGTTGCCGACGAGCGCGAGAACGGTCAGCGGGCGCTGCTCAATCTCGGCCATACTTTCGGCCATGCGCTCGAAGCGGCGACCGCCTATGACAGCTCGCGCCTCGTGCACGGCGAGGGTGTTTCGATCGGCATGGTGCTGGCGCACGAATTCTCCGCACGCATGAACCTTGCAAGCCCGGACGACGCCCGGCGCGTCGAACGGCATCTGAAGGAGGTCGGCTTGCCGACCCGCATGTCCGATATTCCGGGCGACCTGCCGCCGGCGGAATCGCTGATGGATGCGATTGCGCAGGACAAGAAAGTCAAAAGCGGCAAGCTCACCTTCATCCTGACACGGGGCATCGGCCAGTCCTTCGTCGCCGACGATGTTCCGGCGTCCGAAGTGATCAGCTTTCTCCGGGAAAAGCATCCCTGATGTCGGTCGAAGGCGCTCTGGCATTTCTCGCGACATATTGGCCGGAGATCCTTTCGATCACGGCGCTCGTGCTCATGTCCGCCTTCTTTTCCGGCTCGGAGACCGCGCTGACCGCCGTTTCGCGCAGCCGTATCCATACGCTTGAAGTCAATGGCGACGAACGCGCCGGCCTTGTCCGGCAGCTGATCGAGCGGCGCGACCGGCTGATCGGGGCGCTGCTCATCGGCAACAATCTCGCCAACATCCTGTCATCCTCGATCGCCACCAGCCTCTTTCTCGGGCTGTTCGGCAGTTCCGGCGTGGCGCTGGCGACGCTGGCGATGACCGTTATCCTGGTCATCTTCGCCGAAGTGCTACCGAAGAGCTGGGCGATTTCGACGCCCGACCGCTTCGCACTCGCCATCGCTATCCCGGCCAGGCTCTTCGTCATCGTCGTCGGCCCGGCTTCCTCCTTCGTCAATGCGATCGTTCGCCGGATTCTTTCGCTGTTCGGTATCAATCTGTCACGAGAGACCTCGATGCTGACGGCGCATGAGGAACTGCGCGGCGCCGTCGACCTGCTGCACCGCGAGGGATCGGTGGTGAAGGCCGACCGTGACCGCCTCGGTGGCGTGCTCGATCTCAGCGAGCTCGAACTGTCCGACATCATGGTCCACCGCACGGCGATGCGGGCGATCAATGCCGACGATCCGCCGGAAGCGGTGGTGCGCGCCATTCTCGAAAGCCCCTATACGCGCATGCCGTTGTGGCGCGGCACGATCGACAACATCATCGGCGTCGTGCACGCCAAGGATCTGCTGCGGGCGCTTGCCGAGCCGAACATGGAGCCGCAGAACCTCGATATCGTGAAAATCGCGCAGAAGCCGTGGTTCGTGCCCGACAGCACCAACCTTGAGGATCAGCTCAACGCTTTCCTGCGCCGCAAGCAGCATTTCGCCGTCGTCGTCGACGAATATGGCGAGGTGCAGGGCATCGTCACGCTGGAGGACATTCTCGAGGAAATCGTCGGCGACATTTCCGATGAGCACGATATCGAAATACAGGGCGTGCGTCAGGAGGCCGACGGTTCCGTCGTCGTCGACGGCGGCGTACCGATTCGCGACTTGAACCGCGCGCTCGACTGGAACCTGCCCGACGAGGAGGCAACGACGATCGCCGGCCTCGTCATCCACGAATCGATGACCATCCCGGAAGAGCGCCAGGCCTTCACCTTTCATGGCAAGCGTTTCATCGTCATGAAGCGGGAGAAGAACCGCATCACCAAGCTGCGTATCCGCCCGGCCGGGGAAGACGGCGCAAAGCCAGCCTGATCCATTCAAATTGCTACAGTATCCCTTGCGCATCTGAAAAGATGCGCGGCGCTGTAGGATTGCCGGCCGCCAATGCCTATATAAGCTTTGCTGCCGCTACCAGCGGGTCGGTTCGTCAGGTGCTGCCGGTTCTACGGCCAGCGCGTGCAGTCCGGCATCCAGCTCCGGTTTCAACAGGTCGGTGATTGCCCGGTGGCGCGCCAGCCGCGACATGCCGGTAAATTTGGCCGAAACGATTCTCACCCGCATATGGGTTTCGCCGGTGCCCGTGATATCAGGCTGATGGCCGGCATGCAGATGGCTTTCGTCGATGACGCTCAGGCGTTCGGGCGCGAAGGCTTCGACTAGTTTTTCTTCAATGCGGGTTCGCAGGGTCATCATCCGGTCTTGCAGCTTCGCGAAAAGGGTTCCCACCAAGCCAGTAACATTCCCATTTGTCAATTCTTGTTGTCGCTTCGCGGCAGGACCATAATTAGCGCCGTCATGAGACTTGATTCCAAATATTTCGATCGCATCCGAACACGCCGCAAACGGGAGCCGGAGCCAGAGCAGGCACCGCCTACCTGTCAGTGGGACGGCTGCGACAAGAAAGGCACGCATCGCGCTCCTGTCGGACGCAATGCGGAAGGCCAGTTCTTTTTGTTCTGCTTCGAGCACGTCAAGGACTACAACAAAGGCTACAATTATTTCTCCGGTCTTTCCGACGGTGAGATCGCGCGATATCAGAAAGAGGCAATCACCGGCCACCGGCCGACATGGACCGTCGGCGTCAACAAGGCGGCGAAGGACAGTCCGCTGCATTCGGAGGTCCGCTCCGGCGCCTATACCCGCGTTCGCGATCCCTTTGGCTTCGTCAAGGAAGGCGGCGGCAAGGGCAGCGGACCGCGTTTTCCCCAGGCCCGCAAACTGAAATCGCTGGAAAGCAAAGCCTTCGAAACGATGGGCCTCGACGCCAATGCGACGTCGGCGGAGATCAAGAGCCGCTACAAGGAACTGGTCAAGAAACACCATCCGGATGCCAATGGCGGCGACCGCGGCTCGGAGGAGCGTTTCCGCGCCGTCATCCAGGCCTATCAATTGTTGAAGCAGAACGGTTTTTGTTAATTCCCATCCTTGCTCTTGGGCTTCAATCGGGTATGGTCCAAATCGGCTGAGGCCGCAGGCAAACGCGGCTCATATTTGTGCGTTTTCCCGACATCGCCTCCGCCGACCTTCCGGACGCGGCGTTTCTTGTCCGGGACTCTTTCAAGAATGCTCGCACGCGGTCATCATCCCGCCGAGGTTTCGTTTCAGTCCCGGAGAAGTATCGCCGACGTTCCGACCTGGACGGGCGTGGAATAAAATCGCGGCGTCCGGGTTGCGACATGGCCTGAGACAGTATGGCCGGGTGGCATCACCCGCCTTGGAGACATGATGAGCAAGATCGACCTGGATATATCAGAACTGCCCGATACCACCGTTTCGGTCCGCGAGGCCTACGGTATCGATTCCGACATCCGCGTTCCCGCCTACAGCAAGGGCGACGCCTATGTGCCGGACCTCGACCCCGACTACCTGTTCGACCGCGACACGACGCTCGCCATTCTCGCAGGCTTCGCGCATAACCGCCGCGTGATGATCTCCGGCTATCACGGCACGGGCAAGTCCTCGCATATCGAGCAGGTGGCGGCGCGCCTCAACTGGCCCTGCGTGCGCATCAATCTCGACAGCCATGTCAGCCGTATCGATCTCGTCGGCAAGGATGCGATCGTCGTCAAGGACGGGCTGCAGGTCACCGAATTCAAGGACGGCATCCTGCCCTGGGCCTATCAGCACAATGTCGCACTGGTCTTCGACGAATATGATGCCGGCCGTCCCGACGTGATGTTCGTCATCCAGCGCGTGCTCGAATCCTCCGGCCGCCTGACGCTGCTCGACCAGAGCCGCGTCATTCGGCCGCACCCTGCCTTCCGCCTGTTTGCGACGGCGAACACGATCGGCCTTGGCGACACGACCGGCCTCTATCACGGCACGCAGCAGATCAACCAGGCGCAGATGGACCGCTGGTCGATCGTGACGACGCTGAACTACCTGCCGCATGATCACGAAGTGAATATCGTCGCGGCCAAGGTGAAGAGCTTCGGCAAGGACAAGAACGGCCGCGAGACGGTTTCGAAGATGGTTCGGGTTGCCGATCTGACGCGCGCCGCCTTCATGAACGGCGATCTCTCCACCGTCATGAGCCCGCGCACGGTCATCACCTGGGCTGAAAACGCCGAGATCTTCGGCGATCTCGCCTTCGCCTTCCGCGTCACCTTCCTCAACAAGTGCGACGAGCTGGAGCGGCCGCTGGTCGCCGAGCACTATCAGCGCGCCTTCGGCGTCGAGCTGAAGGAAAGTGCCGCCAATATCGTTCTCGGAGCTTGAGATCGACCGATCATGGCAGCTCGCGGTGACAATTCGAAAGCAAAACCCGGCGCGCCTGTCGACGTCGAGCCATTGCGCCGGGCGATAACCGGCTGCGTGCGCTCGATCGCCGGCGACGGCGATGTCGAGGTGACCTTCGCCAACGAACGGCCGGGGATGACCGGCGAGCGCATCCGGCTGCCGGAGCTTTCCAAGCGGCCGACGGCGCATGAGCTGGCGGTCACCCGCGGGCTCGGCGATTCCATGGCGCTGCGTCTCGCCTGCCATGACGAGAAGGTGCATGCGACGATGGCGCCGCAGGGCTCGGACGCCCGGGCGATCTTCGATGCGGTCGAGCAGGCGCGCGTCGAATCGATCGGCGCGCTGCGCATGGAGGGCGTGGCGTCGAACCTGCGCTCGATGACCGAGGAGAAATATTCCAAGGCGAATTTTACCGGCATCGAGCGTCAGGAAGACGCACCGGTCGGCGAAGCCGTGGCGATGATGGTGCGCGAGAAGCTGACCGGCCAGCGCCCGCCGGCCTCTGCCGGCAAGGTGCTCGATCTCTGGCGCGGCTTCATCGAGGACAAGGCAGGAACCGAGCTCGACAACCTGTCGAACTCGATCAACGACCAGCAGGCCTTCGCCAAGGTCATCCGCAACATGCTGTCGGCCATGGAAATGGCCGAGGAGTATGGCGACGACGACAGCGAAGCCGATAATGACGACCAGTCGGAGCAGGAAGACCAGCCGAACGGCGACGAGCAGGATCAGGACGAGGTCGACGAGGATGCCGGCACCGATGCCGCCCCCGTCGAGGACAGCGAAGTCGCCGACGAGCAGATGGAGGACGGCGAGACCGAAGGCGCCGAGATTTCCGACGACGACATGATGGAAGAGGGCGAGGACGATTCGGAAACGCCGGGCGAAACCCGCCGTCCGAACACGCCTTTTGCCGATTTCAACGAGAAGGTCGATTATCACGTCTATACCGAAGAGTTCGACGAGATCATCACCGCCGAGGAGCTCTGCGATGCCGCCGAGCTGGAGCGCCTGCGCGCTTTCCTCGACAAGCAGCTGGCGCATCTGCAGGGCGCGGTCGGCCGTCTTGCCAACCGGCTGCAGCGCCGCCTGATGGCGCAGCAGAACCGTTCCTGGGATTTCGATCTGGAAGAGGGCTATCTCGATCCGGCCCGGCTGCAGCGCATCATCATCGATCCGATGCAGGCGCTGTCCTTCAAGATGGAGCGCGACACGCAGTTCCGCGACACTGTCGTCACCCTGCTCATCGACAATTCGGGCTCGATGCGCGGCCGGCCGATCACGGTTGCCGCCACCTGCGCCGATATTCTCGCCCGCACGCTGGAGCGCTGCGGCGTCAAGGTCGAGATCCTGGGCTTTACGACGAAGGCCTGGAAGGGCGGGCAGGCGCGTGAAAGCTGGCTTGCCGGCGGCAAGCCGCAGACGCCGGGCCGCCTCAACGACCTGCGCCACATCATCTACAAGTCGGCCGACGCGCCGTGGCGGCGCGCCCGCGCCAATCTCGGGCTGATGATGCGCGAGGGTCTGCTCAAGGAAAATATCGACGGCGAGGCGCTGATCTGGGCACACAATCGCCTGCTCGCACGCCGCGAGCAGCGCCGCATCCTGATGATGATCTCGGACGGGGCGCCGGTGGACGATTCGACGCTGTCGGTCAATCCGGGCAATTATCTGGAGCGGCACCTGCGCGCCGTCATCGAACGGATCGAGACGCGCTCGCCTGTGGAATTGCTGGCGATCGGCATCGGTCACGACGTGACGCGCTACTATCGCCGCGCCGTGACGATCGTCGATGCGGACGAGCTTGCCGGTGCAATGACCGAGCAGCTTGCCTCGCTATTCGAAGATCAATCCGTCCAGCCGCGTGGCGGCCGGCTGCGCCGTGCCGGCTGATGTCGCTCAAAGGAAATACCCGGCATGACGATCAAGCGTCTCTGCGGTGCGGCGTCGATTGCCCTCTGTATCGCCACAGGCGCCTTTCCGTCCTGGGCTGCTGACGAGGTGCCGGTCATTAGCCGGCAAATATCGGACTTCAGGATCGGCTCTTCAGAGACGAAATTCGGATCGATGGAATTTCTCGGCGGGCTGGAGATGGTGTCCAGCCGCGCGCTGTTCGGTTCGCTCTCCTCCATCCGTTTCCGGCCGGACCAAAAACATTTCGTCGTCGTGCTCGATACCGGCCAATGGCTGACCGGCAGCATCGAGCGCGACGTCAAGGGCAGGCTTTCCGGCCTTTTGGATGTCGAGATCACGCCGATGAAGAACAGCGCCGGGCTGAGCTTCGAGGGCAAGGGATATATGGATGCCGAGGGCCTGGCGCTGGACGGTGACCGGATTCTGGTCTCCTTCGAGCAGCGCCATCGCGTCGATGTCTATCCCGACCCCGGCTTCGCCGATTCGAGCGCGATCGCCACTTTGCCGATCCTTATCCCGCGGAAGATGTTGAGCGACAATCGCGGCATCGAGACCATCACGGTGGCGCCGGCATCGAGCCCGCTGAAGGGCGGCGTGGTCATCGTCTCCGAGCGCGGTCTCGACAGCGACGGCAACCGGCTGGCGGCCATTCTCAGCGGGCCGCTGAAAGGGCGTTTCTCGGTCGAGCGGGATGGCAGCTTCGACGTCACCGACGGCGCCTTCCTGCCGAACGGCGACCTGCTGCTGCTGGAACGCCGCTTCAACATGGCCGAAGGCATCGGCATGCGCCTTCGGCGCATCAAGGGCGCCGATATCAAGCCCGGCGCCGTCGTCAGCGGCGACTTACTGCTGGAAGGTAATTTCAACTCGCAGATCGACAATATGGAAGGGCTCGATGCCTTTCAGGCGGCCGACGGCACGAGCCATATCATCCTGGTGTCGGACGACAATCATTCGATCCTGCAGCGCAACCTGATGCTGGAATTCCGGCTTTCGGAAGAAGCCGCGTGGGTAGCGCCGAGTTCCCAGAAGCGGAATTGATCCTAGCC
Organism: Rhizobium sp. IY2; assembly: GCF_047532935.1. Lineage (NCBI taxonomy): Bacteria > Pseudomonadati > Pseudomonadota > Alphaproteobacteria > Hyphomicrobiales > Rhizobiaceae > Rhizobium > Rhizobium sp. IY2. The sequence continues at coordinate 32,238 of NZ_JBLKNU010000018.1, forward strand.
ACCGGCCCGAAATCGGAATCGATTTTCGGAAAGCGCGATGCGAGGATTGAAAATGCTAGAGCGTCAGACTGATGTCATATGCCTCGGCTATCCCGCGCAATCGGGGATTGCCCGGTATGGAAACAGGATCGGGCCCGGTGGCGACATGGAAGTTAAAAGCGGGGAATTCCTGCAGTGGGCGGCGAGTTACGACACAGCCGGTCCGGAACGCCGCAGTCTTGCGGCGCATGAGCAATGGCTGGAAACGCAGACAGCGCCGGTGTTGCGGCTCGATTCGTCACGAGATATCGACGATCTGGTTGCAGAGGCTCTGCTGCATCCGGCGATCGCCGCCTGTGCGGTCCGGCGGCGTCGGTGATTAGCTGGCGCGGGCGGCCTGCATCGGCCGCAGTACGTTCATCAGCGCGCCATAGGGCAGCAGCATGACGAGGCCGACGATCATCTTCACGGCGAAATCGCCGATCGCCCAGGAAATCCAGCGTGGAGCCTCCGTGGCGAAGACGCCCAGGACGGGAGCTGCTTCCAGCGCGAAAGGATCGTTCGGGCCGAGGAAGACGAAGAACGCGGCGAAGGACAGCGAGAAGAACATCACCGTATCGAGCGCCGAGCCGATCAGCGAGCCGACCAGCGGCGCGCGCCACCAGGCCTGGCGGCGAAGGCGGTTGAAGACGGCGATATCGAGCAACTGGCCGGCGAGATAGGCCGAGCCGGAGGCGATGGCGATGCGCGGAACCGAGGTGAAGAAGGAGAGCGTCACGCCAACGACGAAGCCGGCAAAGACGACCTTACGGGCCGCCTGCGGGCCGAACTGGCGGTTGGTCAGATCGGTGATCAGGAAGGCGATCGGATAGGAGAAGGCGCCCCAGGTCAGGATGTCGGCAAGGTTGATGCCGGCGACTTCGGCGTTCAGCGGAAACTGGACGAGGAAGTTGGAGGCGACGACGACGAGCGTCATCAGCGCGACATAGGCGATGGTATAGCGGGTCTTCAGCATTTTTTTATCCTGGGTGATGCCACCAGTTGGAGGAGTAAACCGACAAAGCAAAAGGCTTGTCCGGTATTATCCGTTCAAGCCTTTTGAAGCCGTATGAAAGAAAGGCAGAAGCTTACGCAGCAGCGGCTTCGGCGGTCTTCTTCACGATCTGACGGCGCAGCAGGCGCGCGCGCATCGAGAGTTCGTTTTCACCAGCCTTCAGCAGGAAGGCATCGAGGCCGCCACGATGCTCGACGGAGCGAAGAGCAGCAGCCGAAACGCGAAGACGATAACGCTGGTTGAGAGCGTCGGAAATCAGCGTGACCTGGCACAGGTTCGGCAGGAACCGGCGCTTGGTCTTGTTGTTGGCATGGCTGACATTGTTACCAGTCAGGACGGCCTTGCCGGTCAATTCGCACACGCGGGACATGGAACACCTATTCTTGTTTTTGTCGGGCCATCGAATTGACATTCCCGGCAAAACCAGGCGCGCAATCCAACAGGCATGATTGGAAAGTTGCGGTTCTATAGTCAGACAGGCTGCTTGCGTCAAGCCAAACCTTGGCCTTTCCCGCAATTCTGTCAAAAAGCTGCTGTTTTCTTCCCTTCACGGCAGGAGTATAGAGCGCTTAACAAGGGCTGCCAGCGCGCGCCAAGACAAGGCTTGATTCATGGCTCATTCGGGCAGACGGATTTTCATTTCGGCCATCGCCGCGCTGCTTGCCATACCGGCATCGGCGGCCGAAATCCAACATCGGACGGAATACCGGGTGACGCTCGCCGGCTTGCCGATTGCGCGCGCGGCCTTCCTGACGCAGATCGAGGACGATCACAGCTACAAGATCGCCGGCAGTATCAATTCCGCCGGCCTTGCCGATCTCGTCACGACGATTTCGGCCAAGACCAGCGTGAGCGGTGTCGTGCGCAATGACAGATTGCAGGCGCAGAAATATTCGCTCTACTACAAGAGCGGCAAGAAGGCCCGCGTCTACGAGGTCAGTTACCGCGACGGCAACATCGTTTCGGCGACGACGACACCGGCGCCGAAGCGTCCGAAGAACTGGATCGACGTCACGCCGCGCGACATGCGATCGGTGCTCGATCCGATCTCCGGCCTGGTCTTCACCGGCGATACCAAGGTCTGCTCGCAGACGCTGCCGATCTTCGACGGCGAGACGCGCATGGATCTGGTGCTTTCGCCGAAGGGCGACGAGGATTTTTCGACCAACGGCTTCAAAGGCAAGGCGGTTGTCTGCGGCGTGCGCTTCGTGCCGCGCTCCGGCTACAAGAAGGGCCGCAAGGACATCGACTATCTCAGCAAAAGCAACCGCATGGAAATCTGGTTTGCCAAGTCGGACACGGCAAATGTATACGCTCCCGTCTATGTGCGTATTCCAACCGAATATGGAATGGTGACGATCACTGCCGTCAAATACGGCAGCGACAGCTGACGGAGCTTCTGTCTCCGTGAAGGGGGATGGGTGAGGCTTCGCGCGACATTGATCGGTTTTACGGCCATCCTGATGTGGTCGTTCCTGGCGCTATTCACGGCCGCCTCCGGCAAGATGCCGCCGTTCCAGCTTGCGGCCATCTGCTTTGCGATCGGCAGCATCCCCGGCCTCGCGGTGCTTGTCCTCAACCCCGCGCGGCTGGCGCTGTTGAAGCAGCCGGCCAAGGTCTGGATAACGGGTATTGCAGGGCTGTTCGGTTATCACTTCCTCTATTTCACCGCGCTCCGCAACGCACCGGCGGTGGAGGCGGGGCTGGTCGCCTATCTCTGGCCGCTGTTGATCGTCGTCGGTTCGGCGCTGCTGCCGGGCGAACGGCTGCGCTGGTATCATCTGGCGGGTGCGCTTGCCGGGCTTTGCGGCACCTTCCTGATCGTTGGCCGCAACGGCATCGATTTCGACGGCGCCTATGCCGTCGGCTACGGGGCCGCCTTTCTCTGCGCCTTCACATGGTCCGGCTATTCGCTGCTGACGCGGCGTTTTGATGCCGTCTCCACGGATGTCGTCACCGGCTTTTGCCTTGCGACATCCATCCTGTCGTTCTTCTGCCATCTCGGCCTGGAGACGACCGTCTGGCCGGCCACGGGTTTCGAATGGGTTGCCGTCGCCGGGCTCGGGCTTTTTCCGGTCGGTGCTGCCTTCTATGCATGGGATCACGGCGTCAAGAACGGCGACATTCAGATCCTCGGCGCGGCAAGTTATGCCGCGCCTCTGCTTTCGACGCTGATCCTGCTGCTGTTCGGATTTGCCGAGCCGAGCTGGCGCGTTGCTCTTGCCTGCCTGCTCGTTACCGGCGGGGCGGTGCTGGCCGCCCAGGACATGTTCCGCCGCAAGGTTCCGGCGCAGTCTGCGGCAGAGTAGGCCTTAAAACAGGATTCAGATTTTACGCCCGGTTGGCCTAAATTCTGAATCCTGTTCTAAATTATATAGTTAGAGCATGATGTCGTCCGAAAGCCGCTCACACTTTTCGGCATCATGCTCTAGCGCCGGGCTTCCAATCGGGTGGCGCCATCTCGAAGCTCGAAAATTCGAAGCCGGGCGAGACGGTGCAGCCGACCAGGGTGAAATCGCCGAGGGTTTCGGCCGATTGCCAGCAATTGGCGGGAACGATCGCCTGCGGCCGCTCGCCGGCGGACAGGTTCGTCCCGAGCGTCAGGGTCTCGCTTGCGGTTCCGTCTTCCGAACGATGCAGGAAGAGCGGCGCGCCGGCGTAATAATGCCAGACCTCAACCGCGTCATGGACGCGATGCCAGTGCGAGCGCTGTCCCCTGGTCAGCAGATAATAGATCGCCGTCGAGTGGCCGCGTTCTCCGCCCGCCGTATCGCGGAACGTCTGCGCATACCAGCCACCCTCGGGATGCGGCTGCATGCCGAGTTCGCGGATGATGTCCTGAGGCGACATCAGAAATTGTCCTTGCGCTTGCGGATCTCGGCAAAGACCTCCTCGTTGGTCTTGCCTTCCATGATCAGATTGCGGCGGATCGCCGGATCGGCGGCGCGCAGGAACGGGTTGGTCTCCTTTTCCAGCCCCAGCGTCGTCGGAATGGTGAATTTGCCGTCGGCACGAAGGGCCTCGACCTCGGCGGCGCGGCTCTTCAGGCGCTCGTTGTCCGGATCGATCGTCAGCGCGAAGCGGGCATTGGACAAGGTGTATTCATGGCCGAAATAGACGGCAGTCTCATCGGGCAGCACGGCGAGCTTCTGCAGGGAATGCCACATGTCGGCGGCCGGGCGTTCGAACAGCCGGCCGCAGCCGAGCGCAAACAACGTGTCGGCGGCAAAGAGCAGCTTGTCGTCGACGAAGTGATAGCAGATATGGCCGGCGGTGTGGCCGGGAGTCTCGATGACCTTGACCGTGTGATCGCCGAAAAGGAAGCTGTCGCCATCGGCCATCGTCCGGTCGAGGCCGGGAATGGCGACGGCCTCGTTGATCGGGCCGATGATCTCGCAGCCGAACTGCTCCTTCAGCGCCAGGTTGGCACTAACATGGTCGGTGTGGTGGTGGGTGGTGAAGATATGGCTGATTTTCCAGCCGCGGCGAGTCGCCGCTTCCAGGATCGGCGCCTCCTCCGGCGCATCGATCGCCGCGGTCAAGCCTGTCTCCGGATCGTGCACGAGAACGCCGAAATTGTCGGTGCGGCAGAGAAAAACGTCTAATTCCAAAGGTTTCATCGTTCAATAATCCCTTGTCTCAGGAGTCTCGCGGGAATGTAGAGGTTCCGGCCTTGAAGTCCAACCGCCCGCTGATAACATTTGTCGCAATGCACGCCGATATCGTCGACCTACGCCAGTTCTATCATTCCGAGCTCGGACGTCTTGCCGAGCAGTCGATCGCCATGGCGCTATCCTCGCTCTGGGTGCGGCTGCCGCAGGAGCGTCTGGTCGGTCTCGGCTATGCCGTGCCCTTCCTCGACCGTTTCCAGGCCGATACCGAGCGCACCTTCGCCTTCATGCCGGCCGGGCAGGGCGCGGTGAACTGGCCGATGGGCTCGCTCTCGTCGACGACGCTTGTCTTCGACGAGGAGTTGCCGCTGCCGGATTCCTCGATCGACCGGGTGCTGATGGTGCATTCGCTGGAATTCGCCGAAAGTCCGCGCGAGACGCTGAAGGAGCTCTGGCGGGTGCTGGCGCCGGGCGGACGGCTTGTTATCGTCGTGCCGAACCGGCGCGGCGTCTGGGCGCGCATGGAGCATACACCCTTCGGTTCGGGCCGGCCCTATTCGCGCGGCCAGCTGACGCATCTGCTGCGCGAGACGAATTTCACGCCGGGCGCGACGGCTGAAGCGCTGTTCTTCCCACCTTCGAAGCTCAGGACCATTCTGCGCCTTCGCCGTGCCTTCGAGCGGATCGGCCGAACGCTGTGGCCGGCCTTCTCGGGCGTCATCATCGTCGAGGCGCAGAAGCGGCTTTATCAGGGGCTGCCGGTTGCAGCGCGGGCTTCCCGCCGCGTCTTCGTGCCGGTTCTCGCACCGCATGGCGTGCCGACCACACGCAACCGCTGACGCCGCTCTCAGCCTTCTCAGGCTGCTTGCGTCACGCCCATACCTCTCGACAACAATCGCATTCCGCTTTAATGCCACTTGGTGTTTTTCAGCCCGGATTTCCGGCAATTCCAAGGTCGACCCATGAGCGTTGAGATGAGCAAGCCCGTTCCGCGTCCCGGTATTCTCGATATCGCAGCCTATGTGCCGGGTAAGGAACATGCGCCGGGCGTTGCCCGCGTCTACAAGCTTTCGTCCAACGAAACGCCGCTCGGCGCCAGCCCGAAGGCAATCGAGGCGTTCAAGGCGGCTGCCGACACTCTGGCGCGTTATCCCGACGGGCAGGCGGTCGAGCTGCGCGAGGCGATCGCCGCCGTGCATGGTCTCAATCCGGCAAACATCCTTTGCGGCAACGGTTCGGACGAATTGCTCGGCCTGCTCTGCCATGTCTATCTCGGCGCCGGCGACGAGGGCATCATCACCGAGCACGGGTTCCTCGTCTACAAGATCCAGATCCTGGGCGCGGGTGCCGTGCCTGTCGTCGTCAGGGAAAAGGACTGTACCGTCGATGTCGATGCGATCCTTGCCGCGGTGACGGAGAAGACGAAGATCGTCTTCATCGCCAATCCCGGCAATCCCACAGGCACCTATGTTCCCGTCAGCGAGATCCGCCGCCTGCAGGCCGGGCTGCCGAAACATGTCGTCCTCGTGCTCGATGCTGCCTATGCCGAATATGTGCGCCGCAACGATTATGAAGCCGGCATCGAGGTCGTGTCCTCCAATGCCAACGTGGTGATGACCCGCACCTTCTCGAAGGCCTATGGTCTTGCGGCGCTGCGTGTCGGCTGGATGTATGCGCCCGCCGAGATCGTCGACGCGCTGAACCGCGTGCGCGCGCCGTTCAATTTGAACGCGCCGGCAATCGCCGCCGGCGCCGCGGCCATCCGCGACCAAGCCTTCGTCCAGCAGGCCGTCTCCTTCAATCAGATGTGGGTGGAGACGCTCACCCGGGCGCTCGAAGCGATCGGGCTGAAGGTGACGCCGTCGGTCGCCAATTTCGTCCTCATCCATTTCCCCGAGATCGACGGCAAGCGCGCCGCCGATGCCGACGAGTTCCTGACGAGCCGCGGCTACATCCTGCGTGCCGTCCGCGGCTATGGCTTCGCCAATGCGTTGCGCATGAGCATCGGTCCCGAAGAGGCCAACCGCGGCGTCATTGCCGCGCTCAGCGAATTTATGGGACATCAGTCATGAGCGTGCAGTTCGATCGGATCGCGCTGATCGGCATCGGCCTGATCGGCTCTTCGCTTGCCTACGATATCAGACGGCTCGGCCTTGCAAGGGAGATCGTCGTCGCCACCCGCAGCGCCGATACGCTGAAGCGTGCGGAAGAACTCGGCCTTGGCGACCGCTACACGACGTCGTCGCAGGATGCCGTCAAGGATGCCGATCTGGTGATCGTCTCGGTGCCGGTCGGCGCTTCGGAAAGCGTGGCGAAGGAGATCGCGGGAAGCCTGAAGCCCGGGGCCGTCGTCACCGATGTCGGCTCCACCAAGGCCTCGGTCATCGCACAGATGCTGCCGCATATGCCTGATAATGTGCATTTCATCCCCGGCCATCCGCTGGCCGGTACCGAAAAATCCGGCCCGGATGCCGGCTTTCCCGGCCTCTTCGAAGGCCGCTGGTGCATCTTCACGCCGGTCGCCGGTACCGACGAGGTGGCGCTGAAGCGGCTGCGCAGCTTCTGGGAAGCGCTGGGCTCGAAGGTCGATGAGATGGATGCCGAGCATCACGACAAGGTGCTCGCCATCGTTTCGCACCTGCCGCATATCATCGCCTATAATATCGTCGGCACTGCCGACGATCTGGAGACGGTGACGGAGTCCGAGGTCATCAAATATTCCGCCTCGGGTTTTCGTGATTTCACCCGCCTTGCCGCCTCCGATCCGACCATGTGGCGCGACGTCTGCCTGCACAATCGCGATGCGATCCTCGAAATGCTGGCGCGTTTCTCGGAGGATCTCGCCTATTTGCAGCGCGCCATCCGCTGGGGCGAGGGCGACAAGATTTTCGAACTCTTCACCCGCACGCGCGCCATCCGCCGCTCGATCGTCCAGGCCGGCCAGGATGTCGACGCGCCTGATTTCGGCCGCCCCCACGCGCTTGATAAGAAGTAGCCCCGCGATGGTGGAAGTGGCGAACGCGAGCCACGCGGATACCGATTGGCTGGTTCGCGAAGATGCCAGTTCCGGTGAAGCATGGGTATCGCGCTGCGTGACGCTCGGCGAATACCTCGTTGCCAAGGAGGGCAGCGAGATCGTCGGCTTTCTGCGCTTCTCCCGCTTCTGGGGCAGGGTTCCCTATATGGAAATGATCCGCGTCCTGCCCGGCCATCGCCGGTCGGGCGTCGGCACCGCGCTGTTTCTCGCCTGGGAAGAGGCGATGCGTGGCGAAGGCGCCCGTCTGCTGATGACGTCGAGCGAATGCGATGAAAGCAGGCCCCAGGACTGGCATCGCCGCAACGGATTTACTGAAACCGGTGCGATCGAGATGCCAGGCCTGCAATCGGTGCCGGAGGTCTTCTTCATCAAGCCGATAGCCTGAAAGGCGAGATAGGTCAGATCGGCGGAATCCGGCCGAGCGGGATGAAGCCGCTGACGGTGGCGTTGCCACGATCGACGACGAGATCGACCGAGACCTTGTCGCTGCCGGCGGCAAGCGCCTTCAAGAGCTTCGTCGCCGTGTTGACGGTCGAGGCGAGGTCGGGAAAGGCCTGCTTCAGGCTGTCGCTCCAGGGACCGAGCTGTTCGATCTCCAGCTTGAATTTTCCCGAAAGGAAGCCCTGCTCGTCGAAGGAGAAGGGGCCGGTGAGCGTCATCACCTTGCCGTCGCCGATGTCGGCGACGATGCGGCGCAGTTCACCGGTGGCGCCATTGAGGCCATTCGGGTCGCTGCCGTCGATCAGTCCGGCCTTGCCGGCGACGGTCAGGTCAATGCTGGCCGACAGTTTCGGGAAGATCTGCGGCCAATCCTTGATCGCCGTGTTCGCATCCTGCATGGAGATCGCGCCGTCGAGATCGGCGCCGTTCTGACGCAGATGGATTTCGGTGCGGGCCGCATCGAAGCTGATGGTCTGGCCGGTGAAAGAGGAGACCGCCATCGCCTTCAGCCCCTCGATGACGGTCGAGCTGCGGTCGATGCCCCTGAGCCTGGTCGCAAGGCTCGATTGCAGGTTCGTCCATTGGGCCGAGATCGAAAGGCCGTTGCCGGTGCGGATCTCGGCCGGCGAATCGAGCTCCCACACGATATTGCCGGGCGCATAGACCTGGGCTGCCGAGCGCAGCGCGCCGAAGGTGGCGGAGACACCGTTGACGTTGTCGTCGACGTCGATCCTGGAGCAGAACAGGCCGATGCGGAAGGGATAGCCGCGGAATTCGATATCGGAGCATTCGCCGCTGACGCCAGCCTCTCCGCCCGGCGCGATCGCCTTCAACACCGTGGTCTTCAGCGCCGACGCTGCATAGAACCAGCCGCCGGTATAAAGCGCGATCGCCAGGAGGACGCCTCCACCCAGCAACCAGAATTTCTTGCCGCTGCCGGATTGGCTGCTGCCGGATCGGCTTGACGCTGCCATGATGTTCTCCAATGGTGAATCGCGAATGTGATTCCCGGTCTTGGCGTGCGATATGGACGAATTTTGGGTATTTGGCTACGGTTCACTGATGTGGAATCCGGGCTTCGAGTTCATGGAGCGGGCAGAGGCTCTGGTCTATGGCTACAGGCGTTCACTCTGTGTCCGTTCCTTTGTCCATCGCGGCACACGCGACAATCCTGGCCTGGTTCTCGGCCTCGACAGGGGTGGCGCCTGCCGCGGCATGGCTTTCCGCATTTCCGCGGAAAAATGGGATGAGGTGATCGATTATCTCCGCGCCCGCGAGCTGGTCACCAATGTCTACCTGGAGCGCCGGGTGCGGCTGCAGCTTGCCGGCCGGCGCCGGGTGGAAGCGGTCGCCTACATCATCGACCGCGACCATGAGCAATATGCCGGCGCCCTCGATGCGCGTGCCGCGGCACGGGTGGTGAACGAAGCAAAAGGCCAGTCCGGTCCGAATGATGCCTATGTCTTCAACACGCTGACGCATCTGAAGCAGATGGGCATTCGCGACCATTGGCTGGAGCAGGTCGTCCACGAGGTGGAACGGCTGCGCGCCGCCTGATCTTAATCTAGACGGTCGCGGCGTTCAGTTTGCGCAGCTCCGCCAGCCTTTCGATCGCCGTCGGCGGCAGCGGCAGATGCGGATTTCGTTCGACGGTTTCGAGCAGAAGCTCATCGCTTGCCCGCTCCGATACCTCGATCAGCTGGGCGAAAAAGGCGTCCGGATCCATTCCCGGCATGATCGGCGGCAGGATCCTCACCTTGAAATGGCCGGGATAACGACGAATGCTACGCCGCGGCCAGAAGAGACCGGGATGCATGGCGACCGGAACGACCGGGATGCCGAGATCGCGGTACATGCGGGCGATGCCGTATTTGTAGACCGGTTCGGCGCCTGGCGGGCGGCGAGTGCCCTCGGGATAGATGATCAGCTGCCGGCCGGTGGAAAGCTCGTCCTTGGTGCGTTTCAGCACTTCCACCATCACCTTGCCGCGGGCGCCGCGGTCGACCGGGATCATGCGCTGTTTCTTCGCATACCAGCCGAAGAGCGGAATCCACATCAGTTCGCGCTTCAGGATATAGACCGGGTCCTTCAGCCAGGGCAGCAGCGCGTAGGTATCCCAGAAGGACTGGTGCTTCGGCGCCAGGATGTAACTGTCACCCGGCAGGTTCTCCAGCCCCTCGATCTCGAAGGTCGTACCGACGATCACCCGCATCAGCCAGTGGTTGGAGCGGGCCCAGTTCTTCGGGATCGCATAGGCGATCTTGCGCGGCACCACGAAATAATATGGCGAGAGCACGATCATCCGGATGATGAGGTTGGCGTAGAAGATCGTATTGAAGAGAACGGAACGCAGGGCGATCATGAAACTTTCCCGAGGCATGCTCACGCGACCGGCCTACACGATATTGTCTGTCATAAAAAGCGTTTGATGACGCCCTCATGCAAAAGGCTCGTGCATGTCGCCCAAAACTGCGCAGCGGTTTTGGGACAACGACTTGCATAAAACAAGGCTTAAAGCGCGTCGCGCGAATTCGGCTCGACGCGCGGCGCGTCTATTGCGGGCCGGACGCATTTGCCGAGCGCAGCCCGGTGTGACGGCCGAAGCCGGTGATGTTGCGGGCGCCGGTCAGCAGCACTTTCACATATTCGGCAAGCATGACGCGCATCGCATTCGGGTCGGTGAACCAGTTGCGGCTCTTCAAATCCGAATTGACCACGGGATAAGCGATGAAGTCGATGTCGGGATCGACATAGGAGAGCTCCGCGAGGCTTCGCGGCATGTGGTAGTTGTTGGTGACGATCAAAACGCTCCGGTATCCCTTGGCATGGATCCAGTTCGAAGCTTCCTCGGCATTGCCGATCGTGTCGATCGCATCATAGCCGATATCGACGCAGCAGGAGAAGAGATCGGCCGAGCCCTGGGTCATCCTGCGGATCTGCGCCGGCGTCGTCGTCGGGTGAACGCCGGAAATGAGCAAGCGCTTGCCGGCACCCTTCTGCAGCAGTTCCACGGCCTGGTCGATACGCTGGTAGCCACCGGTCAGGACGACGATCGCATCCGCCTTCGGCTCGGCCGGCGGCTTCAGCGTCGTCACGGAATCGGCAAAACGCAGGAAACCGCCGAACACCAGGGCCATTGCCAGCACGCAGGCAAAGCCGCCCCAGCGCAGCAGGCGGCGGATCGGCCCGCGCCGCGGCGGCACACCCGCCGGGCGGTCAAGCTCCGGGTCCTGCTGAGTCGGGTTGGGTGTCGTATGTCCCATGGTCATGAATCGTGATTATACGCTGATTGCGGCGCAGAACAGACGCTTTCGTGGTAAAACGGCATGGTCACGATCAACTTGCGATGCCGTCGGTGCGTGTCGGGTCCGAGCGCAGTGTATCGATTTCGTAGATCGTCCGCATGACGGTCAGGCGAGCGGTGAAGGTGGTCAGGAGCGCGATGACGATCATCGTCGCGAAGATGCCGGCATAACCAAGCACACCGACCGAGAAGGTGCCGAAGAGCGCGGTCGCCTGGTCGGTTTCGGGGGTGGCGAGGGTGCGGCTCTGCCAGAACCCGGCGCTGGCAAAGAACAGCGCGGCAAGCGCGCTGCCGATTGCCGAGCCCTTGAGGCTGATCTTCAGGAAATGCTTCTGGAATTCAGTGGCGACGAAGGAGCTTTCGGCGCCGACGAAATGCAGCACTTCGACGACGTGACGGTTACCCGACAGCGCGCCACGCGTGGCGAAGACGACGGTGAGCACCATCGCCGTGAAGACCAGGAGCAGGATACCGGTGCCGATCATGACAGTTGTGTGGGCCATGGACACCAGCCGATCGACCCAGGTGCGGTGGTCGTCGAGGGTGGCCTGCGGGATACTGTCCTTCAGCAGCGACCGCATCGAATCGAAATCCGGTGGATTGCTCTCGTCGATGGTGATGATGACGAGGCGAGGGACGGGCAGATCCTTGAGATCGAGGCCGGGGCCGAGCCAGGGCTCGAGCAGGCGGGCGGTCGCCGCCTCGTCGACGATCTGGCCGCTCTTGGTGCCGACGAAAGTCAGCGCCAGGTCGCGCGCCTGGGTCAGCGCCTTTTCCATGTCGAGATTGTCGTCCGGCTTGATCTGGATGGTGATCTCGCGGGAGATCTGGCTCTCCCAGCTTGCCGCCGTCGAGCGCACCATGCTGACGCCGCCGAGCGTCAGGCAGGCGAGAAAGGCCATGATCGATATCACCACCATCAACGCGCTGCCCTGGATGTTGGATGGCGGCAGGATCGGCGCGGTCGGGCGCACGCGCATTTCCGGTCGCTTCTGCTCCGCCTTACCAGGCGCCTTGTCTCGGTTTCCGGATGGGGGCTCAGTCATAGATATCGAGATGCCCCCCCGAGAGGATCATGCGGCGGGCCTCCACCTGCTCCATCAGCGCCAGGTCATGGGTGGCTATAACGACCGCGGTGCCGAGGCGGTTCAGCTCGAGGAAAAGATTGAGCAGGCGCTTGGCCATGGGCGGGTCGACATTGCCGGTGGGTTCGTCGGCAAGCAGCACCTCCGGCCGGTCCATCAGCGCCCGGGCGATGGCGGCGCGCTGCTTCTCGCCGCCGGAGAGCACGGGCGGCAGCACGTTGATGCGTTCGCCAAGACCGACCCATTTCAACAGTTCCAGGACGTCGGTCTTGTAGGAGCTCTCATCCTTGCCGCGCACCCGTAAGGGCAAAGCGACATTCTCATAGGTGGTGAGATGATCGAGGAGGCGGAAATCCTGGAAGACGATGCCGACGCGACGGCGCAACAACGGCAGCTCGGGCCGGGGGATTTCGGAAATGTCGCGCCCGAACATGCGGATCAGGCCGCGTGTCGGCTGCAGCGACATGAAGAGCAGCCGCAGCAGCGAGGTCTTGCCGGCGCCCGATGGCCCCGTCAGAAACTGGAAGGATTTCTTCGGAATGTCGAAGGTCAGGTCCCGGAGGATTTCCGGGCCCATGCCATAGCGCAAACCGACATTCTCGAAGTGGATCAACGGGCAGCTCAGTCTGTTGTGGGTTTCACCGCGTGACTTGTTAACCAACACCGTTAACAGCCGGTAAATTTTGCCGGAAAGACGCCCGTTTGATGGCAATCTTTGCGAAGCATTAACCATTAAAATTTACGACTGAGCGGGATTCGTTTCAATGCCAAGATTTCCCCTGGCATCGAAACCATGTGGACATCTGCGAGGCAGCCACCATGGAAGCATCCTCCTTCAGCCGCCGGACACCGAGCCAGGCCTATGATTTCCTGCCGCCCGAACCCGCCAGCCGCCAGTACCGCTCGGCGCGTGCTGCCGATATCTCCGACGCCGAATTCGTCACCCTCGGCAAAGTGCGGCCTCGGGAATACACTGCCAGGACCCCTAACGACAACCGCAAACGCATGGCTGCGGCACAGGCCGCACAGCCGCCGCTCCTGCCGGCGATGGCCGCTTCCATTCTGCAGACAGTGGAATCCTGGCTGCAGCGCGCGTCGATGCGCAGCTTCGCAGCACTGGTGCTGGGGCTCATCGTGCTCGTCTTCGGGCTCGCGGGCGGTTTTTCCGGCCTTTCCGGCGAGCGAGCCTATTCCGGCGTGCCGCTGCATTTCAGCCATGTCACGGTGACGCCGCGTGATGCGAACGGCATGCGGGTGCTCGTCATCAACGGCATCATCGAAAACGACAGCGGCACGACGCAGACGGTGCAGCCGATCCGTGCCGACCTCGTGACCGACGAGCGGCTGACCGCAAGCGTTGTCATCAACCCGCCGGCCGATGTCATCTATAGCGGCCAAAGCCGGGGCTTCTCGGCGCGCGTCCAGCATGCCGGCGGAAAGATGCCGGAGGTCCGGCTGTCCTTCCTGCCATAGAGCGCGCCGGGCATGGAATGGCCGGTTTTCTTGCCACGGGTCGCGCCAATCCCGTTAATTTCATGGCTGGCGAGGCTGTTTCAGGCTCGCATATGTGCTAACGGCTTACCCTTCTTTTCATGGAGCAAGCCCTTATGCCTGTCGTGCGCGGAAAAAACATCGAGCCGCTTTTCACCGCCGAGCAGATCGCCGAGCGCAATCATTCGATGGCGCGCGAGATCGCCGACGGCCCGACCAAGGACCTGCTGGTCATCGCCGTGCTCAAGGGGTCCTTCATCTTTGCCGCCGACCTGATCCGCGCCCTGCATGACACCGGGCTTGCCCCGGAGGTCGAGTTCATCACGCTGTCGAGTTACGGCATCGGTACGGTTTCGCAGGGCGTGCGCATCGTCAAGGATATCGACAGCGACGTGCATGGCCGCGATGTCCTGCTGATCGACGATATCCTCGAATCCGGCCGGACGTTGCTCTTTGCCAAGGAATTGCTCTTCGAGCGCGGGGCGCGCAACGTCACCATCGCCGTGCTGCTCGACAAGCGCGTGAAGCGCAAGGAAAAGCTGGAGGCCGATTATGTCGGCTTCGAATGCCCTGACTATTTTGTCGTCGGCTATGGCATGGATGTCGCCTATGCCTTTCGCGAACTGCCCTTCGTCGGCGTGGTCACCGGGGACGCCTGAGCGACAGCTAGAGCCTTTCCGAGTTAGATTGCAGCATTCTGTTGGCTCAAGCGGAGTCGGATGGCCGGTCGATCAGCCGGCCCGCTTCAGCCAACCCGAAGGGCCGGGCATCTTTGCGCCAGGATCAGAGGCGATCGGCTCGGACGTACCTTGGGGTATGCCCGTCGCCAATCGCCTCTGCCCTGACAAAAACCTGCTCCGGCAGAATGCTGCAAGCTAACCCGGAAAGGCTCTAAATGTTGCAGCGCTTTTGCGCGCCCCGTGGTGCTATCTTACTGTTCGAGACGGGTTGTTAACCATCTCGTCCATCGCTTCGTCATCTTTACCGATCGAAAAGGAAAGTCTGGTGATTTCCGTCGCGGGGCTGACACGGAGCGATGCACATATGGCAAGAATTCTGATCACGGAAGACGAGGATTCCCTGCGGTCTTTCGTAGCCCGGGCCCTGCGGCTTGATGGCCACGAGACCGATGAGGCGGCCGACGGGGCCGAGGGCCTGGAAAAGCTCAAGGATGGGGTCTACGATCTGCTGCTTTCAGATATCCGCATGCCTGTGATGGACGGTATTGAACTCGCCCATCAGGCGAAAGACGCTTTTCCCAGCCTGAAGATCCTGCTGATGACCGGTTATGCCGAACAGCGCGAACGGGCCGACGATCTTGCCGAAAAGATCATCGATGTCGTCGCCAAACCGTTCGCGCTTCCCGATATCCGCAAGGCGGTCGCCCGGGCGCTCGTCGCGTAGAGGACGATGCTGGAAGGCGTGAGCGGTTTTCGAACGGTATCCCGCTCTATTTGTTGATAGATCCGGATTCAGATTTTAGGCCGGTCCGGCCTAAAATCATCCTATCCAAGATCCGGTGGCGTCAGGCCTACTGGATATCCAGCAGCCGTTCGAGGTACCGCCGTTCCATTTCCTGCGGCGGATTGTTGCCAAGCTTTTCGCGAATTGCGTCGAGGATTTCTCGCGCCCGCTGAACGTCGATTTCGTCGGGCACCTTCACGCTGTTATCGCCGAATTCCGGTCCCTGGGGCCGGCGCGGCCGGCCGAGCGGGTCGCGGCCATTCTGGTCGCCCTGGCCCACCTGGCCGTTCGGACCCTGACCCTGCTGGCCCTGCTGCGCCTGCATCATCTGGTTCATCATGTCGCGGGCGCCCTGGCGAAGCGCTTCCAGCGCGCGGCCCTGGCCCTCGATGGCCGGCTGGCCGCGGCCCTGGCCGAGTTCACGGCCGGCGCCTTCCATTTCGCGCTGCGCCTGGCCGAAGCCGGGGCCGGGCTTCATGCCCATCTCGCCGAGTCTTTTCTGCAATTCGCCGAGCTGCCTGCCCAGTGCATCCTGGTGGGCGCGCAGCTGCTTCAGCGCCTCGCGTAGCTGTTCGGCCGTCATCTGGTCGGAGGGCTGCTGGCCTTCCTTACCTTGCTGGCCCTGCTGCTGATCCTGCGGCTCGCCGTTGTCTCCGGGGTTCATCTCGTCGAGCAGCGGATCGCTCTCGCCCATGTCAGGCTCGCCGCGCTGCATGCGGTCCCTGAGCTGCTGGTCGAGCCGGAAGGTCTGTTCCATCAGCTTCTGCTGGTCGCGCAGGATCTCGCCGAGCTTGTCGATCTGCTTGCGGGCTTCGCTGTTTTCCTGGCTCTGCTGGCCGCGCTGCGGTCGGCCCGCCTGCAGGTTGTTCATCATCCGCTGCAATTCCGACAGCATCTGCTGGGCAGCGTCACGATTGCCGGAGCGGGCGAGATTCTCGATCTGATCCATCATCCGTTCCAGATCCTGCTGGCGCAGGATGTTCTGCGCATTCTGGTTCGGCTGCATCGGCGCGTTCTGCATGCGTTGGGCGAGCTCACTCATATAGTCCTGCATCGCCTTGCGCAGCTCGTCCATCAGCTTCTTGATCTCGGCATCCGGGGCGTTGCGGTCCAACGCGTCGGCGAGGTTCTGCTGGGCTTCGCGCAGCTTGCGCTCGGCAAGCGAAAGATCGCCGTCCTCCATGCCCAGCGCAATCTCCCAGAGATATTGGGCGGTATCCTTCAGCGCATCCTCGCCCTTTGCGAGCTTCATGCGCGTCAAGGCGGATTCGAGCAGCAGGTAGTTGGTAAGCTTGGGGATGGTCTCCTCGGGACGGATGGTCAGCGCCTCGTTCAGCGCGATCGCCTGCGGCATCTTGCGGGTGTCGAGGGCGAAAACCTGCCGTTCTTCGGCGACGGCGGCGGCGAGCGGCTCGTTAAAGCGCCGCGACGGCATTATCATCTCATGCGGCGGGCTGCGGCCGGTCTGGCCGGCGGCATCCTTGGCGACGAGCGTGATGCGCACGCGTTTGCCGGCAAGCGGATGTTCGCTCAGGTTCCGGCTGGTCACGCCCTTGGCGTCGCGGGCGTTGCGGCGGGGGATATCCAGCCGGTATTCCGGCAGCGGATAGAGCGGCGTCGCCGTCGGATCGGTGTCGACGGGAACGATTTCCGCATGCGCTTCCTGGACGCCGTAATCGTCCTTGACGGTGAAACCGATTTCAAGCGCGCCATTGACGCTGGGCTTCGGCAAGCCGTCGAAGGCGATTTCCGGGGCCTTGTCGGGAAGCACGTCGAAGCTCCAGCGGCGGCCGTTGACTTCGAGTGCGCCATTCTCCTCGAGCTTCATCACATGCGTCTGCGCGACGAGTGCCTGGCTGGCTGGGGCCTGGCTGGCGGGTGCGGCATTCGGCTGCTCGCCGCCTGCTGCCGCCGCTTGCTGCGGCTTGCTATCCGCCTGCACTGATATATCCCGCGCCTCGCCGTTCGCCTTGCGGAACACCACTTTTTCGGCCGTCTTTCCGCCGCTGACGCGGACGGTGAGGCCTGAAAACTGCGGAATGCCGATCGGCGCCTGCTCGCTGCCATCGGCCGTCAGATAGATCGGCGCACGGCCGGTATAAGACGGCGGCGTCACCCAGGCGTCGATGCGCACCGCCGGATCGCTGACCACCTGCTCGGGTGCCGCCTGCAATGCGTCGCTGATCGAGCCGCCGTTGATCGACAGCGAATAACCGAAGGCAGTGACCAGCAGCAGCGCCGGGATGGCGCGCAGGGCGAAACGGTCATGCGCGGCGATATCAGGTCGCGGCAGGCCGGCATCGAGCGCTGCGATCTTTTCGGCCATGCGCGTCTGGTGCTCGCGCCAGAGCGCCCGGGCGAAGGGCGTATCGAAGGCGGGCTCGTCTTCCTGGACGGTGACCGGCTGGTGCGGCAGGCCGTTGCGTTCCTCCAGCAGGCGATCGGCTTCGGCGACCTTCGGCCAGCGCAGGCTGCGGAAGGGGATGAGCGAGGCGAGAAAGGCGGCGGCAAAGGCAATCAGCAGCAGGATGCGCAGCCAGTCCGGCACGCTGCGGAAAACGCCGAACCAGGAGGCGCAGAGATAAAAGGCAACGACCGCCAGGACCGGCATCAAAGGCGGCAGCAACTGCTCGAAAAACAGCACCACGCGCGCCAGCAGACGTTTGGTCGTCACCAGTCGGGCAAGCGAAGGACGGAGCGCAAACGCACCTTTCTTCTGCCTTGAGGGGCTTGTCATCGGTCCGGTCTCCGCGATCTGGCGTTCTGAAACAGAGGGCGCTTCCGGCGATTGCGGGGCAATACGCTCATGAACGAAAGGATAACACTCTTTGTGGCGAAGGCGAGGGCGAGCGGCCGGTAATACCGGCTTTTCACGTTTATTCGCCAAAAAGTGATGGCTGCTTAAAGCGCGTCGCGATCTTTCAGATCGCTCCTGGCGCTTTAAGTCTTTGTTTCACGCATGTCGTGATCGCAAACCGCTGCGCACTTTTGCGCGACATGCTTTAGAGCGCCGTGCGTCCTTTCGGACGCACAAAGGACGCTCTAGCATTTTGAATCTACGCTTCGTGCTTTCCGAAAATCGATTCCGATTTTCGGGCCGATGCGTTAATCCAGCCAGGCCGGGACGGAGTCGAGGCCGATCAGCTCGGCGTAGGTTCGGCGCGGGCGAATCGTATGGAAATCGCTGCCCTTGACCAGAACTTCGGGCACCAGCAGGCGGCTGTTATAGGTGCCGGCCTGGACTGCGCCATAGGCGCCGGCAGTGCTGACGGCCATCAGGTCGCCGGGCTTCGGCATCGCCATTTCGCGGTCGAGCGCCAGATAGTCGCCGGTCTCGCAGACCGGACCGACGACGTCGGCGCGAATGCGCGGAGCGTTGGCTGCCGAAATCGTCACCGGGCGGATCTCGTGATAGGCTTCGTAGAGTGTCGGGCGGATGAGATCGTTCATGGCGCCGTCGACGATGACGAAGGTCTTCTCGCCGCCATCCTTCACATAGAGGACTTCGGTCACCAGGATACCGGCATTGCCGACGATCAGCCGGCCGGGTTCGGTGATGATCTTGCAGTCCAGGCCGCGCAGCTGGTTCTTGACGATTGCCGCATAGGCATCCGGCAGCGGCGGCGGATTGTTGTCGTCCTTATACGGGATGCCGAGACCGCCGCCGATATCGACGTGGTGGATCGTGTGGCCGTCGGCGCGCAGCGTCGCGACAAGGTCGTGCAGCAGCTTGAAGGCGTCGTCGAAGGGCTGGAGCTCGGTGATCTGGCTGCCGATATGCATGTCGATGCCGGTGACCTCGATGCCCGGCAGCCTGGCGGCATGGGCATAGATGGCGCGGGCGCGCTCCCAGGAGATGCCGAACTTGTTTTCCTTCTTGCCGGTCGAGATCTTGGAATGCGTCTTCGCATCGACATCCGGGTTGATGCGGAAGGAAACCGGCGCTTTCTTGCCTGCGCTGACGGCGCGCTGGTTGAGGATTTCGAGCTCAGGCTCGGATTCGACGTTGAAGCAGTAGATGCCGGCCTCAAGCGCGAAATCCATCTCGGACGGAGTCTTGCCGACCCCTGAGAACATGATGCGGTTTGCCGGAATGTCGGCGGCAAGCGCGCGGCGCAGCTCGCCCTCGGAGACGACGTCGATGCCGGCGCCGAGACGGCCCAGCGTCTTCAGCACCGCCTGGTTCGAATTCGCCTTCATCGCATAACAGACCATGGAGTCCATGTCGGCGAAGGCTTCCGAAAAGACGCGGTAATGGCGCTCGAGCGTCGCGGTGGAATAGATGTAAAACGGCGTGCCGACCGCCTTGGCGATCTCGGGAACGGAGACATTCTCGGCATGAAGGACGCCGTCACGGTATTCGAAATGGTTCACGAGCTTATGCCTTAAAGAAGGGGGTCGAGAAGGAAGGGCTTATCAACGGTTCCCGGCTTTTTCGTCGGCTTGGAAACGTCGCCTTCCTTGGTTGCCGCAGCGCTCGGCGGATCGAGGTCGCCCTTGCGCCCGCATCCGGCAACGGCAAGGCCGATGACGGCGAGAACCACCGTCAGGCGGACGAGGTGCGGCAAGCTCTTCTGCATGGATATCCTCTTCTGCGGCATGTGCTGGCGTCATTCATCTCGAATGATGGACATCTTCATAGCGAAGTTTATCCGCCTTGTGCACCCTGATTGTTGGAGGTCTTTCCGCGCCTGAAGGAGGGGCGTGGCGGCTTTTCGGCCCGCCCTTTGCTCTTCAGTTGCGGGCGCGCCAGAAGGCGATCTGCCTGCGCACTTCAGACGGCGCAGTGCCGCCGAAGCTCTTGCGGCTGGCGACCGAGGCCTCGACGGTCAGCACATCATAGACCTTGTCGGTGATCGCGGAATGGATCGCCTGCAGATCGGCGAGCGGCAGTTCGGCAAGATCGCAGCCCTTGCTTTCGGCAAGCGCCACGGCGCGGCCGGTGACATGATGGGCGTCGCGGAAGGGCAGGCCCGCTTCTCGCACCAGCCAGTCGGCAAGATCGGTCGCCGTCGAATAGCCGGAGCCGGCCGCCGCCTTCATGCGCGCAGTGTTGACGGTCAGGTCGCGCACCATGCCGGTCATGGCGGCGATTGCCAGTTCCAGGCTCTCGGCTGCGTCGAAGACCTGTTCCTTGTCTTCCTGCATGTCCTTGGAATAGGCGAGCGGCAGGCCCTTCATGATCGTCAGCAGCGCCACCAGCGAGCCGTTGATGCGGCCGGTCTTGGCGCGCACCAGTTCGGCTGCATCGGGGTTCTTTTTCTGCGGCATGATCGACGAGCCGGTCGAAAACGCGTCGGAGAGACGGACAAAACCGAATTGCGGGGTCGACCAGATGACGATCTCCTCCGCCAGACGCGACAGGTGCATGCCTGTTATCGCTGCGATCGACAGGAATTCGATGGCGAAATCGCGGTCGGAGACCGTATCGATGGAGTTGCGGGTCGGCTCGCGGAAACCGAGCGCCCGGGCCGTCATGTGGCGGTCGATCGGATAGCCGGTGCCGGCAAGGGCGGCAGCACCGATCGGGCTTTCGTCCAGATGCTCGATGGCGTGGCGCACGCGGGAGCGATCGCGGCCGAACATTTCGACATAGGCCATGCAGTGATGGCCGAAGGTAACGGGCTGGGCGGTCTGCAAGTGGGTGAAGCCGGGCATGACGCTTTCGGCATGCTCTTCGGCGCGGTCGAGGAAGGCGGCGATCAGGCCGGTCAACATCTTCTCGGTCTTCTCAAGCTCTTCCTTCACCCAGAGACGGAAGTCGAGCGCCACCTGATCGTTGCGCGAGCGGGCGGTGTGCAGCCGGCCGGCCGCCGGTCCGATCAGCGTCGCCAGGCGTGCCTCGACATTCATATGGATGTCTTCGAGCTGGCGCGAGAATTCGAAATTGCCGCTTTCGATTTCTGACAGGATCGTGTTTAGCCCGTGAACGATCTTGTCCTTATCGTCTGATGAAATAATCCCCTGATGGGCGAGCATCGTCGCGTGGGCGATCGAACCGCGGATATCCTGCGCGAATAGCTTCTTGTCGAAACCGATCGAGGCATTTATCTCCTCCATGATCGCGTCCGGGCCGGAGGCGAAGCGACCGCCCCACATCTGGTTGGAGGATTTGGTGTCCGTGGTGTCGTCGGCCATGAGGTGTCCGCCTTGAGGATGCATGTCCAGGAGAATGAAATGACGACAAGAAAACCCCTCGGGCTGCCATCCCTGAAATGGATCGCGATGGCCGCCGTTGCGGGTGTCGTTGCCGGTGCGGCAGCGGTATACGTGAAGGAGACGGGGATTGGCAATGGCGGTGGTGAAACCGCTTCTGCGGAATGCAAGTCTGCCAGGGACCGCGCAGCCAGCCTCACACCGCTGATGAAGGGGCAGGTGGCCGCCATGGTTGCCGCCACCGAGCCGCGCAAGCTGACGGCGGTTTCCTTCAACGGGCCGGATGGCAAGCCGCTGACGCTCGATCATTTCGCCGGCAAGACCGTGCTTCTCAATCTCTGGGCCACCTGGTGCGTGCCCTGCCGCGAGGAAATGCCGGCGCTGAACGCACTCGAAAAGGAGATGGGCAGCGACAAATTCCAAGTCGTGCCGGTCAATATCGACACCGGCGACGATGAGAAGCCGAAGACCTTCCTGACTGAAACCGGCGTCGATGCGCTGCAGTTCTACCGCGACAATACGATCGGCGTCTTCAACAGCCTGAAGAAGGAAGGGCTTGCCTTCGGCCTTCCGGTGACGCTGCTGCTCAACGACAAGGGCTGCCTGATCTCCGCCATGAACGGCCCGGCCGCGTGGGATAGCGAAGACGCGAAGGCGCTAATCAAGGGTGCGATCGGGTCGTAACGACGTTGATCAGGAGTCCCCATCTCCTCTCATGAGAAAGACGCCGGCGATTCCGATAAGGACGCAGCATTGCAGCAGGAACATGGGTGTTTCGGTCGACATGGCGTTTCCTCCCGTTCCCGGCAAGGAAAGCATTTAGCGGGCGCTCGGTCTATTCGCCCTTTCTGGTGATGGCCGCTTAACGCGTCGGGACCGGTACTTCGCCACGATAGTCATAGAAGCCGCGGCCGGATTTGCGTCCGAGCCAGCCGGCCTCGACATATTTCACCAGCAACGGGCAGGGACGATATTTCGAGTCCGCCAGACCGTCATGCAGCACCTGCATGATCGACAGGCAGGTGTCGAGACCGATGAAATCGGCAAGCTGCAGCGGCCCCATCGGATGGTTGGCGCCGAGCTTCATCGCCGTATCGATGGCGTCGACCGTACCGACGCCTTCATAGAGCGTGTAGATCGCCTCGTTGATCATCGGCAGCAGGATGCGGTTGACGATGAAGGCCGGAAAATCCTCGGCAACGGTGATGGTCTTTTCCAGCGTGCCGACGAATTCCTTGGCGGCGGAGAAGGTCTTTTCATCGGTTGCGATGCCGCGCACCAGTTCGACCAGCTTCATCACCGGCACCGGGTTCATGAAATGTATGCCCATGAAGCGTTCGGGGCGGTCGGTGGCGGCAGCAAGCCGGGTGATGGAAAGGGAAGAGGTGTTGGTGGCAAGCAGCGCTTCCGGCTTCAGGACCGGACAGACCTGCGCATAGATCTTGCGCTTGACGGTTTCATCCTCGGTGGCGGCTTCGATGACGAGATCGGACGGGGCGAGATCATTGACGTCGGACGAGCCGGATATCAACGACAAGGTCGACTTGCGTTCCTCTTCGGTCATCTTGCCGTTGGTCACCAGGCGGGCGAGGTTGCCGTTAATGGTGGCGAGGCCGGATTCGATGCGGTCCTGGGAGAGGTCGTAGATGTGAACCCTGTAACCTGCGGCGGCCGAAACATGCGCGATGCCACAGCCCATCTGGCCGGCACCGATGATACCAATATTCTTCAACACCGCATTCATCTCCAAACCCCCGCACGGCATCCGCCCCCGCGCTGCCGCATTTTTCTAGCAATACTGCCGGACGAAGGATCGCCCGGCAGCAGTAGTAGACCGATAAAAGATAATTTTCCAGTCATTCGCACGTGCGAAAGAAAAGCATTTGACGCGCTCAGAGCGCCTTTTCCAATTCCGGCAGGACGTCGAAGAGATCGGCGACCAGTCCGTAGTCGGCGACCTGGAAGATCGGCGCCTCCTCGTCCTTGTTGATGGCGACGATCACCTTACTATCCTTCATCCCGGCCAGATGCTGGATGGCGCCTGATATGCCGCAGGCGATATAGAGCTGCGGCGCCACCACCTTGCCGGTCTGGCCGACCTGCCAGTCGTTGGGCGCATAACCGGCATCGACGGCCGCGCGGCTTGCCCCGACGGCAGCCCCGAGCTTGTCGGCAAGCGGCAGGATGACCTCCCGGAATTTTTCCGCCGAACCGAGCGCCCGGCCGCCGGAGATGATGATCTTCGCCGACGTCAGCTCCGGACGGTCGGAGGCCGACAGCGCATCGGCGACGAAGCGCGACAGAGCGGGATCGGAAACCGCTGCAACCGTCTCGATCGGCGCGGAGCCGCCTTCGGCTGCAGAGACGAAGGAGGCGGTGCGCACGGTGATCACCTTCTTGGCATCGGTTGCCTGCACCGTCTGGATGGCATTGCCGGCATAGATCGGCCGTTTGAAGGTATCGGCAGAGATCACCTCGATGATCTCGGAGACCTGGGCGACATCGAGCAGGGCAGCCACCCGCGGCAGCACATTCTTGCCGACCGACGTCGCAGCCGAGAGGATCGTGTCATAGCTGCCGGCCAGCGAGACGATCAGGTCGGCCAGCGGTTCGGCCAGATTGTTGGCCAGCGCATCGCTTTCGGCCAGCAGCACCTTGGAGACGCCGGCAAGCTTGGCAGCCGCATCGGCAGCCGGCTTGGCAGCTTTGCCGGCGACCAGCACATGCACGTCGCCGCCGATCTTGGACGCTGCCGTCAACGCCTTGGCGGTCTGGTCGGAAAGGCTTTGATTGTCGTGGTCAGCCAGAAGAAGAATGGTCATGATGAGGGCTCCCTGGTTCTGGCTTAAAGCACGCCGGCTTCGTTCTTGAGCTTGTCGACCAGCTCGGCGACCGACTTG
>NZ_JBLKNU010000019.1:0-53586 GCF_047532935.1 Rhizobium sp. IY2
CAAGTGCAAGTGGATCTCCGATCTGCTGCTCGACAATTGCGGCGTCTACGTCCAGCCGATCAACTACCCCACGGTGCCGAAGAAGACCGAGCGGCTGCGCATCACGCCGACGCCGCTGCATTCCGATGCCGATATCGCCCATCTGGTCGAGGCGCTGCATTCGCTCTGGTCGCGCTGTGCATTGGCGCGGATGGTTGCCTGAGCGGGGACCTATCCTCAGCAACTATCGGACACCGCGACAAAAGCCGGGGGTCTTTTGATGGGGATCAAGCGGCTATTCCTCTTCCAGCAGAAGAGCTGTGGCCAGGTAGCCCATGCTTATTGTGCTCGCGAAGAGATACATGAACAGCCCTTGGGCAAGGTAATTCTCAAGAGTGCCTGCCGCGGCGCTGGAAGACAAAAAACCGTTCTGCCAGACCAGGAATCCTGTGGCGCATCCAATTGCAAAGCCCGTGGCCAATCGAGTGAGCATGAAGCTGATCATGCGAGGCATGGCGGCACCTCAGAGTTAGCTCATGCCAACGGCCAGGCCACGAGAATGTTCCGGCCGCGGAGTGATCTTTGTCAACGACTGACGTGGCTGACCGTGCAAAAAGCGGACGGAACCGAGGGACCAAAGCAGTGCATCTCTTCCCTTTCGCAGCCGGCGTTTTTGCGCTTCTCATTTTGCCTGGGCCGACCAACGCGATATTGGCGATGGCCTCTCAGGGTCTGACCGCCGGGCGCGCGGTCATGCTGCTTGGTACGGTGGTCGCCGCCTATCTTGCCATTGTCGTTCCGGCGTCCGGCCTGGCCGGTCCTTTTCTCAACCAGCACCCGCTGGTCGCGCAAGGTGTCAAGCTTGCCTCAGCAACCTGGGTATTCTACCTCGCGCTACGGCTCTGGGGCTCCGGATCCAGTCCCACCGAGGTTGTGACAGTACGGCAGTTGGCGATCACGACGCTGTTGAATCCCAAGGCGCTTATCATCGGGCTTACGATGATGCCCTCCGCGCAGGAGGTGTCTGGGATAGCCGCCACCGCGGCGCTCGCCTTCGTCGTCCTTTTCGCATCCTTGATCTGGCTGTCGACAGGCAGAATTGTTCTTGGAAGCGAAAAAGAAATGCCGTTGCTGGCCCGGCGATGCGGATCCGCAACCCTGCTGGTGTTCTCGGCCGCGCTGACCCTCAGTGCATTTTGACGGCACCAAGGATACCGCGAATACATCATGCCAAGCGCGGCCTTTTCGCTATGAGATTTGCGTTAGGTCAATGAGCCTGTCTTGCGCGCCGCTAATGTACATTCGTGTTCAGAGGAGGCAGGCGATGATCGTCAATGACCGTGAACTGGCGGACTATTTTTCCGCGCTCGCCAATGCCAGCCGTTTATCGGTGCTGCGGAGGCTGGCCAAGGGTGAGATCTCAGCCACGGAGCTCGCCACAAGTGTCGGACTCAGCCAGTCGGCGTTATCGCACCATCTGAACGTGCTGAAACGTCAGCAGGTCGTCAAGGCGCGCCGCGAATCGCAAACGATCTACTATTCGCTCGCCAGCGATCGAAGCGAGAAAGCCGTCTCTCTCCTCAACGGCATATTGTTTCCCGACGGACTGCAGATGTCGATGTTCGGCTTCTCGGACTTCTGCCCAGAGGCCGCATGAAGATCGGCGATCGGCCGGAGCCTCGATCCTGCCAGGGGAGCCAGCCGCAGCCTGGCTGTTAAATCCAAGGTTCGATGGTCCGTTTCATTCGGTTGAATGGAACAAAGCTCTACGGGCCACAGCTTTACATTGAAGATCGGTTGGCTAACGAGTTTGGTGGAGCTAAGCGGGATCGAACCGCTGACCTCTTGCATGCCATGCAAGCGCTCTCCCAGCTGAGCTATAGCCCCATCAAGGTGGTCCGGCGCAGGGCCGGTCCTGGGATGCTCCTCAGGGCGTGCCCTGCGGAGTGGCGGCTTATTACTTCCGGTTTCCGGAGATAGCAAGCCTAAAAAATCCGGCCCGGAGAATTTTTTCCTCGCCGGGCCGAAATGCAATCGTCAAACTTCGTCGTCGTCGCCGGTCACGCCGATGATGTCGCTCATGTCATCATCGTCATCGTCTTCGTCAGGCGTCAGGAAGGTATCGTCGTCGTCGTCGCCTTCGATTTCAACATCGTCATCACCGATATCCGGGATGTCGTCGCCGCTGGCGGCGTCATCGGCATCCTCAAGCGAAACCAGTTCGACTTCGGTGTTTTCAGTATCGACTTCCGCCACCTCGTCTTCCTCGGCAACTTCGGCGATCGCCGAGGTTTCCTCGAAGAAGGACAGAGGGTAGGACTTGCCGGTATAAGGAGAGACGATCGGATCCCGGTTCAGATCATAAAACTTCTTGCCGGTTTCCGGATCGGTACGCTTGGTTCCAAGTTCCGCTTTCGCCACTATAAGCCTCGTGAGAATGACCGAATTCGAGATTCGGCAAATGCCGATCAAGCCGGCGTTCCATCGGAATTTATAAGCCGGTCCCCTTAATCGCTGTGGCTTCCCATGTCAAAGCCAAACTTTATGAACGCCCTGCGGGGTTTTCCCCGCGCCGACGGATGACCGCCCGGCGCGTTTATGTTAACGAGCCGCGGCAGCCACAGAACCGAGCGAGGATTGCGACCGGCCAAGCGTGTCCTGCTGTAAAAATAGACTGCGTTTGCAAAGGATTGCGCCATGCTTCACGGCTCTGCGCCCAGGCCCGCCACCGCCCGCAAATCCGCCGGCCTTTCCGGCCGCGTCCGCATTCCGGGCGATAAATCGATCTCGCATCGTTCCTTCATGTTCGGCGGGCTTGCTTCCGGGCAAACGCGGATCACCGGCCTGCTCGAAGGCGAGGATGTGATCAATACCGGCCGGGCGATGCAGGCGATGGGCGCCAGGATTCGCAAGCAAGGCGAAGAGTGGGTGATCGAGGGCACCGGCAATGGTGCGCTGCTTGCGCCTGACGCGCCGCTCGATTTCGGCAATGCCGGCACCGGGGTGCGGCTGACCATGGGCCTGGTCGGCACTTACGACTTTCACTCCACCTTCATCGGCGACGCCTCACTTTCGAAACGGCCGATGGGCCGCGTGCTCAATCCGCTGCGCGACATGGGCGTGCAAGTCAGCGCATCGGCGGGCGACAGGCTGCCAGTGACGCTGCGAGGGCCGGGAACCCCAAGCCCGATCCGCTATCGCGTGCCGATGGCCTCCGCCCAGGTGAAATCGGCCGTCCTGCTTGCCGGTCTCAATACGCCTGGCATCACCACGGTCATCGAGCCGGTAAAGACGCGCGACCATACCGAAAAGATGCTGCAGGGCTTTGGCGCCGCCCTTTCCGTCGAGACCGACGCGGACGGCATCCGCATGATCCGGCTCGAAGGCCGCGGCCGGCTGACGGGCCAGGTGATCGACGTTCCCGGCGATCCGTCTTCCACCGCTTTCCCACTTGTTGCGGCGCTGATCGTGCCCGGCTCCGATATCACCATCGTCAACGTGCTGATGAACCCGACCCGCACGGGGCTGATCCTGACGCTGCAGGAGATGGGGGCCGACATCGAGGTGCTGAATGCGCGTCTTGCCGGCGGCGAGGACGTGGCGGATTTGCGCGTGCGCCATTCCGAGCTGAAGGGTGTGGCCGTTCCCGAAGAACGGGCGCCGTCGATGATCGACGAATATCCGATCCTCGCGGTTGCTGCCTGTTTCGCCGAGGGCACGACCGTGATGAAGGGGCTGGAGGAACTGCGCGTCAAGGAATCCGACCGCCTTTCCGCCGTCGCCGACGGCCTGAAGCTGAATGGCGTCGACTGCGACGAAGGCAAGGATTTTCTGATCGTCCGCGGCCGACCGGACGGCAAGGGCCTCGGCAGCGCTGGAGGTAGCAAGGTCAGCACGCATCTCGACCATCGCATCGCCATGAGCTTCCTTGTCCTGGGGCTTGCATCGGAGCATGCTGTGACGATCGACGACGCGGCGATGATCGCGACCAGCTTTCCGGAATTCATGCAGCTGATGGCCGGCCTTGGAGCAAAGATCGAGGAGGTGCCGCAGTGATGGACCAACGCCCCGCATTTCCGCAAAGACGATCTCATTTGCCGTTCCCATGCGCTGCCGCAGGATTGATCGCATGACAACCAAGACTTTCATCATCGCCATCGATGGCCCGGCGGCTGCCGGCAAGGGCACGCTTTCACGCTGCATCGCCGAGCAATACGGCTTCCATCATCTGGATACCGGCCTCACCTATCGCGCCACGGCCAAGGCGCTGCTCGATGCCGGCCTGCCGCTCGACGACGAGGCGGTGGCGGAAAAGATCGCGCGCGAGGTTGAACTCGCCGGACTGGATCGCGATATACTTTCCAAACATGAGATCGGCGAAGCCGCCTCGAAGATTGCCGTCATGCCGGCGGTGCGCCGGGCGCTGGTCGAGGCGCAGCGGCGGTTTTCGGCGAAAGCGCCGGGGACGGTGCTCGACGGGCGCGATATCGGCACGGTCGTCTGCCCCAATGCGCCAGTGAAGCTCTATGTGACGGCGTCGCCCGAGGTTCGCGCGAGACGCCGCTACGACGAGATCCTCGGCAAGGGGGCGACGGCGGATTTCGATGCGATTTTCGAGGACGTCAAGCGGCGCGACGAACGCGACATGGGACGGGCCGACAGCCCTTTGAAACCAGCGGTCGATGCGCACTTGCTTGATACGTCGGAAATGAGTATAGAGGCCGCGTTTCATGCCGCTCAATCGATCATCGATGCGGTCTTGAGCCGAAATGCCTAAATTCAAGCGATTTTGCGTGCTCTGAGCACGGATCGCTTCTAATGCAGCAGCCTGAAATTCCGTCCAAGCGCCGGATTGCCTTCGAGAGAGGGCGGACTGGGTTCAGGCCCGTTCAACGCAAACCAACCGGCGCATACGTGTCCGCTTCCGTTTAGGGCACGCAGGAGATTTTATGTCAGTAGCTACCCCCTCCCGCGAGGATTTCGCGGCTCTTCTCGAAGAGTCCTTTGCCAAGAACGACCTGGCCGAAGGCTATGTCACCAAGGGCATCGTCACGGGCATCGAGAAGGACGTCGCCGTTGTCGACGTCGGCCTCAAGGTTGAAGGCCGCATCGCGCTCAAGGAATTCGGCGCACGCGCCAAGGACGGTTCGCTGAAGGTCGGCGACGAAGTCGAAGTTTATGTCGAGCGCATCGAAAACGCGCTTGGCGAAGCCGTTCTATCGCGCGAGAAGGCTCGCCGCGAAGAAAGCTGGATCAAGCTCGAAGCCAAGTTCGAAGCCGGCGAGCGCGTCGAAGGCGTGATCTTCAACCAGGTCAAGGGCGGCTTCACGGTCGACCTTGACGGTGCGATCGCCTTCCTGCCGCGTTCGCAGGTCGATATCCGCCCGATCCGCGACGTCACTCCGCTGATGCACAACCCGCAGCCCTTCGAAATCCTCAAGATGGACAAGCGCCGCGGCAACATCGTGGTTTCGCGCCGTACGGTTCTGGAAGAATCCCGTGCCGAACAGCGTTCTGAAATCGTTCAGAACCTCGAAGAAGGCCAGGTTGTCGACGGCGTCGTCAAGAACATCACCGATTACGGTGCGTTCGTCGACCTCGGCGGCATCGACGGCCTGCTGCACGTCACCGACATGGCATGGCGCCGTGTGAACCATCCGTCGGAAATCCTGAACATCGGCCAGCAGGTCAAGGTTCAGATCATCCGCATCAACCAGGAAACCCACCGTATCTCGCTCGGCATGAAGCAGCTCGAGAGCGATCCGTGGGATGGCATCCAGGCCAAGTATCCGGAAGGCAAGAAGATTTCCGGTACCGTCACGAACATCACCGACTACGGTGCATTCGTCGAGCTGGAGCCGGGCATCGAAGGCCTGATCCATATCTCGGAAATGTCCTGGACCAAGAAGAACGTTCACCCCGGCAAGATCCTGTCCACCAGCCAGGAAGTCGAAGTCGTCGTTCTCGAAGTCGATCCGTCCAAGCGCCGTATCTCGCTCGGCCTCAAGCAGACGCTGGAAAATCCGTGGGCAGCATTCGCCCGCAGCCATCCGGCCGGCACTGAAGTCGAAGGCGAAGTCAAGAACAAGACCGAATTCGGCCTGTTCATCGGCCTCGACGGCGATGTCGACGGCATGGTGCACCTCTCCGACCTCGACTGGAACCGTCCGGGCGAACAGGTCATCGAGGAGTTCAACAAGGGTGACGTCGTCAAGGCCGTCGTTCTCGACGTCGATGTCGAGAAGGAACGCATCTCGCTCGGCATCAAGCAGCTCGGCAAGGATGCGGTCGGCGAAGCCGCTGCATCGGGCGACCTGCGCAAGAATGCAGTCGTTTCCTGCGAAGTCATCGCAGTCAACGACGGCGGCGTCGAAGTGAAGCTCGTCAACCACGAGGACATCACTTCCTTCATCCGCCGCGCCGACCTCGCTCGCGACCGCGACGAGCAGCGCCCCGAGCGCTTCTCGGTCGGCCAGGTCTTCGATGCCCGCGTCACCAACTTCTCCAAGAAGGACCGCAAGATCATGCTGTCCATCAAGGCTCTGGAGATTGCGGAAGAGAAGGAAGCCGTCGCCCAGTTCGGTTCGTCCGACAGCGGCGCTTCGCTCGGCGACATCCTGGGCGCAGCCCTGAAGAACCGCGGCGGCGAATAAGCCTCGCATCCGCCTCTGAATTGAAGAACCCGCCGGAGCGATCCGGCGGGTTCTTCATTTTCAGGCGATAGAAATCTTATTCCCAGCCGACCATGCGCTGATAGAGCGCATAGACCGGGTCGGCAGCCGTGCCTGCCTGATAAACGGACGGCTCGGCATCGATCATCCTTGGCGTTCTTCGCCCGGGCGCTGCCTCGGTTTCTTCGGCATCAGGCTCGGCATCCTCGCCACCGGACTGCGCCTGCTGCTGATCCTCGGACGCGTCGTCGCGATGGTGCTGATGCTGGTGATGCGTTTCGCCTGCCGTCTCGTTCGGTGGCGTATCCTTGGCGAACTGGTAAGGCAGCTGGGCATAGGCAAACCCCTCCGGCATCTTTGCCGCCAGCGGCATATAGGAAGCCTCGACGGTCTCGGACATCGGGATGATTTGCGGTTGCGCGGCGATTTCTTTCGGCTGACGGGCGACCGCGACCGCGCTCTCGATATCCATCTGCGAGGGGTGGAGCGCTGCGGATTGGCGAGCATCGGGAGCGACGAATTCGGCCGGCTGCCGGGTCAAGGTCTCGGTCGCATCGCTGATCACGGCGTCATCGAGGATCGTATCGATCTCCACCGCCGCCTCGACGGGGACATCCTCCAGCAGGGCTTCGACGTCCTGCTCGCGGATGATGGTGGCGATCATCTCGGAGGCTTCTCCGGTCATGGAGGCGACAATGCCTGTCCAGTTCTTCGGAATGACAGGATCGACTTTTTCCGATGTCGCGTGGGGTTGGATGGCAGGCGGCGCCGGCGTTTCCTGCGCGTCGTCGGCCGCTGCGGCATTCGTCGACAGCGGTTGCCGGTCTTCGATCTCCTGCGGCGCCGATTTTTTCGGTGCTACCTCGCTTGTCGTCGCCGGGGCGGACTGAGCCCGGTTTGCAGCCTGCGGCGTTTCCGGATCGGCAGCTTCCACAGCTTCGGCGATGACCGCTTCCTCGGCAGTCGCCGAAGTTGCGGCCTCGATCAGCGGATCGGCTTGCACAGGCGCCTTTTCCGCAGGCTGGCGCATGGCGGCAGGCAGGCTGTCCTCATGCAGCTGGATCTCGGGACGGGTTTCGGCGCGCATCGGCGAAGCGTCGTTCTGGCCATAAGAGCGGACGACGGCGCGGGCGGCGAGGTCGCGATCCTTGTAGCGGATGATTTCCAGATAGGCGACGATGCGGGCTGCTTCCGGGCCTGCCGGGTTCTTCAGGGCTTCGGCGATCATCCGCAACGGCAGGCTATGGCCCTCATCGGTCAGCTGGCGCTCGACCTCGTCGATCCTGACAGCCGGCAGCCGCCGGATGGCATCGGCAAGCCGGGAGGCAAAGGCAAGATTGGTCTCGTCCTCGCCGCGATCCAGCGAGATCGAGCGGCCTGCCGCATCGATGACATCGAAAAGCGCTTCGACCATACGCTCGCGCGCGGCCAGAAGCAGAATATTGAGCTTGCCGGCAATGGCGGAATTGAGATCAGCCGCTTCGACGGCGTTGACAGGCGCGGGGGCAATCACTGAACGACCGAGACCACCGGCGACGATCGCCGCAGTCTGGCCTTGGGACGAAAAGCTTGCATTGGACGCTGCACGAACGGGAGTCAACATGGCATGCTCCTTTCGCAAAGTGACGATGAAAGCAGGCTCTATAAAAGGACCGCGCTCATCCGGTCCCCTTGCATCCCAGCAGATCCTCCTGTCCGCATGACGCATTCTCGCGTCATCGAATGCATAAATATTAACTGGAATTTTAGGAAAGAGGCGTTAACGAATCGATAACGGCCGCAGGCAAACATGCCCACGGTCTTTGGTCACCTGTCGAAGAATGAATCGCTCAGCTATGAGCGAAGATATCGGCCTCTTCCCAGCCGAGCAGGTCGAGCTTGGCGCGGGTCGGCAGGAATGCGAAGCAGGCCGTCGCATGGTCGAAGCGGCCGTCGCGGATCAGGCGTTCCGTCAGCTTGTCGCGCAACGCGTGCAGATAAAGCACATCGGAAGCGGCATATTCGAGCTGGGCCGGGGACAGCGTCGCGGCCGCCCAATCGGAAGATTGCTGCGTCTTGGAGATATCGACGTCGAGCATCTCCTTGAGATTGTCCTTGAGGCCGTGGCGATCCGTATAGGTCCGGCTCAGGCGCGAGGCGATCTTGGTGCAGAAAACCGGGTTCGTCGTGACGCCGAAAGTATGGAATAGCACGGCAATATCGAAACGGCCGTAATGAAAGATCTTCTGATGGGTGGGGTCTTCGAGCAGAGCGACGAGATTGGGAGCCTGCTTCTGGCCGGCAGCAATGCGGATAACGTCGGCAGTGCCGTCACCCGGCGAAAGCTGGACGACGCAGAGCCGATCGCGGCGCGGCACCAGGCCGAGCGTTTCGGTGTCGATCGCGACCGCGCCAGTGTAGCGGGCGGCATCGGCCGCGGAAATATCGCCTTCGTGATAACGTATGGTAGCCGCCATGAGACAATCTTTCGTTCGAATGCATCCTCTACAGCGCGGTGCGTCTTTTCAGACGCGCAAAGGACGCTGTAGCGCTTTGAATGGCTGTATAATTTATCCTTAAATCCATGCCGATTTAAGCAATTATGCAGCAGCGCTATAGCGCAAAGGTGCAGAATGCGAAACCGCTTTCCTGCCGCAGAGCCGTCCCGTCCTCTCGGACGCACAAAGGACGCTCTACTCTTTTGATCTTCAATCTCCGCTTCGTGCAGCGGTCAGAATGTCGGCGGCGTGTTGATCCAGAGAATCACGGTTTCACCATCATGGCGATTACGCCAAGAATGGTAACGTCGGCTTTCGAAATAAAGTGAATCGCCCTGGCCAAGATCGAAGAACTGATCGCTGTCGAGCACCAGTTCCAGCCGGCCGGACAGGACATGCATGAATTCTTCGCCCTCGTGGCGATAGGCGCCTTCGCTGGCGGCACCGGGCGCCAGCACGAAACGATGGCAGTCCATCATCCTGCGGCCTTCGGCGAGGAGCTGCACCGTGACGCCGGGCGTCGTTTCCGGCCATGTCCGCCATTCGCCGGCGCGCACCAGCGTCGGCACGTCCGCGCGCTCCTCGCCCGAGAGGCGCGAGACGGTGGTGCCGTAATATTCGGCGAGATCGTGCAGCGTCTTGAAGCTGACGCCCTGCGAGGTGCGCTCCAGCGTCGAGAGCGTCGACGCGGTGACGCCGATGTCGCCGGCGACCTGATCGAGCGTCTTGCCGCTCGCATGGCGCAGGCTGCGCAGCTTGCGGCCGATGCCGGAATCCTGGCTCGCCTCGGCGCCATCGGCGGAAGGTTCCTCGCTCTCCAGCGCCTCCCGGATTGCCGCGGGATTGAGGCCACGTTCGACACGATACCAGGAGATGCGCTTCAGCCGCGCCACATCGTCGGCGCTGTATTGCCGATGGCCGGTTTGCGAACGGCCGGGAACCAGCAAACCCTGGCTTTCCCAGAGGCGCAAGGTCGAGGCCGAAACGCCCGCCAGCCGCGCGGCCTCCGCCACCTTGTAGCGCACAGGTCCGTTGTCACCCATCCGAAATATCCCTGATTCCAATCGCCCGCGAGCATTCATCAAAAGGCGTGATGTTTGAAGCAAAAAATCCCACTTGTTTTCTTGCAGGAAAAATGTAGGAGTTTTCTACATGTCTTGCAGAATTTATGCAAGACAGTTCTCAAGCCCCTTTCAGCGCAGGAGCGCATCGATGACCGCGACAAGCCTTACGGACCGGAAGAACGCAGCCATTTCACGCGGCGTCGGCATGACGACCCAGATCTATGCCGATCGTGCAGAGAATGCCGAGATCTGGGATAAGGAAGGCCGCCGCTACATCGATTTCGCCGCCGGCATCGCCGTCCTCAACACCGGCCACCGCCATCCTCGGGTGATCGCGGCAGTCAAGGAGCAGCTCGACCGCTTCACCCATACCTGCCATCAGGTGGTGCCCTACGAAAGCTACGTGCATCTCGCCGAACGGCTGAACACACTGGTGCCGGGCAACTTCGAGAAGAAGACGATCTTCGTCACGACAGGCGCCGAAGCGGTCGAGAATGCCGTCAAGATCGCGCGGGCCGCAACCGGCCGCTCTGCCGTCATCGCCTTCGGCGGCGGCTTCCACGGCCGCACCTTCATGGGCATGGCTCTGACCGGCAAGGTCGTGCCTTACAAGGTCGGCTTCGGCGCGATGCCGGGCGATGTCTTCCACATTCCCTTCCCCGTCGAGCTGCATGGCGTCACTACAGACCAGTCGCTGGCGGCGCTGAAGAAGCTCTTCGCCGCCGATGTCGACCCGCAGCGGGTCGCAGCCATCATCATCGAGCCGGTGCAGGGCGAAGGCGGCTTCTACCCGGCGCCCGCCGCCTTCATGAAGGCGTTGCGCGAACTCTGCGACCAGCACGGCATCCTGCTGATCGCCGATGAGGTGCAGACCGGTTTTGCCCGCACCGGCAAGATGTTCGCCATGGATCATCACGAGGTGGCGCCCGACCTGACGACGATGGCAAAGAGTCTCGCCGGCGGCTTTCCGCTTGCCGCCGTCACCGGCCGCGCCGCCATCATGGATGCGCCGGGACCGGGCGGGCTCGGCGGCACCTATGGCGGCAATCCGCTGGGGATCGCAGCCGCCCATGCCGTGCTCGACGTCATCAAGGACGAGGATCTCTGCAACCGCGCCAACCAGCTCGGCGGGCGGCTGAAGCAGCGACTGGAATCGCTGCGCGAGACGGTGCCCGAAATCGTCGATATTCGCGGACCGGGCTTCATGAATGCCGTCGAATTCAACGACCGGACGACCGGATTGCCGAGCGCGGATTTCGCCAACCGGGTGCGGCTGATCGCCCTCGACAAGGGGCTGATCCTGCTCACCTGCGGCACCCACGGAAACGTCATCCGCTTCCTGGCGCCGATCACCATCCAGGACGAAATCCTCGGCGAGGCGCTCGACATTCTCGAGGCTTCGATGCTGGAAGCGAGCGCGGCCGGCTAAGCCTATCGGAACCGGATTTCAATGGCTGCCGGCCACCGGCAGCCGCACTCCCCAGGAGGATATGACATGGCTTTCACCACCGCACTGACCAGGCACGTTCCCTTCTCCTCGCCCTTGCTGCGCGATGCCGGCTATATCAACGGCGTCTGGACCTCAGGCGATGCCACGAAGACTTTCGACGTGCTCAACCCGGCAACCGGCGAGTTGCTCGCTTCGCTGCCCGACATGGGTGCGAGCGAGACACGGACGGCGATCGATGCGGCCCATGCCGCCCAGCCGGCCTGGGCTGCCCGTCCGGCCAAGGAGCGCAGCGCGCTCTTGCGCAAATGGTTCGACCTGATGGTCGCCAATGCCGACGAGCTCGCGGCGATCCTCACCGCAGAAATGGGCAAGCCGTTCCCGGAAGCGCGCGGCGAGATCCTTTATGCCGCGGCCTATATTGAATGGTATGCGGAAGAGGCCAAGCGCATCTACGGCGAGACGATCCCCGCACCTTCCCAAGACAAGCGCATGATCGTCATCCGGCAGCCGGTCGGCGTCGTCGGCACGATCACGCCGTGGAATTTCCCGGCGGCGATGATTGCCCGCAAGATCGCGCCGGCACTTGCCGTCGGCTGCACCGCGGTGTCGAAGCCGGCCGAACAGACGCCGCTGACGGCGATCGCCCTTGCCGTGCTCGCCGAGCAGGCCGGCATTCCCCCAGGCGTCTTCAACGTTATCGTCGGCGTCGACGGCCCGGCGATCGGCCGCGAGCTCTGCGGCAATGAAAAGGTGCGCAAGATCAGCTTCACCGGCTCGACGGAGGTCGGCCGCATCCTGATGCGGCAATGCGCCGACCAGATCAAGAAGGTCAGCCTGGAGCTCGGCGGCAACGCGCCGTTCATCGTCTTCGACGATGCCGACCTCGACGCCGCCGTCGAGGGCGCGATCGCCTCCAAATACCGCAATGCAGGTCAGACCTGCGTCTGCGCCAACCGCCTCTACGTCCAGTCGAACGTCTATGACGCCTTTGCGGCCAAGCTCGCCGCCAAGGTCGCCGAGATGCCGGTCGGCGACGGCTTCGAGCCGGGTGTCTTGATCGGGCCGCTGATCGACGAGCAGGGCCTTGCCAAGGTGGAAGACCATGTCAGCGACGCGCTTGCCAAGGGCGCCAAGGTGCTGATCGGCGGCAAGCGCATCGACGGCGCCGGCACCTTCTTTGCGCCGACGGTACTGACCGGTGTGGCGCGCGGCATGAAGGTGGCGCGCGAGGAAACCTTCGGGCCGGTGGCGCCGCTCTTCCGCTTCGAGACGGTCGAGGACGTCATCGCCCAGGCCAATGATACGGAATTCGGTCTTGCCGCCTATTTCTATGCCGGTGACCTGAAGAAGGTCTGGCGTGTAGCGGAAGCGCTGGAATACGGCATGATCGGCATCAATACCGGCCTGATGTCGTCCGAGACGGCGCCCTTTGGCGGCATCAAGCAATCCGGCCTCGGCCGCGAAGGCTCGCGTCACGGCGCCGACGATTATCTGGAAATGAAATATCTCTGCATCGGCGGCGTCTGATCCGGGTCATCTACGATACAAGAAGCACTGGGACACGCGGCATTCAGCCGCGTGTCGTCAATAATGCGGCGGACGGGTGATACCAGGAGCTTCCAGCGACTGCTCCTCCAGCGACAGGAAGCGTTCGGTCAGCCGGTCGAGCTTGGTGCGCATCTGCTCCACCGTCTTCCATTGCTCGGCGAGCTGATCGGAAAGCTCTTCGATCGTCTTTGCCTGGTAAGCCAGCATTTCTTCCAGCCGGGTGATGCGGTTCGTCTCGTCGGACATCGATCCTCCTTTGCCGAAACCGGCAGAACAGATGGTTCTCCCAAAGCGGAAATAGGCCACCTCGTCAATGCTTTCCATGCCCAA
Organism: Rhizobium sp. IY2; assembly: GCF_047532935.1. Classification (NCBI taxonomy): domain Bacteria; kingdom Pseudomonadati; phylum Pseudomonadota; class Alphaproteobacteria; order Hyphomicrobiales; family Rhizobiaceae; genus Rhizobium; species Rhizobium sp. IY2. The sequence goes on from NZ_JBLKNU010000019.1 coordinate 13,520, forward strand.
TGCAGCGATGCGCAAAACTGAACCGTTTGGTTACTAAAAGACCTTGCCGTGCCTGATGTTGTGGGGTAGGCCCTTATCCACCAGGGAGGAATACTGATGGATGCAGGGAACGGCTTTCTTCATCCGGACCGGCTTTTTCCGGCTGATCCGGCAACACGGACCATCGCGCGAGACCTCTACGAGACAGTGCGCAACCTTCCGATCGTCAGCCCGCACGGGCATACCGAACCCTCCTGGTTTGCCGACGACAAGCCCTTCGAAGACGCGGCCTCGCTGCTGGTTATTCCCGATCACTATCTCTTCCGGATGCTGCACAGCGTCGGCGTCACTTTGGACGAACTCGGCGTGCCGCGGCTCGACGGCAAGCCGGTGGCTGAGGGGCGGGCGATCTGGCGGAGCTTTGCCGCGCATTACCATCTCTTCCGCGGGACGCCTTCAAGCATCTGGGTCGACCATGCGATGTCGGCCGTGCTCGGCTGCACCGAGCCGCTGACACCAGACAATGCCGATGCGCTCTACGACCATATCAATGCTCAGCTTGCTCTTCCCGAATTCCGCCCGCGGGCGCTGCATCAGCGATTCGGCATCGAAACGATCGCGACGACCGAAGGCGCGCTCGACCCGCTGGCGCATCACCAGAAGATGGCGGCGGACGGCTGGATCGGCAAGGTGCGCACCACCTACAGGCCGGACAGCGTCACCGATCCCGACGCCGTCGGCTTCCGCGACAATCTCGTCAAGTTCGGAGAGATCATCGGCGCCGACGTAACGCGCTGGGACGGCCTGGTCGAGGCGCATCGCCGCCGGCGCGCCTATTTCCGCCAGTTCGGCGCCACCGCGACCGACCATGGCGTGCCCACCGCCTTTACCGCGGATCTGCCGCTTGCGGAAAAACAGGCGCTGCTCGACAAGGCCTTGAAGGGACCGCTTTCGCCTGCAGACGCCGAACTCTTCCGCGGCCTGATGATGACGGAGATGGCCGGGCTTTCGGCCGAAGACGGCATGGTGATGCAGATCCATGCCGGCTCCCGACGCAATACCGACAGCGGGCTTTTTGCGACGCGCGGCCCCAATATGGGCGCTGATATTCCGACACGCACGGACTGGGTCGGCGGCCTGAATGCGCTGCTTTCCAAATACGGCCATGCGCCGGGGCTCAGAGTGCTGCTCTTCACGCTCGACGAGACGACCTATGCGCGCGAGATGGCGCCGATGGTCGGCCATTGGCCCTGCCTGATGATCGGCCCGCCCTGGTGGTTCCACGACAGCCCGAACGGCATAAGGCGCTATCTCGACCAAGTCGTCGAGACGGCAGGCTTTGCCAATATGGCGGGTTTCAACGATGATACGCGCGCGCTGCTGTCGATCCCAGCGCGGCATGATGTCTGGCGCCGCGAAGTCTGCCGCTTCCTCGCCCAGCTCGCCGCCGAGCACCGGATTTCCAAACGGGACGCCGAGATCGTCGCGGGCGAACTCTCCTATGGCAATGCGAAGAAGGCCTACAAGCTGTGAGCGAACGACTGCAGACCCTTTCCGGCCTCGCCCCGACGGCGAAGCTTCCCGCCTATGACCGCAGCCGGCTGAAGAGCGGCATCCTGCATCTCGGGCCGGGCGCATTCTTCCGCGCGCATTTCGCGCCCTTCACGGAAGATGCGCTCTCGGCCGCGGGCGGTGACTGGGGCATCGATGTGGCAAGCCTGCGCACGCCTGACGTCGCGGATAATCTGACTGCCCAGAATGGCCTCTATACGATGCTGATCCGCGATACGTCAGGTACGACGGCGCAGGTGATCGGGTCGATCCTGAAGGCGCATGTGGCGCCGCGCGATCCGGCCGGCCTGCTGGCGCGGCTCGAGGACCCTGATATCCGCATCGTCAGCATGACGGTGACGGAAAAGGCCTATGGCTTCGATCCTGCGACGGGTGGCCTCGACCTGAAGCATCCCGATATTGTCGCCGACCTTGCCAACCGGCATGCGCCGCGGGGCGTCATCGGTTATCTCGTCGAAGGCCTGGCACGCCGGCGGAAGAAGGGCATAGCGCCCTTTACGCCGCTGAGCTGCGACAATCTGCCGAGCAACGGCGCCGTGCTGAAACGCCTCGTGCTGGAATTCACCTCCCGCATCGATCCCGACCTGCATCGCTGGATCGAAGCGAATGTACCCTTCCCCTCCACGATGGTCGACCGTATCACGCCGGCCAGCACGGACGCGACCTATGCCGATGCAGAGCGGCTGACGGGCCGCACGGATATGGCGGCGATCGAGACCGAACCCTTTACGCAATGGGTCATCGAAGACCATTTCGCCAATGGCCGGCCGGCCTGGGAAAAGGTGCACGGTGCGCTGATGGTCGAAGATGTCTCCGCCTACGAGAAGATGAAGCTGCGGATGCTGAACGGCGCGCATTCGCTGCTCGCCTATCTCGGTTATATCGGCGGCTATGAATTCATCCGCGACGTGATGGACGATGCCGGCCTTGCCGCCCTTGCCTACCGGCACATGCATGCGGCCGCGAGAACGCTCGATGCGGTTCCCGGCATCGATCTCGATCACTATGCCAGCGAATTGATAGCACGCTTTGCAAACAAGGCGATCGCCCATCGCACCTATCAGATCGCCATGGACGGCACGCAGAAACTGCCGCAGCGGCTCCTGGAACCGGCCTGCGAGGCACTGGCCCTTGGCGACAGGGCAGAGACCTATGCGATCGCTGTTGCGGCTTGGATGCGCTATGCCATCGGCGAACACGGCAACGGCGATCGCTATGAGTTGCGCGACCCCCGTGCGGCTGAGATCGCCGCCCTCATCGCCGATGTCCCGCGCACCGGTCTGGCGATTTCGGCGGCACTCTTCACCCTTCCCGGACTTTTTCCGGCGGCTTTGACAGGACACCGGGCGTGGACGCAGGATGTCTCCGACAAGCTGGAGATTCTGATCCAGGACGATAGGTTGCCGCTGTTCTAGACTCCCCCGCTACGCCTTGATACGCGCCATATCGGGATCGTAGAGCGGCGACAGTGACACCTTGCAGGGGATACGCTCCCGCGCGACATCGAGCTCATAGGTGCCGGAGAGGACGAAATCCTCGGTCACCCCCTCGGGGCTGCGGACATAGCCATAGCCGATCGGCTTGCCCAGCGTGTAGCCGAAGCCGCCGCTCGAAAGCCAGCCGACGCGCTTGCCGTCGCGATAGATCGTTTCACGGCCGAGCAACACGGTATCGGCATTTTCGGGAACAAAGCAGGCAAGGCGCTTGTTCACCCCGCCTGCAAGCTGCCGTTCGATCGCTTCGCGGCCGCGGAAGGGAATGGCCTTGCGCATCTTCACCGCCCAACCGAGACCGGCTTCAACAGGCGTATGGTCGGGACCGATATCCGATCCCCAGGCGCGATAGCCCTTTTCCAGGCGGCAGCTCTCGATGGCGCGGTAGCCGGCATTGACCAGGCCGAATTCGCCGCCTGATGCCATCAGCACGTCATAGACCGTCGTCGCATATTCAACGGGAATATGCAGCTCGTAACCAAGCTCGCCGACATAGGTGATGCGCAGCGCCCGCACCGGGCAGCCTGATATGCCGATGGTCCTGACCCGGCCGAAGGGGAAGGCCGCATTCGAGACGTCGCTGCCCGTCACCTTTTCCAGCACGGCGCGCGAATTCGGTCCCATCAGTGACAGCACCGAATAGGCTGACGTGACGTCGACCAGCTCGGCATGCATCTTTGCCGGTATATTGCGGGCGATCCAGTCGAAATCATGGGTGGCAAAACCGGTGCCGGTGACGATGTAATATTCGTTCTCGGCGATGCGGGCGACCGTCACGTCGCATTCAATGCCGCCCTTGTCGTTGAGCATCTGCGTGTAGATGAGCGATCCCACAGGCCTTGCGACATCGTTGGAAGCGATCCAGGAGAGCGCTGCCTCGGCATCCCTGCCCTTCAGCACGAATTTGGCAAAGGAGGTCTGGTCGAAGATGACGGCCGCTTCACGCACCGCCTTGTGCTCGCGGCCGACGGCGTCGAACCAGTTCTGTCTGGCATAACTGTAGACATCCTTCGGCTCCTCGTTGGCGAAGAGATCGGCAAACCAGTTCGGCCGCTCCCAGCCGAGCTTTTCGCCGAAACAGGCGCCCTGCGCCTTCAGCCGGTCGTAAAGCGGCGATTTGCGGCAGGGGCGGCCGCTCGAATGCTCCTCGAACGGCCAGGCCATGGTGTAATGTTTGCCATAGGCTTCGAGCGTGCGGGTGCGCACCCAGTCGGTATCGAAATGCGGGCGGCCGAAGCGGCGGATATCGACCGGCCACAAATCATAGGGTGGTTCGCCCTTCGTCACCCATTCGGCAAGCGCCATGCCGGCGCCGCCGGCCGAGGCGATGCCGAAGGCGTTGAAGCCGGCGCCGACGAAGAAATTCTTCAGCTCCGGCGCCTCGCCGAGAATGAAGTTGCCATCCGGCGTGAAGCTTTCCGGGCCGTTCAGCAGCTGCTTGACGCCGACATTTTCCAATGCCGGAACGCGGCCGAGCGCCTGTTCCATGATCTGCTCGAAATGATCGAAATTGCTGTCCAGCAGCGTGTAGTGGAAGCCGTCGGGGATGCCGTTTTGCGCCCAGGGAATGGGATTCGGCTCATAGCCGCCCATGACGATGCCGCCGACCTCTTCCTTGTAATAGGTCAGGCGATCGGGATCGCGCAGCGTCGGCAGGTTGGAGGGCACGCCGAAGGATTCGGTGATGATGTATTGATGCTCGACGGAGACCAGCGGCACGTTGACGCCGAAGCGGGCGGCAAAGGCGCGCGTCCACTGGCCGGCGCAGACGACGACGCGCTCGCATTCGATGCGGCCCTCAGCGGTGACGACGGCGCGGATCCTTCCCTTGTCGATTTCCAGGTCGATGACTTCGGTGTCCTCGAAGATCGAAACGCCTGACATGCGGGCGCCTTTCGCCAGCGCCTGGGTGATGTCGGAGGGATTGGCCTGGCCGTCCGTGGGAAGGAAGGCGGCGCCGACGAGATCGTCCGTTGTCATCAGCGGCCAGAGATCGAATGCTTCCTGCGGCGTCAGCAATTGCATTTCGAGGCCGAAGGACTGGGCGGTGGTCGCCTGGCGCCGGACCTCGGTCCAGCGCTCCTCGTTGCAGGCAAGGCGCAGGCCGCCATTCATCTTCCAGCCGGTGCCGAGGCCGGTCTCCTCCTCCAGCCGCTTGTAGAGATCGACGGAATAACCGAGAAGCTGGGTGATGTTGGCGCTGGTGCGCAGCTGGCCGACGAGGCCGGCGGCATGGAAGGTGGTGCCCGAGGTGAGCTTCTTGCGCTCCAGCAGGACGGTATCGGTCCAGCCGAGCTTGCCGAGATGATAGGCTGTCGAACAGCCGATAATGCCGCCGCCGATGACCACGGCTTTCGCCGTCTTCGGTAATTCCCTCGTCATTTATTGATCCTGTTCAAAGGCTTGATAGGCGCGTTCGAAACGCGCGAGATTTTCGGCCGTATAGGCGGCATAGTCGAAATCGATGCTGGAATGGATTTCCGAAATCATGCTCCAGAGCGTCTCGCGCAGCAGCGAAGCGCATTTCATCGCGCCATAGCGCCTGCTGAGATCATCGGTCAGCGGCCGGTCGAAATAGGTCTCCAGCATCGTGTGTTCTGCCGTTTGCGGGAGCTCATTGTTGGAGGCCAATCCGCCGAGATCGAAAAGCGGCGTGTTGAAGCCGGCATAATCCCAGTCGATCAGCCAGAGCCGCTTGCCGTCGTCGAGAAAATTGGCGGCCAGCAGGTCGTTGTGGCCGAAGGCGATTTCGAAAGGCCCTGCCGCTTCTTCCAGCGCCTCGGCTCGGCCGACCAGCACCGGCAGCAGAGGCAGATAGGCGCTGCCCGCGGCCTTCAGATTGGCGGCGTAATCGCGGATGACGTGAAAGACCCAGAAGATCATCGCCTGGCCGCGGAAATGCCGGGCGATGTCGCGGTGGCAGGCGCGCACCAGCGGCACGACCCGGGCGAGCGTTTCCGGCCTCCTGATATCATCAGGCGAAAGCGCTCTCGCCTCGATATATTCGAGCACCAGAACGCCCGGCGAATGATGGATGACGGCAGGCGATATGCCGGCGGCATGCGCCGCACGGCTTGCGGCAAGCTCGTTCTGCCGGCTGATGTGATGGATCGGGATATCGGTGCCGAGCCTGACGACGCAACGCGCGACGGCATCGCTGACCAGGTAGTTCCTGTTGGTGATGCCGCCTGCTATCGGCGAAATATCGATCGGGCCCTGCCAGATGCCAAGCGCATGAATCCTATCTTCAGGCGTCATGCTTATTCCCCTTCAGCCCCTTCGGAAATGATGGGGCAGAGGAGGATCCTATGTCAAGCAGCGCTTAGATCGTCTTGCCGGCGGCGTCGAAGACGTGGCAGCGGGCCGGATCGAAGAAGGTCTTCACATTGGTGCCACGTTCCACCTTCTGCTGGCCGTCAAGCGCGACGGTCAGGAGCTGGCTATCCGGCGTCGTGGTGTAGAGCATGGTGGCGCCGCCCAGGTTTTCGACGAGATCGACATTGACGGTCGAGAGCGTGATAGCGCCTTCGGTCAGCGAAAGATGCTCGGGGCGGATGCCGAAGGTGACATCCTGTCCGACCGCGCCTTTCAACCGGCGCGGCAGATGGACGGAATTGCCGCAGACATGGATGCTGGTTTCGGTCTCACCGACCTGCTCGATGCGGGCCTTCAGGAAATTCATCTTCGGGCTGCCGATGAAACCGGCGACGAAGCGGTTGGCCGGGTTGTTGTAAAGATCGAGCGGCGCGCCGACCTGCTCGATGCGGCCGGAATTCAACACCACGATCTTGTCCGCCATCGTCATGGCTTCGACCTGGTCATGGGTGACATAGATCATCGTGTTGCCGAGGCTGCGGTGCAGGCGGGAGATTTCGACGCGCATCTGCACGCGCAGTTCGGCATCGAGGTTCGACAACGGCTCGTCGAACAGGAAAATACGCGGCTCGCGCACGATGGCGCGGCCGATCGCGACACGCTGGCGCTGGCCGCCGGAGAGCGCCTTCGGCTTGCGCTCCAGGAGCTTCTCGATCTGCAGGATCTCGGCGGCCCGCTTCACTTTCGGCTGAATATCGGCCTTCTTGTAACCCGCCGTCTCCAGGCCGAAGGCGAGGTTCTTATAGACCGACATATGAGGATAGAGCGCGTAGGACTGGAAGACCATGGCGATGCCGCGCTTGGCCGGCGCCACTTCGTTCATGCGCTCGCTGTCGAGCAGCAACGCGCCGCCCGAGATCTCCTCGAGACCGGCGATCATGCGCAGAAGGGTCGATTTTCCGCAGCCCGAGGGGCCGACAAAAACGACGAATTCGCCGGGATCGATCGTCAGGTCGATGCCATGGATCACGTCCAGCGAGCCATAACGCTTCTCGACCTTCTGAAGAACGACACTGGTTGCCATCTTCTCAAAACCTCTCTTTTGCCGATTACTTCGTTCTTGCGCGCCAATCGGCGTATTTCGGACTGTCGGGACCGACCGGCAGCGGCACTTCAGCGCCGCTGTCGGAAGACTGGTAGATGGCGGTGACGAGTTCCAGCGCGCGGCGCGCGTCCGTCGTTGTCACCGGCAGCGGTCCTTGACCGCTGAGGAAGGCATGGAACTGGCCCATCTGGGTGGTGAAGCGCGGCGCGACCGGCTGCCAGTCGCCGACCACCCGGTCGATCTTTTCCTGCACGTCGTCATTCGCGGCGATGATCTTCCAGGGATCCTTGCCTGGTGTGTAGGGCTCATGGGTGCTTTCGAAAGTGACATTCTCGAAATGCAGCCTAAGCCGGCTCATCTGCTCCTGCGAACCAAGCGTGCAGGACAGCGAGACGAAGGCGCCGTTTTCCATCAGCAGGCTGGCGGAGGCGCAATCCTCGACCTCGATATCGTTGACGCGGGTGGCGACGCGGCCGAAGACCCTTGCCGCCGGACCCATGAGATGCATCAGCATGTCGTGCAGATGCAGGGCATGGGTGACGAGCACACCGCCGAGTTCCGTCGCCCATTTGCCGCGCCAGGGCACGGCGTAATATTCCGGCTTGCGCAGCCAGAAGGTTTCGACCGAGGCCGTATAGGCTTTGCCGGCAATACCGGCGTCGATGATCCGCTTGGCCTTCTGGATACCGTCGCCATAGCGGTATTGGAAGATCGGCATCAGCACGCCTTTGGCGTTCCTTTCCGCTTCCATGATGGTATCGACGCCGGCAAGCGAACCGGTCAGCGGCTTTTCGCAAACGACATGTTTACCGGCGGCGAGCGCGGCGACCACCTGCTCCAGATGGATGCCCGGCGGGGTGCAGATATCGATGATGTCGATCGTGTCGTCGGCGAGCAGCTCGGCGAAGGAGGTGGTACGCCGTTCGATGCCGAACTCGTCGCCGACGGCCGCCAGACGCTGTTCATTCAGGTCGCAGATTGCCGCGACCTTGAACTTGTCGGCATGCGGCAAATAACCCTCGACGATATGGGAGCGGCCGATACCGCAGCCGACAATCGCGACCGTCCTGATGCTCATCTCGTTCTTTCCCGTTGCCGCCATCAGCGCTTCATGCCCGTCGTGGCGATGCCCTCGATCAGAAGGCGCTGGAAGAACAGGAAGAAGAAGAAGACCGGCACCAGCGTCAGAGTCGACATGGCGAACAGGCCACCCCAATCCGATGCGCTGGTGGAATCCACGAAGGTGCGCAGGCCGAGCTGGATCGTATAGGTGTTCATGTCGTTCAGGTAGATCAGCGGACCGAAGAAATCGTCCCAGGTCCAGATGAAGGAGAAGATGGCGGCCGTCGCCAGCACCGGCAGCGACAGCGGCAGCATGATCTTCCAGTAGATGCGCCAGGCGCTGCAGCCATCCATCATCGCCGCCTCATCGAGTTCGCGCGGGATGCCGCGGAAGAACTGCACCATCAGGAAGATGAAGAAGGCATCGCTTGCCAGGAACTTCGGCACGACGAGCGGCAGGATGGTGTTAACCCAGCCGAGGTTGAGGAAGAGCACATATTGTGGGATCAGCGTCACGTGATAGGGGATCATCAGCGTGCCGAGCATGATCGCGAACCAGAAGTTCCGGCCGGCAAAACGCAGCCGCGCAAAGGCGAAGGCCGTCAGCGAACAGGCGATAACATTGCCGGTCACCACCAGCAGCGAGATGACGAGCGAATTCCAGAAGAACCGGCCAAAGCTGACATCGAGGCCGACCCAGCCGCGCGCATAGGAGGAGAGATCGATCGACGACGGGATAAGCGAGGTCGAGGAGAAGATCTCGTTTTCCGGTCTGACCGATGCCGAAACCATCCACAACAGCGGATAGAGCATGAGAAGCGACGCGGCGATCAGCAGGGCGTGGATGATGAGCGACCCCGGCAGGCTGCGTTTGTTGATATCCGATGGCGGCCTGGCCGCAGTGACGGAAGCGGTCATCTCAGTCATCGTAGTGCACCCAATAACGCGAGGTCAGGAAGGAGAAAGCGGTGAAGATCGCGATGATCACCACCAGGATCCAGGCAAGCGCCGAGGCATAGCCCATGCGGAAATTGCCGAAGGCTTCCTGATAGAGGTAGAGCGTGTAGAACAGCGTCGAGTTGATCGGGCCGCCCGTGCCGCCTGATATGATGAAGGCCGGCGTGAAGGCCTTGAAGGCTTCGATCGTCTGGACGACGGCATTGAAGAAGATCACCGGCGTCAGAAGCGGCAGGGTGATCTTGTAGAATTGCCGGAATTTCGAGGCGCCGTCGAGGCTGGCCGCCTCATACATGTCCTGCGGGATCTGGCGCAGGCCGGCCAGGAAAATAATCATCGGCGAGCCGAACTGCCAGACCGACAGCGCCACCAGCGTGTAGATCGAATAGTTCGGATGCGAGATCCAGCTCGGACCTTCGATGCCGAAATGCGAGAGCGCGGCATTGACGAGGCCATCGCTGGCGAAAAGCTGACGCCAGAGCACGGCGATCGCCACGCTGCCGCCCAGCAATGAGGGGAGATAGAAGATGGCCCGATAGATCGGCAACCCGCGCAGGCCGCGGTTCAGCGCCATGGCGACCAGCAAGGCGAAGGTCAGTTTGAACGGGACGGAGAAGACGACATAGGTCAAGGTGACGTGCATGGCGGCCGAAAATTTCGGATCCGCCGTGGCGATGCGCACGTAATTCGCTATTCCCACCCACCTCGGCGACTGCAGCATGTCGAAGTCGGTGAAGGAGAGGTAGAGCGAAATCAGGGCCGGCCCGAGCGTCAGCCCGAAAAAGCCGATGAGCCATGGAAGAAGGAAGAGATAGCCGGGAGCATTGGCGTTCCAGAGACGCCTGAAACGTCCTTCGGCCACGGCCCCCTGATATCTTTCCACATTTATGGCCCCTGCGGGCGTGCGCATCGCATTGCTCATACGGGATCAGCCTCGTGCGAGAATCTGCGTGATTTCGGTGACAAGCTGTTTGCCGCCATCGGCAGGAGATAGCTGTCCGAAGGCCACCTGTTCGGCGATGTTACGCAGCATCAGTTCGCCTTCACCGGCGCCGGCGGGCGGCGGCGGCGGCAATTTGCCGGCGAGATCGCCAAGGCCGCTGACATATTCCAGCGGAACCTTGCCGTTCTCATCGAGCTTCGCCGCGACGACCTCGCGCATGGCGCTCGATTCCGGAATGCCGCGTTCGACATCCAGGAGGACCGCTGCCTCGGGGTTCTTGACGAAGAAATTGACGTAGTCCACGGCCAGGTCGACCGCTTGCGACTGGGCCGAGACCGAGAAGAACATCGAAGGCTTGCGATAATGGCCACCCTTCGAATCCGCCTTGATCCGCATATAGTTGGTCAGCGCCAGCTTGTCCTTGTTCATTGCCTGATAGGCGACGAACTGGTTGGAATGGGCAAAACCGGCAGCCGACTTGCCGAGCGAGACCGTGTTGGTGTCGATATCGTTCTTGTCGAGAGCCTGGACATCGGCGGGAACGCAGGCGCCGGCCTCACGGAACTTGGCCCACATGTCGTACCATTCCGAGGCGTCGTCCACGCCGAAGGCGATCTTGCCGTCGGCAGTATAAAGCGCCTTGCCGCGCTGGCGCAGCCAGTTTTCGAACAGTGGTTCACCGCCGCTGCCGTCGGCCATGCCGAACATGCCCTTGCGTTTACCGGCCTTGGTGATCTCCGCACCCATGCGGGCGAATTCTTCCCAAGTGGTCGCCTGCGTCGGCAGATCGACGCCGGCTTCCTTGAAGGCGGTGGTGTTCAGGACCGTGGCGGCCGAATTCGCGCCGAGGCTGACGCCATAGAGATGGCCGTCGACGCTGCCGCCTTCGATCTGCGCCTTGTCGAAATCGTCGAGGTTGAGCTTGGCCGGCATATAGGATTCGAGCGGGGCAAGCGCGCCGCGCCGGGCATACTGAACGATATAGCGGTAATCCATCTGGATGACGTCGGGCGCGTTGCGACCGGCGACCTGGGTCGCAAGGCGCGGCCAGTAATCGCCCCAGCCGAGGAATTCGCCGGTGATCGACGTGCCCGAATTCTTAGACTGATAGAGCTGCGATACCTTGTTGGTACGATCTGCGCGTGGCTGCGAGCCCCACCACAGGAGACGCAAGCGCTTTTCCTGTGCCAAAGCGCTGGTTCCAAGCGCCGAGAGCGAAAGGAGCGTGGCCCCTCCCGCAACGAAATTACGTCTGCTTACACGTAGGGTCATTTTTTCCTCCTCCAAAGGGAAGCGCCTCCACACGCTTCCGAAACTAGTTACCCTTGCATAAATAACTAATTGGTTACAAGCTACGAGCAAAGCGGCAAGTGTGTCAAGCGGTGTCGGCTAGAGCGTGGTGCCGAAAAGTGTGAGCGGTTTCGGGCGACATCGTGCTCCGGCTGTTTGAGCCCTGCAAATTCGGTTTTTACAATTTCGCACCGAAGGCTTATGAGCGCAACATGCGAGACGGAGGTGGAGCGATGAACGACAGCGGGGAGAATGGGGAGAAGAAAAGGTCTCGACGCCCACCTCAGGAACGGACGACGCAACGCGATCCGGAGCGGACGCGCGCCGCGATCCTTGAGGCGGCAACCCGGGAATTCGCCGAAAACGGCATGGGCGGGGCCCGCGTCGACGCCATCGCCGAACGCGCCGGCACCAACAAGCGCATGCTCTATCATTATTTCGGCGACAAGGAGCAGCTCTATCTCCGCGTGCTCGAAGAAGCTTATGTCGGCATCCGTACCGCCGAGCGCGCGCTTCATATCGGCGACCGCAGCCCGGAGGAGGGCATCGGCGAACTGGCGTTGTTCACCTGGCGTTATTTTCTCCAGCACCCGGAATTCCTCAGCCTGCTCGGCACAGAAAATCTGCATCGCGCCCGCTGGCTGCGCCAGTCAGTCCGGCTCAAGGAACTGCATTCGCATCTGATCGGCGAGCTTTCTCAAGTGCTCGAGCAGGGAAAGAAACAGGGTGTCTTCATCGAAACCGCCGATCCCCTGCATGTCTACCTGACAATCGCCTCACTCGGTTATTTCTACCTGTCGAACCAGTACACGCTTTCGACGATCTTCGGCCGCGACCTGATCGAGCCGACTCATCTCAATGCCTGGGAAAGGCATATCGTCCACGTCACGCTCACCTCGATCAAGCGCTGAGTCTCTGAAAGTCGGATTCGACTCTTGACAGCCGCGCCGCTCTTCTGCCATCAAGTAACTGTTTAGTTACCGGCTCGGGAGGGGGGGGCAAATGCCCGCTCCCCGCCGCAAAAGATTCCAGGGAGGAAAAAATGGCACGCTTGGGGATCATCTTGCACGGCGTTACCGGCCGTATGGGTTACAATCAGCACCTGGTGCGTTCGATCCTCGCCTTCCGCGATCAGGGCGGCATCACGCTGAAATCGGGCGAGAAACTCGAGATCGACCCGATCATCGTCGGCCGCAACGGCGCCAAGATGGAAGAGCTGGCGAAGAGGCACGGCATCAAGCGCTGGTCGACCGATCTCGACGCCGCGCTCGCCAATCCCGACGACACGATCTTCTTCGACGCCGGCACGACGTTGATGCGCGCCGAGCTGCTGTCCAAGGCGCTCGATGCCGGCAAGCACGTCTATTGCGAAAAGCCGATCTCCGACGACCTGCAAGTGGCGGTCGACCTTGCCCGCAAGGCGCGCCGCTCGGGCCTCAAGCACGGCGTCGTGCAGGATAAGCTTTTCCTGCCCGGCCTGCGCAAGCTGGCGCTGCTCAAGGATTCCGGCTTCTTCGGCAAGATCCTCTCGGTGCGCGGCGAATTCGGCTACTGGGTCTTCGAAGGCGATTGGGGCGTGCCCGCCCAGCGTCCGTCCTGGAACTACCGCAAGGGCGACGGCGGCGGCATCATTCTCGACATGCTCTGCCACTGGCGTTACGTGCTCGACAATCTGTTCGGCGAAGTGAAGGCCGTCTCCTGCCTTGGCGCAACGCATATTCCGCGCCGCATTGACGAACAGGGCAAGCCCTATGATTGCGATACGGATGATGCGGCCTATGCGACCTTCGAGCTCGAGGGCGGCGCGATCGCGCAGATCAATTCCTCCTGGGCGGTGCGCGTCCGTCGTGACGATCTCGTCACCTTCCAGGTCGACGGCACCCATGGTTCGGCCGTCGCCGGCCTGACGAAATGCTGGAGCCAGCACCGCGTCAACACGCCGAAGCCGGTCTGGAACCCGGATCAACCGCAGACGATCGACTTCTACAAGACCTGGGACGAGGTTCCGGACACCCAGGCCTTCGACAACGGCTTCAAGGCGCAGTGGGAAATGTTCATCCGCCATGTCGTCGAAGATGCGCCGTGGCCCTATGGCCTGGAAGCCGGCGCCAAGGGCGTGCAGCTCGCCGAGCTCGGCCTGAAATCCTGGGCCGAACGCCGCTGGCTCGACGTTCCCGCACTGGAGCTCTGAACCGTGACGACGATCAATCTCCCCCTCGACGGCAAGATCGTCCCCTATACGCTGACCGGCACGCCGATCGCGGTCGCCAAGCGCGACGCCAAGGCCTTTCCGCGCATCGCCTTTGCCGCCGCTCATGTCGTTGCCGATCCGCTTGCCGACAACGATCCGTGGCTGACGCCGGCGATCGACTGGGAGCGGACGCTTGCCTTCCGCCACCGGCTCTGGGATCTCGGCCTCGGCGTTGCCGAGGCGATGGATACGGCGCAGCGCGGCATGGGCCTGGGCTGGCCGGAAGCGCGCGAGCTGATCCGCCGGGCGCTTGATGAAGCGGCCGGGCGCAAGGATGCGATGATTGCCTGCGGGGCCGGCACCGATCATCTGACGCCTGGCCCCGACGTCACCGTCGACACTATTCTCAGGGCCTATGAGGAGCAGATCGAAACGGTGGAGGCGGCCGGCGGCCGCATCATCCTGATGGCGAGCCGGGCACTTGCCGCCGCCGCCAAGGGGCCGGACGACTATGTCAGCGTCTACGACCGCATCCTCCGCCAGGTGAAAGACCCTGTCATCATCCATTGGCTCGGCGAAATGTTCGATCCGGCGCTCGAGGGGTATTGGGGCAATGGCGACCATCTGAAAGCCATGGAGACCTGCCTCGAGGTGATTAGGGCCCATGCCGACAAGGTCGACGGCATCAAGATCTCGCTGCTCTCCAAGGAGAAGGAAGTGGCGATGCGCCGCCAACTGCCGAAGGGCGTGCGCATGTATACAGGCGACGATTTCAACTATGCCGAACTGATCGCCGGCGACGAAGCGGGCCATTCCGACGCGCTGCTCGGTATTTTCGATGCGATCGCGCCGGCAGCTTCGGCGGCCCTCGAAGCGCTCGGCCGCAAGAGCAACCATGAATTCTTCGATCTGCTGGAGCCGACCGTACCGCTGTCGCGCCACATCTTCAAGGCGCCGACGCGCTTCTACAAGACCGGCGTCGTCTTCCTCGCCTATCTCAACGGTCTGCAGGATCATTTCGTCATGGTCGGCGGACAGCAGAGCACTCGCTCGCTGGCGCACCTGGCGGAGCTTTTCCGTCTCGCCGACAAAGCGCGGGTGCTGGCCGACCCCGAACTCGCCGCAAGCCGCATGCGCCAGGTGCTCGCCGTCCACGGCGTCAACTGAAGCGGGACACCGGCTGGGAGGAGAATGACATGCAGGTCGAAGGACTTTCGATCAATCTGGCGACGATCCGCGAGCAATGTGGCTTTGCCGAAGCCGTCGACATCTGCCTGAAACACGGCATCACCTCGATCGCGCCCTGGCGCGATCAGGTCGCCAAGGTCGGTCTTGACGAGGCGGTGCGCATCGTCAAATCGAACGGCATCAAGCTGACCGGGCTTTGCCGCGGCGGTTTCTTCCCGGCGGCAAATAATGCCGACTGGCAGAAAAATCTCGACGACAACAGGCGCGCCATCGACGAGGCGGCCGCATTTTCAGCCGACTGCCTCGTGCTCGTCGTCGGCGGCCTGCCGGGCAGTTCGAAGGATATCGTTGCGGCCCGTCAGATGGTGTTCGACGGCATTGCCGCCGTGCTGCCGCATGCGCAGGCGGCCGGCATGAAGCTCGCGATCGAACCGCTGCATCCGATGTATGCCGCCGACCGCGCCTGCGTGAACACGCTCGGTCAGGCGCTCGACATGTGCGAGCCGCTTGGCGAGGATGTCGGGGTGGCGATCGATGTCTACCATGTCTGGTGGGACCCCGATCTTGCCAACCAGATTGCTCGAGCGGGCCGCATGAAACGCATCTTTGCCCATCACATCTGCGACTGGCTGGTGCCGACCCGGGATATGCTGCTCGACCGCGGCATGATGGGCGATGGCGTGATCGACCTCAAAGGCATAAGACGAATGATCGAGGCCGCCGGCTTCTTCGGCGCGCAGGAGGTGGAGATCTTCTCGGCCGAGACCTGGTGGAAACGCCCGGCCGACGAGGTGATCGCCACCTGCGTCGAACGCTTCCGGAGCTGCTGCCAGATCTGATTTTCAATAATTGTTTCATCACGCATGCAGGAGGATCATTCGATGGAGAAACGCCGTTTTGCCCTGATCGGCACCGGGAACCGCGGCACCACCATGTGGGGCAAGGATCTGCTGGCCGGCTGGCGCGAACATGTCGACCTCACAGCCATCGTCGAGAAGAATTCGCTGCGCGGCGAGCGCGCCCGCAACATGATCGGCAGCAACGCGCCGCTCTATGACAATATCGATTCCATGCTCGTCGAGCAGAAGCCGGATCTGGTCATCGTCTGCACGCCCGACCATACGCATGACGATATCATTGTGCGGGCGCTGGAGTCCGGCATCGATGTCATCACCGAAAAGCCGATGACCACCTCGATCGAGAAAATTCGCCGGATTCTCGACGCAGAAAAGCGCACCGGCCGCCGGGTCGACGTCTCCTTCAATTATCGCTATGCGCCGACGGCCGGCAAGATCAAGGAACTGCTGAACGCCGGCGAGATCGGCCGGGTGACCTCAGTCGACTTCCACTGGTATCTCAACACCAAGCACGGCGCCGACTACTTCCGTCGCTGGCACGCCTATACGGAAAATTCCGGCAGCCTATTCGTCCACAAGGCAACGCATCATTTCGATCTGCTGAACTGGTATCTCGACAGCGATCCGGAGTCCGTCACCTCGTTTGCCGACCTGCAGAATTACGGCCGCAAGGGCCCGTTCCGCGGGCCCCGCTGCAAGCTCTGTCCGCACACGCAGGAATGCGACTACTATCTCGATCTTGAAGCCGATCCCTTCCTCGACCAGCTCTACGAGGATCCCTCGAAGATCGACGGCTACTTCCGCGACGGCTGCGTCTTCCGCGAGGACATCGACATTCCCGATACGATGGTGGTGTCGCTCCGTTACCGCAACAACGTCCACGTCTCCTATTCGCTGAACACTTTCCAGCCGATCGAAGGCCATCACCTCGCCTTCAACGGCACCAAGGGGCGGATCGAGCTTCGCCAATACGAGGCCCAGCCCTGGGAAGAGCCGAAGCAGGACACGATTCTGCTGATCCGGAATTTCCCGAACGGCAAGGAGGCGGTGGAGCGCATCGTCGTTCCGCATTTCACCGGCGGCCATTACGGCGGCGACGACCGGATGCGCAACATGATCTTCAAGCCGGATATGGAAGACAGGCTCGCGCAGCGCGCCGGCACGCGGGCGGGCGCCATGTCCGTGCTTTGCGGTATTGCCGCGCTGACGAGCTCGCGCACCGGCAAGGTGGTCGACATCGCCGAGCTGATGCCTGAGCTTGCCAATGACGGTTCGCCGAATTCGCTGAGGTCGTCACGCTGACGCCTGCTGTGTAAGCTCGCTCGGCGAGGCACGCGTCAGGCGATGTTTTCGAGATTCTCCCGGCGGATTTGGTAGAGCAGCGGCCGACCGGCCACGAAGCGCTCGACCTCGTCAGCCGCCATCTCGCCGAGGCGCGCCCGTTCCAGGCCGACGGCGCCGGCAATATGCGGCGTCAGAAAGACATTCGGCAGATCGTAGAAAGCAGAATCGGGCTCAGGGATCTCCGGATCGGTGACGTCGATGACCGCGTCGATGCGGCCGCTCTTCAGCACTGAGAGCAGTGCGGCCTCATCGATAAGAATGCCGCGCGCCGTGTTGATGAGTGTCGCCCCGTCCTTCATCAGCGACAGCCTTCGCGCATCGATCATATGCTGCGTCGAGGGCAGCGACGGCGCATGCAGGGAAACGATATCGGCTTGCCGCATCAATTCGTCGAGCTCGACCTTTTCCGCTCCGAGGCAGGCCGCCTCGGCGGCATCGAGCGTGGGATCGGAGAGCAGCAGCCTGTAGTCGAAGGGTTTCAACAGCTCGATGACGCGCCGACCGATGCGCGAAGCGCCGACGATGCCGACGGTGCGGCGGTAATTTCCGATCGCCTGACGCTGCATCGAATGGGTCCGGTCGCGGTTGCGATCGGCGACATAGAGATCGCGGAAACGGAAGACCCGCTTGCCGGCGAAGATGATCGCGGCAAGCGTGAATTCGGCAACCGGCACGGCGTTGGCCTCGGCCGCATGGCTGACCGGGATACCGGCCGCGAAGATGGCGTCGTCGATGACGCCCTTGACCGTGCCCGCAGCATGAACGATGAGCTTGAGGTGCGGCGCCGCGGTAAGCATTTCGGTCCCGGCATAGGGTCCGCCCCAGCCGGTGATCAGGATTTCGGCCTGGGCCAGCAGACGCCTCGCACGCTCGTCGTCGAAACGCTGCAGCGGTTTAGCGTCCAGCAGGCGGCCGATGCCGTCCAGCCGGCGCAGAACCTCATCCGGCAAGACATGCTCGGTGCGCGACGGCTGCATGGCAAGGACAATCGCCGGATGGCTCATGGCATCTGCCCCGGCGCTTCGATGGCGCTCACCGTCACGCCCCTTTCCCTCACCACGGCCTCCAGCGCCGTAATGTCAGGCGCTTTCGGCGGTCTTGTCCAGGCAGACGAAACGGCAGCGGGATTGTCAAGCCCCAGCACCGCCGTCACCAGGATGGTTTCGCCGGCCGGAATCTGGCCGCGCAGCTGCGGCACGAGGGTTTTCGCAACGATCACATTGGTGTTGGGCATTGCCTTCTGGACGAGCCCGGACCGTTTCACCGAAGAGCCGAGATCGAGAATGCCGGTGAAATCGGCCTCGCCGATTGCATAGGCAACCCCATTCGAGGCGGACAGCCTATCCAGCTCGAAATCCCGGCGACCGATGGCAAATCCGCCTTCGGCAATCCGCAGCGGCCGGCTTGTCCTCACCCGGTGGAGGCGGATATGCCAAGGTACTGCGGGCACGAGCCAGGTTTCGACGCCGACATCCGGGAAAGGCGACCATTTCGCAAAAAGCACGTCGCCTGCGAGCCTGGCCTCCTCGTTCGTTTCGCGCACCCGGTAGTGCAGGCCGTCATCGCTGAAGGCCAGCATCGAATCAAAGGCGGCGAGCGCAAAGGCGCGCTCATCGGCCTCGACGCTGAAGCCGTAGCGGGCGGAATAGGCGAACTTGGCGTATTTTTCCGTGCCGAACCGCATCTGCAGATTTTCCTGGCCGGAGGATAGCGCCACGACATCGCCGCCCGCCCGCATGATCACCATGCCGGGATGGTGCTGGGGAACGACCTCAGGCGCCTGCTCCGGCGCTTTTTCCGTCGCGGTCCAGAATGGATGATCCTCCGCGATCGCCAGCGGCAGGAAGGCCTTGAAGGCCCAATAGGGCGAACCGGTGGAATTGTAGCTTTCGGACATCAGCAGGTTTGGATAGCCGAAACCGATCGACAGCACGCCGTCGCGATCGGCAATCGGCTTGTCCTTCCACCAGCGCAGATGCTGCAGGCAGAGATGCTTGACCTCACCCCAGGGCAGAGCTTCAACATCGGCAAAGGCAAGCGCCGACCAGAAGCCGGCGCAGGCGAAGCGATAGGTCAGACTGCGGCCGAAGGGGATCGTCGCCCCGTCCGCGGCAAACCAATGCCGGAAATCCCGGGCAAAAAGGATCGCGCGCTCGCGATAGCGCTTTGCATAATCGTCGTCGACGAGCTTCGAATAGATCAGGCCATAGAAATGCATGGCAAAGGGAATGTAATGGTCGATGCGGCGCACGTTGCCGTCGCGATACCAGCCGTCGCCGATATAGAAGCCTTCGAGTTCCTGCAGATATTGCCGCGTCAGGCTGCGGTCGAAATCGGCGCCGAGACGATCGAGCGCGATGTCGACGAAAATCCGGAAGAATTTCCAGTTGTTGTCGGCATAGTCGAACTGCCTGACATGCTTGAGATAGGCGATCACATTGCCGCGGGCACGCGCATCGAGCGGTTCCCAGATCTTTTCCGGCACCAGCGCCAGGGCAAAACCGAGAGCGGCAAGCTCGACCATCCGCTGATCGCGGCCATTGACCGTTCCCCAATATTCGGGATGGGCGGGATCGGTGCCGTTTGCGAGGCCTTCGGCGAAACGATGCCAATGGGCAAAGTCGCCGTTGCCGGCACCAAGCGGCGCCAATCCCCAGAGCGGCCGGGCGAAGCCTTCGAGGTCGGCCGCCGCCCGGTCGAAATGGGCGGCGGTGCCGCTCAACCTGACGCGGGCATTGTCCTTCGAAAAGCAGGGAAGCAGCGGATCGAACAGATCAAGGAGGGCGCGGCTCATATCGGCACGGGTTTCGAGCGGATTGCCTGCGAGCGGGTTGGCGCTGGCGGGATCATAGGTCATCGGCGTCACTCACGGGGTTCGACGTTCACAACGGTCCCTCCCGGAACGGGAACGACTGCCTGGCAGATGTGGCGCGCCGGTGCCGTCCTGTCGCGGAAACGGGACAGCATCAGCGAAACGGCCTCGCGCCCGAGAGCGGCGCGGTCGACGCGCATGGTGGAAAGCTGCGGATTGGTCATCAGCGCGCAGGGCAGATCATCGAAGCCGACGATCGCGAAATCTTCCGGCACACGCAGACCGGCTTCGGTGACCGCCTCGAGCACGCCGACGGCGATGAAATCATTCATGCAGAAGGCGGCGGTGAAACCGGCATTTTCGGCAAGGATCGCAGCCGTGTGTTCATGGGCCTCGCGGCTGGCGCTGCCCTGCAGCGTCATGGACACAAAACGGCCCTCGGCACCGGGGACGGCGGCGATCGCCGCCTCGAAACCGCGCACGCGCTCCCGGATCGTATGGCGGTGGGAGCCGCTCAGATGCAGGATGCGGCGATGGCCGGCCTTGGTCAACCGGCTGGTCGCCTCATAGGCTCCAAAGAAATTAGCCGGCGAAACGCCATCGAACTGCATCCTGGGATCGGTGCCGTTGACAAGAACGGTCGGCGTCATGCCGGCTTGCAGCCAGCCGCGCAACATCTCGTTCGGATCGATGCCGACGAGGAAGAGACCTTCGACGCCTGCCGCCTGCATATGGTCGCGCACGGCATCCGGCGTGGTGCGATCCTCCCGGACCAGCCGGACCTCGAACGGCATGCCTGCGTCGACGGCTCCGGCACGCAAGCCGTCGACGATCGCTTCATAGAAAACGCTGAGACCGCCCGTGACGCCGTCGCTGGCAATCAGCGCCAGCCCCCCGGCAACGGCTTCGGAAGCCGGCTTGACCGGGTAGCCGTGCTCGGCCGCCACCTTCAGGATCTGGCGGCGAACGGTTTCGCTGATACCAGGTTCGTTGGCAAGCACGCGCGACACCGTGGAGACGGAGACGCCGGCCAATGTGGCTATATCGGCCTGACGCGGCCGTCTGATCTTTTGGTCGTTCATAGGCAAACATTATGCAAGTTATGCAAATTTGCAAGAAAATGATTACTTCTTGCAATAAATATTTTTTTGCGTACCCTGTTTGCCGAAATGCCCCGACAGGCCATTGGAGGATGGCAGCGGGGCATATTGGGACAAGGAGGATATCATGCAGGTCAATCGCCGTTCATTCCTGATGGGTTCAGCCGGTGCGGCCGCCGGCCTCGCCTTCGGCGCCGGAAGCGCCATTCCGGCCTTTGCCGAAGATGCGCAGCTCAGGGCTATGTGGTGGGGTTCCAACGACCGCGCCAAGCGCACACTCGATGTCGCCAAGCTCTATCAATCCAAGACGCCCGGCGTCACCATTGTTGGTGAATCGCTTTCGGGCGACGGTTATTGGACGAAGCTCGCAACGCAGATGGCCGGCCGCTCGATCGCCGACATATTTCAGCTCGAGCCGGGAACGATTTCCGACTATTCCAAGCGCGGCGCCTGCCTGCCGCTCGATGAATTCGTCCCTTCGACGCTGAAGGTCGACAGCTTCGGCGCCGACATGCTGAAGCTGACCACCATCGACGGCAAGCTCTATGGTGTCGGCCTCGGTCTCAACTCCTTCTCGATGTTCTTCGACACGGTCGAATTCGAGAAGGCAGGCATCCCGCTGCCGACGGCCGACCTCACCTGGGATGAGTATGCCAAGCTCGCCGTAGAACTCGCCAAGTCCTCGGGCAAGGGCGGCGGCCCCTATGCGGCGCGCTATGCCTATGTGTTCGATGCCTGGCTGCGCCAGCGCGGCAAAAGCCTCTTTGCCAGGGAAAGCGCTGGGCTCGGCTTCACGGCCGACGATGCCAGGGAATGGTTCGACTACTGGGAGACACTGCGCAAGGCGGGCGGCACTGTTGCTGCCGACGTGCAGACGCTCGATCAGAATACCATCGATACCAATTGCCTCGGTCTCGGCAAATCGGTGATCGGCATGGCTTATTCCAACCAGATGATCGGCTATCAGTTGATCATCAAGAACAAGCTCGGCATCACCATGCTGCCGCGCGAAAAGAAGGGCGGTCCATCCGGCCATTATTACCGTCCGGCACTGATCTGGAGTGTGGGTGCAACGAGCAAACAGGGCGAAGCCGCCGCGAAGTTCATCAGCTTCTTCGTCAACGATCCCGAAGCCGGCAAGATTCTCGGCGTGGAACGCGGTGTGCCCATGTCAACGACAGTGCGCGAAGCCATCCTGCCGCAACTCAACCCGACGGAGCAGGAAACGGTCAAGTACGTAAACCTGCTCAAGGATCAGGTCGGCGAATATCCGCCGCCGGTGCCGATGGGCGCAACCCAATTCGACCAGCGGGTGCTTCGCCCGATCTGTGACGAACTCGCCTTCGAACGGGTCTCGCCCGCCGACGCGGCAACCCGGCTCATCGAAGAGGGTAAGGCAACGATCAAAGGCTGATCTGTTGCCGGATATGAGAGGAGAGGCCCGCAAAACCCCGGCGGGCCTTTCTGTTATCCTGGATCTCAGTTGCCCAGGCTTTCAACCACGCGCCAATCCGGCCGGCCGAGATCGAAGGGCCAGGCGTGCACATCCCGATCGTTGAAATAGACCACCTCCTGCAGATTCGGGAAGGCGCTCTGCTTCAACGTGGCAGTTTCGATCCACGGCTTCATATAGGCGTCGCCACCTTGATAACCGAGTTCCGCCACCCAGATGGGCTTGCCGTAGCCGGCGACGAGATCATAGCCCTGCTTCAACGCTTCCGAGAACGTGCGGTGCTCATTGTGGGCAAGCTCGTCATAGCGCTGCAGGCCGAAGACCGACAGTCCGACGAGGTCGACATAATCGTCGCCGGGATAATAGGCCTCGAGGCCGGGCAGTCCCTTCGGCGACCACATGATCTGTGTGCCGGGCGCCTCCTCGCGGACGATATCCATCATCCGCTTGTAGGCCGTGATATAGTCCTGCGGGCTCCAGCCGGACCATGAGAACCGCCCCGACGTGTCTTCCATCTCCTGCCCCCAGCGGACAATCACCGGGCTTTTCAGCTGGGATATCATCTGCGTGATCGCACGCATGTTGACATCGTAGTCGCCGCGCAAAACCTTTGCGCGAAGCTGAGCGGAGGTCAGCCGCCAATCGACGTCCCAGGACCAGGGCTCCACTGTTATCAGCAGGTTGCGGCCTCTGGCCAGCGCATAGGCGTCGGCGACGCGCAAGGTTTCGAGGTCGACGTCCTCCCAGGGCAGGAACAAGGCTTCGGTCGCGACATTCGCCTGCGCGCCGAAATCGCCGTGCGGATCATAGGCCCCGAACTTGATGCCGTCGGCATGAAGGACGGGGCGTTTGTCGATGATCGTCCGCACGGCCGCCGCCGGGTTCGGGACAATGCCGGCATATTGCACCTCGCTTCGGCTCGGCAGATCCGCGACACACAATAACAGCAGCGCCATCGCGGCGGTCGAGAGGTGGTTTTTCATTAGCTTCTTCATGGCTCACCCTCCTTTTCGGGCTACTTCCTGGCTCAGCAGGATCTGCTTCAGTTCGCTTGCCTTCGCGCTTACGGTATCGGCGGCAACAAGCTTCCCGAACTCATCGTCCTGGCGCACCGATGCATGGCGGAAGACGTACCACTCGCCGCTCGGCTGGCGCCGCTGATAGATCGTGTTGCCGACCTTGCGATGCCCGAAACAGGTGCTGGCGCGGGCCGCGCCCTCGGCATTCGTCCAGGTAGCGCGCATGCAGAGCTGGCCGAGATCGTCGACCACCCATTTGCCTTCGGCGAAAGACGGTTTCCCCTTGTCGTTGCTCCAGGCGACGAACCGCCGACCATCGTCGAAGAAACGGCCGCCTCCGGTATTCCAGGTCCAGGTCTTGTCGCCGTAGATCCGATAGAGCTCATAGGCGCTCAGCGGCGTCGGCGCCTTCGTTTTGGCGATCTCGGCGCCGTGCGCCGCCACCGGCAGACACAGGCTGAGAGCAAGCGCTGCTCCCCATAGTCTCGATCCGATACTCATTACATCCTCCATACTCGACACTTGCCGGTTCCGCCGGCTTACACACCACGTTCGTCTCGGTCGGTTCTACCGAAACCATTCCATCTCAAGTGGAATTTCACTATCCTGGTCTTGCCGCCGCCGAGGCCGGCCCCGGCCACGGCAAATTGCGATTGGGTAAAACTGACGAGCGTCTGGCCGTGGGAAAGGGCCTCGAGGCTGTGCAGACCATGGGTACCCGCTTGCATGCCGCCGGTGATGCAGATCGCAAACCCCATGGCCGTCGCAAGCCACAGCCCGCGTGATTGCGGCCGTAATGGCAGACCGTTCTCGATTGCGTGGCGAATGACGATCAGCACCGTCAGTGACAGATAGATCGAAAGATTCATCGCCGCGAAAATATAGAAGCCCTGAGCGGCAGCGGCCTCACTGGCGAGCACCATCGCGACAGCGCACATCCCGGCGAACGCGATATAGGGTGCGATGACGCGCAGCGGCAGCGACTGCTGCTGCTGCTGCTGCCTTCCCTTCGGCGTGATGCGAAAATCGACGAAGGAGCCGCAGATATGATCGCGAACGGCCGCCAGGCTGCCGGCCAGCGACCATGGCCAGCGCAGGAATATGAAGGCAAGCCCTTCCCAGCCGAACAGTTTCGCATCATAGGGCCGGAAGGTCGCCGTGGCCCGCCAGAAGAAGGCAAACAGCGTCAGCACGATCGAGATCGGCACGAAATGCTGCAGGAATTCCGGATAGGTCACATTGACGAAGACATGGCCCGTCAGAAGCGCGGCAACCGGCAGCAGGAACATTACGGCCATAAAGGCGGAAAAGAGCGGATACCACAGCTGCGAGAACACGAACTGGAACCGCAGCCGCCAGGGCAGGTGCATGACATGGTGGCGGGAATGTTGCAGCAGAATGGTGACGAGGCTGCGCGACCACTGGAATTCCTGGACGACGAGATCGGCGAAGTTTGCCGGGCCGTCGCCATGGGCGATCGCATCGACGGCATGCACGCCGCGCCAACCGCCGGCATTCATCATCAGCGTCGTCGAATGGTCTTCGGCAAGTTCGGGACCGAGGCCGCCGATCTGACGAAGGGCTGATGTGCGAACCGCATAGTGGGAGCCGATGCAAAGAGGCGCCCAGCCATTGTTGTAACCGGTCTGCAGCGAACCATGCAGGCTTGCCTCCGCATAGAGCCTGCCGCGCGCCGCCCAGCTTGCCCCGGCGTTGGCATCGCAGATGCTGGGAGCCGAGACATAACCGACCTCAGGATCGGTGAAGGGGCACAGGATTTCACGGAGATAGGTCGGCGTCGGTACATGGTCGGCATCGAACTGGGCGACGAAATCGTAGCGCTCATAGCCGAAGTGGTCGTAGAAATAGGCAAGGTTGCCTTCCTTGCAACGTGTGCGACGCGGCCAGATGGTGCGATGATACTCCGCCACGCCCTTTCGGGTGGAGATCAGCACGCCGTGCGCCGCACACCAGCGCCTGGTTTCCTCCGAAGGGTCCTCGTCGGCCAGCCAGACATCGAAATCGACGCCAACCTGGTCGAGCATCGCCTGCAGCGTGGCGCGGACGACGGCAAAGGGCTCGGACGGCGCCTTGGTGACGACCATTGCCACCCGCCCTTCCGGCAGCCGTGCGCGTGGGCTGATCGTCCTCGCATCGAGGAAGATCAGGATGAAATAGGCCGGCACCAGCGTAATCCAGGCAAGCACGAGGGTGATGAGCACGAAAGCCGCCCAGGAAATGATATGGGCGGACTGGCACCACCAGATCCAGAAATAGCCGAGCGACGCCAGCCAGCAGAGGATGCCGAAGCCATAGGCGACGCGGTTCCAGCCGGTGAAAACAGGATCGAATGCATCGGCCGCGGTGGCGGCTTTCGCCATGCCGACGCCGTGGCCAACTTGCGAAGCGTCGCTCATGCGGTCATCTCCAGTCCGAAGGTGGGACCGGCGGTGCGGATGATCGTATCGATATCCGAGAAAACCGGCACGAAGCCGAGTTCCGCCTTTGCCCTTGCCGTGTTGGCAAAGAGGATCGGCGGATCGCCGATGCGGCGGGAGCGATAACGGACGGGAACTTCGCGGCCGCTCGCGCGACGGATCGCTTCGAGAATCTCGCGCACCGAGGTGCCCCGGCCGGAGCCGAGATTGACGCTGAGCGAGCCGCCGTCCGCCATCAGGTGGTTGACGGCGGCGAGATGCGCCTGCGCCAGATCGCTGACATGAATATAGTCGCGAACACAGGTTCCGTCCTCGGTCGCATAATCGGTGCCGAAAATATCGAGCCGCTCCAGCCTGCCGGCGGCGGCGAGAAGGGCGCGAGGAATGAGATGGGTTTCGGGGTCGTGGCGCTCGGCAAGCTCACCGTCCGGATCGGCTCCGGCCGCATTGAAATAGCGCAGCGCGGCAAAGCGGATGCCATAGGCAGCGGCAAAATCCTCGAGGGCCATCTCGAAGATCAGCTTGGTGCGCCCATAGGGATTGACCGGTAACCGCGGGCTTTCCTCTCGTATCGGCAAGGAGTCGGGAACGCCATAGGTGGCGCAGCTGCTCGAAAAGACGATCCGGTCGATATCCTGGTCGAGGCACGCCTCGAGCAGCGTCAGACTGCCGACGACGTTGTTGCGGTAATATTTCCTCGGCATGTCGACGGATTCGCCGACATAGGCATTGGCGCCGCAATGGATAACGCAATCGGGCGAAAACTCTGCGAGAGTCCGGCGCAGCATGGCGGCGTCGGCAAGCTCGCCCCGAATGAGGGGGCCCCAGCGGACACTGTCGGCATGTCCCGTCGACAGATTGTCGTAGGTAACCGGGGTCATGCCGGCGCGCGACAGCGCTTTGCAGATATGACTGCCTATGAAACCGGCACCGCCGGTAACCAGAATGTAGCGGGGCATCTCATACGATCTCCGCCTTCTCTGTGCCCGCCAGCAGTCCGTCGAAATAGTCGACGCTGCGAGCCAGACCGGTTTCGAGCCCGATGCGGGGCTGCCAGTCCAGCTCTGCCATGGCCCGGGAAATATCCGGCCGCCGCTGACGAGGGTCGTCGGCGACCGCAGGCAGGTGGACGATCCGCGAACGGGAATTCGTCAGGTCCCGAATGATTTCCGCCAGGCGGCGAACGGTGATTTCGGTCGGGTTGCCGAGGTTGATCGGACCGTTGCAGGCGCTGCCGGCAGCCGAAAAACGCAGGAAACCCTCGATAAGATCATCGACATAGCAGAAAGAACGGGTCTGCTCGCCATCGCCATAGATCGTCAGGTCGGCATTGCGCAGGGCCTGCACGATGAAATTGGAAACAACCCGCCCGTCGTCCAGGCGCATGCGTGGCCCGTAGGTGTTGAAGATGCGGCCAACCTTGATGTCGACGCCGTAAGTCCTGTGATAGTCGAAGAACAGGGTTTCGGCACTGCGCTTGCCTTCGTCGTAGCAGCCGCGCGGCCCGATCGGGTTGACGTTGCCGCAATAGGATTCGTGCTGCGGGCTGTGGGTCGGGTCGCCATAGACCTCCGACGTCGACGACTGAACGACGATCGCACCGGTCTTTCGCGCACAGTCCAGGGTGTTGACCGCACCGAGCACGTTGGTGAGCAGCGTTCCCACAGGATCCCGCTGATAATCCGGCGGAGAGGCGGGAGAGGCGAAATTGAAGATGAGTGACGCGTCGATATCGAAGGGCTGGCGAACATCGTGCTCGACGATGTGGAAGCGGCTATTCGATAGAAGGTGATCGACATTCACACGGCGGCCGGTCGAAAAATTATCAAGGCATATGACCTTGTGGCCGCGCTGCAGAAGCCTTTCGCAGAGATGAGAGCCGAGGAAGCCGGCCCCACCATTCACAAGGACGGTGCGCGCGCCTTGGGGCACCGGCATGTCTGACACTTGAGAATAGCCGTCGTTGGGAACGAAACTACGCATTACAAACTCCTTCCCATGTTTTTAGTCTTTTGATTTGGGTATGCCCTTCATATCTCCCTTATCCGCCTTGATATTCATTATTATGACTATCAAGTTTGAATAACTTTCTGAGTTATTCTTCGGATAACTGAATTAGTATTTCAATGATAAGTCTATTGCCGACAAGGTCAACTTTAAAAATTCTAGATATCCAAAATAATTACGCAAATATTCTTCAAAGTAACAATTGATTAATCACTCCGGACACTTTTCCGCCGCAACGCCCATCATCCATTGCTTAAGCTTCACGCAATGAAACTAATATAGAACGGACGGCGTGCAGCTTGGCCGCGCTTGACCGCACGGCCGGTCTTGCATCGGGGAGCGCGATATGCGAGGGGTTTTGGCCATGTTGAAAAAGCAAGATGTAGCGCAGCTGAAAGGCTGGCGTCTTCGCTCGACAATGTTTGTCTGGGGAATGGCGCTTCTAGCGACCGGGCCGACGGCCTGTACGGCCGTCGATGACGATATCGCCGTCGTCGCGAAAAAGAATGTCGTCGTGGTCGAGGCACCGCGTGTCTCGAAGGCCTATGCTTATCCGGCAAGCCGGACCGAGCGCCGGGCTGCGGCAACGGTTCGCACCGTCGCCTATCACGGCTCAGCGCCTTATATCTGCTCTCCGAGCGGCTTCGGACAGAAGTCGCGCTGCTTTGCGCGTCCTTCGATCTGAAATAAAACCATTAGATCAATTGCGCCACCGGCCGGACATGTCGTCTTCGCCGACGGGATGCTCATTGAAGAAGCGCGATGCCGCTTCGGTGCGGTTTCGGACGTTCATCTTCTTGTAGATGTTGCGGACGTGAACCTTCACGGTGTTTTCGGAAAGATGCAGCTTGTCGGCGATGATCTTGTTCTGCGTCCCCTTGCAAATGAGGTCCAGGATCTGAACCTCCCGGGTTGTCAAAGCGGAGATGCTGTCACGTCTCAGCTTGAGCGCATTGCTGCGCGCCACATCGACCGATTTTGTCTGATAGAGCGAAGGTTCCAGCTGGGCATTCTTGTTGGTCAGACGATTGAGAAGCGCTGACGGAAAATGTTCGCCGCCCTTCATCAGCAGATCCACTGCGGCCATGAAGACATCGAGCCGGAGATTCAGCGGCAGGACACCATCGATGATCCGTGCCTCGACCAGCCGGCTGACATAGGGTTCGAGCATGTCGATCGCTTCAACGACGAGCCCGATTGAGGTTTCGGGGTGGTTTTCGCGGGCAGCCTGCAGCGCTTCATGAAGCTCCGGGGCGGGTATATGGTAAAATAAAACGAGCTTTATATCGCTGGTGTCTTTTTCCAGCATCGGATTTGTACTCGCTATACTTGTCACTTCACAGTTCGGAAATTTCTTTGCGAGCGCCTCTACCATGCACTCTGAAAACAGATCCGCCTTGGCCACCACTAGTATAGTATTTCCGGACGAACCCAACTTCCTTCCCTGGTCCGCATTCTCCATTCCTGAGCCTGTCATGAACATATACGCCTCCCCTAGCGTTACACTTTACTCAAACGTGGAGCGATGGCGGGTATTAAATAGTATGAAATGCCGGCCCCTGATGTCACCGCTTTATTTTTTAGACATTTCTTAATTATGTTAATACGGATTGAGAAGGAAGGAAATGGCCCAAAGTGATTAGTTTTCGCGGACGAAAAACGATACGTTACAATGCTTTGGTTGTATTTTCACTGCGATAGATACTTCAAGGTTATATTTGTCGTGACTATAGATGATCGACTGAATGTAATATTTCAGTACAAATTGTCATATTTTCGTCATGCGGGGATGCACCGGGATGAGGCAGAGACGTGTCGAAAGTCGCCTCTCAACCCAGCCGCGAATGCCGGGCGTCCCGCATTCCAGCTGCTCAGCAACATCGATTCCGACAAGGTCTTAACGCTCCCGCGACGGGGTTATCCGGACGTGGCAGATCCGCCTTAGCCCGAATTGATATCTATCGGATCCGTATTTTTTCCACCAATCTGTGGTCGTCGTCCAAGTGGTGACATGGAAGAGCTATGTATCTGCATGCCTTTTTGATGCATGACTTCCATTTATGGCAACTCAACTAAAAGAAAACCTGAATACTCCTTATCCTCTTCAGGATAGGGAGTCGGATATGTGCGGCATTGTACTGAGTACGTGCGTTCCCAATACTATCGATTTGATCAACAAGTCGCGACAAACCCGCAGATGACTAGTATCGAATACATCTGCCGATGTTCACCGCATCGGAGCGAGCGCGAGCAAAATCCCATTTGAGATGAGAGGGATTTCGAAAAGCTGCTCCGGTTTTTTTCTGGAGTAACTGCAATGTCTGACGACTATAAGCCCCCGAAATCTTCGGGCGACGAAACCGAAATCACGAAGGTCGGGGCTCTGGCCGACGGCTTTGCAAACAGTGCTGTCAATTCAACTGAAGTCGACGACGGCTCGACCGGTTATGTCGGCGTCGCCAATGGCGACAATCGCGACAATACGGACAACAGCGTCGACGTCGACGTTAAGGCCGAAATCTCCGCCAGCAATGGCGACAACCGTGACAACGACTATGACTGGAGCTACAAGTCCGACGACGATACGAGCGTCAAGACCACGACGATCACCGACACCGACACCAAAACCGATTACGACTGGAGCTATGACAGCAAGTCGTACAGCGACAACGACACCGACACCAAGACGATCACGGATACCGACACGAAAACCGTGACCGACACCGATATCAAGACCATCACGGATACGGATACCAAGACGGTCTCCGACAGCAACAACACCTCCGACAGCTTCAACAAGACGGACACCGACTTCGCCGTGATCGAGGACGTCAAGGACTTCGACAACCTCGGCGTTGCCGGCCACGACCTCACCTTCAATCTCGGCGACGACTTCTCCTTCACGCTCGACGTCGACAGCATCCTGAACAATTCGCTGTCCGGCGAGGGCAATGACAGCGGCTTCAGTGCCGTCCAGGCAAACCATCTGGCCGACCAGGACCAGGCCTGGAACATCAAGATGGACAATGGCGGCGCCGACAACCACCTGAAGGCGGACGCCGGTCACGCCGACAGTGCCGAAGGCATTGAGATGGACGGCAAGGGCTGGGACCTCAAGGCGGGCGACGATGCCAGCGGCTCGAGCACGGCCGATGCTTCGGCAGTCCTTGCCAATTCCGGCTTCCACCTCGAGCTCGTTCAGGGTGCGAACCTGCTCAGCAATACAGTCGACTCCAGCGTCATCGGCGGCAATTCTCATGTCTCCGACGTCGGCGAGGATACCGGCACCTGACACTGACCTCCAACGACCAAGACGAACTGCACCGGCTCCGGCCGGTGCAGTTTGACTGCTTGAAAACGGTTTGACGACCACACCACGGCTCCCAACGAGGGGCGCCTGATAAGGCCGATCGTCATTTCGAATGGGAGGGCCGAACCATGCATATCGAGAAGATTTCGGAAATCATTGCGCATTTCATCGGTGTCTTCGAGATGACGATCGACGAGATGAGGTTGCGCACCAATTATGCCGAAGGGGCAGGACCCGGCGCGGATGGACCGGCTCTGCCGGATCAGGATGCCTTTACCGCCGCCTTTTCTTCCGATTTCCAGCTCAAGGACTACGATCCGGGCGTCATTTACCAAAGCGGCAGTTACGAGATCGAATATGGTCCGACGCGCCATGTGGGCCGCGTCCTCGAAGAAAGCCTTGAGAAGCTGGCGGCGATCGCCGCAAAGGACATCCCGCTACCGCATTTCGGCGATCCTACGGATATCGTGCTGTCGGATGAGCCGGAACTGACCGTCTTTGCCGGGCCTGGCTCGGCTATCAGCCATGTCCTTCAGGTCAACGTTCTCTACGACGACGACTATCTCGACATGACGAATGGCATCCATGCGCCTCGCGACACGAGTTTCGTCATCGAACGGCTCGCGGATTTCAGCGCCAAAGCCGAGATCTTCACGCCTTTTTCGAGCCTGCACCGGATTGATACCTATGATGGCGCGCTGAAGATTGCCGAGGATATCGAAACCTATATCCAGAATGCCCAGAATACCGAGGACAGCGGAACAACCTCGCTCAGCACCGACCCGACGCATCATTTCGTCACCACCGATCTGGTGGGCGACGACCCCATCATCTATGTCAATGGCGAACGTCAAGCCGACATCCCCGTCCTCGACGACTTCCTGCCCGACCGCGGTCTCGCCAAGCTCCAGGAAGAAGCTGACGACAGCAATTCATCCGTCGAGCAGACAGATCCCAGCGGCAACAGCCTTGATGTGACCGCCGGCGCAAATTTCGTGGTCAACATCGCCTCGGTGATCAATACCGGCGTCATCACCTCGGTCACCGCTGTCATGGGCAATTACCACCAGATCGACGCGGTCTCCCAGGCCTTCGTCTACAGCGACAATGACGAGATCGCCTCGACGCTGCGCTCATCCGGCCATTCGGCCGAGGAGGCGGGAACGATCGCCAAGAATATCGCCGTCTTCGAAAACAGCACCTTCGCAGCATCGAGCCACGCCGACACCGATGCTGCCGACCCGACATTCCCGAACAGCTGGCGCGTCAACGTCATCGATGGCGACGTCTCCTTCGTACAGTGGATCGAGCAGTATCACTTCATCAGCGACAACGACACGATGACGGTCACCACCTCGGGATCCGAAGCCACGGTTCTGACGGGTGGCAATACCTCCATCAACTTATCCTCCTTTTTCGGGATGGGCATGCAGTATGACCTGGTGATCATCGGCGGCAATGTGCTCGACATCAACAGCATCACGCAGATCTCGCTGCTCTACGACAATGACTGGGTGCGGGCGGAAGACGGCGTCGATCCGGGCGCCGACATCCAGACCGGCAACAACCTGATCTGGAATTTCGCCTCGATCCACAATGTCGGGACGGGCACCCCGTTCGAGGCCATGCCGGACTATATGATCGAAGCGCAGAAGGCGATCGAAGATCGCGATCCCAATATGCCGGAGGGGCTGTCGTTCGATGTGAATTTTCAGGGATATGCCGGCCTCAACGTGCTCTACATCACCGGCAATCTCTACGACATGACGATCATAAAGCAGGTGAGCATCCTCGGCGATTCCGACGATGTGACCCAGGCGGCGGCGACGCTCCTCGGCAACAATCCCGATGCGACGGTGACGATCGACACTGGCAGCAATGCGGTCATCAACATCGCCGAGATCGTCGACTACGACAGTTTCGGCCAGACCACCTATCTGGCAGGCCAGCTCTATTCAGACGCCATCCTCATTCAAGGCGGGCTGGTGGAGCATGATGCGACGCAGCCGCAGTCAGCCGACGACAGGCTCGCCAACGAAGTCATCGCCTTTCTCGATGACGACGATCCCACGGGCGGCTGTTCCGCCGATGGCGTCATCAATGCCGGGCATGATCTTTCATGGTCGTCGGCGCACCCCGCCGACGTAATGCAAGCCATGGTCGCGTGACCTTAAGTATTGCGAAGGAACCACGATGAACCAGATTTCGAAACAAGTTTTTGCAGCAGGCAGCGCTCTCGATCTGAGGTCGGGCAATATTCCCTCCGCTGCCCCTTCGGAAACGGCGCCGGCCAATCTGTGCATCTCTGCGATCGACGAGGCGGTCGAGAACCTTCGCAGGCTCAGCGGCGCCGCTGCTTCATCGACCGAAGGCGGCAAGAAGACGGCCGAAGTTGCAGTACGCGAGGCTGCCGCTATGGCGCGCGAAGACACAGCGCCGCCACCCTCTGCGCAAAAGGTGGTGATGCCGGAAGCCTCGCCGAAACCTTCGGCCGCGGAAACGGCGCCTTTCGCCGGGGTGGTGCAGGCCCCGGCCACAGCAAAACCGGCGGAAGCGCCCGCCCAACCGCAGATCGAAGCGCGGGCGGCGCCTGAACTGCCGAAAGAGACGACCGAGCTCAAATCGAACCCGACGATGCCCTTCGGCAAGACGATCGAAGGCGAGGGCGGTCCGATCAGCGAGAATGACAGACGGCTGCGCACCGGCGGCGGCGGAACCGGCAAGGATTCCGATCCCGGTGGCGGCGCGGGCGGGGGCGGGGGAAGTGGCGGCGGTTTTCACAAGCGCAGTGAGCCTGTGAATTTCGCCGCCAGCCTCTCGCGCGGCATGGCGGCGGTCCGACGCAACATGGCTGTGGTCATGATGTTCACGATCGCCATCAACGTGCTTCTGTTGGCGATCCCGCTCTATCTCTTCCAGATATCCGACCGGGTGCTGACCAGCCGCTCCATCGACACGCTCGTCATGCTTTCGATCGCCGTGCTCGGCGCCGTGCTGCTGCAGGCCTTCATGGATTCGGTGCGGCGCTTCATCCTGATGCGCACCGCGGTGGAGCTCGAAGTACAGCTCGGCGCGCCGATCCTCAGCGCTGCGGCGAGGGCGTCGCTGCATGGCAGCGGCAAGGATTATCAGACGCTGCAGGACCTGCAGCTGCTGCGCGGCTTCGTGACGTCAGGCACGCTGATCGCATTTCTCGATGCGCCGCTGATGCCGTTCTTCGTGGTCGTCGTCTATTTCGTGCATCCGCATCTCGGCATCATCATCATGGTCTGCTGTGCGGTGCTTTTTTTCATCGCCTATCTCAATCAGAAATTCACCGCCCGGCAATTCGCCGAATCCAACGGCTATCTCAGCCGGGCGAATTTCCATCTCGATTCCATGTCGCGCAATTCGCAAATCATCAACGCCATGGCGATGATCCCCGAGGCGGTGAAGATGTGGGGCCGGGAAACGGCGGGCTCGCTGAAATCGCAAGTCGAGGCTCAGGACCGCAACATTATCTTCTCGGGCATATCGAAGGCCTGCCGCATGATTACCCAGGTTACCCTGCTCGGCTGGGGCGCGCATCTGTCGCTCGCCGGAGAATTGACGGGCGGCATGGTGATTGCGGCCTCGATCATTTCGGGACGCGCGCTGGCGCCGATCGAAGGCGCCATCGAAGGCTGGCACCAATTCAACCGGTCGGCAGCCGCCTATGGCAGGATCAAGGGACTGCTGTTGAACTCTCCCTTGAACTTCCCGCGCCTGCGCCTTCCCAATCCGGAAGGCCGGCTCGATGTCGAGCGCATTCTCTTCGTGCCGCCGCCACAGAAGAAGGTCATTCTCAACGGCATCTCCTTCTCGCTCAGGAAGGGGGAATCGCTTGCGATCATCGGCAATTCCGGATCGGGCAAGACGACGCTCGGCAAGATGCTCGTCGGCTCGATCGTTCCGACATCGGGAAATGTGCGCCTCGATCTGATGGATCTGCGCAACTGGGATCAGCGTCAGTTCGGCGAAAGCATCGGCTACCTGCCGCAGGACGTGCAGCTCTTTCCCGGTACGATCAAAGCCAATATCTGCCGCATGCGCGACGACGTCGACGATCATCAGATCTACGAGGCAGCAGTGCTCGCCGACGTGCACGAGCTCATCGCAAGCTTCCCGCAGGGCTATGAAACCATCGTGGCGGCAGACGGCGCTCCGCTTTCGGGCGGCCAGAAGCAGCGCATCGCGCTTGCCCGCGCCTTCTTCGGCAATCCCAAATTCGTCGTTCTCGACGAGCCGAATTCGAACCTCGATACCCAGGGCGAGGCAGCGCTTGCCAAGGCGCTGATCCACGCCAAGAAGCAGGGCATCACCACGGTCACCATCACCCAGCGCCCCGCCCTTCTCCAATGCGTCGACAAGATCCTCGTGCTCAAGGAGGGCACTGTCGCCATGTTCGGGGAAAGGATCGAGGTGCTGCAGGCGCTTTCCAAGAACAACGGCAATAACGGTCAACAAGCACCGCGTATCGAAGGGTGAACGACATGGGACGCAAAAATCGGGAGACATCAGGCCCGGCGCAGCTCGAATGGTATAGCGACGTGCCGCGCTCGATCCGCGTGCACAGCATCGTCGGCCTGACGGTTCTCTTCACCTCGTTCGGCGGGTTCGGCTTCTGGGCTGCGACGGCACCGCTCGCCTCGGCCGTCATTGCCCAGGCGAGCTTCGTTGCGACCGGCAACAACAAGATCGTCCAGCATCTGGAAGGCGGCATCATCAAGGAGATGCGCGTCAGCGAGGGCGACACGGTGAAGGAAGGCGACGTCCTGCTGACCCTCGACCCGACAGCATCCCGCTCGAACGAACGGATGCTGCAGCTTCGGCGCCTGCGCCTGGAAGCCGTCGTAGCAAGGCTCCGTGCCGAAGCGCAGGGCCTGCGGGAATTCCAGGTTCCCGATATCGTCATGAAGGAAGCAAGTGATCCAGACATCAACGCGATCATCCAGAGCCAGAACGTCGTCTTCCACAGCAAGCAGATCAAGCTCGAAGAGCAGCTCAATCTGATCGAGAAAAACATCAAGTCGCTGGAATACCGGTTCGGCGGCTATAAAGGCCAACGCGAATCCTTCGAGAGACAATTGGCGCTGCTGACCGAGGAACGCGATTCCAAGGCGCGCCTGGTCAAGGTCGGCTATATGCGCAAGACGGATCTCCTGGCAATCGAACGGGCGATCGCCGATGCGATGGGCGATATTTCTCGCCTGAACGGCGAGCTCAACGAGAGCGAGGCGGAGATCGCCAAATTCCGCCAGGAAGCCATCATCGCCGTCAACTCCAACAAACAGGCGGCACTCGATGCGCTCGAAACCGCCGAATCCGATCTGGACAGCGTGCGCGAACAGATGCGCGAGGCTGCCGGCGTGCTCGAACGCACCACCATCCGCTCACCGGTGACGGGCACAGTGGTGCGCTCCTATTTTCATACCGCCGGCGGCGTCATCACGACCGGCAAGCCGATCATGGAAATCCTGCCGGCGCATGTGCCGCTGATCCTGGAGGCGCAGGTGCTGCGTACCTCCATCGATCAGTTGCACGAGGGAGAAACAGCCTCGATCCGCCTGACGGCGCTCAACCGGCGCACGACGCCGGTGCTGCAAGGCAGGGTCTTCTACGTTTCGGCCGACTCGATCGAGGAAAGTTCCGGGGTCTCGGTCAAGGACGTCTATATCGTCCGCGTCGAAATACCCGATTCCGAGATTTCCCGGGTGCACAATTTCCATCCCGTTCCCGGCATGCCAGCAGAAGTGCTGATCCAGACGTCGGAACGCACCTTTTTCGAATATCTGAGCAAACCAATCACCGACAGCATGTCACGGGCTTTCAAGGAACGCTGATCACTCGCAATCAGGCAGGGAGCGGTCCGGCAATATGACGGCCTCGTCCATTGTTCTGATATAATGTCGGCACGTATCATCCCCTTGGGGATGGGTCGTCCCCTCAGGGGGAGAAAGGGTAGAGCATGGCGGCGATGTCCGATGTCCTGTTGCGGGTCGGCCGCCTGAACTATGTCTGGACGAATACCGAAAGCCTGCTGATCTACATCATCGCCCATCTTCTCCGGGTCGAAAAGGATGCGGCGATCGTGGTGTTCCTGACGCTCAATACGACGCGCGCCCGGATCGATCTCATCGAACGGCTTGCCAAGCTCGCTTCGACCTCAGCTTCCGACCGGAAGGCGATCCTTTCAGCCATGTCGCGGCTGAAGAAGGAATCCAAGACACGCAACAAATACAATCACTGCATCTATTCCTTCGACGAAAAGGGAGAGATCTCCAGCACGCAGCTGATGCGGCTGGTCGAGGACGACAAGGAGATCCGCTATGGCAAGATCGAGCAGATGGACGCGCGCGAGCTCGACCTTCTGGAAAAGTCGATCGCCGAAATCGTCGCCATCAGCCGGACGCTCTGGGCCTTCATCCATGCGAGCCCGAGGATCGCCGGCGAGCTCTGAGTAACTCTTACGAGTATCTCTTTCCAAAACCGTTGCACACTTTCGGGCGAGATAGATTGAAGCGTCGCATTCGACAGGGGCATCGCGCTCTATGTCTTTGAATTGATATGTGATCTTTACTGAAAACCGACTTCGATTTTGGGTTAAGCGCCGGCTCAGGACTAATCATATTTAAGCCCTGCAAATCATCCGGACGGTTTATTTGAAGATCGGTGTTTCCCA
The DNA here is from genome assembly GCF_047532935.1 of Rhizobium sp. IY2. Lineage (NCBI taxonomy): Bacteria > Pseudomonadati > Pseudomonadota > Alphaproteobacteria > Hyphomicrobiales > Rhizobiaceae > Rhizobium > Rhizobium sp. IY2. The sequence continues at coordinate 51,655 of NZ_JBLKNU010000019.1, forward strand.
TTAGAATGAAACCTCCCGAGTGACGTATGGGGTATTGGGGGGCGGACATGCGCATAGATGTTATCGACACTATTGCCGGGTTCGAGGCGCTACGCGACAACTGGGATCGGGTCTTCATGGAAGATCCCGACGCGCAGCATTTCCTCTCCTGGATCTGGCTGAAGAATTATCTCTCTCGCCGGCGCCGCTGGTTCATCCTTGCCCTTCGCGAGCGCGATCCCGCAGCACCTTATGTCGCCTTCTTTCCGCTGCGCCTCATCACCCATCTGAACGAGAAGACCGGGCTCTTCTACGACGAAATCATAATGGCCGGGAATTTTGCGGCCGATTACACCGGCTTCATCGTCAGGCCGGATTACGAGCATCATGCCATTGCCGGTTTTGCTTCGTTTATCAAACATCAGAACTGGACCGATCTGAAGATCGAATATTTCAGCGGCCCAGCGGGCCGGCGTGAGAAGATGATCGAGGCGCTGCAAGGGCCGGAGGTGATGTTTCGCGACAGCTCGCCGATGAACAGCGAGAACATCGACAACACGATCTGCCCGATCGTCCCGCTGCCGGCAAGCTTCGACGATTATCTCGAACAGCGCATGAGCAGCCAGACACGCCAGAAGCTCCGGCGGTTCCTGCGCAAGGTCGAAGGCGACGATATCTACCGGATCACCATGGCAACCCCCGAGACCATCGATCGCGACCTCAACATCCTCTTCAATCTCTGGCGGATCAAATGGAGCGCCCGCAAGGGTGCGGAGCGGACCGAGCGGCTAATCGTCACCACGCGCGAGATGCTGATGGACTGCTTCAACAGCGGCAATCTCGACGTGCCGGTCTTGTGGTACGGCGACCAGCCGCTCGGCGCGCTGGCGAATATCGTCGACCGGCAGAAGAAGGCCATCCTCTTCTATATCACCGGCCGCGACGAGAACTGGAAGACGCCGTCTCCCGGCCTTATCCTGCATGGCTACTGCATCCGGCGGGCGATCGAGGACGGTTTCAAGACCTATGACTTCCTGCGCGGAAACGAACCTTACAAATATATGTTCGGGGTAGAGGAACGGCGGATCAGTTGCACCCTGTTCCGCACCCGCAACGGCCAGAACCTGCATGGCGTGCTCAACCCGCGCAGCATTCGCTTCGTCTATGAACAGGCGCTCGATATGTACCGCAACGGCGCCCGCGGTAAGGCGGAGATTGCCTTCAACCAGGTCCTGCAATCGGCTCCCGGCCATACCGGCGCGGAATTCGGCCTTGCCAATCTGCTGTTCGACCGCGGCAAGCTGACGGAGGCACTGACTGCCTACAACGCGCTCACCGAGCGAGCGCCCGATCCGACACCGATCCAGATGCGGCTTGGCGACACGCAGCTTGCCCTGCATCAATATGACCAGGCCGCAGAGACTTTCCGCCAGGTCGGCGAGATCGGGCCGCATCTCATCCAGGCGCATTACAAGCGTGGCATCGCCCTTACTGCCAGCAGACGGCTGGCTGAAGCAGAAGCCGTCTTCGCTGCGATCCAGGGAGTGCATTCGGACGATCCGGCCGCACTGGATTATGCCGCCAAGGCAAGTGCGGCGCTTGAACGCATTCGCGAATGTGCCGAGCCGGCGGCCCGCAAGACGGACATCGTGCCGGAAACCATCGCCCGCTGGAACCGGGGACGGCAGCTCAGCGAACGACGCCGACCGCGTCTGCATTGAGGACTTTTTGCCATGGTGCGGAAAGGCGGTCCGACAGTTCCGGCACGACACATTTTTCCGTTTCCACGCTGCCATGGGCTCTGGGGCGAGTGCTGAAGCCTTGGCTTAATTCCATCTGGAAACGCCAAAAGCCCGCACGAGGCGGGCTTTTTGTATCAGCGTGTATGGCGGTCTATGTGGGATTTGGTTGCGGGGGCAGGATTTGAACCTGCGGCCTTCAGGTTATGAGCCT
>NZ_JBLKNU010000020.1:0-47861 GCF_047532935.1 Rhizobium sp. IY2
TCATGCTCCGCCCTTGCCGGACGACGTTCAATCCAGGCGCAACCTCCAGCCTATGCCCTCTATCTCAACCGCAGACGCCCTCCCGCGCAGCGGGTTCGTTCTCCGGCCCCATGGTCATTCCTCTAGGGACTGGGCGGTGTTAACTGGAGGTGCATTCGAAATTTGCGGGCCTCTGAAGCGACAGGCTTGCGGTCCACCTCGAAACCCTCCCCCAACTCATTTCCTCGGTGCGTCTTTCGGCTTCGGTTGATAAAGACGCCTTTTGACGTTCGTACGTAGAGCATTGCGGAGATCCTTGTCCGTCATCGAAAGGTCGAACCGTTCCGGATCGAAGTACCCACCGCACCACCGAATGGTTTCAGCATATTCTGGATCTTCCCGATCGGCGATGATCTCCAGGAATCGCTCATATCCCGACACGCCACCAACATCTTCGGGCGGTCGCGCCCGTTCGCCGGCGATGCAGCTTCCTTGTTTGGGCGTAGCAGCGAGCGTCAAGAACTCCTCGACTGCGACGGTGTGCCGCCAGCCATCCCCGAAATCGTAGTGATAGCTGAAGACGGCACCTTGCTCGAAGTCCAGCAAGCGAACCTCTCTCTGATCGAAGACTCGAGGATCGTCATCGGTTGCATCCTCCATCAGGGTCTCGACGTCGCCATACCGAAGACCACCGATGCGGAATTCATAGAGATGATAGTTCCACCAGTTGAATGCGGCCTGAATTCCGAGATGCAGATGCTCGAGGTTCCAATGGACCGGCAGCACCAAACGGCGCCAGACGTCCGGCTCGATGTCGTCGATGGAAACCCTGATCTGCACAGCGTTTGCGGCTTTGAACATTGGGCAAATGAACAAGGTTGGGGGAAGATCGTCAATAAGGCGCGCAATTGTGGCACTGTATTCGAACTGGATCGTCGTTGACGGCATCTCTGCCGGCTTGTGCGGCCTTCGAGGCGTACTATTTCAGGTGTAAACCTGAGCTGGAGCATCGCTATGGATCGAAGCGCGTCCGATATGCCGGAAGTACGCATCGAAATTCTTCCGCCGGACCGCGATGACACCTGTGCGCCAGATGCAGCGACATGTCCGTGCTGTCGAACGTTACGTTCGGCGTCGAGTATGGATGACGATGGCTGCGGCATTTGCGACGAATGCCTGGCACCATGACCGCCGGCGGCAAAACACCTCCATCGGTTCAGGCGAGGTTCGAGGACGCGCTTGCCAGATTGCCGGACGGCTATGTCGACGGACATTTTGGTAATCGATCATGGGGCGTGACCGTCAAGCGGTCGGAGGATGGCAAACGGACCTGGCTCTATGGCCAGGAGCTTAGCGGAACCAATATCGTCAGCTTCAACCTCTATCGATTGGCTGGACCTGGGCCGATACTGAAGCCGTGCGAAATGTCCTCCGCCAAGGTGATCGAATTCGTTCTCGGTTTCGAGCCCACCACAATCAAAGCTGTAATGGCCGAAAAATGAGCACAAGATTTTATATTGCATTGCAACATGCGCATGGCTGCACTGCGATCTGAGCGCTGGCGGTCGGGGCAGCATCTGATATCTTCAGGTCAACGAAGCAATGCACCTCCTCCCGCAGAGCTTCGTGTATCAGGCGACCCGCTCCTCCTCCCAAGGGGAGCCTGACGGAACAGCGGCACTCCTCCTCCCAGCCGTTGTTCAATATTCCGAGAAGCCTGCCGCACCTCCTCCCGCGGCAGGCTTTTTCATTTTCCGATGCATTCAAGCGCTGAGTGCAGACGTCAAAGGAGAATGCCCTGTTCCACCGGCTCTCCGGATTTCGAGACAATCGTGGATCCGTATGGTTCGCGGGACGAGATGATCAGCGCGTCATTCGGTAGCGGGCGGGCAAGTTTCTTGGCCTCTTCCCAGGGCGCCCGCATCCAGATGTCGGTCTCTTCCTTCGTCAGCAACAGGACCGGCATGGCCTTGTCATGGATCGGTTTCACCAGGTCGTTGGGACCCGTGGTCAAAAAGCCATAGAGGTCATCAGTGGTCAGGCCGTCCCTGACCTTTCGAACACTCTGCCATTGCGGCACATGGAGACCGGCAAAGAACATCAGCGGCTTGGTTGCGTCACGGGCGAACCAGGCGTTCGGCACGTTGCCGCCTTGCTGCTGGCTGGCCGGATCCGGCTCGGCGAAACTGGTGACCGGGACGAGACATCTGTTTTCGACACCGAACCATCGCGTCCAGTGAGGGAAACTGAGCTTGCGCACGTTGGTCGTGCCGCGGTCGGCCTCCATGCGGATCAGTTCTTCGAGATCGAACGGCTTGCCTTTCGCCGCAAGTTTCTCGGCCTTTACCTTGGCCGCCTTCTCAAGTGCGAAGCGCGGCGAGGGCAGTCCCCAGCGCGCATGGACCAGTTGCTTCTTGCCGTCGGCGGTGTTGCGGACGATCGGCCCCATCTGATCGGGGTTCATCTGGTAGGCGGGCATCAGATTGATCAGGCTTTGGGCGTCCTGGGCCCATTTGGCGACCCAGTCCTTGTCTTCCATGCGATAGAGGTTACACATAGCAGGCCATCTACTCCACGTGAGCTCGAATGGTGACCAATCTAGCGGATGGCGCTGATTTCGCTAGTCGAGCCGGAAGACGTCGGCATTGTCCTGGCGTTCTCGCAAGCCCTTGTACGACGGATGACGGAGTTTCCCGTCCGACGTCCAGGCGCGGAACTCGATCTCGGCGATTAGGGTCGGTTCGACCCAGGCAATATCGGCACTTCCGGAATAGGGCAGGGGCGGTTGCTTTCGATTCCATCGCAGCGCGTCCAGCATCTTCCGCAACCTGATGGCCTCAGCTTCCTTGAATCCGGTGACGCTCCCCATGTGGACGAGCTCATCACCACGATACGCTGCGAGTATCAACGAGCCGAAGCCGGCAGGCGAAGCTGATGACATTTCATAGCCGACGATGAAGAAGGCCTCGCTCTGGACGCATTTGATTTTCACCCAGTCTCCGGTCCGGCCAGAGCGATAGGGCCGATCGAGGTGCTTGCCGACAATGCCTTCCAGGCCGAGGCGGCAGACATGCTCAAGCAGGACAGCTGGTTCGCCATCGAGTGTTTCCGATAGCCGAATAGCGCCGACCTGCTCGTCCTTTGCGCCGTTCAACAAGTCCTCGAGAAGATGTCGGCGGGACCGGTATTCGACACCGCGCAGATCGTGGCCGTCCAGATAAACAAGATCGAAAGCGTAAAGGACGGCGTTGGAGGCTCGGCTGCCAGCTTGTTTGCCGGATGCGCCCAGCGATTGCTGCAGCAGCCCAAAATCCGGCCGGCCCTCTTCATCGAGCACGACGGCTTCGCCGTCGATGATCATCGTCGCCGGTCCGAGCGCTCGGGCGGCCTGCTCTATCGCCGGAAACCGGTGCGTCCAGTCATGGCCGCCACGCGTGAGGATCCGGATCCCTTGGGGCTTGATATGAACGGCAAGGCGATAGCCATCCAATTTCAGCTCCCAGCTCCACTCGCTTCCCTTTGGGGGACGGGACTTCAGTTGCGCCAGCGCAGGCTCGACGCGCTCAGGCATGGGATCGAACAGCAGCTGTGGCTGGGCGGGATTGCGCTTGCCTCGCGGCCTGGAACGGATCGGGGCCCCGGCGTCACGCAGGAGGGGTTTTGATCTCGGAGGCTTCTTCATCGCCCCAGTTCAGCAGAAAAATCTTAAAGACACTGTGACGATATCGACTTGTCCCCGCAATTCACACAAAGGGAGTAGCGCTCGCAAACGCTCGGAAAAAAATCCGCGGGCTGCTACTGCGCTGATTCTCATCGGCATTCTGCTGATTTCTAATGTTCAGGATAATATTCCCATTCCTCCGGTTGCTCGCCTCGCGCGCGCTTCCCGCCTGCTTTCAATCTTCTCGATTGCCGGTATTAATGTTCGCTTCCGCCATCGCTCGTCTAGCCTTGTGTCGTCCACGAAATGTTTGAGTATGTCGAGGACGTCGGTACCCGTGACGTCGTGAGCATTCCGGCCAAACTGATGGCTTCTCAGGAAGCAAAACAGATCTGATAGGCAATGGACCGCTTCTTTGTGGTCGTTGTCTTCGAGGGCGTCGTCGATATAAGTCCGGACAACCCACCATGCGGCATTTATCTGACGGATTGCGATCTCATCGCGTCGTTGTGTCGCCGGGCTCATAATGTTGCCGATACGGCTTTTCAGGCACAGCACAGGGTGCATCACCGCCACCTCTATGGTGGAGCCGTCTTCGCTTCGAAGCATGATGGTGGTTACGCCGTTTCGAAATTCCTCTCGTTTGACACCAATGATGTCATGGAGGAAGTCCACGATAATTGGACGGCCGTTCATATTCGCTTCGACAATTGCGGTACTTGGCGAATTCATACTGTCTTTGTCAGGTGTCTTGACGGTGCCACCGATGGCTTCCGCTAATTTTTCGGCCGCTTGCACACCGCCATAGTAATCGATGTCTTTACTCGTGAATGGTTTGTACTTTTCGAGCTCGGGCTGCACAGTTTCGTAGAAGCCAGCCCAAAGAAATGTCGCCTGTCCACCGACGATGAAAGCCTCATCATCGACAGTAAGATTCGAAACTATTTTGATGACTTCGTCCGGACGCAGAAACTCATTGTAGACCGTCATGCCAGCTGCATGCGCACCCTACGTTGCCCAATGCTCATCTGCTCTGGTTTGAATGCCGAGAACAAGCCATTGCGCTCGAAAAGTTTATCGGCGTCGACCTCGCCCTTGAGAAGACGCGCTGAGTCAAGCTCGCGATCCCGCTGTTTTTCGCGGCGGCGCTGATCAACATCAAAGTGGGCGCGATCTGAATCCATTTCTCTTCTCTTTAGAGATCGATGTCACTCATACTCTTCTTTTGTCGATCATTCAATGAGCTCCAGCTGACGTTTGTTCCAGCTGTTCGCACTGGATTGGTATAACAGATATCGGTTGAATAGTCATTAATTCGATGCGCTTGCGCCATGCGGGCCGGTCTGCCCAACCAACCAGGATGGAGAAGCCTGACGTAGGAGGGCCTAAGCCGGAGACGAGCAATGGCGATCATTCCGCCGCCAACCATATGCAAACCAATAAATTTCTATCTGTTTTTGCATATGGTTGACGGCCGGCGTCGCTGGTCGAACAAGCTGATCGAGCGGGTGCCGTGACGTCTATAAAACGCCAAGCAATGTCATGGGGCGACCCCATCCCGTAGCAGTTTTTCATGAATCTCGTTGGCCGACATAGGCTTGCCAACCAAATACCCCTGCAATTGATCGCTGCCTGAATCCCGCAATATTTCGGCTTGCCGCTGGGTCTCGACACCTTCGGCTGTCACGGGGATATCGAGTGCGTTGGCCATACCGTTAAGCGCAAAAATTTGCGACAGGCCCGTTAAACGCCGCCCCTGATCGCAACCGGCCTCGCCCGCTATCTTACCGTCGCCGGCAGCACTTCGAATTTCCAGAATTTTTCCGGACTGAAATAGGTCGCGGCAAACACGCGGATATCTCCGGCGGTGACTTTGCCGTAGCCGGTGAGACTATTGCGTATCCGGTCCAAACGACGCGAGTCCGTCTGGGCGTGGTGCAGATCTTCAATCCAATATTCGTTGCTCTGCTGCTGATGCTTCAATGTCTCGACGATGGGCTCGCGAGCGCGCGCAAGCTCATCCGGAGAAACATCATGCGACCGCAGGTCGGTGGCGATCTCTTCGACAACTGCGTAGAAACGCGGGACCTTTTCCGGTTCCGTCCCGACGGAGAAATAGGCGCAGCCGTAGCCGGGAACTTCCCTTGACAGGTCAACATCGCTCTTCAGGGCATAGCTTGCGCCTTCGGCAATACGAAACTGGTCAATCAGCCTGTTTTGGAAAATGTGGGTGGCGATCTTAGCAGTGAACGACCGCGGCAGATCGGAGAGCAAATCGCCGACTGGAACTCCCAAGGCAGCGGCTGCAATATCCGCCCTGCCGCTATGGGTCCGCAAAACGGGCGTCTTGTTCGCGGCCGGAAAACGCACGTCACCCCAATCATTGCTCGGCGCCGTCTCCGGGCGCGGCGGCAAGGCGCCAAAGGTTTCAGCTGTCATCCGGATTGCGTCGTCCACCGTCACGTCGCCGACGATGGTAATGTCGATCGGGCCATTGGAAACCATAGGCCGGAACAGCGCCTCGAAATCTTCCGGCTTAGCGGCGGACAACTCAGCGCGATCAGGGAAGGTCCAGCGCGGGTCGCCGGAATGCACGAGCCCGGCCAAATCGCGGACGACAACGTCGCCGGGCGACGCGTCATACTGATCGAGATCGCTCAAATACTCCTGCTGCACCCGCTTGAATGCCTCGGGGCGGTATGCGGGATCGGAAGTGTATGCCGCCATTAGCTGCAATTGCGTCGCAAGATCTTCCGTCCGCGTGCGACCGTCGAACCTGAAGGAACTGTCGCCGACCGAGAAGTCGACGCCGACAATGTTGGCTGTCAGTGCTTTCTGGATATCCTGGTAATCCATGGCCTTCAGGCCGGACAGCACGACGGCCGGAGATGCCCAGATCGCAGCGGAACGGTCGTGCGGCAGGCCCAGCCGACCGCGGCCGATATCTTCGCGTACCAGCACTTCGTTGGCACGCAGCCTGGTCGGCTTGACGGTAAGGCGCACGCCGTTGGAAAAGCCCACCATGGTCAAACCCAGATCCTCGTCCGTACGGCGTTCGACCACGGCACCCGGTTCGCCGAAATGGGTGTAGGGCCAGGCGACATCGGCCGCACCGGATGGAGCCGAGACAGCAATAGCCTTTGAAGCATCATAGACTTGCCGAACCGTATCGGCTCCGCCCTCAGGTGATTGGGTCGTCTGTAGCACGACCTGTGGACCGTTGCCGGAGAATGCATGCAGCAAGGCTTGATTGACCTCGGCCGCCGTGACGCCGTTCGTCATCGTCTCGAACATCGAGAGGTCTTCGGCGGGCGAGGTGAAGACTTGATCGTCATCGACGCTGCGAGCCAGCATGGAAGCAATGTCGGTCGTCATCCGCGTCGCGGCTCCGGCCGCAGCAGCTTGCAGGGCCGAGCGATATTCGCGAATTTCGCGATCGATCTCCGCCTGCGCAACGCCGAACTCCTGGATCCGGCGCTGTTCCTGGTCAATGGCCGTGAGCGCCGCCTGCCATTTGTCCGGCTCGGAGTTCGCCGCGATCAGGACGACATGGGCGGAATGGAGGAGATCCTCGCAGTAGGCGGTCGCTTCGATGAAAGGGGCATCCGCCTTGCCGGCAATGGTGCTCAGCCGACGCTGGAGCACCCTCAGGCCTAGATCTTCGATAAGCCCAGCGCGGCGCTTGGCGAAGGTGTCAGGCGCGGCGTCATAGGGACGCGTCCAGGCGATCTGTATGCTGGTCATGCCGCCGGGAACGACGATGACCTCGGCGCTTTCGCCTTTCGTCTCCAGCGCGCCAAGATCCGCTTTTGTCGGCGCCGGACCCACGGCCTTCCAGTCGCCGAAGCGCTGGCGGATTTCGACTTCCATGGCGGCGGGGTCGATATCGCCCACCACCATCAGCATCGCCCGCTCGGGCCGGTAGTTGGCCCGGTAATAATCACGGACAAGCTCCACGGGGGCATTGCTGATGATGTCGGTTTTACCGATCGGGGCGCGCATGGTCGCGCGCTGGCCGGCGAGCAACGAATTCGTGATGCCGAGCGCCGCGCGGTACTGCGGCGTATCACGCGACCGCTCTTCCGACAGGATGACGCCGCGTTCGCGATCGAAGGCGCCGCCATCGAGGGTCAGCTCGCTCGCCGTCTCGCGCATCAACATCAGGCCCGTCGAAACCGTGTCGGCATCGACCTCAGGCAGATTGAATTTATAGACAGTCTCGTCATAGGAGGTATGGGCGTTGATGTCCCGCCCAAAGGCCAGGCCCTTGCGCTGCAGGATAGGGATCATCTCCCCTTCGGCGACATTCGTCGAACCCTTAAAGGCCATGTGCTCGAGAAAATGCGCCAGCCCCTGCTGGTCATCGTTTTCGTCGAGCGAACCGGAGCCAATGCGAAAGCGGATCGCTGCCTGCCCGGGCGGCGTGACATTGCGCATGATCGCAAATCGCATGCCGTTGGCGAGCGTGCCGAAATGGACATCGGGGTCGGCTTGGAGATCGCTTTTGTGAAACATTTTGTATCCTGGCGTTGACAATCAACGATGTGGTTGTTGAGGCCTAGCTCTTGTGAAGAGCATATACGCGAGACTTACCCGCAGCTCAACGCGAGCATGACAGTTCCTATCAAACTCATCATGGTCTTGCGGAATCCCGTGATGATTTCATCACGAATGCGGCTTGCTAATTCCACGAGATTACGAAATCCTAGTGCCGACCGGGTTTAATTACGAAGAGGTGAAAAATGGCGGCAAAATCAAGACCGACAGCGGCCGACGTCGCAAGGCGTGCGGACGTTGGCGTGGCAACGGTCGATAGGGTTCTCAACGGCAGAGCCCCTGTGAGAAAGGAAACGGCCGATCGCGTCAGAGAGGCGGCCGAAGCTATCGGCTATCATGCGCTGCCCCTCATAAGACACCGGACGAACGCAAGGAACGTAAGGAACGTCCGACTTGGCTTCGTACTTCAGAAAGGGACGGATCCATTCTATCAGAATGTCGCTACTGGCCTTAGAAAAGAGCTTTCATCCAGGCTTGACGTTAAGGGAAAGCCCGACATCGTTTTCGTGGATGACATCACCGCGGAGTCGCTGAGGAAGAAAATCCTGGAGGTCGGATCGAGGACAGACGCGGTCGCGGTCGTAGCGATCGACCATCCGCTTGTCGTGTTAGCCGTTGATGAACTCAATCTGCGAAAGAAGCCCGTCTTCACTTTGCTGTCGGGAATTTCGGCGAGCGGGGTCACCGGGTATATCGGTTTGGATAGCCGCAAGGTCGGCCGCACCGGCGCTTTCATCATCTCCAAAATGGCCGGAGCCAAAGGCAAAATTGCCACACTCGTGGGAAGTCATAGATACCTGGGGCAAGATCTCAGTGAGATGGGGTTTCGATCCTATTTCCGTGAAATAGGAGAAGAGGCCCGGTTGCTTGAAACAATTGTCAATTTCGACAATCCAGAGGTGGCTCGTGAAGTCACAACGAGCCTCCTTGATAGACACGCCGATCTCGCTGCCATATACAATGCGGGTGGCGGACAGGACGGGATTGTTCAGGCAATTCGAGCTCATAGTAGCGGCCAGCGGCCGGTCGTCGTTTGCAACGATCTGACTGACGCGACGCGACCCGCGCTGATTGACGGCGTTATCAGTTGTTTCCTCTGCTTACCAATCGAGGCATTTGCGCGTGCGGTCATTGATGAGATGGTTTCCTCCATCATAGGCATACGGCCGGCCGCGCCAAACCGGACCTTGCCATTTGACGTCATTTTTGCCGAGAACTTGCCTGCATAGCCGGCGGGTCGTTCAAGTCTCGCGGTAAGCTTTCACCATGGTCGTCCCTCGGTACCGGCTGGAGGTCGATGTCACGTTGTTTCATCCTAGCTAGACTGCCGCATGGCCTCCAAGAAACTCAACCTCAAATCCCGCGAAGCGTTCGCCGAGCTGTCGCTGCACCACAAGAACGCTTACCTGCAGGAAGTAGCCGGTCTAATCATAGCCGTGCGGGGTGAGGATCCGGTCGAATTGGACAAGGACGCGCTAGCGCGTTTGCGCCGCTACTACAGCCGTCGCTCCATGGCTGACCTTCGCCTCAACGAAGTGGGCGGACCGCTCCGCCGCACCTTTGAGAGCTTGGCTGACGGTATTCGCAGCGACGAGGTTGTAACCCTCCTCAAGCACGAGCTGCCAGCACCTCGCCGTAGCGCTGCGTTTTCGCGTCCGGCGCCGATCGATGACGCCCAGCTGATGTTTTTTGTGCCGTCTGTTCACGACGCGCCGCTCAAGGACGACTTCAATCTCATGGACATTGCACCTTTTGCGCTGTCCAAATCCGGCGGGGCAGGGGTTATTCGCTACGAGCTGAAAGACTCCATCATCACCATCGAAGGAGGTGCGGAGGTCGGGCTGGCAACGGCTTACGACTACGACATCGTCATCAACATGATCTCGCATCTGGCGGAAGCCACACGGCGCTTCCGCATCGACGAGGCCAAGGGCCTCAAGCCGAGCATTCCGCCCCAGGTGTACCGCCCAGCTGCAGCCGAAATCCTCAAGTTCTGCCGGCGTGAGCTTGGTGGTAAGCAATACGAGGATCTGGAGCGTGCGTTAGCGCGCCTGCAGGCAACGAATATCCGCATCACCAATCTTAAAGGCGATCGTAAAGGCCGGGACCGCCGCGCAACCGAATCCTTCCCGCTGATCGGTCGCTACAAGGTCGTCAGCCGCACCAACCAGGATCGGATAGGCCAGGTCGAGATTGAAATCCCGGGGTGGGTCTATGAAGGGGTTGTGCGGCCTGATGGAAAGCCGACCATCCTGACGCTCAATCCCGACTACTTCCTGCTGTCACGGCCGATAGCCCGTTTCATTTACCGCCTTGCCCGTAAGGCTGCCGGCGACACCACGGCCTTTTATTCCTTGAAGGAACTGCACAAGCGTAGCGGTGCGAAGGGTCCGATGCGAAAATTCCGCCAGACGATTGAGGAGATCGTCGAGACGGCCAAGACTACCCCGCTACCTGACTATGATCTCAACCTTGAGGATCGCGGTCACGATCTGGTCTTGCACATGCGCAAGCGCAACAAGAGCCTTCCCGGGGAGATGGACCTCGCAGCGATCGCCTAATTTTGGCAAGCGCCGTACTTCGATCCGCCCATTTTTGACAAAAATATGAGCGCGCGATTCACAGGCGATATTTGTCACAAAACCGTACTTCAATCCGCCTCTTTTTGACAAAAATGGCTGTGGCACGATGTTTGAGGAGTTATCCCCAGTGGCTGTGGATATGTCGAAGTCCACCGTACTTCGGTCCACGATAACCGTACTTCGTTCTGTCGGCGCCGTACATCATTCCGTCAACTGCCGTACATCGTTCCGTCAAAACCGTACTTCGATCCCAAAGCGCCTTGTAAGCTACTGATATAGGAAGCTTTTTTTACCCTAAAACTAGAATAAAACTTCTTTCTTTTAAAACTATCGAAACTTAGAGAAAACGCTGACGCTGACATTTTTTAAATTTTTCGCATTTTTAAAAAGGGCGTTAGCAGTGCAAGAGAACCAGATTTGTCGTAGCTCCGTATTTAGCCGACGCCAAAAATGAAGCACCCCTGGGGGCCGTCTGCCCCCAGACCCCCGAGGATACTTGCCAAAGGGTTAGGGAAGGGCGGTTGGGTAGGTTTTGCAGAGGAAACGAGAGGTAGGTCGGCTGGGGACGCAAAACGCTGACCTTGCCCCCAAGACATAAAAAAACCTTGCGCCGGCTTTTTCCCCCAACCGCCCGGAGCGCATGTCTCTCAGGATGCTGGGTTAGTTGTTAACTCTCAACATGGTGTTGCGTGGCCCTTTAGTCAACCGATATGGACGGCCACCGCCGCTCCAGGTGCGCCGGCCATTCCTGTCCCGCAGCGGGATCCGGGCTGCTGAAACTGAAGCAAACAATCGTTTTCGCGGCTGAACCGCGCAGCCATCTTACAAAAGCCGAATTGGCTAAAGCTTTACGTGCATAAGCTACTTATCATATTCCATGGCGAGCAGAAATGGACGGACCGATAATTTTCAGGATGCAGCGATAACGACAATTGCGTCCTGTTCATATATCTAAATGAGTAGTGGTTAATTCCGAAGGAAGTTCGGAATTCCAAAATACGCAGCTGCCGGTGCAATGTAGTTTCGAGGCGCCGGCAACGTAAAACGATATTTATTCAAAACAAAACATGCAAAAATAGGAGGATAGGTCGTGAACTATCGGAGAATTGTTCTTGCGCGCTTTGCGCAAGCGTTTGCTTGCAACAGGAATCATTCTGCGTGCACCCGCTCAGGCGCCGGGAAGAATTCCACCACCTATTGTGCAGATTCATGCGAGACGCTCCTGATGCCGGACATCGGCAAATAATGGCGCGCGAGGGGTTGCGCGCGGCCGAGGCAATCTGTGTCGATGCGTAATGGCTCGAGGCTTGCATGCAACCCCTACCATATCCACCAATTGTCGAAATTGTTGACGCTGCCTTTCATATGGCAGAGCGGAGGCTGAGATGACCACGGCATGTGATGAGAAACATATCGAATTGAAGCCGATTTCGAGCTGCAGACGAGAAGTCGAAGTCGCGATGGTGGAAATGCTCGTCAGTTTGCAGAAACGTGGATGGTCGGCTGCGGAATTGGCACTGGCGCTCGCAGATGCCTCCGAAGATCTCGTCATGCTGATTGCGACCAAAAGGCTTCGACCGAATTAGGTCGTGGTGACGATTTAACGATGTGGGATTCCGCCGGAGGCGCAAATCAGATTCAAGGCTGACTTTTGGAGATCGGCCGTGGATTGTGATGCGCTTCGGGATGACCAGTGGGAACGGATCAAGGATTGTGTGCCGGGCGGCACGAAGGGCAAACGCGCGCCCGCGCACGAACAACCGGCTGTTCCTGGACGCGCTGTTGTGGACCGCCCGTTCCGGCGGTCGCTGGCGTGACCTGCGCGAACGGCTCGGCGGGCACTCTAAACTTAACGCTGCGAAGACAAGATCTGGGAGTGAGGCTTTGGTTCATTCGGCGTGAAGGGGCGCGATTTGGCGCCATGCTTGCATGGCAGTTGCTCGCAGTTCTCGATGGTGGGTGGATGGAGTATCGTGGCGGGGAACGTTAAAGAGGTTGGCGTTCGGGTCGGTACGGAAACGAAACGCTGAAGATGTCGCGCTGACTAGAAGCGCTTCATGATCCTCTCTCGCCGTCGGACGGGTTGATGAGAGGGCACTGTCACATTGATTGAGCGGTAAGGAAATTGAGGTAGCAGCGCACCCATGACCGTGAGTGCACCGACCTACAAGAACCACCGCTATCCGATCGAAATCGTAGCCCGTGCTGTCTGGCTCTACTTTCGCTTTAATCTGCGCCTGCGCGATGTCGAGGAAATGCTGCTCGATTTCGGGATCGTCGTTTCCTAGGAGACCATCCGCCGATGGTGCCGAAAGCATGGCCTTGATTAGCGCGCCGCATACGCCGCAAGGCGCCGACGAAAGGGGATGTCTGGCACTTCGATGAAGTCGTGGTGCGCATCAACGGTCAGAAATGCTGGTTGTGGAGAGCGGTTGATCAGGAGGGATATGTGCTCGACGAGATCGTCCAGACGCGCCGTAACACCAAGGCGGCCAAGCGCCTGCTGACGCGACTTCTGAAGAAGCAGGGCATGCCGCCAAAGCGTATGATCACCGACAAATTGCGCTCCTACGGGGCGGCCAAACGCCAGGTCATGCCGAACGTGGAACACCGCTCGCATAATGGCTTGAACAACCGGGCGGAGAATTCTCACCTGCCGTTGAGAAAACGGGAGCGAACGCGACAGGGTTTCCGGTCGGTTGGCTCATTGCAACCTTTCGTGTCGATCTTCTCCGCCGTCCGAAACCTCTATCGACGCCAGGCAATGGCCGCGTGGGAAGCCGTGAGTGCACGGCCTGCCTGAAAAGCGCAGGCTCGGCCTCACGTGGCCACATTCAAACAACGTGACAGCGCCGGCACCGCACCTCGCGCGCCGCTCAATCACCTTCGACCGTGGGACCGCCGCGGAGATTGGCTTGCGGCGTGGCCGCCAGTTGATCTGCATCAACGCCGCAACGGCAAACCAGACATAGGATCTCGCCGTCGCAACGGAGGAAGAGTCTATGCCCGCAAACACCGTCATTCCTATCGGCGACGGCGCCCTTTCCACTGCAGTTAGAATGCGCTTGGAACTGGAACTCGGACTGACGTACGATGTCGTGAAGGTGACGGTTCTCAATGGCGAGGTGACCTTGCGCGGAAGGATGGCGTGTCCGTCGAAAAGGGAAGCAGCGAAGGTCACCGCGGAGAGCGTGCGCGGCGTGCGCAGAGTACTCAGCGACATTTCGACGGCGTATTACATGGCCGGAAGCCCAGCCGATCGTTCGAAGGAAGGCTGCGCATGGGCCTGTCGCAAATTTTGGCGCTCAACGGTATGTTGACCATGGGAAGAGAGATGCCGCTCCGAAAGTTGTGGAGCGAGCCTATGATTCTGAATGCTATTGCCGAAAAGTTGAAGCGGCAATCGAAGGATGATTTCAATGGCCGGCATTTCGAGGCATGGCCGATGTGCAGGCGGTTGCCTGGTATTTGGGTTATCCACTCAACTATCGGGATCTTGAGGAGATGTTCCGGGAACGTGGCTTCGAGGTCGATCATAGCACCGTCAACCGTTGGGTTCTGGCCTAGGCGCCGATGATCGAAAAGCGGCTTCGCCAGTTCCGGCGGCCGCATTTCGGCTCACGCTGCCTTTTCCTTCTTCCGCCGCGCCAGCGAAGTGCCGCTGTTCCATATCGTCAAGGATCCGAAGCTGGTGCATCGGCAAGGCGCCTTCGCTGTCATCGCCGCTGGCCGTCGCATCCCAAGGCGCGGCCAGGAACTCGGCCACATCCAGTTCAGTTGGTGTGGTTATCGACCAGACGCCGGCGTGGACTTTCTCATCCAGCTTGGCTTGCCAATGATATCCTTCGGTGCGTCGATTATGGATGCCGGGTTGTAGTGGGCATCGATCGGAAAAGAGTAGTCCGCATGATTGCCTTCGGTGATAAAGCCAGCGGCATAGAGCGTCTCCAGATAAGGATTGTCGGCCACCAGCACATCGGCGTAGGGCTCAAGCGCCCCGAAAGTGGCACGGAAATCCATGTCGGGACGTCCGGGCAGGGTGATCGGCACGCCCTGATGGCTGTAGTAAAACTTCTGACCGTTCACGGAGAAGGCTTCGGAGATATAGGACATCGTGAGAGGCGTGTTGGCGAATGTTTCACCCGCTGCCCGGAATGACTTGGTCACCTGGTTCATCTCGTCGAAGGTAGCGGTTCCCTTGAGGCGGGAGATTTGCACCATGGTCAGGTCGCCCAGCTTGTCGAAGGAGGTCAGCCAATCGCCAGCCTGGGTCACTGAATCGTCTTTGATGTGAGAAGACTGGACCCCTTCGACCGTGACGAGAACGGGGATCAGGTTGAGCTTGTTGTCCGGTTGGACGGCGACATTGGCCTGCTCCAGCGCATCAAGTACATTGGTGGTCTTCTTGTCCCATTTGGCAATGACGCGATCGGTAGTGGGCACATAGGTCGAATAGATCTTGATGCCGAGGCGGCTCCGTACGTCAGCATTCTCAGGCGCCGAGAGCATCTTGATTGCTGCGATCGTCGACCCTTCGTCCTTGGGGTCAATGAGGACGTTGAACTCGTCGCCGTTTCTTTTTTTCTCACGAATGTAATCGATGATACTCTGCAGGTCCTCCATTTTTTGGGGATTGCCGTTGCGGTCAAGTGCCAGCGTGCGGCTACTAGTGATGGGATTCCATATCGAGAGGTTCATGTTCTTGATTTCCTCGGTAGA
Source organism: Rhizobium sp. IY2 (assembly GCF_047532935.1). Lineage (NCBI taxonomy): Bacteria > Pseudomonadati > Pseudomonadota > Alphaproteobacteria > Hyphomicrobiales > Rhizobiaceae > Rhizobium > Rhizobium sp. IY2. The sequence continues at coordinate 15,499 of NZ_JBLKNU010000020.1, forward strand.
GACATCCGAAATCAGGCAATTGTTCGGATCGCCGGTAACCCGCCCGAGCGTTGTGTCGTGCATCATCCAGGCATGGCCGTTCTTATCAGCGCGAAGATCGAGTTCGACACCATGGAAACCGTACTTGAACGCGTTGGCGGCGGCTGAAATGGTGTTTTCGAGAATGCCCTCGGAATTATCGAACATGCCGCGGTGGGGTAGTATTTGCTTTCGATGTGGATCGATGCCGCGGGCCTTGGTCTCGAGTCCGGTCAGGAAGAGATCCTTGCCGTAGCCGGCGCTTTCAATTTCGTCTTCTGCGTCGCCGAGAGCGGGGCTGTCCAGACCGAAGTCGGATTTCCAATCGGCCTTGTTGCCGGCCGCCAACCACTCGGTGATGGTCTGGTTGACGGTGCCGTCGACTGGATCATCCGGATCATTGGAGCCAAATTTTGCCGTCGTCTCGCAGCGGGTGGAAATCGATAATGCGACGGGCTCGTCGCCCGGCTGCACCGGGCCGTTTTGGGTTTGCAGGCCAGCCTTCGCCCCGTCCCATGCGATGGCATTGGTGGCACTGTCAGCAATGATTGAACTCTCGCTCTGCGCGCCAACCAACGTTGAGGCGAGAACTATGCTCATAATGGACGCTATTAGATCTGTCATGTTGTCTGCTTTCCTTCATTTCATCCGTTGCGTTTCGTGCCACACGAAGCCGGAGGTGCTGTCGGGAAATCCCTGCACCCTATCGTGATCAATGACATCAGCCGCGCGCGCCGGCCCCGATAGGGCGCAAAGGGAGATTGGCGCGGTTAGAAGCGTTCGCCGATTGTGTGGAAGGGTGAGTGCCATCTTGTGTCCTTCGCCGCTCCTTTTATGCTTAGACTTTTTGGGCTTCCACTTGGACTTGCCGATATCCTCGATGGCGACCTCCCTCTTGCCGTAATCCGCCTTGGCGAACCCCTTCTTGCCATCCCTGACCCGCTTGACGAAGAACGCCCTCTTCCGCTTTGTCATCTTGATTCCTCATCGATTGAACCGTTTCGACCTCCTGGGCATTCTTCGGAAGCGATAGCTTCCGGAAGCTCAGAAGCACTGGCCCCGGTCTTTCCTCCTGGGCGATGCGGAATGCCTCCCTGACCGCCGTCGGGCTCATCTCATTGCTGCTGTGAATTCCTTGGTCGTCGCGCATGCCATAGCTTGTATTCCTTCACGTGTTCGGTGCGGTTATGCCGCACTGTGGATGGCGCCGGTCGCTCCCGCTGCCTTGCAATAGCTCTCAAGATTCGTGCCAAGCCGGCCGATTGAGCTGACGACAATTATTTGCTGCTATTTCAGCGACGTGGGCGGAAAATACGGGATTGGGGGGGAGGAAGAATGCATGTCGCGGAGCCGACAAAGGTGACGACGATGTCGTAAGTTGATTGTCATCAACAACCGACCCTACCGGAAAACACTGGTGGGCCAGTGCTATGCCGTTAAACTCCTTGGGATAGGATCCTACTTGCCCCACAGCGCTGTCTCCGGTGGGATCATTTGACGACGATCAAGCGCCGCGGCGAGCGATCCCATTCACCAGGACGAGGTAACCTCGTGCCGCATCTGGTGCCCTGCATAACGTTGCCGTCCTGCTGCGTCATCGGCTAAAAAATGTTTGGGCGGCCTCACCCGTGCAAGGGACCGCGACGTCGCAAATGACGCTTGCCGCTTCATAAATGTATCCGGCCCTGCGCGCGTGGATTGCTGTTGCAGCAGGTCATGATGACAGATCCGCACACGCCGTTCCCAATAGATAGTTCGGGCACGAAGCCGTTTTTTCACAGGATTTACGGCATGTTGATCGACTGTTTCGTCCATCATTATGCCGGTGCGTTGTAATTGGGCGAAAGCAGGATCTCCGAAGGACGATTGTGCGGCATGCATAAAAGTCCGAACATAGCGGTTCCCTGCTTGCTGATGCCGAGGGCTTGCGCGGGGGAGGCGGACCATCCCGTTGGTGGTGGTGACCTCACGAGGCTCTCGCCGTGCGCCTGGCACCTGGATAACCATGACGCTTGCACGAACGAAGGAGACACCCCTGCAGCACGGTCTTGTTCAGCGATAGCTCCGCGACGTTCTCCTGCTTGACGTTCACCCTTCCAAAATGGCGTAGACGCTTCACTTGTGAGAGCATCAGACCGGTATATTTTGCGCTAATTTAGAAGGTCGCGATTAGGAGCTTCTGCTTTGCGACAGACATCGGCGATCGGACTCCCCCTCTACCAAAATTGAGGACAATGCGATCTCCGCTTAATTTCTTCCCGCACGGGTCGTAAGTCGCAGTTCCAGATGGCCTGATTAACTAAATTCTCGACATCCAACTTATGACATCGTCGTCACTTTTGTCGGCTTCGCGACAAGCATTCATCTTCGCCCAATCGCGTATTTTCTGCCCACATAACTGGAATAGCAGCAAATAATTATTGGTCAGCTCAATCGGCCTGTCTGGCACGAATCTTGAGAGCTATTGCGAGCCAGCGGAACGGCCTCCGCATCTGCGTTGCGGTATAACCGCATTGCTTCGAACACATGAAGGAACGCCAAGCATGGCGGCTGCGTTAGATCGCATTCTATGGAAAGGGCGGAATTGGCAAGTCCACTACCAAGATTGTCTCCGCCGCCGAAGCCGTCTCTATCATCCGTTCGGGCGATACACCTGCATCAGGCCCAGCTCTATCGCTCCCAATCGAGTGACCAGGGCGCCATGTCCTCCGTGCGGCCGCAATCAGCTGTGAAAAGTGCGATCGAACCACGCGAAGTAATTGGGATAAAACACGATTCGGGCTGGGTCGCAGTCCCCAAATGTGACCTTCTGGGACAAATCAGCTTGGTTCATTGTTTTGAACACGTACTATGCTCTGTCTCACATTGTCAAAGCCCCCTGGGAGGAGAAATATGGGACGTTCAACGATCGAGATCCTTGGTGGTGGACCTGCTGGGCTCTACACCGGAATTCTTTTGCGGCGTCTGCTGCCGCATGTCAGGGTCCGGATCAGCGAACAGAATCCGCAGGGAGCGACTTTCGGTTTCGGTGTTGTTTTTTCAGATCAGGCGCTGGATTTCCTGAAGGGCCACGATCCAGAAACGCATAGCCTTGTCACGCCGCATATGGAGCGCTGGCAGAACATGACCCTCAACCTGCCCAAGGGCAGTGTTGTCTTAGACGGGGTCGGTTTTTCCGCTATCGGTCGCCTGGAACTGATCGAGATCCTGCGTAAGCGGGCAGAAGCGCTTGGTGTCGAGTTTCGCTTTTCCCACATCGTGGAGTCGCTCGACGAACTCAAAGCGGATCTGATCGTCGGCGCGGACGGGGTGAATTCCCTCGTGCGACGGTCCCTTGGATCAAAATTTGCGCCGCATTTGGAGGTCTTGGGCAATCACTTCGCGTGGTTCGGCACGACCCGCCCGTTCGACACCCTGACCCAGAGCTTCGTGGAGACGGAGCATGGCCCGCTCAATGCGCACTGCTACCGCTTTTCACCGGATCGCAGCACATTCATCGTCGAATGTGACGACGACACCTTCAAAGCTTGGAATTTCAGTGCCCTCGGTGAAGAAGGAAGTGCTCGGCTCTGCGGGGAGATTTTCCGCGATATTCTCCAAGGCGCCCCGCTTATCGCCAACAAGTCGATGTGGCGGCAGTTCCCCCGTCTATGGTGCGACAAATGGGTAGCGGGGCGGCATGTGCTGTTGGGCGACGCCGCGCATACGGCGCATTTTTCGATCGGTTCGGGCACGCGTTTGGCAATGGAGGATGCCATCGCGCTGGTCAGCGCTCTCGCGGCCCATGAGGACGTGGACGCAGCGCTAGCAGCCTATCAGGCGGAGAGGTCCCCCATTGCGAGGAAAATTGTCAACGCCGCGAATACATCTGCGAACTGGTATGACGGCTTTGCTTCGAAGATGAGGATGGAGCCCCTGGATTTCGCCTTCGACTATATGACACGTTCGGGACGGGTGGACAGGGACCGACTACGCAAAATCACGCCGCAATTCATGGCCCGCTATGACGCATCGAAGGCGAGTGAGGGGCAAAAGATCAGCGATCCGGTTGGCGACAACGTTCCAGGCGCGGTCGAAATCGGCTTCGATAAGACAGCACATCCGAACTGCTCGTCTATTCTGTGGGACAATCTGGCCCGCAATCCCGATAAGCTCGCTGTGATCGGTCCCATCGGATCGCTGACTTATGCGGAGCTTGTGGCCGAGGCCTCGCGCTGGGGGAATGCCTTCATCGCCGCTGGTCTGCAGCGTGGGGAGCGCATCCCTTTCTTCCTCGATGACACGCCCGCCTGTCCGGCAGCTTTCTTTGGGGCCGTGCGAGCAGGTTTTGTCCCCGTTCTTTTGAACATTCAGACGACGCCCGATACGCTTAACTTTTATCTTAAGGACACCGGAGCCCGAATCGCGCTCTGCGAGGCGGCGTTGGCGGACAAATTCGGGGCGGAGGTTCTCGATGGGACAGCTGTCGCTCAGGTGGTGACTGTCAACGGAGTCGCTGACGGCACACAGAGGATCGCTGCGGTTAACTTTCTGAACGGCCAGCCGGATGAATTGCCCTGCGCCGATACGGGGCCGGACGATATGGCCTTCTGGATGTATTCCTCAGGCTCTACGGGCCGACCGAAGGGCATTGTCCATCTTCACCATGATATGGCCTATACTCAAGCGTCGTTCGGAAAATATGTCCTTAAACTGAGCAAGGAAGATATCTGTTTTTCGGCGCCGAAGATTTATTTCGCCTACGGGTTCGGGAACTCGTTTACTTTCCCCTTCTCAATTGGCGCAACGACGTTGCTGGTGGCCGGGCAACCGTTGCCTGAGGCCGTGCTGGACACGGTCGAAACGTTCAAACCAACCGTAATTTTTGGGTTGCCGACCCTCTACACTGCTCTAGTTCGCGCAAGTTCAGCCAAGACAAGGGATCTCTCGTCGCTGCGGCAATCGATGTCGGCGGCCGAAATCCTCTCGGAAGACGTCTACAATGCCTGGAAACATCTTACCGGGCACCGTCCGACCGAAGGGCTGGGTTCGACCGAGCTTTTACACATCTATCTTTCCAACCAACTCGACGATCACCGTATCGGTGCCGCCGGCGCGCGCGTTCCGGGCTACGAAATCAGGCTCGTCACGCCAGATGGTGAGCCGGTAGAACCGGGCGAGGAGGGCGCAATGCTCATCCGCGGCCATTCTTCCGCGCCTTGCTATTGGAACCGCGCCGACAAGACGAGCGAGACGATGCGTGGAGACTGGATGGCCACCGGAGACCGTTTCGTCGAGCGGGATGGTTATTATTACTTTCTGGGTCGCACCGACGATTTGATCAAAGTCTCCGGGCAATGGGTCTGGCCGATGGAGGTTGAACGCTGCCTCAACGAACATCCCGACGTGCATGAGTGCGCCATCCTCGCACATGAATTGGAGGATCGCCGTATGACATTGCGGGCCGTGGTGAAATTGCGCGATGGCGCAGTGCACGGCGATGTGCAAACCCGCATCCTGCGCGACTACGTGAAATCGACTCTGATGCCCCACAAATACCCACGCATCATTCAGTATGTCGCCGAACTGCCGAAGACCGGAACAGGCAAGATCGACCGGCAATCATTGTTAAAATTGCCGGTCCCTGTGGATTGAACGGGCCTCCGGCCCGCGCGATTGAGTACGGCTCGGCTGTGGTGCGATCTCCCATCTGAATGCGAAGAGGAACAGTGATGTCTTATGTTTTCGGGCGTTGGTGGACGGATGTGGAACTGAACGGATGGGGATCTTTGAAACGGCTGACTCCCCCGTAAACCTGCCGGCCGGTGCTGTCCACCAGAGCAGCAACGGTCCGGCAGGTGGAACCTGATTTCCGGGCCGCTTCCCGGCAGATCGCCATGCGCGCGCCCGACGGCTCAGCGTGGTGTGATAGGGGACGGCAAGCGCTAAGCCCATCAATTGCAGCACCGATTCCAACAAGCCTTCTGCCTGGCGAAGCCGCAAGCCAAACACCAGGCCCAGCGTCAAGGTGGTCTCGATTGCTAGATCGGAATAACGGTGCTGGCCGCCGCGGGTCTTGCGTCTTGGAGCATACCATTTGGACAGGGCTTCCGGTGTCAGCCACAAGGTCAGGCTGCCACGCCGACGAAGTCCTGCTTCATACTCCGGCCAGTTCGTCACCCTGAGCTTCGTCTTCTCATGCGATCACCTCCGCTTGCCCGGTGACAGCTGCCTGTTTGGCACTGTGGGGAATCTCGTAGGTGGGGCTGCTGTACTTACCGGGATGGCCCGGCAGGGGATTGCGGATCAGTTCAACGATTATATTGCGGAATTCGAACATGATCGGAACGGCTTCCAGCAGCAAGCTCGGCTGGCCATTATAGGCACGCGTCAAAAGCTCCAGAAACTCGCCATAACATGTATTGAAGTCGGCCGCCGCCTCACGCAATTCCGAGCCTTCGGATATTTCCGCCACCTTGAGGTTCGGTTTGATGGGATAAGCGCCTTCCCAGTCGACCTGCAAATGCGGACCCGTGGGGTGGTCGGCCTGATCACCTTTCCGGTAATAGCGGCCTTTCACCAGTTCATCGAAACGATAGTAATGGGCCAGTTCGTGCTCGTCATCGTCGTAGATACCGCCACCGTCACCTTCGCCCTGTTCCATGATGAGCTTTATGGCTTCGAGGGCGCTTTTCAGATCGGTCACGGGAAACAACGCACCGCCGCCGGAACAATAATGTTCCGAGGTAATCTGGCGAAACGTCTCGCCGATAAAAATCGTTGTGCCCGCCCGGCGCGCTTCGGCTTCTAAGTATTTCATGCCGTCTGCGATTGCCGAATAGAACTCGCCAATACTGTAAAAATGGAGATCTTCGTGCCTCGGATCACTGCCGAGCGCTGTGATATGCGGGGAGTTCTTGCGTTGTATCCGGCCCTTGCCAGCGAGATGTTCGGGGCGCCGGGCCGGCCGCTCGATTTTCAAGAATGTCGCCAGGGCTTCACGGCTGAAAGCCTGTATGCTGACCTTAAAGTCGGTCTCGCCGTCAGGGAGCGAGGCGGGATAGTTAACCGCGAAATCTGGCCTAGTAAGATCCGGCGTGCCACCGATGGCATTGAGGATATTGGCCGCAATGGTCAAATGCAGCATTTCTTCCACGACGATCACGCGAAGAACTTGCGCCGCATCCCGGTTTACTCCGGGCTTAATCGAGTAAAGTGCCGTCAGATACGGCGGAATCGTTGCATGTTCGAGCTGCATCGCACGGTGGAGAAACTCTTTCAGCTCATCGAGCGTCTTAATGCCATAAGGATCCATCCTCAAGCTCCCTGGAATGTAGTTAGGTGCACAGTCCGGCTTCGTGTCGCGTGCGTCGAGTTCCGCAGTTCGTTCCGCGTACCGGATATTGGTCTTCGTTCAGTGCAGATATTTCAGAATGTCGCGACTGCTTCGGAAGCACATGGCGGCCAGCGTCAAGGTGACATTGGCTGTACCGATGATCGGCATACTGCCGCCACCCACGAGGTAGAGGTTTTCGTGGTCCCAGCCGCGCTGGTTCTTGTCCACGACGGAATTGGCCTTCGTCGCTCCCGTGATGTGGGTGCCAGACAAATGATTGCCGCCGCGGATGGCATAGCCTCGAGCCTCATAGGCTACGTAGCCGAAATCGCTGGGGTCGTAATGTGTATGATCCTGCGCACCCAAACGCGGAAATACGGTACCCGCAAACTGGCGGCTATAGTCCGCTCCCTTCATGGTATATTCCGGCATAGCGGGCGCGCCGTGTCGGCATTCGCTCGGACCGTTTCCAGTCCTGGACAATGATCCCCTGCTGCTGGCGACATACATGGCAAAGTTCCCTGATCTCATTTCAGCGATGGACCACGCATAAGATGCCGTCCTCGCCCGGTAGAGGATGCTTCCGGGCCTATTTAACAATGGCGACACCGACCGGCTCACAGCAGACAACGACCCAGGGGGCCGATGTATTCCGTCTTGAGGCCGTGACGTCGAACACTTCTCAGAAAATCGTTCGCGGCGATCAGGTTAAGATGAAGCTCGTCCTCGCCAGAGCCCACGTTCATGGATTTCATCCAATATAACCCTTGCTGGGAAATGACCCGAAGCCGCCACTTGCCACCCTCCAGCCGACGTAGTTCGAAATCAACACGCTGATGCACCGATGCTGAGATATGGGCCGCAGTCCGGGCCGAACTTTGGGAGACATGCTTTTCGGGTTCTGAAGACATACCTATCCACCACTCAGACCAGATCAGAATTCGGAAACGGTCGGACGGCACACGGCAAGAGCCAATCGTTTCCAATGCGGAAGTCCTAGGCTTGAGATAGCCAGAACCGCCAACCCCACGCCAGATGGTGCAAGGTCAACGGCTAACGACGACAACGACGGAGGGAAGAGGGAAGGAATGATCCATGATGTCGCGATAGCAAGCACACCGGGGAAGAGGGCCGTCTGCGTCCACCAACGTTGTTCCCTCATCGTAACCTCCATTTGAAGCAACAGCAGGAGGCCAAGGCCGTTCGCCGCGTGTGATGATCACCGACAAGCTGCAGTCCTACGGCGCAGCAAAGCGAGAGATCATGCCGGGCGTCGAGCATCGCTCGCACAAGGGCCTGAACAATCGGGCGGAGAACTCTCATAAACCCGTCCGACGACGGGAGAGGATCATGAAGCGCTTCAAGTCAGCGCGACAGCTTCAGCGTTTCGTTTCCATCCACGACCCGGTCGTCAACCTCTTTAACGTTCCCCGCCACGATATTCCATCCACCCACCATCGAGAACTGCGAGCAACTGCCATGCAAGCATGGCGCCTAATCGCGCGCCTTCATGCCGAATGAACCAAAGCCTCACTCCCAGATCTTGTTTTCACAGCGTTAAGTTTACGGTGCCTCCAATCGTTTGGACCGCTTCTTGGCCCAGCTCCAACTGAGGCGAGTGTTATTGAAGACACCAATTCAGCTATAATCATTTCTGGGCGAGGTAAATGAGTAGATTTACTGTAAGCGCTCGTTTCCATGCGCATTGACGCGGCCAGTTTGACGTTGGTCGCTGTCAGACGGTCGCATCGGTTCAGGCAGCGGCGGGTTTGGTGAAGTTGAAGGGCAGCAGATCGGTGATGTCGGCATCTGCTCCGCCCTGGGGCAACTCGCCGAGAAGATGGCGCAAGTAGGCCAAGGGTTCGATGCCGCAGGCTCGGCATGTCAGCATGAGGCGTGTCTCAGTTCTTCTTCCGAGCCGTCCTGATGATGCGGCACTCTAAACTTAACGCTGTGAAAACAAGATCTGGGAGTGAGGCTTTGGTTCATTCGGCATGAAGGGGCGCGATTAGGCGCCATGCTTGCATGGCAGTTGCTCGCAGTTCTCGATGGTGGGTGGATGGAACATCGTGGCGGGGAACGTGAAAGAGGTTGGCGATCGGGTCGTGCAGGGAACGAGCGTCTGACGGCTCAGGAAATAGCCCGCGGTCAGGGGATTGAAATTCGGCATGCGCAGCGTCGCTTTGGCAGGAGTCCCTTCCGGCGTGCAAAGCGAAGGTCCGCGCAACGGCTGGATTTGCAAGCTATCGAGAGAAATCATGTGGGAAAATCCGCATATATCGCGGATATTTGAACATGAATCATCCATGAAAACAAAGCGTGTTGCAATGTCTGCGCATAGAGCGGATAATTGGACATGATTCACGATAAACGGGCCGCGCTTTCCGCCTATACATCAAACTTGCTCTCCCAGGGGCGGGTAGTTTTTGATGGCCGAGAGGCGATCGAAGCGCTGGGCATCAATCGTGGCGCGTTCCTGGACTCAGCCGAGCGTTTGCAGCGTCGAAAACTACTCCTCAACCCGCGCCACGACTTCTATATCGTCATCCCTCCACAATTCATGTCATTGGGCGCTCCGCCACCAACCTGGTACATTGACGCGCTGATGCGCCATGAGGGGAATTCCTATTATGTCGGTCTGCTTAAGGCTGCCGAACTGCACGGTGCAACGCATCAGGCCGTGATGGAGTTTCAAGTCGTGGCGGCCAAACGGCTCCCCAAGATCAGGGCCGGTCGCAACCGCGTCGTCTTCTACTACCGAAAGGATATGGAGACCGTCGCCGCGGGCGTTGTCGACAAGAAAACCGAGACAGGTTCGATGAGAGTGTCGTCACCAGCTCTCACAGCGCTCGACATTCTGCGGTATTCTCGTGGCGCCGGCGGTCTTGATAACATCTTCACTGTCCTCAGGGATATCGCGCCGCAGATTGATTTCGAAAGCCTGACTAACCTGTCACGCGTCACCGAACGGCCGGTCGTGCAGCGCCTCGGCTACCTTCTCGACAGGCTGGGTCACGGCCCACGCCTGGCGTCGATGCGTACCGCCTTGGAAGACCGCGGCAACCTGCCCTGGACGGAGCTGGACCGCAAAGAAGCCGGCGATCCCGACTTTTCTACTGAAGTGCTCGAGCGCGACCCGCGTTGGCGGGTCATCGTCCGCCGCTATCCGGAGGCCGATGAATGATACCAGCTCAGAATATTGTCGCGTGGGGCAATGTCGCGCCTTGGGCCGATCAACGTCAGATCGAACAGGATCTGATTATCAGCCGGGCGGTGGTCGCGATATTCACCGACCCCTTCTTGCGCGAAGCCTTGAGGTTTCGCGGCGGCACAGCCCTCAATAAACTGCACTTCCCGGCTCCGCTGCGCTACTCGGAAGACATTGATCTCGTGCGCACAGAGGCCGGGCCGATCGGCCCGGTCCTGGACGCCTTGCGTGTCGTCCTCGAGCCGTGGCTTGGACACGGTCAGTACGAGTCAAGTCCGGTCGCACCCAAGTTGAAATTCCGGATTGAGGCCGAGGACGGCGGCGGCGTCCCCATCCGCCTCAAGGTCGAAACCAACATCAGCGAGATCGAAGCGTATGATCCGCCGATCGACTTGCCGTTCGGCGTGACCAATCCATGGTTCATCGGGAATGCGTCCGTCCCGACATTCTCCCGTGAGGAAATGTTGGCCACCAAACTGCGCGCGCTGCTGCAGCGGGAGAAGGGTCGCGATCTCTATGACCTGGCGCATGGCCTAGAGACGTTTGAGGGCCTGAATGTGGAGAAAGTGGCTGACTTTTTTGGCCGCTACGTCGCACTTTCGGGCCAGGTCATCACGCGGGCACAGGCTGAGCAACGGATGTTCGCGAAGCTTGCCCGGCCGCGCTTTCTGACCGACATGCAGCCATTGCTTCCAACACAGCAGGCCGAAGCTCTGACCGACCAAACGACCCTCCAGTCATTTACCAGCGTTTTCGCGGCATTCATCGAACGCTTGCCCGGTGACACGTGGTTACGCACCGCTGAAATGCGCGAGCGCTTCGGCGTGGTGTAGAGATATGAATTGGAACGATGACGTCGAGGGCGGCCCGGGATGAGCGACGGAACGAGAGAAGAGGAGCCGCCGACGCACTATCTTCGCCAGGACAATGATGGGTCCGGAACGCAGGTGTGGCGTATCCAAGACTCTGAGGCGGTGAGGCTGGGTGTTTCCAATCCCGAGCAGGGCGCGGGGACCTATATTAAAAGGGGCAAACGGGCCTCGATTTGGGCGGCACTTCGAGAAGACACTCCTTGGTTTATACCAACGAGCGCTAATCAAAACCGGTGCGCCCAGTCACGCATTCCAATCGACATGATCTTCCACGGCTGAGCGACCAGCTTGTTCCATGCGTCGCAGCAATGGGCGACGATGTCCTCGTAATCGTTGAAGATCCGGTTGGACAACCAGTTGTCACGCAGAAATTGCCACACGTTCTCGACGGGATTTAATTCGGGCGATCGTGGCGGCAGGAAGAGCAGTGTGATGTTGTTGGGCACGTCGAGCTTCGGCGTGACATGCCACCCCGCCTGATCAACGATCAGCACGGCATGAGCGCCGTCATCGACGGCCTGGCTGATTTCGATCAAATGCATGGTTCATGGCGCTGGTGTCGCAGTAGGGAAGAACGAGACCCGCACCTTTGCCCTTCTTGGGGCAGATAGCGCCGAAGATATAGGTCCACATCGTGCGTTGATCGTGTGGTGCCGAAGGCCTTGTTCCCTTGCGTGCCCATCGCCGGGTGATCTTGTTCTTTTGGCCTATCCGAGCTTCGTCGGCCCACCAGAGCTCGATCTCGACGTTCTTCGGGAGCCTGCCTTTGATTGCTGCCAGTGTGGCGGGGAAGTTTTTTTAAAACTCTCCAGGTCGCCTTCGTTCTGGGCGTAATGGCGCGGGCGGGCAGACAGCTTTGCAAAGCCGAGCGCCTTCAATTCGCGGCCAATGGTCGTTTCATCGACGGATATCTGATATTCTTGGAACAGCCATTGAGCAAGATCCTTGCGCCGCCAGCGCACAACGCCATGCACCGCCGGTATCGGGCCACTTTCGACGATCTTTGCCAAAGCCTGGCGATGCACGTCGGAAAGCTTTCCTTGATTGCCGGGTGCTTTGCCATTGATGAGCCCTACGGGCCACGCGCGTTGAAGCGAATAACCCACTCGCGGACAATTTGCAGGGTCACGCCTCCGATCCTGGCCGCATCGCTGCGGGAATGGCCATCATAGATTTCGGCAAGGGCAAGAAGCCGCCGAGCCTGTGCTGCATCCTTCGTGCCTTTGGCCAACGCCCGAAGAGCGAAGCCGTCGAAGTCATCGCGCAGTGGAATTCCTGATGTCATCCGCAAACCTCCGTTTGCGGTATTGATTCAGAAATCAACTGATTTGGAAACCTCAAAAAGAGTCACAGGTCGCTCACGCTGGTATTAACGTAGGTCTCGTCAATCCGAACCGATCCGCAATGCGGCCGGCGAAACTGGCGAAGACGCTTCTCGATCATCGGCGCATAGCTCAATACCCAGCGGTTGATCGTGCTATGATCGACCTCGAAGCCGCGCTCTTCGAACATTTCTTCCAGATCTCGATAGCTCAGGGGATATCTCAAATACCAGGTGACCGCCTGTACGATCAGCCATGCCTCGAAATGCCTGCCTTTGAAATCATCCTTCGACTGCCGTTTCAGCTTTTCGGCAGCAGAAAATCCTCATCGTTTGCGATCCAGAGGTCGATTTCACGCGATTGATCCTGTGGGCTAGCTTGCGCGCCTAAATTCAACAAAAGGAGGCCCTATGCGTATCGAAGCGATTTCCGTTGGCAAGAACCCGCCGGACGAGGTGAATGTCGTTGTCGAGGTGCCGGTCGGCGGCAAGCCGATCAAGTACGAACTGGACAAGGAAGCCGGCGCACTCGTCGCACACCGCTTCCTCTCCACTTCGATGACCTATCCGGGAAACTATGGCTTCGTGCCGCACACGCTGTCAGAAGACGGTGACCCGATCGACGTCCTGATTGCGAACACCTGGCCGCTCGTTGCGGGCTGCGTCATCAGTGTGCGTCCGATAGGTGTTCTGGTCATGGAAGACAATGCCGGCAAGGACGACAAGATCATCGCCGTGCCGGTGGCGAAGTTGACGCGCTGCTACGACAAGGTTGAGAACTATACCGACCTGCCGGATATCTTGGTGAAGCAGATTGAGCACTTCTTTTCGCACTACAAGGATCTGGAGCCCGGCAAGTGGGTGAAGATAGCCGGCTGGCAGGACGTCAATGTCGCCAAGAAGTTGATTCGTAAGGCGGTCGGCCGCTACAATTTGCACAAGTGATCCCGACCGGCAGAGCCAAAGTAGGCGGCGCGAAGTGGTCAGGGGCATCTTAGTTCAAGTCCTTGTCACGGCTGGGACAGGGGGCAAGCTGATTATGTGGCGGGGAAGTTGGAATGTCCGGATCGCGTGCAAAGTAGAAGTGTCACTTTGAGGTCCATATCGTAGGGCGACCAGCCCCGATCTGACCGGCTGGTCCGGGTTGCAAGATCAGATCGGGGCGGGTGAGGGGCACCTTTCGGCTTTAGATCCCATGAGACAGCGACAGGCGCTCTGGCAGAGTGAGGCTGCATCAAAGCACTCGCTCGGAAGGAGTAGATTATGGAAACCGCACCGTTCAGATTATCCGCGTGGCTACGAAAGGGCACCGTAAAGTTAACCGACGGCTGATGAAGATGTGCGTACATGGGCCATGTCAGAAGTTGCTCGTGATCCGCTTTATCGTCGCCACCGCTTTCCCGCTGAGATCATTGCGCACGCGGTATGGCTCCACTTGCGCTTTCCGCTCAGCCTGCGCATGGTTGAGGACATGCTGGCGGCCCGCGGCATCATCGTCACGCATCAGACCATTCGAAGCTGGGCGGAGAAATTCGGACGGCATTTCGCCCGGGAGATCAAGCGACGGTCAGCCGGCTGCCTGGGGCGACAAATGTTGGGGTGGACGGCCCCCGAACGGCATCGAAATGTGCCAGAGTGAGCTGCTAACGATCTCAAACGAAGGAGCCGCCCGTGGATCAGATTATCCGTATTGGCATGGATACGTCAAAGCACGTCTTTCAATTGCATGGTGTGAACGCCGCCGAGCGGCCGATCCTGCGCAAGAAGATGCGCCGCAAGGAGATGGTGGATTTCTTTGCGACATGCCCACCGACCGTGATTGCGATCGAAGCCTGTGCCGCTTCGCATCACTAGGCGCGGTTGCTGACAGGGTTCGGACATGAGGTAAAGCTGATCGCGCCACAACTGGCGAAGCCCTACGTCAAGCGCGGCAAGAATGATGCGGCCGATGCCGAAGCGCTATGCGAGGCGATGAGCCGCCCGACGATGCGGTTCGTTCCGGTAAAGAGTGCGGATCAGCAAGCCGCGCTGATGCTGGTGGGCATGCGCGAGCGCGCTGTCGCCGCACAGACGCAGCTTGCCAATACGATTCGTGGCTATCCAGCTGAGTTCGGGCTGACCGCGGCCAAAGGCATGTCTCATCTTCCGCTCCTTCTGGAACGCATCATGATTGATGAAAGCATTCCGGCTGTGGCGCGTGAGCTGTTCGCGTCTCTCGTTGAGGAATTTGCGCAGTTGGGTGAGCGCCTGAAAGAGGTGGAGGCAAAACTGATGGCTTGGTATCGCAACAATGAATGATGTCGCCGTCTTGCAAAGATCCCTGGTGTCGGACCAATCGGCGCGGTCTTGCTGGTGATGAAAGCGCCGGCACCGGAACAGTTCAGATCTGGAAGGCAGTTTGCCGCCTGGATGGGCCTGACGCCCAAGGATCATTCGACTGCTGGCAAAGTCAGGCTCGGTATCATTACGAGGCCGGCGATGAGGCATTGCGCAAAACATTGGTCGTGGGTGCAACCTCGTTGCTTCGACAGGTGAGAGCGGGAAGAGGCAGGAACGCTTCGCTCTGGCTCATCGAGTTGCTCAAGCGCAAGGCCCCAAAACTCGCGGCTGTCGCGTTGGCCAACAAGATCGCCAGGATCGCCTGGAAAATGATGGTGACCGGCGAGGCTTACAAGGGCAATGCTGCGCGCCCGGCTCTGGCCTGCGCGGCGTGAAGAGATCAGTCGGTCACGGTGAACAGGATACAGACGCTACCGTGCTGAGCTGATGCGTGAACTTGCAGGAAACGATTAGATGGTGTGATCGATCGATCCGAGACGCGGTACACTCCGTAGATGCCAGTGGCCCAACGAGGCCGATCAAGTGTTTGGAACCCACGTCGCGGAACCCATCTTGGCCAGCGTTCATGTGTGAACGCAACAAAAGGCCGGACATATGAACGCAAGAAATCCGATCAAATCATCAAAGAGTTCTTGCAAGGAGGGGGCCGTCCACATATGGCATCTCGACGAATGTGTGGTGGCCATCAATGGCAAGAAGCAGTGGCTCTGGCGTGCGGTCGATCAGGACGGCTTCGTCCTCGACGTACTGGTGCAAAGCCGCCGAAATGCCAAGGCGGCAAAGCGTCTGATGCGTAAGTTGCTGAAGGCTCAAGGGCGGACACCACGGGTCATGATCACCGACAAGCTCCGGTCCTATGATGCCGCCAGGCGCGACCTCATGCCCGGTGTCGAACACCGGTCGCACAAAGGCCTCAATAATCGAGCGGAAAATTCGCACCAGCCGACCCGACGACGCGAAAGGACCATGAAACGCTTCAAGTCGGCACGCCAGCTTCAGCGGTTCGTTTCCATCCATGATCCGATTGCCAACCTGTTCCACTTTCCCCGCAATACGCTGTCATCGGCTCAACATCGAGACCTGCGTAACGCCGCCATGCAAATCTGGAACAAAATCGCGTGTGTCGCCGCAGCCTGACAGCCGTCCCGGCCAGCTATCGCTGCATCAATCCGCTGATAACTTTACAGTGCCCTTCGCCCTGCATCGTTCGCGACAATGCAGGATGCGCTGAAATCAAGCTCGTCATCCATCTCTCCTCGTTGTGAAACGAGGGGGCACTTCTTCATTTCGTTAGGGGGTCAGTTTCTCATTTCGCCTGACACAATCCAAGTGTCGGTTAACGCTCCATCAGCAACTGGAACGTGTCAATGAGGATCGCCAGAAAAACGCCAGACCCAGTGATGATCACGCCATTCAGAAATAGCCGGCTTGCCTTGTCGTAGACGACTTTTTTCAGTGATGACGTTTGCAAAAGTAAAGCGAGGGAGCGCAGCTGAAAGACGATGCCTATAGTTATGACGACCAACGTCGGCAGGTCGGCAAGTCTCCACGGTATTGGATTGCTGGCCCACTGCGTAAGGAAGCCTAGGGAAAATGAAAGCACCACCCCCACGACGGTAATCGTGCCGTTGCGGAAAAGCGTTTCTATCAGGTGTTCGTCGTCATCGTTGAGATTCATTTCCGGCTCTCCATCCCGGTGACTATCCACGCTTTCGTGTGACAATCAACCGTATTTGGGGCGATGTCACGTTGTCGGCAACTTAACGGGTGGCGGATAATTCGGTTGAGATGACTTCATCGACCATCAGCTACAAGAACCACCGCTTTCCACCGCAGATCATCGCCCGTGCGGTCTGGCTGTATTTCCGGTTCCCGTTGAGCCTGCGGCTGGTCGAGGAAATGTTGCTGGAGCGCGGCATCGTCGTTTCTTACGAAACGATACGGCGGTGGTGCCGCAAATTCGGGGCGGCCTACGCCAAGCAGTTGCGTAGAAAGAAGCCGTCGCGGAAGGATATCTGGCATCTGGACGAGGTCGTGATTTCCATCGGCGGTCAAAAACATTGGCTTTGGCGCGCCGTTGACCAGGACGGCTACGTTCTCGATGAGATCGTCCAGACCCGCCGCGATACCAAGGCTGCCAAGAGATTGCTGGTCAGGCTGCTGAAGAAGCAGGGCCTGTCACCGAAGCGCATCATCACCGACAAACTGCGCTCATACGGAGCGGCAAAACGGGACGTGA
Organism: Rhizobium sp. IY2; assembly: GCF_047532935.1. Lineage (NCBI taxonomy): Bacteria > Pseudomonadati > Pseudomonadota > Alphaproteobacteria > Hyphomicrobiales > Rhizobiaceae > Rhizobium > Rhizobium sp. IY2. The sequence goes on from NZ_JBLKNU010000020.1 coordinate 32,812, forward strand.
TGCCCGCTGTCGAACATCGATCGCACAAGGGCCTTAACAATCGCGCAGAGAATTCTCACGTGCCGCTTCGAAAACGAGAGCGGATGATGCAGGGCTTTCGATCCGTCGGAGGTTTGCAACGTTTCATCTCGGTCTTTTCAGCAGTCCGAAATCTTTTCGTCGCGCCGCACCAGAGACACTCAGCCCTAGCCACCCATATTCATCGCATCCGCGCCATGGCGCAGTGGAAAGCCGTGACCGCTGCAATTGCATGAGTTTACCGACAAGCGACTTTACGGCCGTTGATCAAACAACGTGACATCGCCCAGCGGAACGGTGGACATCAAGAGCATCCTGGAGTGGCTCAAGTCGAAGGGTTACTTTGGCGACATACACGTCGGCAGCGTTCAATATGGCGTCGAGATTACCTCTTCCCCCGAGGGGATGAACTTCAATTTTAATAATTGGTCGGTGAGTTCGACTTGATACAGGCGTTGGTGCATCGATCCCAACCAGGAGGGATTAAGTGGGGCTGTCGCAAATTTTCGGGCTTAACCGTATGTTGAGCAGCATAGGCATGGAATTTGCCGCTCCGAAAGTTGCGGAGCGAGCCATGATTCTGAATGCCATTGCCGAGAAGCTGAAGCGCCAGTCGAAGGATGATTTCAAAGGCAGGCATTTCGAGGCGTGGCTGATCGTACAGGCGGTTACAGGGTACTTGAGCTACCCGCTGAGGGCGATGTCACGTTGTCTGCGGCTTAACGATTGTGGGATAACGGGTTGGGATGAATAGTCCGACCGTAAGCTACAAGAACCACCGCTTTCCACCTAGCTGAGTCACTTTTCCTCTATGGCTCCTAGACACAAAAGGCGCGGCGAGGAAGGCGGCTCAATGGCCTGCCATCCGCGACTCGGCGCGTGGGAAGTTGTCCGATTTGCTCGCGCGCCCGTGCGGCGGTCACTCTGTCATGGCGCCTGCTGAGGTTGCCGATCTTGTATGCTCGTTTCAGGATGCGAATGACGAAAGGAGTGCCAGGGGGTTGCCCCCCCAGCACAATTGCACCATGCCCGCTAGTGCGCGGACCGGGTTTTCTTTTCGGCGGAGGCCTTGATTGTAGCTCTGCTAAGGGCGGCCAACGGCGCCTCTCTCAGACGATTCACTTTGTCGACAAGATTGTCAAGGCAATCCTCCCAGTCCTTGTCACTTGGCGTGGCTGAGTGGTTGTGCTTGTCTGCGAATTTTACTTCGGAACTTTTGGTCTGTTTTTTAGTGTCATCGTCGTAGTATTGCATCCAGCAATAATATTTCATGAGTTCCTCCTGTTTTTAAACTGAACACTTGCGCCGATAGCGGGTTAGCCGTCGACGTATCCGGAGAGTTTTCCGATCAGTTTGTTGTATTCGTCAGGAAAGTCCCCGAACGTGCCTGCGAATTCGGCGATCGTGCGAGGAGAGACAAACAGGAAGGTATTGGCTTCCTGCAATTGCTCGAAAGAAACCGACGTTGTCTTGTGGCAGGGCGTGGAGGTCATCGCCTTGTGCGATTCCTGGGAAGCAAAGAACAGACGTACGGTGACACTGGGAGCGCCGAAAAGCTCTTCGCAGATAAATAGGATATGGGCGAGCTTTGTCTTCTCGACCGCCTCTTCCTTCTTGAATTCGCCGTTGAGGGCATTCAGCACCCCTTTGGCGATTTCCAACGAGCTACCCGACGTTAGACCCGGGATGAGCTGCTGAATTACCTGTGTATCAATCGTCAACGATCCGCTCTTAAGAGACAGGGTCTTCTGGAACTTCTGCACCTCGATAAAATACCCCGACTTGGCGATGATCTTACCCCAAGCGTCGTAGTCGAAGATCGTCTTGTTCTTTGAAGCTAGCGCCTTCGTCATCGCGGCGAAGAGTACTGTGACACTCTCAAAGAGTTTCTTTGTTTCGCCCTGCAATTCGCGACTGGACATCGAGTAGAAGATATTACCGGACTGGTTCAGTCGGAACTGGACACCCTTTTCCTTATCGCCTTCCGGCTCACCATCAGCGGTTCCGAGGAGCATGGTAAGCGGTATCAGCCGTTTTTTGTTCAGCTCCTCAGAGACAAAGTGGTGCCCTTCCAGGACCGCGGTGCCAGCGTCTACGAATGTGCGGACACTGTTGTCAAAAGTCGCTTGCAGACCAGCCATTATTACTTCCTTTTCGTGTTTGAGCCGACCGAGGCGATGCCGCGACATTGGACGCGGCTGGTTTCGTCGCAGTCCGGGAACAATTTCAATCGTCGTGCCAGACTGGGCGGATTGATGTGGCAGAACGGAAGTTGGTGCTGCCGCAACCACTTAGAGGGATAAAATACCGGACCGATGAATCCTGTGGCGTGTCACGAAGCCGCCAAAGGTGACGACACTGTCGGACATGTCGTGAGGCTCCTGAAAGCGGTAGATGGACAAGCTCATGGCGATGTACTTCGTGGCAGAACCTCGAAGCCTTTTGCCTTGTAGGTCCGCTTGACGATCTGGAGACTGAACTTTGCGATCTTTTGCAGTGCGCCCTTCAGCTTCGGTCCGGCATAACCACCATCGGCGAAGATATGTCTCAGCCACGGCCAGCGCTTGAGAATAGTTTTGAGAACGGCAGGCGCGCCGTCGCGATCCTGAATGTCGGCGCTGTGAACCATGAAGCCGACCATCAGTCCGAGCGTGTCGACGACGATATGACGCTTGCGTCCCTTTATCTTCTTGCCCGCGCCATAGCCAGAAATTCCGCCGCTTTCCGTGGTTTTCATGCTTTGACTGTCGATCACTCCCGCAGACGGCGAGGCTTCTCGGCCTTCAATTCACGCGCCTCCATCACAAGATGATGGTTGATCCGACCCCATAACCCTGTCGCTCGCCATTCATAGAAATAGGACCGCACAGTTGTAAAAGGCGGAAAATCCTTGGGCATCATCCGCCATTGCCACCCAGTCGTGGCGATGTAAAGCAACGCATTCACCGACCTCGCGAAGATCGGTACTGCGCGGCCTGCCCAGCCGCCTCGGTTCAGGCAGGCAAGGCGAGATCAATCCCCATTCCCGGTCCGTCAGATCGCTTACATACCGCATTGCGCGTCGGGCATATTGCCGACGGGTGAAATCAGTCCAGCCCTTTGTCTCCGTTCGTCCTAAGCAAACAAACAGAATCACAACAGGCTGATTTCACTTAACTCTTTTTCGGTCAGGCTCTAACATTCTTCCCAAGCCTCGCCGGACTGTTGGTATCCACCCGTAGCATCGGTCGACAAGCGAATAGGGAGCTCAAATTCAGCATGGCGTCGTGATGAAGGTGGAAAATCCCCTTGGGTTTCGCCGGCGCGCCGTTTTCCCCGCACCCATAGACATGATGCAAAGCGTGGCATGCCTGAACAGGCGATCGGCATCGTCCCGGCCTGGTTGGTGAGGTCGGCGCCGCGTAGCGCGAGGAATAGTACCCGCACGCCCATTTCCACCAGAACTCTTCACCGTGGCGGACGTCAATCGCAACACCGGTCGAGGCGGTCGTGCTTGGTCCCAATGAGAATGTCCCCCGGACTCCAGCTTATCCATGAGCCGGGAAAAGCCGCGGGCGTTGCGCAATGGCTGTGCTGCCGGAAACTCGGGCATGCGGCGAGGCGGCTTCACCCTATCAGCTGCCGGCGAACCAAGGCTCTATCTGGAGTGCGCTCCGTAGTTTCGTCTTCACAAAATCCGGCGCGCGCCAGACATATGCCGGAGCCATGCCCTTGCCCTCGGGCAGATCGCAAGTGATCAATCGCGTTGGTGATCGAAAAATCTTTGCCTGTCTCATAGTTACCGCCGAGTGTAGAAAACCAGCGCGTATAGTTGCCCCTGATTTAAATTGCCGTTGCAGCTTGCTGTATCACCGTCGTTCAAGGTGATCAGACACGTCCGTCATTCCAAGTAACTGCGGGAGCGAACCGATGATTCTGAATGCCATTGCCGAAAAGCTGAAGCGCCAGTCGAAGCATGATTTCAAAGGCAGGCATTTCGAGGCATGGCTGATTGTACAGGCGGTCGCTTGGTACCTTCGTTATCCGCTCAGCTATCGGGATATCGGGGAGATGTTCGGGGAACGCGGCTTCGTGGTCGATCACAGCACAATTAATCGGTGGGTATTGGCCTACGCGCCGCTGATTGAGAAGCGGCTGCGTCAGTTCCGCCGGCCACATTGCGGCTCTGTTCGCGTCGATGAGACCTATGTCAAGATCCGCAGCAAATGGCGATACCTATATCGGGCCATCGACAAACATGGCAATTCGATGGACTTCCTATTGACGGCGAAGCGCGATCCCGACGCCGCCAAACGGTTCTTCCGCAAGATGCTCAAAGACGAGCCCTTGTTGTCGCCGAATAAGGTCGGGACGGACGGGGCCAACACCTTCCCGTCAATGATCAAAACATCGGTTGATGATGGGCTTCTACATCCGGACCCCGTCCACTATGTCACCAAGCACCGGGTAAAGAAGAACATGCCAAAAATCGGTGGCTTCCAATCTTTCAACACGGCGCGGCGAACCATCGCGGGTTTCGAGGCGATGCTGTGGCTGAGGAAAGGCTTCGGCCTCTCGGGCAGTTGGACCATCAACGATCAGAACGATCTGCTTGCGCGCCTCTTCGGACTGCAGAAAGTTAACAAAGCATGAAACTGAAGATGCTCAAGGGATAATCGCGCGCTTCGAAAATGTTTGCGACAGGCCCCTCTGCTGTCTCTTCAGGATACTCACGACATGTGTGCGACATTGTCGTCAACTTTGTCCGCTTCGCGACACGCCTTACTATTCTTCGGTCCGGTATTTTATCCCTCTAAGTGTTTGCGGCAGCGCCAAATTCCGTTCTGCCACATCAATCCGCCCAGTCTGGCACGACGCTTGAAAATTGTTCTCGGGCCGCGACGGAACCAGCCGCGTCCGATGTCGCGGCATCACCTCGGTCGGTTCGAACACGAAAAGGAAGCAATAATGGCTGCTCTGCGTCAGATCGCGTTTTACCGAAAGGGAGGCATTGGCAAATCCACTACATCCCAGAATACGCCCGCCGCCCTTGTCGAACTTGGGCAGAAAATCCTCATCGCCGACTGCGACCCAAAGACCGAGTTCACGCAATTGATCCTGTTTGCGAAAAAGAAAAAAGCATCCTTCGCAAAGCTCAAGGGCAAAACATTTGCATTTGCGAAGTCGGATCACCGCAAGCAGAAGGACCGGCCGATTCTCGATACGTCAAAGCAGAAGCCGAAAGGTAAGAAGCCGAAAGGCTAGGCGCATAGTTGGCAACAACTTCGCAGCAGCAATCGGAAAAAGGAAATCGAAATGTCCGCCGAAAAAACCAAACTTAATGGTGTACAGCGCATGGTCAAAGGGTCCGACCTCTTGGTCAGGGCGCTCGAGGAAATGGGCGTCAAACCAATCTACGGCCTTCCCGGCGAAGAAAATCTCGAGATAGGCCTGCGCCGTATACGCACTAGCGGCAACCAGTTTGTGCAGTCGAACGGCGTAGCTATTCGCCTCAAGTCCATCAACTGGTTTGGGGCAGAAGGGGAAAACTATACCCCGCACGGCACATGGGGACGGTCATGGCGCGGCATCATCGATCAAATTAAACAATTGGGCTTTAACTGCATCCGTTTGCCGTTCTCCGGGTATATGGCCACCAGCAACCCGGTACCGCCGTCATCCGTCATCAGCGCATCGGCTAATCCGGATTTGTTGGGCCTGACAGCCCTGCAGATCTTCGACAAAATCATTGACTACTGCCTCGCGAGCGAAATCTATGTTGTCCTCGATCATCACCGGCGCACTGCAGGCGTAGGTGCGGACGGTTCACCAGTCGGTACTGGATACACGCTGGCGAAGTGGAAATCGTCATGGGCAATCATGGCCAACCGCTATCGTGACAAAATCAACGTTGTCGGCGCGGACGTGCATAACGAGCCGCATGACCTGAACTGGGCGACGTGGGCCGGGTACGTCGAGGAGTGCGGCAATCAAATCCACACCATCGCCCCTGACTGGATCATCTTCTGCGAAGGCGTCGGTAGTGATGCCAGCGGCGCTTTTTGGTGGGGTGGGGCACTTGGAGGTGTAGCTACACGCCCGGTTGTGCTCACCCGCTCCGGGCGGCTGGCCTACAGCCCGCACGAATATGGCCAGAGCGTCGGCGTGCAGTCGTGGCTTGCCTACGATGGCCAGACAGCACCGGCAGGATGGCCAAACAATCTCTACGCCGTCTGGCGGGCTCACTGGGGCTTCATCTTCGAGCAGAATATCGCGCCTATCTGGGTGGGCGAGTTCGGCGGCAAGTACGGCTTGGACGGCACCGGCGCGGTTAATCCGACACTCTCGCCCCACGGCGACCTTGAAAAGCAATGGACGGCGAACCTTTGCAAATACCTGAACGGCGATTTCACCGGCGATGGCAGCAATGACCTTTCTGCCGGTAAACTGGGAATCTCATTCGCGTACTGGGCACTCAACCCCAACAGCGGCGATACAGGCGGCATGTTGAAGGATGACTGGCAGACCGTGCAGACGGTCAAGCGCAACCTTCTCAACAGGATACTGGCCGGCTAATTATGCGACGCAGGCTTCAACCAAGCGGAGTAAAGACATGTACCAGATCGTATCTATAGATATGCAAGACACGACTGTAAAGGAGGCTGTCGACACGATTATGAATGGCCGCCAAAATTACATAAGTAAGCCCACGGGCGAATTCGAACTAATCACCGAGAACAGCGCATCAAAGCAAGGAAACGGCGATTCGCAGAAATTCCTCGTCATTGTCGGGCATGGCGGTCCTGACGGTGTTAGCGGCACCACGACCTGGAAGAATTATTGCAAACAGCTCTGCAAGATGCCCGATGAGCCCGAGACCATATACGTCGTGGCCTGCTCGACCGCGAGCGAGGGGCGGCTTTTCCTCTACGGGAACTTTGCGCGAAGCGTGAAGGAAAGCTTTCAAAACGCAACCGTGTGGGCGTCGGAAGATTTGGTCGAGGTGCCGTCCTTAAATGGCAAGTGGATCGTGCTGTAGCTTGATGCCCGGGCGGCGGATCGATGAGGCGGATGGACGTCTTCCGCTGTGGGTTCATCAATGGCGTCGACGCTATGCACGCGGCCGAATTGTGATCGTGCGCTATGCCGACGACTTCGTTATGGGCTTCGAGAACGAGGATGATGCGCTGAATATGCTTCTGGCCCTCGAGGAGCGACTAGTCAGTTTTGGCCTGGCGCTCCACCAAGGTAGGACGCGGCTGATCGAGTTTGGCCGGTTCGCGGCTTTGACTCGGCAGCGGCGTGGCGAGCGAAAGCCCGAGACCTTCGCCTTCCTGGGCTTCATTCACTATTGTGGAGTAACCCGTGATGGCAGGTTTATCGTGAAGCACAAGGCGGAAGGGAAACGCCTGACGCGAAAGCTGAAGGCGTTGCGCTTGCCGCTGTGCTGCGTGGACACTACCTCTACTACGGTAGGCCGCATAACTATCCCGCGCTTAACGGGTTCTATCAGCAAACACGCCGCATATGGTTCCGCTGCCTGAGGCGGCGAAGTCAGAAAAGCCGGCGAATGAATTGGTTGGAATTTGAAATCTCACCGCTCCGCGCTGCCAGTTCCACGTATTACTCTAACTTGGGCGCAGGCCAGGAGATGACGCGGGTTACTCCCGGGAAGAGCCGCATCCGCCCGCCCGGATTTGTGAGGGCGAAGCCGAATGGCATAGCTGCTCGACCACGATCGAATGCAGCATATGCCATCAAGTATGAGGACGTAATGACCACTGAACGCAGGTACGAACTGATATCGTCTTTTCCATCCCCTCTAACAAATTTCGTCCTCTTTTTCCTCCTGCTGGTAAATGTCGTTCCCGCTTGGGCGCAGGATCGCAGGACTGTCTCTGAACCGGCCTTGCCGGTACATGTGTGTTCCACGCTGTCGCCGATGATCGCCTCGTTTGGCGGAGATGACCAAGCCGAGACCCGCCGTCTTCAGGCCGCTATCGATCACTGCGCGGTGGGTGAAGCCGTTCATTTGGTCGCGGGCGATCGGGGTGGACGTTTTCTCAGCGGACCACTGACCATTAAGTCCGGCATCACCCTCTGGCTTGAGCACGGTGTAGTGCTCGCGGCGATTGCCGATCCGCGTGCCTATGATCGCGACGGGCGTTGCGGGACGATCGATGACAAAGGCAATGGTTGCCGTCCCTTCATCCTATTTGCCGGAACGCGGGGCGGCGGCATCGTTGGCGACGGAGTGATCGACGGCCAGGGCGGCGCGACTATGGCTGGCCATGATGAAACTTGGTGGCAGCTTGCCCGTCGCGCTCAGGCAAAGGGGGGGGAGCAGAACAATCCCAGACTGATCGAGGTCGATCATGCGAAAGAGATCAGCTTCTACAAGGTGAAGCTGCGCAATTCGCCCAATTTTCATGTCGTGTTAAATAGGGTTGAAGGTGCGACTTTTTGGGGAGTACAGATCGACACGCCCGCAGATAGCCGCAACACCGATGGCATTGATCCCGGCGCGTCGCAGGACATCACCATCGCTCACAGCTTCATCCGCACCGGCGACGACAATATCGCGCTCAAGGCAGGGAATGGCCCGACCAGGCATGTTTCGATCGTGGACGTTCATCTGTATTGGGGACACGGCTTGTCGATCGGGAGCGAGACGGTCGCAGGTATCAGTGACATTCTGGTCCGTGATGTGACGCTCGACGGCACCACTTCCGGCCTCAGGATCAAGAGCGACATCAGCCGTGGTGGAACGGTTAGCAATGTGCGCTATGAAAATGTTTGTTTGCGCGGCAATCGAAAGCCGATCGACTTCGACACGCACTATGACGAAAAAGCGCGGGGGCGCAGCATCCCCATCTATCGCGACATCGTCTTGCATGACGTCGTGGGAGAGAGCGGAACGCTCGTCATTCGCGGCCAAGACCAGGCGCACGCACTCGGCGTAAAGTTAGATGGTGTGCGCTTCGGCACGGATGTGACATGGCAGGTCGAGTATGCGAATCTAGCCATTGGACCGGGCGGCGCGGTGCCCCGCCCTCCTGGTCTCGCAGCGCCCGCGGGGGCTAGTATTGTCTCGCCCTGTGACAGGCGCTGGGCTCCGTTTCCGGATTCGCCCAACGAGCATGCCGAGACCGCACCGGCTGTCAAGCGGAAGACGCTGCAACACACGGAAGTACCATCCTGACCGTCGGTGCTGGCGGCGCGTATTCGACTATTCAAGCCAGAGCTTCAAGGCCACCGAAAGCGGCGACATCCGGGGCTATTATGCAGGCAAAGAAGACCAAGGGCCGCAAGCGCCATATCATAGTCGATACGCTCGGCCTGATGGTCGGTTACCTGTGCACAGCGCCGACATCCAGGATCGCGACGGTGCTCCCGATCTTCTGAAATCCATCCGCCACAGGTGGCCATGGTTGCTGCATGTCTTTGGTGGCTATTGACCTGCCACTGCGAATTTCCTCCAGGATGGATTAGAGTCCGGCCCATTAAAGGGCGGGCGAATGAAGAAGCAGAGATTTAGGGAAGAGCAGATCATTGCAGTGCTGAAGGAGCAGGAGGCTGGCGCGAAGGCGGCCGACCTCTGCCGCAAGCACGGGATTTCAGAAGCGACGTTTTATAACTGGAAAGCCAAATATGGCGGCATGGAAGTCTCCGAGGCGAAGCGGCTGAAGGCGCTTGAGGACGAGAATACCAGGCTGAAGAAGCTGTTGGCCGAACAGATGCTTGATGCAGCCGCGCTCCGCGAGCTTCTTGCAAAAAAATGGTAGGGCCTGCCGCCAAGCGTGAAGCTGTCACGCATCTGAAGGCCGTCGCAGGACACCTTCGGGAGGGCGTAGCCCGAGCGAAGGGCCCATGCGTGCGCGGCGATTTTCTGAAGAGGTGAAATTGCCTTTGCCCATGTAGGCCTCCTGCCTCGAATTTAGGGGAGAAGGCGTCTACAAATCTAGGGGTTATTCATACATCGTTGTCTCACCGTCCTTACATGGAGATGACTGCATGGCTCTGAGGCGATGTTTCGAGCGCCTTGAGCTTTGCTCTCGCTGCCTCAATCATCTTCCGATATACATCAGCAAGTGACTGATACTGAACAGGATCCAGCCTGTCATTTTCGAGCTGGCTCAGCAAGTCCTCGCTCTTCTGAACGAAGGCCGTAATCTGGTCTTCATAGAGCTTCGTAATCGTAATTAACGCCTGCTGTGAAGCTTCCTGCACGGAGAAATGCACCTCAAAAACGAACGCGTACTCGCTCATCGAATCGCTATTGAAAAATCCGGTCGATTTGGACGAGTCTGCTAAGATCGCTACGAATAGCCGGAAACCGTTGCCGAGCGGCTCGGTTATGAGTTGGGTATTGTAAGTTAGCGAACTCGATGAGCCGAAGCTTTGGATTGCACCGGACAGCACATCGAACACCTTCGAGGTCATGTAAATTTGGAGGTTCGCCATGCCCTTGATTGCCGCACCCATCTTTTCGGTTTCGGCTTCCATGTTGATGCCATTGGGCAGGTCCTTGGAGTTGCCAAACACGGCCTTGCCGATGGCATCGATGGTCCTCTTAATATTGTCCAATGACCAATCAGAAGACATCATGAATTCAGTCTTTCGGCCCTTGAGGTATAATTGATGATTCCAACCACCGCTTTTATAGGTATCGGTGATTAAATCCTGAAGTGCCTTATCGTTTCCAGCGGCCTTCTGAGAGAGTTGAGATTCAAGCTTCTTCAAGTGCTCGTTGAAGGAAGCTTGCTTTGCAGCCAGCTCGGCGATTGATCGTGAACGTCCCATTATAAATCCTCCTTAAATCGTCGCCCTAAGACCTAAGCGCCCAGCCGCAAAAAAGCGGAAAACGCCTGCGATGAAGTGGTCCCCCTTCCCAAATGCAAATCTCTTGTCCTTGAGCTTTGCGAATGACGCTTTTTTCCTTTTTGCAAACAGGATCAATCGCGTCGAATCAGCCTTTGGGTCGCAGCCGACGATGAGGATTTTCTGCCCAAGTTCGACAAGGGCGGCGAGCGTATTCTGGGAGGTGGTGGATTTGCCAATGCCTCCCTTTCCGTAAAACGCGATCTGACGCAGAGCAGCCATTATTGCTTCCTTTTCGTGTTCGAACCGACCGAGGTGATGCCGCGACATCGGACGCGGCTGGTTCCGTCGCGGCCCGAGAACAATTTTCAAGCGTCGTGCCAGACTGGGCGGATTGATGTGGCAGAACGGAATTTGGTGCTGCCGCAAACACTTAGAGGGATGAAATACCGGACCGAAGAATCCTAAGACGTGTCACGAAGTCGACAAAGAAAACGACAATGTCGACACATGTCGTGTTGCTCCTGAAGAGGCAGCAGTGGGTCGGCTTCAATGCCAACACTTCTCGGTCGAATGAGCTGCGCTTGATGCAAATGCTGGCAATGGAAAGCGGCGCGGTGCTCTAGCGAAATCGTTTGCCGTCAAAAATCTTGCAAGCATTGCTGCAGCCCTGCCAAGCGCATGCGGCCACTCGTGTCGCAAACCTGACAAGCTGTCGCACTGTGGACCACTAGCGAAGCCTACCTGCCCGAAATCCGCCAGCTAATCTCCCGCAATGGGCTTGGCACGACGAGTGCTAGGGCCGACCGAGATACAAAAACTACATTGTCGCAGAATACCGACGCCTCGTCCTCTGCGGCACGTTCAAGGATGGCAACCTCTCTATTCGCAGGAAGGCCGGAACATGATGTTCGTCGAAGAGGTCGAGCAGATCACCTTCTCGGGCAAATCTGCCCGCGACAGGCACCAGGCCGTGCTCGCCGTCACCGAGCGCTGCGTCTTCTCGCTGATCCCCGATGGGTGGGAATTGATCGAGGCCGCGCCGCGTATCGATATCGAACGCGACATCCTCGCCCACATGAAATTCGGGCCGATCATCCGCAAGCCGCACGCGATGGCGGCGGTGATCTTCACCGAGGGTCCGATGGGTCTCGGCATCCGACGCCTCGTAATCCTATCATTTGAGGAGAAACCAGCCATGTCCACATCGCGGACCCCGGATATCCAGACGTTGAACCACCAGATCAATGAGATGCTTGCCAAGTTCAACATGCCGGGCGTCGACCCGGCAGCACTTGTTGAGGAACAGGCAATATCGAAGCAGCAGCTGGAATCGTTCCGCGCGGCTTCCTCGCTGCTCCTGATGATGTTTGCCGATGCGGCCCTTGCGCCCACGGACCGCCGAACTGGCGGAACAGCTTTACGAGATGGCGCTGAACGGCTCGCGCGAGATCGCCAGCATGGCGGCCAAGGCCAGCGAGACCACCTTCACCATCGCCCAGCCTCCTGGAGGGACAACGATAATGAACGACAACAGGCAGGCGGCAGGCGTCTACCTAGTTGCGAAACAATGGGCAGAGCGCGCGTTCCACCAAGGCTCACCAACTTCAGAAACTGCTTTCTTCTAGGAGTCTGAAATGACGGATTTTGTCATCGACCAATTAGAGGAACTGGATTCAGACGGCTTAGCTAAGCTCCTTTCCCTGGCCAGAGCGCGAAGTCGAGGCAGAAACCTAAAAGCCACACTGATCCCGAAGATCAGCCGTGATGGTGCGCTTCCGCTGTCCTATTCGCAGCAGCGTCTCTGGTTCTTGTCGCAGTTGGACGAAGACAGCGCGAACTATAATATTCCCCTGGGGTGGCGACTGCAGGGCAGGCTCGACCGTGTCGCCTGGCGGCGCAGCCTTGACCGTCTGTTTGCCCGACACGAGGCGCTGCGCTGCACGTTCGTTGCAGGAGAGGATGAACCGCAGGTCCAGATTTTGTCCGGGGACAGGGGATTGCCGTTGGTCGAGCACGATCTGCGGGACAGGCCGGATGCGCAAGCCGCGCTTTTGGATCTGTGTCAAGAAGAAGCGCGCACGCCGTTCGATCTGGCGCGCGAGCCGCTGATCCGCGGCCGGCTGATCCGGCTGGCGGATGAGGAGCACGTCTTTCTGCTGACACAGCATCACATAGTCTCGGACGGCTGGTCGATGGGGGTGCTGATGCGCGAGCTCAGCAGCCTTTATCGCGCGTTTGAGGGTGGGGAGGGTGATCCTTTGCCGCCGCTGGCGATCCAGTATCCGGATTACGCCGCCTGGCAACGGCAATGGTTGTCGGGCGAGCGGCTGCAGCGTCAGGCGCAGTATTGGCGCGACACCCTGTCTGGCGCCCCGGCCCGTCTGGCGCTGCCGACGGACCGGCCGCGGCCGGCACAGCAGTCGTTTGCCGGGGCCGGCGTGCCTGTTATCATCGATCAGGCCCTGGCGCGCGGGCTCAAGCGGCTAAGCCAGCAGCGTGGCACCACGTTGTTCATGGCGGTGCTGGCGGCCTGGGCTGCGGTGCTGTCGCGCCTGTCCGGGCAGGACGATATCGTGATCGGTGTGCCGACGGCCAATCGTCGTCACCGCGAGATCGAGGATCTAATCGGTTTCTTCGTCAACACCCTGGCGGTGCGAATCGATCTGTCCGGCGAGCCGAATGTGTCCGAACTCCTGGAACGGGCGCGGCGCGCGGCGTTGACTGCACAGGATCATCAGGACCTGCCGTTCGAGCAGGTGGTGGAGATCGTTCAGCCGCCCCGGGCTCTCGATCACACGCCGTTGTTCCAGGTCGGACTGGCCTGGCAGAACAACACCGTCGGGTCATTGGACCTGCCGGGGCTGCGGGTGGAGGCTGCGGGCGAGGGGCTTGATCAGGTCAATTTCGATCTGGAACTGAACCTGGGAGAGCAAGGCGAGGTCATCGCTGGGACTCTGGGTTATGCGACGGCGTTGTTCGACCGGGCGACGATCGAGCGGCAATGTGGGTATCTGCTGGCGCTGCTGCGGGCGATGGTTGCCGATGCCGATAGGCCGGTGCGCGAGCTCGACATTCTTCCGGCTGAGGAGCGTAGTTACCTGCTGGAGGAGTTGAACCGGACGGAAGTGGACTATCCGTCGGATCTTTGCGTGCATGCGCTGTTCGAGGCGCAGGTGCGCCGGGCGCCCGACGCGGTCGCACTGGTCTTCGAAGAGCAGTCGATCTCCTATGACGCGCTCAATGCCGATGCCAACCAGCTGGCCCATCATCTGATCGGGCTCGGGGTGAGGCCGGACCAGCCAGTGGCGATCTGCGTCGAGCGCAGCCCGGCGATGGTGATGGGACTGCTGGCGATCCTCAAGGCCGGCGGCGCCTATGTGCCGCTCGACCCGGCCTATCCCAGACAACGGCTGCGGCAGTTGCTCGACGATGCCGGCCCGCGGCTGCTGCTTTGCGACGCAGCCGGCCGCGCGGCGTTGGGCGCCGAGGCAATCGCCAATCTGAGCGTGGTCGATCTCAATGCGGCCACGCCCGCCTGGGCCGATCAGTCCGCTGACGATCCCGACCCGCATGCCCTCGGCCTGACAGCGCGCCATCTCGCCTATGTCATCTACACATCGGGATCCACCGGCACGCCGAAGGGCGTCATGGTCGAGCATCGGAACACAGTGAACCTGCTGCATTGGAGTGGCGGCGTGTTTGCCGAATCAGAGATCAGGCGCACGCTGTTCTCGACCTCGATCAGTTTTGATCTGTCCGTCTATGAGTGCTTCGTTCCGCTGTCGCAAGGAAGCACTCTTTATCTTGCCGAGGATGCACTGAAGCTGGCCCGAACGTCCGTGGATGCCTCCTTGATCAACACGGTCCCGTCGGCGATTACCGCTCTGCTCAACCAGAAAGCCGTGCCGGCATCGGCAAGCGTCATCAATTTGGCGGGCGAGCGGGTGAAGGCAGACCTAATCGAGAGGATATTCGAGAGCACGCGCGTCCAGAAGATTTGCACTCTGTACGCCCCTTCGGAGACAACGACGTACTCGACTTGGATTTGCATCCCGAGGGGGCAGGCTGTTGTCGAAACGATCGGCCGTCCGATTGCGAACACGCGGATCTATCTTCTAGACGGTCATGGCGCACCCGTTCCGTTTGGTGCGGTTGGCGAGCTTTATATCGGCGGGGCGGGGGTGGCTCGCGGCTACCTGAACCGTCCGGATTTGACGGCGGAGCGGTTC
>NZ_JBLKNU010000021.1:0-43369 GCF_047532935.1 Rhizobium sp. IY2
TGGATAATCCTGACTACGACCGCTTTCTCTTCGACTACTATCAAATCACCGGCACATTGCCCCAAACAACGACGGCTATGCCTCTCAAGAATCTGGCACTCACCAAGCGCGTGCTCGAGCTGTTCGAACGCTACCGCTGCGTGACCAATCGCTTTTCCGTGTTGAGCACGGAGCAACTCAATCAAATCCACTCGACATTTTCGCCCGAGGATCTCATGGGCGTTGAGCTCGTCCTGCAAGGCAAGGACATGCCAAGTTCAAAAGCTTTCGCCGGCCGCGCGCGAAACGAGAAACTCAGCGTAGCCAAAAACGGCGATGCAACACCCTTATCTAAGAGCGATCACACGACGATCGCTTGCGTTTCTGGCTTTCTCGTAAATATGCCGCGGCGGCGTGTGCAATTGGTGACGCCGGTACCGGCGAGCAGACGCTGGCCTCTTGGTTACCGCATCCTGGATGAACGTTTTTTCGAAACGCCAGACGAGTTCCAAGACGAAGTCCAAAGTATGATCGATGAGCACATGCACGATAGCCCACCTTCCAACCGGCCGTTCCGCTTCCGCGGGGACTTGCAGTACGAGGCCAAGCGCCATCACTTCCTCCTCCGCTCGCGCCACTGGGAGTATCAGGTGCCCGACAACGCCGCGTCGATCTCCGTTGGCGATCTGATCGCAGGTGGCCAATGTACAGCGTCGGAGATAGTTGCTCGCGTCGTAACGGATGGAGCGAGCGCCATTGGTGTTGCCGATGAGCTCGACCAACTGCATACGAAGGGGTTGCTCGAAGAGGACCTCGATGAGCGCTTTGCCTGGCGTGGTGGCGAGGGCGCGATATGAGCACCGATGTCGCGATCGTGCTGGTGAACATGCCGATGTCAGCAGTTGAACGACCGTCGCTAGCGCTTGGTCTGCTGAAGTCGGTGCTGACGCAGGCCGGCCTGCGCTCGAGGACAGCGTATGCCAATATCTGGTTTCTGGAATACGCTGGCCTCGCCGACTACAGTGTACTTGAGACTTCCCCTCCGGAGGAAGCGCTTGTTGACTGGCTGTTCGCAGGTGTAGCATTTCCAGACTTCGAAACGGACCACGCCCGCTTCCTCGACCGGTATTTCCAGCGCAATCCGTGCCTGCATAAAAGTGAGCCCGGGCTTCGTGCGAAGTTCCTAGAGCTGCGTTCGCTCATCGGCGGCTTCATCGATTGGACATGCGGCAAGATACTGAGGGAGCGGCCGGCTATGGTCGGTTGCACCTCAACATTCACCCAGCACGTTCCCGCGCTTGCACTGCTACGCCGCCTGAGCGAGCTCTCGCCAGGTTTAGTCACTCTCATGGGGGGTGCCAATTGTGAATCCGTGATGGGACGTACTACTCATGCGCAATTCCCGTGGGTCGACTACGTCGTGTCGGGGGAGGCCGACAAACTGATCGGAGGGCTTTGTCGCGACATCCTCACTCACGGTCGCGACATCCCACCAGCCGACCTGCCGTTCGGCGTTTTCGGCCCAGCTCATCGCCAGACCGGCTATCCCGCCACGTTCACGGGAGACATGGTGCCCCGCGCAGTTGTCGAGGATATACATTCCCTGCCGCTGCCCGATTTCTCGGATTATTTTGCCGAACTTGAGCAATCGCTCTGCGCCGACCGCGTTTATCCCGGGCTGCCGATGGAGTTCTCTCGCGGCTGCTGGTGGCAGCGCAGCAGCCCCTGCACGTTCTGCGGCCTGAACGGCGCATCGATGACTTATCGTCAGAAACCGGCTGCACAAGCGCCAGAAGAGATGATCGAGATGTCCGCTCGCTACGGAACGTCGCGCATCGAAGCGGTCGATAACATTTTGGCGAATGACTACGTCGAGAAAGCGTTGCCTCGCCTCATCGCTTTATCCGAGAAGCTCGACATCTTCTTTGAAGTAAAAGCCAATTTGAAGCGCCATGAAGTCGAGAAGTTGGCCGCAGGCGGCGTCCGCTGGATCCAACCAGGTATCGAGAGCCTTGATAGCCGCGTTTTGAAGCTTATGGGCAAGGGAACGACGGCAGCACAAAATGTTCAACTATTGAAATGGTGTCGCCAGTTTGGCGTGCGGCCCATCTGGAGCGTCCTATGGGGCTTCCCCCGAGAGAGCGACGCTTGGTACGCTCAAATGTGCCGCTTGTTGCCATTGCTGCATCATCTGCACCCGGGACACGTTGTTAGATTACGCTACCAGCGCTTCAGTCTCTATCATCGCGCGGCCGACCAATATGGGCTGACGCTCAGTCCGGCGGCCTCCTATCGATACGTGTATCCGCTCTCTGAGCGCGATCTTGCGGATCAGGTTTACCACTTCGAAGACGGTGACGACAACGATGGCGGCCGTGAGTTCGGTCCACTTGACACAAACCGCCGACCCGGAGTTCAGGCGGTTATTCAAGGTATGGATGCCTGGAGCGAGGCACGGTGCGGCCTGACGCCACCCATATTATCGATGCGCGACAGCGGTGACGAGATTATAGTGGAGGACACACGCAATATAGCGGTGGAGCGTGAACAGCGAGTCAAAGGCTTGGCGCGTGAAATCCTGCTGGCTGCTGATCAAGGCATGCCAGAGGTCCGCCTGAGTCGACAGCTTAAGGGGGCGAACGTGATTGAGGTCGAGGAGGCGACTGCAGACCTTATAGCCCGCAAGCTGATTGTCCGGCTGGACGCCCGCTTGATAGGGCTTCCGATATGGAGCCCCTCTACGCCTATGCCGGCGCTGACTGCGTTTCCAGGAGGATATTTAGACCGACGCGGCTAGCCTGTGAAGTAGAAGGGTCCGATTGGTCAGTTCTCATTTCGGCGACCTTGTGGAGCGGCACTTCCTGTTCCCATTCAAACTCTTTGTCTGCGCATCACTCAAAGGAGAAGGTACAAGAAA
Organism: Rhizobium sp. IY2; assembly: GCF_047532935.1. NCBI lineage: Bacteria > Pseudomonadati > Pseudomonadota > Alphaproteobacteria > Hyphomicrobiales > Rhizobiaceae > Rhizobium > Rhizobium sp. IY2. The sequence goes on from NZ_JBLKNU010000021.1 coordinate 2,897, forward strand.
ATTGACCGAGAGAGACCACCTCTGCCGTCACGAATTCATCGCGCGAATGTCGGTCTGTCGCGAATGGGTAATCCTTGTCGGCTTCGCGCCGGAAGACCCGCGCCTCTTTCCCGGAACTGACGGTTGAGGAAAACTTGCTTATTCCGGCATGGGCAGCCGGCGTCACAGATGCGCAGCCTCGACGATGTCTATTCGCTACAGAAATCGTCGCATCTGGCGGGAAGCAGGATGCTTTTCTGGGGGCTGCTTCCTTCGCCCCGCTTGCGTTGGAGGAAAGCTGGCGATGACCACAAACCGCTTGCCTTGCTGCTCATTTTGTCCATTCGAATCTCCGTTGAAGATGGTGATATAGCATGCCTACGCGGCGCCATTTGCTATTGGTGAGAAATCAACAGGCGCGATCAGCCTACCTTTGCCGATGTGCGATTTTCATCTTGAAGATTTCCCTCGTGAGATCGACCTGACCGGCTTTGATCAATCGGACCATCGCACGGAAATAGCCGCCCGCGTTCTTGATCGGATCAGATCCTGGCGCTGGCCGCGTTTGCATCTGCACCACGTAAACGAGCGTGGCAGACGCACAGAGCGCCCCGATTTCACGGGTTGCTTCCTCCCAGCCGGACGCGGACACCCCAAAAGCGCCCCGCATGCGCGACACGCCCATAATCAGGTCTCGGTCGCTGCGCACGTCGCCTATAAACTCCATCGCATCGGGGCAAGCTGTCCCCAAATCGCCGGCGTTTAAGCTCACACTCGCCCGTTCCGGATCCTTCGGATTATCATTGCCGTTGTTACAAGACTCGTCAGGGGCATATTTGTTGTTGTCTTTGTGGCGGCATGATTTGCCGGCAGAGGCGGCATGAAATTTTCCTTCCGCCTCTTCCCTGATCGTGCGCCAGGCATCTCGGGCGTCGTCCGCCGATCCCGCTCCGGACCTGCGCGGTGTTACTCTGGTAAGCTCAAGGGCACGCGCTCTTAGCTCGCTGACGTCGATGCTCGGGAAAGTCTCTGCAAGTGTCTTGAGCGCCTCCTGCGCCGATCTGCGATGGATGGTGAGTTCGTCGAAGGCCGCTGACCGCTCGCGCTCTTTGTCTTCGATCACCTGGAGCTGATCGTGAAGCTCAGGCAGCCTTGCGAGAAGAGGGGAGAGATCGAAGCCATATGCCTTCACGATTTTGCCCCGCGATCGCTGAGCGAACCGTTTGCCATTCGGACTATCCTTCGCGCCGATCACTCCTGCGTCGAGCAGCCGTTCAAGAGCATAGCGGACAGACCGCTCCGACATCCCTGTGCGCTCGACTAGGAATGCATTCGAGGGCCAGATGAGCATCCGGTTTTCAATCAGCTCTCCGCCGAAGACGCCGACAAGCTGGTCGAGGACGGACCTGCAGTTCGACGACAGTTTCAACACGCGGGCAGCCATGCGCGCTGCCTGATAAAGGTCTTGCTTGTCAGCTGTAGCTGGCTCTGCGGCCGATGATAGTATCGGCTTTAGAGCGCGCCAGCCGGACGACTGTGCGCTTCTCATAGTTATCCCTTTCACAGGGCAACGCTTCGCCGTTCGCCTCAAAGTAGGCGTTGACAAATCAGCGTGATTTGGGATAGCCAGAAGTGCATGTTAGCTCTGGTGTCCCAATGGTCACTATCTAATCTCGAAGGCTCTGGGATTGCAGTCCTGGAGCCTTCAGCGTTTTAAGCCCTTGCTATCGTTCCTGAACCAGTTTTTTGAGGGCAGCCGCAACGGCCTCAGACCGATTGCGGAAGTCACCCGACTTGACCAGTTCGTCCAAAAGTGTCGTCAGACCGGCTTCAATCCATAGAAGCACCTGTTTCTCGCCCTGCGCTTCACGCTTGAACCTATATCTTTCCGACGCTGTCATCTCGGCTGTGCCCATGCTCAAACTTCCGAATCAATCAAATCATCACATCGCTAGTGACGTGCCCGATTCTGCTTGTTTGTGAAAGCACTAAATTTCGGAACCGCAACTTGAAAATCAATCGTACAATGCCCACGCCAATGCGATTGCGATGGGCGACATCTATGTAAAAACTTGGGTTTCGCGATTGCCGGTTTTGCGAAGCCACCAGATCCGACGGCAGCTTGCATGACGTCATAAGATCTCTGTGCCGGTGCGACAGCGTGCGCGCTCAATCCATCCAGAGTCACATCAAGAAGAGCCAGCCCGATTGGACGATCGAACGCTACCAGCCCGAGCCGATTTCACCGCTTCTTGGGAGCGGTTTGAGAAACTCATCTGCTGGATCATATTGGGAATGAATCAAGTCGCGCAGCGACCAAATCAGGAATGCTTTAAGGGCATTTCGCGGCTCAGTCGAAACGTCAACGTGGTCGCTTTCTCGGCAGCTATCTATCGGCCCACGGGGAGGTCGCCTACCTTGCCTCATGGAGAAATGTCGAGCAGTTTCGAACATGCCGAAGACGAAGATCGCACCAGACAATGCGGAAGAGATGCATTTCGTCACCATGACCTTCCGCGGCAAGAATGGTCTCGGAGGTGTAGAATAATCCCCCGGCGATCTCTGACCAGAACCGGTCAGTTCCTACCGACCAAAGCGCGGCCTCCAGCCTATCAGCCGAGCTTGAGACGGTTCGGCGCATCGCCGAAATAAATATTGCGTTTGCTCCTTGGACTTCCACCTTCTTCCGGAAGCGCTTGGTATCGGTCCCTCTCCCACTGGTTCCGGACATCGACCCGCCATCCGAGCCGATCGCGAAAGACGGCGGCGCGTGCCCGAAACATTTCGTCGAAAGCACGTCGATCGGTCTCGAGCATGTCTTTGGTGAGTATCCGCAACATATCCATCACTCCTGATGTGCTGACGTTTCACAACAGGAAGCCGACCGGGAGCAATCTGGATATTTCACCAGGTTGACCGGTGCTTCGCTTTGCCTTTCATTTTCGCTTAAATTTCCAAAGCTTGACCGATCCCAAGCTCTGTGGCTGCCAATTCAACGCACCCAAAGGAAGAATGGTCATGACCTACGACCCAGCGCGCGGCAAACGTATTCGAGAAGCGATTTCTCGGGGCAAGTTCCGGAAAGTACACGCTCTCGCGGCCGAACTGAATGTATCCGTCGCGGCCGTCTCGCGCTGGCAAAATGGCGGCCACACGTCCCTTGAAAGCGCCTGCGCGCTCGCCCGCCTTCTGGACGTCTCCCTCGACTGGCTGCTCCTTGGGCGAGGCGCCATAGATGGCCATAAGAACAGCACGATCTCCGCCACGGAGTTGCTGGCTGTTGGAGTAAACTTGATCGCCGGCTGCTGGAAGAAGTAGAAGTTTTGTTATGGGTCATGGCGCTGCGCGGCCGGTCTGCGGCGGCCCAAAATTACGAATCCCAGACGCACCAGATCCGTTCGGAACTTTTCGCAGACGACGCAATATTTCTATGTCTTTCAGAAGCAAGCCGCATTTCCGTTGCTGCCGAGCCCTGATCCCATCCTCAGCGGCAGTCTCGGCTGCCAAAGCGTCGGCAATTACGCAACTTCGGGAGCGCAGATCAATTTCGGGTTGGACAGTCAGATCTATGCAGGTGCCCTCAGCACCAAACAGGTGTCGCTCTCCCAGCTGATCGCGCTCCTCGCGCTCAATTCCGCCACGCTATCGGTGGTCGGCAGCACGTCGGCGTTCCGACCGGTTACGCTCACCACGGCCGATGGTTCGCCGGACAATTGCACGACCTTGACACTCGACCCGCTCGGACTTTCGGCGCCGGCCAATCAAGCCGGAATTGCGATCGGAGGGTTTGGCATCAACGTGCCTTCCTATACGCCGTTGCCGCATCCCGAACTCTATTGCGGCGTCGTCGCCCTGAACAACAATCAGGCGATCATACTCTCGAGCTTCGTCGCTCCTGTCCCCAATGCCGTCATGAACTGCATACCGAAGCAAATCTTTTTCGTGAAGATGGGCTACCAGCCGGTCGGACGCACCGTTGCTTTTGACGAAAGCAACTCAGCCTGCTGCGATTTCACCACCGGCTACGAAACGTACACCGTGACCTACAATGCCAACGGGACCTTTTCGGCGACAGGAGGACCATAGACCCTACAAATCCAGAACATCACAGACGCTTGAGTAAGCCCTCAATCCGTGCAATCAGGAGAATAGCCATGTCACGCATCACAACGAAGTTCACCGGCCAAACAGGTCGTCGCGGCAAAAAGATCGCTGCAAGACTTCTCATTGCCATCTCCTCCATTATCGCAACCGCTATACCCGCGGCAGCACGACTCGTCTTTTCGTCCGATTGCCGGAACCATCAGCCTATCGCAGTCCCGCCACCACAGAATGCCATCCTGTTCACCAAGCAGCCGGTACCCCATCCGAATGGAACAGCGTCGGTCTTTACGATCAACGGATTGGACACCTATGTCATTCCGGCGGGGGCCAACTCCTGCGTAGTTGCAGCTCCCCATGCCAATGACAATTACTGCTTCATTGCCCGCAACGACAACACAATCGACGGCGTCGGTTTCGCCCCCATTCAAAATCCGGGCGGTCTGACTGCCTGCCAGTAAGAGGCGAAACGCCTCGGCCAAACGGTTCACTCCCCGCGCTTACGCGAAGGTTGAGTCGGGGAGTGGATAACGACGGATTGAGATGCTCGCGCCGCATCACGAAAACCGATACGGAGGCTGCGTCGGGACGATCTCGTGTTCGGCGGCACGTCCCCCTCACCCGCCGCCTCTCCTGTGCCTCGCGCGATCGACGGCAGGAGCTCTTCGAGTGCCATCTGAAGACATTTGCCGGCATTCTGCAGGCGATGCCTTGGTGACCTTAATCTAATGTTTGGTCAGGCAGGTCCGATGATGCCCCGATGGGCGCACTCACGTCGCAGATTGTTCGTGCTTGCCGACATCAGTGTTCCCTACTTGGGCAGGCGCGCACAAGCCTGATAAAATTGCTCGAAAATGCCAATGAAGTAGAAATCCCTCGTGCAAGATAGAGGCAAAGGGTCGATGATCGTGTGCCTGGCCGAGAGATCCGACCAAGCCGGGCATCCGCATGGATCTTTCATCGTCGACGCGAAATTGCGTTCAGGAAGTGCGGATCTATATAGTCTCGACTGCAACTATCCACCTGTTCGCGGCCGGTTAACCTGACGGCACCAATCAGCCGTCCCTGTAGTAATAGCTGTAGCCGTTGATCGCCGGGGCGCCGCCAAGATGGGCGTAGAGCACCTTTGAGCCCTCGGGGAAGAAGCCCTTTCGCGCAAGATCGATCATCCCCTGCATCGATTTTCCCTCATAAACAGGGTCGGTGATCATCGCCTCGGTGCGCGCCGCGAGTCGGATCGCCTCATTTGTCTCCTCCGAGGGCACTCCATAGGCGGGATAGGCATAGTCAGGGTTGATGACGATCTCGTCTTCACGTACGGACCGGCCAAGGTTCACGAGTTCTGAGGTCGCGTCGACGATCTTTCGCACCTGATCCCGGGTCTGCTGGAGTGTGCCCGAGGCATCAATACCAATGACCCTGTCAGCCCTGTCCATTGCGGCGAAGCCGACGATCATTCCGCCCTGGGTCGAACCGGTGACAACGCAGACGATGATGTAGTCGAAGGTGAAGCCTAGGTCCTTCTCCTGTGCCGCGACTTCCTCGGCGAAGCCGACATAGCCGAGGGCTCCGAACTTATGTACCGAAGCGCCAGCCGGGATCGCATAGGGCTTGCCGCCCGCGTCCTCCACCGACTGAATCGCGTCCTCCCAGCTCTTGCGGATGCCGATGTCGAACCCAGCGTCGACCAGCCGGCTGTCGGCGCCCATCAGTCTCGTCATCAATATATTGCCGACACGGTCATAGACCGCATCGTAGTGAGGTACCCATTTCTCCTGGATGACGACACATTTCATGCCGATCTTCGCGGCAGTCGCAGCCACCATGCGAGTATGGTTCGACTGGACTCCGCCGATCGACACCAGCGTATCCGCGCCGGAGGCGATCGCGTCGGGCACGATATATTCGAGCTTCCTGAGCTTATTGCCGCCCATCGCGAGGCCCGAATTGCAGTCGTCGCGCTTGGCATATATCTCGACCTTGCCGCCCAGCGCCGCAGTCAGCCGTGGCAAGTGCTCGATCGGAGTCGCGCCGAAGGTGAGCGGGTAGCGTTCGAATTTTTCCAACAATGACATCGATCAGGGCCTCCGTGCCGATTTGTGGCCGAAGGCTAGTCGATATCTTTTGAAAGGTGCTCTCTAATTTTGCTGCAAAATCTTTCTCAATTTAGATTATTTTTCGGTATTATACCCCACTTCTTCAACTGTGAGATCCAAAATGAAAGTTTCTTCCACAGAGAATTTCGACGGAATAGACCTCAAGATTTTGCGCGCCCTTCAATCGGAGGGCCGGCTCAGCAATGCCGATCTTGCCGAGCGCGTGAATGTCAGCGCTGCGACTTGCCACAGGCGAACTCAGCGCCTTTTCGAGGAGGGCTACATCACCGGCGTTCGGGCGGAGGTCGCGCCGAGCGCCGTCGGCCTCGGCGCGATGGTGATGGTTGGCGTCGTATTGGATCGCTCCACACCTGAGAGCTTTGGCGCCTTCGAGGGCGCTGTCATGCAGCTGAAGGAAGTGCTGGACTGCAGTCTGGTGGCCGGAGATTTCGATTACCTCCTGAAAATCCGCGTCCGTGACATGGCCGATTTCAACAAGCTGCATGGCCAGAAGCTGATCGCCCTGCCTGGCGTGCGCCAGACGCGCACTTTCTTCGTGATGAAAGAAGTCAAGGAGAACGCGAGGTTGCCCTTCTAGCGTCGTCGGCAGCTATCCGTCTGCCGCGCCATTTCATGGCTGACCAGGATGCCCTGGGCCGGGAGCATTTCCTCCACGACTCGGAGACTGGGTGGGCGCTCCATATCGTGCAGCTGATTGCTCCAGCCGTAGAGCGGTGGCGGACAAAGTGGCGATGACGGTTGGAGCCAAAGCAACGAAGTGCGATATATATAATAATATATTCAGAATTGTATTCTTATAGCTTACTGTTTTCTCACGAGTATAAAGTATTATATTGGATAATTGGCGTTATAGTAAAAAATATATCCGAAGAAGTACGTTGCTTAATTTATCGATTTCATCAAATGTCCTGCCACTCGGCTAACGATATCGCAACGGGACAATCCTTTTCCTATGAATGCTGACCCTTGCAGGAGACATCATCGCCGGTAGGTTTACACAAGGACCACGATGACATGGAGCGGAAAAAGAAATCAGACAAGTACCTTGCCGGCTCGCGCCTGGGGGTAGCGTCCGTCGACCACCGGCAGAAGGACTCTGTGTCGAAGAAGAAGACCATTTTTCAACAATTGCTCTTGGATTGGGCTTACGGTTGCGACCTATTTTATCCAATCCAGCGACTCGAACATTTCGCAAAGGGCGAGGAGGACGACAAAGGCGCTAAAACTCGTAGGTGAGAATTACGATGTATAGAACTGGGAGAGCTCGGACTGGCCGCCACGTTCCCGATTTAATATTCAGTCTTGTTTCCAAATTCCATGGCGAAATCGACGACGCAGTCGCCAACGTTTGCAAACTCCAACAATAGCTCGGCGGGCGGGGTGGAGGCTGTCATGGACGATATCGATGCGACGCAAGCGAAGCACAACGGCGCAAAGGCTTCACAGGTGCAACTAAGGCGGGGACATCGAGAGATGGTAAGAAGTCAATCGAGAACCCCACCCTTATCCGGTACACGCAAGGCGCAGTTCAAAATAGTGCTGCAGGAAGCATATATGCTCGCCTGCCAAAATCAGAAATTTGACCCGCAGGTTTCTCCCATCAAATTACCGCAGAAAAGGAGTTCATTTTCAGTGTTATTATCCTCTTTGAAATGCATTCGCATCGCCGCACTTGCAGCGGCCGGCATGGTGCTGGGCACGCAGATTGCTTTTTCGCAAGAATCGTCCATACGGTCTCAGTGGCTGAACACGCCGGGATCTCGAGTAGAAGCGCTTGCGGTCCTCCAGACCTTGAATTCCGATCTCCTGAGCAACGCCAGTGCTACGTTGACCCTTGACCGCTGGTGCGCGGCGCACAAGCTCGCGCCGGAAGGTTCCAAGATCGTAGCACAGCGTGTCCGCGGGCAAGACAAGCCGGCCGACGAGCACATCCGTGAACTTCTGACCGTCGGACCCGGTGAGCTGATCGCATATCGCCGCGTCCGCTTGGTCTGCGGCGACCGCGTTCTGTCCGAGGCCGATAATTGGTATTTACCTGCAAAGCTAACTGCAGAGATGAATCAGGCGTTGGATACCAGCGATATCGCGTTTGGCAGAGCCGTTCAGGCTCTCAATTTCACTCGCACAAACCTGTCTGCCAAGTTGCTCTGGTCCCCTCTATCCGAGGGCTGGGACATGGACGGCTTAGTAGCGCATGAAATCAGTTCCCCTAGCCTGCCGCCGTTCCTGCTCGAACATCGTGCCGTGCTTAAACTACAAGATGGCACGCCGTTTAGCGCCGTGGTCGAAAGATACACGGACAAAGTACTAGACTTTCCAGTTCCGCGCCTGCTTTCTCAATAGAGCTTGTGCGACGGCCATCCAATCATTGTTCGAAAGAGAACGGATGAACGCGAGTCAACCTGATCAGTGACAAGCACTGCAGCTCCGCGTCGATGCTCGGATCGTTGGCGATCTGAAGGACTGACCCGCGAAGCACCATAATGCGGCGACCTATGTCGACCGCGTAGACGACCATGCTCCCGGCAAACAACCTCCTGCACCCAAAAGGCGCTTGCAAATCTCGCTATTAGACGACGGTCTTACGCCTTTTCGATCCGTCGATTAAATATCTCATGCGGACGCTGCGCCGATCGCGTGACGCCATGGTGCGGGCATTGAAGGCACGACGCACCCACGGCCCTCTTGACTGGCTCAGGCGCTACCTCCCGACCGGCAGCAGCGGATACGCATGCTCACGTACTTCAGGTGAAAACTTGTTCGTTGTCTTGCTCATGTTGGGTCGACTTGCTCAGAAGTCGGAGCCTGCGGCAAACCTTGGACGGCCGCCGGTTGGCGGCCGCCCATCGCTCCGCTTGTGCTTTGCGTCATCCGCAATCAGCTACCATTCGTTGTATCCAGTCGACGAAAAAGGATTTCGGCTTTTCGCCGACCGAGATATCGGCAACTTCGCCGCCCTTGAAGATTGCAAGGGTCGGAATGGAGCGCACACCGAACTGTGCAGCAAGTTCCGGGTTCTCGTCGATATTCAGCTTGGCGACCTTGACCTTGCCTTCCATCTCGACGGCGATTTCTTCGATGATCGGAGCGATCATCTTGCACGGGCCGCACCATTCGGCCCAGAAATCGACGACGACGGGTTCTGCGGATTCCAGAACTTCCGACTGGAAGTTATTGATATCGACTTTCACGGATGCCATGATCTTTCCTTTACTAGAGTTTAGCGCCGGCGGGCACATGAGTTGATACATTGCCGAATTCGATGTGATGCACGCTTTAGACCGCGAAACACCTCAAGAACCTGTTTGGGTGTGGTAATGTTTCTCAGCGCTCGACCTCCTAGTTCTTCAGTTTCAAGTGGCTGCGAGTAAGATATCACGGCCCGGCGACACTCCAGATGAGGATGAGTTCATGACCGATGAAAGGTAGCGCGATGCTCACCTTATGATACGAGTTCGGGAGGTGCGCGAGCGGGCGGCTCATCGTAGGTGGCTTGGACTATGTTGGCGACTTCGAAGATTATGTCGCGGGTTCCTCGATAAAGGATGCTCAGTTTATGCTGGCTGCCTATGCGGTCGAAGACAGGAAAACCAACTCGCATCAGCGGAACTGCGAGGCGTTCGGCGGCCTGTCGACCGTGGGAGTGCGTGACGAGTAGATCAGCGTCCGCGGCGAGCTGTTCCAAGTCACCAAGATCACCCACCTTGACCGTATCGGTTGGTACTATTTGCAGCACCTTCGAGTCCCCGGTCGTAGTGACCGCGGCTGTAATGACCGCCCCCATGCCGATAAAGAGTTGGGCGAACTGCAAGAGCTGGTCGGGCTCGCACGCGATGGCGACCTTCTTTCCTGCGAAATGAAAATGCCCGCTGAGCATCGCCTCCTGCAACTGCATGCGGCCACGACGGACAGCCGCCGGCGTGTTGTCGTGCGAAATCGCTGCAAGGAGCCAGGCGAAACGGTCGGCGTTAATCAGGCCCGTGAGAGATCCGAACATCACGTATGGCAATCCAGTTAGACCCTGCAAAGCTTCAGCCGGTCGGCGCATCTGTTCCCCGACGGCGATGCATTGTGTTGCCGCCCCGAGGTCGCGGATATGCTCCACCTTCGCGCCACCGCGTGCGATCGGAATCCATCGATCGCGGACAGCTTCGTCAGGCCCGCCGGACACGTCAGGCAAAATGAGGGGCGTTAAGCCGAAGCTCTCAACCGTTTCCCGCAGATGCTCTACATCGGCAACTGTCATGTTTGAGCCGGGCAGGATCACAACCTTCGCCGGGTCGCGGTCCTGCGTCCCGGGCAGCGTGATTGCCTCGATCATAGCCATAACAGCCTTCGACCATCCCTCCTCCATCGCCCCTGCGAAGTCGGGAGTGCGTGCGAGGACCACTTCAGTATCAATGAGTTTTCTCGGGCGCGCTCCTTTGGCGTTGATGATATCACCTGCGATATCTTCGTCGCGAGTTTCTGCCACGGCGGTGGTGCAGATCCCGATCAGCCGCGGCCACGTGCGAGCTTTTAGCTTGACGAGAGCTTTCTCGAGAAAATCCGCGCCGCCCACCACCGTCGCGATCTGGTCCATTGCGGTAGTCTGCAGCGGGACCATATGCTTGAAATGCCTCACGAGCAGCACCAGTGCAAAACTGCTACATCCCTGGCTGCCATGGAGTATTGGCAGCGCACCATCGACGCCCAGGAAGGCCAAGGCAGCGCCCAATGGTTGAGACAACTTTAGAGGGTTGATCGCTGCCGTTTTTGTTGGGGTCAGGATAACAGCCATAATTTTTACCTCAGTGGAAACCACCTGTCGCCTCGTCGGCAGACCTCATATTAATGCTTGATTCCGCCGATCTCACGGCGTAACGAACTGCTTCCAAGGCGCCGGTTTGCGCAACTGCGCCCAGACCGGGTTGTGGATTGCCAAATCAATCTGGAGTGCTAGTTCCACCATGCCTTCGTACCCGGCGTAAGCATGCTGGCGTTCCTGATTCACGTCTAGCCAAGGAATTTTCGCCTCAAGCGCGACGAACTGAGTGCGTCCGCCTGACAGCATGATATCAGGCTTGTGTTCGCGTAACATCGCATAGAGCTCGCTCGCTGCCATCGATTGGTGAAGGTGGTTCTCGTCCTTCAGCATCTGCTTGATTCTCTCCTTGTCCCTGGTCGTCGATTTCCTGATGGATGTACCGACAATTTCCATGCCGATTTCGATGAGTGCGTGCACGATGGACCAGGATTTCACCCCGCCGGTGTTCAGATGAACTCGCTTCCCCTCAAGCCGACGCCGATACGCTTCCAGCTTCTTCCAGGCCCTCTCCTCCTCTTCTGCTAAGAGAGCCTCGACGTGGTGGAGCAACGCGGAACCAGCGCCCTTCTTTACGAGCAGTTGGGCGATCCGCCGCAGGGATTCAGAGGTGCTGGAAATGCCGTAGAAGGAGCCTTCGAAAAATGGAATGTTCCAGCGTTCTTCCATCTTGCGAGCAAGATTGATGAGAGCAGTGGAGCACACCATCATAGCTGCACGCGAGCGGTGGGCGGAAGCCACCTGCGCGTAGCGCGCGTCGCCGGGAATACAGGCGCGGACACGGATACCAAGTCGGTCCAACAGCGGTTTCACGAACCAGAATTCCCCCGAGAGGTTGAATTCGCCGAGTATATTGATGTCGCATGGACCCGGGTCGTCGGCCTCCACCGTGCCTATGACGTGCTCGAGCAGAGCCTCGCCGGCAAGCCGAGTACCGAGGTTCTTCGAACCGCCGAAGCCCGGCGACTTCACCGGCACCACTGGTATTGCGAACTTCTGCGCTGCGTGTCTGCAGACCGCAGCGATGTCGTCACCGATCAGCTCGGTGACACATGTTCCGTAGACGAAGATTGCCGCCGGCGCATACCCCTCTTTGATCTCGCCGATTGCCTTGAGAAGCTTTCGCTCACTATCTCCCGTCACTATCTCGAGTTCGGTAAGATCAGTGGTAAAACTTGTGCGCCAAAGAACTGGACCTGACGATGCGGCGCCTCGGTTGTCCCAGGAATTGCCTTCGCACGCGAGCGGCGCGTGGACGAGATGCGCGACATCAGTGATTGGCTGCAGCACGACCTTAGCTCCGTCGAAGGCACAGCCACCGCCGGCTGCTGATCCCTGCGACGCCTCGTGACATGCCCCCTTGGTTTCCTTACTGCGGAATACCTCGCCGGAGGCATCTCGCATTTGCATCTCGATCGATGACATCGCGCAACCTTCCAATGCAGTGGCGGGATGGCCGGCCGACGCCGGCCAAGGATTTTAGCGTGTGAGGTCGTACGAAACGCCCTGACACATGGTGTCCTCATCAAGCCTGTCGAAGATCTTGTCGAGAATAACCGTTAGAAGACGCAATCCGCCTTGGTAGCCCATGAGAGGAAAGCGATGATGATGATGGCGGTCGAAAATCGGAAAGGTAAGCCGAACCAGTGGCGTGTCAGTGTCACGCTCGAGATACTTGCCATAGGAATTGCCGATCAGCAGATCCACTGGTTCCGTCAAAAGAAGCGAGCGCATTGCCCAGAGGTCTTTGCCAGCCCACACCTGCGCACCTCCGCCGAAGGGAGAGGACGCGAGCAATTCCTTCATCTCCGCTTCCCAGGCTGCGGTGCCGTTGGTGGCAAGGCAATGTGTGGGCTGGCCACCGGTTTCCATGACAAAGCGCGCCATTGAGTAGACGAAGTCAGGATCGCCGTAGATTCCGTATTTCTTGCCATGCAACCAGGATTGACTATCGGCCATGGCATCGACCAACCGACCCCGATCACGATCGATAGCTTCGGGAATATCCCTCTTGGAAAGCTCGGATATCTTCATCAGGAATTCGTCCGTGCCCCCAATGCCCAGCGGGTAGTGGAACGAAGCAGTCGTCTGACCAAGCTCGCGACAATAGTCCAACGTCTTGCGCGTATTGTAGTGTTGCAGCGATATTGTCGCCTCCGCATGTTTGGCTGCCTTCACGTCCTCGATCTTTGTCCCTCCATCATACATGCGGTACTCGCCGTCGGAAGGTGTGTCGAACTGGTCCGAGGCGTCTTGAATGAAAATGTAGGTCACTCCCATCGTGTCGAGCAGGCGCTTGATTTCTCGATTGTTGCCAACGCAGAAACCGTCGAAGCCTGGAATAATGTTGATGAGTGCTGGCGTCGGCACGCGTTCGGTGCTTTTCCAGAAATTTTCCAGAATGCCTTTGACCATGCTGTCGTAACCATCGACATGGCTGCCGACGAAGGCTGGGGTGTGGGCGAAGGGCACGTCGAAATCGGCTGGAACGGAGCCTTCATTTTTGGCGTTTTCAATGAAGCCGTGAAGATCATCCCCAATGACCTCGGCCATGCAAGTCGTCGAGACCGCAATCATCTTGGGGTCGTAGAGCTGATAGGTATTGGCGAGCCCGTCGATCATATTTTTCAAGCCGCCAAACACAGCCGCGTCCTCTGTCATCGAAGACGAAACTGCGGACGACGGTTCCTTGAAATGGCGTGACAGGTGCGAGCGGTAGTACGCCACACAGCCCTGACTGCCGTGAACAAACGACATCGTCCGCTCGAAGCCAGCCGCTGCGAAAACCGCGCCGAGCGGCTGGCAAGCCTTCGCGGGGTTTACGACCAGGGCTTCGCGAGCCAGATTCTTTTCTCGATATTCCCATGTCGAGGTGAATTCGTATTGCGCGTCGACGACCTTATCCGGATGCGGACATTCGAACTTCAACTTCTTGCGGGCGAACATTTTCTCGTATTCCGGCTCGCAGAACAGAGGAACATGATCGAGAACTTTCTCGGCCGATTGCGGCATAGTTTTCATCCTTTTTCGCCGCGAGTGCGGCTGCGTGGACTTTGGGAGATGTCTAAAATGTTGTCGCTCAGCAAAAATTATTCATCATCCCGGCCACAACTGCAGACACCGCCTGCATCGGAGCAGTGCGTTTCTTTCCATGGCGGGTCGTAGAGGCCCCAGACCGGATTGTTGATGGCAAGATCCATGTCTCGGGCGAAAATGGCGAAGCCGTCATAGCCGTGATACGGACCAGAATAATCCCAAGAATGCATCTGACGGAACGGTATGCCCATTTTTTGAACCGGGTATTTTTCCTTGATGCCCGAGCCTACGAGGTCCGGGCGAATGGCCTCGATGAAGCTCTCGAGCTCGTAGCCGGTCACATCATCGTAGATAAGCGTACCTTTTTTGACATAATGGCCCGTGCGCTCGTAATCGTCGCCGTGGCCAAATTCGTAGCCCGTACCAACGATCTCCATTCCAAGATCCTCGTAGGCGGTGATGACATGGCGGGGACGCAATCCGCCGACGTAGAGCATCACAGTTTTGCCAATAAGGCGCGGACGGTACTTCTCCGTCACCGCCTGGACGAGAGGTTGGTATCTGGTGATGAGTGCTTCGGCCTTATCTTGGGTCTCCGGCCCGAAAAACGCGGCGATATTGCGCAAAGAGGCTTCGATCTGGGAAGGACCAAAAAAGTTGTACTCCATCCAGGGAATGCCGTACTTTTCCTCCATATGCCGAGCGATGTAATTCATGGACCGGTAGCAGTGAATAAGGTTGAGCGTGGCTTTCGGTGCACGCTCCACCTCCGCGAGTGTGGCATCTCCCGACCAATTGCCGACCACCCGCAACCCCATATCCTCCAGCAGAATGCGTGAAGCCCATGCATCGCCGCCGATATTGTAGTCACCTATGACATTAACGTCGAAAAAGCTGGGTTCGAAGTCGGTCTCTTTTTTATCGAAAACCCAGTCGCGTATCGCGTCATTGGCGATATGATGGCCAAGCGATTGCGACACGCCACGAAACCCTTCGCATCGCACCGGCACGATCGTTTTGTCGTGCTCCTTGGCCTTCTTGCGCGCCACAGCTTCAATATCGTCGCCGATCAATCCGATTGGACACTCGGACTGCAAGCTGACACCATTGTTCAGTGGAAACAGTTGCTCAACTTCATCGATGAGCTTCTCGAGCTTTTTGTCGCCACCAAAAACAATATCCTTTTCTTGAAAGTCAGACGTGAATTGCATGGTGACAAAGGCTTCGACACCCGTCAGACCGACGTAATAGTTGCGGCGTTGCGACCAGGAATAGTGGCCACAACCGACGGGCCCATGCGATATATGGACCATATCCTTGATCGGGCCCCACACGACACCCTTCGAGCCGGCATAAGCGCAGCCGCGAACGGTCATCACGCCCGGAATGGACTTGATGTTGGATTTCACCCCGGTCTCGCAAAGCGCATCGGAGCCCTGCTCGGCTGCCTCTCGGCCCTTCGCGACGCCAAGGTGCTTTTTGCGGCGCTTAGCCGTCTTATCCGGATACTGCGAGAGTACCTCATCTATAAGCCTTGCGTTGAAATCACCGTCGTTCTCGTAGTCGAGGCTCATAGGGCCATTCCTCTCTCGAAGGTTCGCGTGGAGCCTCGACGAGGAGGCATGGTTAGTCGACTAACGCGCTTTGTCATCCGCGCCGCCCTATCTGCGGACGACTATGGCGCCAAACCCGCCTGCACCTCTTTAACGAGAAGTTCTTCAAGCATCTGCTCGTCCGACTTCATGATTCCGAAGTCGAGCAGCATGTCCTCCAGCTCCTCCATGGTGATGGGAGTAGGGATCGTGCCCTTCCCCGAATTGGAGTGGATCTTCTCGGCTAGCCATCGATATTCCGCCGCCTGTTTGGAGCGTGGCGCGTATTGGATCACGGTCATCTTTCTAAGCTCCGCGTGCTGGACAATGTTGTCGCGCGGCACGAAGTGAATAAGCTTCGAATTGAGCTTGGCAGCCAGCGCTTCCGCGAGGTCTAATTCTCGGTCGGTCTGCCGCTCATTACAGATCAGGCCGCCCAGCCGTACGCTTCCGGCGCTGGCGTATTTGAGGATGCCCCTCGCAATGTTGTTTGCAGCATACAGGGCCATCATCTCACCGGACATGACGATGTAAATTTCCTGAGCCTTGTTCTCGCGGATGGGCATAGCAAAGCCCCCGCACACCACGTCTCCCAGCACGTCATAGGAGACGTAGTCGACATCGTCATAGGCGCCGTTTTCTTCCAGGAAGTTGATCGACGTGATGACCCCCCGTCCGGCGCAGCCAACGCCGGGTTCAGGGCCGCCCGACTCCACACATTTGATGCCGCCGTAGCCTGTTTTTAGCACATCGCCGAGTTCCAGATCTTCGACTGAACCCTTCGTTGCGGCGAGATCCAGAACCGTGCCCTGCGCTTTGGAGTTCAGGATCAATCGCGTCGAGTCAGCTTTTGGGTCGCAGCCGACGATGAGGATTTTCTGCCCGAGTTCGACAAGGGCAGCGAGCGTATTCTGGGATGTAGTGGATTTGCCAATGCCTCCCTTTCCGTAAAACGCGATCTGACGCAGAGCAGCCATTCTTACTTCCTTTTCGTGTTCGAACCGTCCGAGGCGATGCCGCGACATCGGACGCGGCTGGTTCCGTCGCAGCCCAAGAACAATTTTCAAGCGCCGTGCCAATTGAGCTGATTGATAGGGCAGAACGGAAACTGGTGCTCCCGCAAACACTTAAGGGGATAAAATACCGGACCGAAGAATCCTGAGTCGTGTCACGAAGCCGACAAAATTGACGACAATGTCGCACATATGTCGTGAGGCCGTCGGAGAGCCACGGTAACTCTGCGCAAGCACGTCTCCGTCGAATGAGCCGCACTTGACGCAAATGCTGGCAATTGGAAAGCGGCGCGGAGCTCTAGCGAAATCGTTTGCGGTCAAAAAATCGCGCAAGCAGTATTGCACCGCTGCCAAGCGCATGCAGCCACCCGTGTCGCAAACCTGACAAAGCTTTCGCACTGTGGACCAATAGCAAACTCGACCCGCCCGAAACTCGCGAGTTAATCACCGCGCAATCGGCCTGGCACGACGAGTGCTAGGACCGACCGAGACACAAACTACATTTCGGTTGGAGCCAAAGACAGCATGAACATCGTGGTCTGCATAAAGCAAGTGCCTGACTCCGCACAGATCCGGGTTCATCCGGTTACGAACACGATCATGCGCCAGGGAGTGCCGACAATCATCAATCCTTACGATCTTTTCGCCTTGGAAGAAGCTCTTAAACTGCGTGACCGGTATGAGGGTAAAGTCACTGTGCTTACCATGGGTCCGCCCATGGCAAAACAAGCGCTGGAGAAAGCTCTGGCATACGGCGCAGATGAAGCGGTACTCCTGAGCGACCGTCACTTCGCCGGGTCAGACACCTTGGCAACTTCATTTGCTATCTCGCGAGCTATCACGAACCTTGGACTCCGCCATGCGCCTGAGATCGTGTTTACTGGCAAGCAGACGATCGACGGCGATACTGCGCAGGTGGGGCCGGGGATTGCCAGGCGTCTCGAACTGCAACAACTGACCTACGTAACGAAAATTGTTTCAGTCGATCTTCATGCCCGAGAGATCACGGTGGAGCGCCGTTCGGAAGGCGGCACACAAATGCTGAAGAGCCAACTGCCGTGCTTGATCAGTGTCCTTGAAGGCGTCAACGCCATCCGTCGAGGCTCCGTCGCTGACGCGTTGCGTGCCGCACGCGCGCAAATACCGACCTGGCGTGCAGCCGACGCCGGTATTGTGGAGATAGCTAATTGCGGCTTGAGAGGATCACCGACCGTCGTCAAGCGCGTATTCGCCCCCACCCCACGGGCCGAAAAAGCAATCCAAATCGAAGTAAACGATGACCAGTGCGGTCCGCTGGCTGACGAAATAATCGCATCGATCTTCGAGCACCAGCCCCCATTGGAAGCGAGCTTTCAACCGAATGGGCTCACGTGAGAAACAAGGAGCATAAATGGAAGCCCACCAAGCTGAAAGTCAGTCTCCAATGGTCAGTCGCGCCAGCGCGAAGAAGGAATTGCCCAGACACTTCCGCGACAATCGACACGTCTGGGTTTTCATCGAGCTGGAACGAGGCCAAGTGCATCCCGTGTCTATTGAACTACTCGGTGAAGGGCGCAAGCTTGCCGATAAGCTTGGCGTTCAACTGGCGGGAGTGGTTATTGGAACCGCGGAAGGCCTGGGAGTTCGGTCTGCCATTGCAGAGGCGTTCGCTTACGGGGCCGATCTCGCCTACCTCGTCGAGTCGCCGCTGCTATCGGACTACCGAAACGAGCCCTTCACCAAAGCTCTCTCAGACCTGGTCATCCTTCATAAGCCGGAAATTTTGCTTCTTGGCGCCACCTCGCTTGGGCGAGATCTTGCCGGTTCTGTGGCAACTACTTTGGAAACAGGGCTTACGGCTGACTGCACCGAATTGGATGTCGATGCAGACGGCTCGCTCGCAGCGACCCGGCCGACATTTGGCGGTTCGCTGCTGTGCACGATCTACACTCTCAACTCTCGCCCGCAAATGGCGACAGTGCGACCCCGGGTCATGGCGACCCCCAAACGCGTGACCCATGCGATTGGACCTATCATTCGGCATGACTTGATGATGATTGAGGAAGAGATTGTCACAAAGGTTCTCGGCTTCCTTCCGGATGAACGATCGGAAAAAATCAACCTCGCCTATGCAGATATCGTGGTCGCTGGCGGGCTTGGTATTGGCACCGCCGAGAATCTGGAACGTGTGATGCTTCTAGCGAGGACGATTGGCGGTGAATTCGGCTGCTCCCGACCTTTGGTTCAAAAAGGTTGGATGGAGGTTGATCGACAGATTGGCCAAACGGGCCAGACGATCCGGCCCAAGCTCTATCTTGCGGCTGGAATATCAGGGGCAGTCCAACATCGGGTTGGTGTCGAAGGGGCTGACTTGATCGTTGCCATCAACACCGACAGCAACGCCCCGATCTTCGATTTCGCCCATGTTGCAGTTGTGGCTGATGCCATCGGTCTTCTGCCGGCGCTGACCGCGGCGTTCACCAGGCGACTACCGCCGCATAACCAATCGATGCAAGTAAACTGAGGTGTGGCTGATGAAGGGCGAGAAATTTGACGCGATTGTCGTCGGGGCAGGTATGTCGGGTAACGCGGCTGCTTATGCGATGGCCATGCGTGGTCTGAAAGTGCTGCAGTTGGAGCGCGGCGAGTACCCGGGTTCGAAGAACGTTCAAGGAGCGATACTGTACGCCGACGCGCTGGAAAAGATCATTCCAGACTTCCGCGATGACGCGCCTCTTGAACGGCATCTCGTCGAGCAACGCTTCTGGATCATGGACGGCGCGTCGCACACCGGAATTCACTATCGGTCGGATGACTTTAACGAACGGAGGCCAAACCGATACACGATCATCCGTGCCCAATTCGATAGATGGTTCTCGGCCAAGGTGCGAGAGGCCGGATGCACCGTTCTCTGCGAGACATTGGCCACAAGACTTATCCAGGATTCAAGCGGCAACGTCACAGGCGTATGCACCGACCGCCCCGGCGGGGCCATCCTTGCCGACGTCGTGGTGCTTGCTGAGGGGGTGAACGGCTTCCTAGGAACACTAGGACGTTTGCGCGAAACGCCCAAGCCGGACAGCGTGGCACTTGCCGTGAAAGAGATGCATTTCCTACCGGAGGAAGTTATCGCAGAACGCTTTGGCCTGACTGCAGACGAAGGCTGTGTGATCGAGGCAGGTGGGACAATTTCACGGGGAGTCCCGGGGCTTGGCTTTCTGTATACGAACAAGGAGTCCATCTCGATTGGGATAGGATGCCTCGTTTCCGGTTTGGCCGCAGCCATGGAAAGGCCATACGACATTCTTGAAGCCTTCAAGCACCATCCTTCGATCCGACCATTGATCGCCGGGTCTGAGGTGAAGGAATATGCTGCGCATCTCATTCCGGAAGGCGGTTATACGGCTATCCCACAGCTCTTCGGCAATGGGTGGGTCGTGGTTGGAGATGCGGCCCAGTTGAACAACACCGCACATCGCGAGGGCTCGAACCTCGCAATGACATCAGGGTATCTGGCGGGTAAAGCGATTGCAGACGTAAAGGATCGCGGCGGCTCGATGGTGAAAAGCAACTTGGCTTTGTACAAGAGCATGCTCGACTCATCCTTCGTCATCAAAGATCTGATGAAGCATAACGAGATGCCAAGGTTTCTCCATGCCAACAGCCAGAACCTGTTTGTTTCATATCCAAAGTTGATATCTAAGGCTGCGCAAAGTTTCGTCCGTGTCGACGGAACTTCAAAACTCGACAAGGAAAAGGCCACGTCTGCCGCCTTCTTGAAAGCACGATCCCGGTGGGGATTAATTTCAGACGCAGTCCGGCTCGCCCGCGCGTGGCGCTAAAAGGAGATCCAGATGAAGGCCATCGTTAAACGGCGTGTTGAGGACAAGCTTTACCAGAACCGATATCTGGTTGACCCGGGCCGCCCACACATATCGGTCAGGAAACACCTGTTTCCAAGCCAAAACCTAATCGCCTTGACGCAAGTGTGTCCGGCGAAATGTTACCAGCTGAACGACAGACGTCAGGTAATCATCGTTTCCGATGGCTGCTTGGAATGCGGGACATGCAACGTGTTATGCGGACCCGACGGCGACATTAAGTGGACGTATCCACAAGGTGGGTTCGGCGTTCTCTTCAAGTTTGGATGAACAGCTTCTTTTTTAAGTTGATACAGCCATTCGTTGGCCCAGCGCATGGTAAGCAAGCAATGACGAATCGGCTGGTGGAGCGCCCTACCAATTTGTAATTTTTATTGACCTTCGAAGTCCAATATGTAGCGCGGAGGACGTTCCAGGATTGTCCTGAGTGCCTAAAGCACTCTCAACCACGTGCTGAATGGAGTAGTTCCGTGGCTGGATCCGATGATGAGAAGATGCCCAAATCTGCAGTGCGGCCGGGTGCTGAGATTGTGGGCGAGAGTGCCGCACTCAGGGAGGTTTTTGAAATCGCCCAGATTGTCGCAAGGAGCAACACGCCTGTCCTGTTGCGAGGTGAGAGCGGCACGGGCAAAGAATTCTTTGCAAAGCTGATACACGATTCCTCGCCGCGCCGCGAAAAGCCCTTCGTAAAGTTGAATTGCGCTGCGCTGTCGGCAGGCGTTCTGGAATCGGAACTATTCGGGCACGAGAAAGGCGCCTTCACCGGCGCTGCCTCTCAGAAAGTAGGTCGGTTCGAGCTGGCGCACGGTGGAACTTTGCTGCTCGACGAAATAGGAGAAATCTCGGCTGAGTTTCAGACCAAGTTGCTGCGCGTTTTGCAGGAAGGCGAACTTGAGCGTGTCGGTGGGACGAGAACATTGAAAGTAAATGTCAGGTTGGTATGCGCGACCAATAAGGATCTCGAAACGGCCGTGGCGGCGGGAGAATTCAGAGCCGACCTATATTACCGGATCAATGTCGTACCGATCACTTTGCCACCACTGAGGCAACGCGACGGTGACATCCCGCGTTTGGCCCAAGTGTTCCTTCGGCGTTTCAACAAGGAGAACGGCCGTTCGTTAAGCTTTGCACCCTCCACACTTGATATCCTTTCGAAATGCGAGTTCCCGGGCAATATTCGTGAGCTGCAAAACTGCACACAGAGGACCGCAACTCTCGCCCGTTCGGACATCATCGTTCCTCAAGATCTCGCCTGTGAACAGGGTCGATGCTATTCCCCGCTCCTCAAAAAGGCGGTTGCCGAGCGAGTTGGCAAGGGCGCAGTTCATGGGCTCGCTCGAGGTGAAACCGTGTCAATGGGACAGCCGCGTGATGCCGCCGTCTTCGCGGCCGAAGCCGTAATGGGACACTCAGGTCTGATCGGCAGAGAACGGTTGGAACAGGCGATGGCGACGGCCGGAGGGAATCAGGCTAAGGCTGCGCGGCTCCTTGGTCGTACGCCGCGACAGGTCGGTTACTCTCTGCGCCGGCACGGGATCGAACGAAAACTCTTCTAGTCAAGGAGGTCATTGGTGCAGACCTGCTGCGGCAGGTCGCGCCCAACTGACGCCCGGCAATTCTAGTTTCCCCCACCCGACAAGGTCTACCAAGCGGCCCTGTCGTGTCTCCGACGAAACCTGTAGCAAAGAGGTCTAAACCGGACAACGAAGAGCATATCCAGCTGGCAGGGTGACGTTTCTCAGACTGGCATCGCTCTTGCTCGCGGAACTGAGCTTTCAAGCGTCATTGGAGTTCGTAATGTCCAGAGGGATGAGTAAGTGTAGGATCACCAACACAGCACCTGCCGCACGTGAGTCGGAGGCAACAACGTTCGGTGACCATGCGTCTTCGTCCCGTGGTAGTTCAGAGCCGAATGCTATGGCTCCAGCAATCATTGAAAAGATCAAAGACCACCCGTGCTTCTCGCGGGAAGCGCATCTTTATTTCGCGCGGATGCATCTCGCGGTCGCACCAGCCTGCAATATCCAATGCAATTACTGCAATCGAAAATACGACTGCGCAAACGAAAGCAGGCCAGGAGTAGCATCCCATAGGCTCACTCCCGACCAGGCGCTGCGCAGGGCCATGGCGGTCGCCAACGAAGTGCCGCAGCTTTCGGTGGTGGGCATCGCCGGGCCAGGCGATGCCTGCTACGATTGGAGGAAAACAAAGGCGACGCTCATACCGATCGCCCGGGAAATCCCTGACGTCAAGCTTTGCATCTCGACCAATGGTCTCGCACTTCCTGAACACGTCGACGAGCTTGTCGACATGAATGTCGGGCACGTGACGATCACCATCAACATGGTAGATCCGAAGATCGGGACCAAGATCTACCCCTGGATATTCTATGACGGCCGCCGCTACAACGGTATCGACGCGTCCAGGATCCTTCATGAGAGGCAAATGTTGGGGCTCGAAATGCTGGCAGAACGCGGCATCCTCATCAAGGTCAATTCCGTGATGATCCCAGGCGTCAACGACGAGCATCTCATCGATGTTAACAAGTGGGTCAAGGACAGGGGTGCGTTCATGCACAACGTAATGCCCCTGATTTCAGAGCCTACACATGGCACTTTCTATGGCATGAACGATCAGCGTTGCCCTACACCTTCCGAACTAATCGCGCTCCGGGACCGGCTTGAAGGCGACACGAAGGTGATGCGCCATTGCCGCCAGTGCCGTGCCGATGCAGTCGGTCTGCTCAGTGATGATCGCGCAAACGAATTCAAGATTTCCCAACTCCCAGCTGAAGCGACCAACGACAGTGGCAAGCGCCATGCCTATCGCAAGTTGATCGAGCGCGAGCGACGCGCCCAAACATTGGAAGCAAGGGGCGCGGCCATACCGGTCTCAGGTCCATCTGACGAACTTCTCCTTATTGCTGTAACCACCAAAGGTGGAGGCCGGGTCAATGAACATTTCGGTCATGCGCAGGAAATGCAGATTTTCTCAGTCTGTCAAAAAGGCATCGGATTGATAGGTCGCCTAAAGATCGACCCGTACTGCCTTGGTGGATGGGGGGAGGAGGCTACTCTCAACAGTATCATCAATGCGCTCGAAGGCTTAGATTTGCTGATTTGTTCTCAGATCGGCAATGGCCCTACGAATAAACTCGCACGCCGAGGTGTTCGAGCAACGGGCGCTTATGGCGGCTCCTACATCGAGCAGGCTATCGACGCTCTCTATAGCGCGGTGCTTCACGTCGAAGCTTTAGCAGCCGCGACTTGACACGCACTTTGACTAAACCAGAGGAGCTGAATCATGGCCTTCAAAATCATCGCCTCACAATGCACCCAATGCGGCGCATGCGAATTTGAGTGCCCCTCAGGCGCAATCAGTTTCAAAACTGACAGATTCGTGGTCGATCCTAAAATATGCACCGAGTGTAGGATTGAGTTTGACGCGCCCAAATGCAGAGCCATTTGCCCCATGCCGAACACCTGCGTTCCTGCCTGAGCAGCCGTACTAAACGAAAGCAAAAAGGGCTCGCCTGCGAAAGCATTTTGGCGCAGGCGGGCATCCTCCTCGACAGCAACCCCTGCAACAATGAGGTGGTTGAGCGTGGCAGCATCGTCGGTCCCAACGGGTGCGAAATGGAGCAAATTTCACGTGTGTAAAACGAGGTACAGTAAATGAAAGCAATGATCCGGAGAAATGGGGCCGGCATGTCGATCTATATGTCAAAAAAGGATGTCGAGGAGCCCGTTGTTGCGGTGGAGAATGAAGACTTCTGGGGCGGGTTTGTGTTGGTGAGGAATGGATGGCTGCTCGCCCTCCCCGAATTAGCGCAGAGCACCCGTTTACCGATTACAGTCGAGGCAAAGAGGCAATCCGATCAGGAATGACGCGGCACGCCGAACTTAGGGGGTTTGCGCGACTGACTTGGTGACGAAATATGCTACGCCAAACGTTTAGGTCCCCGGCTGGTCGTCGCAAACTCGCATGCAGCATAGTTTGGAAGAATGAAGTTCCCCGATTTCGGCCGAGCAGCAGCTGGCGTTTCCCGGTGTGACAAACCACTATTCGACATGTTCACACCCAATTTCACCAGCCGCCGACAATGAGCTTCTGAAGTCAAGCATTCTGCAATCGCACAGATTACCTAAAAGCGTTCCTTTGAAACGGGTTGTATCCGCCCCCCAATCGCATTAATGAGGCGGACATAATCTTTCGCCGATTGCTGTATGGCTGTGGCGAGACTGACTTGTGTAACCGAGAACGACCTCTGGGCTTCCAGCAAATCGAGAAGCGAAGACGCGCCATCCTTGTAAGACGAGGTTGATAGCTTCAAAGTTTCTTCCGCAGTTTTAACCGCTGCCTTCAACGCTTGCACGGTACACGCGTCACGATGCATTGCCACTAGCGCATTTTCAACTTGCTCGACCGCCTTGAGCACAGTGGATTTCCAGTTCAAGTAGGAAATCGTCGCTTTGGATTTGATCCGTTCCACATTTGCTCGCAGACTTCCGCCGTCTAAAATGGGAAGGTTCAAGCTCGGCCCAAATGACCATGATGTGAGATTCCCATAGACCCCGCGTTCATTGATGCCTGATGGCGAAATAGAGCCTGAAAGCGTAATAGATGGAAACAGTTTCGCTTCCGCCACCCCGATCTGTGCCGTGCTGGCAGCAAGGTCGCGCTCGGCTTTTCGAATGTCCGGCCGATTTCGAATAATGTCTGCAGGGATGCCAACATTTACATCCGCGTGAAATGCGGGCTGATTTGAACCTTTTGCAATCTCCTCGACCATGGAACCGGCGGGCTTACCAAGCAACGTCGCTATCCGGTGGGCTGAGATGCGAAAATTAGCATCAAGGCTAGGAATTTCGGCCAGCGTCGATTGCACCAGCCCCTCTGCCCGCACAACATCCATGCGAGCCACGGCTCCTGCGGCAAACTTAGACGTCGTGAGCTCAAAAGTCTCCCTTCTTGATTTAAGGTTAGCCTGCGAAAGCGCTAGACGCCGCTGGTAATAACGAGCGTCAACATAACTTGAGATAATATCGTTTATGAAGGCGAGTTTCGCCATATCTACTGACGCGTACGCCGCATCGAGGGCGGCCTCCGCGCTCTCAGTGTTCCGCTTGTAGACGCCAAAGTCGAGAAGCCATGATAGCGACAACTCACCAGTGGAGGTATTGCTAGTGTAAGTCTGCTTGCGGAGTTTACCCTTTTGCCCGCTTACCGTATGAGAGCCGCTCAACGTGAGATCTGGGAGTGCGCTGGCTTCAGCTATCGTGACATTGGCAGCCGCCAAATCAATCCTTTCGATCGCCTGCTGGACATCCAAATTTTGGCTTATGCCTTGTTCCACGTAAGAGGTGAGCATTGGATCATTGAATGCGGTCCACCAAGCGACCACAGTGACGTCGCCGTTTGAGGTGACACCACCCTCGCTGAATTTCGCAGGTAGCGGCATTTCAGGTGGCGCATAATTGGGACCTACCACGCATCCCGAGAGCAGCAGCGAAAAAAATGGTGTCGTGTAGCGGGTGAATCGCATCCCTAGCCCTTATCGAACTTATCAGCCGTTGCCGGGAACTACCGCGCCGATGAAAGCAAAGGCTTGTCTAACCATACAGACCAAAGCATTGATCTTCCGTCGGGATGCGCTCCACCAATGAGCGTCAGCGCAAAAGGCGGCGTCGCAGCAAGGCTGTCGATAAAAAGAATGGGATGACGATATAGATGCAAAGTGCGCCGACGTGCAGGCAGACATCCACCACGGGGTGACCGAGCATTATCGGACGTATGAGGTCGATCGAATGCGACAGAGGAAGAAATCGCGCAGCCGTCTGAAAGACAATTGGCAGTTGATCGACTGGAAAGACGGCACCCGAGAGGAACAATATAGGTGTGATAACAAGCGTCTGATAAAAGATGAAATAATCATAGCTCGGAGCAAGGGCGGTGACGACCATCCCAAGGCTTGCAAAGGCCAAACCCGTCAGCGCGATGACCGGAAGCGCATATAGCAGCGACAGCCACTGAGTGTACCCTAGAACGGCCGCGACCATGCCTATACCGGCACCCGCCAGAGCGGCCTTCGTTGCCGCCCAGGCCATCTCACCGAGAACGATATCGCCTAGCCTCAGCTGTGTGTAGAGCATCGCTTCCCAAGTGCGCTGCCCCTCCATCCGGCCGAAAGCTGCGTAAATGGTCTCAAACGTTGCAGCCGTCATCGCACTTGTCGCGACCATTCCAGCTGCCAAGAAAGCAGTATAGGAAACGCCACCGACGCGGCCCACCATCACGCCCAAACCAGCGCCAAGGCCAAACAGGTAGATCAAGGGTTCGGCCAAATGACCCAGAAGCGACGCCAGCGCCGCCTTCTTCCATGCAAGATAATTTCGACGCCAGACCGCAATCCAGTTCAAGCTGCCGCCTGGCAATGCCGTTACGATATCTCCACTCATTGGTACTTCCCCATCTCGCGTCCGGTTAACCGCAAGAAGACGTCCTCTAAGTTCGGCGGCCGCTCCAGGAGGCGCAGACCCCAGTGTCCGCGCAGTTGCGCCCGAACTTGTTCTGGGTCGGGGGTGTAGCAGAACAGCGTCTCGCCGCTGATTTCGATGCGCCGTGCGTTTGGCTTGATCAAAAGGCTAAGCTCCTGCGGGTCTCCGCCATAGATCTCGATGACGGGACAGCCAATCTGCTCCTTTATCAGGTCAAAGGGGCGGCCTTCGGCTATCTTAACTCCACCTTCGAGCACGCACAGCCGGTCACATAAGCGTTCTGCCTCTTCCATGATGTGGGTCGTCAAAAGGATCGTCTTGCCTTGCGCCAACAGCGATCGCAAACGTTCCCAGATCAGGTGGCGTGCGTGCGGGTCGAGGCCGGTGGTCGGTTCATCTAATATAAGGATCTGCGGGTCATTGATCAGCGCGCGCGCCAATGATAGGCGCCGCTTCATGCCTCCAGAAAGATCGGCCACCCGCGTATCTGCCTTGCTCTCGAGGCGTGCAAATTCCAGCAGCGAGGGCACGATCGCTTCGATCTCCCTGGCTTTCATGCGGAAGTACCGGCCGTAGACAAACAGGTTTTCTCTAACCGTGAACTCCATGTCGAGATTGTCGAACTGAGAAACGACACCGATACGGGCGCGCGCCGAACGAGCCTGCCGGGGTACCTGCACTCCGAGCACCGAAATGTTGCCCGCATCAGGCGACGTCATCCCGAGAATCATACGGCTGATCGTGCTTTTTCCGGCACCGTTTGGGCCTAATAGGCCAAAGCATTCTCCTGACCCAATGTTGAAAGACAATCCGTCAACTACGGCCTTCCCACGATATGATTTGCTAACGCCGACGAGCTCGATCGCGATAGAAGATATCGATCCCAGTTTGGGAGCGAGTGCTTCTGAAATCGAAATGGATGGTAGGTTGCTTTGTCGGCGGAGCGTCTCAGCCACAGCTGCCTGTAGATCCGATTGACCGTTCATGTGATTCCTGAGGTTTGCAAGATGCGGCGACACAGCGATCATTCGCCGCTGAAAGTAGCTTCGGGGGCCGCAAGCATTGGAGTTTCGGAGGCTTTCTGCGTCCGAACGGCGCCTGAAGCGTTGACTCCGGAGCCGCGTGACAGCCAGTCACTGTTGGACAACGTGCAGAGGGCATAAGCCTTCACGGGCAGTAAAAGAAAGACGTTCACGAGCGTGTGCAGCGAGAAGCCAAGAAATCTAAGCTGCCTGGCACGATAAGCAGCTACGCCGCATCGTATCAGTGTCAACGATCCAATCGTTCCTATCGTCCACCAGGGCAGTGAACCGGTCAGGGCGAACTGTGCTAGACCCGCCACTACGGACAATGCGAGCAGAAGAGGGCCGGCATTCTGCCCGACGACGTCCAAAGTCAGATACCAGTTCATGCCACGGAGGAGGTGAAGTCCGAGCAGGGTATCTCGGAATGTACTCCGTGCCCAACGCAGTTGCTGGCGCAGATAGGCAGCCAAACCGTTAGGAACGACGGTTGCGGCGATGGCGCTTGGGACATATTCGGTACGGAAGCCGGCGCTTAACATTAGGATGGTCAGATGACGGTCCTCGCCAAAGTCACTCGGCTTTCCCCGATAAAGCTGCGTCTCGTATTGATCAAGAAGCAAGACGAAGGCGGACCGGCGGTACATGGCACAGGGTCCACAGCAACACATCACGGCACCGAAGTGGCCCTGCGCGGCGCGCTCCTCATTGCAGGCCAGCCAGTACTCCATGTCGATCAATCGGGTCAGCCACGAGTCGTTCTGATTGCTTGCTACAAGCTGCCCCATCACCGCACCGACCGCCGGATCGCGCATTTTCTGACTGAGTTTGGAAACAACATCGCTGGCGAGAGTGGTGTCTGAATCCACATTCAGGATGAGGTCCCCGGATGATCGGGAAATGGCGGCGATTTGCGCTTTGCGCTTTCCGACATTCCTGGGGAGCATGATGAATTCAAATCTCGCGTCACCCGCATAGACGATCTGCTCGGCCACCACCGCGTCACGATTTCTGGAACCGTCGTCAACCACAAAAACGCGCAACACCCCCGGATAGTCCTGGTTGGCGAGGGATGCCAGGCAATCGGACAGGACGCGCGGGCTCTCGTTAAATGAAGGCACAATGATGTCCACACTTGGCAAAGAGCTCTCTTCGACGGTGTTTTCCGCTGTTTCCGACTTGAGAGTTCGCCGAGCATGAAGGACCTGTACACTCCTATAGGCGGAGGAAAGCAGTCCATAAAGCGAGACGGCGGCGATGCTGGTTGTTTCAAGCAAGGTCATGGTTTCTCGTCGATTTAGGTTTACTGGGGAAGTGAACGAAGGGAAAATCCACGGCTATGCAGTGCGGGGATAATCGCCAAGAGCGCCGAAAGTGTTTGATCGCGCAGTCTGGTGAGCTTGCAGTTCCCGACCTCATCAGGTGGGCAACCGTCGTGCAAAAGCACGATTGCACCTGGCCGAGCAGCAGCGAGTACCGCGTCAACGATAGAATCGACTCCGGGACGGGACCAGTCTCTCGGGTCTATCGACCAGTGAACAGGTCGAAGTCCGGCGTTCATGGATCTTGAAAGGACATCCGCGTTCCAAGCGCCGTATGGCGCTCGTATATGTTGAACCGCAACTTGGGGACACGCCGAGACAATGGCTTCGTTTGTCTCCTTTATCTCTCGTTCGATCGCGTCCGAGTCACAGGCCGTAAGATCGGGGTGGGTCATCGTGTGGTTGGCGACCAAGTGACCTTCTGCCGCAACACGGCGGACGAGATCGGGATGGTCTTTGACATACGCGCCGAGGACGAAAAAGGTGGCTGGTACGCGGTGTTCGGCGAGCACATCCAGGATCTGGCCAGTACATTCCGGATTGGGACCGTCGTCGAACGTCAGGTAGATGCTACGATCGTCGCTCCCGCCGTCATCCAACGGCACTTCGCTTATATAAGAGCGCCGCTTCATAGCTCGCACCCGTTTCGTTCGATCAATGATCCGGAAGGCCACTCGCTCATCGGTCGTCCTATCGGAAATACCAGGACGAGCACGTCTTCGGTGCGCGTAGAGGGCATATTGGGCAGCACATCTGGAAGGGTCGAGCGTACACGAACCCCCGTGACGATATTGGAGATACCGTCTCGGCAGAATCTCTCCACGTGGTTCCGCATAGCATGTCGGACGGTGCCGAACGCGAACGGCACCGCCAGTTCCTGCAAAGCCGGAGCCAAAGCGCGGATCGAGTGAGCGATTCCAAGCCCCTCCAGATCCGGGCGCACTCCATACAAGCCAAGTTCGGCGACCAGCAAATCGGTGTCGCCGACTTTTATGAAACGACGCAGCAAACCCATGTGGCTGGCTATGCCTTTCGAATCGTACGCAATTGCGCGACGTTCCGGTCTCGCACCCGCCCAGCTTCTGCCAGTCTCAAAAGGTTTGGCATTGAACTCTCCTGTCGGGCCATAGGTCGCTCGAAAAAAATTGGACAATTCCGCATGGTCCGACGGTTCGAGATCATTTTCCCAGGATATTTTCCACCGCACTCCAGCAGACATGCAAAGCTCCAGTTCGTTTCTCAGCCAATAAGCCAAAAGCAGCAGAGATTGGTGCAGGCGCACATGCTGATCGGGCCGCTCGTCGTCAATTTGCGACAGATACGATCCGCCTCCGCTCGCTAGTTTGCTTTGGCGCCTTGATAAGTTCCGGCCTTTTTAATAAGCACTCCGAAAGATTGGTAAAATTGATTGTTTGGATCACAATCATCTACATCATGGATCGAATATGCGTTTTAAGGGCCTGGATCTAAATCTTCTCGTGGCGCTCGATGCTTTGATGACCGAGCGGAAGCTCACCGCGGCAGCGCGCAGCATCAACCTCAGTCAACCAGCCATGAGCGCAGCCATCGGCAGGTTGCGCGCCTACTTCAATGACGAGCTGTTTGTGATGCAGCAGCGCAGACTTGTCCCGACACCGCGAGCCGAGGCGCTCGCCCCTGCGGTTCGCGAAGCTCTACTTCAGATTCAGCTCTCGGTGATTGCGTGGGATCCATTGGTCCCGGCGGAATCTGACCGGTGCTTCAGAATCGTTCTGTCCGATTTCATGACGCTCGTATTCTTTGAAAAGGTGATAAAGCGCGTAGCGCGCGAGGCACCTGGCGTCAGTTTTGAATTGCTCCACGTCAATGATGATCCGGACGAACGTCTCCGCAGTGGAGACTTGGATTTTTTGATCCTTCCGGATCAGTTCATGTCAGCCACTCATCCCAGCGCGAAGCTGTTTGAGGACAAACTCGTATGCGTCGGCTGCCCTAGCAATCAGCAGCTGCGCGGGAAACTTTCCCTCAAGCGATTCATGTCGATGGGGCACGTCGCGGCCATGTTTGGACGTACTTTGAAGCCATCCATTGAACAATGGCTGTTGCTGGAGCACGGTTTTAAGCGGCGTGTCGAAATCGTGGTCCCCGGTTTCAACTCGATCCCAATGTTACTTCAGGGGACGAATCGGATAGCAACCCTTCCCTTGCTGCTTGTCAGACATTTCGAACCGACGATTCCCCTTCAGATCGTAGATCATCCGCTACCTCCTCTCTCGTTCACAGAAGCACTACAGTGGCCGTTGCTTCACAATTCTGACCCCGGGAACATCTGGATGCGCAACATAATACTGGAGGAGGCTTCGCGCATCGAGACATCCTCCGAAAGATGCTCTCAAGAGCCCAGAGCGACCCAATCCTGGTAGAGCTGCAGTCGCTTACGGTATCTCACTGCAGGCGTTGGCGACTTGACTGCTTCGCGCGTTGACCAGTCGAACCGTTTTTAGTTTCGCGATTAGTTTTGATGAGGATAGCAAGTGACGCTGCGAAAGCTGCCATCCCTCGCATTCCGCGTTTCCACCCATACGAACTTGGATAAAAATAGTGTGTTTTTGGCCGGCAGCCACGCTCGGCTCGATCAGTTGTCAAAGTCGCGAATCCACGCGAACCTCTCCGCGTCCTGGATATCGCGCTTCATATGCGCGCCACATGTACAAAGGTACAAGGGAATGGTGCGCGGGGCTCATTCCTTCATCCATACTGCGGATGCTTTCGATCCAATCAATCAATTTTACCAATCCTTCGGCATGCTCCATAGCACAAAACCAGACGTAGGCCGGCCCCTCCCGCAGGAGCATCGAACGTGCTCAAGCCCTGCTTGCCCGGATGTGCGCCGCGTTCAGGACTAACTGGAATGATGGAAAGGAACATGATGGCCGATCAGCTCACAGTAGAAATCATTGCTGCAATCAAAAACCTCGCCCAATCGGAAAATGGCGGGAGGATTCCTGCAGCAATCGGAGACATCACCGCTGATAGCGAATTGACCTCCCTTGGCATCGATTCACTGGCTTTGGCCGATGTGCTCTGGGACCTGGAGCAGGCCTACGGTATCAGGATCGAGATGAACACGGCCGATGCCTGGTCTAATCTGAAAAATATCGGCGATGTCGTCGAAGCCGTTCGCGGCTTGATCGCGAAGGAGGCGTGATGGACAGGCGCGTCGTAATCACGGGAATTGGCGGACTATGCGGATTAGGAACGAATGCCGCATCTATTTGGAAAGAAATGCGCGAAGGCCGCTCCGCAATCAGCCCGATCATCACGACAGATCTTTATGATCTGGAGGGCACCGTTGGTGCCGAGATCAAGGCGATACCGGAACACGACATCCCGCGCAAACAGCTTGTCTCTATGGACCGCTTCAGCCTTCTCGCGGTGATTGCTGCAACCGAAGCCATGAAGCAGGCCGGACTTTCCTGCGATGAACAAAATGCCCACCGCTTCGGCGCCGCGATGGGCGTCGGCGGACCCGGCTGGGGAACGATCGAAGAAACCTACCGTAGTATCCTTTTAGATGGAGTGACCCGGGCGCGCATCTTCACTGCACCGAAGGGAATGCCAAGTGCGGCTGCCGGCCACGTCAGCATTTTTTTGGGGCTACGCGGCCCCGTCTTCGGCGTCACCTCTGCCTGCGCTGCCGGAAATCATGCCATCGCTTCCGCGGTAGATCAGATCAGGCTGGGCCGTGCAGACGTCATGCTTGCCGGGGGAAGCGATGCGCCGCTCACATGGGGAGTCCTGAAATCATGGGAAGCACTGCGCGTGCTTGCCCCTGATACCTGTCGCCCGTTCTCCGCCGACAGAAAAGGTGTTGTCCTTGGCGAGGGTGCCGGAATGGCTGTCCTGGAAAGCTACGAGCACGCCGCTGCCCGCGGTGCGACTATGCTTGCCGAGGTTGCCGGAATAGGACTCTCCGGCGATGCCTACGACATCGTCATGCCGTCCATCGAGGGACCGGAGGCCGCAATGCGCAGCTGCCTCGCCGATGCCGAGCTAAACCCGGACGATGTAGATTACCTGAACGCGCACGGCACCGGCACCGTTGCGAATGACGAGATGGAGACGGCGGCGATCAAGCGCGTCTTCGGAGACCACGCTTTTCAGATGTCCGTCTCCTCCACCAAGTCCATGCACGCCCATTGCCTGGGTGCCGCCAGCGCACTTGAAATGATTGCCTGCGTCATGGCGATCCAAGAAGGTGTCATACCGCCCACCGCCAACTATCGTGAGCCTGACCCCCAGTGCGATCTCGACGTCACGCCCAATGTCCCGCGTGAGCGCAAGGTGCGCGTAGCGATGAGCAATGCGTTCGCCATGGGAGGCACTAACGCCGTCCTGGCATTCAGACAAGTGTGAAGAGGCGGACGATGTGGCCGGAATGGTTCCAGCTGCAACCGCGAGGGTGGTGCCGCTGGAGAGAAGCTAACTGGCGTGCCGTTACGAATGCAGGTCAATTCGCACCAATGGTTAGCCCACAACGGCTCGCCGGGGATTGCGCACAAGGCGGGGTGAGGAAAATATGGTTGCGTTCCGTAGTTATGATCATTCAAGCAACCGGCTGGAAAGAGCGCCCGCTCCGGGTTTGGCACTCGGAGCGGCTCTTCAACTTCACTTGCTATCGATTCCGCTTGCCGGCCGGGCTGGTCACTGCCACTTTCAATCCACTGCTGTCGAACGAGACTCTGGACCACGCAAACGCCGCTTTGCCGACCGCTTTCCTGCCGGGACTTCTCTTCTGCGCCATGCGATGTCGAGCGTCGAGAAGAGGAGCTTATCTGAACCTCGTTCAAGCCGGGCGTCAGAGGACCAACAACTTCATCGATGAACGCGAACTGAGAACAGACAATGACACGCACTCAAAAAGAAAAGATGCTGGCGGGCGAGATGTACAACCCGGCGGACGAGGAGATTCAGACGGACCTGTTGGCCACGGGAGCTTGGCTGAAGAGATATAATGATACTCTGGGAAGTACGGCCGAGCATTGGAACGCACTTCTTCTGGAGCGACTAGGAGAGGTCGGAACTGGAGCCGTCATCCGTCCGCCATTTCATTGCGACTACGGCTTCAACATCAGGCTTGGTGCCTACGTTTACATCAATTTCAACTGCGTAATCCTTGACGTAGCAGAAGTGACGATCGGTGCTGGGACGGCAGTCGGACCGGCTGTGCAGATCTACACCGCCGACCATCCGCATGATCCCGAGCAGCGGCAGGCTGGTCTGCAGCTAGGTCGGCCTGTCCGGATTGGCAAAGACGTCTGGATTGGGGGTGGAGCAATTATCCTCCCAGGGGTGACGATCGGCGACAACGCCGTCATCGGCGCCGGAAGCGTAGTCACCCGCGATATACCCGCAGGGGAAAAGGCCATGGGAAATCCGGCTCGGTTGAAGCGCTGAGGCAAGCCGCTGAGAACGCCATAGTCAAGGCGGTGCTTGTGAACCAACACTCCCACTTGCCACCAAGCCGATATGGCGTGGTTGATTCTTAAATCTTGGATATCAGACCGGCCAACGCGGCAACCACGACGGCTTTCTGACGGATGCACATATGTGGGCTTTGCACGTCTCGTCGAACCAGTGGAAACTGAACTCGCCTGAGAAGGCGAGGTGTTTCGCCATCAATTCAATGAACTTGGTGCGGCATCTCCACCTACATTGAGCGGATCTCGTAAAGGCAATGGCGCGAGTTGCATCCACAATTTGGATGTGCGCGATCACAACAATCGATTTTAAACATCTTACCGGATGCGATTAGAAGGTTCCGCAAATGGGCGCGCTACAAAGCATCGTGGCACCTTCGTCCTTTGGCACACCGAACGGAGACAAATCAATGTGTGGGATTGTTGGCATCGTCGGGCGGCGCCCGGTGTCGCAGCGACTGCTCGACGCGCTAAAGCGTCTGGAGTACCGCGGATATGACTCCGCTGGCGTTGCCACGATCTCTGAGGGCACGTTGGAGCGCTGCCGCGCGCAGGGTAAGCTCGTCAATCTTGAAATGAGGCTAAAGCAACAGCCGCTAGACGGGATCATCGGCATCGGCCACACCCGCTGGGCTACTCATGGGGCGCCGACAGAACGAAACGCTCATCCACATATCGTCGACGGTATTGCCGTCGTTCATAACGGTATCATCGAAAACTTCGCGGAGCTGAAGGCCGAACTGGAGGCGACTGGTGCGGATTTCGAGACGAGCACCGATAGCGAGGTCGTCGCGCATCTCCTCGCAAAATCCCGTCGCGGCGGTATGAGCGGCCGAGAGGCCATGCACGCGATGCTAAAGCGGCTGAAGGGAGCCTTCAGCCTTGCAATTCTTTTCCAGGATGAGCCAGCCACCATTATGGCGGCGCGCAATGGACCTCCGCTGGTGATTGGTCATGGCGACGGGGAAATGTTTCTAGGCTCCGACCCTATCACGCTTGCTCCCTTAACCAACGAAGTTACCTACCTGGTTGACGGCGACTGGGCCGTGATCGAGAAAACAGACTTCAGGATCTTCGATAGTGAGGGCAATGTCGTCACACGCCCTCGACACACCTCGATGGCCTCTGTCGACCGAGTGACCAAGGGCGACTATGACCACTTCATGCAGAAGGAGATCTACGAACAGCCCGAGGTCATAGCCGGTGCTCTCGCCCGCTACATCGATATAGCCAGCAATCGGGCAGTTCAAGTATCAACGGAACTGAATTTTGCAAACGCCAGTAGCCTCGTGATCTCCGCATGCGGCACTGCCTATTTGGCAGGCCTGATCGGCAAGTACTGGTTCGAACGCTACGCACGCCTGTCAGTGGAAATCGATGTCGCTTCAGAGTTCCGCTATCGCGATATCCCCCTGTTGCCACATGCGGCGGCGCTTTTCATCTCGCAGTCCGGTGAAACCGCCGACACGCTAGCATCAATGCGATATTGCAAGGCACAAGGGCTGAAGGTCGGCGCCGTCGTCAATGCAAGCGAATCGACCATTGCCCGAGAAGCCGATGTCATCTTCCCGATCCTCGCAGGTCCTGAGATCGGGGTCGCCTCGACCAAGGCGTTCACTTGCCAGCTCGCAGTTCTTGCTGCTCTGGCCATCAGTGCAGGCAAGGCGCGCGGTACGATTACCGAGGACGAGGAGCGGCAACTGGTCATGAGCTTGATTGAAATGCCGCGCATCATGAGGCAGGTGCTGCGGAACATTCGGCCAAAGATCAAACTCCTGTCGCGGGAACTTTCGGGATACTCTCATGCGCTCTTTCTTGGCCGCGGCACCAGTTTCCCTTTGGCGATGGAAGGCGCGCTAAAGCTCAAGGAAATTTCCTATATCCACGCTGAAGGCTATGCCGCCGGTGAACTGAAACACGGCCCGATCGCGCTCGTCGATGAAAACATGCCCGTCATCATTATCGCGCCACATGATCGATTCTTCGACAAGACCGTCTCCAACATGCAGGAGGTTGCCGCACGCGGCGGCCGCGTCATTCTTCTCACCGATGAGAGCGGAGCTACGCGTTCGAAGCTCGATACCATTCACACGATCGTGCTGCCGGATGTCGAGGAAATAATTGCGCCCATCATCTTCTCTCTACCTCTACAGCTGCTTGCCTACTACGTGGCGGTCACCAAAGGAACCGATGTCGACCAGCCGCGCAATCTCGCAAAATCGGTCACTGTCGAATAATTGCATAGCTCCCGGAGCTAGCGCGATTTCGGACAAATACCGAAACCTTCTCATTGGAATTTAGAATAAGTGAGGTCGTATGAATGAAATTTCGCTCGTGGATGTCTTTGGGCGAGTTGGCCAGGAAGTTGGAAGATCCGAATGGATCATGATCGATCAATCAACAGTCGATCTATTCGCGGATGCAACGCATGACCATCAGTTCATTCATGTGAACCCGGAACGCGCTGCGGTGGAAAGCCCGTTTGGCGGCACGATCGCTCATGGTTTCCTGACTCTTTCACTTTTGTCGGTGATGAATTTCAGCGGGATGCCAAAAATTCGCGAGCAGACAATGGGCCTCAACTACGGCTTCGACAACGTGCGCTTCATGTCGCCCGTTAAGACTGGGAGTCGCGTACGCGGCCGCTTCGTATTGTCCGACTGCCGTTTTCGGGGCTCAAGCATGCTGGTGACGACCTACGA
Source organism: Rhizobium sp. IY2 (assembly GCF_047532935.1). Lineage (NCBI taxonomy): Bacteria > Pseudomonadati > Pseudomonadota > Alphaproteobacteria > Hyphomicrobiales > Rhizobiaceae > Rhizobium > Rhizobium sp. IY2. The sequence goes on from NZ_JBLKNU010000021.1 coordinate 40,401, forward strand.
GGTGACGGTCGAGATCGAAAACGAGAACCGGCCCGCACTCACTGCCAGTTGGATCACGATTGTTCAGTTTGATCCAAAAGATCGGCCAAAGACGTCTCATAGTTGATCCTAGTTATAGGTATTACCCATCGATGTTGTTAACCAACGAAGGCAAACGATCTGACGGGGGATGCCAATGCCGCTCGGGTTTGCATCCGCAGGCGGCACTGGGCGAAATCAGTCGCCAAGGCGCAAACGGCTCTTTACCTCGACGACAGGCTGTCTGAGCCTTGAGAAGCGGCAATTACACCGTCTTGGCTGCAGACAACTAAGCCGTCCACCACCACACCTGACTTCTGTTCTCAATACACCGCCGAAAGGTTGCGCGGCATCTGCCGGCTAATGGACATTCATGGGACCATCCAATGAACACTCATCCGGCCACCGGAACAACTTCGACCTGTTAAGGCTCTTTGCCGCCTGCCAAGTGATGTTCAGCCACGCGTGGAATTGGCTTCACCTGGGCGATTCTTTGAACGGCACAACGGCCTTCAATCTGTTGTTTTCGACGCCGGGTGTTGCGATCTTCTTTGTAATCAGCGGCTTTCTAGTAACAGATTCTTACATCCGCTCATCGTCGGCGGCCTCTTTTTTCGTCAAGCGGTCGCTCCGAATCTTTCCTGCACTGTTCGTCAACATCGCCGTGATGGAACTTGCCCTGTTTGTGACGGGGGGATTAAATGTCACTGGCATCTTGCAGTATCTGTCTTACTTCACGGTCTACATTCTGACCGCTGCACGAATCTGGGCCGTCTACTTCACCTACGAGCCCTACACGATGAGCGGCTTTTACGGCGTCTCGGACCCAAGTGGAGTGCTGTGGACGCTGACGGTGGAGCTGACATTCTACCTCACCCTGCCAACGCTGTTGGAAATTTGGCGGCGGTGGAAACGAGCAGGGGCGCTAGTCGTTGCCGTCGCCGCTCTCGGGTCTTGGGTCATGGCGCAGTACTTCAACATAACTGATAGGTACAATCCGTTCCTGTCGGTGACAGTGGGCCCGACTTTCTGGATTTTTTCGATGGGAGTTCTTGCTCGGCTTTACTGGCATCGCGTAAGCAGGATCTTTGAGGGGAAGCTCTTGTGGTGGCTGGCAGCTCATCTCGCGATAACGTGGTGGGTAGCAGGGACGTCCGCTGCATTCATCTCTATCAACAATGCGGCGCCTGTCGATGCATTCCGAATCGCTATTCTAGCCGGTCTAGTCCTGTCGGCAGCGTACTCATTTCCGCGCCCTAACCTTTTGCGCGGGCAGGATCTCTCTTACGGGATCTACCTTTACCATATGCTCGTCATGCACACGCTGATCGGCATGGGATGGGTCGGCCACTGGTGGCTTTGGATCGTCGAGCCGGTCGGGACCGTGGCATTAGCCACTCTATCATGGGCGCTGATTGAAAAGCCGGCCATGAAGCTTCGCACATCGCTAGTCGCCAGAAGGCTTTCGGTCGCTTAAACGGAAAGCTCCTGTAAAAGATCGGAATTCAATCGAAGCTGCCACATTGGACGCGCCCAGATCGAGAAAATCGTCGTTCGTCCATGTGATTGGGTTTTTGACTGTCGTTCGACTGTTCCTTCGTACCTATTTCCGGGTCGGGCTATTCCCGCTGAGTTGGTCATTAGGGAATATTGGCCCCTCCGTGAGGGCCAACCAATATCATTCGATGGGTCCATTATTCTGACCCCCGAGAGCTAAACAACCGCCGCGGAACTCCGGCTGAACGGTCGCGGCAGGTCCGTCGCAGTTTTACCCGGCGCTGGCCGGCCGCGGGTTCTTGATCACGGCGATTGCCGAGTAAAGCTTCGACGGGTCCGAGCGAATATTTGTGATCTCCCATTCAGTGCAGGGTCCGCGGCTTGGCATCCCTCAGATGATCCAGTCTCGAGCGCAGTTCGGCGTGCTTGGTGCGATTTTCCCAATGCTTTTCGTCATGTTCATCTATTTCGGCTTCAGCGTCAGCAACACTCTGCTCGCCGCCCAGACTGTGAACGGAGTTGTAGCGGTTCCTCGCTCCGTTTCGATCGTAGTATTCACGATCCTGAGTTTTGCCATCGCGCTTTACGGTTATAAACTGATCCACGACACCCAGCGTTGGCTCACCTGGATCGCCTGCGCAATCTATGCTGTCGTCTTCGTTATCGTGCTGAGCAACCCACCCAGCCTGGACTACTGGCTGCCGGTAGCCACGAAGCCAGCGCTCGTCTTCGCCGGCATCGGCGTAACCTGTACCTTCGCCCTGTCGTTCCGCCTTATGTTGCCGACTATTCGTGCTACCTGCCGAGCAATGTTTCCTCGAAGAAGGTGTTCTGGTATACCTTCGCGGGCATCGCCGTTGCACTCTTCGCGATGATGCTCCTTGGTGCGCTGGTGGCGGTACAGATCCCCACCTTCAGTGACAACTCCGGTAGTAGTCTTGCTATGGTGTTCGGTAGTTTTTCGCCGATCTTGTATGTGCTGATCGTCTACGCGCTTCTGTGCATCAACGTGTTCAATCTCTACGGCGCGTTCATGGCAGTAGTGACGACCATACAACCATTTGGAAATATGCGTTTTGGGTCAACGCAGCGGGCCGTTGTGATGATCGCGATTGCGATCGCCAATGCTATCCTGTCTTATTTTGGCGACGGCGCCTTCTCGACCATGTTCTTGAATTTCATCTTTCTGATGAGCTATGCACTCATCCCCTGGACCGCAATCAACCTCGTTGATTATTACGTCTTGCGGCGTGGACAATACAGCGTAGCGGACATTTTCGATCCAGACGGCATCTACGGCCGATATAATCCGATAGCGATCGGCGCGTTCGTGTTTGCTGTCTTGGCGGAATCCCTTTCATTTTGATGTATTACTATACGGGCCCCCTGGCTGCCTATCTAGGCACATCGACGTGGCATGGATCGTCGGCGTGCCTGTCGGAGCTTGCCTCTAC
>NZ_JBLKNU010000022.1:0-42147 GCF_047532935.1 Rhizobium sp. IY2
TCTACAACCCGAAACGTCGCCACTCGACACTGGGGTATCTCAGCCCAAATGACTTTGAAACCAAGGTGGGATTAGCTTAATCTCGTGTCCGATAAACCGGCAGCAGGCCATCTTCCGTTCAGCCCGGACAAGGTGTGATCCGATTTGCCGAACGACCTCGGCAAGTTGCTTGCCACACTCTGCAGGCTGATTGAGCGCGGTAGTTTCTGCAATTATAAGCTGGTGGGGAGCGGCTCGCGCGCCACCGTTCAAGGCACGCGTGTCCTGCGTCATAAACTGGCCCCCTCCTAGAAAGGCGCGAGAGAGCTGCTGGGCACTCGCTATCTGGACGCCCTGGACCTGCTTAAGCAAGGAGCTCAGGAATGCGTCCTTCCGGCCTTCCAACAAGATGTTCATCCCAGACAACACCTCACCCTTCGCTCGATTGAACTCCCTTAGCGACTCCCCAGATGCGCTTTCGCAATCCGCCATCTCTGGATTGCCGGCGAGCCGATAGACTGCCGTCTTCACCTGGGCAGCACTAAACTCTCCCCAGTCTCCCAAAGTATCCGACAGCCAGTCCTCGCCGATCCCATGCATGACGCTGAACTGGGCACCTGCCGGCGGCTTTCGGAAGCCGTCGTAATAAACATTCGCTTGATAGCCCAAGTTCGATCCGCTCCACGCCTCATGGATCGCTACAGCGGCATCCAAAACCCTCTTGAGTTGTGCCTTGAAACGTCGCTCGAAATTACTGGATGATTCCTCCAGTTTGTCGGCGATTTGCAGAAAATCTCGACCGTCCATATCGCCCTCGTCACATCCATGCTGGGAATATCCCCGTGCGGACCTGGATAGTCCATCCGCCGAAAGCGATGACCAACATGAATTTGCTCGCGAAACGTGATGGCGTCACCAACCAGAAGACAAGAGAAACCTGTTGCTCAAGCCTGGAATTTCAAGTTGCTTTTTGACTGGAATACAACCATTGCTGCGGTTGCGCGACACGATCCGGAGGCCCTGCCATGCATTATTATATCGATGAAAGCGGAAATACGGGTCTTAACCTGTTCGATGTAAACCAACCCAAGCTGTTCTATGGGGTGCTTGGCTGCCCGGCCAATCTCGATGTGATTGCGGAGCCTTTGCTGGTAGATCTGAGGAAGGAACTAGGTGTAGAGCGCATCCACGCCGCAGAACTCGGTGTAGGCCGCCTTATCCCGGTAGCAAAGCGGATTGCAGATTTCAGCAAGAAACACGACCTGCGGTTCTCCCTGCTCAAGGTTACCAAAGGCGATCATGCGGTGATCAGCTTCTACGATCAGGTGTTCGACTCCGGCATGAACAAGGCCGTGTCATGGCATCATTACTTCACTCCCCTTCGTTACCCGATGCTAATAAAAGTCGCCTTCCTCTTCGATGATCAGCTAAGGAAAGACGCTTGGGCGGCACGGAAGGAAACCAATTCGGCCAAGAGCGCGTCCGCGCTGGTCACAATTTGCAATACTCTCCTTTCTCGCGTCGATCGGCTTCCCGACGCACGCTCCCGCGAACTGGTGTCAGGCGCGTTGAAATGGGCGGCGGCCAACCCGTTCGAGATCGACTATGGTGTCGGTAACAAGGACACGGCCCTGCAGATTTCGCCGAACCTCGTCGGATTTCAACAAGTCATGCAGGTCATGGCCGTGCAGTCGAACAAGAAGGGGCGTTCCATCCGCAAGATCACGGTTGATCGCCAGACCGAATTCAACAAGGCGCAAGGCGAACTCGCGAGCTGGTACGAGAGCCTTCGGGCCGTCAAGCACAACACCGATCTCGGTCCGGGGATGCCAAAATTCGATTATTCAATGATGCCAGAAGTCCCGCCGACTTTCACAGCTGGTGATGAAAGCGCTGGATTGGAATTGGTGGATGTAACCCTATGGATTACGAAACGTCTGGAGGAAAAGAGAGATGTTCCCCCCGAGCTACGACACCTGTTTGCCAGCCAGACCAAGCGGGGACTGGTCGATGAAGTTTCGCTTGATGCGATAGACAAGCGTTGGCGGCACCTTTTGTCGCTGCCAGCCCCTGATAAGGCCCTTCCTGCCGATCTCGATAAACACTTCAAGGATCTGGAAGACGAGAGGAAGGCGACTGTTGCTGCGCTGGGGTGAAGTGCAGCTCAATGCGTATCGAAATCGTTGTATGGTGATCCACACACGACCGAGACGTAGACCTCGAGCAAGCACTGGCGGGTTGGGTCCGCTTCCTCTACAAAACGGAACTCCATGCGCCTGATGCGCTCGATCGCGTCGGCGAATGCCGATGCGAATTCGGGCTTCAACAGCAGCCCGGCGCGCGAGGTCTCTCCTGGCCGGTAGTCCGACTTCAGAAAGCCGGTTGTTTCGCGCGCGAGTTTGAAGGCAAATGGAGCGCTGTTGTGGCCGCTGGATCGGCGGGTATGCTGGCCGTAGCGCTTGCGCACATCGCGAGTGCGGCCGACATAGAGGCTATTTCCGCCTTCCGAAAACATGTAGATTCCCGATCCCTTGACGTCAGGACGCAAGGTCGCGTCTGTGACCGGCACTTGGGCCAAAAGAGCATCGAATTTCGGATGCAGGTTTTCGGTAAAAGCGCGGAATGTCTCGTGCATGGCGTCCCCAATAGAGTCTTAGGTCGAATATATTGCGTTCGATTGCGCGCATAGGCATGCCCGATGACGGCACTAAGAACCTCCACTCATTCGAAGGCTCATCTGAGCCATAGGGGAGAGAGATGATGTTTATATTATCCCCCATGCTCGAAACCTCCCCCTCCCCGTCATCTCTCTCAGCCCCAGTTCCAAAACAATCCGCCGCGCCGCCTGCGGCGTCATATCCAGCGTTTTCGCCACCATCCCGGCCGACACCAGCGGCTTCGCCATCACCAACTCGACCAGTTCCGGCAGTTTTGAAGACGTTCGTTTTCCCGTCAGTTTGCGCTCCATCATCTGCCGGGACAGCGCCAGTCGGTCATGTTCTCTCAGCCCGATCTCGGCGGCTGCCAACAGCCCATGCGCGATGGCGAGCAGTCGCGTTTCCCGATCACGGTGGCGGCGCCGTTCGACGGGAATGGTTTTCAGGCCGAGATTGATGGCGGCAAGATGGGCGCCTGACGTGATGCCGGCCTGGCGCAGGATCGCAGCGGAAAATAGCCGGCCAAGCCAGGTTGCGTGCTGAAGGACGGAAAGCTCGTTCCAGGCATCGAGCGCGACGATGGTCTGCAGCACCGCCGGCAGATTTTCGACTTGGCGCAACACAGCACGCCATTCCTCCAGCCGCGCGTCCTCGTCCCAGTCGAGATCATAGACCAGCGGATCGACCGGAGCCCGGCCGGGCTTCCTGGCCTGCGCGATCGCGGCGTCCGAACGAGCAAGGACCGCATCGATGGCGGCATAGTCAAGACCGGGGAGATTTCCGACGTCGTCGGCGTCCTCCCCCTCCCCTTCTGGATCAATACCGGCCGGGCGTCGGATGGCACCGGGCGTCTGCCCCTCGTCCGTCTCGAGCTGGGCGATCTCCGCGGTTTTTCGCAGCGTGCGAATACCGTCGGTCGACAGCGCCCAGCCGGGTAGCTGGGCGGCAATGCGCCGGCGGGTGCGCAGCACGTCGCGGGCGATGGTCAGCTCATGGGTGGGGGTGCGAACATCCTTGGTGGCGTCGTGCAGGACGAGGTCTTCGAGATGGACGAGCTCGCCGTCGATCCACAGCGAGGCACAGGCATCAGTGAAGTGGGTGCGCTCGACAAAACCCTCGCCGACGGCTGAGCGGGCGATACGCTCATCGAGACGCGTCAGCGCGATGCCGGCGTCAAAAGCCGGCCGCATCAGGGCTGTCATGCTGATTTTCGCGAGATCGTAAGCCATTGATATTATGGTAAACGATTTACTAAACGAACTCTATATGAATATTATGGTTCTTCACATCGCATGATTGTGGGTTGGTGCTCTAACCATCGATAACCACCATTTATCGATGGTAGATTGCTTTGGCGGCGCAAATCAGAAAGAATCGCAGCAAATCACGGTCCCAGCGGCTGGCGAAACCCGCGATTTTGGAGCGTCCGTGGCCAAAGCCAAGACATCACTGACCGCCGTCGAGCGCCGTGCCGAAGAGCTCGACACCATCGCCGCCGTGCTGCCGATGGAGCGCCGCGACGAACTCGCCGAACTGCTCACCGACCACGACGTCGAGACGCTGCGCCATCTCGTCAACCAGGGCATGGGCGACAACACACTGCGGGCGCTGACCTCGGATCTCGCCTATCTGGAAGCCTGGGGATTGGCGGCGACCGGACAATCCCTACCCTGGCCGGCACCCGAGGCGCTGCTGCTAAAGTTCGTCGCCCATCACCTCTGGGACCCGCAGCGCCGCGAGAACGATCCGGATCACGGCATGCCGGCCAATGTCGACCAAAACCTTCGAAGCCAGGGATTTCTCAAGTCCGTCGGCCCGCACGCGCCAGCCACCGTGCGACGGCGGCTGGCCAACTGGTCGACGCTGACCAAATGGCGGGGCCTCGACGGCGCGTTCGCCTCCCCTGCCCTCAAATCAGCCATTCGGCTGGCGATCCGAGCCGCGCCAAGACAACGTCTTCGCAAGAGCGCCAAGGCGGTCACCGGCGACGTCCTGGCAAGACTGCTGGCGACCTGCGCGAGCGACAGTCTGCGCGATCTCCGGGACCGGGCGATCCTGATGGTCGCCTTTGCCTCCGGCGGTCGCCGGCGCAGCGAGATCGCCGGGCTGCGCCGCGAACAGTTGACCGTCGAGCCGCCCATTCCGGTCGAAGGCGGGAGCCCCCTCCCCTCTCTCGCCATCCATCTCGGCCGCACCAAGACGACCAGCGGCGACGAGGACGACGTTGTCTACCTGACCGGTCGGCCGGTGGATGCGCTGAATGCCTGGATGGTGGCCGCCAAGATCGACAGCGGCAGCGTGTTTCGGGCGATCGGGCGATGGGGGACTGTTTCGCGACGGGCGATCGATCCGCAGTCGGTCAATGCGATCATCAAGCAGCGGGTGGAACTGGCTGGATTAGAGCGTGGGGAGTTTTCCGCGCACGGGCTTCGGTCTGGATATCTGACCGAGGCGGCCAACCGTGGCATCCCCCTGCCTGAGGCGATGGAGCAGTCGCGTCATCGATCGGTGCAGCAGGCATCAAGTTATTATAACAGCGCAACACGCCGGGAAGGCCAGGCGTCGCGTCTTCTTGGCTAGCCGAAAAGGGTAGGATCGGTGCAGCTCAGAGCCTATCCGGGAATGGGGTGAGTGATCGGGCTAAAGATGATTCCAAGAAGTTGTCTGAAGCCTGAATGGACGGGTCATGTGGAACCCGACCTGACGGATGCAGAGTGGGCGGTCTTCCGCAGCCGGCGCCAAGGGGCGCAAGCCAGCTTGGCCGCTGCGAGAGATCATCGGGCACCTTCTATGTTTGCCAGGAAGAATACCCTGGCGTCTGATCCCGAAGGTCCTGCCTCCCAACAGTACGGTGTTCGGCTATTTGTGCCGTTGGCGTGACGCCAGTGTGTTCACGAGGATCAATCACTGCCTCGTCATGGCGGACCGTGAGCGGACCGGCCGCCAAGCCTCTCAGAATGCTCCTGTGCTGGATAGTCAGAGTGTCAAAACGACCGAGGGCGGCTGTCGGCACGGCTATGCTGCGGGCGAAGAGATCCTGATGCAAGGGCGAAAGGAAAGAGACTCAGTCGCCAAGAAGATAGACGCCGTAAAGAGATTGATTGACGCTAAAACGTCCCACGAAACAGCAAGGCGACTCGGGCTCGGTTGCTCCACGGACTATGGGGAAATGCGTCAGCTGGGGATTAGCCGGCCTTGCGTGGAAAGCATGCAATGATCCTGCTGTGTCTAAACCGCAATGAACCAACGCGATGCCCTCTGAAGCCGGTCGCGCAGCAAGTCGAGGCGATCGCCGCGGAGTTGTTCGAGGTCACCCGACGCAGATTGCCGACCCGCCACGCCACCTCTCCTCTCAGCTTTCGGCCATGGTCATCAGCGCGCTGATGGCGTGCTCTGCGAGGATCACGCCTTCTTCGCCGAGCTGTCCGACAAGGTGATGACCCACCTATCTAGCTTCGACAAAATCATCAAAAAAAACATTAACTTTCAGTAAGTTAGAGCTGCGGTCAGTTGACCAACCGATCATGCGCTGTCTTTGGTCCTCTTGCCGCCGGTTAATGAATCTCCGGCCCGCCATTGCTGCAACACGGCGGACCCGGGGTCGGCACAATGAACGAAAGGAACCACCGTGGCGAGAAATTCGTCAATTGAGGGCCCGAGCGATGGGTCGGCCGAAGATCGGCTGGTCGACATCGACCTTGCTCGCGGTTTGGCTGTCTTCGGCATGTATGCCGCTCATGTCGGTGGTGACCCCATCCCCGACGACCTAGGACTGATCGGGAATCTGATGGAGCTACCCCTTGGGCGGTCGTCTGCCCTGTTTGCCGTATTGGCCGGTTTTTCAATCATCCTGATTACCGGCCGCAAGGCGCGGAAATCGGGGGAAGCAGGTAGACAGGCCGTTGCCAGAGTCGCAATTCGTGCCCTTGTTTTGCTCGCGATTGGCTCTATCCTGACCCGCCTCGGTACGGGGATCGCAGTCATCCTGAAAACCTACGGAATCTGCTTCCTCTTGGTACTGCCGCTCTATCGGCGCAGCGCACAGCAGCTTGGCTTGCTCGCTGCAGGGACCGCATTAGTTCTCCCGCAAATGCGCTTCCTCCTTAAGTTGTTTGGCCCCGAGGGGAGTTTGAACCCGGTGTTCGACTTCATGGTCCACGGCGCCTATCCCGCGATGACCTGGGTTCCTTTCGTGATCGCAGGTATGGCCATCGCACGCCTTAGCCTTAATACGCAAGCAATGCATTGGAGGCTTGGCCTAGAGGGGGTCGCGCTGGCCGTGTTGGGCTATGGGGGATCCTGGCTCGCGTTGCGTTTGCTGCCTGTCCCAGCCGTTTTTCGGGAGCCTCTTGACTCGTGGTGGTATCTCGACTCTCCCTGGTCGCTACTGGTTGCCGCACCTCACAGCGAGACGACGTTCTCGATCCTGGGCAACACCGGTTGCGCAATGATTGTCTTGGCGGCTTGCTGGCTTGCTATGGACGGGCTCCCGCATCTGCGAAAGCTGGTCTGGCCAATAATCGCGGTCGGCTCTATGTCTTTGACGGCCTACGTGCTGCACATTGTGGGAGTAGCCTATTTAGAGCGCATTATGGGAATAGATGCGCTTGAAGAAGATGGGAGCCTGTCTGTGCTCTTTGGTTTCGTCGTGGTTATAAGCACTTTCGCCGTGCTTTGGCTGCGCGCCTTCCAACGAGGACCGATGGAAGTGCTGATGGGTAGGATCACAGATCTCGCGCATCACATCCGCTAAGCACCACGTCGCCCCGACTCTGATCTACCCTTATAGGGGTTGATGATACCGACTTGCCTTCGCGCCCGCCGCGCGCAGTGACGGTCAAGTGGGCCGACGGCCAATCGCGCCGCGACCTACCCTTGACCGTCACGAGCACAGCACCAGAGTGTTCTGGTAGGAGGCACCTTAAACGGTGCAGACAGGATTCCGGAGCGGAGCTCGCCATCAGCAGGCGCGCGCCCGTATCCGATCAGATTGGCGAAAAGCCGACCGCGAGGCCGACGAGAACGGCAAGCCCGACAACTGTGTAGAGCCCGACCGCCTCGCGTGGCTTGTGCTCCAGTCCGGTTTTCCACCGGCCGGTCGAATATGGCGTAGGCTGCCGATCCTGCCAGCACAGGCACGGCGAGCAGCCCTGTACCAATGCTACCCGGGTTGAATAGCGCGAATATTGGTGGTGCCGAAGATCGCCACTACCATCGTCGCCGTCGCTCCGCCAGAGCGAGCTGCGGGGTCACCGTTCGCAAGGTAACCTCGGTCCATTCGATCTCAACTGTCAAGACGACGCCGACATATCAATTGCCTTGCCGAAGCGTGCTCGGCAGACGCTTTTCTTTGCGGGCAGCACTGATGACGCTTCTCGTCGCAGGCGAAAGCTATACTCACCGTCGTGGCCCGGCACTTGCTCGCTCCATCGCCGCTACCATTGTGCTAGTTTTTGCCTCGTTGTTTATGCTGATCGGACCGCCCTCGGCCTGACGACCTCAAATTGGTTCGTCTTGCTGATAAGATCGCTGAGTTTTCGGAAGCCGAATGTCGCGGGTCGAAATCCGGCGCGAGGTTCAACAACTGCTTGCCGACGGTGCGCAGGTTGACCCAGCCGCCATCACTATCCCCCTGAGACAGTACCTTCTTGATCAGCGGCACGGCCGATGTTGCCGGCTGGAGCGGCCTGTCGCTGGAAGCCGTATTCTGCTCGTCCTTGATCGCGCCAGGAAGCAGGTTTTCGGTATAGACGAAGCGCCGGCAGGCCCGGCGAAAACGTTCCCGTGTCTTCTGCTCGCCAAAGCCGAATACATCGACGCCCTGCTCACGGATCCCGGCGGCAAGCCGCGTGAAATCGCTGTCCGAGGACACCAGGCAGAAGCCGTCGAACCGACCGCTGTGCAGCAAATCCATTGCATCGATGACCAAAGTGATATCGGAAGGATTCTTTCCCGTTGTATACGCAAATTGCTGCTGCGGGATAATCGCGTGCTTTGCGAGCACGTCCGCCCAACCCTTGGAGCGCGTGCCGGAAAAATCACCGTAGATGCGACGCACGCTCGCCTCCCCGATTTTGGCTACCTCTTCGAACAGCCCGTCGGCGATTTTAGCGGATGTATTGTCCGCATCAATCAGAACAGCCAGGCGCGGAGATCGAGTTTCAGACGGCATTGCTCTTCCTCATTTTTAAAACGGTCTCGAAGGCCAGCAGAGCACGACTCGGACCAGGCAAGGAACTTCATTTAACTTGCCCATCGGACCGAGCGAAAACCTGCCTTGTCGGATGATGTCAGTAGACGCCAGCCGAGTTGATCCTTCCCCGCTCCAGCATCCGCCGATCGCAAAACCCTGACAGCTGTCAGGGTTTTGACCAGCCGACCACAAGCCTGGGCAACCAACTATCCCGTCCTGCGATCGCTATCGCCATCGACCCGAAGCAGCGCCATAAGCGCCGGGCCAAGTGAAAATTCGCCACGTGCTGCCTTGCGTGTCAGGTCCCGCAGATATCCTCCCGGCGAATTGATATGCCCAATTCGCTCAAGGATACAGGCGATCGCCGTGGCTGCATTCTCCGGCCCCATCACCTCACAGGCCTCCTGATAGGCTGAGGGGCTGACACCGAGCATTGACCGGACGACGACCGCCGCACCCATCATTTCGCGCCAACTTCCGATAGTACCGCCCGGTCCATAGATCGCGATCTCCGGGCAAGCCCGTGTTACCATACTAAGCGGAAAACTGCGGACCGGCTTCCAGTTCGCCCGATTATCGTCCACCCGCGTCGCCCCCTGCTCGTTTCCTGAGCTAGGTTCAAGTTCAGTGATGGATTCGGTTTTTGAATTCTGTATGTGACGCTCACTATGATCGTCATTGGTGCTATTATTATCGTCTTTTTGCTGCATTTCCAAGATGTTGGTGATTTCTCGCTGCAGGAGACCCATTTCAGCCAAAATTGAATTCACATCGCCGAGCGTCGCAGAGCGCGGAATCCTGCCCACGAGGCCGATGTAAATTCCTTCGATGTTTTCCCAGTTGCCTGGCGCACCTTCCTCGATCGCGGCAGAAATGAGCTTTCGAACGTCGCGCCGGCATATCGTCAAATTTTCCTTCGCCCGGCGGAGGGCGAAACGATCTGCAACGACCTGTTGCGCCATCATGGCAAGCTCATCTGTTCGCAAGAGCAACGGTGACAGATCAAAGCCGAAAGCGCTATCGATCGCACCCGCCTTGTCCTTCCGGGGGTAGCGCTTTCCATTCGGGCTGTCCTTCCGCACGATCAGTCCTGCCTCAACGAGAAGGGCCAGATGTCTGCGAAGGGTGGCGCCGGCAATACCGTGGGCTCGCAGCGTCAATTGCGCGTTGGACGGAAAAACGATGAGCTGCGCTTCCTGGCGCAATTCGTTGTCTGGATGAAAGCTCAGGAGCGCGTCAAGGACGGCCAGGCTGCGATCCTGTAGCCCAAGCAGCTCCCTTGCTTCGGATGCGTCCCGAAAGACTTTCCATTTATCCGCTGTCTTGCCCGGCTTGATTTTACTCGTCTCGATTTGCCGCTTCACCAGGGCAAGCGTCACCGGCCGCCGCCCAAAGGGCGTCGTCACACTTCCAATCTGCATTTTCTTCACCTTCAAAAAGGCAAAAGAAACCTGCTCACCAAATTACGGTGCCAAAGACTCTTGACTGGGATTCGGGGAAATGCGATTCTCTAGTTGTCACACATTGAGAGAGGCTTCCACGACGGCAACGTTTGGGGGGCCTTTTTCTTTTGCAGTTCGTCCTTTTTTCATCTCCAAACCCTGACAGCTGTCAGGGTTTCTCGTCTTCTCGCAGGCGGCCAAAGCGCTCCGTTAGCGCTGGGAGCTCCGCCTCAACAAACTTTAAAAAGTCGACCCCGAGTGAACCCTCAGCCGAAATTCGAACCTCTTTCGAGGATATCAACAGGGCGCCAAGCTTCGTTCCGCTCATATCTGTAATCGGGCTTGGCTCTCTCCGACCAGTCGATACTGGCTTGATGGCGTTCAATGCTCGCTGAAACCTTTGATCAGAAGTCTCAGCCTTCTCACCCTTCCTAGCCAGTGCCGCCCGCAGTGCATCGAGCGCTCCCGTGTCGCCCGCAACCGTCTTGGCAAGGTCGAGCCAACGTGGCCGCCCGATCTTCGGCGCCCGCCCAATGGCCTCGATGATATCCGCGGGAACGATCCTGTAGACATTCCGCATCCGAGCCAATTCTGCGTCCTCGATCGAAAGCGCAGCGTAGATGTGCCGAGGCTTGATCCCCGCATCATCCATTCGGGAGGCAAACAGCGCGCGCTCGATCCAGGTGAGGTCTTGGCGACCCGCGTTTTCGATGCCTTGTGCAAGAACTAGGTCGAGGTCGGAAATCTCGACTTCGAGAGCGCGAACAGGCCTGTCAAGCTGCCTAGCAGCGAGCCAGCGTCGATGACCGTAGACGATCTGATAGCGACCTGGGGACGAGGGGTGTTTGCGGACCTGGACGGGAACCTGTTGCCCCTCAGTCTCGATCGACCGTTTGAACGCCTCGAAGCTCGTTGCGTCATCGTCCGGCAGTCTGTCCGGATAAGGGGATGGGTCGATGAGCGACGGATCCAACTCGCGAACCGAACCACCGCCCGACTCCACGATAGCCTTCAAGCGATCTCGCTCTGTTCGAATGTCGTCGATTGCGCGGTGTGCAGCACCGATCACACCTGCTCCGACACGATTTCCGGGAACCTGGGCAGGGGCCTGCGACGGCTGCTGTTGATCCGCAGCCTGATCGCTTTCCAGCTCTGCGGAAAGCAACCCGAAGCTGGCGACAATCGACTTGCGAGGGGATTTGCTCATGTCCGCCCCCAGCTCTCATTGACGAGGCGAACAATCGCCTCGTTCACAGCATCTACCGCCTCGCGGGCACGCTTGTGAGTATCGCGTCCGATCTGTCCCAATTCGAGCTCGTATACCGAGCGTTTCGCCAAGCCGGCTGCTTCAACGGCGGTGCTTTCAATGGCGGTCGGCAATAATACATCGGAGCCGAACAGGTGCCGAAGCATCGCAACGACTTGCGACTGTGGCGCGTCATTGGGGTCGTGTCGTGTAACCAGATACCGGATGAAGTCCTGGTCCAACTGAGCGCCGCTCTCGTTCAGAACACTAATCAGATCACCCATCATGAGAAGGAACTGGCTCATTGACGCGACGTCCAGCATGGCCGGGTGGACCGTAATGATCATGCTAGTCGCGGCGTATATCGCGCTCAAGGTCAGAAAGCCGAGGGACGGCGGAGTGTCGAGAATCACAATGTCGTAGTCCGCCTCGACTTCCAAAAGGGCGAGTTTCAGCCGCTCAAAGAAGATTGCGCCGGAGCTGGACTTGTTCGCCAAGATCCGTGGCGTTTCGTGCTCATACTCCATGACTTCAAGATTGCCAGGAATGAGGTCGATGCCATCGAAATATGTCCTGCGAATTATATGGCGGATGGGACGACGCTCGGCGTCATCGTAACGCAAAGCGGCATAGATCGTTTCATTCGACCCGACATCAACTTCTGGCTGAGCACCGAACAAAGCGGACAAGGATGCTTGCGGGTCCAGGTCGAGTGCGAGGACGCGATACCCATGAAGGGCGAGATAGTGGGCAAGGTGGACACAGGTAGTCGTCTTCGCGCTGCCACCCTTGAAGTTGGCTATCGCAAGAACCTGGAGGTGCTCGCCGGCACGACGACGAGGAAGGAATCGCAATGCGTCTGCAGGTTTCTGCATCGCGAACAATTCACGCAGTTCATTGATCTGGTCCAGCGTGTAGACGCGATGGTTATTTTCCAGCCTACTGGGAATCGGCCCACGTCCTTCGGTGGACATGAGCTTCAGGGTGGAATCGGGTATAGACGTCAGCTTCGACACTTCGTTGGTCAGAAAGGGACGCAGGGTCTTTTCCGATTTTGGCGGATACATACGAGTTCTGAGCTGCTGCAATTGCCCGGACAGAAGCCCGGCATGGCGCATAATTTTGCTGCCGGCATCTTCCTTCGAGCCAACACTTGCTTCTACTCGGTTTGCTATCGCCATCTGTCCCTCTTGGCGGCTTTTCGCCGGTTTACCGGCCATTGCCCGCTAAAAATAGAACACGATTCTCCGAACTGGTCCAGAGGTTTAGGGTTAACACAAGGTTAACGACCGGGGACAATCTGCATAAGGCTGTTCGGATTTTTGCTTTTCCGCTCCGGGAGTTAGCCTCAAATGCCCGGCTCCCTGATCCCGGAATGTTCTCCTGTGAATCCTACAAATCCAAACAGTGTAGCAGCAAGTGGATTAGGCGGCTCTCTAGCGCCACACCCCTTATGAGCCGCGACTCACCTCGCTACGTGCATGTTGGATCCTACAACTGCCCTCCGATTCCAAACTGTGCTGATTTCCCGCGGACCAACAATGACGGAGAAAGATCATGCGGGCTCTCGCGCTCTCAACACCCCGGACGATCCAAGAGGCGCATCTCCTACACATCCACTATCAGCTTCGTGCTCGGGTCTTTTCCGATCGCCTGGGTTGGGAAGTCGATGTAACGGCGGGGTGCGAGTCCGATCGTTTCGACGCGCTTCGGCCGACCTATATTCTCGCCATCGCAGAGACGGGCGAATTGGCGGGGTGCGCAAGGCTTCTTCCTGCGCTCGGACCGACAATGGTGGCCGACATTTTCCCGTCGCTGCTCCCCGACGGCCAACTCAAGGGGCATGCCGCGATGATCGAGAGTTCTCGCTTCTGTGTCGACACGGCTCTCGCGGAGGGGAGGGGCGCCGGCTCGGTCCATGAAGCGACGCTGACCATGTTCGCTGCCATCATCGAATGGTGCCTGGCAAATGGATACACTGAGATTGTTACGGTGACCGATCTTCGGTTTGAGCGCATCCTCGCCCGCGTGGGGTGGCAGCTGCATCGTTTAGGCGAACCCAAGAAGATCGGCGTGACGACGGCCGTAGCGGGCACGCTGGCCGCCAATGAGGCCACGTTCCTCAGGCTTCGCCCCTCCAACTACCGTTCTGAACTCGCCCCCTGTCAGCCAGGCAGCGTAAGGAGAAATCCGTGAACCAGCTTCGCTCTCACCCTCGGCTCGTCCGCAAACTTCAGGAGGCGCTCGGCGACCAGCTTTGTGTTGCCCTGGACGACGCGAACGTCGTCGAGATCATGCTTAATCCGGACGGAAAGTTGTTCATCGAACGGCTCGGTCACGGCGTTACGCCCGCCGGCCAGATGTCGTCGGCTGCAGCGGAGATGGTGATCGGTACAGTGGCGCACGCGCTTCAGTCAGAGGTCGACACGGAACAGCCAATCATCTCCGGCGAGCTGCCAATCGGTGGCCACCGCTTCGAGGGACTGTTGCCGCCCGTTGTTACCAAGCCTGCCTTCACGATTCGTCGCCGGGTATCGCGCCTCATTCCGCTCGAAGACTATGTTCGGACCTGCGTGATGACAGAATACCAGGCCGCCACGATCCGCAGTGCTATTTCCGCGAGGCTGAACATCATCATTTCCGGGGGAACGGGCTCGGGCAAAACGACGCTTGCGAACGCAGTGATCCACGAGATCGTCAAGTCTGCGCCACAGGATCGCGTCGTCATCCTTGAGGATACCGCGGAAATCCAATGCGCGGCCGAAAACGCCGTTCTCCTCCATACCAGCGATACGATCGACATGGCCCGGCTCTTGAAGAGCACCATGCGCTTACGCCCCGACAGGATCGTCGTGGGCGAAGTCCGCGATGGCGCGGCCCTGACGTTACTCAAGGCCTGGAACACCGGTCACCCGGGCGGCGTGGCGACCTTACACTCGAACACCGCCATGTCAGCGCTGCGTCGGCTTGAACAGCTGACGGCCGAGGCAAGCCAGCAGCCGATGCACGAGGTGATCGGAGAGGCCGTCGACCTGGTCATTTCGATTGAGCGGACGCCGCGCGGGCGAATTGTTCGCGACATTATCCAAGTCGAGCGGTTCATCAACGGACAGTACGAGATCGAATCCGATCAGCTCACCGAAGAACAGGAGGCGCGCCATGTCGCGTAAGCATACCCTCATCGCCGCCGCGCTCGTTGCGGCGCCAATCGTTCTTGCCTCTGTCGCGCCGGCGCTCGCCAGTTCCGGCGGCAGCCTCCCATGGGAAGGGCCACTGCAGCAGATTCAGGAGTCGATCACCGGCCCGGTCGCGGGTGCGATCGCGCTTGCAGCCGTGGCCATTGCCGGCGGCATGCTCATCTTCGGCGGCGAGCTCAACGATTTCGCACGGCGCCTTGTGTACGTCGTTCTCGTCGCCGGCATCCTGCTCGGCGCCACCAACATCGTCGGCCTGTTCGGTGCGACCGGCGCTTCGATCGGGCTAACCGACGAGCAGGTCACGTCAATTGGTTCGAACGGGGGAGGGGAGGGAGATGATGGCTGAGTCCGTGTCCGGCTTGCGACGCAATCGCATCCATCGTGCCCTCTCGCGCCCGAACCTTCTAATGGGCGCGGACCGCGAATTGGTGCTGATCACCGGCCTTGCGGCCGTCATTCTCATCTTCGTGGTTCTCACGGTTTATTCGGCGCTCTTCGGCGTCGCCGTCTGGATCGTCATCGTCGGGGCGCTCAGGATGATGGCGAAGTCGGATCCGCTCATGCGCCAAGTCTATATCAGGCACATTTCTTACAAGCCCTACTACAAGGCAACCACTTCGCCGTGGCGCCGGTATTGAGGAGACGGCTATGGTAGCTCTCAAACGCTTCCGGGTAACCGGCCCGTCCTTCGCCGATCTCGTTCCCTATGCCGGCCTCGTCGACAATGGTGTTCTCCTCTTGAAGGACGGAAGCCTGATGGCCGGCTGGTACTTCGCTGGCCCGGACTCGGAAAGTGCTACCGAACTCGAGCGCAATGAGCTGTCGAGGCAGATCAATTCCGTTCTGTCGCGGCTCGGAAGCGGCTGGATGATCCAGGTCGAGGCCATCCGTATTCCGACAGTCGACTATCCATCAGAAGATCGATGCCATTTCCCCGACCCCGTGACCCGCGCAATCGATGCCGAGCGTCGGGCGCATTTCGCGCGCGAGCAGGGCCATTTCGAGAGCAAGCATGCGCTGATCCTGACCTACCGGCCACTTGAGTCCAAGAAGACTGCACTCAGCAAATACATCTATGCGGATGAGGAGAGCCGGAAGAAGTCCTACGCGGACACGGTGCTCTTCGTGTTCAAGAATGCGGTGCGTGAGCTTGAGCAGTATTTTGCCAACACACTTTCGATCCGGCGAATGGAAACCCGCGAAACACTTGAGAGGGGAGGGGAGCGAATTGCCCGGTATGACGAGTTGCTCCAGTTCGCCCGATTCTGCACCACTGGGGAAAGCCATCCAATCCGGCTTCCCGATATTCCGATGTATCTCGACTGGATTGCCACGGCGGAGCTTGAGCACGGACTGACGCCAAAGGTCGAAAACCGTTTCCTCGGCGTTGTCGCGATCGACGGTCTGCCGGCCGAAAGCTGGCCGGGGATTCTGAACAGCCTTGATTTGATGCCGCTGACCTATCGATGGTCATCGCGCTTCATTTTTCTCGATGCCGAAGAGGCCCGACAGAAGCTCGAAAGCACGCGGAAGAAATGGCAGCAGAAGGTCCGGCCGTTCTTCGACCAGATATTCCAGACACAAAGTCGATCCGTCGACCAGGACGCGATGACCATGGTGGTCGAGACGGAGGATGCCATCGCACAGGCCTCGTCGCAACTGGTTGCCTATGGCTATTACACTCCCGTCGTCGTGCTGTTCGACCGCGATCGCGAAGGACTCCTGGAGAAGGCCGAAGCGATCCGGCGGCTAATCCAGGTGGAAGGTTTCGGGGCGCGGATCGAAACGCTGAACGCCACCGACGCCTATCTCGGCAGCTTGCCCGGCAACTGGTATTGCAACATCCGTGAGCCGTTGATCAACACCAGCAATCTCGCAGACTTGATCCCGCTGAACTCGGTCTGGTCCGGAAGCCCGATCTCCCCATGCCCGTTTTACCCACCGAATTCCCCGCCCTTGATGCAGGTTGCGAGCGGATCGACGGCGTTCCGTCTGAACCTGCACGTCGATGATGTCGGCCACACACTGATCTTCGGTCCGACCGGTTCGGGTAAGTCGACGCTTCTGGCTCTGATCGCCGCGCAGTTTCGCCGGTACGAAAATGCGCAGATCTTCGCCTTCGACAAAGGCAATTCACTTCTGTCCCTGACGCTCGCAGCCGGTGCCGATTACTATGAGATCGGCGGCGACAATGCCGAAGAGGGGAGGGCGTTGGCCTTTTGCCCATTGTCCGAACTTAAAAGTGACGCCGATCGGGCTTGGGCGACGGAATGGATCGAGATGCTGGTCGGCCTGCAGGGCGTCACCATCACCCCAGATCATCGCAACGCCATCTCTCGGCAGATCGGCCTGATGGCGATTGCATCCGGTCGATCGCTCTCGGATTTTGTCAGCGGCGTGCAGCTTCGCGAGATCAAGGACGCGCTGCATCACTATACCGTCGATGGCCCGATGGGCCAACTCCTCGATGCGGAAGAGGACGGTCTCACACTCGGCGCCTTCCAGACTTTCGAGATCGAGCAGCTGATGAATATGGGCGAGCGCAATCTCGTGCCGGTGCTGACCTACCTCTTCCGCCGGATCGAAAAGCGTTTGGATGGGTCCCCCAGTCTGATCGTGCTCGACGAGGCGTGGCTGATGCTCGGCCACCCTGTGTTCCGCGACAAGATTCGCGAGTGGTTGAAGGTGCTGCGCAAGGCGAATTGCGCTGTCGTTCTCGCGACCCAATCAATCTCCGATGCCGAACGGTCCGGGATTATCGACGTGCTGAAGGAATCCTGCTCCACCAAGATTTGCCTTCCGAATGGCGCCGCTCGCGAGTCGGGCACGCGCGAATTCTACGAGCGCATCGGCTTCAACGAGCGACAGATCGAGATCGTCGCTACCGCCATGCCGAAGCGTGAATACTACGTCGCCACGCCAGAAGGCCGGCGGCTCTTCAACATGTCGCTTGGGCCAGTCGCGCTGAGCTTTGTCGGCGCGTCGGGCAAAGAGGACCTCAAACGCATCCGCGCACTGAAATCCGAACATGGCCACGACTGGCCGATCCACTGGCTTGAAACGAGAGGAGTTCACGATGCCGCATCGCTACTCACGTTCGAATAGAAGGCTCGCCTGCTTGGCGGCCGCCGCTCTCACGATCGGAGCTGCAGGCTCTGTGCAAGCCGGTACAGCCACCGGCGATGCGACCGAATGGACGCAGCTCGCCAACAATGCGCAGCTCGTGGATCTCATGAAAAGTTCCGGCATCCAGGTCGAGAATCAGTTGACCCAGATCAGCCAGCTTGCAGAGCAGATCCAGAACCAGCTGAAGATCTACGAGAACATGATGCAAAATACGGCGCAGCTTCCTGATCATGTCTGGGGGCAGGTCGAAAGCGATCTCAACCAGCTGCGCAGTATCGTCGACCAGGGACAGGGCATCGCCTTTTCGATGGGGAATGCGGACGACGTTCTTCAGCAGCGGTTTCAGAGTTATGCCGATCTCAAGACGAATTTGCCGGACAACGCAACGTTCTCCTCGACCTACCAGTCCTGGTCGAACACCAACCGCGACACGATCGCCAGCTCGCTGAAAGCGGCGAGCCTCACGGCCGACCAATTCGATAGCGAGGAAGATACGATGTCCTCGTTGCGGTCGATGTCCGAAACGGCTGACGGGCAGATGAAGGCTTTGCAGGTTGGCCACGAGATCGCCGCCCAACAAGTTGCGCAAATGCAGAAGCTTCGCGGTCTCGTCTCCCAACAGATGACAATGATGGGAACCTGGCTTCAGACGGAACAGACCGACAAGGACCTGGCGGAGGCGCGGCGGGAAAAATTTTTCAACGCCGAAATCAAGAGCGTTCCGGCAGGCCAGAAAATGGAACCGCGATGGTGAGCCGCCCTGTCCTGATTGCCTTGCTGTTGGCTGTCGCCGCTGCATCGTCTGCAGCGACAGTGCTGACCGTCAATTCCCGAAACACAGGAATACCCGCGCTCACCGATGAGCAGCGCGCCGTCCGGGAAAAATTCTTCGGCTCCGACAAGGAGCTGCCGCCGATCAAGGAAGGTCAGGAGGTGCGCCCGAGATGGTGAAGGTTGCTGTCGCGCGTTCATTCCTGATTACAGGTCTCTTTTGCCTCGCCTATGCGGTTCCTGCATTCGCGCAGGAGGGACAGGTCCTCACGGAACTGGAAAACCAGGTCTCGTCCGCTGCGAAGGGGTGGGAGACCACCATCATGGAGGCGGCGAAATCCCTATTCTGGATTCTCGCAACGATCGAGATCGGCATTGCGGCCGTCTGGTTGGCGATCCAGTCGGCCTCACTGGACAGCTGGTTCGCCGAACTGGTGCGGCGGATCATGTTCATCGGGTTCTTCGCATTCGTTCTGACCCAAGGTCCGACCTTTGCGCGAGCAGTGGTCGACAGCCTTTTCCAGATTGGCGCCGGCGGTGGCTCAGCTTCACCCGCTGAAGTGTTCGATGCCGGCATCCGGGTCGCGTCGCAAATGTCGCAACAAGCGCAGTTCGGAGTTTTCGAAGACAATGCGCTCGCGATCGCGGCGGTGTTGGCAATGGGCATTGTCGTTATCTGCTTCTCGCTGGTCGCAGCGATATTCGTGTCGGTCATGGTCGAAATGTATGTCGGCTTGCTCGCCGGCATGATCATGCTCGGGCTGGGTGGTTCGTCCTTCACGAAAGACTTCGCCATTCGATACCTCGTCTACGCCTTCGGCGTCGGCATGAAGCTCATGGCATTGGTGATGATCGCCAAGATCGGATCGAACGTCCTGCTTGGCCTCGCTCAAGCTCCGACTGCCTCGTCGGATCAGTTCGTCACCACGTTGGCCATCGCCGGTATCTCCGTCGTCGTCTTCATCATCGCCATGTACGTCCCGAACATCATCCAGGGCGTCGTCCAGGGCGCTTCGGTTTCCGGAGGAATGGAAGCGATCCGCCACGGCGGGCAGGCGGCGTCTTTTGCCGCCGGTGCTGGATTCCTCGCCGCCGGCGCTGCAGGCGCGGGGTTTGCGGCGGCTCAAGCCGCACGAGCTGGCGGTTCATCCGCTGCAGGTGCTGCTCTTCGCGGCGTGGGCGCGAGCTTCTCTTCCGGCGCGCAAGCAGCCGGATCTGCCGCGAAGGAAAAGGCAATCGGCTCTCCGGGCGCTTATGCCGGGTCCATTCTCGGACTGGCTAATGCGAAGCTCGATGAACAGCGCGGCGGTCATAGCGGACCGAAGCCTCCTCCCGAACGCAACGACAAACCATAATCGACACAAGGGAAGAATAAATGGCAGCGAACCGCGCCCCGGAAAACCCGTATCTTGCCGCGCGCCAGGAATGGAGCGAACGCTATGGCTCTTATGTGAAGGCCGCAGCCGCATGGCGCATTGTTGGTGTCCTCGGTCTGGTCATGGCCGTCATCGGCTTCAGCTACGCGATGTATCTGAGCACGCAAGTGAGGCTCGTGCCCTACATCGTTGAGGTCGACAAGCTCGGAACCGCAGTCACGGCAGGTTTCCCCGAGCAGATCGAGTATGCCGATGTCCGCGTGGTGCGCGCCACACTCGGCAACTTCGTCACAAGCTTTCGCTCAATCACGCCGGATGCGGTGGTGCAGAAGCAATATATCGACCGCACCTACGCCCTTCTTCGCACGTCCGATCCATCGACGGAGAAGGTCAACGCCTGGTTTCGAGGCAATTCTCCATTCGAGAAGGCGAAGTCTTCGACAGTTGCCATCGAAGTCAACAACATCGTGGCGCTTTCGAACCAGACCTATCAGATCGACTGGACGGAATACGAGCGAGACCGCAAGGGCAAGGAGATCGGCACGCGGCGGTTCCGCGGGATCGCAACGGTGACGCTCACCGCGCCACAGGATGAGGCGACGATCCGCCTCAATCCGATCGGCCTCTATGTCCGGGATTTTGACTGGACGGCACAGCTTTAAGGGCAGGGATTGCTTCAATGAAAAAAATGGGATTGATCGCAGCCGCCAGCTGCATGGCCGGACTCTTGCTTGCGGCGGGCGCGCAGGCGCAAAGCATGACGAGCAACGAGGTGAAAGGAACAAATCTTTCCAGAAAGTGGCGCGGCACGCCGGGACTGGTCACGACGGGACCGGACGGAAAGGTGATCTTCCTTTTCGGCGAAACGCAACCTTCCGTCGTCTGCTCGCCGCTACAGGTCTGCGACATCGAACTTCAGGGTGGCGAGATCGTTCGCGATGTCCTCGTCGGCGACACCGTACGCTGGAAGGTAGAGCCGGCGACCTCGGGCGCGACAGGCGGACAGGCGATCCATCTCATCGTCAAACCATCGGAGCCAGGACTTCTTACCTCGATGGTCGTTACGACATCGCGGCGCACCTATCATATCCAACTCAAGTCCCATCCCAGCCAGTACATGGCGCGCGTCGGGTTCGAATATCCGGAAGACGTTTCGACCAAGCTCGCCGACATCAATTCCCGTCTCGAAACGGGCGGCATTCCGGGCACGGCGGCGGACAAACTGAACTTTTCCTACTCGGTGAGCGGCGGCGCATCGTGGAAACCGAAGCGGGTCTATTCTGACGGGGTGAAGACCTACATCCAGTTTCCGAAGTCGATCTCCGGTCAGGATGCACCTGTGCTTTTCGTCGTCTCTGGCGGTCAAAATCGTATCGTCAATTATCGGATGAAGAACGACATGATGACCGTCGACTATGCGATCGACAAGGCGATCCTCGTTTCCGGAGTCGGTTGGCGGCAGCAGAAGATCACCATCCGGCGGGGAGGCTGAACCATGCGGAAGCTATTCGCATTCTTCATCGCGGTCGCGCTGCTCTCCAGCTGCCAAACGGCCGACGACGCCCTCCCCACCAGCTCGACCCCTATGGCCGTCATCGGACCGGCTGCAAGCGCCATCGCCGGCGACATGGCAAGTCGTCTGGCTGAACAGATAGGCCCGGCCAGTGCTACGACAACGATCAAAATGGAGACGGACACGTCGGAATTCGCATCCGCCCTCGGGGCGGCCCTGAAGGGGTGGGGCTACACGGTCATCACGGACGGCAAAGTCGCCAAAGACGTCAAGCCGGTCGAGCTTGCTTATGCAATCGAGGGCTTCGACGGACAGGTGCTAGTGCAGGTCTCGACGCCTTCCATCGCTCTTGGCCGCGCTTACACGCCGACGGCGACCGGCGCCACGCCGGCCAGTCCCCTTTCGATCATGCAGCGCAACTGACGGAGATTAACATGGTCCAGTCGCTCCAGCTTGGCACGTCGAGCCAAGCCGACGATCAGCAGGGCATGCGGCGGCTCAACCGCCTGCCGATCATCGTCGCCATCATTGTCATCGTGCTGTTTGTCGGCGTCGTTGTGATTGGTCTGTCGCTGCGCGGGCTTTCCTTTAATCGTGGCGATATCGAGAGCGCTTCCAACAGCCCTGCGACCAGTTTCGGTGACCAGCTTAAGCGGGGTATCACGGACGGCATTATCGGTGACCCAGAAAAGCAGGGGGTGTTTCAGCCGACGCCCGTCGTCATTGAGAAAGAGGAAAAGCGCGAGCCGGTCGTCGAGCGCCGACCAGAGGAGCGACAAGACCGTCGACAAAGGCTCGAATCCGAAGAGGAGTGGAAGGCGCGGCTGAAGCGGGAGCAGGACGAGCAATATATCCGGGAAGCCCAGCGCCAACGAATGGCGCGTCTCCAGGCCCGCGCTACGGCACTCGATTCGCCACTGAAGGTCGACGTCTCCAATGTCGAGAAGGCTGCAAGCTCCGCCAATGACACCGGCCGTCAGCCGACAAATGTCGCAGCAAACAGTGCATCAGACCTTTATGCCGCCGCCGTGAAATCCGGACTGATGGGACAAAACGTCGATCAGAACGGGCAGACGTCGAAAGAGGATTTCTTCAATCAGGACATCAAGGATCTTGGCTACCTGCCAAACCAGGTCGTGCCACAGATGTCACCCAATGAACTGAAGCGCGGTTCGGTCATCCCGGCGACATTGATCACCGGCCTCAATTCCGACCTGCCAGGGCGCATTACCGCTCAGGTCAGCCAGAATGTCTACGACAGCGCAACTGGCTACCGTCTTCTCATACCGCAGGGAGCGAAGCTCTTCGGTCGCTACGATTCCAAGGTCTCATTCGGCCAGGAACGTGTTCTCGTCGTCTGGACGGACCTCATTTTCCCCAATGGGTCTACCCTGCAGATCGGTGGTATGGCGGGCACCGACGCCGAAGGGTATGGCGGCTTCCAGGACAAGGTCGACCGCCATCTTTGGAGGACATTCGGTTCTGCAGCCCTGATGGCGATCATCGGGACGGGTATCGATATGTCGATGCCTGAGAGTTCGACGCTCGCGACGCAGGACACGGCCTCGGATGCAGCACGACGGAATTTTGCCGAATCATTCGGCCGGGTAGCGGAAGAGACGATCTCGAAGAATCTGAACGTTCAGCCGACGATTCGCATCCGACCGGGCTACAAGTTCAACGTCCTGGTCGATCAGGATATTGTTTTTCCGTCTGTCTATAGCGGCCGCTAACCAGCTAATGGACCTCAGATTTTCGCTTGTCGCTGAACATCGCAAGGTCATTCCGCGCGGCGGCGCAGGTGTGACTAAAAATCTCTACAAAAATCATCGTCTTTAGATCAGAAAGAGTTGAATACTCGGCAGAGGTGAATAGACCTAAGGGATGCAACGAACGTGGATCTGCGCGTAGAAGCAACTGCCGTATGGTCCAATGTCCCATGTGGCTCCGGCTAGCCGAACGGTGGCGACCGCTACCTCGCGGCGTCAGAACGGCGCGACGAGTGGGAGGCTTGCACCGTCGCAAAAGGAGAAAAGTTAGTGGACGGTGACCTTCGCTCTCTCATCGATATGACAGAAGCCGCGCATGATGAACGTATGATCAGAAGTGCTCTGAAGACATTTGCGCACGCATGTGGCTTCGACCGTTTTGCTTATCTGTAGACTGAGGGGTTGGAAATCCGCACATTCAACTCCTATCCGGAGGAATGGCAGGGCGTTTATCTCGAAAGTCAGTACTCCCGCATCGACCCGGTCGTCACGGAAGCCAAGCGTCGCATGGAAATGTTTTCCTGGACGGCCGACGATTGGCCCGCTCGTGGAACCTCCGAACTCAGGCGTTTTCGGGACCAGGCAATCGATTACGGCATTCGGAGTGGGGTGACTATACCCGTCGAAGGAAGTTTCGGGTCGACGATGATGCTGTCGTTTGCATCCTCAGCGCAGACGGCTGACGTTAAAAAGCTGCAGGATGCGCAAAAAGCGATCCGGGCGGTTCTGGCGATCCATTACCGCCTGAAAATCATCGCTGCGACGACGATTGTCGCTCCGAAACGGTTGCTTTCACCAAGAGAAGCAATGTGCCTCATGTGGGCTGCAAAGGGCAAAAGCGCTCCGGAAACCGCAATGCTGACGGGGATCAACCCGAGGACAGTGCAGCACTACCTTGATAAGGCGCGCGAAAAGCTCGACGCAGCGACCGTTCCGCAACTTGTCGCGATCGCCAAAGACCACGGTCTGGTATGAGCGTCATTCTTCGCCATCTGGGGCAACTTCAGGGATGTAACCAAGCGCATCGATGATTTCCGACAGCGCCTCCTGCTGGGCTTCGGATTTTTTCTGACGTGCGACATACTCATCCTGCAGGCTTTTGAGTAGGGCGGCGGAGATCGACGGATCGGCGCTCGCGCGAGTCCATTCCTCGTAGACAGCCTCATCGGCGGCAATAAGATGGCGGTGCTCACGGATCGCAGCAACTGCCAGCGCCTCTAGTTCTGACTCTTGCATTAAACTGTAGCGAGATGGTCTTTCCCGTTTTTCGTCGTTTATCTCGGACCAGTCTGCGTCGCTCATCCCATTTCTTCCCTAGCGTCTTTCTTTCACCGCTCAAAGACCTCGTGAGCACTATACCGTTTAGGCTTTGGATGCACGGCCAGTGATCGGATGCCGTATGTGCTCTCGGGGTGGATGATCGGCCGGACGAGTAATAACATATGGCAGTACGAATCGGAACTATAGTTCCTGGAACGATAATTCCGATTGCGGTTCCTCTCACGTCATGGATCTCAAGGAGGTCATGGCGATTAATCTGCGTCGGATACGTCATGGTAAGCAACTGACGCAGGAGGAATTGGCGCATCGTACGGGCCTGAGCGTGCGCCATATTGGAGCGATCGAGCGCGCCGAGATGTCTGCGACCGTCACCGTCCTTGGTCAGATCGCAGAAGCCCTGAGCGTTGACCCGGCCGAGCTTGTGACGAAATCACGATAACCGGCAAGTCTCGACTGAGCTTGCCCCATCGTACTCTCCTTCTGAAGATGCAGTGATTGGCGGCGAGCCGGTCTTCAAGGAGACGCGGGTGCGGTGCGAATGGTTGCCGCTATGAAGAAGCAAGGCGCCGATGCCATAGAGTTCGTTGAAGGCTATCCAGCTCTCACGGCGCGCATGGGTGGATCTCGCCGAAATCTGGTTAACGGCTCATCCTGCCCGTGGGTGGCCACGAAAGTTGTCGGAGCAGGGACTGAAAGTGAAGTCGGTGAAGCCCTTTCCTCTCGGCAAGGCCGGTACCGAAAAGCCCACGGGCACGGCTTCGTGAAGTTTCTCGTCGATGAATGCCTGCACGCATCGCTCGTGGCCGTGGCGGTGGCCGTGGCCGTGGCTGTGGCTGTGGCTGTGGCTGTGGCTGTGGCTGTGGCTGTGGCTGTGGCTGTGGCTGTGGCTGTGGCTGTGGCTGTGGCTGTGGCTGTGGCTCAAGAGCATGGCCACGATTGCTTTCACGTCAATTGGCTAGGTCCGTCGGCAAGGCTGCGTCTTTACTCTTGGCGACCACTGGATTTGTCAGCTCTCATCCAATCGAGGCAATTATTCGTGGTGAAGAATTCACAAAGCGAGGGCTTTCTCGACCTCAGGGATTGTGATACAAATCCTAGGATAATAGATCCAATTCTCCGAGCTTTTATATCAATGCCCGGTTCCGTCACGCAACGCCAAATCGCCCGGACCGTGCTAACTGAGCGCGGAATAGCCCGTTTGGTGGAACTGCGGAACGCAGGTGTGACGGCTGCCACCATGAGCCGAATGGAACGAGATGGTGAAGTGCTGCGGCTCGCCCGCGGTCTTTATCAACTTCCTGATGCGCAGCTCGACGTCAACCACAGCCTGGCGGAGGTTGCCAAACACGCACCCAAAGGCGTTGTCTGCCTCGTTTCGGCATTGGCGTTCCACGGCTTGACAGATCAGCTCCCCGGACAAATCTGGCTTGCCATAGGCCGTAAGGACTGGGCTCCGAAACTGGACGGCCCCGCTATGCGCATCGTGCGTTTCACAGACAGCCTTCTCAACGAAAACGTCGAAACCCATGTCATTGAAGGCGTTCCTGTGAGGGTCTTTGGAATTGCCAAGACAATTGCCGATTGCTTTCGCTATCGAAACAAGATCGGCCTTTCGATAGCGATGGAGGGGCTGCAGGAGGCACTGCGGCAACGAAGGACTAGTCCTGGTGAAATCGCCAACCAGGCCGAACGCGGTCGCGTCGGATCCGTGATCCGGCCGTACCTCGAGGCGCTGACCGCCAATGGCTAAAGAAATCAGAAACGTCAGCGCCTCGGTGCGCGCCCGCCTATTGCAACTCGCCAAGGCAAGCGGGCAAAGCTTCGATCTGGTTCTGACGCGTTTCGCTCTTGAACGGTTATTGTTCCGGCTCAGTCAGTCGCCCCACGCCAATCGCTTCGTTCTAAAAGGGGCGATGTTGATGATGAGTTGGTTCGACGACCCGCACCGAGGCACGCGCGACCTCGATCTTTTGGGTTTCGGTGATCCGAGTCCGGACCCGATGCTTGAGACATTTCGGGAAATTCTGGCGCAAGAGGCCGACGATGGCGTCACGTTCGATCCCGATACGCTGCATGTGGATCGCATTCGCGAGGCACTGGACTATGGTGGGCTCAGGCTGCGGGTGATCGCTACAATCAGTGGAGCCCGGATCAACCTGACGATCGACATCGGGTTTGGCGATGCGCTTGAGCCTGGAGTGGAGATCCTGGATTATCCTTCCATGCTCGATTTTCCGATGCCGCGGCTCCGGACCTATGCGCGGGAAACGGTCATTGCCGAGAAGTTCCAGGCAATGGTAATGTTGGGGCGAGTAAACAGCCGCATGAAGGATTTCTACGACATCTGGATCCTCAGCAGGTCTTTCGACTTCAGCAATGATCGGCTGGCGCGCGCAATAGCCGCTACCTTTGAGCGCCGCGAGACACCGATCCCCACCGACAGACCCGACGCCCTAACGGACGCCTTTGCCAACGACCAGCAAAAACAGCGGCAATGGCGCGCTTTCGTTGAAGGTGTTGCACACAATCCTGGCGATCTGACAGACGTCATCGCGGAGATTGCCACATTCCTGATGCCGCACGCGGTTGCGGCTGCTAGGCTGGACAAATGAGTGCTTGGTCGCAACCACGCGAGTTCATCGCTCAGCGGACGGAAATCTGATCCTGTCGGGTTTTTATAGGCAACTCCATAGCTGGAACCCGTCAGTATGCGGTTTTGTATTGGCTCGCCACGGCAACAACCACAAACCATGCAACACACTAATTTCATGCTTTGGAGTCGCCTAAATTTTGGCTTGGCCGGAACATGCCTCGCCAACGCGAGGGGAACTCAACGCTATTGCTGACCACCAATGCGGGAAAGATCGATCCGTATACCCGCATACCCAACGTCCCGCATCGTCTCTGGCTGTACGTCTTTCGGCGTCGCTTCCTCACCATCCACTGACTCGGCGGGACGCGTTTCATCGCTTTGCTGCGGCGCTTCGATGGGTATGCCAGGATCCTCCGCCTGAAACACACTCACGCCCTCGAACTCGCCGGTCTTCCATGCGTAGACTGCATCATCAAAAATCTGCGGGAAGACATCTTTGCTCGTGGGGTTGCCATACCATTTCGCAACGATCCTCAGAACCTTGGCGAACATCGTCGTGCCTTTGCGGAGGTTCTGGCAAGGATCGACGAAATCAGGCTTCAAATCAGCGGGCTCCTTGACTCCAACCCCAGCAGGAAACTGGGTCAGGCCGACTCGGACGACCGCCTGACCAGCGTATTCGCGCACGATCGCCATCGCCTCCTCGGCCGATGCCGCTTTCGGAACGAGTATTAACCGGCCGCCCGATTTGACAGTGACGGCGAGGGGGTCTTCCGAGCCCGCTGCCATCACGAATTGCTCGATGATCGCGGGCTTGAGAGAAGGGTCAGCGCATTCTTTTATCAGGCCGGCGTCGAGCATGGTGTCTCCTCTGCGCTCAGGTGTTGAAGGCAATAACAAGCGGTTTTGCGAAGAGCTTTGCCCAAGCCGTGGCTGCAGTCCGCTGGATGGCGACGATCGACGTCCCATCGGTCCACCAACCGTTCCCGACGGCAATGATGAAATCAGGATCGTGCAGCATGGACTGAAGCACCGGCCAGACGATCAGTTGTTCGTAGCAGATCAACGGCGCCCCGCGGCCGGCACCGATGGAGACGACCGGATTCGCAAAGAAATCCGCCCGGGCGCCGCCGCTCTCGCCAAACCAGGATCGCCACGGCTGCCACATCGAGCCGGGAACCGGCATGCGTTCGCGATAGAGGATGCGGCCGCCCTTCCTGTCGATCGCGACCAGGACATTATCGTAGCCCCAGGCGTCGAGCAGCGCGGCGCCAGCGATCACCGTCGCATCGGCGTTGTGGAGGACGCCTACCCAAAGCCGTTCCACGGTCGGCGTCCAAAAGCCAAGCGCACTTTCAGGCAGCACCACGTAGCGGGCGCCATCGCTGGCCGCACCACGCACCGTTGCGATCATGTCACGCTGGCGGTGAAGTCCGGCGTCCCGACCGAGCGAAGCCCCCATTTCCAGATCGACGCCGCGCCAGCCTTCCGGTAGTTTCGGGTCGGTCCAGATCGCGGCGGACCACAGCCAAAAGCCAGTCAAGGCGATGGCGACAGCTGGCCAAGTACGGGTTGCGAGGCCCGCAAGGCCACCTGTCATGAAGCCAAGGCCCCACCATCCCCATCCCGCGAACAGAACACCCGCCGCCGTGACTGGATGAGCCCAGCCCGTAATGCCGAATGGCGGGATGGCCATGATGATGGCTGCGAGGACATAGCGAAACGGACGCGTGCGCGCGTTCATCGTCCAAAGCACAGCATGCACCGTGACAAAGCTCAATGATGCACACAGCCAGAGTAGCAGGCCGGGCCAAATATCGGACGAATAGAAGGCGGCCACGCCTTGCGGCAAACCACGTGATGCGGCCAGGAAGTATCCGCTGGAGACGAGTGCCGCGACCGATCTCGTTTGCGAGATCGACCAAAGAACGGGAAACCCCAAGGCGACGGGTAAGAACAGCACAGATCCGCTCCAGCCCACCACGCCGACCGCGATCGAAGCGAATATCAGCAGCGCCGGCCGAAGGTAATCACGGCACATAGGTGAACACCTCCTGCGCCAGCCCGAGAATGCCGGATGCTGGCAACGGACCGAAATATCGGGAATCATAGGATCCTGGGAATGCGGAATGCAGGAAGACATATCCAGGCGGTATGGTGCCGCTCATAAACGGCGCCAACGGCCGTCCCTTTCCATCTCGTTGTGCGACACTGGAAGAGAAAACTTCCCGACCGTCCACGTCTACGCTGGCGCCGATTTCGACATGCTGTCCCGCAACGGCGATCACTGTCTTAATCAACGGTGCGACGCCGCCAGGGCAGGAACCAGAACGGAGATAGCCTCGTGCTCTCGCTGCCCGCATCGCCGCCGTTTCCGGCGGGCAGATGAACAGGAGGTCATCGACTGCTGCCGGTCGATGAAGCGGGATGATGCGCCACAGGCCGAGTGGCTCGCTCGGTGTCAGATTGATGCGGTAGGCGCCGGCGACGGCGGTCACCGCCAGCAGGATGGCGGCCACCGCCGCCATCGACAGAACCACAATGGCTCGTCGTTGCTGCGTGGTCATCGACCGGCGGGTTGCAGCCCCGGTCATTTCAGCGAGAGCCCTTGGCTTTTGGTTTGCCGCAGCGTCTCGGCCTGCTTGAGCGCTTCCGTCGTTCGTTCATAAGCGGCAAGTTGCTGGACCGTACGCATGGAATTCCACGCAGACTGGACCTCCGCTTTCTGGCCGTCCGTCATTCCTGCTGTGACGGTCTCGAAAGTCTTGCCATCAGTGTCTTTCGCAGCCAAAGGCAGGAAGGTCCGTTCTCCGAAGCGCTCGGACACAGCCTTGGCGAAACCTTCCAGTTCTGCTTTCACCATTTTGTCGGCGAGCGCGTATTCGAGGCCAGCCGGAAGATCGTTGCGATCGATCGCATCGCGCACGCGTTCGAGCGTTTGCTTGGCGGCTGAAGAGAGCGCCGGGATGTCGACCGAAACCTTGAGCCGGACCGCGCGCTCCTCCGTCTCATGTTTCAATTCGGCCTCGGCCCGCTCACGAAGATAGCGTTCAAGATTTCGCGCAAGCGCCGGAACATTGGCAATGGCTTTTTCCCGGTCCTGCTTGTCGCCACGGCTCGCGAGAAGACCGGTCTTGCCCTTGATCGCGCCAAAGCTCTCTGGCTCGCCGGCAATCCTTGCCAGGGTGGACTGCGCGACCGACTGGTCCTTCAACATGGTATCGACATCGATCGCCTTGAAGGCAGCTTCCGGCGTCGCGTAGACGAGCTGGAAGCGGGTCGAGACGTCCTCCCATTGCTTCTTGAGCCCGGGATCGGCGGCAAGCTTGTCTTCGACAGCCCGCTCAAGCGATTTCGGGAAGGTGGTGATACCTGATACCATGGGCTTGGCCTCCTTGATTGTGTCCGGGAAGGAGTGTTTGTTGCTGCCGCGGAGCGGTCCGAGTGCCGCACCGATGGCGGCTAGACGGCCGCCGAGGTCGGCGAGCCTCGAGCTTTGCCGGACGGCCCATTGGAGGCGATCGTGTGCGATCGTGCGGGCGACGTTGACAAGATGAAAGCCCCGCGCTTCCGCGAAGCGCAGCGCTTGGCCGTAGAACGACGCCTTGTCGTAATCGAGGGTCGTCTCCTTGGCGTTTCGGCGCGACAGGATCGGGATGAGGCCGCCGGATTTCGCGAAGGAGCGACTGCCGTAGTAGACGGCGAGATCCTCACGATGGCGCGTCATGGCGACATAGGTGAGATGCCTGTCCAATGAAAGGGAAGCAAGCACCTTCACCCGGTCGACGGTAGCGCCTTGGGCTTTATGGATCGTCGTGGCATAGCCGTGGTCGAGGTTGTTGTAGAAGCGCTGCTCGACCTTGACCTGGTGACTATGTTCCCCTTCGCCGATCTCAGCGACGATCCGGCCGGGTGCAGCCTCAAGCACCTTTGCGAGCATGCCATTCTTGACGCCAAGACTGCCCTCGTTCTTGAGGAACACGATCTGGTCGCCGGGCGCGAACATGCGGGTTCCGTCCTCTGTCTTGAACGCAAAACCGTCTGCGACGATACCGCGCTCGACCAGCCTGGCGCGGGCCATCTCGTTGAGCTTTCGGACGTCGCGGCGAAGGTGCGCAAGGATCAGGCTGGTCTTCGAAGGGTCGTAGTCGTGGTTCCAATCGGCAATGAGGCTCTCGACCGCCTGCGCCTTAAGGTCCAACCCTCTGAACTGCCCATGTGCACGATAGGCATCGACCGCTTTCCCGACGTCGCCGCGCGCTAGGTCGAGCGAAGCGTCGCGCATCCATTGCTGGTGCTGACGATATATCGTTTCGAGTTCGGCATAGCCGATCCGATCGGCGATCGCACGAAAGGCGGCACCCGCTTCGATCGGTTGAAGCTGTTCCGGATCGCCGACAAGGACGAGCTTTGCCCCAGCCTTGGTGACGGTTTCGACCAACAACGCCATTTGCCGTGACGACACCATGCCGGCCTCGTCGAGTACGAAAACAGTCTTGTCGTCGAGCTGGTTGCGACCCTGGTTCCAGCAAAGCTCCCACGACGACAGCGTGCGGGCAACAATACCAGCTTCCTTCTCCAAACCTTCGGCGGCTTTGCCAGCCAACGCTCCGCCGACAACACGATAGCCGGCCGCCTCCCACGCCTCGCGCGCCGCCTTCATCATCGTGGTCTTGCCGGCGCCGGCGCGGCCGATGACAGCGGCAATGCGCGCGGCCCCAGCGACATGCTCGATTGCCGTTCGCTGCTCATCCGACAGACGGGAATGGCGCGCAAAGGTCGCCTGCAGCACCGCCTCACGGACGCCGTGTGAGGTGCTTCCCGACAGCCAGATCGCGCGATTGGCCATTTCGGCTTCAAGTCGGACCATCTCCCGCGTCGTGTACTTCGCCGGTTCCCGAATACCGGTCGCAAAGT
Source organism: Rhizobium sp. IY2 (assembly GCF_047532935.1). NCBI lineage: Bacteria > Pseudomonadati > Pseudomonadota > Alphaproteobacteria > Hyphomicrobiales > Rhizobiaceae > Rhizobium > Rhizobium sp. IY2. The sequence goes on from NZ_JBLKNU010000022.1 coordinate 32,061, forward strand.
TGATGCCCTCGCGTTCGAGCCGAAGCGCTTCCGGACTTTGCAGAATCCGGACCATCAGACTTTGGAACAACGCGGCATCGTCGATATAGCGATACAGGACCTTCGCGACGTCGCGTTCGTCGAAGACGCTCTTCTCCCGCATGATCAGGTCGAGCACGATTTCAGGATGGCGCTGGATGCGGCGGGCGTTCTCCCCGCGGCGCTGCTCCTGGAGCTCGATGCGTTCGAGTTTGGGAGTCGAGGTCTCCGACCTGTGGTCGGATTGCTCGGCCTTGCGCTCGATAGCCTTGGTGCCAACACCGAGGTGAATGGTTGGCTCTAGCTCTATTCCCTGCTTTTCGAAGGAGCGACCATCGATGCGGATATCGAGGCCGGCAAGCGCCAGATGTTTGTTTTGGCAGGCAAACCAACCATCGCGAAACGCATTGAAGTCTTGCACGCTACCGGCCCAAAGCTCATAGACGATCTTGCCGGCATCATTGCGGGTTGGCTTGCCATCCGGGGCGAGCACCGCGACCTTCTTCGAACCGAAACCGTCTTCGGTGAGCGGCCGCAACGTGGTCATGAGGTGGACGTGAGGATTGCCTGGCGCATCGTGATAGACCCAGTCCGCGACCATGCCCTGCGCGGTGATGTGCCGCTCCACAAAGTCGCGCATGAGCGCGATGTTCTGCTCGGCCGTCAGCTCGATCGGCAGGGCGATCGTGACATCCTTGGCAAGTTGAGCGTCTGATCGTTTCTCGAAGTCTTCGACCTTGTTCCAGAAGGCCTCGGACGCCCCGGACACCGACCGGTCGGCGATCATCGAACGAAGCCATTCCGGCGCGTCGGCAGGGACCACGAACTCCTCATGCAGGAGCCCCTGCTTTCGCGTGTAGTCGATCGTTCGGGCTTCCCGCTCGAACTCCATCTTGGCGCAGTGCCGGTAGGCCGCCGACAGGACGGCGCTGCGGCCGGAACCACGAGCGACGACGCTGACGGAGAAGTGAGGGACGGCCACGGCGGAGTTCTCTCCCGGTTGCGAACGAAATCAATGCGTTCGTCGGGAGCGGCGGCCCCACCAGGCTCTCTCAGCAACACGTCACGCCAGCGACGTATAATTGCGCCCTTGGAAGCCGCTCCTTCGGAACGGCCGGGATCATTCCCGAAAGCATCGCCCTTGGCGATTGTAGGATTCACAGTAGTGCGTTCCGCACCCTGTTCCGAAAAACTGGGATCGAAAGACAAGCTTTCTCACCCAGGGAGACGATCGGACATGAAGAAGCCATCCTCGAAAATCCGCAACGAAATCGCCAAGCTGCAGGAACAGCTCAAGATCGCAGAGACAAGGGAAGCCGAGCGGATCGGCAGGATCGCGCTAAAGGCCGGCCTTGGGGAGATCGAAATCGACGAGGCGGAACTTCAGGCAGCGTTTGAGAAACTGACCAAGCGATTTCGCGGAGGGCATGACGCTACGACCGGAGGGAAGAAGGGCGCTGGCGACAGCAGCGGACAGGCATCGACCGCGGCGGACGCGTCTGGCGCGGGCGCGGGCAGCGCTGGCGAGGCTTGAGCGCATGGCGAGGACGATGACATCCGATGCCCGCAAGAAGGACACGCGCGAAAAGATCGAGCTCGGCGGCCTGATCGTCAAAGCCGGGCTGCGCTACGAGAAGCGCGCGCTGTTGCTGGGCGCGCTCATCGACATCGCCCGCCGCATCAAGGGCGATGATGGCGAGCGATCCAGGCTCACCAAACTCGGCGTGGAGGCATTCGACAATGACGATCAATAGGATTGCGCTCGTCATCGTCCCAACGGCCTTGATGATCCTGACCGTCATCGGAATGACCGGGATCGAACAATGGCTTGCAGGCTTCGGAAAGACCGAGGCCGCACGAGTGGCATGGGGGCGGGCGGGCATCGCATTGCCCTATGTGGCCAGTGCGGCGATCGGAGTTCTGTTGCTGTTCGCGACCGCCGGCGCGATCAACATCAAGCAGGCAGGTTGGGGTGTCCTTGCCGGATGCTGCGGGACGATCCTGATTGCGGTCATTCGCGAGACGATGCGCCTTGCGGCTTTCTCGAAGGCACTCAACGCCGACAAGTCGGTCTTCGCTTATCTCGATCCAGCAACGGCGATCGGAGCGGGCGCTGCACTCATGTGTGCCTGCTTCGCACTCCGCGTTGTGCGCATCGGCAATGCGGCGTTCGCAAGGGCCGAGCCGATGCGCATTCAGGGCAAGCGGGCGCTCCATGGAGAAGCGGATTGGATGAAGTTCACAGAGGCGGCGAAGCTGTTTCCCGATACTGGTGGCATCGTCATCGGTGAGCGCTATCGTGTCGACAAAGACAGTGTCGGTGCCCGAGCGTTTCGCGCCGACAGTGCGGAGACGTGGGGCGCCGGCGGCAAGTCGCCGCTGCTGTGCTTCGATGGCTCGTTCGGTTCGTCGCACGGGATCGTCTTTGCCGGGTCCGGCGGTTTCAAAACGACGTCGGTGACGATCCCGACAGCCCTTAAATGGGGCGGCACGCTGATCGTGCTAGATCCATCGAACGAGGTCGCGCCGATGGTCTCTGCACATCGCGGCGGAGCGGGAAGGGACGTGTTCGTTCTCGATCCGAGGAAGTCGGACATCGGCTTTAATGTCCTTGATTGGGTCGGACGTTTCGGCGGAACCAAGGAAGAGGATATTGCCTCGGTCGCCTCATGGATCATGAGCGACAGCGGCGGCGCGCGTGGTGTACGTGACGACTTCTTTCGCGCATCAGCTCTGCAGCTTCTGACGGCACTCATCGCCGACGTCTGCCTGTCCGGTCACACGGATGAAAAAGACCAGACACTTCGGCGGGTACGCATGAACCTCTCCGAGCCTGAGCCGACATTACGCAAGCGGCTGCAAGACATCTACGACAATTCGGGCTCGGATTTCGTGAAGGAAAACGTCGCAGCCTTCGTCAACATGACGCCGGAAACCTTCTCCGGCGTCTATGCCAACGCGGTCAAGGAGACACACTGGCTTTCCTATCCGAACTATGCCGCCCTCGTGTCGGGAAGGAAATTCGCGACCAGCGACATCGCGGCCGGCAATACGGACGTCTTCATCAACATAGACCTCAAGACATTGGAGACCCATTCCGGTCTTGCGCGCGTCATCATCGGCTCGTTTCTGAATGCGATCTACAATCGCGACGGACAGATCAAGGTGCGCGCCCTGTTTCTCCTCGATGAGGTCGCGCGCCTCGGCTACATGCGGATCATAGAGACCGCGCGCGATGCCGGTCGCAAATACGGCATCACGCTGACGATGATCTATCAGTCGATCGGCCAGATGCGCGAAACCTATGGCGGCCGCGACGCGGCAAGTAAGTGGTTCGAGAGTGCCAGCTGGATTTCGTTTGCCGCGATCAACGATCCCGAGACCGCCGATTACATCTCCCGACGCTGCGGCATGACCACGGTCGAGATCGACCAGGTGAGCCGGAGTTTCCAGGCAAAGGGATCATCGCGGACACGCTCGAAGCAGCTCGCCGCCAGACCACTCATCCAGCCGCATGAAGTTTTGCGCATGCGCGCCGACGAACAGATCGTCTTCACCGCAGGAAACGCGCCACTCCGATGCGGACGAGCCATCTGGTTCCGGCGCGACGACATGAAGGCATGCGTCGGCACAAACAGGTTTCACATGGTCGGGGATACGCCAAAGCCTGCATGATCCAAGCCGGCGCGCGGTGCAACCGAGCAAGGCTGATCCAGAAAAATGAAGAGTATCGGAGAAATCAGCATAGCGACGCCCGGCGGGCGGGATTTCGGGAATTCTCGTTGCGTGACGGGAGGAAAACAGGGCAGCCGCAGGAGCCTCAACATAGTGGCCGGAAGGGGAGGCGGGATCGACTGCCCCCACCCGTCGCGCACCATTTTGCCGGCCACACCGCGGCCGGAACCAAGTTCCTCCGTAAACGCAGACGAAACCGAGTCCGACATAGGCTGAGGCGAAACGAGAGGATCGGATAGTGGCGAAATCAAATGTGGTTCCGTTTAGACAGCCGCCGAAGGCCGGAGGCGGTCGCGACCGGCAGCGCGCGGGTGGAGGACTGCTGAGATCTGGGCGGAACAGATGGCGTAAACGCTCGACGGCAGTTCTATGCACCGTGATCATTGCTGTTGGGGGTTGGCTTGCCTATGGCGGCGCCGACGTTCTCCCCGATCTCGCCACTTTGGCCAAGAAACCGACGACGGATTCATTGTCGACCGCATTTTCGATGTGCGACGGAAGCCATCGAGCGAACTGCGTCGTCGACGGCGACACATTCTGGTTCAACGGCGAGAAAATCCGCATCGCCGACATCGATACGCCTGAACTCAGCCCGCCCCGGTGCGAGGCGGAACGGATAAAGGGTGAGGCGGCAAAATCCCGCCTGCTGACGCTGCTCAACGCTGGAAAATTCTCGCTAGCGGCCGGGTTCCGTGACGAAGACAAATATGGACGCAAACTGCGAACCGTATTTCGTGCAGGCAATTCGCTGGGCGATGCCTTGATCAAGGAAGGGCTTGCCCGATCATGGGATGGTGCCCGACACGGCTGGTGCCAGGGCGGGTGACAGCCATCATCACCTTCCCTGCACGGGAGAGGGATAGGGGCTTGGGGAAAGGGAGGAGGGAACCGTCCCCTTTCTCCATGGGAGGAAGTTTGAAGGAGGGGCATTGCCCTTCCTTCATGGGGTGAGATTGAGAGGGGCGGCAGAGCCCCCCTTTCATAGCCGCTCCGCTCGGTCGATCCGGCTGGAGGGGCTCATGTGCATAGGCAAAGACCAGAGGCGACAAGCCGCCTCTGGTCTCGACCTCAGTCGCTCGGATCGAAAGGCTCTTTGTCCTCAAGGCCGATGTGCCATCGTTTGTCGGACCACCGCGACGGGAGGTAGATCTCATCACCGCCGAAGTGCGCAATGATGATCTCGCTGGCCTCGTGGAACAAACCGAAATCGACCTTGTTGTCGACTGCCCAAAGCAGCGCTGCAGACAGAAACTCCCGCGAGATATCGGCGGGAAGATGCACTTCCGCATCGAAATTTCGGCGCAGTCGTTCAAGCCAATCCGGCTGTTGATCCGGCCGCTTCTGATCTTCTTCCACCACACGAGCGAATTGATGCTTTGTCATCAGAGTCTCCTTTTCGTTTTCTGACGAAAGGTGTCGGCACCGTAGTCCGTGAGGGGTCAGGGACCGCGGAACGCGGCCGCCCTGCGGCGAGCGGAGGAACCGATTTTCTCTGTGCCGCTTGCGGCGTTGGGAAAATTGGAGGGGCCGCGATGTCCTTGACGCCGGAACGGCGGGTGCAAAATGGGACGTCAGAGAGAGATAGAACCGCGTCCCGAAGGGACGCGACCGCTTGCCATCTCCGATGGCCATGGGACGCTCCGGCTGTTCTCCGGCAATGACCCTTGACAGAGGCATGCTTCTTGCTGCGAGAGGATCGTGACCCGGCTGGGCGGAGACCGTGTGCGGGCTCCGGTCGCGGTGCGACCAGAGAGCCGTGCGCCATCGGCGCCTCGCCCAAGCACCATTCTTCACGAAAATGAATCGGTCGCATCTGTAGGATTCACATATGTCGTTGGACGTAGCGGCGGCGTGTGACGATCATGCCGGCATGATTTCGCAACCATACCAGCTCTATGTCGAACGATCGGATCCAGCCAAGAACATGGCGCGGTATTATGCCATGGAGATCGAGCAGACGATGTTCGGAGAGGCCTGCCTGACCCGGCGATGGGGACGGATCGGCAAGCGTGGACAGGAAAAACAGCATGTGTTCGAACGGGAGGAGGAAGCGGTTCGCTTGTTCCTTGAGCTGTTGAAGCAAAAGCGTGGTCGCGGCTATCGGCCAAAAACAACGCTCCGATATTCACCGAGCTGATGATGATTGTGTTCCGCGTTCCAGCTGGCAGTGGAGGGGCCGCTGAAGCGGCCCACGGCGTGTTTTTCGCGCCGGTTCCAGTCGGTCTCGAACGACGCCTCGATCTCGACGAAGAACGGAATCTTGATGGCCAGTTTCAGGCCGAGTTTCCCCTTGCGGAGGTAGTGACAGATCACCTTGCCGAGGGTGCGGAGCCGACGGCCGGTGGCGGTGAGGAACTGAGCGAGCTGTTGCACGGTATTTTCTCCTTTCGAAATGTGGATATCGCGGGGATAGGCCGCATGGCGGACAAGGAGGGACGCACCTGAAAGGCCGAAACGAGAGTGAAGGACCTGCCGGCGCCAAGAATTCGGCACGCGAGGAGCCGCAACGCGGCGGGGAAAATTCTGGCGCCGGTAGGTTGCGGGCGACGGACGGGATGCAGCATCCCCGATGTCGATGACGGTAGATCGAAAGGAGAGTCGCAGTGGATCGCCCCTCTCGGGATCCTGGATGCCGGCGGTCCCCCAGTGCTGGTGGTATGCCGCCCTCAGAAGGGCGGCTCGGCGTCGATGGAACCGTCCTGTTCGCCAAGCATCATGATCAGCTCGGCCTGGGCGATTTCGAGCTCGGTTTCGATCTCGCGGCGCTCGGCGGGCTCGATGCAGGCGTTCAGCTCGGCGCGCAGTTCTTCGATTTGTTGTTCGATCATCGTCATCTCCTTGATGTTTGAGAAAGATGACGCCCGCCGGCGTGGCGGTGGGTCAGGGTCAAGGATCGCGCATGCGACCGCCAGCGGCGGTGAGTGGGGGAGCCGAAATGCGCCGGCATTTTGGGGGAACCGCTCGTCCTTGAGGCTGTCCCGGCTCCACGGCACGATGGGCCCGATATGAGCAGACCCCCCACCTCTCCGTATGGCACCCAAACAGCGGGAAACGGGCTCGACACCCGTTGCCGGCTTTCTCAAAGCGGCCAGTTGGCCCCGCCTCGGTGGCGGGGCCTTGTTGGGATCTCAATCCCGATTGGGGCGGGACCAGATCAGCTGGTAGCCGTCCTCGCCGTCGACCTCTGACAGCGTTGCGTAGATCGGAGCAGGGAAGCTCGGGTCGTCAAGCTTGACCGAGAGGTAGTCACGGTCGCTCTCGCTGGAGCGCTTCTGCCAGGCTGCACCCAGTTCGACATTGCCGGCGTAGATGCGGAAGTGCGGACCCTTGTCGGAGGGGCTCTCGACGCGGGCGATGCGGGCCTTGACGTTGAGCGCGAGGGTGCGGATCGAGCCGGTGAAGCCGTTTTCGTTTGTGGTGAATGTGCCGATGGTAGCCATTGTCTGTTCCTTTCGGTTGTTTCGGGCCACGCCCTTCGCGGCCTCGATGGCTGTCGTAAGGATTGGGGACGATCAGACCGCACCTGGAAGGCCGTAATGAAATGGAGGGCGGTCGGGAGAAACTTTGTTGTCGCGCGAGGAATGCGAACGAAGTTCGCAGGGGAAGAAAGTTGTGTACGGCCGTTGCGGGAGAACGATCGAGGCGAAGCCGGTCTCCGATCAGACATGCCTCATCGAGCCCGCGGAGGGCGTGGCCTATGACAGCGGTGGAAGGAACTTGGTCATGGCCCTCGCCGTGCGTTGCCCCGGCAGAACAGCCCGGCCGCGAAGCCGTTCCCCAGTCTCTAAAGCATAGCGTCGGATTTCGGATGCGATAAACTCGGCCGCCCGGGCAGTTGGATCCTCTCATCAACGCAGTATTGTCGGGCCGCGATTCGTCGCCTGGAGGATCTATGCGTCAGCAGACAAAGCCCTTTACCGTCGAAATCAAGCACTCCCGGAAGCTGAAAGCCAACGATCGAAAACCATCGATCTGAGGGAAGCTGGAACTCAAGTCCGATCAGAACGCGCTGGCGGAGAGAGAGTCGAAAGAGCTGTCGGCCGTTGCGGGTGACAACGACCGACTTTGACGTCTCCTCCTAGGCAGCCGCTCGCTCGTCGGCTTGAATGGGCTGGATACCGTGCAGGAAGTTGACAGCACGCTGGGCATGGGCTGCCGCCTGAAAAATAGCCCGCTTGTCATCGGAGATGACCTTCAGCCACGAGGCAAGGTAGGACGCATGGTCCGGCCGGGGCTCCAGCTCCGGCGCGATCCCAAGATCAGCGCAAAGGAAGCAGCTTCCAAGTTCGGCGATCAGTTCCTCGCGGGCGCGTTCGCTCTTGTCTTTGGCATATCGGCTGAGATCGCGTCCGACGCGATCGGGGCGCGCCGTCCAATGGCAACTTTCGTGACTCAGCGTTGCGACGTATGATGCGGCGTCGCGGAACGTCTCGAACGGCGGCATCTGGATATGATCCGTGACAGGCGAGTAGTAAGCTTGGGAGCCGCAAACGAAAGTCGAAAAGCCGGCGGTCGTCACGACTAACTTTGACACGTTTTTCGAACGATCGCTGATGCAGTCATATTCGCCGGAGTTTGCGACCGCCGAGAGTGCCGCGGGACAGGATATTCCTGCGCCTGGAAGCAGCAGGTTCCATGGCATCGTCCATCTCCATGGAAGGCTCTCTGATCCTCAGCTGGGCCATTCTCAAACCGAGTTGGTGCTGACAAGCGCCCAATATGGCGAAGCCTATCTTCGCGCAGGTTGGGCTAGGCTGTGATCGGGCCCAAACTCAAAGCACGACATTTTGACAATCAGAAGACTGAAGCGAAGATTGGCGTCCGTGTTCTTAACCGGATGACAGAGCTTGGCCGGCCCTAGTTCGAGCGCGTTGCATGAAAAATGCAGTGGATAGGGGCAGCCTCTGCTATCTTCTGACCATCGAAGCGATGCTCCTCTTACTCGCGAAGCTTCGTGTCTCAGGTGAACCTATTCCTCCTCCCAAGGGGCGCTTGACGGAACAGCGGACTCCCCCCAGCCGCTGTTCAATTAGAAAAGCCTGCCGCACCTCCTCCTGCGGCAGGCTTTCTCGTTTTCCGAGACGATCAAGCTCTCAGCTCAGGCGCTCAATTAGGCTGTGCGGAAAATTGAGTTTTGGCATGTTGGTCTTACCGCGGCCCCGGTGCGGATCAGCTCTTCGAGATCGAGTGGCTTGCCCTTGGTCACAAGTTTCTCGGCTTTCGCATTCGCCGCCTTCTCGAGCGCGCAGAGGGCAGTCTGTGCCCCCCAACATTCGCAGCCGAAAAACTCTGCCGATGGGCGACGGGCGGTTAACCAGAAAATTTGCGACAGGCCGAAATTCTGATTGAGTTCTGCGAAGGAGATTGAGTTCAAGAGCAATCGCCGATCCCCGAACTTGGTTCCTAATGCAAGCCAGACGAACCGTTTATCTTCCAAGATCCATCTGATGGACAAGCGACACCATTGAACCGAGTCACGCCCTCGAGACTTTGCTTGCTTGTGACGAAGTCGCGGCATCCATTTGGATTGTTTGTACCCGGCCGGACCTGCTCGATCACCCCGGCGCTGCCAGTTGACGGGTTGGCCCACGCTAGCGGATCAGAACCGATCGTCGCCCGTCCCACGGTTTCGGCTATCACCGTTTGGTCAGTGATCGGAACTGCCGCCGCAGCAACCGGAGCACCTGTGGACGTCTGGAGCGGTTCGGTGTTTGAGCAAGCGGTAAGCACCAGCGCAGGGAACACGATGGCAATCTGGATCAGTTCTGAAAGCATTGAGTGATAAACCATCCTTTCGGACGCTGCAGATGACATCATATTGTGACCAGATGCGGGCGCCATTTCGCGGACAACGACGAAAATCTCGAACAATAATAGTTCAAATTCTCAAAGACCCAATAGGCTGGCTCGTAAATTGCCCCATCTTCAGGAAATCGGTGGCGGTGCGCCAATGGCTACCGCCATTACTCCGTGAGGAGTCCTGGCGATCCTTAAACGGGGTCGGTGTGGGGCAGAGTGACTGACGAGTTTTCGCCAGCATTTCGGTTGAAGTAGCGGACCTCTGAATGCTAGCATACTGTCTCTTAGGACAAGGGCCCACCACTTCGGAAGAACCGGGCGGCGAAGCGCTTGATGCGCAAGCTCCTGAAAACACAAGACCGTCCGCCCCGTGTAATGATCACCGACAAGCTACGTCCTATGGTGCGGCGAAACGAGAGAGCATTGGCCTGCTGCCGGTTTCATGGACATCGAGTTAAGGTGTTCCTCCTGAAACCGGAGAGCATGAATGCAAAGACGAATATTCAGCCGCGAGTACAAGCTTGAGGCTGTGAAG
>NZ_JBLKNU010000023.1:0-30982 GCF_047532935.1 Rhizobium sp. IY2
CTCGTCAGGCTCATAACCTGAAGGCCGCAGGTTCAAATCCTGCCCCCGCAACCAAATCCCACATAGACCGCCATACACGCTGATACAAAAAGCCCGCCTCGTGCGGGCTTTGGCGTTTCCAGACGTGCGAGTTAATGCCTCAGCAGGTGTCCGAAATAGGGACAGGCGATGGTGAATAGCCGATCTGCCTACATGCCCGTTCGAGTGTCTGAACCACGCCTTCGCCCCGGTAGGTCAAGCGTGCATAGTCCTCGGATCAACCCATTTATCGGTTCTTAAGCAAAGAATGACAGCTTAGCTCCAATCGGTGGTGAGGGTGCATTCGTGGTAGATGGTTTGATGTCGCGGGTTCGCATTCAGACGAAGGTGCTCGTACTTTTGGCGCCATTCGTCATTAGTCTATGCGCAGTGGGACTGACGGGGTACTACGCGTCCAGCCTTCTCGAGGGACGCATGGAGATCTCCAACCATGTTTTGCAGTCCCTGAACGGGTTCAAACATGTTTCTTCCAGCATGACCGGCTTTCTGATGAAGCCGTCGCAGGAAGCTCGTGATACCGCGCTTGCCGACGCCCGAGAGCAACTGACAAACCTGCAGCAGACGATCGAGAGGCTAAGGCCGACGACCGATGTGGGGCTTCTTGACCGGGCGCTTGATCAGTCGCAAATCATACCGCAAAAGATCGAAGCGATCTGGCAAATCGAAACGGGACAGCAGAAAATTCTCAGCGATGTGGACGCTGCTTCCGCGGCACTTCTTGACCTGCAAGGGCAGGTTGGCAAGCGCTCGTTCATGCTGATGGCCAGTGCGAAAAAGATGGAAAATGCCAACAAGAGCGGCTTGAGCAATTCCGTCTCCATCAGCGCCGCCGCCAGTATCGCGACAAAACTTCGCAATGACTATGCGAGCGTGACGACGCCGGCTGACAAAGTTGGCCTGTTAGCCAAATATGCCCCCGATTTGCAAAAGGCAAAGGAACAGCTTTCGCCTGCTGTAGGGACCGACAAACAAGCCATCGCCGCCCAGTATGCCGCTGCTGTGGATGCTGTCGCCAACGCTTCGAAGGTGTCGCCTGACACTTTGGATGTCCCAGCAACGGATACCGCCGTCGCCGATCTTGCTGCAACTGGCGACAGTCTCAAGACGATTGGCGACGATCTGATGCGGACCTCCGTGTTGGCGCTTGCCGCGTCGGACAAAGATATCTCTCAGGCGACCAATGTCGGCAACGAACTGCGCGCCATCGTTAACAGCAATAACGAGATCCGCGTCGGCTTCGCCGAACTCGCCGGCAATCCAGACGATGCGCGGGTGAAGAAAGTCCAGCAGTCGATCTACATGTATCAGACCGAGCTCGGCCGTCTCGCCGGCGTGGTGAACGACGATCCGGTCTTTGCCGAAATTCCGAAGAAGGCTCAACCCGTCCTCGATCTGCTTGCGGCGAACGCGGCAGCGCTTTCCGAAGGTGCGGTGCGCAAACTGGCTGAGTTCGACAGCGCTGCGGGGCAGATCGACAACACCTGGAACCTGCTTGCTCAATTCGCCGAGACGCAGAGGCAAAATGCTGGGCAGGATCGTCAACAGGCCAATAGGATATCCGGAGGCGCGATTGTCATCGGCATCCTGATTGCTATGACCGCGGGTGCCGCACTGGTCGTCACCCTGAAGGGACCGATCACCCAGATTACCGCAGCGATGCGCAAGATCGCAGAGGGACGGCTCGATACCACAATCACCGGCGAGGCACGGGGCGACGAAATCGGGGAAATGGCTCGTGCGCTTTCCGTCTTCAAACAAAATGCGCTGTCGAATGTCGAAATGGAACAACAGGCCGAGATCGCGCGCAGTGATGCGGAATCTGAGCGCGCCCGCAACGAACTCCAGCGACGTAGCGCCAAGGTCCAGGTTGACGCCGCAATCGAGGCGCTTGCAGAGGGGCTCACGCGGCTGTCGCGCGGGGAGTTGAATTTTTCGATCGATACGCCCTTTGCCGCCGAACTCGACCGGATCCGCACCGATTTCAACATGTCGGTGGCGGGTCTCAGAGAGACGCTCTGCGATATCCGCGAGACGTCTTCCCTCATCAACGACAATGGCCGACAGATGGCGGAAGCCGTTGATGACCTGGCCCGTCGAACGGAGAAGCAGGCGGCTGCACTTGAGGAAACCGCAGCGGCAGTGGAGGAGATTTCTTCCGCCGTCAATACCTCGTCAGGACGGGCAGCAGCAGCGCTTGCGCTTGTCCAACGCGCCAAACAGGGTGCCGACGCCTCGGCTTCAGTGGTCCAAAACGCGGTTTCGGCCATGGGACGGATTGAGGACGCGTCGGGCAAGATCGTTCAGATTGTCAGCGCCATCGACTCCATCGCTTTCCAGACCAATCTCTTGGCCCTAAATGCGGGAGTCGAAGCGGCGAGAGCGGGTGAGGCCGGCAAGGGCTTTGCTGTCGTGGCACAGGAGGTGCGGGAACTGGCGCAGCGATCGGCTCGTGCAGCCAAGGAAATCGGCGAGCTCATCAACAATTCCGTCCGCGAGGTTGCGTCCGGCTCCGAATTCGTCGGCCGCACCGGCGATGCGCTGATGGAGATTTCCAGCGAGATCGTCCACATCGTCGGCCATATTGAACTCATTGCCTCGTCAAGCCGCGAACAGGCAACGACACTCCATTCGATCAACGCGTCGGTCAACGATATTGATCGTATGACGCAGCAAAATGCGGCGATGGTGGAAGAGACGAATGCTGCCACCCAACAGCTATCGTCCGAGGCGCTTGCACTTACCGACATGATTGCACGCTTTCGGCTTGAAGGCCGCGAGAGCCCGGCTTCAAGAGGGTACGAGGCTGCGGCATGACGGCAGCATGTATTCGCAAAGCACTTGCTTTGAGATGCATGGTTTCCGATCAGAAAGCTGATGAGCGATACGTTTCCCTTGATCAGTTTTCAGGCGCACGATAGTTGCTAAATTAGCAATATTCTAATATACGTGGAGCCGGCGTTTTAATATTTTCGCAGCGGCAAGCAACGTCCCTCAAATTGGCGGGCGTTTATTATCCTATTCAGCAGGGCGTTCGATTTCATGAAGTAGATTAGAGATTTATAGGGGGGAGGAATAATGGGAAAATGGGCATCTTCTCTACTGACGACTCCGCATGGAAGGCGTCGTCTTCGGTTTGCTATCTCGGGATTGCCACCGCTCTGCGCAGTGGTGCTCTTCGCAGGCGTCGCGTCTGCGCAGGCGCCGACTGAGGAGCAGCGCAATGCGATCAGGGCGGAATGCCGTTCCGATTTCATGGCGCAATGTTCCGGCGTCACGCCGGGCGGGATGGAGGCACTCACCTGCCTGCAACAGCATAGCGCCACACTTTCAGCCGGCTGTAAGAAAGCTGTGTCGGCGGTTAGCAAACCGAAGTCGACATCGGCGGAGCCGTCTCCGGCCGCGCCGGCAACCACCGGAGCGGTCACCCCGGCGCCTGCGACCGGCGCGCCGGCGCATCAGCCGACGCAGGCGCAGCGCAACGCCGTCAAATCAGCCTGCCAACGCGATTTTATGGCGCAATGTTCTGGCGTGACGCCGGGCGGCGCAGAGGCGCTCAGCTGCTTGCAGCAGCACAACGCCGCTCTGTCGGCACCGTGTCAGCAGGCCGTTGCGGCGCTCGGAGGGGCAGCCGGATCAACCCCGGCCACCGGCGGCGGCGCTGCGGCGGTCGCGACCACGCCTGCTCCTCAGGCCATGATGCCGGCCTTCTCGCCACGCGAGGAACTGATGATCCTGCGTGAAACCTGTGGATTGGACTTCCGGGCCTTGTGCCGGATGGTGCCGCTCGGCGGAGGGCGGGGTATCGCTTGCCTCTGGGACAATCTGCAACGCGTGTCGCCGGCCTGCCACAGAGTGTTGACTTCGGGATTATAGCCTGGTCAGACCCCGATCTGTGAAAGCGGTAATCCGAACAGCATCGCGCTTCAGCGTCATTCGGTGAGCGCAACGCGGTAAAGACCGGCAGGTGGCCGGTCTGGCACATGCACAGTTTGCGTCTGCACACTTCATCTCCGGCCGGAATCGGTTCGGCACCTGCATATCCGATGAAATCAATGACGGCACATATGAAAGGCATTGTCATGTCATCGACTTTCTGTTTCCCGCGATTGAAGCGGATGCTTGTTTATACCTCGCTCGCCGCCGGCCTGGCGCTGCCAACGAGCGCTTGGGCGGATGATGCAAAAGCCCTACTCAAGGCGATGTCCGATTTTCTGGCGGCGCAGAAGACGATATCCTTTACCTATCAATCGTCGCTCGAAGCCGTGACGCCCGAGTTCGAGAAGCTCCAGTTCGTCAGCTCCGGGACAGCCAACCTGACACGTCCCGACAAGCTGCGTGTCACCAGAACCGGCGGTTTTGCCGATCTCGACGTCAGTTTCGACGGTTCGTCGCTGACGGTGCATGGCAAGAACCTCGACGCCTATGCCAAGATCGATGGCAAGGGTTCGCTCGACGAACTGATCAACAGGCTTATGACCGCGGGGGTCGAAGCGCCAGGCGCCGATCTCTTGTCCTCCAACGTCTATGATGTGCTGATGTCTGAGGTGACCGATGCCAAGCACATTTCCAGTGCTTTCGTGGATGGCGTCGAATGCGCATACCTGGCCTTCCGAACGCCTGAAATCGACTGGCAGATCTGGATACAGACCGGCTCGCAACCGATACCGCGCCGTTACGTCATCACCAGCAAGCACGTCGTCCAGGCGCCGCAATACACGCTTGAAATCAGCGATTTCAAAAGCGGCGCCGATGTCGCGGCCGTTTCCTACAGCATCGAAGTTCCGGCCAGTGCGAAGACGGTCGATCTCAGCGAGCTGCAATCGCTTGATGAGCTTCCGGCGCCTGCCGATATGGGAGAGGTGAAATGACCTATAACAAGCTGTTCTTCGCTCTGGGCCTCGCCGGCGTCGTGACATTCACCGACATTCGCATCGAGGTGCAGGGATTTCTGCCGTTGTCGATCGGCTTCGCCACGCCGGCGGGCGCCGTCATCGGCAGGCCGCTGACGCCGCTCTCTTATGCGGGCGTGGCCCGTCGGACGACGCGGCGGGTCGTCACACGCACGACGACGACCATCGCCGTGCTTCCGGCAGGCTGCCGCTATGGTCCCTATTACGGCGGCTACTATTATCGATGCGGCGCGTATTATTACGCCAAGAGCGGCAACGTTTATGTGCAGGTGATCGTCCAATAATGCTGCGGTCGTCTATCGGACGTTCGATGTCTCCGCCTCCGTCACGCTCGCGGCCGTGTTTGCGGTCGCTCCGCGCCGTTTCAAATATTCCTCGAGGCGCTGCAGCAGGACGTAGAAGGACGGTACGAAGAGCACGGCAAGACAGGTCGAGGCGATCATGCCGCTGAAGACCGATATGCCGATCGACTTACGGGCCGATGCGCCGGCGCCCGTCGCCAGCACCAGCGGCAGGACGCCGAGGATAAAGGCGAAGGACGTCATCAGAATTGGCCGGAAACGCAGCCGGGCGGCCTCGACGGCCGCATCCAGGATTTCCATGCCTTCCGCCCGCTTTTCCCGCGCATATTCGACGATGAGGATGGCGTTCTTCGATGCAAGTGCGATCAGCAGGATAAGGCCGATCTGCGTATAGAGGTTGTTGGCAACACCCGCAGCGGTAAGTGCTGCTACCGTGCCCAGCAGAGCGAGCGGCACGGCGAGTATGACCGCCAGTGGCAAGATCCAGCTTTCATACTGACCGGCGAGCACGAAATAGACGAGCAGCATGGCGAGCGCGAAGATGAAATAGATCTGCCCGCCCACGGCCTTCTCCTGATAGGAGAGCGCCGTCCACTCGAAGCCCGTGCCCGGCGGCAACGTCTGGTCGGCAATCTGTTCCATGACGTCGAGCGACTGGCCGGAACTGAAGCCGGCGGCAGGACCGCCGACGATGGTTGCTGTGGGGTAGAGATTGTAGAGGCTGATCAGGGAAGGACCTTGCGTCGTCGTGACATCGACGACCGTGCCGAGCGGCACCATCGTCCCGTCGCCGGCTTTGACCTTGAGATTGCGGATGTCTTCGGCGCTGACCCGGAAATCGGAGGCGGCTTGTGCATAGACCTGGAAGGTGCGGCCAAATTTGTTGAACTGGGTCACATAGCTCGATCCGACATAGCCGGAGAGAGCGGAAAAGACCTGGCCCACGGTAATTCCCAGCGTCTCCGCTTTGATGCGATCGACGGAAACAGCCAGCTGCGGCACGTTCGAGCGAAAAGGCGTGCTCAGCCTTTGCAGCGACGATTGGGCACTGCCGTTCCTGACGATCGTATCGGCAAGCGATTGCAGCAGCGGGTAGTCGGAAATGCCGTTCCTGATCTCGACCTGCATGGTAAAGCCGCTGGCATTGCCGACGCCCTGGATCGGAGGCGGCACGATCACCAGCGTCTTGGCCGTGAGCACGCCTTGCAGCGCGCCGTTCAGATGTTGGTAGATCGACAGCAAGTCCTGCCCCTTCTGCTTGCCGCGTTCATCCCAATCCTTCAGCACGACATAGGCGACGCCGGCATTCTGCAGGCTGGCATTGTTGTCGAGAACGGAGATGCCGCTGATGGTCAGCACCTGGTCGACGCCGGGTGTGGCTTCGGCGATCTTGCCGACCGCGTCCATGACAGCATCGGTGCGCTCCTTCGAGGCGCCGTCCGGCAATTGCGCATTGATCAGCACATAGCCTTGATCCTCGATGGGCAGGAATGCCGTCGGCAGGCGGGCAAGCCCCCAGGCGGCGACCGCGATCAGCACCAGTGCCGCGACCGCCATGATGCCGGCGTGACGGGTCATCGATCCGATCAGCCCGGCATAGCCGCGCTCGCCTTTGTCGTAGACCCTGTTGAAGCCGCGATAAAGGATGTTGCGTTTCTCGGGCGGGGCCGGCGGACGCAGCCAGAGGGCGCATTGCGTCGGTTTCAGCGTGACGGCATTGATCGCGCTGATCAGCGCCGTCGCGGCAATCACGAGGGCGAACTGCCTGTAGAGCTGTCCGGTCAGGCCGGGCAGGAAGGCGGCTGGAATGAAAACGGCCATCAGCACCAGCGTGATGCCGATGACCGGACCGAGCAGTTCCTCCATCGCTTTCTCGGCGGCCTTTCGGCCGGACATGCCCGCCTCGATGTGCCGGGCGACACCTTCGACGATGACGATGGCATCGTCGACGACGATACCGATGGCGAGAACGATGGCAAAGAGCGTCGACAGGTTGACGGTGAAGCCCAATGCCGCCATGGCCGCGAAGGCGCCGATGATGGTGACCGGAACGGTGGTCGCCGGCACGAGCATCGCCCGCCAGTCCTGCAGGAAGACGAGAATGACGATGAGAACGAGAACGCCGGCCTCGATCAAGGTGACGTAAACCTCGTCGATGGAGGCCTCGACGAATTTCGTCGTGTCGAACGGTACATGATATTCGAGGCCCGGCGGAAAGCTCTTCGAGAGCTCTTCCATTTTCGCCCGCACGGCCTGTGCAACCGAGATCGCATTGGCTTCCGGCAGTTGGAAAATGCCGATGCCAGCCGCCGGCCTGCCGTTCTGCATGAAGGACTGGCTGTAGGTCTGGGCGCCGAGTTCGACGCGGCCGATATCGCGGATCCGGGTCACACGGCCGCCCTGTCCGCTTTCCACTTTGACGACGATATTCTCGTAGTCGGCCGCCTCGTTCAGCCGGCCATTGACGTTCAGCGTATATTGGAAGACCTGCCCCTTCGGCACCGGCGGAATGCCGATCTGGCCGGCGGCGACCTCCTGGCTCTGCTGCTGCACGACGCTGACGACATCCTGCGGGGTCAGGCCGCGCGCCTGCAGCAGGTTCGGATCCATCCAGATGCGCATGGCATATTGACCGGCGCCGAACACGGTGACGTTGCCGACACCTGGCAGGCGGGCGAGTTCATTCTGCAAGTTGATGACGGCGTAGTTCGACAGGAACAGGCTGTCATAACGGCTGTCTGGTGAGGTCAGGCTGACGAAACCGAGGATCGCCGTCGACTTCTTCTGCGTCGTCACGCCCTGAAGCTGTACCGCTTCGGGAAGCGACGACATCGCTATGGCAACGCGGTTTTGTACCAGGACCTGAGCCTGGTCGGGATCCGTGCCGATGGCAAAGGTCACGGTCAGCGAGTAAGTGCCGTCGCTGGCGCTGGTTGACTGCATGTAGAGCATGTCCTGCACGCCGTTGACCTGCTGCTCGATCGGCAGCGCCACGGTGTCGACCAGGGTCTGGGCGCTGGCGCCGGGAAAGCGCGTCGTCACTTGCACCGTCGGCGGAACGACATTCGGATATTGCGCCACGGGCAGTTGGATGAGGGCCACCGCGCCGATGAGCACGAAGACCAACGCCAGGACGTTGGCGAGTACCGGTCGCTCGATGAAGAAGCGCGAGATCATGCTGCTGTCCTCAGACGTTCAGATGAACCATGATGGCGAATTCATTGCGTGGTGGTCTTGGCCTTGGCATCGCCGGCGGCAGTTGCCGGCGGGTTCATTTCCATCTTCTCGGGCGTGACCTTACTGCCGGGAATGGCCTGCTGGATACCTTGGGTCACCACCCAGTCGGCTGCATCGAGGCCTGACTCGATGACGCGGAGCGAACCTTCACGCTGGCCGGTCTTGACCTGCTTCTGCTCGATGACATCGTCCTTGCCGAGAACGAGCAGATAGCTGCCCAGCTGGTTCGTGCCGATCGCATCGTCGCGCACCAGCAGGGCCTTGTCGTTATGGCCGACCGGCACGCGGACCCGGACGAAGAGACCAGGCAACATGGCTCGGTCCTTGTTGTCGAACACGGCGCGCACCTGAAGCGTGCCTGTGGAGGCATCGAGCTGCGGCGATACGTAATCGAGATGGCCCTTGTGCGGATAACCTTCTTCCGTCTGCAGGCCGATTTCCGCCGGTATGGTTGGAAGGTCCGTCTGCTTGAAGGTGTGCCCCTGCTTTGCCAGGGTTTCCTTGATCGTCAGCACCTGGGTTTCGCTGACGTTGAAATAGGCATAGAGCGGATCCAGCTGCACAATGCTGGCGAGTTTGGTGGGACCGGATACGCCGACCAGCGCGCCGATATCGACGAGGTGGTCGGTGACGGTGCCGTCGAAGGGGGCAAGCACTTCCGTGTATCCCAAGTTGATCGTCGCGAGCTCGAGATTGGCCTGGGCATTGAGGATGGACGCATTCGCCTCGTCGAGTGTCGCCTTGGCGCTGTCGACTGCGGTCTGCGTGGTGACCTGTTGCTTCGACAAATTGAGCTGCCGGTCGTATTCCTGCTGCGCGCCGACCTGAGACGCCTGTTGCGAGGCGAGCGATGCCTTCGCCTGATCCAGTTGCGCCTGATAGGTGTCGCGCTCGATGCCGAAGAGCTTGGTGCCCTTCGTTACCGTCATGCCGTCCTGATAGTCGATGGATTGGATGTAGCCTTGGACGCGCGCCTCGATATCGACGGAATTGAGCGGCGCCGTGTTGCCGGTGAGCTCGAAATAGAGAGTGACCGGTTGCTGGACCGGCTGGGCGACGCGAACTGGAGGTGGTGGAGGAGCAACATAGGTGTTGCCGCTTTCCTCGCAGCCAGCAAGAATTGCCATGCCGGCGAGCGCCACAGACAGGCACAGACCCTGATACAATCTCACACGCATTGCCGCCGCCCCGATGTTGAAGAGCCCCAGTCTTGATGCGTGCCTCGGCGGAGACGACCCCTCTCCGAAAAGTTCCGGGCATGCGATATTATGTCGCGGCATTGCTAAAAATTGCAATAGCTGCTGGTGCACAATTGAACTGTGTTGGAGTCATCTCTTGAGAGACGTCAAAACGACTACGGTTTCCCGAGCCGTTCGATGGCGGATTGCAGAGGGGCATCCGAAACACGGATCAGCCCGACATACGGATTGGCCATATCCGAAACCAGAAAGATCGCGCCGGCGACGGACAGGGCGCAGACAAGCAGAATGGACAGCACCGTCGGATTGGCCGGCGCCTGCAGCCCAAAGGTCGCAAAAAGCAGCCCGAGCCAACAGACGAGAACGGCAAGGAAGGCCCAGGGTAAACCCTCCTTACCGGATTCGACCAGCAGCCAATGGGTCTCGGCCAGCATGCCGCTCACCTCAAGAGCGCGCGCCTGCAGAGAGCGCTGCACGGCATCCTTCGGCAGCAGGGATCGAAGGTCGCCCTGAACCGCTTCGATATCCTGATATTCTCCCAGCGCCTTGGCGGATGGTTCGTCGGTCGTCTCCGTCGTCCAGCCGCGGCTCAGCCGTTTCTCGATGAGTTCACGCAGCAATTGACGCGCCTTGTCGGTTTCCGGCCCGTATTGCGCCATGACGCGGTCAAGCAGGAGCACCCGCGCCGCCGCCGTTCTCATCTCCACTTCGGCGTTGTCATAGCTCGACTTGGCGGATGCGATAAGAAGGCCGAGTGCCAGGGCCGACAGCGTTCCGACCACCGCCGTCGCCAGCCTGATGACATCCTTGGATTCCGCATTGAGATGATGATCCGGCAAGCGGGCGCGCACTATCAATCCTATCGATGTCGCCGTCGACAGAAAGATAAATACAAGCCCGCCAAGCAACAGTGAGCTCAAGTCCGGCCTCCGTATCGTTCACGATCCTGCAGCCACTATGATTGCCAAAATATGCAAAGCTCTCATTATCATAGCGGAAGACGGTCAAAGCTTGGAACTCTTTACTTTCCTGATCTTGCGGCCGGGCGTCATTGCTGGAAAATCAGCAGCACATAGGCCAGGAAAAGCACCAGATGGACGGCACCTTGCATGAGATGGGTGCGGCCGCTGGCAAAGGTGATGATGCTGACGGCAAGAGTGAGCAGGAGCATCACAAGATCTCCATGCTCGAGGCCGAGTGTCACGGGGTGTCCGTAAAGCTGACTGACAACAAGCATCGCCGGCACCGTCAGCCCGATCGTCGACAGCACTGAACCAAGGAAGATGTTGACGGAGCGCTGCAGATTATTGGCGATGGACGCACGCACGGCGCTGATGGCCTCGGGCGTGGCGACGAGGACGGCCATGACAACACCGCCAAATGCGGTTGGAGCGTGCAAGGTTTCGATAATGTAATCGATCGGCCGGGCAAGCTGTTCGACCAGAAAGACGACAGGACCCATGTAGGCGAAAAGCAGGATGGCATGAGGCCATACCGGCCCATGGTGAGGAGCACGTTCGCGGGGAGGTTCGTGACGGTTGCTGTCGTCGCTGAAATAGTCCCGATGGCGGCCGGCCTGAAGAAACAGAAACGTGGCGTAAAGGCCGACCGATATGATGCCAAGTATCAATTGCCGCGCCGCCGATGGATGTTGTCCGTCCGGGCCCGCAAGAAATGTCGGCATCACCAGGCTCAGGGTCGCCAGCGGTACGATGACTCCGAGATAGGCATTGGCGCCCTGCAGGTTATGCTGCTGTTCCGGTCGCCGCCATGCACCCAGCAGCAAGGACAGGCCGACCATGCCGTTGAGGATGATCATAACGACTGCAAACAGAGTATCGCGCGCAAGCGTGGGATTGTTTTCGCCGTGAAGCATGACGGCCGAAATTGCCATCACCTCGATCGAGGTGATGGCAAGCGTCAGAATGAGCGTGCCGTAAGGCTCCTTCAGCCGCTCCGCCAAGTGATCCGCGTGCCGCACCACCGACAGAGCGGAACCGAGGACGGCAGCGAACAGCCAGACAAAAACGACAGTGAACCAAAGCGGATCGGAAAGCTGTCCGAAGAGCTGCTCCTGGAAAACAAGAAACGCCAGGCTGGTCGCGACGCTGACGCCCAGGAACCATTCCTTGCGTAGCAGGCTGTTTGCGCCGACAGCGCGCAATGCCGGACCGTGCGTCATTGAAGCCACCCGTCTTCTGGCAAATGTCGCCGCAATGCGATCCCTAAGACCATTGTGTCCGTCCGCTGTCTCGTGCCCATCACATGGGCAGGCGGAGACGAGGCTGCCTCAAGGCGAACCGAACCTCAAGCCAGATCGTGTGTCATTGACTAAAACTTGCAGATCTCTCTCGTCTGATCACCCACTGCCGGTGGCTCACGCCGCGTCTTCCGTTATTCGCGGCCGGTCGCCGGGATTGCCGCGCCGGTGACGACGGCTGCGGCCGGCGAAATCAGGAAGGCGATGAGGCGGGCGATCGATTGCGGCGAGACCCAGCCGTCCGTCTTCGCATCGGGCATGGCCGCGCGGTTCTCAGGCGTGTCGATCGTCCCTGGCAGGATGCAATTGGCGGTGACGCGGTCGTCGCGGCATTCGGCAGCGATCGCTTCGGTGAGCCGGATGACGGCGGCTTTCGAGGCGGCGTACGCGGCCTGCCTGGCGCCGGCCTTCAGGCCGGGTGCGGCGGCAACATGAACGATGCGGCCGTAGCCGGATGCCTTCATGGTCGGGAGAACCGCGGCGCTGATCGTCAGCGCGGTGCGGGCGTTTGCAGTCATCATTGTCTCCCATTGGGCGGGAGCATCCGGCCCGACCGGCCCCATCTGGAAGCCGCCGACGGTGTTGACCAATGCGCTAACGCCGCCGAAACGCTTGACGGCCCGCGCAACAGCGGCGGCGCAGGAGGCATAGTCGGTGAGATCGGTTCCGGCGATCGATAGAAACTCGGTGGAGGCGGGGAGAGTGGCGGCCAAGGCTTCCAGCTCGTCGCTCGAACGGTTCATGCAAACGAGTTTTGCGCCGGCGCCGGCAAGCTCACGGACAACGGCGCTGCCGAGGTTGCCGCCGGCGCCGGTGACGATCACGGCTTTCTGGTCGTTCATGATAGTCGATCTCCTGACGGTGCAGCTGCTGGACGATGCCGCGCATTGTTGATCCAGGCTGCGCGCCAGTGCAAGCCCGCCGCAAGGGTTATGTCGAGACGTCTTGCGGAACTGCCGGCGAGTTGCCGCGGGCAGCTTCGTCTATCATCGCCCGATGGTCGTGCCGGCCGGCTGTCAGTGATATTTCGCCCGTTCGCGGCCGAGGATGACAGGCGCGTCGAGGCTTGAGATCGGGCGGGTGACATCGCCCGGGATATCGCCGGTAAGCTGGAGATCGAGATAGCGGGCGCAGCAGACTCGCAGGAAGGACGTGAAGTTTCCGAGATCATGTCCGGCATCGATCGATTCATGGTGCAGCCGGGTGATCAGCTGAACGACATTCATGCCGTCGCGCCGCGCGATTTCCTCCAGCTTCGACCAGAAGAAGTTTTCCAGCCTGACGCTGGTGACCATGCCGTCGATGCGCAGCGACCGGGTGGTGCTTTCCCACAGCCGCGCATCCGCCTTGATGAAGAGTTCACACATGTCGTCCTCCCGTGCCGCCCTTCTAGGCGGCGTTGGTTTCCAACAGGGCTGCGGCATCCAGCACAGCCATGAACTGGCGTAGCCATGAGGGATGCGCCGGCCAGGCCGGCGCTGTGACCAGATTGCCGTCCGAGACCGCATCGCTGATGGCGATGTCGGCATAGATGCCGCCGGCAAGTTCGACTTCCGGCCGGCAGGCGGGATAGGCTGAGCAGGTGCGGCCCTTCAGCACGCCGGCAGCGGCAAGCAGCTGCGCGCCATGGCAGATGGCGGCGACGGGTTTTCCGGCGTCGAAGAAATGGCGGACGGATTTGATGACGTCGGCATTGAGGCGCAGATATTCAGGTGCGCGGCCGCCGGGGATGACGAGCGCATCGTAATCTTCGGCCCGCACGCTGTCGAAAGTGGCGTTCAGCGCAAAATTGTGGCCCCGTTTTTCGGAATAGGTCTGGTCGCCCTCGAAATCGTGGATGGCGGTGGCGACGGTCTCACCGGCCTTTTTGCCGGGGCAGACGGCGTCGACCGTATGGCCGCAGGCAAGCAGCGTCTGGAACGGCACCATCGTTTCGTAATCTTCGGTGAAATCACCCGTAATCATCAGGATCTTTGAGGCTGGCATCGTTTCCTCCCTTTGAAACCAACAGGCGGAGAGTAGCAAAGCGCGAGAGGCAGAGGGTACTATGGGAATACTACAGGCGAAATTCCCTGGAACAGGATGATTTTAGGTCCGGTTGGCCCACAATCTGAATCCCGTTCTCAATTAGCTAGTTAGAGGATGATGTCGCCCGAAAGCCGCCTACACTTTTCGGCATCATGCTCTAGACGGACCTTACCGTCACATCCGGGATGGCGCAGGCCTCGCCGCCGCCGAGGAGGCGGGAGCGGGTGAGGAAGCGCTTCTCGCGGCCGTTGTCGAGCGAGAACATGCCGCCGCGGCCGGGCACGACGTCGATGATCAGCTGCGTATGCTTCCAAGCCTCGAACTGGCTGGCGCTGATATAGACCGGCACGCCGCCGATCTCGCCAAGCTTGACGTCGCTGTCGCCGATCATGAAGTCATCGGCGGGATAACACATCGGCGAGGAACCGTCACAGCAGCCGCCGGACTGGTGGAAGAGGATATCGGGATGATCCCGCCTGATCTCGCCGATCAGAGCGAGTGCCGCGTCGGTTGCAAGAACACGCGGTTCGCCGTTGACGGTCGTTTCCATTGTTCTTCCTCCGAAGTTTCGGGAGGGGTTTGAGACCCTCCCGCCATGTTGCATCTCAGAAGAAGCCAAGGGCTTTCGGGCTGTAGCTCACCAGCATGTTCTTGGTCTGCTGGTAGTGGTCGAGCATCATCTTGTGGGTTTCACGGCCGATCCCCGATTGCTTGTAGCCGCCGAAGGCGGCATGGGCCGGGTAAGCGTGGTAGCAATTGGTCCAGACGCGGCCGGCCTGGATCTCGCGACCGAAACGGTAGCAGCGATTGGCGTCGCGGCTCCAGACACCGGCGCCGAGGCCGTAGAGCGTGTCGTTGGCGATTTCGAGCGCCTCCTTCTCGTTCTTGAAGGTCGTGACCGAAACCACCGGTCCGAAGATCTCCTCTTGGAACACGCGCATCTTGTTGTGGCCCTTGAAGATCGTTGGCTTGACGTAATAGCCGTTCGCCAGTTCGCCGCCGAGATCGTTGCGCGAGCCGCCGGTCAGAACCTCCGCACCTTCCTGCTTGCCGATATCAAGATAGGCGAGGATCTTTTCCAGTTGCTCCGACGAAGCCTGGGCGCCGATCATCGTCGCGCTGTCGAGTGGGTTGCCCTGCTTGATCGCCTCGACGCGTTTGACGGCCTTTTCCATGAAGCGGTCGTAGATCGATTCCTGGACGAGGGCGCGGCTCGGGCAGGTGCAGACTTCTCCCTGGTTGAGGGCAAACATCGCAAAGCCTTCGAGCGCATTGTCGAGGAAGTCGTCGTCATCAGCCATCACATCGGCGAAAAAGATGTTCGGCGATTTGCCGCCGAGCTCCAGCGTCACCGGAATGAGGTTCTGGCTGGCATATTGCATGATCAGCCGGCCAGTCGTCGTCTCGCCGGTGAAGGCGATCTTGGCGATGCGAGGGCTGGTCGCCAGCGGCTTGCCGGCTTCGAGGCCGAAGCCATTGACGATGTTGAGCACGCCGGGCGGCAGGAGATCGCCGACGAGTTCGGCCCAGAGCAGGATCGAGGCGGGCGTCTGCTCGGCGGGCTTCAGGACGACGCAGTTGCCGGCGGCAAGCGCCGGAGCAAGTTTCCATGTGGCCATCAGGATCGGGAAATTCCAGGGAATGATCTGGCCGACGACGCCGAGCGGTTCGTGGAAGTGATAGGCGATCGTATCATGGTCGATCTCGCCGATCGAACCTTCCTGGGCGCGGATGCAGGAAGCGAAATAGCGGAAGTGGTCGATCGCCAGCGGAATGTCGGCCGCCATGGTTTCGCGGATCGGCTTGCCATTGTCCCAGGTCTCGGCTTGGGCGAGCAGTTCCAGCTTGTCTTCCATGCGTTGGGCAATCTTCATGAGGATATTGGAGCGCTCGGCGGCGGAGGTGCGGGCCCATTTTTCCTTGGCCGCATGGGCAGCGTCGAGCGCAAGATTGATGTCTTTTTCATTTGAGCGGGGAATGTCGCAGAGCTTGCCGCCGGTGACGGGCGTGACGTTTTCGAAGTATTTGCCTTCGACCGGCTCGCGCCATTCGCCGCCGATATAATTGCCGTATTTCAGTTTGAACGGCGACTCGACGATTTTCTGATGAAGCATGTCATCCTCCCTTGATGATCCAGGTTCCCAAGCGAACCAGTGGGAGGAAAATGAATATGTTTTGGCGCAGGGACTAGGGTGGGTCTTCCATACCGCAGTGCACAGTGTCGCAGAGCTGCGACAGCATCGGGTCGCGAGTGCCGCAGCGGCGGAACCCTTGAGGCTGATCAGTGGAGATCGAGCTTCTTCATCTTCCTGTGCAGCGTAGCGCGGCTGATGCCGAGCGCGGTCGCCGCCCGTGAGACGTTGCCGCCGGCGCGCGACAGCGCCCGAAGCAGCGCTGCCTTCTCCGCCTCGATGATCTCATCCTGCTGCGAGACGCCAGCCTCATGCAGGGCATCGGCGGCCGGAATGCCGGCGGCGATGCGTCTGTCGTCCAGCTGCAACGCGATGCGGGCGGCGCGCGTCGCGCCGAGCACCAGATCGTGCCTGTCGACGGCGAGCAGAGCGGCGGCGGAATTGGCGCCGGCCGGGACCATGAGGAAACGGGCGCCTGTAAAGGCCGAACGGAAGAGGTTGAGCTCGATGCGCATCGCCGCATCGCGCACGGTTTGCGTCAGGATCGCCAGCGTCATCTCGTTGACGTCTTCGCGGCAGGTGGAGATATCAAGCGCCGCGGCTAGCCGGCCACGATGATCGCGGATCGGCGCCGTCGTGCAGCTGAGGCTGGTGTTCGAGCAGAAAAAATGCTGATCGCGGAATATGGCGACGGCACGCTCGTCTGCAAGTGCGGTGCCGATGCCGTTGGTGCCGATGCTCGCCTCTGTCCAGATCGAGCCGGTCCAGAGGCCGAGTTCGCGGAATTCCTTGTCGTCGCCGGCAGCTCCCCGGCGCTCCAGCGCGATGCCGTTCTTGTCGGTCAGAAGCAGGCAGCAGCCGGCTTTGCCGACGGTGGTAAAGAGACGATCGAGCTCTCCCGTCGCGCTGGCGATCAGCTGTTCGGATTGCTCGCGTGCATTGCGGAATTCCTGATCGGTAAGGCGCAGCGGTGCCCGTTCGTCCTCGGGCGCGAGCTGGTGCATGGTCATGCATCGACGCCATGAGGCGACGACCGGAGAACTGGCTGCGGCGGAATCGCGCTGGGCAGACGTGTAGACGTGCTCGGCGTGCGCTGAGTGTTCGTGCATCGGCTCCTCCCACCGAAGTTCAGCATAGTCTGATGGAAAAGCGGCCGGTTTGCAATTGCAAGTGTCGACGGCCATCCCCCCTTCGCCCCGGCAATCAGGGCACAATGCTGGAAAGCGTCAGCGATCTTTGCACGACATCATCCGTCATTTCATTGATCTAGATCCGGTTCGAGATCATCGGCATCGACCGCAACAGCCAGGCCTCGATGCCGCGCGCGGCCGCCCGGCCGGTCGCCAGGCAGGCGGTGAGAAGATAACCGCCTGTCGGTGCTTCCCAGTCGAGCATTTCGCCGGCGACGAAGGTGCCCGGCAGCGCCTTCAACATGTAGCCTTCGTCGATGCCGCTCCAACAGATGCCGCCGGCCGAGGAGATCGCTTCGGCGATCGGGCGGGTTTCGATCACCGGCACCGGCAGGGCCTTGATCAGGCCGGCCAGGCGTTCGGGATCTGTCCGGTCGCGCTCGGGCGCGAATTCGCGCAGCAGCGCGGCCTTGACGCCGTCGAGGCCGGCGCTCTTGCGCAGGCGGTTTGAAAAGCTGGATTTGGGGTCCTGCCGCGCAAGATCGTGGCGCAGCCTTTCGATGGTGCGGCCGGGTGCGAGATCGAGCGTCAGGACGGCGCTGCCATGGTTCAGCAGTTGGTCGCGGAGGCTGGCGGTATGGGCATAGATCAGGCTGCCCTCGATGCCGCTTCCGGTGATGACGAATTCGCCGGGAAGGGTGCCGGCCTCGGAGGTTGCGGTGACCGATTTCACCGGCTCGCCGGCGAAACGCTCGCCGAAGTTTTTGCTCCAGTCGACGACGAAGCCGCAATTGGCGGGTTTGAAAGCCTCGATCTCAACGCCCCTTGCCGATAACAAGGGTAGCCAGCTTGCATCGGAGCCGAGGCGCGGCCAGCTTGCGCCACCGAGCGCCAGCAGGGCTGCGTCACAACGGATGATGCTGCGCCCTTCGGGCGTTTCGAAGACATAGCCGTCTTCAGCAAAACCGATCCAGCGATGGCGCGTGCGCAGCGTGACGCCCTGTGCTTCCAGCCGCCTGAGCCAGGCGCGCAGCAAAGGCGAGGCCTTCATCACCTTCGGGAAAACCCGGCCGGATGAGCCGACGAAGGTCTCGGTCCCGAGGCCTGCGGCCCAATCCCTGATATCATCTGGGGTAAAGGCATCAAGGGCGGCGCGTAGATGGACGGAGGCGGGGCCGAAACGCGTGGCGAAACGGGCATAATCCTCGGAATGGGTGATGTTGAGACCGGATTTGCCGGCCAGCAGGAACTTGCGGGCGAAGGTCGGCATGGCGTCGTAGACCGTCACCGCATGACCGGAACGGGAAAGCAGTTCGGCAGCCGCGAGACCCGCCGGGCCGCCGCCGATGATGGCAATCCGCTTCTGGTTCATAGAGGTCTTCGCCCGATTCTGTCTGCATTGAGTTTTGGCGCGGGCGCGGATCGCCTGCAAGGGCTGAGATCAGTGGTGCGGATGCGTGCACTGGCCGTGGTCGGCGAGAACCTCGATGACGCGGCATTGATCGACGCGGCCGTGGCCGCAGCCTTCCACCATGGTTTCCAGCTCGGCCTTCAGCGCCTTCAGGCTGCGGATGCGCTGCTCGACCTCGATGAGGCGGGCCTTGGCGATGGCGTCGGCCGAGGCGCAGGACTGGTGCGGATCATCCTGCAGGGTGAGCAGCGTGCGGATCGCCTCGATCTCGAAGCCGAGTTCGCGGGCGTGGCGGATGAAGGCGAGGCGGCTGACATCGGCCGGTTCGAAGGAGCGCTGGTTGCCCTCGCTGCGGCTCGGGGCGGCGAGCAGGCCAATGCTTTCATAGTAACGCACTGTCGGCACCTTGACGCCGCTTTGGCGCGCGGCTTCGCCGATCGTGATCTTTTTCATGATTTTCCTCTTGCACCTCTAGTCGCTAGAGGATGTAGGAGGGATGCTTCTGTTTGACAAGGAAGCGGATCATGGCTGAGAGCGAGACACGATACCGGGTCGGCGGCATGGATTGCGCCGCCTGCGCAACCAAGATCGATACCGCGGTCAGACGCGTGGCGGGTGTCGCCGATGTTTCCGTTTCGGTGATGGCGGGCACGATGACCGTCCGGCATGACGGCAGCAGCGATCTCAAGGCGATCGAGAAGAAGGTGACAGGGCTCGGCTATTCCGTCGCGCCGCTTGCCGGAAGCGCGGCACCCGCGCAGGAAAACGGTGCGCGGCATCGTCACGACCATCAGCATGACCATGGTGATCACGCGGGCCATGACCATGACCATGACCATGACGGCCATGATCATGTAAGTCATGACCACTCGCACGATCATGGCGCGAAGGAAATCGAGGGCCTGCACGGGCACGACCATGCGCCGATGGCCGGTCCCTGGTGGCAGAGCCGGAAGGGCCGGCTGACCATCCTTTCGGGTGTCGCACTCGTTGCCGCCTATGCCGTCGGCCATCTGGTGCCGGCGATTGGTTCTTACGCCTTCATCGTCGCCGTGCTGGTCGGCCTGGTGCCGATTGCACGGCGCGCCGTCATGGCCGCTTTCTCGGGAACACCGTTTTCGATCGAGATGCTGATGACCATCGCCGCCGTTGGCGCCGTCATCATCAATGCCGGCGAGGAGGCGGCAACCGTCGTGTTCCTGTTCCTCGTCGGCGAGCTGCTGGAAGGGGTGGCGGCGGGCAAGGCGCGCCAAAGCATCCAGTCGCTGGCGGCCCTGGTGCCGAAGAATGCGCTGCTCGAAGACAATGGCCAGACGCGGGAAGTGCCGGCGGAAAGCCTTGCCGTCGGCGCCGTCATCATGGTGCGTCCGGGGGACCGGATCTCGGCGGACGGCATCATTGTTTCCGGCGAGAGTGCGATCGACGAGGCGCCGGTGACGGGTGAGAGCACGCCGGTGCGCAAGGGTGTCGATGCCGTTGTTTTTGCCGGCACGGTGAATGGCGATGTGCTGCTCCGGGTTCGCGTCACGGCGGCGGCGGCCGACAATACCATCGCCCGAGTCGTCAAGCTGGTGGAGGAGGCGCAGGAATCGAAGGCGCCGACCGAGCGTTTCATCGACCGCTTCTCGCGCTATTACACGCCCGGCGTGGTCGTGGTCGCAGCATTGGTTGCCATCGTTCCGCCGCTGCTGTTCGGCGGGTCGTGGGGCGAATGGATCTATAAGGGTCTCGCCATCCTGCTGATCGGCTGCCCCTGCGCGCTTGTCATCTCGACGCCGGCGGCAATCGCCGCTGCGCTTTCGGCGGGGGCGCGGCGCGGGCTGCTGATGAAGGGCGGCGCGGTGCTGGAAACGCTCGGCAAGGTGACGATGGTCGCCTTCGACAAGACAGGCACGCTGACCGAGGGCAGGCCACAGGTGACCGACATCATTTCCTTCGGATTGAAGGAGGCGCAGGTGTTGTCGCGCGCGGCGGTGCTGGAGCAGGGATCCAGCCATCCCTTGGCCCTGGCTATCCTCAACCGCGCCAAGGCGGACGGCGTTCCCGTGCCGCCAGCCTTTGAGCTGGAAGCGCTGCCGGGCAAGGGTGTCAGCGGCAAGGTCGGCGGCGAGACGCTGGACCTGTTGTCGCCGCCGGCTGCCCGTGCGCTCGGGGCGCTCAGCGCGGAGCAGGATGCACGCATCACGGCGCTCAACGACGAGGGCAAGAGCGTATCGGTGCTGCTTGTCAACGGTATCGCGGCCGGCCTGATCGCCATGCGCGACGAGCCGCGCGAGGATGCCGAGGCCGGGCTCGCTAGCCTCAAATCGGCAGGCGTCAAGGCGATGATGCTGACGGGCGACAACAAGCGGACGGCGGCAGCCGTGGCCGGCATGCTCGGCATCGACTGGCTCGGGGAGATGATGCCTGAGGACAAGCAGCGTGTCGTCGGCGAATTGAAGCGCCAGGGCTTGATCGTCGCCAAGGTCGGCGACGGCATCAACGATGCTCCGGCGCTGGCCGCTGCCGATATCGGCATCGCCATGGGCGGCGGCACCGATGTGGCACTGGAGACCGCGGATGCCGCCGTGCTGCACGGACGCGTCGGCGACGTGGCGCGGATGATCGAACTTTCCAAACGCACGATGGGCAACATCCTGCAGAACATCAGCATCGCGCTGGGGCTGAAGGCGGTGTTCCTGGTGACGACGATCATGGGCATTACCGGGCTCTGGCCGGCGATCCTCGCCGATACCGGTGCCACCGTGCTGGTGACGATCAACGCGCTGCGGCTGCTTCGGATAAAGATATAAGCATTCCCCGACTTCATCCTCCGGCGCCCGTCACCGGCGGGATGTCCCATCGACGATTCGGGCCTGATCTCGAACCGAAATCTTTGGACCGGTCATAGGTCGGCTCCCCTCGTGGGGCTTCTCCACAGCCTGCTGTCTTTAAGCTTTGGTTATCCATGTTCTTCACAGGAATGTAGCGATTTCAAACCTGTCGTAACGCAATGCACAAACCATCCGTTGACGCGAATTTGGATTGGCGTACTATATCTAGTGTTCGAGGTTCCATCGATTCGTAGGGAGCGATGGCTAAGACGGGAATACGGTGCGTTTCGCCATGACGGCGCAACAACGCCGGAGCTGCCCCCGCAACTGTGAGCGGAGAGCAACTGTCCGATTTCAGGTCACTGAGGCATGAGGCCTTGGGAAGGCTGGGGCAGGGTGCTTTGACCCGTGAGCCAGGAGACCTGCCTCGAACAAAACGTCCACGGGCGGGGTGTCCGGAAGGTCGCGTTTGCATGGCTGCGGGGATCTCCGCATCGCGTTGCGCAGGCCCGAACCTCCGCCCCTGAAACCTTCGCATTGAGCCACTTCGGGGTGAAGTCATGTCAGTATCTCAATTCAGGCCGCCACCCGCGCAATATAAAGGGCACGTCGCGCCCGGCGGCTGAACGAGCCGCATAGCTGCAAAATACAGAGCCTTTTCGACGGATATCGAGAGATTTCCGATCGATGTCCTGCGTCCCAATCGCGTCGTCACGAGGAATACTATGACCATTACCGTCTACAGCAAGCCTGCCTGCGTCCAGTGCACTGCCACCTACCGCGCCCTCGACCGTCTGGGTGTCGATTATGACATCGTCGATATCTCGCAGGATGCCGAAGCGCTCGATCGGGTCCGCAGCCTCGGCTACATGCAGGCGCCTGTCGTCATCGCCGGCGAGCAGCACTGGGCGGGCTTCCGCCCCGACATGATCAGCGCGCTCTCCTGAGTGAGGACAAGCGGTGGGGTTGATCGTCTATTATTCCAGCCGATCCGAAAATACCCATCGGTTTGTCGCCAAGCTCGGACTGCGCGCGGCGCGCATTCCGACCGGTGGCGTTGACGCGTTCCATATCCACGAACCCTTCGTGCTTGTTGTGCCGACTTATAGCGGCGACGGCGGCAAGGGTGCCGTTCCCAAGCAGGTGATCCGTTTCTTGAACGATGCGGAAAACCGAGGACACATCCGCGGCGTGATCGCCGCGGGCAACAGCAATTTCGGCGAGACATACGGGCTCGCCGGCGACGTGGTCTCGCGGAAATGCCTGGTGCCGTATCTCTACAGGTTCGAGCTCATGGGCACGGAAGACGACGTCGCCAACGTCAAACACGGGATGGAACGATTTTGGACACGGGAACAACTCTGACGCGGGATGCGGGCGCAAAACCGCATAACACTTTTGCTCATCCCGCCGGCGAACGCCCTTTGAAAGCGGCGGAAACGCTCGACTATCACGCGCTGAACGCCATGCTGAACCTCTATGACGAGGATGGGCGGATCCAGCTCGACAAGGATCGTTTGGCGGCCAAGCAGTATTTCCTGCAGCATGTGAACCAGAACACGGTGTTCTTTCACAATCTGAGGGAAAAGCTCGATTACCTCGTGACCGAGGGTTATTACGAGCAGGAGGTTCTCGACCAGTATTCCTTCAATTTCGTGCGAGACCTGTTCGACCAGGCCTATGCCAGGAAATTCCGTTTCCCGACCTTCCTCGGCGCCTTCAAATATTACACCAGCTATACGCTGAAGACCTTCGACGGAAAGCGCTATCTCGAGCGCTACGAGGACCGCATCTGCATGGTGGCGCTGGCGCTTGCGCGCGGCGACGAGGGCCTTGCCCGCGACATGGTGGACGAGATCATTTCCGGCCGTTTCCAGCCGGCGACGCCGACCTTCCTCAATGCCGGCAAGAAGCAGCGCGGAGAGCTGGTTTCCTGCTTCCTGCTGCGCGTCGAGGACAATATGGAATCGATCGGCCGGTCGATCAATTCGGCGCTGCAATTGTCGAAGCGCGGCGGCGGCGTGGCGCTGTCGCTGACCAATATCCGCGAGGCCGGCGCGCCGATCAAGCAGATCGAGAACCAGTCGTCGGGCATCATCCCGGTGATGAAGCTGCTCGAAGACAGCTTCTCCTATGCCAACCAGCTCGGGGCGCGGCAGGGCGCGGGTGCGGTCTATCTCAACGCCCATCACCCCGATATCATGCGTTTCCTCGATACCAAGCGTGAAAATGCCGACGAGAAAATCCGCATCAAGACGCTGTCGCTCGGCGTCGTCGTGCCCGACATCACCTTCGAGCTCGCCAAGAACAACGAGGACATGTACCTGTTCTCGCCCTATGACGTGGAACGCGTCTATGGCGTGCCTTTCACCGAGATTTCGGTGACGGAAAAGTATCGCGAGATGGTGGCGGATGCCCGCATTTCGAAGAAGAAGATCAAGGCGCGCGAATTCTTCCAGGTGCTTGCCGAAATCCAGTTCGAGAGCGGCTACCCCTATATCACGTTCGAGGACACGGTGAACCGGGCCAACCCGATCGCCGGACGCATCTCGATGAGCAACCTCTGCTCGGAAATCCTGCAGGTGAGCGAGGCCAGCGACTATAACGATGACCTCTCCTACAAATATCTCGGCAAGGACATTTCCTGCAATCTCGGCTCGCTGAACATTGCGGCGGCCATGGATTCGGCCGATTTCGGCAAGACGATCGAGACCTCGATCCGGGCGCTGACGGCCGTTTCCGACATGAGCCACATCTCCTCGGTCCCCTCGATCGAGAAGGGCAATGACGAGAGCCATGCGATCGGCCTCGGCCAGATGAACCTGCACGGCTATCTCGCCCGCGAACGCATCTTCTACGGCTCGGAGGAAGGTGTCGATTTCACCAATATCTATTTCTATACGGTGACCTATCACGCGATCCGCGCCTCGAACCTCTTGGCGGTCGAACGCGGCACGAGCTTCAAGGGCTTCGAGAATTCGAAATATGCCTCCGGCGACTATTTCGACAAATATACCGAGCAGCTCTGGGAGCCGGCGACGGAGAAGGTGAGGGCGCTGTTCGAGACGGCGGGCATCCACATTCCGACAAGGGAAGACTGGGCCGCGTTGAAGACGGCGGTGATGGCCTCCGGCCTCTATAACCAGAACCTGCAGGCGGTGCCGCCGACGGGCTCGATCTCCTACATCAACCACTCGACCTCCTCGATCCATCCGATCGTCTCGAAGATCGAGATCCGCAAGGAAGGCAAGATCGGCCGCGTCTATTATCCGGCACCGTTCATGACCAACGACAATCTCGATTACTACCAGGATGCATACGAGATCGGGCCGGAGAAGATCATCGATACCTATGCGGCGGCAACCCAGCATGTCGACCAGGGGCTGTCGCTGACCTTGTTCTTCCGCGACACCGCGACGACGCGCGATATCAACAAGGCGCAGATCCATGCCTGGAAGAAGGGCATCAAGACAATCTACTACATCCGCCTCCGCCAGATGGCGCTGTCCGGCACCGAGGTGCAGGGCTGCGTGTCTTGTACGCTGTGAGTTGATTTCGGCCGCGAGCCTTTGAGCAAATGGCCCCCTCATCCGCCTGCCGGCACCTTCTCCCCGATGGGGAGAAGACATCTGCGGCAGGCGCGACATCCCCTCTCCCCTCGGGGAGAGGGCAGGGTGAGGGGGCTCCGAGCGCCATCAGATCTATTGAGGACATAATCACCATGAACATCGCCGTAAAGCCGATCAGCCGCGTGCGCGCCGTCAACTGGAACCGCATCGAGGACGACAAGGATCTCGAAGTCTGGAACCGGCTCACCGGCAATTTCTGGCTGCCGGAGAAGGTGCCGCTTTCGAACGATATTCCTTCCTGGGCGACGCTGACGCCGGCCGAGCAGCAGCTGACCATCCGCGTCTTCACCGGCTTGACGCTGCTCGACACGATCCAGAACGGCGTCGGCTCGGTCAGGCTGATGGAAGATGCGGCGACGCCGCATGAGGAGGCGGTGCTTTCCAACGTCTCCTTCATGGAGGCGGTGCATGCGCGCTCCTATTCCTCGATCTTCTCGACGCTGTGCTCGACGCCTGACGTCGATGATGCCTATCGCTGGTCGGAGGAAAACGAATTTCTGCAGCGGAAATCGGCGCTGATCATGGAGCAGTACGGCTCCGGCGATCCGCTGAAGAAGAAGGTCGCGAGCGTCTTCCTCGAAAGCTTCCTATTCTATTCCGGCTTCTACCTGCCGATGTACTGGTCGAGCCGCGCCAAGCTCACCAACACGGCCGACATGATCCGGCTGATCATTCGCGACGAGGCGGTGCATGGCTATTATATCGGCTACAAGTTCCAGCGCGGGCTGGAGCGGCTCGGTGAGGAGAGAAGGCAGGAGATCAAGGATTTTGCCTTCGATCTGCTGCTCGAACTCTACGATAACGAGGCCAGATATACCGAAGCGCTCTATGACGGCGTCGGGCTGACCGAGGACGTCAAGAAGTTCCTGCATTACAATGCCAACAAGGCGCTGATGAACCTCGGCTACGAGGCGCTTTTCCCGGCCGAGACCTGCAAGGTCAACCCGGCGATCCTGTCGGCACTTTCGCCGAATGCCGACGAGAACCACGACTTCTTCTCCGGCTCCGGCTCCTCCTATGTCATCGGCAAGGCAGTGGCGACCGAGGACGAGGACTGGGATTTCTGAGGCTTGATCGCCGCTTCCCCCTTATCATTTGCTTCCCTATCGCCCACATTCAGCTGAAACCAAATTCAGTACTCACCGATATGGCGCAGCAGGAGTTTTTGATGTCGTCTCTTTTGGACAAGGCCGGGACTACCGTCGAAGCGGATGATGGCGTCTGGCCGATCCGCAGGAGACGGATCCTCGACTGGCTGGTGAACGAGACGCGCGGCGAGCGGTTCATCGACAATATCCTGGTTGAGATGTGCGAGAAGCTTTTGGCATCAGGGGTGCCGGTGGCGCGCGCGACGTTGCATTTCAGGACGAACCATCCGCAATGGATTGGCGCCCGCATCCTTTGGAAAGAGGGTCTGGCGGAGGCGAAGATCAACACTTTCGCCTATGGCGTCGAAAATACGCCGGAGTTCCTGAAGAGCCCCGTCAATGCGATCCATCAGGGTGCCGAGGAGGTGCGCAAACAGCTGGAAGACACAGCCGACGGCGAGGAGGATTCATTCTACCAGGAACTGCGCGACGACGGCCTCACGGAGTATATCGCCTGGCCGGTCGAGCATACGTTCGGCAAACGGCACGTCGCGACATTTTCCACCAGCCGCCCGGGCGGCTTCGAAAACGAGCATATCGATTTCCTGCGCGACCTGCTGCCGGCCCTGACCCTCGTCAGCGAAATCCGGCTGAAGAACATCATGGCGCGCACGCTGCTGCAGACCTATGTGGGACCGCATGCGAGCGAGCAGATCCTGTCGGGCGTGACGACACGCGGCAGCGGCGCGACCGTCGGCGCGGCGATCATGATCTGCGATCTGCGCGACTTTACGGCGATTTCCGATCTCTGGCCGCGCGACGACGTCATCCATCTGCTCAACGATTATTTCGACGCCATGTCGGATCCGATCGAGCGGTATGACGGAGAAATCCTGAAATTCATGGGCGACGGATTGCTGGCAATCTTCCCGCTGACCAAGGAAACGGCCTGCACCGATCTGCTGAAGGCGATCCGCGAAGGGCAGGAGGCGATGGCGCAGCTGAACGAGCAGCATGCGCGCAATGGACGCGAACCGCTGCGCTACGGCGTCGGCGTGCATGTCGGCGACGTCATGTACGGCAATATCGGCTCACGCCGGCGACTGGATTTCACCGTCATCGGCCCGGCGGTCAATGTCGCCTCGCGGCTGGAAAGCCTGACCAAGGAGGTCAAGCGTCCGGTGCTCTTGTCGCGGGCTTTCGTCGAAATGGCGGGCTGCGCCGAGGAGATGGACAGTCTCGGCACCTTCCCGCTGCGCGGGCTCGGCGAACCTGTCGATGTCTTCGCCTTTCCAGAAGGCAGGTAGCTCAGACTCCTCGCTTGTTTCCCCAAAGCAGCACATGCAGTTGAGGCAGCACGCGGACTGAAAACCATTGGTCGGCCGTCACCTTGTCGACAAGCCAGTGCATGCGATCCATCACGCCGTCGATATCGATGCGGGCGTCGTCGTCATCGGGCGGCGGCGGGGTATGGTTGCCTGGTTGGAGGAACAGTGGAATTTGCGGATAGCGCTCACCCACCCGTTGGGCGAATGCGTAGTCGGCATCGTCGAAGACGACGATCTTCAAGGCGATCTCCGGGCCGCCGGCTGCCAGTTGCAGACAGTTGTCCACCTGGTCCCAATCCGTCAGCATTCCGCTGGACGGCGTTTTGGGGCTGATGACCAGGACGTCGAGATCGCGAAACCAGCCCTGGGCGACGCTTCCCTGGGTTTCCAGTGCGAAGCGATATCCCTCGGAATGGCCGAGTTCGATCAGCGGCTTCAAGGGCTGTATCGCCGGATTGCCTCCGGAAAGGGAAACCGTCAGCGGCTTTGCCCCGGAGAGTTCGGTGACCTTATGCCAGATCGCCTCAGTGGACATCGGAATCCATTGATCGCGGAAGGCGCTGTCGACCGCGTGCAGGCTGTCGCACCAGGAACATCGATAATCACAGCCGCCTGTTCTGACGAACACCGTCGGCAGCCCGATCAAGGCGCCTTCACCCTGGATGGTCGGGCCGAAGATCTCGCTGACGCGAATGGTTCCGCCACTCACGGCCTGTACTCCGCCCAGGTTTTCGGCGTCTCGCTGACGCGAACCGACGATGTCTCCGGGAAGCGCTGCTTGCACCAGTCGTAAAAGTGCCTTGCCAGGAACTCGGAGGTGACTTTCGAATGGCCGAAGACGTCGTTCAGGTGCCGATGATCGAAGGTTTCGTCGATATAGCGCTTGAGCGACGAGAGGTCGTGGTAGTCACGAACGAAGCCGTCATCATTCAGGCTTTCGGCGGAGAGCTCGACGATCACGATGTAATTGTGGCCGTGGAGCCGAGCGCATTGATGGTCGGCGGGCAGATGATCCAGCTGATGGGAGGCGGAGAGGTGAAACTCCTTGGTGATGCGGTACATCAACGCATCTCCGTCGCCGAATGTTGCGACACGGCCGCTTTCCAGAAGTCCCGGTCTTCGTACTCCGTCGGATCGGGAACGCCGGCCAGATGGAAGGCCTCGCGGCGTTCGACGCAGGTTCCGCAGCGCCCGCAGTGGAGCCTGCCGCCCTTGTAGCAGGACCATGTTTCCGAAAACGGCGTGCCGTGTTTTGCGCCGTCAACCACGATCGCCGCTTTGGGAACATCGACATAGGGTGCAAGCAATTTCACGCTGGCATAACCCTCCAGCGCTTCGTTCTGCATGCGCTGGAAGGCGTCGATGAAGCCCGGCCGACAGTCGGGGTAAATGAAGTGGTCGCCACCATGCACGGCGACGGCAACGGCATCTGCCTTTTGCGCTGCCGCCAGACCGAAGGCGATGGCCAGCATGATGGCGTTGCGGTTCGGGACGACCGTGGCTTTCATGGTCTCCTCGGCATAGTGGCCGTCGGGAACCTCGACATTGTCGGTCAGGGCCGATCCGCTGAGATGGCCGCCGATGCTGGCAATGTCGATAATATGATGGGGAACGGAAAGACGTGCGGCACACTTCGCGGCGAATTCGAGTTCCTTGCGATGCCGTTGGCCGTAGTCGAAGGAGATTAGGCCGATAAGCTGTTTTTCCGCGGCTATCCTGTGGGCAAGCGAAACGGAGTCCAGTCCGCCGGAGCAGACGACGATGGTTTTCATATTTTGGATCCCTTGTTTTGACCGGGTGGGCTGCGACCGGATTACGCGGTGCTTCTAGGACAAATCACGCGTCATGCAAACAGTTTTAAGAGGTCGGCCGTCACAGCCGAGCGGTTAACCGACCGGAAAGTTGATCTGCGGCGGCAGCAGAAGCTGCAGATCTTCGGCGTCCGGATTGTTGATGCGCTGCAGCAGCATGCGGCCGAGATCCTCGCCGGCGGCCGTCAGGTCCTCGTGGATCGTGTCGACCTTCGGCTGCAACTGGCTGAGAAGGCGGGATGTCTCCTTGGCGACGATATCGTAATCGATGGCCAGTAAACGGCCGGCATCGCTCATGCCGCTGATGACGGCGAGCGCCGAAACTTCGCCGGGACAGATGAAACCGTCAGGAGCATCCGGGGCATCAGCGCGGCTGCGAATGAAGTCGCGCAGCACACCCGCCGGTGTATCCAGATCGATGGCTTCGGGGATCTCATAGGCGATGCCTGCTTCGCGCACCGCCGTCATGAAACCATGCAGAATATGCTGGCAGAAGGTCAGCCGTTTCGGCGGCAGGATCACCGCCACCTTTCTGCGGCCCTTGGCGATCAGCCGGCGCGTCGCCTCATAGGCAAAGGTGAAATTGTCATAGTCGACATAGGGGTGCGGCGTCGAAAATTCGGTGCGGCCGTGACAGATGAAGGGAAAGCCGGTTTCGAGCAGCAGGCGGACACGGGCATCGAGCGGTTCGGTGCGTGTGAAGATCAGCCCGTCGGCGAGGTGGTTGCGGATAATGTATTCGGCGGCCTCGACGTCGGTCGTCGACAGGAAGTTCGGTGCGACGACTAGATGGTAGGCGGTCTCTTTCAGCGCCTTGGCGATGCCGTACATGATCGAGGTGCTGAAGCCGACCACCTCCTCGTGCGAATCGAGCAGAATGGCGATGACGTTGGTGCGGCCGGTCTTCAGACGCTGCGCGGCCCGGTCGGGGAGATAGCCGATCTCGCGTGCGATACGGTGCACGCGTTGACGGGTCTCCAGCGAAATCTGCGGCGCGTCGGAAAGCGCCCGTGACACCGTCGTCACGGCAAGACCGGCGATCGTGGCGATCGTTCGCAAGGTCGGCTTGCCGCGCCTGTGTGCGATATCGAAATTTTCGCCGCGTTGCGGCCGGGACGGTTCGGTCACCCTGAGCTTTCCATGGTGGATTTGCCGACACAATAACACGATGAATCCGGCACGCAATCAACGAATGAAAACGTTTTAAATTTTTACGTTTTGTTAATCTTACAGAAAATATCTATTAGTTTCAATGCCATGTCGAAATAACCATATTTTTCTCGACAGTCGAGAAAGGACTTGACGATCAAAGAGTTATAACGTTTTAAATTAGCAACCGCGCGGAGGAGCGCGGTCGTATGTCGACCGCCACAATGGGTGGAAAACATCGGGCGGCAGGGAGGGTCCCGCCGCCGATTTGCAAATGGGAGGAAATTCATGCGCAAGTTTTTGAGCTCGGCAGCGATTGCTGTCGTGATGATGGCCGGCCTGAGCGCAGCGCAGGCTGCCGACGTGAAGGAAGTGCAGATGCTGCACTGGTGGACGTCTGGCGGCGAGGCAGCGGCGCTGAACGTTCTGAAGCAGGACCTGTCGAAGGAAGGTTTTGCCTGGAAGGATGTTCCGGTGGCCGGCGGTGGCGGTGACGCGGCGATGACGGCGCTGAAG
>NZ_JBLKNU010000024.1:0-28751 GCF_047532935.1 Rhizobium sp. IY2
CACCGAGATCTCGTCGAACGGGTTCATCGACATCTTCACATTGGCAAGCTCGACACCCGTGCCATCCGGACGAACCCGGATCTTCACGTTGTAGTCGACAACCCGTTTGACTGGGACGAGTATCTTCATGGGTTTTCCCTATGCAAGCGTATAGGCGGTTTTGACCGAGGTGTAGAATTCCGCGGCATATCGGCCCTGTTCGCGCGGGCCGAAGGACGAGCCCTTGCGGCCGCCGAACGGCACGTGGAAATCGACACCGGCCGTCGGCAGATTGACCATGACCATGCCGGCTTCGGCATTGCGCTTGAAATGCGTCGCATGTTTCAAGCTGGTGGTGGCGATCCCGGAGGAGAGGCCGAAGCTGGTATCATTGGCGACGGCGAGCGCCTCGTCGTAATCCTTCACCCGGATGACGGCGGCGACCGGGCCGAAGATTTCCTCCCGCGCGATCCGCATCTGGTTCGTCGCTTCGGTGAAAAGTGCGGGTTCGAGATAGAAGCCGGGTGTCGCCCGTTCCAGCCTGTTGCCGCCGAAGGCGAGCCTTGCGCCTTCCTGTTGGCCGATATCGATATAGTCGGTGTCCTGCCTCAACTGGCCTTCGTCGACGACGGGACCGATATGCGTGCCGCTCTTCAGAGCATCGTCGACGACAAGCCCCTCAAGACGTCTGGTAAGTGCCGCCACGAAGCGGTCGTGAATGCCTTCCGTCACGATCAGCCGTGAGGATGCCGTGCAACGCTGGCCGGTGGAGAAGAATGACGAATTGGCGGCCGCCTCGACGGCGACCTCGAGATCGGCATCGTCAAGGATCACGAAGGGGTTCTTGCCGCCCATCTCCAGCTGGAACTTGCGATTATGCTCGATCGACGCGAGCGCGACACGTTTTCCTGTCGCTGCCGACCCGGTAAAGGTCAGGGCGTTGATATCGGGGCTGTCGAGCATCGTCTGGCCGACCACGCTGCCGCGTCCCATGACGAGATTGACGACACCGGCCGGCGCGCCCGCCCGATGAAGGATCTCGACCAGGGACCAGGCCGAGCCCGGCACGAGATCCGCGGGTTTCAGGACGACGGTATTGCCATAGGCAAGGGCCGGCGCGATCTTCCAGGCGGGGATGGCGATCGGAAAGTTCCAGGGCGTGATCACCCCGACGACGCCGACCGGTTCGCGGGTGATGTCGATGCCGACGCCGGGGCGAACCGAGGGCAGCGTTTCTCCCGACAGCCTGAGAACCTCGCCCGCAAAGAAATCGAAGATCTGGCCGGCGCGGGTGACTTCGCCGATTGCCTCGGGCAAGGTCTTGCCTTCCTCGCGGGCCAGCAGGCGTCCGAACTCCTCCTTGCGCGCCAATATCTCGTCGCCGGTCTTCTTCAGAACGGCATGGCGCACCAGGATCGGCGATTGGGACCATGCTGGCAAAGCAGACTTCGCGGCCGCGATGGCGGCCCTGACGTCATCGGCGCCGGCGCGGGAAAATTCGCCGACGACGTCTTGGGTGTTGGACGGGTTTATGTTCGTCGAAGCGTCGCCGGCAACCCATTCCCCGGCGATCAGGTTCTTGTGCAGCATGGAAATCCCTGAGTTCAGTGCAGTCCGAGATAGGCCTTGCGGACGTCTTGGTTGTCGAGAAGGGCGGCGCTCTCGCCGGAGAGATGAATGCGGCCGTTGACCATGACATAGGCCCGCTGGGAGAGCTTCAAGGCGTGATTGGCGTTTTGCTCGACGAGAAATATCGTTTTGCCCATTGCAGCGATTTCCCGCAAAACCTCGAAAACGCGCTTGACGATCAACGGCGCCAGGCCGAGCGAGGGTTCGTCGAACAGGATCAATTCGGG
This sequence comes from Rhizobium sp. IY2, assembly GCF_047532935.1. Taxonomy (NCBI): domain Bacteria; kingdom Pseudomonadati; phylum Pseudomonadota; class Alphaproteobacteria; order Hyphomicrobiales; family Rhizobiaceae; genus Rhizobium; species Rhizobium sp. IY2. The sequence continues at coordinate 1,836 of NZ_JBLKNU010000024.1, forward strand.
CCGCGCCATCATGGCGCGGGCGATGGCGAGCATCTGCTGTTCGCCGCCGGACATGGTGCCGGCGGTCTGGTTTCGACGCTCCTTGAGACGCGGAAAGAGTTCGAACATGGTGTTCCGGTCTTCTTCGAAATGGGCCATGCCGATCGGCGTCGTGCCCATCATCATATTCTCCTCGACGGACATCTCCTGGTAGATCTGCCGGCCTTCCGGAACGAGTGCGATGCCGCGCCGGGAAATCCTACTGGTCGGCATATGGGAGATATCTTCGCCACGATGCAGGATCTTGCCCGATGAGGCGCGCGGCGCGCCGAAAATGGAGGAAAGCAGCGTGGTCTTGCCGGCGCCGTTTGCGCCGATCAGGCTGACGATCTCCCCGGCGGAGATGTGGACGTTTACCGCCTTCAACGCTTCGACCGCGCCGTAATGGGCATGGACGCCGGCGAATTCGAGAAGCGGTACCTGCGTGTCGGACGACTGGTTCATGCTGATACCTCTTCTTCGCTGACCCCGAGATAAGCGGCGACGACGGCCGGATCATTGGCGACATGCTCAGGCGTGCCGTCGGAGATCACCTCGCCATGATCGAGCACGACGATGTGGTTCGAAATGCGCATGACGAGGCCCATGTCGTGTTCGATGACGAGAACCGTCTGATCGTGATCGGCACAGAGCCGCTGGATGACTTCCGCCAGATCCAGCGTTTCGGAGGGGTTCAAGCCCGCGGCCGGTTCGTCGAGGCATATGAGGCTCGGGCCTGTGCACATGGCGCGGGCGATTTCGACCCGGCGCTGCCGGCCGTAAGGCAGTTCGCCGGCCAGGCGGTTGGCATCGTCGGCAAGCTTCATCTGCCCGAGCCAGTAATAGGCCCGGTCGATGGCTTCTCCCTCGGCTCTACGAAACGCTCCGGTCCGAAAAACGCCGCTGAGAATGTTGTTACGGGTGGTGAGGTGCTGGGCGATCAGAAGGTTCTCGATGACCGACATTTCCTTGAACAGGCGGATGTTCTGGAACGTCCTGGCAATCCCGGCGCGTGTCACGAGGTGCGAGCCGCCGGTAACCGGTTTCGTCACCAACTGGCCGATATCGGTCGGGCCATCGCGTCCGTTCAGCATGATACGGCCTTCGCTGGCGCGATAGAAGCCGGTGATGCAGTTGAACATCGTCGTCTTGCCGGCGCCGTTGGGGCCGATCAGGGCGGTCACCGCGCCGCGTTCGACCGAGAAGCTGACGTCCCGGTTGGCGACGATGCCGCCGAACCGCATCGTGACATTCTGCACGTCGAGGATAGGTCCGTTCATCGTCCTGCCTCCGCCTTGCCCTCAAAGGCCAGTTCGGTGCCGATGCCTTCTTTCATCGAGCTCGGAAAGAAGGCCGGGCGCTTGATGCGGACCAGGCCGCGCGGTTTCCAGATCATCATCACCACCATCAGAATGCCGAAGACGAGAACGCGGTATTCGGCGAATTCGCGCAGAAGTTCCGGAAGAATGGTGAGAACGAGCGCTGCCGAGATGACGCCGGCCGTCGACCCAAGGCCACCGAGGACGACGATCGCCAGGATGAGGGCGGATTCGAAGAAGGTGAAGGATGTCGGGTTCACAAAACCCTGCTGCGCGGCAAAGAAGACGCCGGCGAGGCCGCCCGTGGAGGCGCCCAGCATGAAGGCCGTCAGCTTTGTGAAGACATGATTGACGCCGAGCGAACGACAGGCGATCTCGTCTTCGCGCAGCGCTTCCCACATGCGGCCGAGAGGGATGACGCGCAGCCGCTCTACGGCGTAGATGACGAAGCAGACGACAAGAAACAGCACGAAATAGAGAAACCAGAACCGGTAGTCCGCGCTGTAGGGGATGCCCAGATATTCATGAATGGGAACGCCGCCCTGTTTGGCGGTACGAGTGAATTCGAGGCCGAGGAAGGTCGGTGCCGGAACCGGAGCGCCGTTCGGCCCGCCGGTGAAATCAAGCCAGTTGTTCAGCACAAGACGAATGATCTCGCCGAATCCGAGCGTGACGATGGCAAGGTAGTCGCCATGCATCCTGAGAACGGGAAAGGCGAGGACCATGCCGAAGAGGCCGGCCAGGAATGGGGCGAGCACCAGAGCGCCCCAGAACCCGATGCCGAGATATTGCGATCCGAGCGCCAGGAGATAGGCGCCGACGGCGTAGAAGGCGACGTAGCCAAGATCGAGCAGGCCAGCAAGCCCGACGACGATGTTGAGCCCCAGGCCGAGCAGGCAATAGATCAGGGCGAGGATCGCGATACCCAGGAGGTATTTGTCGGCAAAAAACGGCAGGCTCAGCCCTGCGAGAAACAGCACGGCAAGGAGCAGCGCCGGCGACCTTTCCTTGCCGGTCATGACGGTCACGCCGGCACCGTTGCCTGCGATGCGCCGGGTGAGTTTTCGGCCGACGCTGCTCATCTGGAACAGCGAGAGTGCTAGGCGTCCTGCCGTGACGACGGCAGCCAGCAACACCGCGCGCATCAGTTCGTTGGTGAACGAAAATCCTTCGAGCACCAGTCCCGAGATCGGGCCGAACAGGATGAGGGAGACCGTAAAGGTGAGGAGCGCTTGCCTGACGAGCGCGCGAAGGCGGTTGGATTCCATGGTTTCTTGCTCCTCTCTCAGACTTTCTGGATTTCCGGCCGGCCAAGCAGGCCATACGGTCGGAAAAACAGGAGGGTGATGAGCAACGCAAAGGCGAAGACGTCCTTGTAGTCGGTGCTGACATAGCCTGCGAACAGAGCCTCGGTCAGGCCGAGGACGATACCGCCGAGCACGGCGCCGGGCAGTGAACCGATCCCGCCGAGCACTGCGGCCGTGAAGGCCTTGATGCCCATCACGAAGCCGATGAAAAAGTTGAAGGAGCCGTAATTGAAGGTGACGAGCGTGCCGCCGACGGCGGCCGTGGCCGCGCCCATGACAAAGACGGTCGAAATGATCCGGTCGGTGTTCACCCCCAGTATCGCGGAGATCCGGATATTCTGCTGGGTGGCACGGCATTCGCGGCCGATCCTGGTGTAGTTGATCACATAGGTCAGTATGCCCATGGCGATCAGCGACGCGAACAGGATCACCGTCTGCATATAGGTGATCTGTGCGAAGTGGACATCGCCACCGATGCGAAACGCACCCTGGATGAGTGTCGGCACGCCCTGGTCGCGTGCGCCCTGAGCGATCTGGACATAGCTCTGCAGCATCAAGGAGATGCCGATGGCCGATATCAGCGGAGCAAGCTTGGTCGAGCCGCGAAGCGGCCGATAGGCGACGCGTTCGATCACCCAGCCATAGACGGCCGTGATCGCGCAGCTGATCACCAGCACGGATATCAAGGCGAAGGGAACCGACTGAACGCCGAAATAGCCAAGCACGGCGAGTGTGATGGCGGCGATATAGGCCGATACCATATAGACGTCGCCATGGGCGAAGTTGATCATCCGGATGACGCCGTAGACCATGGTGTATCCGACCGCGATCAGACCGTAGATCGTCCCCAGCGTGATGCCATTGAACAATTGTTGAACCAGGATGTAAAAGTCCATGGTGAACCCCTCTTATGGTTTTCGGGGATGGATAAGCCGGCCGAACCTTGCGGTCCGGCCAACTCGGGCAAAATGCCTTACTTCACCAAGACAGGGGTTCCCTTGTCGTCGAAGTTGTAGAAGACGAACTTGAAGTCCTTGATGTCGCCCTTGGCGTCCCAGGTGATTTTGCCGATGGCAGAATCGACCGTGTTGTTGCGGAGATAGTCGGCCTGGGCCTTCAGCTCGTCGCCGGCCTTCAGCGCAGCGACGATGGCCTGCGCATTGGCGTAGCCATAGAGCACGTAGTTGGCCGGCGTGATGTTGGCTTTCTTCAGCGCATCCTGGACGCCCTGCGTGGAGGGATCGGCCAGCGGATCGGGCGTCGCCGAATAATAGACGTTCTTCAGATTCTCAGGCCCGCCGGCGGCTGCGACGAGTTCCGTCTGCGCGAAAGCATCGCCGCTGACGACGACTACGTCGACACCCTGTTCCTTCAGCTGGCGGATCAACGGACCGCCTTCGGGAATGAGACCGCCGAAATAAACGGCATTGGCGCCGGAGCTCTTGATCTTGGTGACGAGCGCGTTGAAGTCACGTTCGCCACGGGTCAGGCCTTCGTACATCACCGGCTTGATTCCGCGTGCTTCGATCGTCTTCTTGACGGCGTCCACCAGGCCCTGGCCATAGGTGTCCTTGTCGTGGATGAGCGCGATCTTGTCCCGCTTCAGCGTATCCAGAATGAAGCTGCCGGCGACGACGGCCTGCTGGTCATCACGGCCGCAGCCACGGAACAGATTGTCGAAACCGCGATCGGTGACGGTCGGATTGGTCGAGGACGGCGTCATTTCGAGGATGCCGGCATCATTGTAGATTTCCGAAGCGGGGATCGTGTTGGACGAGCAGAAATGCCCGATCACGGCCTGGACCTTGTCCTGATCGACGAAACGATTGGCGACGGCAACGGCCTGCTTCGGTTCGCAGGCGTCGTCACCCTTCACCAGTTCAATCTTCTTGCCATTGATGCCGCCCGACGCATTGACGTCGCTGACATAGGCGGACACGCCGCTGAACACCTGCTCGCCGAAGGTCGCATTGGCGCCGGTATAGGGGCCGGCGACGCCGATCTTGACCGTGTCGGCGGCCAAAGCGCTGGAAAACAGCAAGGCGGAGGCCACAGCGGTGGCGCTCAGAAGTTTCGAGATGGATTTCATGTGCTTTTCCCTCTGGTTGAAGCTCTCTGGTTTTTAGTGGTTCTCGACGCGGTTCAGTCCGCGTTCGTGCTTCGCGCTAATGGCGAAGCTATTATTTCTATTGGATAATTTATCTTTACCGACGTTGCGGAGAAGAGCGGATTTCGAGATTTTCGATCCTTTTCTTAATTGACACTTATATGATAAGTGACATATACGAAGATCGTCAAGCGGAAATGTTGCAGTGTCGTTTGCAACAGTGAAGAATGGCACGGCGCATGGCCGCGCGAGCGCGGCCTCCAACGTTAAGAAAGCGGGGAACAAGACGGTGAGCAGCACGCCACGAAACTGCCGGGTGGGCGTCGATATCGGCGGCACCTTTACGGATATCGCTCTCGACCTCGATGGGACGCTTCACTCGACGAAGATCCTGACGGATTATACGGCACCGGAGCGGGCGATCCTCAAGGGCGTGAAGGCCGTCGCCGACATGGCGGATATCGCTCTTTCAGAGATCGGCATCCTGATTCATGGCACGACGCTCGCCACCAATGCGCTCATCGAGCGGCGCGGCGCCAAAACCGCCTTCGTGACGACGGAAGGTTTTCGTGACGTGCTCGAGATGCGCACCGAGAACCGTTTCGAGCAGTATGATCTCAATATCTCCCTGCCGCCGGCGCTCATTGCCCGCGCCGACCGATTCGTCGTGCGTGAGCGTATCGATGCGCAGGGCAAGGTTCTGCTCGCTCTGGATGAGGCTTCGGTCGCAGCCGTCGTCGAGAAGGTCGCCGAAGGCGGCTATGAAAGCGTCGCGGTCGGCTTCATTCATGCCTATGCGAATGGCGCGCACGAAGTCGCCGTCCGCGATGCGATCCTGAAGCGCCTTCCCGGCATTTCCGTTTCGATCTCGTCGGAAGTTTCGCCGCAGATGCGCGAGTTCGAGCGCTTCAACACGGTTTGCGCCAATGCCTATGTCAAGCCGGCGATCAAATCCTATCTCGACCGTCTCGTCGTGTCGCTGAAGGATATCGGCGTCGGCTGCCCGGTCTTCATGATCCATTCCGGCGGCGGGATCGTCTCGGTCGAGAGCGCCTCCGAGTTTCCGGTGCGTCTGGTCGAATCCGGTCCGGCGGGCGGCGCGATCTTCGCGGCCGACATCGCCCGTCAATATGGTCTCGATACGGTTCTTTCCTTCGATATGGGCGGCACGACCGCCAAGATCTGCCTGATCGAAAACCAGGTGCCGAAGACGGCCAAGACGTTCGAAGTCGCGCGCACCTATCGATTCCGCAAGGGCTCCGGCATGCCGATTTCCATCCCCGTCGTCGAGATGGTCGAAATCGGCGCGGGCGGCGGTTCGATCGCTTCGGTCGACGCAATGCGCCAGATCCGCGTCGGGCCGCACTCGGCGGCCTCGGAGCCCGGCCCGGCCTGTTATCAGCGCGGCGGCAAGAACCCCACCGTCACCGATGCGGACCTGATCCTCGGCAAGCTCGATCCCGCCAATTTCGCGGGCGGCGCGATCCCGCTTTCCGTCGAGGCGAGCCGCCGGGCGATGAGCGACGATATCGGCTCGGTCATCGGCCTCGACCCGGAAGCATCAGCTTACGGCACGTGCGAAATGGTCGACGAAAACATGGCCAATGCCGGCCGCGTCCACACCGTCGAGAACGGCAAGAACATTTCCGATTTCACCATGATCACCTTCGGCGGCGCCGGACCGCTGCATGCCGCGCGCCTCTGTGAAAAAATGGGCATCTCGACCTTCCTCGTTCCGCCGGGCGCCGGCGTTGGTTCGGCGATCGGATTCCTCAAGGCGCCGTTCGGCTATGAGTCCGTCCGCAGCGCCGTCTTCAACCTGTCGAATTTCGAATATTCCGAGGCCAACCGGCTCCTCCAAGCCATGAAGGCTGAGGCGTTGGGCTTCGTCGAAGGCGGGCTCGACGCGGGCTCCCCGGTGATCGAACGCACGCTGTTCATGCGTTATGCCGGGCAGGGCTGGGACATCCCGGTCCCGCTTGCCGATGACAATTTCGACGCCGCGAGTGCTGAGACGATCGCGGCCTCGTTCGAAAAGGAATATGAGCGTTTCTTCGGCCGCGCCATCGAGGGTCTCGATATCGAGATCGTCAGCTGGTCGGTCAAGGCGAGTTCGCCGCTGCCGCCGGTGGAGCGCGTATCCTCCATCGCCGAAGGCAACATCGTGCAGCCGGGCAAGGCCCGCCGCCTGTTCGAGGCTGCGCAGGGCGCCTATCTCGAAGCGGGCATTCACGAGCGTACCGGCCTGACGCCCGGCGACGTGGTCAAGGGCCCCGCCGTCATCGTCGAGCGCGAGACCTCGACGGTTCTCACCGCCTCTTTCAAGGCCGTCGTTCAGCGCGATGGCTGCCTTCTCGTAACCCGGATCTGAGGATAGTCACATGAACCAATCCATGATCGATATCCATATGCAGGTCATGTGGAACCGGCTGATCTCCGTCGTCGAGGAGCAGGCGCAGACGCTGATCCGCACGGCCTTCTCCACCTCCGTACGCGAGGCGGGCGATCTGTCGGCCGGCGTCTTCGACCTGGAAGGCCGCATGCTGGCGCAGGCGGTTACCGGCACGCCCGGCCACGTCAACGCCATGGCGGAATCCGTCGCGCATTTCATTGCTGATATCGGGCCGGACAATATCTTCGAAGGCGACGTCTATATCACCAACGATCCATGGAAGGGAACGGGCCATCTGCACGACATCACCGTCGTCACGCCCTCCTTCCATCACGGCAAGCTGGTCGGTTATTTTGCCTCGACCGCGCATGTCGTCGATGTCGGCGGTCGCGGTTTCGGCCCGGATGCCCGCGAAGTCTATGAAGAGGGCATCTTCATCCCGATCATGAAATTCTTCGAGCGCGGCGAGCTGAACCGGACGCTGATCCATATTGTGCGCAACAATGTTCGCGAAAACGATAAGGTCGTCGGCGACTTCTATGCGCTCGCCGCCTGCAATGAAACGGGCCATCGCCGGCTCGTCGACATGCTGACGGAATTCAATCTTCCTGATTTGTCGACGATCGGCGGCTTCATCCTCAAGCACAGCCGCGAGGCAACGCTGGAGCGGCTGAAGAATCTTCCGCACGGCTCCTGGAATTATAGCCTCGATCTCGACGGCTATGATGAGCCGGTGCATCTCGCCGCAAAACTTACCATCGGTCCCGAGGGAGTCGTGGTCGATTTCGATGGCACCTCCGGCATGAGCAAGTTCGGCATCAATGTGCCGCTCGTCTACGCCAAGGCCTATGCCTGCTACGGCATCAAATGCGTCGTGGCGCCGGAAATTCCCAACAACGCGGCCTCCCTCGCACCCTTCGACGTCGTGGCGCCGGAAGGCTGCATCCTCAATGCCAAGCGGCCGGCGCCGGTCGCCGTCCGCCACGTTCTCGGCCATTTCGTGCCGGATCTCGTGCTCGGCGCGCTGCATCAGGCGCTTCCGGGCCAGGTTCCTGCGGAGGGTGCCAGCGCACTCTGGAACCTGCATATGAGCGTGCGCCCCGTCTCCGATCAGATCGGCGGCAAGGGTGCGGAAATCCTGATGTTCAATTCCGGCGGCTCCGGCGCGCGTGCCGCTCTCGATGGCTTGAACGCCACCGCCTTTCCGAGCGGCGTGCACACGATGCCGATCGAGGCGACGGAAAATGTCGGCCCCGTCATCATCTGGCGCAAGGAGTTGCGCGAGGGGTCAGGGGGTGCCGGCGCGCAACGCGGCGGTCTCGGCCAGATGATCGAGATCGAAGCGGCCGAAGGTTTCAGCTTCCGCTTCTCCGCCATGTTCGACAGGCTCGGCCACCCCGCACGCGGCCGCGAAGGCGGACAGAGCGGCACGGCCGGCGCCGTTGCGCTCGACGACGGTACGGTTCTCAAGGGCAAGGGGCTGCAATTCGTGCCGGAAGGCCGGCGCCTCGTTCTGTCGCTTCCGGGCGGCGGCGGTTACGGCGATCCGGCAAATCGCCCGACTGACGCGATCGAACACGACCTGAGGCATGGATACATCACCGAAGAACAGGCTGAAGCCTACGGCAGGGGCCGGACCCAGGGAGGCAAGGCATGAATATGATTGCATTCGAAAGCACGCGCGTCGCGACGATCAAATCCTCGCCGTCCATGGCGGTGTCGATCGCCGCCAAGGCGATGCGGGCCAAGGGAGAGCATGTCGTCGACCTCTCGCTCGGCGAGCCCGATTTCGATACGCCCGATCATATCGTCCAGGCGGCGATCGAGGCGATGCGCAAGGGGCTTACCCGCTATACCGCGCCGGACGGACTGGTGGAACTGCGCGAAGCGATCGTCGCCAAGTTCAAACGCGAGAACGGCCTCGACTACGCCATGGATGAGATTTCCATCGGCAACGGCGCCAAGCAGATACTCTTCAATGCGTTCCTGGCAACGCTGGAGCCCGGCGACGAGGTGGTCGTGCCGGCGCCTTACTGGGTCTCCTATACCGACATCGTCATCCTGCATGGCGGCATTCCCAAAACCGTGCCCTGCGGTGTCGAGGATGCCTTCAAGATCACAGCCGAGCGGCTGGAAGCAGCCATCACGCCGAAGACGCGGTGGTTCCTGTTCAACTCTCCCTCCAATCCGACAGGGGCGATCTATACGGCGGACGAACTGAAGGCGCTTGGCGCGGTGCTGGCGCGCCACCCCCATGTGGCGATCATGTCGGATGAGATCTACGAGCATATCGTCTGCGGCGAGGTGCCCTTCACGTCCTTCGTCGTCGCTTGCCCGGAGCTGAAGGACCGCACGCTCATCATCAACGGCGTATCCAAGGCCTACGCCATGACGGGATGGCGCCTCGGTTATGCGGCCGGCCCGCGGGAACTGACCAGGGTCCTCAACAAGCTTCAGTCCCAGAGCACGACCTGCCCGTCCTCCATCACCCAGTTTGCCGCCGCCGCCGCGCTCAACGGTCCCCAGGACTTCGTGACGACAGCGGTTGCCGAATACAAGGCGCGCGGCGAACTCGTCGCAAGGGGCTTCAGCGCGATACCGGGTCTTGAGGTGCGGGCACCGGAAGGGGCCTTCTACCTCTTTCCGAAATGCGCCCACTATATCGGCAAGACGGCGCCCGACGGCGCCAGGATTTCCAACGACACCGAATTGGCCTCCTATCTCCTCAGGGAAGGCAAGGTCGCAACCGTTCCGGGTGCCGCTTTCGGTGTCGAACCCTATATTCGCCTTTCCTTCGCGACATCGCGCGACAATCTTGCCATTGCCATCGAGCGCACCGCCGATGCACTGGCTAAACTTCGCTAAAGGGAAAATTCGATGACCGATTATCAGCGCACGCTTCTGACCGGCGCGGCCGGCGCTCTGGGAACCCAGTTGCGCGAATCCGGAACAAGGCTCGGCAAGATCGTCAGGCTGTCCGCACGCAAGCCCTGCGACAACCTCGCGCCGCACGAGGAAGATTTCCCGGCGGACCTTTCCGACTTCGACGCCGTTTCCAAAGCCGTGGAGGGTTGCGACGCCATCATTCATATGGGCGGTCAGGGGCTGGAAGCTCCCTGGAACACCATCCTCAACGCCAACATCGTCGGCAGCTACAACATCTATGAGGCGGCGCGCCAGCATGGCGTCAAGCGCATCGTCTATGCCAGCTCCGTTCACGCCATCGGGTTTTACGAGCGCACCGAGACGATCGACGGCAACGTACCGACCCGCCCCGACAGTCTCTACGGCGTGTCGAAGACCTTCGTCGAAAACCTCGGCCGTTACTATTTCGACAAGTTCGGGATCGAGACCGTGAGCCTGCGCATCGGCTCGTCTTTCCCGGAGCCGACGGACCGGCGCCATCTCATCACCTGGCTTTCCTATCGCGATTGCCGCCAGCTCGTCGAAAAGAGCCTGTCGGCCGAACGCGTCGGCTTCATGGTCGCCTATGGCATGTCCGACAACAGCCAGGCCTTCTGGGACAACCGCACGGCGGCGTCGCTTGGATACAAGCCGGAAGACAGCGCCGACGATTACGCGGACAAGGTCTTTGCGAAGACGAAACAAGGCGATCCCAACGATCCGGCGGTGCGCTTCCAGGGCGGCAGCTTTGCGGCTGCCGGCCATTATGAAGACGAGAAGAAGTGAGACGCACCGATGCAAGCTTCCAAGTCGTCCTATGACGTGGTGATCGTCGGCGGTGCAGTGGTTGGCAGTTCGACGGCATATTTTCTGGCGACCAACCCCGATTTCAACGGATCGGTCCTGGTGATCGAGAAGGACTGGACCTATCAGCGGTCGGCCACCGCGCTCTCTTCCAGCTCCATCCGTCACCAGTTCTCGAATGCGATCAATGTCAAAGTCTCGCAGTTCGGGACGGAGTTCATCCGCAACTTCAAGGAAAACGTCGCCATCGACGACGACACGCCGGAGATCGGTTTTCATGAGGCCGGGTATTTGTTCCTCGCCGAGGACGAACGCGGCGATCAGGTTCTCCGGCGCAATCACGAGACCCAGATCTCCTGCGGGGCTGATGTGACGCTGCTCGATCCTGGCGGCCTCGGCCGGCGGTTTCCCTGGCTGAACCTGGAAGGGCTGACGCTCGGCAGCACCGGCGAACGGGGTGAGGGCTGGTTTGACAGCGTCGGCCTGCTGCAGGGCTTCCGCAAGAAAGCGCGCTCTTTGGGCGTCGAATATATCGAAGACGAAGTCGTTGCCGTCAACAGAGAGGGAGACCGCATGGTTTCCGTGTCGACGAAGAGCGGCCAGACGATCGCTTGCGGCACGATGGTCAACACATCGGGCACCAACGGTAAAAAGGTCGCCCGCATGGCCGGGCTCGACGTTCCCGTCGAGCCACGCCGACGCTCGCTGTTCGTCGTCGATTGCCGCACACCGCTCGAAGGAAAGGTCGGCCTGACGATCGACCCCACCGGCGTTTTCTTCCGGCCCGAGGGCAAATTCTATCTGATGGGTACCTATCCCAAGCACGATCCGGAGGTCGATCCCAACGATTTCGACGTCATGCACGACGAATTCGATGAGGAAATCTGGCCGATCATGGCGAACCGGGTTCCGGCCTTTGAAGCGATCAAGGTCGTCAATTCCTGGGCTGGCCACTACGACTATTGCACCCTCGATCACAATGTCGTCCTCGGACCGCATACTGAGGTCAGCAATTTCCTCTTCGCAAACGGCTTTTCGGGGCACGGTCTCCAGCAATCGCCGGCGATGGGACGGGGTCTCTCGGAACTGATTGCCTATGGCGGCTTCAAGACGCTCGATCTTTCGCCATTCGGCTACGAACGAGTGACGGCAAACCGGCCCTTCCTCGAAGACGCCGTCATTTAACGCACAAGGAGAGGGGCTCCCGATGAGAAATGAGACATTGAAGCGCAGCGGCGGCCAGGTGCTCGTCGATGCCTTGCGCATCCACGGTGTCGAGCGCGTGTTCGGCGTGCCGGGCGAAAGTTATCTTGCCGCCCTCGACGCCTTTCACGACATGGAAGATGCCATTGAATTCATCGTCTGCCGGCAGGAAGGCGGGGCTGCCTATATGGCGGAAGCCTACGGCAAGATGACCGGCAAACCCGGCATCTGCTTCGTGACCCGCGGGCCGGGCGCGACCAACGCTTCCGTCGGTGTGCATACGGCTTTCCAGGATTCGACACCGATGATCCTGTTCATCGGCCAGGTGGCGCGCGACCAGATGGAGCGCGAAGCGTTCCAGGAGATCGATTATCGCCGCATGTTCGGCCAGATGGCGAAGTGGGTCGTCGAGATCGAGGATGCCGCCCGCATTCCCGAACTCATCAGTCAGGCATTCCACAGAGCCGTCAACGGTCGGCCCGGGCCGGTGGTCGTCGCTCTTCCGGAAGACATGCTGACCGATATGGTCGATGTCGCCGACACCCCGACTTACAAGAAGGTCGAGGCCTTTGCCGGCGAACCGCAATTCGAAGAATTGCTCGGCCTTCTCTCCGAGGCGAAGCGCCCGATGGTCGTCGTTGGCGGCGGCGGCTGGACGCAGCAGGCTGTTGTCGACCTGAAGGCGTTCTCGGAAGCCTTCAGCCTGCCGATCGCCGCGTCCTTTCGCTGCCAGGATCTGTTCGACAATAGGCATGAGAATTATGCCGGCGATCTTGGCCTTGCCGCAGGGCCGAAGCTGATCCGCCATGTGAAGGATTGCGACCTGCTGATCTCCATCGGTGCCCGTCTCGGGGAGATGACGACGGGCGCCTACACGCTGATCGACATTCCAGTGCCGAAGCAGTTGCTCGTTCATATCCATCCGGGCGCGGAAGAATTGGGGCGCGTTTATCACGCGCGATTGCCGATCAATGCCAGCGTTGCGGGTTTCCTGTCGCAGGCGGCAAAGTTGAATCCATCATCTGCGCCGGTGTGGAAGGACTGGACCAGAACGGCTCATGCCGACTACCTCGAAAACCTCGCGCATCCCGAGGTGCCGGGTCCCGTGCAGATGGGCGACATCATGGAATGGCTGCGCGGCCATCTCAAGCCCGACGCCATCCTGACCACCGGCGCCGGCAACTATTCCGCCTGGGCGCATCGCTTCTATCAGTACCGCACCTTCCGCACCCAGCTCGGACCGACGAACGGTTCCATGGGCTACGGCGTACCGGCGGCGATCGCCGCCAAGATCACCGATCCCGCGCGCACGGTGGTTGCCTTTGCCGGCGACGGATGTTTCCTGATGAACGGTCAGGAACTTGCAACCGCCATGCAGTATGACGCTCGGGTGATCTTTCTCGTCATCAACAACGGCATGTATGGCACGATCCGCATGCATCAGGAGCGCAGCTATCCCGGCCGTGTCTCCGGCACCGGCCTGACGAACCCGGATTTTGCAGCGCTGGCGCGGTCCTATGGCCTCCACGGCGAGACCGTGGAAAAGACCGAGCACTTCGCCGGCGCCTTCGAACGCTGCGAAGCGTCAGGCAAGCCGGGTCTCATCGAAATCCGGATCGACCCGGAAGCGCTGACGCCGAAAATGACCCTGACGCAAATTCGCGATCAGGCGATCGCCCAGGGAAAGTGATTGCTGGGAAAGTGATCGCAGGAAAACGCACCGCCTGAAAAGCAGGCGGTGCCCATCAATCCTCTGTTTCGCTGCTCGCCGGCTCATTGAGCATCGTGCGGTAGCGATGGAGGCTTTCCTCCAGATGGATGATCAGCGCGGCCTTGGCAGCCTTGGCATCGCCTTGGGTGATCGCGGCCAGAATAGCGGCGTGTTCCTTGTTGATCTTCTTCAGGTAGGTGCTGTAGCCGCGCGCCGATTGGCGATGTTTGAGCACGAGTTCGAAATTGATGCTCTCTATCACCGCTTCCAGAAAACTCGGGAAGTGGGGATTGCGGGTGGCGCGGGCGATCGCAAGATGAAACTCGAAGTCAGCGCGGGCCTCGACCTCGGCATCGTCCGTCACCAGGTTTTCAAGGTTGTCATAGGCGCGGGCAATTTCTGCCAGCGCCTCCGGCGTGCGCCTCGACGCTGCAAGGGCAACGGATTGGATCTCGACGCCGAGTCGCAACTCCAGGATCTGCATCGCCGAGCGAATGTCCTCGATGCGGCTGATCTCGAAATTGAGGGTCTTTGCGTCCTTCTCGCTGACATAGACCCCGGCACCCTGTCGCGCCGTCACCCGTCCGCCCACCTTGAGGGAGGTGAGCGCCTCGCGAATGACGGTTCGGGAAACGCCGAACTCTTCGCACAGCTGCGCACTTGACGGAATTTTCTCGCCGGGGGCATAAAGACCGGAATCGATCCGTTCCATCAGCTTCGCAACGACGATTTCCGCGAGATTGCCTCGTTGCGTGATGATTGACACAGGGTTGCTCCGATTTTCACGATCAGATTTAGCACATATCACATATCATGCCACGTCTGATTGCGGGATGCCGGGGTTTTCAGACATTATCTTATCGATGACCTGAAAGGGGTGCGGGATGCGTTTGTTGTCGATTTCCTTCACCTGGGAGCGGCACGAATATCCGGTGGCCATGAGACTGTCGGTATCGCCTGATGCATCGACCTCCGGCTTCCAGCTCATCGCATAAAGGCGCTCGGAGATCGGCCGGTTGCGGGCCTCGTGGCCAAAGGTGCCGGCCATTCCGCAACACCCCGTTTGTGCCGCCTGAAGGTCGATGCCGAGGCTTGCGAACACTTGTTTCCATTGTGCAACGGAAGAGGGCGCATTGGTGCGTTCGGTGCAATGGGCCATCAGCCGGAAGTTTTTACCCTTGGCGGAGGAGGGTGACGCGGCAAGCCGGTCAAGATTGGTGACCAGCCATTCCTGCGGAAGAAGAATAGCCGCCTTCAGCATGCCCTTGTATTCGCTGCGAAAGGCGAGCGTCATCGACGGATCGAGCCCGACCAGCGCTACACCCGCTTCATCCAGCCGCTGGAGATAGCACGCGGTCCGCTCGGCCGCAGCCTCGAAACGTCCGAGATAGCCATGAACGTGCAGCGCTTTGCCATTAACGTGGGACGCGGCGAGGAAGGGCGAGAGCCCCATTTTCCGCGCAAGCCTGATTGCGGCGAGGGCGACCTCAGGATCGAAATAGGCGGTAAACGCATCGGCGACGAAGATAACGCTCTGCCCCCTCTGGCGCGGCGACAAGGCCTCGATCCGCGACGGGGTCGCAAGCGGTACCCCAAGGCGGGCGGCCTCTTTCGCCAGAGAGATCTGCGGCAGGCGGGGCAGGGACGTCAGTCCGGCGACGCGCATCATCATCCTGCCGGCGCGCGTGCTGACGATAAGGTTATAGGCAGGTCGTATCCGCTGAACCAGGGGCAGGGTGGTCTCGATGGCGGCGACGAGCGGATCCTTCAGCGGACGGAGGTAGCGTCCGTAATAAAGTTCGAGGAATTTGGAGCGGAAGGCCGGGACGCTGACTTTCACCGGACATTGCCCCGCGCAGGCTTTGCACGCCAGACAGGTGTCCATCGCAGCGCGGACCTCATGGGAAAAGTCGTCACGATTTTGGGGGTTCAGCGAGTTGAAGGCGCGCCGCGCCAGGTTCGCCAGCGGACCGCTCCGCCGCAAGCGTTTTGCCTCCTCGCGAGCATCGATGCCCTTCTCGGCAAGCAGCTTCAGCCATTCCCGCATCAAAGCTGCGCGGCCCTTGGGCGAAAAGCGCCGATCGCGTGTCGCCTTGTAGGAGGGGCACATGGGGCTGGTGTCTTCGAAATCGAAACAGGCGCCGTTGCCGTTGCAATAGGCGGCGTTGTCGAAGGCCGAGCGGATCTCGTTGCCGATGACGCGGTCGGTCTCTCCCCGCAGCGGCACGTCGTCGATCTTCAGCAGCGCCTGGCCGGACGGGGCTGCGATCTTGCCTGGGTTGAGGCGGGTTTCCGGATCGAAAGCCCGTTTGATCTCCTGCAGGCTGGGATAGAGATCGCCGAAAAATTCCGGCACATATTCGGAACGCACGCCTTTGCCGTGCTCTCCCCAGAGCACGCCGCCATATTTGCGCGTCAGCGCTACGACGGCGTCGCTGATCTCCCGAACCAGCTTGATATGGTCGTCGCGGGTAAGGTCGAGTGCCGGCCGCACATGCAAGACGCCGGCATCGACATGGCCGAACATGCCGTAGGAAAGGCCCGCGCCATCGAGAAGCGCGCGGAACTCACGGATATAGGGCGCGAGATTCTCCGGCGGTACGGCGGTATCCTCGACGAAGGCGACGGGCCTGACCGGGCCATCGACATTGCCAAGCAGGCCGACCGCCCGTTTGCGCATCGACCAGATCGCCTCGACCTCGGCATGATCCCGCGCGATCGTATAACCCAGGTGACGCGCATTTGGGCCTGTGGCAAGCGCTGCAGTCACCTCGGCGAGTTTGCGTTCGAGTTCGGCTTCATCGTCGGCCAGCACTTCGGCGATATTGATGCCGTTGGTCGCTCCGCCCGCGTCGTCCGGAAAAAAGCGGGCAATGCCGGTCCAGACGATGTCGCCTCTGGCGAGGCCGAGAACCTTTTCGTCTACCGTTTCCACCGAGGCGACGTTCAGCGCCACGAGGCTGCGGGCATCCTCCAAGGCGGTGTTGAAGTCGCCGTAGCGGATGTTGATCAGGGCCGCATGGGCGGGGATCGGCAGAAGGTTGAGTTCGGCTTCGGCGATCATCGCCAGCGTTCCCTCCGAGCCGCAGAGGATGGCATTGAGGTCGAAGCGCCCGTCGCTGCGGAAGATGTGAGCGAGGTCGTAGCCGGTCATGTAGCGGTTGAGTTTCGGAAAGATCTCGGCGATCCGGTCGCGCTTTTCCCGCGCGATCCGCTCGACTGTCCTGTGGATCTCGCCGACACGGTCCTGGCGCGCGACGATCTCCGTGAACGCCTCCGGATCGAGCGGGCGCGACCACCAGTCGGAGCCATCTACAAGCACGATGCGCAATCCCAGTACATGGTTGCTGGTCTTGCCGTAGAGGCATGACCCCTGGCCGCAGGCATCGGTGGAAACCATGCCGCCGATGGTGGCGCGATTGGAGGTGGAGAGTTCAGGCGCAAAAAACAGGCCGTAAGGCTTTAAAGCCTGGTTCAGTTGATCCTTGACCACGCCCGCCTGGACGCGGGCAATTCTCCTGACCGGGTCGATTTCGAGAATGGAATTCATGTGTCGCGAGCAGTCGACGACGATGCCCGATGTGAGAGATTGGCCGTTCGTGCCGGTTCCGCCGCCGCGCGGCGCGACGGTGATCCCGCGAAAAGCCGGCTCCGACAAGACGGCCGCCGTGATCTGCAGGTCTTCGACGCCTCGGGGGAAAAGGATGCCGGTCGGCTCGATCTGATAGATGGAGTTGTCGGTCGAAAAAACAGTCCGGCTCGCCGCGCCGGTTTCGATGTCGCCATCGAACCCCGCCTCGATGAGCCGCTGGAAGAATCCTGCAGGAGGAAGGGGGATTGAACCATGCGGCCGGAGGCGTGGAATCATTGCGAAACCTTCAGAATGCACTTGAGCTTTGTCAAGCTTGGCATATAAGTGATAACATACAATGGCAGCTGCGCAACGCAAAACACTGAGGTGGAACTTTGAAGAACCAGACCGCAATCATCGTCGGCGGCGCTTCCGGACTCGGCTTGACGACGGCCAAGCTGATGATCTCGCATGGGGCGACCAGGATCGGGCTCATCGATCGCAATGAGCAGCTGCTTGCCTCTTCGGCCGAGGCGCTTCGTGCTCTCGGCGCCGAGGTTGCGACGGCCGCTGCCGACATTTCCCGGGCGGAAACGGCTCATCGTGGGTTCAACGAGATCGCCGGCAAGCTCGGCCGGATCCATGTGCTCGTCAACAGCGCCGCCATCTATCCGAGACGTCCTATCCTCGAGATCACCGACGAGGAATGGGACCTCGAAAATGCGATCAACGTGAAGGGTACCTATCATATGATGGTGGCTGCCGTTCTTCATATGCGCCAGCACGTGAACGCGCCCGAGGTTACGGGGCGGATCGTCAATGTGACCTCGGTCGATGCTTTCAAGGCTCATCCCCAGAATGCGCATTATGCCGCAACCAAGGCGGCTGTCGTCAGTCTGACGAAATCCTTTGCCCAGGAATGCGCCAAGGACCAGATCCTTGTCAATTCCGTAGCGCCCGCCGGTTTCGCGACGGATCGCGCCAAGGAGCTCGGATTCCTGCCGGAGCTGGCCAAAGCCAGCGCCCTTGGCCGCGCGGCCGAGCCGGTCGAAATGGCGGAATGGATCGTCATGATGGCATCGAGCCGCAACACCTATGCCACTGGCGAAAACGTCGTCGTCAGCGGAGGCTACATCTATGTCTGAGCCGCTGCCCTATCGGGTCGCCCTGGTCACCGGCGCGACGAGCGGCATCGGTCGCGCCACCGTCGGCAAACTATGCAAGATGGGGCTGACGGTCTATGCCGTCGGCCGAAACGCCGAGGCTCTCGAAGAACTCGCTGGGGAAAGCGGGGCGAAGCCGGTCCGGGCCGATGTGCGCGATACCGCCGAAATCGTCAAGCAGCTTCACGGAACTGAGGTCGATATCCTGATCAACAATGCCGGCATTCTCTCGACGCGGGCGACATTCAGCGAGATCGAACCGTCCGAGATCGATGCCATGATCGACATCAATCTCAAGGCGCCGATGCAGCTGACCCGTGCATTCCTGCCTGCCATGGTTGAGCGAAAGCGCGGCCACCTGATCTATATCGGCTCGAGCGGCGGCCAGGCGCCGTATCCGAATATGGCGGCCTACGGCCCGTCGAAGGCCGGGCTCAGCCTGTTTTGCGACAATTTGCGCTGCGACCTGCTCGGGACCTCCGTTCGGGTGACCGAGGTGGTGCCGGGCCGCGTCCAGACGGAACTTTATCGAACCGCAATGGCGGGCAATCAGGCGCGGACGCTGCTCTATGACGGCTACCGTCCGATCCAGCCTTCACACATCGCCTCGATCATCTCGAACGCCATCGAGCTTCCCGTCTTCGTCGACGTGTCGCGGATCGAAGTCTTCCCGACGGACCAGGCGACCGGCGGCGGCACCATGGTCAAATTTCCCGAGCCGTAGGCGGGCGCTCGCTTGTTTCGAAGAGACCGCGGGCCGCCTCGACCATCGATTGCAGCTGATTGGGGTCGCGTACGCCCTGTCGGTAGATCTCGATGATGATGCTCGCCATTCGTTCGGCTTCATCGCTGTCTCTTGCTATCGTGTAATCGGCGCGGAGCTTGTCGAAGACGTGCTGGCAGGTTTCAAGATCGCGGGAGTCCAGCGGTACCTGCGATCGGTTTTTGATCGTTTGAACCATCTCTAGTCCCTTCGAAAGGCCCGCCAGCGAGGCCGGCGGGCCGGCAGATGTGTTAGAAATCCATGCCGGGGCCGGCGGGCAATGGCGGCGGCGCGTCCTTCTTGGGTTTCTCGGCGATCATGGCTTCCGTCGTGACGAGAAGACCGGCGATGGAGGACGCGTCCTGCAGCGCGGTGCGAACAACCTTTGCCGGATCGATGACGCCCTGCGCATAAAGGTCGCCATATTCGCCGGTCTGAGCGTTCCAGCCGTAGGCGAAGTCACTTTTCTCGCGCAGCTTGCCGACGATGACCGAGCCTTCCGCTCCGGCATTTTCGGCGATCTGCCGCGCCGGCGTCTCGAGCGCGCGGCGAACGATGTCGACACCGACACGCTGGTCGCTATTGGCGGTCTTGAGGTTGTCGAGCGCCTTGACGGAGCGCAGCAGCGCCACACCGCCGCCCGGCAGAATGCCTTCCTCGACCGCCGCCCGGGTTGCATGAAGCGCGTCGTCGACGCGGTCCTTCTTTTCCTTCACTTCGACTTCCGTCGAGCCGCCGACGCGGATGACGGCAACGCCGCCGGCGAGCTTGGCAAGACGCTCCTGCAGCTTCTCGCGGTCGTAATCGGAGGTGGTTTCTTCGATCTGGGCCTTGATCTGGGCAACACGGCCTTCGATGTCGGACTTGGCGCCCGCGCCGTCGACGATCGTGGTGTTCTCCTTTTCGATCGACACCTTCTTGGCACGGCCGAGCATGTCGAGCGTGACGGATTCGAGCTTGATGCCGAGGTCTTCGGAGATGACGGTGCCGGCGGTGAGGATGGCGATGTCTTCGAGCATGGCCTTGCGGCGGTCGCCGAAGCCAGGCGCCTTGACGGCAGCGATCTTCAGGCCGCCACGCAGCTTGTTGACGACGAGGGTTGCAAGAGCTTCGCCTTCGACGTCTTCAGCGATGATGAGGAGCGGCTTGCCGGACTGGACGACGGCTTCGAGAACCGGCAGCATCGACTGCAGGTTCGACAGCTTCTTCTCGTGGATGAGGATATATGGGTCTTCGAACTCGGCCCGCATCTTGTCGGCATTGGTCACGAAGTAGGGGCTGAGGTAGCCGCGGTCGAACTGCATGCCTTCGACGACTTCGAGTTCGGTTTCGGCGGTCTTGGCTTCTTCGACGGTGATGACGCCATCATTGCCGACCTTTTCCATGGCTTCCGCCAAAAAACGGCCGATTTCGGCATCGCCATTGGCGGAGATCGTGCCGACCTGGGCGATTTCGGCATTGTTGGAGATCTTGCGGGCGTTGGCCTTCAGTTCCGCAACGATGGCGCCGACGGCGAGATCGATGCCGCGCTTCAGGTCCATCGGGTTCATGCCTGACGTGACGGCCTTGGCGCCCTCTTTGACGATCGCCTGGGCAAGCACCGTTGCGGTCGTGGTGCCGTCGCCGGCGATGTCGCTGGTCTTCGAGGCGACTTCACGGACCATCTGGGCGCCCATATTCTCGAACTTGTCTTCGAGTTCGACTTCCTTGGCGACGGAGACGCCGTCCTTGGTGATGCGCGGCGCGCCGAAGGACTTGTCGATCACGACGTTGCGGCCCTTCGGGCCGAGCGTCACCTTCACGGCGTTGGCCAGGATGTCGACGCCGCGCAGCATCTTCTCCCGGGCTTCGGTGCTGAATTTGACTTCTTTAGCGGCCATGTCCTCACTCCTTCATAGGCAGCCAGAGCAATTCCGGGAAAGGTGCGAAGCGGTTTTCCGTTCGGAATTGCGTCAGAAATAAAATATTGGAGCTGTTCTGCTTTTCTACGACAAGCTGAAGCGCTCCAGCGTTGACGAATGTTCGCAGGGACCTCAGGCGGCCTGCTGCTGTTCGCCCTGGGTTTCGATGACGCCCATCACGTCGCTTTCCTTCATGATCAGCAGGTCTTCGCCATCGATCTTGATCTCGGTACCGGACCATTTGCCGAACAGGATGCGATCGCCGGGCTTGACGTCGAGCGCCTGGATCTGGCCGGCATCGTTGCGTGCACCAGGGCCGACGGCGATGACCTCACCTTCCTGCGGCTTTTCCTTGGCAGTGTCGGGAATGATGATGCCGCCCTTGGTCTTGTCCTCTGACGTGACCCGGCGGACGAGAATGCGATCATGAAGCGGTCGGAACGACATGTCTTCCTCCATCGACAAACAGTGATGATGTTGCTCCCCCCGGGCCGGACCGGATGACCAATCCGGGGCGGGTGCAAGGTTCCGCACGAGCGCGCCTTGCGCGACTGATCTGGTTCGACGGCACTGCAATTTCAAGAGGGAATGAGAGAAAAATTAGCACTCCCCACCGGCGAGTGCTAACGTATTGCAGGGAACAGAAAATCGGCTCCCGCGTTCGGACTACAAGGTGGATGACACTGTGTCGAATGCGCGTTCAAGCCGCATCGAGGCTTGAATCCGGAATTTGACATTCCCAACTGTCTCATGATCGAGGCTTGACGAGCTCGATCACCGTCCCACGTCTTTTGGAGTGAGTGACATGGAAGAAAAGACCAATATAATCAGAGACCTCAGCATTGAGGAACGTGAGGAAATCTTCGTCGATATCGCTCGCACGCTGGAGGATACGGCGCGTGAGGCTCTTGTCGAAGGCAACATGCAGTTTGCGGCACTGTCCAACAACATGGCTGAAGCGATCCGCGTCAACGCCGACGAACTGGCCCGTGACGATCCCGACAATGCCGAGCTCGTGTTGCTGCAGGCGACGGCGATGATTTCGCAGTTCGAGGCCGTGCACCCCTATCGAATGGTGAGTATGGCCGTTCATTGATTGCCGCCGGCGCGTGCGGCTCGATCGCGCGCTCAAATCAATCGCCACCCACGCGGAACTCTCACTGCTTGCGAAGGTTATTGGATCACAACATCGAAGGGTGATCCATGATGACCGTCAAATCCACCGTGCCGCCCGAGAGCGGGACCGACGACGCGCGTTCCGCCGACACCGAACGGACCGAAGCCGATCGCAAGAGGGCATTGGAAACTGCCCGGGAGGCCGAACGCTTCTGGAAGGAACGGGTGGAGACGCTTTCAAAGGACGAGCACAAACGGGTGGAGGATTTTCTTCCAACCATCAACACGCCGTGAAAGTGGCTGGGCCTGTTCTTCGGACGGCTTATTTAAATGCGCTTGGAGGAGATCATGGCGATAGACAAGCACGAGCAGATACGTCGCCGTGCCTACGAAATCTGGGAGGCCGAAGGCCGCCCGGACGGCGCCGACCAGCGTCACTGGCTGCAAGCCTGTGATGAACTTGCGGGCGAGGATGAGCATGAAACACTGCAGAACCTGCTCGATGAAGACGACAGGGATGATGCAGCACTGCTCCAAGGCGCCGGCGAGAGCGGCGATTTCGATCGGCGACAAACGCCTGTCCAGGCCGCGGCGGTTCCCGTCCCTGACATCGAGATGACGACGGGCGAGAAGCCTTCCCGACAGAAGATCGGGAAGACCGAGGGCCCGTGATCGCCATGCAGCATCTCGACCATGCCATCCAAGTGGCTCTTACAGCCCATGAAGGTCAGGCAGACAAGACCGGCCGGCCGTTCTTCGAACATTGCCAGCGGGTCGCACTTCTCGTTTCCGGCGATGAGCGGCGGACGATCGCCTACCTTCATGACGTGGTCGAGAAAGGAAGCGGCTGGACGCTCGACAGGCTGAGGGAAGATGGCTTTGCGCCAGCGATCATCTCCGCCGTGGACGCTCTGACACGGCGGCCGGACGAGCCGGACGACGACTTCGTCAGACGCGCGGCATCCAACCCGCTGGCCTTGCCGGTCAAGCAGGCCGATCTCGAAGACAATCTCCGGCAGGCCGAACAGACCGGCAAGAACACCGAAAAGTACCAGCGCGGCCTGGATCTCCTGCGCGACATCAAGAGCCGACAATAGGAGCTCGGACAAATTTGCGCAGTTCGCCTGGCCGCCAAGATCGATAATGGGCCGATGGCGACCGTAACCTGACTTCCGCTGGTGCAGCGAAGGTTTTGTGCCTCATTTCATGTTTTGTTGGTAAACCACACTGTCGGGACGCCGAGCACGCCTCCCGTGCGCATCGCCGTCTTCAGTTCGTCCAGCTTGCTGAACGCCTGAGCCGCTTCAAACGTCGCAAACTCATGGGTGACGGTAATATCGTTCGGGTTGTCGATGGCGCGATAGACGGCTTGCGCTGTCACCCCATTGGCCTTCTGAACCTGATGAAACGCATCATATACCTTGCGCCAGGCGGCGTAGTCGGAGACCTCGTGCCTCACGAATAATGTCGTCATATCATCCTCCCCGATTGCATTTCCAAGTCTCGTGGATGGCTATTACGATTGAACCAGGAACATCATGGTCTCGGGCAAGACGCCGTCACTCGCCATCGCATCGGCGGCTGCCTTGGTCTGCATGAAGGCCATCAACTTTTCCATGTCTGCGACGTCCATGACCAAACCGACGCGGTTGGAGTTTTGCGGGTCTGTAAACGTACGAATGTTCGTGACGCCGATGGGTTCCAATACCTGTTTGCGGATGGGTGAAGCGAGCCAGTGTTTCGTGTCCTTGACGTCGTGACAGATCATTATGGTAGGCATTGTGTCCTCCTCTCAAGATCTCGGAAAACTGAAAGCTAAGTATGCTGTTGCGCTTTGCCGGATTTCATTACAGCAATGTTGCGAAGAGTGGGTTTTTCTTATTCATTAGTTGGAGATGTAAATATAACTATTGAGTAATTCGAAAATGTTATGCGACGGCGGCGTCGGGCGCGCATTGGGTTTTTGCAATAGCTTTGGTGACGGTTCCGGAGTCAGCGAGTGTCATTGGCGCTAATGACTTGGTCAATTTGACTTCCCTCCGATTGTCGCATCAATCTGACAATAGGATACGCCGCGTGCGAGATGGCAGAGGTTTGGAATGATCGAACGCCAGCCATTTGATCTCAAAGCCTATGTCCACGACATCGGAACAAGGCCGTGCTTTATCTGCGGCTTGCTCAAGAACGACCCCGCCTTCTTTCATCATCGCGTTTTTGAAGACGATGAGACGATCATTTTCCTGAGCAAATATCCCACGTTACCCGGCTATTGCCTTGTCTGTCCGAAGAAGCACCGTGAGGATCTGGCGCGAGACATGTCGAAGGATGAATATCTTCGACTACAGGGCAAGGTGCATGTCTTGTCGCGCGCCCTCAAAAGCGTGTTCGACGCCGAGCGAATTTATGTACTTTCGCTCGGCAGCCAGCAAGCCAATAGTCACCTGCATTTTCATGTCGTTCCCTTGCCTTCAGGCGTGCCTCTCGAAGAGCAGCAATACCATGCGCTGATGGCGGAGAATGGGGTCCTGCACATACCTGACGATCAAATGGCAGAGTTGGCACAGTGCATCGCAGAAGCATACCGTGCCGAGTTGACCGCACGATAGTCACTCCTGTTCCCCCAATCCCAGGCTATGACTGGAGAGCGAATGCCGGCACCCGCTCGCCGTTCTCGCGAAAGAGCCGCTCCACCTCTTCGAGGCGAGGGCAGGCGGGCGGATTATCGAGCGCTTTTGCCCAGTTCTCGCGGCTGGGCAATGCCATTGCCGCGGTCACGAGCACGGTGGTTCCGGGGCCGATTTCGCCGCGCAGCTGCGGCAGCAGGGTCTTGGCGTGGATGAGATTGGTATTTGGTATCGGGCTCATCGCATGGCCGGCCCTCGGATCGGGCGATAGATCCACGATCGCGCTGACATCGGTCTGTCCGTACCAGACGGCTCGGCCTTCCCCTGCATCGGAGCGGTCGGCATTGAAGTCCGCGCGTTCGATCGCAAAGCCGCCCTCGATTGTGCTGAGGGCGCGCGGCGTGGCGATGCGGTGGATGCGGATATGCCAGAGGTTTTCGGGAAGCAGCCAGGTTTCGATGGTGACATCGTTCCAGGGGCGCCAGCGCGAATAGAGGCGATTGTCGGCGATGAGCGCCTCTTCCATAGTTTCGCGCATGCGAAAATGGACGCCGTCGTCGGAGAGGCCGAGCATGCCGTCGAAGCTTGCGGCGGCAAAATTCCGGTCGTCGGCTTCGATGTTGAAGGCGTAGCGCGTGGAATAGACGAATTTCGAATATTTCTCGTTTGCGCCGAGCATCTTGTCATGCTGCTGTCCGGAGGAGAGCACGACCACGTTTCCTGGCGTGTGCATGGCGACCATGCCCGCCGGTTTCAACGCAACCGGCTCCGGAAATTCCGGCTGCGGCGCCTCGTCGGCGGTCCAGAATGGATGATCCCCGGGAAGAGCCAGCGGCAGGAAGAATTTCAGCGCCCAATAGGGCGAACCGGGCGAATTGTAGCTCTCGCTCATGAAGAGATTGGGATAGCCGTAGCCGACGGAGAGAACGCCGTCGCGCTCGGCAATCGGCATCGCCGACCACCAGCGGATATGGCGCATGTAATAGCCCTTGATCTCGGCCCAGGGCAGCGCTTCGACGCCGGCAAAGGCAAGCGCGCCCCAGAAACCACCGGCCGCGAAGCGGTAGGTCTGGCTGCGGCCGAAGGCAAGGGCTGCGCCATCGGGGCCGAACCAGTGGCGGATATCCCCGGCAAAGGTGTGGGCGCGATCCCGGAAGCGGTCCTTGCGCGCTTCGTCGCCGCGCGCCAGCACGGTATAGATCAAGCCGTAGAAATGCATGGCGAAGGGGATGTAATGATCGACCCGACGCACCGGCCCGTCGCGATACCAGCCTTCCCCGAGGTCGAAGGCTTCCAACTCGTTGAGATAGGCAAGGGTTTTCCCGTGGTCGAAGGCGACACCAACGCGCTCCAGCCCGAGATCGATGAGGACGCGGAAGAATTTCCAGTTGTTGTCGATGAATTCCAGTTCGCGCGCGCTGAGAAGGTAGGCGGCGACGGTCTTCTTCTCGCTATCGCTGAGCGGTTTCCAGATGTGTTCGGGGACAAGTGCCAGCGCGAAACCGACGGCGGCGAGCTCGACCAGCCGCTGATTGCGGTCGGCAAGATCGCCCCAATATTCGGGATGAGCGGGGTTCGTGCCGTTCGCCAGCCCGCGCCGATAGAGGTCCCAATGCGGGAACGCGCCGCCGCCTGCAGCGAACGGAACAATGCCCCAGAGCGGCCGTGCAAATCCTTCCAGATCCGCCGCCGCCCGGTCGAAGATCGCGCCAGCCGCACCGAGGCGCACACGGGCGCCGCCTTCGGAAAAATACGGCAGGAGCGGCTCGAAGAGATCGATGACGGCCTTGGCGAGGTCGTCGCGGGTCTTCAGCGGATTGCCGAAGAGCGGATTGGCCCGGGCGGGATCATATATCATTGTCAGGCTCGAAATTCATGAAAAACAGGATCGGCCGCGGGCCGAAAATTCCCCCGGCCGGCGCGAAATGTTTTCGGCGACATTATGGGCGGCAAGCCCGCGGGCCATTGAGTGAAACCCGCGGCGGCCGGCGGGGGTTGGGGGAAGATTTGGGG
>NZ_JBLKNU010000025.1:0-19485 GCF_047532935.1 Rhizobium sp. IY2
TGTGTTTATCCTCGGGTGTGGGTCGCGCGTCGGTGCCGGGGCGCCGCCCCCACATCACCAACCTTCATCTCGCTCCGCGGGGGGGGGGGGGGGCCGCCCCCCCCCCCCCCCCCCCCCGGCCGTTTGTTTCCGAATCGACCCATGCTGCATTGCACTTTTGCAAAATCGCCTTTCGAAAGCGGCTGCAATGATTGCAGGTCGATTTTTCCCGGCGGCAAATAGGCCATCCCAACCGGCGCGGAGGATGTGTCGGCGGGCTTGCTTGTTTCATCAGGGAGGAAACGATGAAAATTCTGAAGGCCATGCTCGGCCTGACCGCGGCTGCCGCGGTCTCTCTTCTCGCCGGCGTCGCTTCGGCGCAGACCTATCCCGAGCGCACCATTACCATGGTCGTGCCCTTTGCGGCTGGCGGCCCGACCGATACCGTGGCGCGCCTGGTCGCAGAATCCATGTCGAAGGATCTCGGCCAGCAGATCGTCGTCGAAAATGTCGGCGGCGCCGGCGGCACGCTCGGCGCCGGCCGCGTGGCAAATGCCGATCCCGACGGTTACACCATTCTGCTGCACCATATCGGCATGGCGACCAGCGCCACGCTCTACCGCAAGCTCGCCTACGACACGCTCGGCGCTTTCGATTATGTCGGCCTCGTCACCGAAGTGCCGATGACGATCGTTGCACGCAAGGACATGGAGCCGACCGACCTCAAGGGGCTGATCGACTATATCAAGGCCAACAAGGACAAGGTGACGGTCGCCAATGCCGGCATCGGTGCGGCTTCGCATCTCTGCGGCATGATGTTCATGAGCGCCATCCAGACACCGCTGACGACCGTGCCCTACAAGGGTACCGGCCCTGCCATGACCGACCTGCTCGGCGGCCAGGTCGACGTCATGTGCGACCAGACGACCAACACGACCAAGCAGATCCAGGGCGGCACGATCAAGGCTTATGCCGTAACCTCGCCCAAGCGCCTCGACGTGATGAAGGACATTCCGACGGCCGTCGAAGCCGGCCTGCCGGGTTTTGAAGTCGGCATCTGGCATGGCATCTATACGCCGAAGGGCACGCCGACCGAGATCAACGAGCGTCTGTCGAAATCGCTGCAGGTGGCGCTGAAGGATCCGAATGTCGGCGCCCGCTTTGCCGAGCTCGGCACCGCACCATCCTCAGACGCCGATGCGACGCCGGCCGCACTGAAAGCCAAGCTCGAAAGCGAGATCGCCCGTTGGAAAACGGTGATCGAGGCCGCTGGCGAATATGCCGACTAAGGCTTGTCCTCGTCCGGGCATGCCGGACGAGCCCCTCACCCTAACCTACTGGGGTCGAGCCACTTGTCTCGACCCGTCCTCCGGACCCCCGTTTACGGGGAGAGGGTGGCGGCAGGCGGATGAGGGGCTAGCTCCTTTGCCGCGGCGTGACGTGAACCATCTCCAACCCCAGGAGACACCATGAAATCCATCAGTTTCGATACCACCAATGCGATCTGCGGCGCGCTTTTCGTCGCCTCCGGGGCTTTCTTCGCCATCCAGTCGCTGGGGCTCGACCTCGGCACGACGGTGCGTATGGGGCCAGGCTATTTTCCGTTGCTGCTTGCCGGCGTGCTCGTGCTTCTCGGTGCGATCATCTTCATTCAGGCCCTTCGGGTCGAGGGCGAGCCGATCGACCCGTTTGCCTGGCGCGGCATGCTCTTCATCCTGCCGGCGCCAGTCTTTTTCGGGCTGACCGTGCGCGGGCTCGGCTTCGCACCGTCCTTGTTCCTCACCGCCTTCATCGCCTGTTTCGCATCGCAAAAGATGAACCTGTTCTTTGCGATCGTGCTGTCGTTGCTGCTGACGATCTTTTCGGTCGCGGTGTTCAGCTACGGGCTCGGCTTGCCGTTCGAGCGTTTCGGCCCCTGGGTCCGGTTCTAGGAGGCGATGATGGATCTTTTCAGCAATCTCGCGCTCGGCTTTGCGACAGCCGGCACTCCGGAAAACCTGTTCTTCTGCCTGATCGGCGTGCTGCTCGGCACGCTGATCGGCGTGCTGCCCGGCATCGGCGCCACGGCGACGATCGCCATGCTCTTGCCGATCACCTTCCAGCTCGAGCCGGTTTCGTCGCTCATCATGCTCGCCGGCATCTATTACGGCGCGCAGTATGGTGGCTCGACGACGGCGATCCTCATCAACATGCCAGGCGAATCTTCCTCGGCCGTCACCGCGATCGACGGTTACCAGATGGCCCGCAAGGGCAGGGCGGGGGCAGCGCTTGCGATCGCCGCGCTCGGCTCGTTCTTCGCTGGCACCGTGTCGACCTTTCTCGTCGCGATCTTCGCGCCGCCGCTCACCGCAATCGCGCTGCAATTCGGCTCGGCGGAATATTTCTCGCTGATGATCGTTGGCCTCGTCTCCTCGATCGCACTGGCGCATGGTTCCGTTGTCAAGGCCTTAGCCATGGTGGCGCTCGGGCTGCTGCTCGGCCTTGTCGGCACCGACATCTATACCGGCACGCCGCGCTTCACGCTCGGCATCCGTGAATATGCAGACGGGCTGAATTTCGTGGCGCTCGCCGTCGGCGTTTTCGGGGTGGCGGAAATCCTGCGCAACCTCGAGGGCGAATCGACACGCACGGTGCTGATGGCCAAGGTGTCCGGCCTGCTGCCGTCGCGCCAGGAATTCAAGGAGATGATCGCCCCGGTCATTCGCGGCACGGCGATCGGTTCGGCGCTCGGCATCCTGCCGGGCGGTGGCGCCATCCTTGCCTCCTTCGCCTCCTATACGGTGGAAAAGCGGATGTCGAAGACGCCGGAGGAATTCGGCAAGGGTGCGGTTGCCGGCGTCGCAGGGCCGGAATCGGCAAACAATGCCGGTGCGCAGACCTCGTTCATTCCGCTGCTCACGCTCGGCATTCCTGCCAATCCCGTCATGGCGCTGATGATCGGCGCGATGATCATTCAGGGCATCGTGCCGGGTCCGAATGTCGCCACCGAGCAGCCGGCGCTGTTCTGGGGCATCATCGCCTCGATGTGGATCGGCAACCTGATGCTGGTCATCCTCAACCTGCCGCTGATCGGGCTCTGGGTGAAATTGTTGACCGTGCCTTACTACGTGCTCTTCCCCGTCATCATGGCTTTCTGCTCGATCGGGGTCTACAGCGTCAATGCCAACGTCTACGACCTCTATGCCGTCGCCTTCTTCGGGCTCATCGGCTATGTGCTGGCCAAGCTTCGCTGCGAGCCGGCGCCGCTTCTGCTCGGCTTCGTGCTCGGGCCGCTGCTCGAGGAGAACCTGCGGCGCGCCATGATCCTCTCGCGCGGCGATCCGACGACTTTCGTCACGCGGCCGATCAGCGCCATTCTTCTGGCCATTGCGGTTGCCGTCCTCATCGTCGTCTTCCTGCCGAGCGTCAAGAAGAAGCGCGAGGAGGTGTTCGTCGAAGAGGCGTGAGGGTTGAACTCGCGCCTTGTTTGATAAACAACGGATGATCTGAGGCGGGCGCCGGTTGGGCGCCCGTTTCGCATGACAGGATATCCAGGCCCCAGGAGCATCGCCCGATGAGCATTCCCGCCCGGATCGAGGACGATCTGCCGTTTCTCATGGCCTTGCGCCGCGACCTGCACGCCCATCCCGAACTTGGTTTCGAGGAAGAGCGCACCGCCGGCATCGTCGCGAGGCTTCTCGATGATGCCGGTATCACCGTGCATCGCGGCCTCGGCGACACCGGCGTGGTCGGTACGTTGCAGGTCGGGAGGGGCGCGCGCAGGATCGGGCTACGCGCCGATATGGATGCGCTCGCCATGCCCGAGCTGGTGGAGCGGCCTTATAAATCGACCGTACCCGGCAAGATGCACGCCTGTGGGCACGATGGACATACGGCGATGCTTCTTGGCGCCGCGCGGCATCTGGCGGTGACGCGGAATTTTTCCGGCACGGTGCATTTCATCTTCCAACCCGCCGAAGAGGGGCGGGGCGGAGCCAGGCGCATGGTCGAGGAGGGGCTGTTTCGGCTTTTTCCGTGCGATGCCGTTTATGGATTGCACAATATGCCAGGACTTGCGGTCGATGAGATCGCCGTGGTCGAGGGGCCGCAGCTTGCCTCCTCCGATAGCTGGCGCACGACCTTTCGTGGGACCGGCACACACGGCGCCAAGCCACATCTCGGGCGCGATCCAATCACGGCCGCCGGCACCTTCCTGTCGTCGCTGCAGACGATCGTCGGACGGGTGGTCGATCCGCTGCAGCCGGCCGTCGTCAGCGCCTGCTCCCTGCAGGCAGGCGACCCGAAGGCGCTGAACGTCATTCCGGATACGGTCGAGATCGGCGGAACGGCGCGAGCTTATTCGCCCGAGGTGCGCGATCAGTTGGAGACCGAGATCGGCCGACTGGCGCATGGCACTGCTGCTATGTACGGCATATCAGTCGACTATGCATTCGAGCGGCGGATTCCGCCTGTCATCAATGATCCGGATGCGACCGCGCGGGCGCTCGCAGCGGCCCGATCGGCGTTCGGCGGAAAGGTGCTGACAAGCTTTCCGCCGTCGACGGCGGGCGACGATTTCGCTTTCTTCGCGCAGAATGCGCCGGGTTGTTACGTCTGGCTCGGCAATGGGCCGGCGGTGGACGGGGCGTTGCATCACAATACGGCTTATGATTTCAACGATGGGGCGCTTGGATACGGGACGGCTTATTGGGTGGCGTTGGTGGAGCGGGAGTTGAAGGCATGACTGGTGTTTGGGCTACAGCAGCACTCCTTCGCATTATGATCTGTGCGTCCTGACTTACCAAGCTTCCAGCACCGGACTCTCCATCACTCTCCCCGTCCCCACATCGGCAATCCCGCGGTCCGTCTGGTGCGGGCCGGCATTGCAGGCGAGTGTGGCGCCGAAGCAGGCCTTGAAGACCCGATAGGGCGGTTTCCAGTCGACGATCTTGTCCATGGCCTTGCGGATATCGGTAAAGGTCAGGGCTGTGTCCTCAAGCGCTGCATCCGTCACCAGGCCGGAGAGTGGCAGCGGCAGGAGCGCTTCGATTCGACCGTCTTTGGCGACCGCCATGCCGCCGCCGGCTGATATGACGGCGTTGGCGGCGAGCATCATGTCGCGCGCATTGCCGCCGAAGACGGTGAGGTTGTGGCTGTCATGCGAGACGGTGGTGCAGAAGGCGCCGCGCCATTCGCCCCAGCCGGTGAGGAAACCGACGCGTGGGGTGCCGTCGGCCTTGCCGTGACGATGGGCGACGGCGATCATGGCGCTGCCGGCCGGCGGCACGACGAAACCATCCCGCACCTCGGTTTCGACCTCGCCCCATTGCGTGAAGCGTGGCCGGTCGATGGTGGCGACACGGACACGCTCGCCCGTTGCCGGAATGCGGAAATCATCCTCGGTCAGCGGCGGCAGCTTCACCGAATTGACGAGCGGCGCCGTATCAATCTGCTGGACGGCACGCTGCATGCGGCCGTTGTGAGCGACGACGCGGCCGCCTGATACGACCAGCCGCGCCCGGAAATCCGTAAGGTCCTCGAAGAGCACGATGTCGGCCCGACGGCCCGCGGCGACAAGGCCGAGATCGGGACGCTTCAGACGCTGTGCGGCGTTGAAGGTCGCGGCCCGGATCGCCCAGTCCGGTTTCATGCCGTAGCGCACCAGGCGCCTGACGACGTCGTCGAGGCCGCCGCCTTCCTGAAGCTCATCGGGAAAAACGTCGTCGGTGCAGAGCGTCACGGTCGGGGGCAGGTGGCCGAGACCGTTCAGAACCTCGACGAATTCCCGCAACAGATGATCGTGAGAGCCGCGCAGCTCGATCGTCAGGCCGGCGGAAAGCTTGGCGAGGAAATCGGCACCGGAGGTGAGTTCATGGTCGGAGGTGATACCTGATGCCATGAAGGCATTGAGATCGGCGCCTTCGAGGCCGCGTGCGTGGCCGCAGACGAGCTTGCCGGCGGCAAGGCCGGCATTGACGATATCAGTCATGCGTGGATCGCCGTCGATGACGCCGCGCATATTCATGACCTCGGCAACGCCGCCGACTGTCGAGGAGCGCAGCATTTCGGCGACGACGGTGGCATCGAAATCGGCGCCGGCAAGTTCCAGGCCCGGCGCAGACGGCACGCAGGAGGGGGCGAGCAGGATCATGCGCAGCGGCAGGGAACGCGCGGCCTCGATCGCCCAGCGCACGCCGTCGAGACCATGGACGTTGCCGAATTCATGCGGATCCCAGACGATTGATGTGACGCCGCGCGGCAAAACGGCGCTAGCATATTCGGCCGGTGTCACCATCGAACTTTCGACATGCATGTGCGTGTCGATCAGGCCGGGCGTCAGGATACTGCCCGTCGCATCGACGATCTCGGCGGCATCCGTTCGGCTTGCCGGCGCATGGACACTGGCGATCAGCGCACCGATAAGACCGATATCGGCCTCGCGGATCAGGCCCGTCACCGCATCGAGCAACCGGCCGCCGGTGATCAGCACGTCGAAGGGGGCATCGCCGCGCGCAGCAGTAACGGCGCGGGCGCGCAAAGCGGGATCATTGAGGTCGGCGGGTTCCTGGCGAGGGCTGGCGTTCATTTGCGGGCCTCATTGACCAGGGCAGCGAGAATGATGACACGGGCCATGTCAGCATCGATGTCCGCGGCGAATTGGGCATTGAAACTCGCATGTGTAGCGCGGGTCTCGACAACGGTGCGGCCACGGGTGAGGGCGCCCTGCAGCTCGACGTCGATGCGCGCGGGACGGAAGCTGACGATATCGGGGGCGACAAAGGCGACGGCGGCGGAGGGATCGTAGATCGCCATGGCGGGGCGGCCGCGGCTGGTGGCGATGCGGATATAGCCTGAGAACATATCCGCGATCAGCTCGGCATTGGCGCCGCCGGCATTGCGCACCGGCTCGGCATCCTCGGGCCTTGCCAGCACCTTGCGGCAGAGATCGAGATCGACCATGCGCAGCGGCAGGCCGTGGGCAATGACGATCGAAAGCGCTTCCGGGTCGGCAAGTGCGTTGAACTCGGCGGAGGCCGTATGGTTGCCTGATGTGGCGCCGCCGCCCATCCAGACGAGTTCGGTGATGCGGGCGGCAAGATCAGGCCGGGCGAGCGCCACGGCAGCGATGTTGGTGAGCGGGCCGAGCGCCAGGATGCGGTGCTGGCCCTGGCGTTCCAGCCAGCGGCAGAGCCCTGTGAAGGCATCGCTTTCGGCAAGGGCGGGTGCCTGCGGCAGGCTCTTGCCTGATGTCGGGATGCCGGTTTCCCCAAGGATCGCCTGAGCGGTCTCAAGCTTGCCGAGAACGGGCATGGCGCGACCGGTGTGGATGGGGAAGTTCCAGCCGAAGGCGCTGGCGGCGCCGGCGGCATTCATTCTTACCTGCGGCAGCGGCGTATTGCCGAAGACCAGCGATAGGCCGTCGATCTCGAATTCCGACTGTCCCACCACCAGAATGGCGGCGATGTCGTCGAAGCCCATGTCCGTGTCGATCCAGACGCCCATGATTTCATCCGAACCGTTTGAGACTTGCCGTGTCGGCAACTGGTAGATCGCAGGCGAGCGCGCCGTGTGGCGGCAGGCCTACATCGATCTCGGTCTCGATTGGGCCGGGCATGGTATCGAGCAGGAGTACTGCCGAGGCAATGGGAGCTTTTTTCATCTTACACGTTCCCCATCTCTCAGGTTTTCGGCTCTGAGGTTTCTGGTGCCGGCTTCGCAGGCCCGGATGATTGGCGGACGATCAACTGCATGGCAACGCGTTCGATCTCCGCGGTAACGAGCATGCCCTCCCGGATGCGGTTTGCTCTTATCGTAGCGACCAGCGCCGACACGGCAATCCCGGCAATCCTATCCATGTCCATCCGCACCGTCGTCAGCGACGGCGTGACAACAGGCGACCAGATGAGGTCGTCGAAGCCGGTGACGCTGACATCGGCGGGAACGTTGACGCCGGCCTGCTGTAACTCCGTCAGCGCGCGTAGCGCCTGCAAATCGGAAAGGGCTGCGAAAGCGGTGAATCCCTGCCTGGCCTTTTCGGCAAGGCCGAGCGGGCAGCCCCTGCCGCCATCCTGCTCGAGCCTATCGATCCATAGTGTTTCGGAATGCATGCCCGGGCGCATGCCGGCGCGGATGCCGCCGACGCGGTCGTTCTGAACGCTGGATTCCTGATTGTTGCCGATGATGAGGATGTGGCGATGGCCGAGATCCGCGAGGTGGTCGGCGATTTCGCGGCCGCCCTGCCAATGATCGGCGGAAACGGTGTTGCCCGGCGTCGAGGGAGTGTCGATGATGGCGACCGGACAGGTGGTGGACGAGATGCGGGTGGCGCGGCGGGGAATGACGATCATGCCATCGACGCCACGCTCGACCAGACGGTCGATCGCTTCGGTCTGGGTGGCGATATCGCCGCGGGAATCCGCGATCAGCACGCCGTAACCCGCAGCCGAGGCGGCGAATTCGATCGCCTGAGCGATCTTCGGGAACAGCGGATTGGCGATATCGGGTAGCACCAGGCCGAGAACGCCGCTGCGGCCGGTCCTGAGCGCCCGGCCGGCCTGGCTTGGGACATAGCCGAGCTCGGCTGCATGTTCACGGATTCTTTCGATCAATTGGCCGGAGACCCGGCCCTTGCCGGAGAGCGCATTGGAGACAGTGGCGACGGAGACGCCGAGCGACGTCGCTATCCTGCTGAGATTTGGTCCCGAACGCGATGGAGCCATAATCGACGACGCTCTGATTAATCGTTTAATCAAAGGCTTACCTCAGCTATCTCAGCTTGTCGAATCCAAATTCGTCCTGTGTGTAATTAGCTGGAGGAGAGTTCGGCGGCAACGAAAAAGCCCCGCGAGACGATCGCGGGGCTCTGCCTTTTCAGAAGGGCCAAACGCCGATCAGCTCTTGGCGGGCTTCACCGCTGCTGTGGTATTGGGTGCGGTAGTCTTGCCGCCGGGCGCATAGCCGCCGCCGACTGCGATGTTCAGCGAGACGTAGTCCTTGGCCATCTGTTGGACGGACTGGGCAAGGCTTGCCTGAGCCAGCGAAACCTGGCGCTGCGCGTCGAGAACGTCGAGCAGTGAAGAGGCGCCGTCCTTGTAGGATGCGGTGGAAAGCTCGAGCGTTTCCTGGGTGGTCTTGACCTGGGCCTGAAGTGCGGCGACCGTACGGGCGTCGCGCCGGACAGCCGCAAGCGCGTTCTCGACCTGTTCGACGGCGGTCAGCACCGTCGACTTCCAGTTGAGGTAGGCCGTAGCGGCATCGGACTGGGCCGACTTGACGTTGGCGCGCAGGCGGCCGCCATCGAAGATCGGCAGGTTGAGGGTCGGACCGAAGGACCAGGGGGTCAGGCCACCGTGGACGCCGCGCTGGTTGATGTAGGATGGCGAGATCGAGCCGCTGAGCGAGATGCTCGGATAGAGCTGGGCCTGGGCAACACCGATATTGGCCGTTGCGGCGGCGAGATCACGCTCGGCGACGCGAATGTCGGGACGGTTGCGGATCAGATCGGCCGGGATGCCGGAGTTGATGCCGCCGCGGAATACCGGCTGACCGGCGCCCCTCAGCAGTTCGTCGACGAGGGCCGAGGCCGGCAGGCCGAGCAGCGTGGCGATGTGATGGGCTGATATGCGGATGTTGGTTTCAAGGCCCGGAATTTCGGCGAGCGTGGACTGCACGAGGCCTTCGGCCTGAACGACGTCGAGACGCGAGGCGGCGCCGGCTTCAAGCTGGAACTTGGTCAGTTCGTAGGTTTCCTGACGAGACTTCAGGTTGGCCTTCGAAAGCGCCAGGCGCTGCTGATAGTAGCGAACGTCGATATAGCTCGAGACCAGGTCCTGGACGAGGGTCAGCTTGGCGACATCAGCCGATGCGTAAGCGGAATCGAGCGAAGCGAGCGCGCTTTCGGTGCTGCGCTTGTAGAGGCCAAAGAGATCGAGCAGCCAGCTCAGCTGGACGTCGCCGGCGCTGGTGTTGCGCGTGTCGAGTTGCGTGCGCAGTTCGCCCTTCTGACCGCTGATCGTGTGCGACGCGCCAACCGTCAGGTTCGGCAGGCCGCCGGCTCCGGCGGTGGTGACGGCGGCGGAGGCCGCATTGATGCGTTCGATCGCCTGCTGGACTGTCAGGTTCTGCTCAAGGCCCGCGTTGACGTAGCCGTTCAGCCTCGAATCGTTGAAGGCGGTCCACCAGGCTGCGGTAGCAACATCACCATCACTCTTCGTTCCGCCTTCTCCGAATTTGGCGGGCAGCGGCATTTCAGGAGGAACATGATCCGGGCCAACAACGCAGCCCGACAACAATAACAATAATGCCGGGGTGGCAAAACGAAGAGATACCATTCATTTCATCCTGTACTCGAGCAAGTCAATTCTTGTCCGAAGCTTCATGCTTCACTAACGCGCGCCGCGCCTCGTTACCAAAAACACACACCGAAGCAGTCGGGCGCAATGTAGCAATCGGAACAGCATTATCAC
Source organism: Rhizobium sp. IY2 (assembly GCF_047532935.1). NCBI lineage: Bacteria > Pseudomonadati > Pseudomonadota > Alphaproteobacteria > Hyphomicrobiales > Rhizobiaceae > Rhizobium > Rhizobium sp. IY2. The sequence goes on from NZ_JBLKNU010000025.1 coordinate 10,425, forward strand.
AGTGCATTTATATCACACTCCTGCCGCATTTTTGCCGCGTGTGGCAAAGATGCGTCGGATGACAACGAAAAAGGACGGTACGAAGAAAATTCCGAGCATCGTCGCCGCCAGCATGCCGCCGAGAACGCCTATGCCGATGGCGTTCTGTGCCGCCGAGCCAGCGCCAGTCGCGATCGCCAGCGGCACGACGCCGAGAATGAAGGCAAGTGAGGTCATGATGATCGGCCGCAGGCGCAATCTTGCCGCCTCCAGCGTGGCTTCGTAGAGCCCCATGCCGCTTTCCATACGGTCCTTGGCGAATTCGACGATCAGAATCGCGTTCTTCGCCGCCAGCCCTATGGTGGTGAGCAGGCCGACCTTGAAATAGACGTCGTTTGCCTGGCCGAAGAGCGTTGCCGCCGCCAGTGCCCCGAGAATGCCGACGGGTACCGCCATGATCACCGAGAAGGGGATCGACCAGCTTTCGTAAAGTGCCGCCAGGCAGAGGAAGACGACGAGAACCGAGATCGCGTAGAGCATCGGCGCCTGCGAACCGGAAAGGCGCTCCTGATAGGAGATGCCCTGCCAGGCGACCGTATAACCGCCGCCGAGCTGTTCGGTCAACGCTTCCATTTCGTTCATCGCATCGCCGGAGGAGACACCGGGTGCGGAAGCGCCGTCGAGCGGAATGGCGCTAACGGCGTTGAAGCGGGCAAGCGATGGCGCGCCTTTCACCCACTCCGTCTTGGTAAAGGCGGAGAAGGGTACCATTTCACCGGCAGTGTTGCGCGCGTACCAATGGTCGAGATCATCCGGCTGCATGCGGAAGGGCGCATCGCCCTGAACATAGACCGGCTTGATCTCGCCGTTCAGCGTGAAGTCGTTGACGTCGCGGCCGGTGAAGATGATCGACAGCATCGAGTTGACCGAGGCGATGTCGACGCCCATAGCGCCGATCTTCTCCTGATCGAGCACGATGCGCATCTGCGGCTCGACTTCCTTGTTGCTGCTGCGCAGCGCCACGATCTTGCCCGAGGTGTTGCCCATCTGGATCAGCCGCTTGGAGGCGGCCGTCAGGGCGTCGTTGCCGTGGCCGCCGGTGTCGACGAGATACATGGAGAAGCCGCTCGATACGCCGAGACCCTGAATCGCCGGGGGCAGGAGCGCGAAGACCTGCGCCTCGCGGATGGCAAAGAAGCTGCGCAACGCGCGGTTGACGACCGACTGGGCGCTCAGCGTCGGATCGGTGCGCTCTGCGAAATCCTTGAGCTTGGTGAAGACGATGGCGCTGTTCTGGCCGGAACCGTTGAAGCCGAAGCCGAGCGCGCCAAACACGGATTCGACGGCGTCCTTCTCGTTTTCACGATAGTATTTCTCAACCTTCTCGACGACTGCCTGGGTTTGCTGCGTGGTCGAGCCCGGCGGCGTGGTGACGATGGTCAACAGCACGCCCTGATCTTCCTGAGGCAGGAAGGAGCTCGGCAGACGGGTGAAGAGATAGGCGCAGCCGGCGCCGACGAGGAGGAAGACCAGCATGACGCGGATCGGCCGCTTCAGCAGATAGCCGATGGCGCTGATATAGCCGTTGGTCGAGCGCGTGAAGTTGCGGTTGAACCAGTCGCCGACGCGGTGTTTCCTGTGTTCGCCGACCGGCTTCAGCATTGTGGCGCAAAGTGCAGGCGTCAGCACCAGGGCGACGAGCGCCGACAGCAGCATGGCCGAGACGATGGTGATCGAGAACTGGCGATAGATGATGCCGGTCGAACCGCCGAAGAAGGCCATCGGAATGAAGACGGCAGTCAGCACGAGCGCGATGCCGACAATGGCGCCGGTGATCTCTCCCATCGATTTTTCCGTCGCCTCAAGTGGCGAGAGCTTCTCTTCGGTCATGATGCGTTCGACGTTTTCGACGACGACGATGGCGTCGTCGACAAGAAGGCCGATCGCCAGCACCATGGCGAACATCGTCAACGTATTGATCGAGTAGCCGGTGACCGCCAGCACTCCGAAGGTGCCGAGCAACACCACGGGCACCGCAATCGTCGGGATCAGCGTCGCCCGCAGGTTCTGCAGGAAGATGAGGAGGACGACGAAAACCAGCACGATCGCCTCGATCAGGGTATGGACGACCTTCTCGATCGACAGCTCGACGAAGGGCGTGGTGTCGTAGGGATAGGTGATCGCGACACCTGCCGGCAGGCCGCGGCCGATGACCTCGAGCGCGGAACGCACACGGGCGGCGGTATCGATGGCGTTGGCGCCAATCGCCAGGTTGACGGCAAAACCGGTCGACGGCTGGCCGTTATACCGCGAACCGCCGCCGTAGCTTTCCTGACCGATCTCGATGCGCGAGACATCGCTCAGGCGCACGGTCGCGCCGTCCTTTTCGACCTTCAGGATGATGTGCTCGAAGTCGGCGACGGTGGTCAGCTGGCTTTGGGCGGTGATGGTGACGTTGATCTGCTGGCCGGGGGTAGCCGGCTGGGCGCCGAGCGAACCAACGGAGACCTGGGTGTTCTGCGCCTGGATGGCTGATGTGACGTCGCTCGGCGTCAACTGGTACTTCAAGAGCTTGAAGGGATCGAGCCAGACGCGCATGGCGTATCCCGAACCGAAGACGTTGATGCTGCCAACGCCTTCCAGGCGTTGGATCTGATCCTCGATGGACGTCGACATGATGTTGCCGAGATCGACCGAGTTGCGCTTGCCGTCGGTCGAAACCAGCGAGCCGACGAGCAGGATGCTCGAGGTCGAGCGGGTGACGCTGATGCCGGCATCGATGACGTCGCTTGGAAGCTGCGACTGAACCAGCTGCAGCTTGTTCTGCACCTGCACCTGGGCGATATCGGGATCGGCGCTCGTCCCGAAGGTGAGCTGGATGCTGGCCGAGCCCGTCGATGAGGTTGAGGTCATGTATGTGAGATCGTCGAGGCCGGTCATGCCATCCTCGATGATCGTCGTCACCGATTTTTCGACGGTCTCAGCGCTGGCGCCGCGATAGGTGGCGTTGATGCGAACCGTCGTCGGGGCGATGTCGGGATATTGCGAGATCGACAGCGTGAAGATCGCCAGCAGGCCGGCGAGCATGATGGTGATCGCAATGACCCAGGCGAAAATCGGACGTCGGATGAAAAACTTGGCCATCGGTTGTTCCTGTGCGGCTGAGACGGTGACGATGCGGGGCTTCAGCGATTATTTCGCTGCAGGCTTCTCAGCATCACCGGCCGCTGGCTGCTCGGCAGCCACGACCACGCCATTGTCGTTGATCTTCATCGGGACCGGTTTCACCGGCATGCCTGATGTGATCGATTGCAGGCCGCTGACGATCAGCTGATCGCCGTCCTTGATGCCTTCGGTCACGAGCCAGGAATTGTTGGAGGGCGAACTGTTCTCGAAGGCACGGGTTTCGACCTTGCCTTCGGCGGAAATGAACTGTGCCGTCAGCCGGCCGTTGGCATCACGGCTCGTCGCCAGCTGCGGCAATGCATAACCGGCCTCGGCGCCAAGCTCGACGGTTGCCCGGACATACATGCCGGGCAGGACGATGCGATCGGGATTGGGAAAGAGCACGCGGATGATGAAGGTGCCTGTGGTCTCGCTGACCACCTGCTTCGACATGTCGAGCTTGCCCTGCTGGTTATATTCCTTGCCGTCTTCGAGGATCAGGTGGAAGGCGACGTTGTCTGCACCCTTGATGTCGCCGGCGGTCATCGCGTCGCGCAGCTTCAAGAGGTTGGTGCTCGATTCCGTCAGCGAGATGTAGATCGGATCGAGCTGGCGGATCGTCGTCAGCGCCGTCGTCTGGTTGGCCGAGACGACGTTGCCGACATTATAGGCCGTCTGGTCGATGACGCCGTCGAAGGGGGCGATGATCTTGGTATGGTCGAGGTCGATCTGGGCGGCGGAAAGTGCTGCCTTCGCCGACTCGACTTCGGCCTTGGCCTGGAGCAGCGTCGTCTTTGCTGTTTCGAATTCGATCTGGGTGGCGCCGCTGCCGACGAGGCGCTGATAGCGGTCGAGATTGCTTTCAGCGCTCGGCACGCTGGCTTGCGCCTTGGAGATTGCCGCCTTGGCCTGCTCGACGGCGGCGATATAGGGCGCATCCTCGATCTGGTAGAGAAGGTCGCCCTTCTTGATCTCGCCGCCTTCTTTAAAGGCGATCTCGCGGATGAGGCCGCTTACCTGCGGCCGGATATCGGCTGTCTGAAATGTCTCGGCGCGGCCGGGAAGGATCGTCGTGATCGGGAAACTGGCTTTTTTCAGGGTGATCACGCCGACGGGCGAGGCCTGTTGTGCTGCGCCCGCACCGGCATTGCCGGCGGGCTTGCCGGCATTGTCGCTGCAGGCGGCGAGCAATGCGCCAAACGCCAGGGCCGTGGAGAGGAGGAGGGCACGCCGTATCATTCTGAATTCCCTGTTCGGTGGCAATCGGCGTTCAATCCGCAGGCTCGGCCCGGCCGAGCGCAGGCTTATATAAGCGTCAGGATTGATCTGGCTTCAAATGCCATTATCCGAATTTAACAAAAGCTTTATGAAGTGACGTAAGTCAGCAATCGTCACTTAGCAAGCGTTATTTTGCAGTGCGGCATCGACAAAGCCGACGATATCCTCGGCGCGGTGCACGAGGGTTTCCTTGTCGTCGCGGGCGATGAGGATGGGGTGCAATACGCAGGCCAGGAGGTCTGCGACGGTGTGTGCGGCGCGCTCGGGATCGCGGCAATGATAACGCCCCTCCGCGATACCTTCGCGGATGATCTCGCCGAGCTTCAACTCAATTCGGGCGCGATAACGGTTGCCGGCCTCGAGTTTGGCCTCGATCGTCGAAAGCACCATTTCGAAGATGTAAGGATTTTTCTGAATGTCCTGCAGATGACCTTCCAGCAGGCGCAGGACGAAGCGGAGCAATTGCTCCTTCGGCGGCAGATTCTGGTCGAAGGCTGCGAAACGCTCGGTGGCATTGTCGAGATGGCGTCCGGCGATCGCATCGACCAGCGCGACCTTGGAACGGAAATGCTTGAAGACATTGGCGGGTGACATGTGCAATGCACTGGCGATATCGGCGATTGACACCGCGAGGTAACCGCGCTCACGAAACAGCATCTCTGCCATGGAGAGGATGTCCTCCCGCGTTTCCTCGGCCTTGCGTCTCGGCCTTCTCGTCATCTGTCCCCCGCGCGGCCGAGCCCGATGCCCCTTTTTTCTGATGCTAGCGCGATTGGACGGAGGCTGCCAAGCCAATGCTCGGCCTGGCAGCTTTCATGTATCGCCATGTCAAGGGAAATAGGGAGCGAGGCTGCCTCGCACGCGGGCAAGCGGCGTCTCGCCGCTATCGTCGGGAACAAAGCGCTCGCCGGTAATCGCCTCGTAAGCCTTGATATAGACGGCCGAGGTCTGCTCGATCAGTTCGACAGGAATTTCAGGGATCTCGTCCTTATAGGGATCACAGCGCTCGGCAACCCAGGCGCGGACGAAATCCTTGTCGAAACTTTCCGGACGTTTTCCGGCGGCAAAACTTGCCGGGTAGCTTTCGGCAAGCCAGTAACGGCTACTATCGGGGGTGTGGATCTCGTCAGCGAGAATGATGTTGCCGTCGCCATCGGTGCCGAATTCATATTTGGTGTCGACGAGGATCAGACCGCGCTTGGCCGCCATTTCTTGGCCGCGCGCAAAAAGGGCGAGCGCATATCCCGACAGAGTGTCCCACTGCTCCTTGCTCAAAAGGCCGCGGCTGACGATTTCGGCAGGCGTCAGCGGCTCGTCATGGCCGCCATCGAATTCCTTGCTGGTCGGCGTGATGACGGGCTCGGGCAGGATCTGATTGTCGCGCATGCCGTCGGGCAGACGCATGCCGTACATCTCGCGCTCACCCTTTTTATAAAGCGTCAGGATCGAGGTACCGGTGGTGCCGGCGAGATAACCGCGCACGACGATCTCGACCGGCAGGATGTCGAGCCGCTTGCCGATGACGACATTCGCATCCGGATAGTCGAGAACGTGGTTGGGGCAGATGTCCTTCGTCGCCTCGAACCAAAAGCGCGCTGTCTGCGTCAGGACCTGGCCCTTATAGGGGATGCAGGTAAGGATGCGGTCGAAAGCGCTCAGCCGGTCGGTGCTGATTATGATACGGCGTCCGTCCGGAAGATCGTAATTCTCGCGCACCTTGCCGCGATAATAGTTCGGCAATTCGGGGAAATGGGCTTCGGAGAGAATTCGCACGGCGCTCGACTATCCTTGATTATTGGGTGAAGACTTCCTGCTCTAGTTTTATTGCTGGGGAAGTCAAGCCGAGGCTGGACAGAGGCGCCCTCAAGCAAAGAAGAACAATCCTCATGTCCCGCGTCTGGCCGATGGTGCCTGCCAGCGGCCTGCTTCGTTCCGCTCCAGAATAGGCGTTGCGAAGACGCCGACGGTGCGCGTGGTCCATTGCGGCCCAGCGGCCGCGAGGCTTTCGCGCCAGCGCTCCGATTGCAGCATGGCGGCGGCGATGACGACGGGTTCGATGCCGCAGCCTGTCAGCAGGTTGAGGCCCGCGACGATCGAGGTGCCGCTGGAAATCACATCGTCGATCAGCGCGACGCGCCGTCCCTTGAGCAGCGGCAGCATGCGCGGATCGATATAGAGGCGTTTCTGCTGCATCGGCGTGGTGATCGAGGACAGGGCAACGGAGAGCTCGTCGCGATACCAGAATTTGCGTGAGGTTCCGAGCGGGACGTAGCGGCTGTGGCCGAGCTTTTGCGCCACGGCGGCGGCCAGCGTCAGGCCGAGGGTCGGCAGACCGGCGACGACATCGATGCGCATCGGCCTGATCTTTTCGGCGAGGCTTTCGGCGAGCGCATCGAGAACGGCGAAGCTCGCCTGGTTGACGATCAGTGAAGCGAGAGCGTGATCGCCATCCGCCAGCGCGCGGATCGGCAGGCGAAGCTGGCGGCCGTCTTCGAGAACGGCGACATAGAAGGAGGTGAACTCGCCATCATCGGCAAAGGTGCCCGACGGGTGAATCTCCTGCCAGAAATAGTGCGGCGCCATCTCCGTCATTTCAGTCAATTGCGCCTCGCCTTTTCCATCCCGGCCTTCCGGCGCAATGCCTGCAATTCTGTCTCTGTCAGGGCACGCACCGCGCCTTTCGGCAGTTCGCCGAGTGCGAGCCCGCCGATTGCAACGCGCACGAGGCGCAGGCATTCGCTTCCGAGCGCTTCCAGCATGCGGCGGATCTGGCGGTTGCGGCCCTCGTCCAGCTCGACCTCGATCCATGAGTTCCTGTCGCCCTGGCGCAGGCGCCGTGCGGCGGTTGCCGTCAGCAGCTCGCCGTCGTGGCGGATGCCCGATGTCATCGCGGCAATGCCCTCGTCGTCCATGATGCCGTCGATCTGGACATGATAGGTCTTCGTCACATGCGTGACCGGATCGAGCAGGATCTGAGCGAATTCGGTGTCGTTGGTGAAAAGCAGCAGGCCCTCGCTCGCCTTGTCGAGCCGGCCGACCGGAGAGAGATGCGGGATGTCGAAATCCCTGAGGCAATCATATACCGTCGGCCTGCCTTCGGGATCGTGGCGGGTGGTGACGAGACCGCGGGGCTTGTTGAGCATCAGATAGATTTTCGCTTCGGCAGCGATGACCAGGCCGTCGATGCTGATCCTGGCAGTGCTAAGATCGACCCATGCCGAGGTCTCGCTGACCGTGCGGCCGTCGACGGCAACGCGGTTTTCGGCAATCAGCCGTTCGGCCTGGGTGCGGGAGCAATAACCGAGCTTGGAAAGGGCACGGGGAAGGGTCACCCGCTTAGCCGCGGCGTTATCGGCGGGCTTTGTTCGCTCGCGCGTCTTATGCGGTGGGCGCCGCTCCCTCATCTGCCGTCCTTGTCCTGCTTTTGATGCCGTTTCTTGGCATGAACGGAACAAGGATGCCAGCAATCGGAACAAAAAAACGAGGGGAATAAAAGACGCCGCAAAACAATTTCGGCGCTTTGGGATAAAGCGCCGTCAGGGCTTTGACAGGGTAACGCTGCCTCAGTGGCAGGCCATGAAGCCCGCCAGTTCTTGGCGGCTGACGACAATACCGGCGGCGGCCTTGACCGGGTCCGGATGTGTATAAGAAAGGCTTGGCATTTCCGGCAGGTCGAGTGCCTGGCGCATATTCATGATGCCGACCGCGTGACGGCCGTTGGCGCCGTCGACGCTGACTTCGATGATGCAGTTGGCCCTCTTGTTTTCCATGATGATCCTCCCTTCGTTTTTTATGTTCCCATAGCTCACATTAAAAATTGGTTTTTGTAAGACATAAGCATTTACGCACCCTGCCGAAAAACGGATCGGCGGGTGCGTAAAAACCGGTTTATGGGTGGCTGTGGTCTGTTTAGCGCCACCAGTGGCGAGGCTGCGGCTGCGAAATGCCGGAAAGCAGATATCCGGCGAGGAAGCCAATGGCGCCGGCAAGCGCCAGCGCAGTGGTCGTTGCGGTCGGATGCTCGCGGGCGGCGCCGGCGGCGGCCGCACCTTCGGCCCTAATTTGGGCGACGGCGTTCTTTGCCCGGGGCAGGGCTTCGTCGTATGCCTTGCCGGCGCGGCTGCGTACTTCGTAATAGGCTTCGGCGCCTTGAGCGGAAATCATCTTCTGCAGGCGCGAGACTTCCTGTTGGAGTGCGGCGATGTCCTTGCTGACAGTTGCTCTGATATCATCGGTATTGGCAGCCATGTCGGTCTCCTTCCTTCAATGGGAAAGAAAACACCCAAGTCGGTGATAGGTTCCGAAATGTCAGCCGCTGATTTGTGACGGAAATTTAGAGCTCGCCGGTCGGAGACGGTTTAATCCTCTGTTAACCATAAATCGGCTCAAGGCGCTGTTTTTTCGCGATCTTTCGGGGTTGAGAACGACTTTCCGATCGATTTTTGACCAGCCGGTAAAGGATTTTCCAGGAATCTGTCCCGGGAATCCGCCCTGTGGATAATATCCACCGACAAAAACCCCAGCCGAATCAACCTGTTACAAAAATGTCAAAAAACTTTGGCTAGGTGTGTTGACTTGGAAAAGGGGTTAGTTCTATAAGCCCCCTCACTGAACGAGGGCGGCGGCGCTGCTGGCGACG
>NZ_JBLKNU010000026.1:0-18463 GCF_047532935.1 Rhizobium sp. IY2
GCAGGGCGAGATCGAGACGCTGCTGGCCGGGATCTGGGCCGAGCTTCTCGGCGTCGAGCGGGTCGGGCGCCACGACAACTTCTTCGAGCTCGGCGGCCACTCATTGTTGGCGGTGCGCCTGCTCGTCCGGCTGACAGAGGCCTTGGCAGTGGAGCTGCCGCTGGCGATCCTGTTCGCCAAGCCAACATTGGCCGAGCTAGCCCGTGAATATTCCATCAGCTTGATTACTCAAGAATTTGATAGCCACCAACTTCAGAAACTCCTTTCGTCTGGCGTTGGTGCATGGATCGGGACTTGAGCGGGATCTGGATCTGTGATGGGGCTATCTATGTGGCCGGCCCATTGCGGCGGATGGATTTAGGGCGTGCGCATGCAAGCATACGATTGAGGGCGGCGCAGCCGATGGCCACTTCCGTCTGCTGACGCCCGATGATGGACTTGTATGGGCCGATGGCAGTCTCGACCAGTGAGCGCTTGCCGGTGGAGACCTGCAGCCAAGGCCCGTCGAGATGATGCATTACCTTAAGGCGAAGCTGCGCATTAACGCCGGTGCCGAACCAAGCAGGACCCGGACCTTGCCGGCGCGCACGTTGGCGAACAGCCGCTGCTTGGCCTCGGTCTTCTTGTAATCCTGCATGAAGGCAATTTCTGCCGCCGGCACCCCATGCCCGACTAACTCGTCACGGATCCAGCGATAGGCGGAAAAGCCGCAGGTCGGCTGGATCACCCATCGACGGACATTCAGAGTTGGTTTTCGGTCTCAAGTTTTCAGTCTCCTGATCGGGACTTTGACGATGCCGCACACGTTCAATGCCGATCGGCGGGACAAATGCCAAGCAGAGACAAGTGACGATTTGGCCGGCATATTATGAGAGCCTGCGTCAACGTGGCTATTTGACCACCGGGGTGAAGGATGAGGCCCTGTCTTTATGGACTACGCGGAGGCGGACATAGCGGAGTGGTCAGCCGAAATACGGATCTGGCGATTACGTTTTGCTCCTACCCTGCGCGTCGTCTACGGGGCTGACGCTCCGCCATACCTAAGGCTTGAGGCGCAGTGTTGGCGCTGATAGAGTACGACATTGACGTGCCTGACTTCTCGCCGGAGCAAAGGGCTGGCGTAAAGTCCCGAGCCACAACATCAGATCCGGTCCATCTGGTTGCGACGGCACCGGCTTGAAGGTCTTCGGCGAGGGCGAGTGGCTGGAAGACAAGCACAAAACCAAGGCCAAACGAAAAGATGGGCAAACTGCCCCTTGGTTCCAATGGTGGTCAGGACTGGTTTTCCGGTGCGTCAGCCCTGATCCTACTGGTGACAAGTTTTGCGAGGACGGCATGGAAGCAAGGCATCCCCACCGTATTCCGTGTGGTGTTGATCGAGGCGCGGCACGTTGCGCAAAACATGTTGCTGGCGGCGACTGCAACGGCCTCGTTGCCACGCCGACTTGCGCATTGAACGACAACATCATCGATGACGATCCTCGACATCGATCCAATCATGCAATCGCCAATCTATGCGGTGGCGGTCGGCACTCGTTTGGAAACCGCAACAGTAGCCGATTTGGTCGACTGGTCAGCCGTGGAACACCAGCAATGAGCATGGCGGGCGACCTGGATCCAGGGCAGGTGAGCAGTGAACTGCGGGTCGATATTTTTCTGAGCCAGCCGAGGGAAGCAAGCGTTAGGCTGTGGAATGCGGCCCGTGACGTTCTGAACGAGGAGGAGCGTCAGCGTGCCCGACGCTTTGTCTTCGACCGCGACCGCGACATGTACGTCTTCAGTCATGGCCTGCTCAGGCTGCTGCTTGCCCGCTATATGGCCGCTGATCCGCGTGAACTAACTTTTGCTTGTGCATCCGGGGGTCGGCCCGAACTCGTCTCGCCGTCTTCTGCTCCGATCCGCTTCAACCTCTCCCATGCCGATGGGTTGGTCGGCTGCATCCTCACGCAAAAAGCCGATTGCGGCCTTGATGTCGAGCAGATCGGCAGGGTCGACTACCGACATCTGGTGTCGACTGTGCTTGCTCCAGAGGAGCGTTCGGCGCTGCTGGGACTGGCGGAGGCGGATCGACCGGGTCGTTTTTGTGAGATCTGGACGCTGAAGGAAGCTTATCTCAAGGGGCGAGGGCTGGGCATATCCTATCCCATCCGTAATATCTCCTTTTCCGGTTTCGAAGGTAATCGCCGATGTCGCGTCCGCGGCGACGAACGAGATGACGGCAGCACATGGCACTTCTGGAGCAGGCCGTTTGCGGGTGCTTATTCTGCCGCCGCGGCTGTGCGAACGCTGCGCGACGACGTAAAATTCTCCGCGGGCTTTATCGAAGACCTGCCGTGAGTTCGGCCAGTTCCAGTAAACACCGGCAGGCACGCAGGTGAGGAACCGCCCCTTTCTTCACCTGCATGCGCACCATTCGCGCGGTTGCCACTGCCCGCCCCGGCGACGGACAGGCTTGGTCTCAAAGGGGATTGTCACACGCCATAACGAGTTCGTCCTACCAGATCATCGTTCGGAACCTTTCGCAGACGACGCAATATTTCTATGTCTTCCAGAAGCAGGCCGCATTTCCGTTGCTGCCGAGCTCTGATCCCATCCTCAGCGGCAGTCTCGGCTGCCAAAGCGTCGGCAATTACGCAACTACGGGAGCGCAGATCAATTTCGGTTTGGACAGTCAGGTCTACGCAGGTGTCCTCAGCACCAGACAGGTGTCGCTCTCCCAGCTGATCGTGCTTCTCTCGCTCAATGCAGCCACGCTATCGGTGGTCGGCAGCACCTCGGCATTCCGAGCTGTTACGCTCACCACGGCCGATGGTTCGCCGGACAATTGCACGACCTTGACGCTCGACCCGCTCGGACTTCGGCGCCGGCCAACCAAGCCGGAATTGCGATCGGAGGGTTTGGAATCAACGTGCCTTCCTATACGCCGTTGCCGCATCCCGAACTCTATTGAGGCGTCGTCGCACTGAACAACAATCAGGCGGTCATACTCTCGAGCTTCGTCGCTCCTGTCCCCAATGCCGTCATGAACTGCATACCGGAGCAAATCTTTTTCGTGAAGATGGGCTACCAGCCGGTCGGAAGCACAGTGGCTTACGACGAGAGCAACGCCGCCTGCTGCGATTTCACCACCAACGATTTGCTAGAGCACCGCGCCCCTTTCCAGTGCCCTTTTGCATCAAGTGCGGCTCATTCGGCCAAGAAGTACTTGCGGCCTTGGCGCTTACGCTCTGCTGTCTCTTCAGGAGCAACACGACATGTGTGCCATCGTCGTCAACTTTGTCCGCTTCGTGACACGCCTTAGGATTCTTCGGTCCGGTATTTTTGTCCCTCTAAGTGTTTGCCCACTATCTCCACGACAGGGCCATGATTCCGTCGGGCTTAAGAAAAACTGCGAACTTTGCGCAATCGGGCCGCGAGCTGCAATGTCTTGAAATGACGGCCAGCGGCCTAATGGCAAAGCAGATCTGCGCTCGCCTGTCGATTTCCGTGAGTGCGGTGCAGCTCTATCTCGCTTCCGCACGCCGGAAGCTCACCGTCGCCACGACGAGTGAAGCGGTCGCCCGGCTCTTGAATTGATATGAGCATGCGGCCGGAGAATCTTCTGCGAGTAGTTCGGTGACGAGTGTTAGTCTGGTCGGGACTGGCGCGGGCATCGATTTCTTCATGTTGGTCGCGCATCGCGCCGGCAATGCCACAATCACGGCCGCCATCGATCGCATCGTGGTGACTGCTGATTTCCTGTACCCTGGTCTATAGTCTAGCGCAAGAAAGCCGCCTCAGGGATAGGGCCGGCGACGGCATCGCAGTGCTTTCGATCGCGCGCGCCATCTCCTTGCATGTCGAGATAATCGATATTCCTTCTTGATTTGGCCACGGCGCGCTTCGTAACGCTCAGATGCTCGGTGCTCGGTCTTTTCCGCCCATTCCATGGACTTCAGGATGCGGCGATCATCTCTTGCTCAGCGACTTCCCATTCCGCGAAAGCTTTCATCGGGGATGTCACGTTGTTTCATCGACGTCTGGACAAGGCGCTTGTTAGAGGCGTTCATCCCCCGCAACTATCTCGCCAACCGTTAAGCCGCAGACACATGATCACGCCTACACTTCCATTGCGGTGTTATGTTGTATTGGTCATCACCTTCGAGGTGAGAATCTAATCTATCCACCTACTTTGTCGGGTTGTCTAGCAAGAGGGGAATCTCATCGGGCTGCTCGACAGGTTGGTACGCGAACATAATCGCTGCAAACTTTCCCACGGGCCAACTACCGATCTTGAGACAAAGTCTGCGATAGTTGTATGAATACATGAACGAACTATACGTTTCTGTTTTTTTCGAAGAACACCAAAATACAGAATCGCATTCGAGCGTAGCACTCATGTATATCAAAAAATATATTATTGTTGTATATTGATCTACGCCAAGGTGCCGTCTAGATGTGGCACACGAGAGGCCGGAGTGTGCCCCGGGTAGCGACAAGAGGCCTAAATGACACGACCTAACACCCGACGCCAGAATTGAAGTGCCAGAAATGAAGGTCGGCCCCCTACTTGGGAACGTGACCGCGACCTCCGGTCAATGGCATTTAAAGCCAGCGGCGACAGCATGCCATAGCAGCCAACCGCGGCTGTAATGGACGTCGGCTATCTCGATCGTGCCGAAACGCGTGCTCTTTCGATCGAGAACCGAAAATATTTGACGTCCTACACCGAGAGGAAAACTATCAATTGCCTTGCTGTAAGAACGCACCCCGACGTGGTGGGCCTGATACAAATTTTTCTACTGAACCAGAGCCTGCGAAGGCGGACATTGCCTACGATGATATTCTGCAATTGCTCTACGCTCATTGCCGTGTGCCGGAGCAACAGTGGATTCACAAGGGTAACTCGGCCGCCGTGGAGCTCGTGATATAGCACAAAATTAAGAGCCAGCCCAACGGGGGCAGGTGCGGACTTTCGTTGCGGTGAAGATCGCGCGACCCGAAGCGAAGGATGAGAGATGGCCGGATTGTTGAGAAAACTGCTGCCGAAACGGTTCCGCAAGGACGGCATCACCATTCCGGTCGTCCGGCTGCAAGGGGCGATTATCAGCGGCGGCGGCCAGTTCCGGCCGACCCTCAATCTCGCCAATGTCTCTCCGGTTCTGGAAAAGGCCTTCGCCATGAAGGACGCGCCGGCGGTCGCCATCTCCATCAATTCGCCGGGCGGTTCGCCCGTCCAGTCGCGCCTGATCTTCACCCGCATTCGCGAGCTCGCCCGCGAGAAGCAGAAGAAGGTTCTGGTCTTCGTCGAGGATGTCGCCGCCTCCGGCGGCTACATGATCGCGCTTGCCGGCGACGAGATCATTGCCGATGCCACCTCGATCGTCGGCTCGATCGGAGTCGTCTCCGGCGGTTTCGGCTTTCCCGAACTGCTGAAGAAGCTCGGCGTCGAACGCCGCGTCTATACGGCGGGTGAAAACAAGGTGATCCTCGATCCTTTCCAGCCGGAAAAGGAAAAGGATATCGAATACCTGAAGAGCCTGCAGCTCCAAATCCATCAGGTCTTCATATCCATGGTGTGCGAGCGTCGCGCCGGCAAGCTGAGGGACGATGCGGCGGTGTTTTCCGGCCTGTTCTGGAGCGGCACGCGCGGCCTGGAGCTCGGCCTTATCGACGGCCTCGGCGACATGCGCCAGGAATTGAAGAGGCGCTACGGCCAGAAGACCAAGCTGGAGCTCGTCACCGCCGGCCGCGGCCTGCTGGGTCGGCGAATCCCCGGCGTATCGCCCGTCACGCTCGAGGGCGCGGCGTCCGGTCTTACGATGGGGCTTGTGGAAGCGGCTGAAGAAAGAGCATTGTGGAGCCGTTTCGGGCTTTGAAGGCTTGCGGTGCCGGTCCATGGTGGTGGACGCCACACATAGGCGCGATTGACATCGCCCCTTGGTTCTTATGGATTGTCGTCGGCACTGTAAAGTTATCAGCGGATTGATGCAGCGATAGCTGGCCGGGACGGCTGTCAGGCTGCGGCGACACACGCGATTTTGTTCCAGATTTGCATGGCGGCGTTACGCAGGTCGTCTCGATGTTGAGCCGATGACAGCGTATTACGGGGAAAGTGGAACGGGTTGGCAATCGGATCATGGATGGAAACGAACCGCTGAAGCTGGCGTGCCGACTTGAAGCGTTTCATGGTCCTTTCGCGTCGTCGGATCGGCTGGTGCGAATTTTCCGATCGATTATTGAGGCCTTTATGCGACCGGTGTTCGACACCGGGCATGAGGTCGCGCCTGGCGGCATCATAGGACCCGGAGCTTGTCGGTGATCAGGACCCGTGGTGTCCGCCTTTGAGCCTTCGGCAACTTACGCATCAGACGCTTTGCCGCTTTGGCTTTGGGCGGCTTTGCACCAGTACTTCGAGGACGAAGCCGTCCTGATCGACGGCACGCCAGAGCCACTGCTTCTTGCCATTGATGGCCACCACACATTCGTCGAGATGCCATTTGTCGCCCAGGCAGCCGGCTGAGCGTCGCTTGATCTGCCGGGCGAAATGCCGTCCGAATTTCTCCGCCCAGCTTCGAATGGTCTGATGCGTGACGATGATGCCGCGGGCCGCCAGCATGTCCTCAACCATGCGACAGGCTGAGCGGAAAGCGAAAGTAGAGCCAGACCGCGTGCGCAATGATCTCAGCAGTAAAGCGGTGGCGACGATAAAGCGGGTCACGAGCAACTTATGACATGGCACATGTACGCACATCTTCATCAGCCGTCGGTTAGCTTTACGGTGCCCTTGATGCAAATGCTGGGATGAAAAGCCGCTTTGTGGTCTAGCGAAATTGGATAGCTATGGTTTACCCGGAGGCACTGTTTCGGGTTGACGTTCACGCGAACAAACGTGGCTTTCAGACGCGACGTGTGCATCACGGCCGCGGAAACCAACAAGGCTGCGAGGCATATCTTCGCTCGTTTGCGACGATGAAACAATCTCGCAAGTGTTGCACCTTGCCAAGCGCATGCAGACACCCGTGTCTCAAAGCGGACAAAGCTGTCGCACTCTGGACCCCATGGCAAAGTGGAGTCGTCCGAAATCCCCGACTTAATCACCGCTCAATCGGCTTGGCACGACGAGTGCTAGGACCGACCCAGACACAAAAACTACATTCGATCGGAGCCAGGGAACAGCATGAATATCGTCGCCATTTCCAGATTACTTGCAACGGTGGCAGCTTATGTGTTGGCGCCCACACCCTTCGACGGCTTCGCCCATCCGGTCGATGCCAACCTGGCAATAAACAGGCCGGACGAGACGTCTTGGCGTTTGCTAGCTCATGTTGCTACCCCGGTCGCGCCCGGCAAGATTTTATTCGAAACATGGGCTTCGAACGAAGACACATTTACCCCGCACCCGGTGTTTCCGGGCGCCAAGGGTGACTCACCCTGTAACCCATCGGGCGCGGTCGTTGGAGCGGCGGAAATCGCCACCCCCGTGGCCAGCCCAAAAATACTGAGTGTTCCAGCCCTCCAGCAGCCGGCTCGGACGCGTCGTGCCCCGCATGTGTCGCCCGACGGGAGCGAAGAAGTTCGCCGCAACCAGACGACTTTCGATTACATCGTCTGCAACCAGCTCTTTACCAAGGCCGGTCTGCGATCCTTCTATAATGCCGGCCGGCCGATCTCATTTCCTGTCGGCGCCATGGAAGTCAAGACAAATTGGGTACCCGCCGATGAGGTCGATAGCTCCGATTATTATGTCAGCGAGGCAGCTGACGGGAAGAAATACGCTCTAACCGCCATGCATATCATTAGTAAGGTGCTGCCCAACTGGACCTGGGCAACCTTCGAGCACGAGAACAATCCAGGCCGTTGCGATTATACCGGATGCCATGATGCCTATGGTGCGGTTGTCGCCGACGTGGAGGCGAATGAGGTCCTTGATCGGCGCTACAGCGACTGTGCAAAGAACGACGCGCTGAAAGCCATGCTGAGCTCTGCGGGCCTTTCACCCGTGTGGGAACATTACTGCCTGAAGGGCAGCCAGATCGACTTCGTCACGGCGACCGGCTTGCCAACGCATCTTGGCAATTCGGTAACGGAGGCCGGATTCGCCGACACTTCGTCCTGCATCACCTGCCACGCGCGTGCCGCCGTCAACGCAAAGGGAATAATGACGACGCCAGCAGGATTCGTCGATCCGCCGATCCCGGCGCTCTGTCCCAATCCATCCCGTTCCTGCAGTCCGAATGGCGCGCCGGATCCGAATTGGTTCTGGACCAATCCCGGCAAGCTCGACCAGGCCGCCGTGGCCATGCAGACGGATTTCATCTGGTCAATTGCCCGATTTGCAATCGGCGACTAATACCGGCCCTGCCACGAGAAAGTGAACCAATCCCAAACGTCGGGCCACGGGAGGCTGGAGTTTTCCGGCTTCATTCACGGAGTGGGCTGGTTGCGCCTCCCGATTCATCAGTAGGATCGGCACCCTTATTGCCGATGGCACCATGAGGCCTCTCGTCATTGTAACATCTACGCCAACCCACCATCTTTTGGCGGGCATGCGCAAGTGTCAGGAACTAATGCTGGATCAGACCAACGGCTCGGAAGCGATCGCTAAATGCTTCAACGAATGCACTATTAGGTCGGCTTGCCTGGACGGGAGAAGTCCAAGGCCATCCCTTGGCATAGGCAAAACGTCGAGATCACGTGACACAAATTCCGTCCCCTGTTCGACACGGATCTTCCTCGGATAGCCGCCGGTCGGGCACAACCATTCAAGGTTTGCCCGACATCTTCACCTTGATAGCTGTGGCGCCGATCAAGCACGGGTGAATGGCGGGAGCCGGCGGCGACACTTGCGGCGAAAGGCTCACCGGCTCGGAAGGAACGACCTCAGGCTTTGGATCGACCGAAGGCACGATGGGTGCAGCAACCACGCCCGCCGGCAGCGCGGCAAGCTGCGCATCGGCAACCGAACTCGGAAACAGCGCCTTCAGCGAATCCTGGGTCACGACGCCGGAAGGCGTGAGCCCATGAGCCCGCTGAAACCCCTTGAGCGCGGCGACGGATTTCAATCCCCAGATCCCTGGCGCGCCGGCGTCGAAACCGTGATCGGCAAGCGCCTTCTGGACGTCACGAACCGGCCCGATTTCGGCGTAGGCCTGCCCTGTCGAGATCGCGCACAACATGCACTCCATCGCCAATGTCGAGAATTTCGCTTGCAGCGTCACGTCACTCGTACCCCGAGACGGGTGACTATACACCGCTGGGTTGACGCGCCACTGCTCTTGGCCCTCCCGCAGCACAGGTCACTACAACTTTTCTATTCTGTTGGCGCAAAGTCCAAAAAAGTCGTTATCAGCTTCGGCGTTCAGATTCATTGTCAATCAGTACCGAACATTGGGTCTGACGCATTTGATGACGATTTCTTTCACATTGCGCCGATCAATCGTGCCTGAAGAAGATCTTACTTGCGCGCTGATGAAACTGACGAACAACTGCAATTTCAGCTAGGTGGGCGAAAAAACTTAATCGGGGGGAAGAACGTGTGTCGTGAAGCCGACAAAGGTGACGATGTCGTAAGTTGATTGTCGTCAACGCCATCCCAACCGAAAACGCTGTTGGCTAGTCCTGGTGAGATCATGGATGATGATTAAGCGCCACGCCGAGGGATCCCGTGCACCAGAAGGGGTAAGTGCCGTGCTGTTCCGCCTCGGTTAAAAATACTCCGACCTCATCCTTGCAGGGATGACGTCCTAGGCAGTGGTGTCGCTAGGATTTTGATGCTTCAAAGATACGAAGGACCGCGGCCGCTCTAGGAGTTTTAGACAAAATTTGAAACACTCGTCGCGCTGAAGTCGTTTCACAGCTGCCATAAGGAGGGTGCCTGCAGCAGCTCGCCGAGGTACAGGACGCGCTCAATGGGAAGCCGTTCAACGCTCTTGCAGTGCATAGGGCCATCCAGGCTTCAGACTCAGCGGGGCTGGACGCTTCCGCCTACTCGGCTGGCGCGAATGAATTGGCTAGCGCCCGAAGTCACTCGTCCCACCCTTGCTCTGAAGAGACGCGTGCGCGTCAGCTTGCCGACCGTGATGATGGAACCCAGCCACGCGATCATCGCAGCACGGTGATCAACGAGCGATCTCACCGCATTTATTCCTCCACCAATCGCAACACTGACGGCGTGGAACGTCTTGAGGTCGACTTGCACCATCGGGCCACGCGGCGTGTGTATGGTGAGGGTACTGATATCGACGTCAATAGCGGATTTGTGTACGTCGTGGATTGCGTCAGTCATTTATTGAAGCGCTGTACCGAGTCTTTCCTCAGCATGCTTATGTCTCCTAGGGTAAGGTGTCATGGTTGACCTTGACTGTTCGCTGCTTGTGTCGCTTAAGCGGGCAATCGGTTTAGCGCTATATTTAGCTTTTCGGACACTACTATCGAACAAGCTCCTCTTTAGTCTAGGCATGGTGGCCGGTTGCCAAGTAACTGCTATGGCATTTCGGCCTTTTTGACTTTCGGACTATTCCGTTCGAAGGGCGAGAGATGCACAGCACGATGAAGTAGAAGTTCATGGGCAGGGCGACAAGGAAGGGCGAAGGAGGTATCCACGATCGCCCGGAGATTGATGTAATCGGGGCGCCTCACACAACCGTCCGAGCAGACTCGTGTAGGATGCTCTGGGACAAGCTCACCCAACACGCGCCTATGACCAAGATCATCTATCGCGGGATACGTTTTACCACCCCCCAAGTGGAGCAGCTTTTCCGACGTCCGGCGAATGATGTCCTGCTAAATTTCAAGGTCCAGGATCTCGGTGATGAGTAGCATTGGGGTGAGCGTCTCCAAGGGTCTGGACCGGCGACGCGGGAGTCGGTATTTGCAGAGGCAAGTAGCATTGGCGAAATCTCGCCGAGACATTATCGCAGATAGAAGGCTTCCTTAAAGTGAAAAAAGTCCAGCGCAGCTTTGCCGTCGAGTACAAATCAGATCGGCGAAAACTCAATTCCAAACCGAACTCGATTTGGGGAGACACCGATCTGAAGTCCGTTGCTCAAGATCTGCAGGATGAGGCAATGCCATTTATGGCATTAACTCCGCAGGCAAGAAGCAGTGAGATGCTTGTATCCGGAGAAGAACAGGCCGGGCCGTTATTGACACTGCCGGTCGGGCGGGAGACAAATGCATCGGCTTTACAGGAGACCACAATGGCCGACGAAAACGCTACGATGATCAATGCTGACACGCCGGCCGCCGCGGCGCCCGATGTGCCGAAAAAAACGCGCAAACCTCGCGCCAAGAAGGCTGTGCCTGAAACGGCCGCAGTAGCCGTTTCTCTGCAGCCGGCTGTGGCCTCGAATGCCACCGCCGGAAAGCAGAGGAGAGGACGCAAAGCAAAGTCGGACGAAGGTGCGACAAGCGCCAGGCGTGCGCCTATCAAACGTGCTCCGAGGGCGGTGCAGGCAGCGACCGTACCGTCGGTGGCTGCAGTTGATGAGTTTGCCGATCTTCTGCAGCTCGAAGAGGAAAATCAACGACTGCGCAAGCTGCTGGCGGAGAAGCTCCGCGCTGAAAATGCCGATTTGCGAAAGCGACTCAACCTCGAGATGTAGAAGGCGGCCAAGCGATGGCCGCATTCTTGTGCTGGTAGAAGTGAAGATTTGGCGGCGGTTCGTTCTGCCGCCAACGTTTTTGCTCGCTGTTTGCATGCGCAGCAGAATCCGAGGTCGATTAATATGGCGTCCCCATGGAAACTTCTTACTGGGCTGGTGTCTCGTCGACGCGAGCAGAAGGGCTCGACCGATGATGTGAAGCCGGACGTATTGGCCATCGCGGAGCCGGCTGAAACAGCAACCAAAGACGAGTTGGGCACCACAGACCGTTCGGCCGACGAAAAGCCAGTTTTTGCAAGTCATTCCGCCGTGGCGTCAGTCGACCAGGATCATCCCGACAAAGCGGCAAGCGCTGTTGATGATCGCGCAGGCATCGAAGACGCAAAGTCGGCGGAAGCGGCTGATGCGGCTTTGCCCGATGTGGCCAATACAGCCGCGCGTGCCGCACCGAAGATCTCTCGAGTTGGCGGTGGTCAAACGCGAAAGCGCAGCATGCGGCGCACGAAAGTGGAAGAGATCGCGGTTGTTCTCCCACCGTCTCTGACTGTTTCTGCCACTTTTGAAGAGGCAATCAATCTTGATGAAGAGATTAGGCTGCTCCGGGATCAGCTGGCGCGCAAGCTTCAAATACAGAACACACAATTAAAGAGGATGCTGCAGCGCTTTGAGCGGTGAACGCGTCCATTAGATCCGGGGCCGGCATATTCGTGGCTACATGGACCCGAACGGTTGGAGAGGCGTCCCACCATTCCTCAACTGCTGTTAAGATCCGGTTTGGCTCTCTCCGCAGCGACTCCCAATTTTCCAGATGGCGTGCGAGATAAGCCAAATCAAGGCCGGGCGCGGCAACGACCGGATTCAGCCCGGCAATTGAAAGAGAACGCGGATTCCCCGACTTCGTCGTTGGTCAGATATTGACTCTCGACCGGCCCAAAGACGAATGTCATGGAATCCGCGGCTCTTTGAGGCGCATCGCTGCCGACTCTTCGATAAATTCACGATAGACCGAGCCGCTTCCGTTCGCTTAGCGCTATGGCCGGGAAGCACTCGGCATCCCAATAAGGATGTCGGATCTGTTGTTCGAGAACCCCATAAAGCCCAAATAAACGTTGTGGAAGAGCGAAGTACCTCATGAAAGTCACAGCCCGAGCTCCGCACGATCAGATTGACGATCACACTTGCTTGCTTACGGACGGTCCGCTCCAATTCTGTACCCCTCGGGGAGAACTGCGTATCCGAGCGCGCAAAAGATGCTGATTATGCGGCTGGAGTTCGAGCGGGATCATTGCCAGTCTTCGCCGAGTGCGGAGGAGAAGATGTCGCATGGCCGAAAAGGATTCGACATTCTCTAACACCTTGCGCCGGGGGCAGGCGCGGGCGATCAGCCACGACGCCAACCGGTCCCGTGTTGCAGGTGGAAGAAAAATGTCGGGCTCTCCACGGACGCGAGCAACGGCTGCGTGTGGAAGTCCGTTTGCCCTTGGCACCATGCCGGAGATGTGAACAGATTGAAGTCCTTCACCAAGGTGGAGGGAACGTGATCTGGAATGGTAGCTCTTCACTGTGTGTTCTCCTTCTGCAACCACCGTCTGATTGGTGCCTTCGAAGAAGGCACCCTTGGCGTCTCTTCAGAAACCAGCGACCTTGGCGAGCGCCCGCTTCTCGCGGCGGCGCTGCACCGAAGAGGCAATGTTCATCGCTTCCCGGTATTTCGCAACCGTGCGGCGGGCGAGATCGACGCCGTCCTTCTTCAGCATGTCGACGATATCGTCATCGGAAAGCACCGCCTCCGGGCTCTCCTGCAGGATCAGCGCACGGATCTTGTGACGCACGGCCTCGGCCGAATGGCTGTCACCGCCGGCGACGGCGCTGATCGAGACGGTGAAGAAATATTTGAGTTCGAAGAGGCCGCGCGGCGTCAGCATATATTTGTTCGACGTGACGCGGCTGACTGTGGATTCATGCATCTTGATCGCCTCGGCGACCGTCTTTAGGTTCAGCGGGCGCAGATAGTCGACGCCATGCAGCAGGAAGGCGTCCTGCTGGCGGACGATTTCGCTTGCCACCTTCATGATGGTTTTTGCCCGCTGATCGAGGCTGCGCGTCAGCCAGTTGGCGCTCTGCAGGCAATCGGAGAGGAAGGCGTGGTCCTCCCCGTCCTTTTTCACCTTGGAAAAATACGACTGGTCGATCAGCACGCGCGGCAGCGCATCCGGATTGAGCTCGACCAGCCAGCCGCCGTCCGAGGAGGCTCTGACGACCACATCGGGCATGATCGCTTCGGAAATACCCGCCTCGAAACCGCTGCCGGGCTTGGGATTGAGCTGGCGGATCTCGCCGAGCATGTCGAGAAGATCTTCCTCGTCGACGCCGCAAAGCCGCTTCAGCGTGGCAAAATCGCGCCGGGCAAGCAGTTCGAGATTTTCGACCAGAGCCTGCATGGCCGGGTCATATCGGTCCTTCTGCTTCAGCTGGATCGCCAGGCACTCGGCGAGGCTGCGGGCGAAAACACCCGGCGGATCGAGGCTCTGGAGGGTGGCGAGCACGCGCTCTGCCTGTGCGAGGCTCGTGCCCAGCCTCTCGCCCGCCTCGACGATATCGGCCTGCAGATAACCGCAGTCGTCGAGCTGGTCGACGAAATTCTGCGCGATCAGCCGGTCGGCCATGTCAGGCAGGACGAAGGGGATCTGCTGGGCGAGATGATCGCGCAGCGACACCTGGCCGGCGACGAAATCGTCGAGATCGTAGTCGGCGCCCTCGCCGCTGCCCGGCATCGACTTCCACTGGCTGACGAGCTCCGGCGCATCGAGGCGCTGCGGGGCACCGTCGTCAGGAAAGACATTGGTGTAATTGGCGTCGAGCTCGTCGTTCAGCCGGCTGGTGCTGGCGCTGCCGCCATTGTCATACCAGTCGCTGGAGAGCGGATCCTCACGATTGTCGGTGCCATCATCCGCGCCGGCATCCTCCGGCTGATGAGCATGCTCTCCATCTTCGGCATCGCCACGTTCGCCGCCCGCCTCGCCGTCGTTCGCGAAATTGAGCAGTGGGTTCTTCTCCACTTCCAGGGCGATAAACTGGGTGAGTTCAAAATGAGTCATCTGCAGCAACTGGATGGATTGCATCAGTTGCGGTGACATCATCAGGGAGTGGGTCTGGCGCAGGGTTAGTTTGGCGGACAAAGCCATGGAAACCTCCTGACCGCTAGGAAAACGTTGTCTCAAGGATCGGACTATTGAAAGGCACCCCACAGGCGGCAAGGGAGACGGAGAAGAGCAGTGTGCCTACAAGAGCGATTACTTCCATCGGAGGATCCCCCATTTTCGGCGAACGCTGGTTCATCGGCATGGCTTGTCTGAAGGTAGGCGAGCGCTTACTCTCAGGTGCCGTGTTGGTGACCATAGAACTACTAATCACTCTGGACATTCCGAACTCCAATAACGCTTGAAAGCTCAGTTCCGCGAGCAAGAGCGATGCCAGTCTGAGAAACCTCGCCTTTCCAACTGGGCATGCTCTTGGTTGTCCGCTCTAGACATCTTTGCTACAGGCTTTCGTCGGAGACGCGACAGGGCCACTTAGCCTGTCAATTGGGAGAAATGGTGCAATCGGCGTCGAGTTCGTCCCTTAGCCGCCTGGTGCTGGCGTTGCCGCCATTGTCATGCCATTCGCTGGAGCGCGCATCGGTGCGGTTATCGTAACGATCGTCTGCGCTGGCGTCCTCCGGCAAGCGGCCGAACTGCTCGTCGCCTATCTCGCCGTCGTTCGATCAAAATTCGAGCAGCGGGTTCTTCTCGACTTTCAGGGTGATGAACTGCTTGAGTTCGAAACGCGTCATCTGCAGCAACTGGATGGCTTGCATCAGTCGCGGTGTCAGCACCAAAGGGTGCGTCTGACGGAGGAAAAGATTGGCAGAGGTCATGGGAACTCCTGGTCCCGTTAGTCGGAGGTGATGTGAGTCTGACAATTCTTCGGGCAGACGCGGGCGCAGGCGCCGCAACCGATACATCGGCCGGGGTGATCGACAATCATCAGCAATCGCTCGACCTCATCATCGTCTGCTCCATCACCGTCACCTAAAATTTCGCCTGAGTCAGTGATGCCGCGAATGTGCATGACGTCACGCGAACAGACTTTGAAACAACGGCCGCAGCCAATGCAACTTGCGTCTATCTGGCCCAGATATTCCGGGAGCCATCTAGATCCGTCGCGGCTTACGAATGAATCCGGCATAGTGTTCTCCTGTGCAGCGAGGTCTTTTTGCGCAATGCAGATCTAGCATTGCTCTTGAAGGTCGGCTCAGAGCCGTTGAAACGGGCGTTTGAGACATGGATGCCTTTCCTGTGAAGAGGTTTCACGGATCGCTACCATGGTATTCCTCTTCAGCCGTACACCAGGATTAAGATCCAGGTGCCGGCTGGTTCCAAAACGCGCCTTAGGGTATTTTCAAGCACCGAGGCCATAGCCCCTCCTTCACAGGTTGGGAGACTTACATGTCAGCGGCCAGACGTCCCTTGGCTCCAACCGAATTTATTTTTGTGTCTGGTTGGTCCTAGCACTCGTCGTGCCAGGCCGATGGCGCCCTGATTAACCTGGGGATTTCGGACCAGTCCCCTTTCGCCAGGGGTTCCACAGTGCGGCAGCTTTGTCAGCTTTCGCGAGAGCGGGTGTCTCCATGCGCTTGGCTGATTCCGAGATCGTTTAACCCGCTAACGACTGAAGATATGCCTCGCGGCCTGTTGGTTTCGGCGAGCGTGATGCACATGTCGTCGTCCGTTAAACCACTGCATTTGATCGCGTGAATCTCAGCGCGGAGCAGAGCCTCCGGTAAACCATAGCCATCCAGTCTCGCTAGAGAACAGCGCCGCTTTTCATGGCCAGCATTTGCATCAAGTGCGCTCGATCGACCGAGAGGTGCGTCATTGGGGCTCGCCCTCTGCGGCTTCTTCAGGGGCACCATGACATATGTGCGACATTGTCGTCACTTTGTCGGCTTCGTGACACGGTTTAGGATTCTTCGGTCCAGTATTTTAAACCTCTAAGTGTCTGTGGCAGCACCAACTTTCGTTCTGCCCATCAATCAACTCAATTGGCACGACGCTTGAAAATTGTTCCCGGGCTGCGACGGAGCCAGCTTGTATGAAACGGAGATCGCATGTCCATCCGGAAAAGGAAGTTCTTCGTCAAGCGGGGACAAGGCATCGTGGTTGGCAGCTTCAACGGAACTAAAACTGCGGAGACAAACATGGAACCGGGTTTGAAAGCAGCGCTCCTTGATCAGATCTCGGCGGTAAAAAAGGTCAAGGACTTCCAAGTAGTGCTCTCCGCAGTTGAAAAGGCAATCAAGTTGATCCCGGACAATATCTACTTGCGCGAGTATCATGTGGCGACATTGATCGGAAAATTGCATGACTTTGAGGCGGGTTGGATAGCGTTGGGCCGATTTACACGGAATGCAATTGAACGAAACTCCGAAGATTGGCTTCTGGCGGCGATGCGGCAACTCTTCGGTTCGCCGTACGATTACTCGTGCCTTCCTTTTGCGGAGCGCTTCTCCATGGGCAAGGAACTCTCCGATCGCATTCTGACACTGTGTCCGCAATGGGATCCTAGGTCGCGCGCTCTCTCTTACGCGGCAATTGCTCCTTACTACCATGAAAACGGCAAAAATGAACGGGCAGTGGAGTTGATCGAGGAGGCATTGAAATTGTTAGAAGGTGAGTCTCTCGCGGATGACGTGAAGCAGGAATGGCTGGCGCAATTGCTGCAGGCATTGGAAAAATACAAGGGATAGAGGATTGATACGAATTTTCCACGGATCCGAAGAAGTGGGATTGAAAAAGAGCAGCCTGTCGGCGCTGCTCAGGCAGCATCTCCAATCATTCTGAGGAAGAAGGGACTTAATATGTTTCGGAGCAGGATTGATCGAAATCAAGGGCAGACGGCCCGATGTCTGCGAGGACTGGCATTCGAGCTCCGTCGATCGAAATGCTCACCTGGATATGTGGCAAACCGGTTTTCGCGCTACAGCGCGGCACGATATACATCGTTGCACTCTTCGCGACAAGCTGCGTATTTTGCCCGAAGGCCCTTGCCGACCTGGGGCGGTTGCAGGAGAAATACCGGGATATGGGAGTTGAGGCATTCGGGGTTGCAGCAAGGGAGCTGGCTGCAACGGCTGACGAGGCCCGCGCGCGAGTGGAGACATGGCTAAATAAAAAGCTTCCGAATTCGACGATCCCGATTGCCTTCGAGCATACAGGTGAAATGAACAAGCTTTGGTTGGTTGCCAGCGGATCTGTCGGAGATCCAACAATTTTCGTCGTCGACCGAGACAACAGCATCACCTATATTGGCTACCCGGAGCCTGCGGACCCGGACCTACTCGAGCGCGTTTTGACAAAAGTCATGGACGGCAGTTGGGACACCAGCGCAGAAGCGAAAAAAGCCCACGAGAAGTGGCTTGAAGTAGCGCTCGTTCACCGCGCGAATGGCGCGCTGAGCATTAAGGATTTCAAGACCGCGCTCTCGACAATTGAAGAGCTCAAAGAGGGATTTCCGGATAATCTTCAATACCGCGAACATCATGTCAAGGTGTTGCTTGAAATGATGCACGACTTTGAGGCGGGCTGGATCGTATTGGCCGGACTTGTCCGAGATGCAATCGAAAAAAATGATGATCGTTGGCTTCTGGTGGCGATGCAGCAACTCTTCGGTTCACCGTACGACTACTCCCGCCTTCCATTTGCGGAACGCTTTTCGATGGGCAAGGAATGGCCTGCTGCCGGTTTCATGGACATCGAGTTAAGGTGTTCCTCCTGAAACCGGAGAGCATGAATGCAAAGACGAATATTCAGCCGCGAGTACAAGCTTGAGGCTGTGAA
>NZ_JBLKNU010000027.1:0-10741 GCF_047532935.1 Rhizobium sp. IY2
TTCACAGCCTCAAGCTTGTACTCGCGGCTGAATATTCGTCTTTGCATTCATGCTCTCCGGTTTCAGGAGGAACACCTTAACTCGATGTCCATGAAACCGGCAGCAGGCCATATAGACTTGTCCGCTATAACAGGGCCAGCTGCGTTCAACTCGCGTTATAATTGGAAAGGTGCGCTGTACAAAGATGTCTTGTGTGGTTGCTTGGTAGATCGAATTTGCGTTGCGGAGCAATACGGCATCACGCGCTAGCGTCTTCAGGTACGGTGCGTTCTCAGATCGAAAATCACGTCGGTTTCTGCGAAGACTCTTGTTGGTTCCATTGACCACATTTGCCTGGCGGGTAAAAAATGACTTGTGGAAATTCAGAGCGGCGCCGACCGGTTCGCCTCTTTTCAAGGCGATGCTACCTGCCGCTGCTTTAATCCAGTTCTCCACAAGCGCACTCCATCGGAGATAGGGATACTAAAACCAAACTGATGGCTGCGCCCCAATAACCCGGCAAAACCAATCAAAAAGTTGCTCAGGCTCAAATATTAGTCTTCTTAAAGTTGAAAAACGTCGCTAATCTCTCGTAAGGGGGATATGGCCATGCAGTTTTCAGAAATGAGTGGGACGGAGAACCAGGAGGCCAGTAAATCCGACAATCCTTCTATTGTTGCCGATATTGCCGCCTGCTTCACCTATGCGTCCTACCAGAACGCAATTCCAGTCATCCGGTCGATCCTGGTTGAGAACAATACGGACAGACACTTCGAAAACTGCCGCATCGAGCTGACGGCGTCGCCAGCTTTCTTGAGGCCGAAGTCATGGATCGTTGATCGCCTGGTGCCGGGGGATCGGCTTGTGCTGGCCGATCGAAAAGTGGACTTCGATCCAGGATATCTTTCGGGGCTGAACGAAGCAGAGCGCGGCGAGATCACGCTTCGCATGTCCTCCGGCGGTGAAATTCTGGACGAGCGGCGCCTTCCCGTCAGACTGCTTGCACGCGACGAATGGGGAGGGGTTGCCGACATGGTGCAGCTACTCCCGGCCTTCGTCATGCCCAATGATCCCGGTGTGTCCCAGATTCTGCGAATTGCGGCGGAGAGGCTTGATGCACATGGCCATTCAGGTGGATTGGATGGCTACCAGTCACAAAATCCTCAGCGCGCCTACATGCTTGCTGCGGCAGTCTACTCAGCGATTGCAGGGATCGGGTTGCACTATGCCGAGCCGCCTGCAAGCTTCGAGAACCGTGGCCAGAAGATTCGGCGACCGAGCAAGGTAACCGAGGAGCGGCTTGCCACCTGCCTCGATACCACGCTTGTTTTCGCGGCCGGGCTTGAAGCTGCCGGATTAAATCCAGTCATCTTGATGTTCGAAGGGCATGCTGCAGTTGGCGTCTGGCTTGCGAAGAGAACCTTCGCGCATGCCGTAGAACCGGACCAGATGGAGGTCCGCAAGGCCCTGGCGTCGCGCGAGTTGATCGTCTTTGAAACGACTGGCGTGACACATCGGCCTGCGATGACGTTTGAAAGCGCGCTTCGGGCCCTGGACGGCCGGCTTGGAGTGGACGAGGCCCATGCTTTTTTGGCCGCTATTGATGTCAGGCGATCGCGTAGCGGCGGCATCATGCCGCTTGCCTCACATGAGCCGATCCGCCGCAATGTTCAGGAGGACGACTCGGCCCCTGTGGCCGACTTGCCGCTTCCCTCCGCCCCCAGTTTCGCAGAGATGCCGGCTGAAACCGTTGAGGTGAAGCCCACCAATGCTGCCGGTCGCATCGACAGATGGCAGAAAAAGCTTCTCGATCTGACCCTTCGCAATCGACTGCTCAGTTTTCCGGATTCGAAGAAAACGATCCCCTTTCTTTGCACGGACGTGGCCTATGTTGAAGATCGGCTGGCAAACGGCGCCGCAATTCGTATCATATCCTTGCCTGAGCAGAACCCGCTCGGCGAACGGGATGCTGCGCTTTATCGGGATGTCCACGGCCGTGATCTCCAGCGTGGCTTCGCGGCTGAAGCGTTGCTCCGGGACGAGTTGCCCTCGCCACTCGACGTGCGCCAGCTCGAAACTCGGTTGATCGACCTTTATCGGCAGGTTCGCAACGATTTTGCCGAGGGTGGCGCCAACACGCTTTTTCTGGCGGTGGGTTTCCTAAGGTGGAAGAAGAAGCCGGAAGACGAGCGCAGCTATCGCGCGCCACTTCTCCTTGTCCCCGTCAAGCTAGAGCGCCGCAGCGCCAGTTCACGCTTCACTATCCGCTTCCACGAGGATGAGCCGCGCTTCAATGCGACCCTTCTTCAGTTTCTGGAACGGGATTTTGACCTGTCCCTCCCACAATTCAACGGCGACCTGCCGCTCGACGACAATGGGATCGACGTACCGCGCGTCCTCGCATTGATGCGCCAGGCAATCCGCGATGTTCCGGGGATGGAGGTTTTGGACGAGACGGCCCTGTCGACCTTCTCCTTCGCCAAATTCCTTATGTGGAAGGATCTGGTTGAACGCACCGAAGCCCTGCGCGAGAACAGGGTTGTTCGGCACTTGATCGATACGCCTGAACAGGCCTTTCATGAAGGAAGCGGCGAAACGACGTTCCGCGACGAGCGCGAGCTCGATCAGGCTTATGCGCCAGCGGAAATCATCTGTCTTCTTCCATCAGACTCGTCGCAGACAGCGGCAAGTTTGGCCGCAGCCGAAGGGCGGGATTTTGTCATCGTTGGTCCGCCCGGCACGGGTAAGAGCCAGACGATCGCCAACATGATCGCCAACTGTCTTGCCGTTGGAAAGACGGTGCTTTTCGTCGCTGAAAAGACCGCCGCGCTCGACGTCGTTTATCGCCGCTTGCGTACGCATGGTCTCGGCGATCATTGCGTCGAATTGCACTCGAACAAGGCGGATCGCCGCCATTTCCTGGGTCAGCTGAAAGCGGCCTGGGAGCATGGCGGACGGAACGATGCGTCCGAATGGATCGCGATCAACGAGCGCCTTCGGTTGCGTCGCGACGAGCTGAACGCCTATGTCGGGGCACTGCACAAACGCTACTCAAACGGATGGACTCCGTATCTGGCGTTGGGCATCGCTCTCAAGGCTGCGGAGGCGCCGGCACCAGGCTTGTCGTGGTTGGAACGTGACGCACATGACTCACAGACGTTACGCGAGCTCGAAGATCTTGCCAGCGAACTCGGTCTCGTCTTCGGTTCGGTCGAACGTCAGCCGGCACTCGATCTCATCAATGTCAACGAATGGAGCTCCGGTTGGCAGGATGGCGTGATGGCGGCCGCACAGTCGCTGTTGAATGCGATAGACCTGTTGGTCAACTCGGCGAACGGATTTGTCACCCGCCTTGGCCTCAAACCGGAGGAACGGCTGTCGCGAAACGAACTGCAGGCACTGTTGGGCCTTGCAAGGGTGTTACAGAAATCGCGGGGCCATGACATCACGATCGTCTTTGATCGGGATTTTGCCCGATGTGCTGAAGCGCTGGAAAGTCTCGACAGCTCCATCAAAGCCTATCGCGAAGCAGAGCGGGCGGCGGCTGCTTCCTACAGTGCCGCCGCCGTCCGCGACCTCGAGGCTGACGTCCTGGATCGCCAGTGGCGCGAGGCAAGCGCTTCATTCTGGCCGAATGCGATGCTTGGCAAGCGCAAAGTTCAGAAGCTGCTCCAGAGCCATGCCGAGCAAGGCTCCGCGGATCCAGAGCGGGATCTCCCTCTTTTGCGCCGCATGAAGGATTGCCTTTCAGCGATCGACCAGAATCTCTTGAACGGCAAGCCTCTGCCGGTCGGTGGTCTGGCGACAGATGTCGGAGCCGTTGCGGCAGTGCTGGAAATCGCTCGTGAGCTCCGTGCCACAATCCCACTTCCGGGCCGCGATCAGGATGAGACCCGAACGACGCTCCGCGTTCTTGCGCCGTGTCTTCGCGCGGTGATCGAAGACGATGTGGTCCGGCATGCAGGCGACAGGTTGCTGGCGGCGGTCGATGGCTTGAAGGACGCGCAGAGGCGCTTCAGCATGATCGCCGGGCGCGACAGTCTTTTTGAGAAGGATGTTGCCGACCTTGCGACGCTGAGGGACAAGCTCGAAGCTCTTGTCGGTGCGAGGCATCTGCTTCGTGATTGGTCAGCCTGGTGCCGGATCAGAAATCGGGCAATGCAGGCGAACCTGTCGTCGTTGGTCGAACATATCGAAACAGGCGCGATCCGACCTGATGAAACACGGGCTGCGTTTCGCCTGGGTTATGCCAGGTGGTGGCTTCCGAAGGTTCTCGATGCTGACCCAGTCTTGCGAAACTTTCGGCGTTTCCAACACGAAAACGCGATCAGTGAATTTCGTGACATCGACGATCTTGTGCGTTCACACGCGACCTCGCGCGTCATCAGTGCGATCGCCCACGGCTTGCCGCCCGTGCAGAGCGTTCCCCGCAATTCAGAGCTCGGGCTACTGCGCTATCAGATGGAGTTGCAGCGACCGAGCCAGTCCATACGGGATATGATCAGCAAGATGCCGCAGAGCTTTTCCAAGCTCGCCCCCTGCATGCTGATGTCACCCTTGTCGATCGCTCAGTATCTGCCACCGAACCAGGCGTTGTTCGATGTTGTGATTTTCGACGAGGCGTCGCAAATTACGACCTGGGACGCTGTGGGCGCCATCGCGCGGGCCCGCCAGACGATCATCGTCGGCGATCCCAAGCAGTTGCCGCCGACGAACTTCTTCGGACGCAACGAGGAAGAGGAGGACGTCGCTGATCACGAGAAGGACTTGGAAAGCATTCTCGACGAGGCGAAGGCGGCCGGCATCCCAACGCGCGATTTGCGATGGCACTATCGCAGCCGAAGCGAGTCCCTAATCGCCTTCTCCAATCATCATTACTATCAGAACCGTCTCGTGACGTTTCCGTCGCCGGTCGTCGAAGACCGTGCCGTGCACCTGCGAAAGGTACCAGCGGGTGTCTATGATCGCGGCAAAAGCCGCACCAATCGACCAGAAGCGGATGCTGTCGCAAGAGAAGCCGTTTCCCGAATGAAGACATGGCTGAAGCTGCCCGAAACCGATCGCCCGACGCTGGGAGTGATCACTTTCAACGCGCAGCAACAATCGCTGATCCTCGATCTTCTTGATACCGCGCGCCGTGACGAGCCGGAACTCGAGTGGTTTTTTGCCGAAGAGCGGGTCGAGCCTACGATCGTGAAGAATCTGGAGAATGTTCAAGGCGATGAGCGAGACGTCATTCTCTTTTCGATCACCTTCTGGAAGGATGCCGCAGGCAAGCTCACGATGGACTTCGGTGCGCTCAATCGGGATGGTGGCGAACGACGTCTGAATGTCGCCGTCACGCGCGCCCGGCAGGAACTTGTCGTGTTCTCGGGATTCACGGCCGACCAGATCGACCCGACACGCACTAAGGCTCTGGCCGTGCATCACCTGAAGACCTTCCTCGACTATGCCGAGCGCGGACCGGTCGCCCTGCCGGCTGCCGATATCGGCTCTGTCGGCGGTTTCGAGTCTCCTTTTGAAGAGGCCGTGGCAGCGCAGCTGGAACGGCGTGGCTGGCGTATCGTGCCACAGGTCGGCATCTCCGGCTTCCGGATCGATTTCGGTATCCCTCACCCGGACCTGGCTGGCACCTTCCTGGCCGGCATCGAATGTGACGGGGCGACGTATCACCGATCCGCCACCGCCAGAGACCGCGACAAGGTCCGCTAACAGGTGTTGAGGGGGCTGGGCTGGAACATCCTCCGCGTCTGGTCGACCGATTGGTGGTTCGATACCACAGGCTGCGCCCAACGCCTTCATGCCAGCCTGGAGGCCCTATTGGAGGAGAGCCGGGCACGTCGTGCTGCAAAAACAGAAAGCGCTGCGACCCGTTGGGATATGGGACACGAGGTTGAAGGGATCGAAGAAAATCGTATCGACGATGTTACAACGTCAGTCGAGCCGATCGTGTTGCCGCCGATCGCCTTCGAGGCCGAACGCGTATCTGTGGAGGCGCGGCCACTGTCTAGCGAGCCTCAAACTCTGGACATGCCGCCCACTCCCACCTTGGTCGGCGACAGAACCTCGAACGAGCGGGAGTACAAGGTCACCGATCTCTCCAGTTTCCGAGCCGAGCCAGATCAATTTTTTGAATTTGGCTATCGCGATACCCTGCGCAGGATGATCGAGGCAGTCATCGAAACCGAGAGCCCGTTGCGCGCAGACATTCTTGCCCAGCGTATATCCCGGGCGCATGGCTGGTTGCGCACGGGCGGGCGGATCCGGGAGCGGATAGATCTCCACCTCCGCGGTTATGACACGACAAAGGAGTCGAGCGGCGAATTCATCTGGAAGGTGGGCACCGTTTCAAAGATCATGCCCTATCGGCACCCGACCAGCGAGGAAGCGCGCAGGTCGATCGCCGATATACCGCTTGCGGAACTCGCCTCCGTCGTCTCCGACAATCCAGATCTGCTGGATCAGCCAGATCCGGCGCGTGATCTGGCGCGGCTGCTTGGTGTCGAACGCCTTGCTGCTGTTTCCCGCTCGCGGCTGGACGAAGCACTCGCTCTGGCGCGGTCGCATGTGTCAACCACCCAACCATTCGAGTAGCCATGTTCCGGTTCATCCATTCCAGCGATCTTCATCTCGGAAAGCGTTTTGGCAATTTCGCGGGCGACTTGCCCGGCCGTTTACGTGAAGCAAGACACGACGTCATCGGGACCAGCAGATTATCGTATTTTCCTGTCGCCAGCGGGCTTTTCAAAGGCTCGGAGGAAACGTGCTTCAAATGACAGAATGGCAGCCATAGAGACACTTCGGCGGCATCCATTTGTCGAACAGAATCAGCTCATAATTGCCGTTGAATTGGTCAAGTATCTGAAAAGACATATTACTACTGCCTCTCGCGAGGAGAGGGTTCTAGGTTCGAATTGGTTCAAGGCGAGCATCGCTCACTTTCGCAATGGCGCCCAATCGGAATAGAAGATCAGATCGCTGAACGTCAGCTTTTGCGCCCCAGATTGGTCATTCCAAGGTCAGGCAACATTTTCCAAGAGCTGCCACTAGAGCGAAATTCTCCAAGAATGTATGACGTTGGGGAATGAGGGCACTAGCCTGATTTTAGTCGTGCCGGATGGGGAAGCGATGGCGAAGACCACCGATGGGCGCAGTGATCTAACGGACTTGGTCGACTATCCGCGCGAGACGCTCGATATTGAGCTTAAGGACTGGATCGACCTTGGTGACAAGGTCGCGCAGGCCAAGCTCGCACGGCATATCGCCGCGCTCGCCAACCATGGCGGCGGCTATCTCGTCTTCGGCTTTCGCGATGACGAAAGCATCGCGCCTAGCCGGCCGACGGACCTTTCAGGATATAGCCGGGATACATTCGGCCGGGTCGTCACCCGATATCTGACGCCCGCCTTCCAGTGCGATGTCCAACTGATTCAGTCGAGCGCCGGCCTCATTTATCCGGTCGTGCGCGTGCCCTCGCACGGATCGACCCCGATCGGCGCCAAGGCTGATGGTCCACACGATCCGAAGGGCCAACCGCAAGGGATCCGGGCCGGCACCTACTATGTCCGCAAGCCCGGTCCAAAGAGCGAAGCGGCGATGGGGGTGGAGGACTGGCAGCCGTTGATCCGGCGTTGCATTCTCTTCGATCGCGACAGTCTGCTCGCGGATATCGCCCGTGCCGTTCAGCCCCGCTCCGAACCACCCGCGCCCGCAATAGAAGATCGGCTGAAGACTTGGCATGGTGAGAGTGAGGCGCGCTGGCGAGCGATCCTTGGGAAGGCGACCGCGCTACGCTGGCTAGTCGATATCGAGGCCAATCATTGCCAGCTGAGCTATATGATCCTGTCCGATACCGGCATCGCGATCCCGGCGCACGAGCTGCAGCGTGTTCTCGCAGAGGTGAACCGCGACGTCCGCCAGACCGTCTGGACGGGATGGAGCATGTTCTATCCCTTCACGCGGCCTGAGATCGCAGCCGCGCTGCACCCCGAGTTCGACGACGGTAGCGGGGTCGACGTGCTGGAGAGCAATCTCATCGGCGACGGCGACTTCGATATCAGCCTGCCCGACTATTGGCGCTTCGCCGTCGACGGTCGGGCAACCATCATCCGCCCCTATCGCGAAGATCGCCAGCGGAGTGTCGAGGGGAAGGGGCGACCGGCCGGCACTTGGCTCAGCCCTGAAACAATCGTTCGCGAAACCGCCGAGTTG
Organism: Rhizobium sp. IY2; assembly: GCF_047532935.1. Lineage (NCBI taxonomy): Bacteria > Pseudomonadati > Pseudomonadota > Alphaproteobacteria > Hyphomicrobiales > Rhizobiaceae > Rhizobium > Rhizobium sp. IY2. The sequence continues at coordinate 8,191 of NZ_JBLKNU010000027.1, forward strand.
GTGACCCACGCCCGGATTGTGGCCGAGCGATACGAGGGTAGCCGCGTCGCCTTTCGATGCACTTGGCGCGGGTTGGCCGGACGCGAGATTGATGACTTCGGCGACATCTATTGGTCACCCGGTCGGCATGCGCGCGCCGATCAGCGCACGACTATCGGTACCTGGGACGTGCCGGTCCTTGCCGCCAATTGGCACGAGGTCGTCGCCCAGCTTTCCTGTCCGGTCCTCAACCTGTTCGGCTTCACCGAGTGCGGCGGTGAGCTGGTCGCGGGGCTGGCGCCGCGGTTCATCAAATTATGAGGTTTGTTCTGGCGCTTTCGATGGGCTGGCCGACCGCCCGCAATGGCGTGAAGTTGCAGCGATGCCACAATGCCGCTCTATAAGTATCTTGCCGAGGAAGCTTACGCCCGCGCGCTGATCGACAAGGGCCAGATCTTCGCGCGCCCCTTGAGCTACTTCCGCGCCTACGAAGACGAGTTGGTGCGCGGCGACCCGGACGACGGCAAGCTGCGCTATGAGCCCGAGGAGGGCCTAGTGCTCACCAAGGAGAATGGCGCTGTCGTTGAGATGCCGCCAGGCTGGCGGTTCCGCTCTTCGGTCCAGGCCGTCGACATTTTTGTCTATTGCCTGAGCACTGAGCTGTCGCCCAACATCGCTGCGAAGTTCGAATGCCCGTTCTGTGTCGAGATCAAAGAGCCGATCCGCCTGTTTGGCCGAATATCGATGCATGTCCGGCTGCGTTCGAGACTCGACCGTAGGGTCTATAGTCGTGAGGTCGACTACCGGAAATTGGCCGCGGCGCCAGGCGCCGACTGGGCGCTCCCCGAGCGGGTTGCTTTCACCAAGCCAGAGGGTTGGGCATGGCAGAAGGAGCATCGGATCGTTATGGGCCGAAAGGGCGCATTCGCGGTCGAGAATGTCGAATGCGCACTCGAAAACGATGGTGACGAAGTGACCGCTGGCAAGGCAGCGACCGATCCGATGATCCTGCATGTCGGTAACCTCTCAAAGATCACCAAGCTGCATACCTTTTAACGTCGCCGCTGAAAAATGAGGCACCCAAGCCTATTCTTGGCACCTTTGACGCGCGCGCCATCGGCGACGTTGAGGAAGAGCTTATTGACTAAGGGTGGAAAGGGAAGAACCACAGAGAAGGTGCGAGCGATGAACGGAGGCTTTCGTTGCACCCATCATGGCGCGGAATCAGTCCTGCCCGCCAGGCTCGTCTTCACTTCGTAGCCTCGCTTTTGTTCCCGGTACTTTACCAGTCGTTCGAGCAGCGTTTTCCCCGGCCGCGTGCCCATCATCTCCCGCACTTCGTGTAGGTGCCGCTCATCCCGGGCGAACACTAACTCCGTCGCACGTCGAATGGTCAGCTTATTCAGGTTCTGCAGTTGTTCAATGGCGTTGTAAGCTTCAACCCGCTCAAACGTCTCACGGTCGCTCACCGCGCAGAACAGTAGCTTCGGCCCTATGGGGAGGAAAATGTATCCCTCCTCTTTCACCAGGCTATAGGACATGGTTACCGGGCTGTCCGACGTTACATAGTCGTAATCGCTGGTAATCGTTCGAGTAAACCAGATCATATTATTGATCATCTGCCCGATACCTTCATGGTCAATGAGGGTGGGCAGCAGTTCGACCGCCCATCCTTGCCAATCCGGATCAGGGATAGTCTTGAGGAACTCTGAGAAACTGTCGGCCGAGCCGTCTGCTTTGAAATGTTGGTACTCGGCATCCAGTTCAGGAACGGCGGCTATCATCTCCTTTGTCAGGCCTTCCCGGAGCGCATCAATGTCGCGAGGCATGCGGAGAAGTAGCGAGATTATAAAGCGCGACCAGGCACTGCGATATCTCGGCTGAGCGAGCCTCTGGTCGCGTGTCTCAATCATTGTGAGGGCTTCCGAAGCGAGCGTGTCGAGTTGCTTCATGAACTCGATTTCAACGCGCTGCGCTTCTTCAGCCGGAGCTCCAGGAATACTGTAAAGACCATTTCCGCCGCCAGTGGACCTTGTAGACACCATACGCGCAATGATCTCATTGTGGGGCTTACTGTAGCGGCACACGCGCTGCTTATCGTCGGCCCAACGCTTGAGGTAGAACCCAGGCAGGTAGTGATGGAATATGGGGACGTCGGCCGTCATTTCTTCTTCGGAGGTTTTCCCCCGTTCTCCAGGATTTTCTTAATTTCGGCCGCCCGCTTGGCCCTAAGCTCCTCGAATATTTCTGTCAAGGCGTCCTCCAGAAAGTCTCCCTCACCTTCATGACTGCTACCAGCGTGTGATTGTCTCTCCTCCACATCAGTTTGCCATTCGTGCAACGATGGCATAGGAATTTGAGGGAAGCCGCAATATTTTGCCTCTCAGAGCCAATCGCGGAGCGTTGCACTGGGGCCACGCATGTCCGTTTACGTCCTGGGTGTGCTAGCAGTGGACTTTCTGCTTCCGTGAAGAGTTTCGGGCGCCGCCAGGCGTACGAAAGTCCCCGAGGAAGGAACCCGCGGACCACAGTCGGAGGCTATGGAGATTTTGATCTACGGCTGATATCTGCG
>NZ_JBLKNU010000028.1:0-2500 GCF_047532935.1 Rhizobium sp. IY2
AAAGCCCGCACGAGGCGGGCTTTTTGTATCAGCGTGTATGGCGGTCTATGTGGGATTTGGTTGCGGGGGCAGGATTTGAACCTGCGGCCTTCAGGTTATGAGCCTGACGAGCTACCGGGCTGCTCCACCCCGCGAGATATAATTTAACACAAAAGGCCGCTTTATGGGCGGCCCTTTTGTCTCGGCTATGGGCCGTTTGGCGTGATTGAGAAGATTGATTGATATAAGTTGCGATTTGCAGACCTGGCAGCGACCTACTCTCCCGCGTCTTAAGACGAAGTACCATGGGCGCAGGGGCGTTTCACGGCCGTGTTCGGAATGGGAACGGGTGCAGCCACCCCGCCATAACCACCAGGTCGGCAAAGCGCAACTTATTGATTTGAGAAGCTGGTACACTGAGTGACTAGTTAGTGACTAGTCGGTCGTGGTTTGTTTTGAACACGTCTTTTGAGGCTTGTGAGGGCAGCCGCGAGAGTTTTCACTGCTCACTACTGCCTATTCACTACTCACTTCATCGATCCGGACGAAGGCAAAGCCTTCGCCTTGTGATGAGCATAGTCAATGAGAACGATCAAGCCAATCGAGCTATTAGTACCGGTAAGCTTCATGCGTTGCCGCACTTCCACACCCGGCCTATCAACGTGGTCGTCTTCCACGGCTCTGATAGGGAATACTCGTTTTCAGGTGGGTTTCCCGCTTAGATGCCTTCAGCGGTTATCCCGTCCATATATAGCTACCCTGCTATGCCCTTGGCAGGACAACAGGTCCACCAGAGATATGTCCATCCCGGTCCTCTCGTACTAGGGACAGATCCTGTCAATATTCCTACACCCACGGCAGATAGGGACCGAACTGTCTCACGACGTTCTGAACCCAGCTCACGTACCGCTTTAATTGGCGAACAGCCAAACCCTTGGGACCTGCTCCAGCCCCAGGATGCGATGAGCCGACATCGAGGTGCCAAACAACCCCGTCGATATGGACTCTTGGGGGTCATCAGCCTGTTATCCCCGGCGTACCTTTTATCCGTTGAGCGATGGCCCTTCCACGCGGGACCACCGGATCACTATGACCGACTTTCGTCTCTGCTCGACTTGTCAGTCTCGCAGTCAGGCGGGCTTATGCCATTGCACTCGACGACCGATTTCCGACCGGTCTGAGCCCACCATCGCGCGCCTCCGTTACTCTTTCGGAGGCGACCGCCCCAGTCAAACTACCCACCATACACTGTCCCGGACCCGGATGACGGGCCGCGGTTAGACATCCATGACGATAAGGGTGGTATTTCAAGGATGGCTCCACGGAAACTGGCGTCCCCGCTTCAAAGCCTACCACCTATCCTACACATGCCGACACGAATGCCAGTGTAAAGCTATAGTAAAGGTGCACGGGGTCTTTCCGTCTGACCGCAGGAACCCCGCATCTTCACGGGGAATTCAATTTCACTGAGTCTATGTTGGAGACAGCGGGGAAGTCGTTACGCCATTCGTGCAGGTCGGAACTTACCCGACAAGGAATTTCGCTACCTTAGGACCGTTATAGTTACGGCCGCCGTTTACTGGGGCTTCGATTCAAAGCTTGCACCTCTCCTCTTAACCTTCCAGCACCGGGCAGGCGTCAGACCCTATACGTCGTCTTGCGACTTCGCAGAGCCCTGTGTTTTTGATAAACAGTCGCTACCCCCTGGTCTGTGCCACCCCATCATACTTGCGTAAAATGGGGTCACGCTTCTTCCGAAGTTACGCGTGCAATTTGCCGAGTTCCTTCAACATAGTTCTCTCAAGCGCCTTGGTATACTCTACCTGACCACCTGTGTCGGTTTCGGGTACGGTCTATACGGTGGAGCTATTTCCTGGAACCGCTCCGCTGCCCTGATAATCCAATAAACCAGAACAACTTGTGCAATCCGTCACTACCACCAGGCCCACGAATATTAACGTGGTTCCCATCGACTACGCATTTCTGCCTCGCCTTAGGGGCCGGCTAACCCTGCTCAGATTAACTTTAAGCAGGAACCCTTGGTCTTTCGGCGAGAGGGTCTCTCACCCTCTTTATCGTTACTCATGTCAACATTCGCACTTCCGATACCTCCAGGAGCCCTCACAGGTCTCCCTTCATCAGCTTACGGAACGCTCCGCTACCACTTGCGATTGCTCGCAAATCCTCAGCTTCGGTGCATGGCTTCAGCCCCGTTACATTTTCGGCGCAAAGACCCTTATTTAGACCAGTGAGCTGTTACGCTTTCTTTAAATGATGGCTGCTTCTAAGCCAACATCCTGGTTGTTTTGGGATCCTCACATCCTTTCCCACTTAGCCATGACTTGGGGACCTTAGCTGGAGGTTAGGGTTGTTGCCCTTTTCACGACGGACGTTAGCACCCGCCGTGTGTCTGCCGAGTAGTACTCCCCGGTATTCGGAGTTTGGTTAGGATCAGTAAGACGGTGAGTCCCCATAGCCCATCCAGTGCTCTACCCCCGGGGGTATTCGCTCGACGCTCTAC
>NZ_JBLKNU010000029.1:0-3236 GCF_047532935.1 Rhizobium sp. IY2
GGTGCTGCTGGTGACCCTCGGCGGGCTGTCATTGCTGGTCTTTGCGCGCAAGAGGGCCGGCAAGCCGACCGGCAGCAAGCTGACAGCCGACGAACAGGCGAAGCTGAGCGACCTTCTTGGCGAAGATCGCATTGTTTGACGAAGATCAATGGCGGCTCGACGAGCTCGCATTATCGTCATTCCAGCAACAATTCCTATAAACGAGGCAGGACAATGCAGGCGAAGGACATAATGACCACCAACGTGGTATCGATCGGTCCAGCGGTCGGTATACGCCACGCCGTCGCCGTCATGATGCAAAACAACGTCAGCGGTCTTCCTGTCATTGACGACGAAGGCCGCGTCTGCGGAATGCTGACGGAGGGCGATCTGCTGCTGCGGAAAGAGATCCGATTCTCCCCCCGCGCCGCCCGCGCGCCCGAAATGATATCGGAGATCGATCTTGAGCGATATATTTCCAGGAATGGCTGGTGTGTCGCCGATGTCATGTCTCAGGATGTGATCGTGGCGTGCCCCGACAGCGAGGTATCGGATATCGCCGAAAGCCTCCAGGCGCACCGGATCAAGCGGCTACCGATCGTTGAGGACGGACGTCTTGTCGGGATTGTCAGCCGCAGAGACATCCTCGGCCTGATCATCAATGCCCAGACGGCGCCGCTGCCAAAGGAAGATGAATCGATCAGGCTGGCGGTTCGAACGCGCCTGAGGTCGGAGTTGGGGATAACGCCTCAGAAGGTCCAAGTGACCGTGAAGAACGGCCAGGTGACACTCGATGGCAACGTGGAGTCGGAGTTGAAGCAAAAGGCTGTTCGCACCCTGGTCGAAAGCCTGGGCGTCGGCGCCTATCGGGATCGGCTCCAGATCGCTCGGCTGACCGTAACCGAAAGGGGCTGAAACAGCACGTCCAAGCTAGATCTTTGCCACGGCGTGGAAACAGTTCATCCCGCGCCCCATTTGTTTTCACGCAATTCCGGACGCAAAACCGCGACACACTTTTTGCTGGAATTAGCGGCGCGGCTTCGGCTGTCGCTCTCGGCGTCTCCGCACGGTGCTCATTGGTGAGGGTAATCTGACGCGAGGAGGCTCACTCGGTGTTGCGCCCCAAAACCGAGCGAGCCTCTGTCAAGTTTCCCCCCTTGACACGGGAAAATCCCGACCCGCCAAACCGACATACGCAATAGGCGAGGCCGTTTCTTTGATGGAGGTCAAACACGGCTGGAAGAGGCCCCGCTTATTCGGCGGCGATGATCTTTTCCAGAGCGGGTAGGATATCCGTCGCGAGGCTTTTCTCGTCGATCGGCCCGACATGTCTCAGGAAGATTCGTCCCGCGCGATCGATAACGAATGTTTCCGGGACGCCGTAGACTCCCCAGTCGATCGAACTTCTTCCCGTGGTGTCGATTCCGATTGCCGCGAACGGATTGCCGTTTTCCTGAAGGAAGGCTGCGGCCTTTTCTGGAGCATCCTTATAGTTGATGCCGACCAGCTTTATGCGAGAATCTTTGGCGAGTTTCATCAGCGCCGGGTGTTCGAGCCGACAGGGAACGCACCAGGACGCGAAGATGTTGACGATGGCGATGTGGCCATCAACTGTGTGATCGTTCAGCCCAGGCGCTTGAAGACCGGCAAGCGGCGCGAGATCGACGGCTGGATGTCGGCGTCCCGCCAACGCCGAAGGAATAGCGGCGGGGGAATATCCGTCCACGGATTCGCGATACAGCGTATTGGCGACGGCACCCGCAATCCCGAGAAACGCGACAAGCGGAATCGCAGCGAAGGCGTAGCGTCGCATCCTAGCGGTCTCCGCGAGGATGCCGACGTCGTGCCAGCGCCTCGATCCGACGGCGGTAGCGTCGTCCTGAGAACCAGACCTTCAACGTCGCCGTGACCATGACCACGAAGGTGAGCAAATACGCCGCAAGAACATAGTGTTCGTGGTTCATTTCAAGTCTCCCGGTGAGCAGCGGCTTTTGCTGCGAGCCTGTCATGCCTGATCAGCTTCCGTCGCCAGATCTCGTTTCTTATCGATGCGACGTAGAGCGTGGCAAACAGCGCTGAGAACGCCACTCCCATGACCAGCAGAGGGCGTAGAAACTCGACGTCGAGGGCGGGGCCGCCCAGCCGCAGCACGCTGGCGGGCTGATGCAGCGTGTTCCACCAATCGACGGAAAACTTGATGATCGGAATATTGACGAAACCCACGACGATCAGGACCGCCGTGACACGGGCGGCGCGAGCCGGATCGTCGATCGCCCGGTAGATCGCCAATATGCCGAGATACATGATGAAGAGCACGAACATCGATGTCAGGCGGGCGTCCCATACCCACCATGTGCCCCACATGGGCTTGCCCCAGATCGCGCCGGTCACGAGCGACACGAAGGTGAAGGCGGCGCCAAGGGGAGCGGCGACGCGCGCCGCAACGTCGGCCAGGGGATGCCGCCAGACCAACGAGCCGATGGCATTGGCGGTCATCGTCGTATAGCAGAGCATGGCCATCCACGCTGCGGGGACGTGGACATACATGATCCTGACGGTTACCCCCTGTTGATAGTCGACGTCGGAGCTGAAGCTCAGATAGAGGCCGATCGCGAAGCAGAATGCGGTCAGGGCGGCAAGTGCAGGAAGCAGGCGTTCGGACAGTTCCAGGAACCTGGCAGGCTGCGCAAGGCCGACGATTGCGTTTTTAAGATGTGGAATTGAGCTCATACCTTCGAGCTTTAATGCCAGACGTCGTTCCGATAATTGATGTTGATCAAACAACCGACCTGTCGGCTGCAACGATTGGAATGACCGGCCGCCGCGATCAGCAGGCGGCTAAGGGACAGTTCGTCGTGGCTGGTCCCGGCGCGTCAGCCGCCCGCCTGGTGCGCGGGCTTCATCCGACTTGATCAAGATCAAATACGCCCAACCCCTCACAATGTATTGCTCGGACCACACAGGGGAGCGTGCATATGGATTTCGAAGCGTTTTTCAAAAACGAGCTGGACGGGCTTCATGCCGAGGGCCGTTACCGCGTTTTTGCCGATCTCGAACGTCACCGCGGCAACTTTCCGCGCGCGACCCGCCATACGGCCGATGGCGAGAAGGAAGTCACGGTCTGGTGCTCCAACGACTATCTCGGTATGGGCCAGAACCCGAAGGTGATCGAGGCGATGAAGAACGCCATCGACCACTGTGGCGCGGGTGCGGGAGGCACCCGGAATATTTCTGGCACCAACCACCATCACGTCATG
>NZ_JBLKNU010000030.1:0-2818 GCF_047532935.1 Rhizobium sp. IY2
GAACCGCTCCGCCGTCAAATCCGGACGGTTCAGGTAGCCGCGAGCCACCCCCGCCCCGCCGATATAAAGCTCGCCAACCGCACCAAACGGAACGGGTGCGCCATGACCGTCCAGAAGATAGATCCGCGTGTTCGCAATCGGACGGCCGATCGGCACATTCGTCGATGCGGAAAAATCTGCAGGGATGTCATGGAAAGCACAACCGACAACCGCTTCCGTTGGGCCATACTCGTTGACCATTCTAGCAGCCGGCTGGATGTGACGCCATAGCTCGACCGTCGAAGACGACAATGCCTCACCGCCAATGACGAGCACCTCCACCTGACTGGCATCTCCAGCCGACTGCAGTTGCTGCCCAAGAACATCCAGAAGCATCGGGGTGATATTGACCAGCCCGCACGGTATGCGGACCCTCAACCTGATCCCCTCGACCTCGTCCCCCTCTTTTGTAAGCAATGCATGGCCGCCAGCGACCAAAGGCGCAAAAAGACTGTTGACCGTGGCATCGAAGGCGAGCGAAGAGGAGACGACGGAGGAGGATGTGGGAGCATAGCTCTCACGAGCCCAGCTTAGATAATTGGTCATCCCGCGATGCTCGACCATGACGCCCTTCGGCGTGCCGGTGGATCCCGATGTGTAGATGACATAGGCGAGATGGCGCGCTGTCAGGCCGAGGGCATGCGGGTCGGGATCGTCAGCGGACTGATCGGCCCAGGCGGGCGTGGCCGCATTGAGATCGACCACGCTCAGATTGGCGATTGCCTCGGCGCCCAACGCCGCGCGGCCGGCTGCGTCGCAAAGCAGCAGCCGCGGGCCGGCATCGTCGAGCAACTGCCGCAGCCGTTGTCTGGGATAGGCCGGGTCGAGCGGCACATAGGCGCCGCCGGCCTTGAGGATCGCCAGCAGTCCCATCACCATCGCCGGGCTGCGCTCGACGCAGATCGCCACTGGCTGGTCCGGCCTCACCCCGAGCCCGATCAGATGATGGGCCAGCTGGTTGGCATCGGCATTGAGCGCGCCGTAGGAGATCGACTGCTCTTCGAAGACCAGTGCGACCGCGTCGGGCGCCCGGCGCACCTGCGCCTCGAACAGCGCATGCACGCAAAGATCCGACGGATAGTCCACTTCCGTCCGGTTCAACTCCTCCAGCAGGTAACTACGCTCCTCAGCCGGAAGAATGTCGAGCTCGCGCACCGGCCTATCGGGCGCTTGCTCCAGCGCGTCGACCAGTTGCTCGAGCGCCCGCTGCATGTAGCCGCAGACCCGATCGGCGGAGATCGGTTCGACCGCATCCGCCGTGAGCCTCAGCTCCTGACCAAAATCATCCACCGACAATGTCAGCGGGTAGTTGGTCCGTTCCTCGTCCCCCAGCCATTCCATGCCGGACAGCTCGCTTGTTCCCACGCCGGCCATGGCCGGCGTGTTGTGGCGATAGTTCAGCAGCGCACTGAAGAGTGGCGCTGGTGCGGCAATATCGCTGCAGCGTTGCGCCAATGCGAGCGAGGCATGCTCGTGTGAGAGCAATTCGGCCACACGGGCGTGGGCGATACGCACACTTTCCTCGACCCCGGTCTCATCCAGATCCAGCCGCAACGGCAAGGTATTCATGAACAAGCCCATGGCACGGTCGGCGCCGGCACCCGCATGCATGCGGCCGAACAGCACCGTGCCGAACACCACCTGCTCGCGCCCGCTGCTCAGCGCCAGCACCTGGGCCCAGGCCAGATGGCAAAGGCTAGCCAGACTCACCCCCAGCCGCCGCGCCTGGTGGCGCAGTCGGTCGTTGAGCGCCTGCGGCAGCATCCGCCTTGCATCGCGGGATCCGCGGCCGTCGCCGTAGACCTCACTCAGACCGAACGGCAGGGTCGGCTCGTCGATGTCGGCCAGCATCTCCCGGAAGAACGCTTCATGCGCTTTGGCATCCATGCCAAGCCGCGCCTGCACCACCAGGTTGCGGAACGGCTGCGGCGCTGCAAGCTCATGCGCGCCCCCCTGCAGCACGGCCCGGACCTCGGTATGCATCACCTCGGCCGTCGTATGATCGCCGATCATATGGTGCTGCAACACCAAAAGCAGCCAGCGCCCACTGCCCGGTTCGCGCGCGATCACGAACCGCATCAGCGGCGCCCGGCCAAGATCGAGACGGTACTGGCGCGGATCGAACCGCCGCCTGAGCTCATCGGCGCCGGAACCATCACAGCCCTCCAGCTCGACCTCGAGCACATCCAAGGCCGCCTTGCGCCAGACAACCTGCGCCGGGCTCGGCAGGCCCTCCCAGACAAAGGCCGTGCGCAGAATGTCGTGGCGGTCGACCACCTGCTGAACCGCAGCAAGGTAGCGATCAAGCACACTTCGCTCGGCAAAGGCCATCTGCGACACCAGGAGGTAGGGGTCACCCTGGGTTGCCAGCAAATGGTGGAACAGAATGCCGTCCTGCAGCGGCGACAGGCCGTAGATATCCTGGATATTGCCGACGCCGCCGGGCACCGTCGACACGATCCGGTCGATCTCCGGTTGGGTAAGATCGATCAGCGGCAGCATCCGCGGCGTGATCGCCGTACTCTGTTCCATGATCGGATTGGCAGGCACCGCCACCTCCCGGTGGCTGCCAAGACTGGCGGCCAGATCGGCAAGCATCGGCTTTGCAAATACGGTGCGAACCTCGACCCCGAGCGACAGCCGCCGCAGACGCTCCATCATTTGAACGGCCAACAATGAGTGGCCGCCGAGCTCGAAGAAGTTGTCGTGGCGCCCGACCCGCTCGACGCCGAGAAGCTCGGCCCAGATCCCGGCCAGCAGCGTCTCGATCTCGCCCTGC
>NZ_JBLKNU010000031.1:0-2763 GCF_047532935.1 Rhizobium sp. IY2
CTCGGCGGCCTGGTCGGCGAGGGCAGCGTCGTGCGCGGCACCGGCTCGACCGTGGAATTTGCCGTCACCGACGCCAGCGCCAATGCCGTCAAGGTGAGATATACCGGCATCCTTCCCGATCTCTTCCGCGAGGGCCAGGGCGTCGTCACCGAAGGCATGTTTACGCCGGGAACGAATGTCTTCGTCGCCGACACCGTGCTTGCCAAGCATGACGAGACCTATATGCCGAAGGATGTGGCCGACCGGCTGAAGCAGCAGGGGCTGTGGAAGGAAGGGCAAGGCGAGGAGAGCAAGGGCAAGCAAGCTCAGGGCCAGGAAGTGAAGGCGACGCCATGATCATCGAGATCGGCCATTACGCGCTGGTGCTGGCGCTGGCCACGGCGCTCATCCTCTCCATCGTGCCGGTGATCGGCGCCCGTCGTCACGACCGGGCGATGATGGATGTGGCGACGATCGGCTCGCTGGCGATGTTCGCGCTGGTGGCCTTCGCCTTCGGCGTGCTGACCTATGCCCATGTCGTCTCGGATTTCTCGGTCGAGAACGTCTGGGAGAATTCGCATTCGCTGGTGCCGCTGATCTATAAATATTCCGGCGTCTGGGGCAATCACGAGGGATCGATGATGCTCTGGCTGCTGATCCTGACGCTGTTCAGCGCGCTGGTCGCCGTCTTCGGGCGCAATCTGCCGGAGACGCTGAAGGCCAATGTGCTTTCCGTGCAGGCCTGGATCTCGGTCGCCTTCACGCTGTTCATTCTTCTGACCTCCAATCCCTTCCTGCGGCTCGATCCGGCGCCGGCTGAGGGCCGCGATCTCAATCCGGTCCTGCAGGATATCGGTCTCGCCATCCACCCGCCGCTGCTTTATCTCGGTTATGTCGGCTTCTCCGTCTGCTTCTCCTTTGCCGTCGCTGCCCTTCTGGAAGGCCGCATCGACGCGGCCTGGGCGCGCTGGGTGCGGCCCTGGACGCTGGCCGCCTGGACCTTTCTGACGCTCGGCATCGCCATGGGCTCCTACTGGGCCTATTACGAACTCGGCTGGGGCGGCTGGTGGTTCTGGGACCCGGTGGAAAACGCCTCCTTCATGCCGTGGCTGGCCGGCACCGCACTGCTGCATTCGGCGCTTGTCATGGAAAAGCGCGAGGCGCTGAAGATCTGGACGGTGCTGCTCGCCATCCTCACCTTCTCGCTGTCGCTGATGGGCACCTTCCTGGTGCGCTCCGGCGTGCTGACCTCGGTGCATGCCTTTGCCAGCGACCCCACCCGCGGCGTCTTCATTCTCTGCATCCTGCTGATCTTCATCGGCGGGGCGCTGTCGCTGTTTGCCTTCCGCGCGCCGCGGCTCGCTGCCGGCGGGCTGTTTGCGCCGATCTCGCGTGAGGGCGCGCTCGTCGTCAACAATCTGATCCTGACGGTCGCCTGCGGCACGGTGCTGACAGGCACGCTCTATCCGCTGCTGCTGGAGACGCTGACCGGCGACAAGATCTCCGTCGGACCGCCCTTCTTCAACCTGACCTTCGGCCTGCTGATGGCGCCGCTGATCGTCATCGTGCCCTTCGGGCCGATGCTTTCCTGGAAGCGCGGCGATCTGCTCGGCGCCCTGCAGCGGCTCTATGTCGTCGCAGCTCTCGCCTTCCTGGCCGCCGTGGTCTTCTTCTATGTCCAACATGGCGGACCGGTGCTGTCAGTGCTCGGGCTGGCGGCCGGCCTGTTCCTCATCCTCGGCGCCATCGCCGATCTCTGGTATCGCGCCGGCATCGGCAAGGTTTCCGCCAGTGTCGCCTGGCGCCGGCTTTCCGGCCTGCCGCGTTCGGCCTTTGGCACCGCTCTTGCCCATGCCGGGCTCGGCGTCACCGTGCTCGGCATCGTCGCCGTCACGACCTTCCAGAGCGAATACGTCATCGAGATGAAGCCCGGCGCGATCACCGAGGCCGGCGGTTACAGCCTGCATTTCGACGGCATGCAGCCGGCGACCGGGCCGAACTATACCGAGGAGCGCGGCCACTTCACCATCCGGCGCGCCGGTGTCGCGGTGGCCGATACCTGGTCGGCCAAGCGTCTTTACACCGCCCGGCAGATGCCGACGACGGAGGCCGGCATTCTGACCTTCGGGCTCAGCCAGCTCTATGTCTCGCTCGGCGACGCCACCAAGGACGGCGGCATCGTCGTGCGCATCTGGTGGAAGCCGTTCATTCTCTGCATCTGGGGCGGAACGGTGATCATGGCCTTCGGCGGCCTCGTCTCGCTCACCGACCGCCGCCTGCGCGTCGGCGCCCCTCGCAGGAAGGCGAAAGCCGCGAAGTCTGCTGCTGCAATGGAGCCGGCGGAATGATGCGGCGTCTCTTGCTGGCTTTCGCTTTGCTGCTGATGGCGGCTCCCGCCTTTGCCGTCAATCCGGACGAGGTGCTGGCCGATCCGGCGCTCGAGGCGCGGGCCCGCGCCCTGTCGGCCGAACTGCGCTGCATGGTCTGCCAGAACCAGTCGATCGACGATTCCAATGCCGATCTGGCCAAGGATCTGCGCCTGCTGGTGCGCGAGCGCATCGCCGATGGCGACAGCGACGAGGCGGTGCTGAACTATATCGTCTCGCGCTATGGCGAGTTCGTGCTGCTGAAGCCGCGTATCGGCATGAAGACGGTGCTGCTCTGGGGCGCGCCGGTGCTGCTGGTGACCCTCGGCGGGCTGTCATTGCTGGTCTTTGCGCGCAAGAGGGCCGGCAAGCCGACCGGCAGCAAGCTGACAGCCGACGAACAGGCGAAGCTGAGCGA
>NZ_JBLKNU010000032.1:0-2533 GCF_047532935.1 Rhizobium sp. IY2
GAACGAACCCGCTGCGCGGGAGGGCGTCTGCGGTTGAGATAGAGGGCATAGGCTGGAGGTTGCGCCTGGATTGAACGTCGTCCGGCAAGGGCGGAGCATGACGAGCTTCTTCAACAAGGAGCCTGACCATGCAGTACCCCCATCTCGACACGCCCGTCAGCCCGCTGCGCCAGCGGTTGATCGACGACATGAACATGCGACGTTTCTCACGCGAAACGCAGCGCAACTATCTTCGCGACATCGGTCGCCTGGCAACCTTCCTCGGGCGTTCACCAGACACGGCGACCGCCGACGACCTGCGCCGGTTCCAGATCGAGCAGCAGGAGGATGGCGTTCCCGTTCCGACGATGAACAGCATCGTGTCGGCGCTACGCTTCTTCTTCACCCAGACCCTCGACCGCCCGGACCTGGCGCGCAGGCTCGTCCGGCTGGCGCATCCGCGTAACCTGCCTGTGGTGCTGAGCCGCGACGAGGTTGCCCGGTTACTCAATGCCACCACCTGCCTCAAGCACCAGGCAGCATTGTCGGTCGCCTATGGCGCCGGCCTACGTGTTTCGGAGGTCTCTATGCTGAAGATCGCCGACGTCGACAGCGAGCGGATGCTACTGCGCGTCGAGCGTGGCAAGGGCGGGCGCTATCGCAATGCCATGCTTTCGGAGGACCTGCTCACCCTGCTGCGCCAGTGGTGGAAGGTGGGGCGGCAGCAGGGTGTGATGCATCGCGACGGCTGGTTATTCCCCGGCCAACACGCAATGAAGCCGATCAGCACGCGGCAGCTCTATCGGATCGTTGTTGAGGCGGCCCAGGCCGCCGATATCGCCAAGCGGGTCGGGCCGCATACGCTGCGCCACAGCTTCGCCACCCACCTGCTGGAGGACGGCACGGACATTCGGATCATCCAGGTCCTTCTCGGGCACGCAAAACTCAACAACACCGCCCTCTACGCCAAGGTGGCGACCAGGACGGTCCGCACGGTCACGAGTCCGCTCGACAAGCTCGGCCTGTTCAAGCCGGGAGAGATGTCGCCCGACGGTTGAGCCTTGCGTGCCTCGATCGAGGTCGCCGACATTTTCCGTGCTGCCGGGGCGGCCTACCGGCGCGCCCATGCAGGGCACCTGAGCCTGCAGCAACTCAAAGTCATGTCGGCGGTTGAGAACTGCCGCACCGCGGCGCTCGGCGGTCACGTCGAGGCCTGCGAGGACTGCGGCCAGTGGCGGATCGCCTACAACTCCTGCCGCAATCGGCACTGCCCAAAGTGCCAGGGCGCGGCGGCACGGACATGGCTTGCCGAACGCGAGGCCGATCTGCTTCCGGTCGGCTACTTCCACGTCGTGTTCACGCTGCCGGCCGAGGTCGCCGACATAGCGTTCCAGAACAAGGCGCTCGTCTACGACCTGCTGTTCAAGGCGGCGTCGGAGACGATGCTGACCATCGCGGCCGATCGCAAGCATCTCGGCGCGCGCATCGGCATCACCGCCGTGCTCCACACCTGGGGATCGGCGATGACGCACCATCCGCATGTCCACATGATCGTGCCTGGCGGCGGCATCACGCCAGACGGAAGCCGATGGATATCATCGCGCCCGGCCTTCTTGCTTCCCGTACGCGTACTCGGCAAACTGTTTCGACGGCTGTTCCTCGTCCGGCTGGTCGCTCTGCACGACGCCGGGCGGCTCTGCTTCTTTGGCGCACTTGCTCATCTCGCCGAGCGGCAGGCATTCTTGCGGCATCTATCGCCGGTCCGAAGGAAGCGCTGGGTGGTCTATGCCAAGGCGCCGTTCGCGGGTCCTGAGGCGGTTCTTACCTATCTGTCGCGCTATACCCACCGGGTCGGAATCTCGAACCGCCGCCTGATCACCTTCGACCAAACTGGCGTCACCTTCCGCTACAAGGACTATCGCCGCGATGGCTGCGACCGACAGCAGATCATCACGCTCGCGGTCGATGAGTTCATCCGCCGCTTCCTGCTCCATGTCTTGCCGCGCGGCTTCCACCGCATCCGGCATTACGGCCTGCTCGCCGGCTCAGCCCGCAAGACCAGCCTCACGCTCGCTCGCGAACTGCTGCACGTCGCCGCACCGGTCGATGACGGCACACCAGCCGAACCGGATGACTTCCGCCCGCCATGCCCCTGCTGCGGCGGACGAATGATCGTCATCGAGATGTTCGAACGCTGGAGGCAGCCGCGCGGGCCGCCGGATGCGACGGCGACGAACCGGGAGACGGCTTCATGACCCGGCATGGCATATCCCAGACTTCAGCCGCAGGCGCCCCGTCTCCTGCAACCGACCCACACGCGTCCGTGGTAGTCATCGCCGCCGACAGGGTTGCGGCGAGCCGGGCGCCAGGCCGGCAAAGCAGCGCGGACGCGCAACGAGGCAGCCTATCCGCATCCATCGCTCCACTCTCTGGCCGCGGTCGCCACACCGCAGATATCAGCCGTAGATCAAAATCTCCATAGCCTCCGACTGTGGTCCGCGGGTTCCTTCCTCGGGGACTTTCGTACGCCTGGCGGCGCCCGAAACTCTTCACG
>NZ_JBLKNU010000033.1:0-1241 GCF_047532935.1 Rhizobium sp. IY2
TGGCCTGCTGCCGGTTTATCGGACACGAGATTAAGCTAATCCCACCTTGGTTTCAAAGTCATTTGGGCTGAGATACCCCAGTGTCGAGTGGCGACGTTTCGGGTTGTAGAAGCGCTCGATGTAATCGAACACGTCCGCTCTGGCGTCGTTCCTCGTGCGATATACCTTGCGTGCCGTTCTCTCCGTTTTCAGTGATGAGAAGAAGCTCTCCATTGCTGCGTTGTCCCAGACATTTCCGGAACGGCTCATCGAACAGGTGATGCCGTGGTCGCCCATGAGGCGCTGGAACTGCTCGCTCGTATATTGGCTACCCTGATCGGAATGGTGCAGCAGCGCGTCCGGTTTTCCTCGACGCCAGATCGCCATGATCAGTGCATCGGTGACGAGTTGGGCCGTCATGTTGGCATTCATCGACCAGCCAACGACACGGCGTGAGAACAGGTCGATGACTGCTGCGACATACAACCAGCCCTCTGCGGTCCAGATATAGGTGAAGTCAGCCACCCACTTCTGGTTCGGACGGTCCGCTACGAACTGGCGGTCGAGGACGTTCGGCATGATGACGGCACGGTCACCGGCATCCTTTGGCAAGCCACGCCGTCTTGGCCTGGCCCTGAGCGCATTCAAGCGCATCAGCCGCTCTATACGATGGAGGCCGCAGGATAACCCCTCTTCCAGCACATCGTGCCAGACCCGTCGAGCACCATAAGTGCGGTCGCTGGACTTGAAGCTCTGCGTGATCTTGTCCAGCAAGAGCTCATCATAGCGGGCGTGTTCGCTCGGAGAACGATTGAGCCAGGCGTGAAAGCCTGATCGGGAAACTCCCAGCGCTTCGCAGAGCCATGCCACCGGCCAGATCGAACGGTGCTTTGCAATGAACGCGAACTTCATATCGCGTCCCTGGCAAAGTAGGCTGCGGCCTTTTTTAGGATATCGCGCTCCGCCTTCAGCTTGGCGACTTCACGACGGAGCCGCTCGATCTCAAGCTGCTCCGGCTTCATATGCCCTTTTCCAGGAAACGACTGGCTGGGATCGTCGCCGTATTCACGAACCCATTTGCGCAAGACATTCTCGTGGACATCAAGATCACGAGCCGCCTGCGCAACAGTGACCCCACGTTCCCTGACAAGCTTCACAGCCTCAAGCTTGTACTCGCGGCTGAATATTCGTCTTTGCATTCATGCTCTCCGGTTTCAGGAGGAACACCTTAACTCGATGTCCATGAAACCGGCAGCAGGCCA
>NZ_JBLKNU010000034.1:0-1003 GCF_047532935.1 Rhizobium sp. IY2
CGAACACGACGCCGACGGCAGTTGCCGATGCGGGGGACGCGACGGAGAAGGGTGGTGTCGCCAATGGTTCGGGTGGTGTGGTTGCGAGCGGCAACGTGCTGACCAACGACACCGATCCGGATGCCGGTGATACCAAGACGGTCACGGCGGTCGTTTTCGGCGCGACATCAGGCACGCTTGGTTCGGCGCTGAACGGCACCTATGGCAGTCTCGTGCTCAACGCATCGGGCGCCTATAGCTATGCCGTCAACGAGAGCAATGCCGCCGTGCAGGCGCTGCGCCAGTCGACCAACACGCTGAGCGATGTCTTCAGCTACACGATGCGCGACACTGCCGGCGCCACGGCCACGGCCAACCTCACCGTCACCATCCATGGCGCCAACGACGCGCCGGTGCTGGCCGTCCAGACGGTGGCCCAGAACGCCACCGTCGGCTCGGCCTTCTCCTTCGTGCTGCCGACGACCACCTTCACCGATGTCGACAGCACCGAGACGCTGGCCTATACGGCAACGGCTGCCGATGGCACGGCGCTGCCCGCCTGGTTGGCCTTCAACGCCTCGACGCGGACCTTCTCCGGCACGCCGACGGCAACCGGCACCTACGGCGTCAGGGTGACGGCAACCGACCTCGGCGGCCTTGCTGCCAACGAGACCTTCAGCATCGCCGTATCGACGGCTGGCAACAGGGCGCCGACGGCGGTTGCCGATGCGGGTGATGCGACGGAGAAGGGTGGTGTCGCCAATGGTTCGGGTGGTGTGGTTGCGAGCGGCAACGTGCTGACCAACGACACCGATCCGGATGCCGGTGATACCAAGACGGTCACGGCGGTCGTTTTCGGCGCGACATCAGGCACGCTTGGTTCGGCGCTGAACGGCACCTATGGCAGTCTCGTGCTCAACGCATCGGGCGTCTATAGCTATACCGTCAACGAGACCAATGCGGCCGTCCAGGCATTGCGCCAGTCGACCAACACGCTGAGCGATGTCTTCAGCTATACGATGCG
>NZ_JBLKNU010000035.1:0-967 GCF_047532935.1 Rhizobium sp. IY2
TCTCCAGCACGACGACCGAAAGCTCCGGATTGACCTGCTTCAGCCGGATCGCCGCCGCAAGACCGGCCGGACCGGCGCCGACGATCACAACGTCGAATTCCATGCTCTCGCATTCGGGCAGATCAGTCGTCTCGGTCATCTATTTCGTCTCCGGCTCGATCTGGCACCAGACCGCGAGAAGCGGCCGGGCCGTGCATCTTATCGCGAAGGATTGCCCGGCATCGTTCGCGAAGACTGTGCCGATAGCGGCAGAAAACCATTGGGAATCGCCAAGGGAGATTTCAGCGGGCGAAAGCAGGAGGAAGGCACGGGGCTGCGTCTGAACATGATCGGGGAAACGGGTGTAGCGATCCATGTAGATCACGCCGACCCTGAGATCGGCGCGTTCCTCCATGCCGCCCGGGCCGACGACAACCGCATGGGAATGCGTATCGCCAAAATTCAGGCTTGCAAACGGGCCGGAACGGCCGCGTCTCCAGAGCAGCTTGTCGGCGAGACTATGGAACTGGCTGGCGATCGCCTCATATTTCCGTCCCGATTTCGCAAGATGGGCGATGGCGTCATCAAGCCCTTCCGGCGTGCCGGGAAGGGACCCGCCCTCGGGGCGCACCTTGCCGGTCTTGAGCAGCCTCTGGAGAACCTTGCCCGCGACGAAGCTGGCGACGGCGGGAGCCTCCGCCGACAACATCAGCCCGCCGACATCGTTGAGGAATTCCTGCAACGGCCGAGAACGCCTTTCCCTTCCGATGTCGTGGAGCCGTATATATGCCGGCTTCTCGTCATCGTTCAGGAGAAGGTCGGCACCAGGTTTGATTGGACGTCCCACCGTGCGCGCCACGTTCGGTCTCCCCGCTAAAGCGCCTTTTGCAATTCCGGCAGGACGTCGAAGAGATCGGCGACCAGTCCGTAGTCGGCGACCTGGAAGATCGGCGCCTCCTCGTCCTTGTTGATGGCGACGATCACCTTA
>NZ_JBLKNU010000036.1:0-788 GCF_047532935.1 Rhizobium sp. IY2
ATTGTCGTGGTCAGCCAGAAGAAGAATGGTCATGATGAGGGCTCCCTGGTTCTGGCTTAAAGCACGCCGGCTTCGTTCTTGAGCTTGTCGACCAGCTCGGCGACCGACTTGACCTTGACGCCGGCCTTGCGGCCGGATGGCTCCTCGGTCTTCAACACTTTCAACCGCGGCGCTGTGGAGACGCCAAAATCGGCAGGAGACTTCTTGTCGAGCGGCTTCTTCTTCGCCTTCATGATATTCGGCAGCGAGGCATAACGCGGTTCGTTCAGGCGCAGGTCCGAGGTGACCACCGCCGGCAGCTTGATCTCGATCGTCTGCAGGCCGCCATCGACTTCGCGGGTGACGGTCGCCTTGCCATCGCCGATCTCGATCTTCGAGGCGAAGGTCGCCTGGGCCGAACCAAGCAGTGCCGCCAGCATCTGGCCGGTCTGGTTCGAATCGTCGTCGATCGCCTGCTTGCCGACGATAACAAGGCCGGGCTGTTCGGCATCGGCGACAGCCTTGAGGATCTTGGCAACCGCCAGCGGCTCGACCGCATCGTCGGTCTCGACCAGGATTGCCCGGTCGGCGCCCATGGCGAGTGCCGTCCTCAGCGTCTCCTCGGCCTTGGCAGGACCGATCGACACCACGACCACCTCTTCGGCCTTGCCGGCTTCCTTCAGCCGCAGCGCCTCTTCCACCGAGATCTCGTCGAACGGGTTCATCGACATCTTCACATTGGCAAGCTCGACACCCGTGCCATCCGGACGAACCCGGATCTTCACGTTGTAGTCGACAACCCGTTTGAC
>NZ_JBLKNU010000037.1:0-680 GCF_047532935.1 Rhizobium sp. IY2
GACGGTCATGGCGCACCCGTTCCGTTTGGTGCGGTTGGCGAGCTTTATATCGGCGGGGCGGGGGTGGCTCGCGGCTACCTGAACCGTCCGGATTTGACGGCGGAGCGGTTCCTGGCGGATCCGTTCAGCGGCAAGGCCGGCGCCCGGATGTACCGGAGCGGCGACCTGGCGCGCTACCTGCCGAACGGCAATCTCGAGTTTCTGGGCCGCAACGACGACCAGGTGAAGATCCGCGGCTTCCGCATCGAGCCGGGCGAGATCGCCGCCCGGCTGCTGGAGCATGAGCTTGTCGGCGATGCCGCGGTGGTGGCGCACGCGGATGCGGCGGGCGACAAGCGGCTCGTCGCCTATGTGGTTGTGAAGATGACGGACGGGTCGGCTGAAGCCGATGGCGCCGGGCTTGCTTCGTCGTTGCGGGCGCATCTGGGTGGCCTGCTGCCGGACTACATGGTGCCGTCGGCGTTCGTGCGGCTGGATGCACTGCCGCTGACGGTGAACGGCAAGCTCGACCGCAAGGCGCTGCCAGTCCCCGACGACGATGCCTATGCGCGTCGGGCCTATGAGGCGCCGCAGGGCGAGATCGAGACGCTGCTGGCCGGGATCTGGGCCGAGCTTCTCGGCGTCGAGCGGGTCGGGCGCCACGACAACTTCTTCGAGCTCGGCGGCCACTCATTGTTGGC
>NZ_JBLKNU010000038.1:0-655 GCF_047532935.1 Rhizobium sp. IY2
TCCGCTGACGATCCCGACCCGCATGCCCTCGGCCTGACAGCGCGCCATCTCGCCTATGTCATCTACACATCGGGATCCACCGGCACGCCGAAGGGCGTCATGGTCGAGCATGCAAGTGTTGTCAATGTTCTACGCGCTCTTTTAGATGTATCGGGCCTCACAGAGCGCGATTCACTCCTCGCGATCACGACGATCTCTTTCGACATTGCGGGGCTCGAACTCTGTCTGCCACTGGCCATGGGAGCTAACGTAGTTGTTGCTCACGAGACCAGTGCTATTGGATTGCAGCGGTATCTATCCCATCAGAAGATAACCGTGATGCAGGCGACCCCGGCAGCGTGGCGTATGCTCCTCGACGCCGGATGGGAGGGTGCGCCCGATTTACGTGCGTTATGTGGCGGCGAAGCGTTGCATTCAGAACTGGCCTCGAACCTCGGCAGAAGGGTAAAATCTCTCAGAAATCTTTATGGTCCGACGGAGACTACAATTTGGGCGACCACCTTTTCTACCGACACGAGAGTTGAGGCGCCTCACCGGTATGTGCCGATCGGCCGTCCGATTGCGAACACGCGGATCTATCTTCTAGACGGTCATGGCGCACCCGTTCCGTTTGGTGCGGTTGGCGAGCTTTATATCGGCGGGGCGGGGGTGGCTC
>NZ_JBLKNU010000039.1:0-629 GCF_047532935.1 Rhizobium sp. IY2
CTCGAAGCCAAGCTTGCGGCCGCCGATCCGAAGGCGCCGAAGCTGATCGCCTTCGAGAGCGTCTATTCGATGGACGGCGACATCGCCCCGATCAGGGAGATCTGCGACCTCGCCGACAAATACGGGGCGATGACCTATCTCGACGAAGTGCACGGGGTCGGCATGTACGGTCCGCGCGGCGGCGGTATTGCCGAGCGCGAGGGCCTGATGGACCGGCTGACCGTCATCGAGGGCACGCTCGGCAAGGCGTTCGGGGTGATGGGCGGTTATATCGCCGCGTCGACGGCCCTTTGCGATTTCATCCGCTCGTTTGCCTCCGGCTTCATCTTCACCACGGCGCTGCCGCCGGCGCTCGCCGCCGGCGCCGTCGCCTCGATCCAGCATCTGAAGGTCAGCCAGTTCGAGCGCGCCCGCCATCAGGACCGGGTCCGCAAGCTGAGAGCGCTGCTCGACCAGCGCGGCATTCCGCATATGCCCAATCCGAGCCATATCGTGCCGGTGCTGGTCGGCGATGCGGCCAAGTGCAAGTGGATCTCCGATCTGCTGCTCGACAATTGCGGCGTCTACGTCCAGCCGATCAACTACCCCACGGTGCCGAAGAAGACCGAGCGGCTGCGCATCACGCCGAC
>NZ_JBLKNU010000040.1:0-587 GCF_047532935.1 Rhizobium sp. IY2
CTGATGCTGTTTGCCTGCTTCATTCCGTTCCAGTCGGTGCTGTTGCCGATGGCGACGATCCTCGGTTCGCTCGGCCGCTTCGGCATGACGCTGCAGAACGCCACCGGCTTTGCCTTCGGCTTCGGCAATCCGACCGTCAATCTGGTCTTCGTCCATGTCGTCTATGGCCTCGGCTTCACGACGCTGTTCTTCCGCAATTTCTACGAGGCCTTTCCGACCGAACTGGTGCGAGCCGCCCAGGTCGACGGCGCCAGCTTCTTCCAGATCTTCCGGCGCATCATGCTGCCGAACTCGCTGCCGATCATCGTCGTCACCGTCATCTACCAGTTCACCAATATCTGGAACGACTTCCTGTTTGCCTCGGCCTATGCCGGCACCGGCGATTCCATGCCGATGACGGTGGCGCTCAACAATGTCGTCAACACCTCGACCGGGGTGGTCGAATACAATGTCAACATGGCGGCGGCGATGATCGCCGCCGTGCCGACGCTCATCGTCTATATCCTCGCCGGCCGCTACTTCGTGCGCGGTCTGATGGCGGGCGCTGTCAAAGGGTAATCCATGGCCTTCCTCGAAATCTCCGGTCT
>NZ_JBLKNU010000041.1:0-548 GCF_047532935.1 Rhizobium sp. IY2
GAGGCCGTGACCCAGCTGGTCCAGGCGATCGACGACGCCCGCTGAGATCACTTGTGATGACAATGCTTCCCCGCGTGACCCGCGGGGAAGCTTCAGGCTCCGCGCCGATCACGCAGGATGATCATGCCCGGACGATATCGAGGAGCCATCATGCGGGGAGGAGATGACATTCCATGAGCACAGTTGCGACCACCGATCCGGTTCTGACGCCGCGGCAATCGACGGGCATCTCGTTGCGCGGCCGGCTGCAGGATGCGCTGCCGAAGATCGTGCTGGCGCCGAGCTTCGTCATCACCATCATCTTCGTCTACGGCTTCATCATCTGGACGGCCTATCTGTCCTTCACCAATTCCAAGACCTTTCCTTCCTATGCGCTGACCGGCGCACGCGCCTATCAGCGGCTGTGGCGCTGGACCTTCGAGAGCGATCCGCCGTCCTCCTGGTATACCTCGATCACCAACATGGCGATCTTCGGCTTCCTCTATGTCGGCATCTGCCTGGCGCTCGGTCTCTTCCTCGCCATCCTGCTCGACCAGAAGATCCGCGGC
>NZ_JBLKNU010000042.1:0-392 GCF_047532935.1 Rhizobium sp. IY2
CAACACCACGGCGAGCGGCTGGCAGACGGTGAACTTCACGACGCCCGTCACCATTACCGCAAACACCACGTATGTCGCCTCGTACCACACGACTGGTGCCTACGTGGCAACCAACAATTTCTTTACCGCCACAGTGACCAGCGGCCCGCTGACGGCGACAGCCAGCGGCAACGGCGTATACACCTATGGCGGATCCGCCACCACTGGCATTTTCCCGAATGCCACCTACAACGCCGCCAATTACTATGCCGATGTGGTCTTCCGTCCGGCATCGACAACACCGAACACGACGCCGACGGCAGTTGCCGATGCGGGGGACGCGACGGAGAAGGGTGGTGTCGCCAATGGTTCGGGTGGTGTGGTTGCGAGCGGCAACGTGCTGACCAACGACA
>NZ_JBLKNU010000043.1:0-376 GCF_047532935.1 Rhizobium sp. IY2
CGCCTCCTTCGTCTCTGCAGCCGAAGGCGGCTCCGCGCCGATCGAGACGGTTGCAGCGGTTTCCGATCCCGCTCTGTCGCGCTTCGTCGCCGATGCGCTGTCGGCCTCCGATCGTCCGGAACTGACCTCGGCGAAGATCATCATCTCAGGCGGCCGGGCGCTGGGTTCGGCGGAAAAATTCCGGGAGGTCATCCTGCCGCTCGCCGACAAGCTCGGGGCTGCCGTCGGGGCAAGCCGTGCGGCCGTCGATGCCGGTTATGCGCCGAACGACTGGCAGGTCGGCCAGACCGGCAAGGTGGTGGCGCCGCAGCTCTATATCGCCTGCGGCATATCAGGCGCCATCCAGCATCTGGCCGGGATGAAGGATAGTAAGGTG
>NZ_JBLKNU010000044.1:0-349 GCF_047532935.1 Rhizobium sp. IY2
GGCGACGGGCATCTGCCACACCGATGATTTCACTTTGTCGGGCGCCGATCCGGAAGGCCTGTTTCCGGCCATCCTCGGCCATGAGGGCGCCGGCATCGTCGTCGATGTCGGCCCGGGCGTCACCTCGGTGAAGAAGGGCGACCATGTCATTCCGCTCTACACCCCGGAATGCCGCGAGTGCTATTCCTGCCTGTCCCGCAAGACCAACCTCTGCACCTCGATCCGTGCGACCCAGGGTCAGGGGCTGATGCCGGATGGCACCAGCCGCTTCTCGATCGGCAAGGACAAGATCCACCACTATATGGGCTGCTCGACCTTTTCGAACTTCACCGTGTTGCCGGAGATCGCC
>NZ_JBLKNU010000045.1:0-349 GCF_047532935.1 Rhizobium sp. IY2
GACGAAGGTGGTGCCCATGCGCTGATGCAGCCGCTTGATCTCGGTGCGCATGTCGACGCGCAGCTTGGCATCGAGATTGGAGAGCGGTTCATCGAACAGGAAGACCTGCGGGTTGCGCACCAAGGCTCTCCCCATGGCGACGCGCTGGCGCTGGCCGCCCGACAGCTGGCTCGGCTTGCGGTCGAGCAGATGGCCGATCTGCAGCATGTCGGAGACCTGTTTGATCGCCTTGGCACGTTCGTCCTTCGGCACGCCGCGGATCTCCATGCCGAAGGCGATGTTGCCCGCCACCGTCATGTTCGGATAGAGCGCATAGGACTGGAACACCATGGCGATGTCGCGCTTGGAG
>NZ_JBLKNU010000046.1:0-346 GCF_047532935.1 Rhizobium sp. IY2
CTCGACCTTTTCGAACTTCACCGTGTTGCCGGAGATCGCCCTTGCCAAGGTCAATCCCGACGCCCCCTTCGACAAGATCTGCTACATCGGCTGCGGCGTCACCACCGGCATTGGCGCGGTCATCAACACCGCCAAGGTGGAGATCGGTTCGACGGCGATCGTCTTCGGTCTCGGCGGCATCGGTCTCAACGTGCTGCAGGGCCTGAAGCTTGCCGGCGCCGATATGATCATCGGTGTCGATATCAACAGTGATCGCAAGGAATGGGGCGAAAAGTTCGGCATGACCCACTTCGTCAATCCGAAGGAGGTCGGTGACGACATCGTGCCCTATCTGGTCAACCTGACC
>NZ_JBLKNU010000047.1:0-334 GCF_047532935.1 Rhizobium sp. IY2
TCATGGCCGAGGATGGCCGGAAACAGGCCTTCCGGATCGGCGCCCGACAAAGTGAAATCATCGGTGTGGCAGATGCCCGTCGCCTTGACCTCGACCAGCACTTCGCCGGCCCGCGGCCCTTCCAGCTGCACAGTCATCACTTCGAGCGGTTTTCCGGCCTGAACGGCAACGGCGGCGCGAACGTCCATTTTGATATCCTTCCCTTAAATCGAATTCTGGCAGTTACATATTCGGATAGACCGGCCCCTCGCCGCCCTGCGGCGGCACCCAGTTGATGTTCTGGTTGGGGTCCTTGATGTCGCAGGTCTTGCAGTGCACGCAGTTCTGGGCGTTG
>NZ_JBLKNU010000048.1:0-331 GCF_047532935.1 Rhizobium sp. IY2
CGGTGGCGGTGACGCGGCGATGACGGCGCTGAAGGCGATGGTGGCGGCCGGCACCTATCCGACAGCCTCGCAGATGCTGGGGTATACCGTGCTCGATTATGCCCAGGCCGGCGTCATGGGCGACCTGACGGAGACGGCGAAGAAGGAAGGCTGGGACAAGTCGGTGCCGGCGGCGCTGCAGAAGTTCTCGGTCTATGACGGCAAGTGGGTCGCAGCCCCCGTTAACGTCCACTCGGTCAACTGGCTGTGGATCAACAAGGCGGTGATGGACAAGATCGGCGGCACCCAGCCGAAGACCTTTGACGATCTGATCGCCCTGCTTGACAAGGCC
>NZ_JBLKNU010000049.1:0-331 GCF_047532935.1 Rhizobium sp. IY2
GCTTGCCAGGTTCGTGCGGACCGTGTCGGTCCCCTCGCTGGCGTTCTCGGCGACGCTGTCGCCGGCATTGTCGACGGCATAGATGTCGTCCCCCGCCCCGCCGATCAGCGTATCGGCGCCGGCGCTACCATTCAGCGTGTCATTGCCGGCACCGCCGGAAAGCGTATCGCTGGCAGCGCCACCGATGATAAGGTTGTCCAGCGAGTTGCCGGTGCCGGCAAAGGCCGCCGTTCCGTTATAGGTGAGGTTCTCGATATTGGCGCCAAGTGTATAGCTTGCCAGGTTCGTGCGGACCGTGTCGGTCCCCTCGCTGGCGCTTTCGGTGACGCTG
>NZ_JBLKNU010000050.1:0-331 GCF_047532935.1 Rhizobium sp. IY2
CCAGAACTGGCAGGAAGCGACGATGTTCGATTCCATCGTGCTGTCGACCGGCGGTCCGGAGTTCTACAAGAAGGCCTTCAACGACCTCGATGAAGAGTCGCTGAAGTCCGACACGATGAAGAAGTCCTTCGACAATCTGGCGACGATCGTCAAATATGTCGATCCGAACTTCTCCGGCCGCGACTGGAACCTCGCCACCGCCATGGTCATCAAGGGTGATGCGCTGGTGCAGGTGATGGGCGACTGGGCCAAGGGCGAATTCGTCGCCGCCAAGAAGACGCCGGATACCGACTTCCTGTGCTACCGCTTCCCCGGCACCGACGGCAGCGTG
>NZ_JBLKNU010000051.1:0-311 GCF_047532935.1 Rhizobium sp. IY2
CCGGACGGCGTCCTGACCTTCGACCGTCTGTCCTCGGTGTTCCTGTCGAACACCAATCACGAGGAAGACCAGCCGGTGCATCTCAAGGTCAAGGACATGGGCCTGCAGAAGAGTTCCGAGCACGATATCTATGCCGGCCCGTCGACGCGCTACTGTCCGGCCGGCGTCTATGAGTGGGTGGAGAAGGACGGCGAGCAAAGCTTCGTCATCAACGCCCAGAACTGCGTGCACTGCAAGACCTGCGACATCAAGGACCCCAACCAGAACATCAACTGGGTGCCGCCGCAGGGCGGCGAGGGGCCGGTCTATCC
>NZ_JBLKNU010000052.1:0-281 GCF_047532935.1 Rhizobium sp. IY2
GACGGTCGAAGGTCAGGACGCCGTCCGGTTTCGGATAGGCGATCGGCTTGTGCATCGAGGCAGGCTCCAGGCTCTGCGCATCGGTCTTGCCGTGTTTCAGCGTGCCGAAGACGGAAAAGCCGAACAGCGTATTGGTCCACATGTCGAAGCCGCCGAGCGCCACGCCAAGGGCGGTGCCGAACTTCGACCACAGCGGCTTGACGTTCCTCACCCGCTTCAGGTCGCGGCCGATGTCGCCCTTGCGCCATTCGTTCTCGATCTCGGCGACCTCGTCATGGCTG
>NZ_JBLKNU010000053.1:0-262 GCF_047532935.1 Rhizobium sp. IY2
TGAACGAGGTGGTCAGCATGACGAAGAGCGGCATCAGGTAGAGGATGGCGAAGATCACGAGCAGGCCGTAGATGACGGTGCGGCCGATCCAGCGGCTGTTGCTGTTGTTGTCGTTCCTGTTGTCGCTGGCCTGCGGGGTTGCGATTGCCGGAGAGGTCACGCTGCTCATCGCGCCTTCTCCTTCAGTTCGGAATAGAGATAGGGCACGATGATCGCCGAGATGGTCATCAGCATGATGATGGCGCTGGCCGAGCCGACGGCC
>NZ_JBLKNU010000054.1:0-262 GCF_047532935.1 Rhizobium sp. IY2
TGTCGGGCTGACCTGCGCCGGCATCAAGGGCTACTTCTGGAACTCGATCAAGATGGTGGTGCCGGCCGTCGCCATCTCCACCATCATGGGGGCGCTGAACGGTTATGTGCTCACCAAATGGCGCTTTCCCGGCCATACGCTGGTGTTCGGGCTGATGCTGTTTGCCTGCTTCATTCCGTTCCAGTCGGTGCTGTTGCCGATGGCGACGATCCTCGGTTCGCTCGGCCGCTTCGGCATGACGCTGCAGAACGCCACCGGCTTT
>NZ_JBLKNU010000055.1:0-259 GCF_047532935.1 Rhizobium sp. IY2
GGCGCCAACGACCTACAGCCTGTTCAACGCCTCCAGCACGCCGACCCAGACCAACCTCAACGATGGTCAGCAGCTCGAGCTCGGCGTCAAGTTCCAGTCGAACGTCGCCGGGGATGTCACGGGCATCAAGTTCTATCGCAGCGCCAACGACAACGGCCAGAACGTCGTCGACCTGTGGACCACGACCGGCACCAGGCTTGCCACCGCCACCTTCAGCAACACCACGGCGAGCGGCTGGCAGACGGTGAACTTCACGACG
>NZ_JBLKNU010000056.1:0-228 GCF_047532935.1 Rhizobium sp. IY2
GGCGTTGAACAGGCTGTAGGTCGTTGGCGCCGCCGATGCGGCGATGTTGAAGGTCTCGTTGGTCGAGAGGCCGCCGAGATCGGTCGCCGTCACTCTGACGCCGTAGGTGCCTGCTGTCGTCGGCGTGCCGGAGAAGGTCCGCGTCGTGGCGTTGAAGGCCAACCAGGCGGGCAGCGCCGTGCCATCGGCAGCCGTTGCCGTATAGGCCAGCGTCTCGGTGCTGTCGAC
>NZ_JBLKNU010000057.1:0-223 GCF_047532935.1 Rhizobium sp. IY2
CGAGCCGACGGTGGCGTTCTGGGTCGTCGTCTGGACGGCCAGCACCGGTGCGTCGTTGGCGCCGTGGATGGTGACGGTCAGGTTGGCCGTGGCGGTGGCGCCGCCAGTGTCCCGCATCGTATAGCTGAAGACATCGCTCAGCGTGTTGGTCGACTGGCGCAATGCCTGGACGGCCGCATTGGTCTCGTTGACGGTATAGCTATAGACGCCCGATGCGTTGAGC
>NZ_JBLKNU010000058.1:0-223 GCF_047532935.1 Rhizobium sp. IY2
GATCCCCGGCCTGATCATCTTCTCCGATGCGCTGAACCATGCCTCGATGATCGAGGGCATCCGCTACGCCAAATGCGACAAGGTGATCTGGAAGCACAATGACGTGGCCGACCTCGAAGCCAAGCTTGCGGCCGCCGATCCGAAGGCGCCGAAGCTGATCGCCTTCGAGAGCGTCTATTCGATGGACGGCGACATCGCCCCGATCAGGGAGATCTGCGACCTC
>NZ_JBLKNU010000059.1:0-223 GCF_047532935.1 Rhizobium sp. IY2
TCCCGGCCTCGGCCTGGAACAGACGCTGCACCACTTCGGCTGGACGAGCTTCCACTTCGACTGGATCAAGAACAAGGACTTCGTCATCTACACCGTCGTCATCGCCGGTGTGTGGCAGGCGTCGGGCTTCGTCATGGCGATGTTCCTGGCGGGCCTGCGCGGCATCGACGGCGAGATCATGAAGGCCGCCCAGATCGACGGCGCCTCGCCCTTCCAGCTCTAC
>NZ_JBLKNU010000060.1:0-223 GCF_047532935.1 Rhizobium sp. IY2
TTATAAAACAGCACCCAGGCCAGCCGGACGAGAATGACCGTGACGAAAACCATGGTGGCGAAGGTGATTGCGAAATCCAGGCGGCCGGGATCGAGGTCGAGGACGATCTGATGGGCCTGCAGGCCCATCAGCAGGAAGGCCAGCACATTGAGCAGAAAGACCGCGGCCTCCCAGACCGAATAGGAATGGATGCGGTGGCGGGCCGTCTGCCGCTCGGGCGTGT
>NZ_JBLKNU010000061.1:0-223 GCF_047532935.1 Rhizobium sp. IY2
GGAGACCTGGGCGACATCGAGCAGGGCAGCCACCCGCGGCAGCACATTCTTGCCGACCGACGTCGCAGCCGAGAGGATCGTGTCATAGCTGCCGGCCAGCGAGACGATCAGCTCGGCCAGCGGTTCGGCCAGATTGTTGGCCAGCGCATCGCTTTCGGCCAGCAGCACCTTGGAGACGCCGGCAAGCTTGGCAGCCGCATCGGCAGCCGGCTTGGCAGCTTTG
>NZ_JBLKNU010000062.1:0-223 GCF_047532935.1 Rhizobium sp. IY2
CGCCGTGCCGACGCTCATCGTCTATATCCTCGCCGGCCGCTACTTCGTGCGCGGTCTGATGGCGGGCGCTGTCAAAGGGTAATCCATGGCCTTCCTCGAAATCTCCGGTCTGAAAAAGCGCTTCGGCGCCGTCGACATTCTCAAGGGCATCGACCTCGAACTCGACAAGGGCGGCTTTCTCGTGCTGGTCGGCCCGTCCGGCTGCGGCAAGTCCACCCTGCTC
>NZ_JBLKNU010000063.1:0-223 GCF_047532935.1 Rhizobium sp. IY2
GATCACCTTGTCGCATTTGGCGTAGCGGATGCCCTCGATCATCGAGGCATGGTTCAGCGCATCGGAGAAGATGATCAGGCCGGGGATCTTCGCACCGAGCGTGCCAAGCGCCGCCCAGTTGGACACATAGCCCGACGTGAAGATCAGCGCCGCTTCCTTGCCGTGCAGATCGGCAAGCTCACGCTCGAGCATGACGTGATGGTGGTTGGTGCCAGAAATATTC
>NZ_JBLKNU010000064.1:0-223 GCF_047532935.1 Rhizobium sp. IY2
CGTTGTGATCGTCGGCGCCGGTCCGGCCGGTCTTGCGGCGGCGATCCGGCTGAAGCAGGTCAATCCGGAGCTTTCGGTCGTCGTGCTGGAGAAGGGCTCTGAGGTCGGAGCCCATATCCTGTCTGGCGCCGTCGTCGATCCGATCGGCATCGACCGGCTGCTGCCCGGCTGGCGTGAGGAGGAGGGGCACCCGTTCAAGACGGAAGTGACAGACGACCACTTC
>NZ_JBLKNU010000065.1:0-223 GCF_047532935.1 Rhizobium sp. IY2
ATTCGTCGCCGCCAAGAAGACGCCGGATACCGACTTCCTGTGCTACCGCTTCCCCGGCACCGACGGCAGCGTGATCTACAACTCCGACATGTTCGGCATGTTCAACGTCCCCGACGACCGCAAGGCGGCGCAGGTGGCGCTGGCAACCGCAACGCTGTCGAAGAGCTTCCAGTCGGCCTTCAACGTCGTCAAGGGTTCGGTGCCGGCTCGTACCGACGTTCCC
>NZ_JBLKNU010000066.1:0-223 GCF_047532935.1 Rhizobium sp. IY2
CTCCATGCCGAAGGCGATGTTGCCCGCCACCGTCATGTTCGGATAGAGCGCATAGGACTGGAACACCATGGCGATGTCGCGCTTGGAGGGATGCAGGCCGCTGATGTCGCGTCCGTCGATCCTGATATCGCCCGAGGTGATCGTCTCCAGCCCGGCAATGGTGTTGAGCAGGGTGGACTTGCCGCAGCCGGACGGGCCGACCAGCACGAGAAAGCCGCCCTTG
>NZ_JBLKNU010000067.1:0-223 GCF_047532935.1 Rhizobium sp. IY2
TCGATCACCAACATGGCGATCTTCGGCTTCCTCTATGTCGGCATCTGCCTGGCGCTCGGTCTCTTCCTCGCCATCCTGCTCGACCAGAAGATCCGCGGCGAGGGGCTGCTCCGGCCGATCTTCCTCTATCCGATGGCGCTCTCCTTCATCGTCACCGGCGTTGCCTGGAAATGGTTCCTCGATCCCGGCCTCGGCCTGGAACAGACGCTGCACCACTTCGGCT
>NZ_JBLKNU010000068.1:0-223 GCF_047532935.1 Rhizobium sp. IY2
CTTCGAGACGACGTCCTTGTAGGCATTGGCAATCGCCGGCGGTGCGCCATAGCCTTGCGCCAGCGAGCCGAACAGCGTGCCGCCTTCATTGGCAGCCTTCAGGTCGGCGATACCCTTCTTGCCGCAGGCGTCGAAGTCGGTATCGGGAACGTCGGTACGAGCCGGCACCGAACCCTTGACGACGTTGAAGGCCGACTGGAAGCTCTTCGACAGCGTTGCGGTT
>NZ_JBLKNU010000069.1:0-221 GCF_047532935.1 Rhizobium sp. IY2
CGGAAGTGGACTATCCGTCGGATCTTTGCGTGCATGCGCTGTTCGAGGCGCAGGTGCGCCGGGCGCCCGACGCGGTCGCACTGGTCTTCGAAGAGCAGTCGATCTCCTATGGCGCGCTCAATGCCGATGCCAACCAGCTGGCCCATCATCTGATCGGGCTCGGGGTGAGGCCGGACCAGCCAGTGGCGATCTGCGTCGAGCGCAGCCCGGCGATGGTGATG
>NZ_JBLKNU010000070.1:0-218 GCF_047532935.1 Rhizobium sp. IY2
CTCGATATTGGCGCCAAGTGTATAGCTTGCCAGGTTCGTGCGGACCGTGTCGGTCCCCTCGCTGGCGCTTTCGGTGACGCTGTCGCCGGCATTGTCGACGGCATAGATGTCGTCCCCCGCCCCGCCGATCAGCGTATCGGCGCCGGCGCTGCCATTCAGCGTGTCATTGCCGGCACCGCCGGTGATCGTGTTGGCGAGCGCATTGCCGATGCCGGTGA
>NZ_JBLKNU010000071.1:0-214 GCF_047532935.1 Rhizobium sp. IY2
GGCGCCAAGTGTATAGCTTGCCAGGTTCGTGCGGACCGTGTCGGTCCCCTCGCTGGCGCTTTCGGTGACGCTGTCGCCGGCATTGTCGACGGCATAGATGTCATCCCCCGCCCCGCCGATCAGCGTATCGGCGCCGGCGCTGCCATTCAGCGTGTCATTGCCGGCACCGCCGGTGATCGTGTTGGCGAGCGCATTGCCGATGCCGGTGAAGCTG
>NZ_JBLKNU010000072.1:0-209 GCF_047532935.1 Rhizobium sp. IY2
GGCGCCAAGCGTATAGCTTGCCAAGTTCGTGCGGACCGTGTCGGTCCCCTCGCTGGCGTTCTCGGTGAGGCTGTCGCCGGCATTGTCGACGATGTAGGTGTCGTCCCCCGCCCCGCCGATCAGCGTATCGGCGCCGGCGCTGCCATTCAGCGTGTCATTGCCGGCACCGCCGGTGATCGTGTTGGCGAGCGCATTGCCGATGCCGGTGA